>NZ_NBNZ01000004.1:0-378641 GCF_002213195.1 Thioclava sp. F42-5
AAGAGTTCGCCAAAGGCTGGGCGCTCGATCGCAACTTCGCCCCGCAGATGGACGAGGCCACACGCGAAGCCCGCTACGCCGCGTGGAAAAAGGCGGTCGAGGCCACCATCGCGGCGGTCTGACCTGCGGCGACGGGTCAGCCCCCCTTTCCCTTTCGCGTATTTTGCTCTTTCTTGTCCCGGTTCGACCCGAAGACAGGAGCCATTCGATGACCCGCTACCCTCGCGACCTGCGCGGCTACGGCCGCACGCCCCCAGATCCGCAATGGCCGGGAAAGGCGCGCGTAGCGATCTCGATGGTGCTCAACTTCGAGGAGGGCGGCGAGAACAATATCCTGCACGGCGATGCGGCGTCGGAGGCGTTCCTGTCCGATATCGCAGGCGCCGCGCAATGGCCCGGCCAGCGACACTGGAACATGGAGTCGATCTACGAATACGGTGCGCGCGCAGGCTTCTGGCGGCTGCACCGGTTGTTCACCAGGCTGAACGTACCACTCACGATCTACGGGGTCGCGACCGCGCTGGCGCGCGCGCCGGAACAGGTCGCTGCGATGAAGGAAGCGGGCTGGGAGATCGCCTCGCACGGCCTGAAATGGGTCGAGCACAAAGATATGGCGGAAGACGAAGAACGCCGCCAGATCGCCGAGGCTATCCGCCTGCATACCGAGGTCGTCGGAGAGCGTCCGCGCGGATGGTATACCGGGCGCTGTTCGGCCAACACGGTGCGGCTGACCGCAGAAGAGGGTGGCTTCGACTGGATCTCCGACACTTATGACGACGACCTGCCCTATTGGCTGGAAGTGGGCGCGCGGGACCAACTCGTGATCCCCTACACGTTGGAAGCCAACGATATGCGCTTTGCCACGGCGCCCGGCTATATCGAGGGCGAGCAGTTCTTCCAGTACCTCAGGGACAGTTTCGACACGCTCTATGCCGAAGGGATGGACGGCGCGCCGAAGATGTTCTCGGTGGGCCTGCATAACCGCCTGATCGGGCGGCCGGGAAAAGTTGCGGGGCTGAAGCGCTTCCTCGATTACGCGCTGTCGCATGAGGGCGTCTGGTTCGCGACCCGTGGAGAGATCGCCGCGCATTGGGCCGCGACCCACCCCCACACGCGCCGCGAACGCCCGAGCCAGATGAGCCGCGACCGTTTCGTCGAAGTCTTCGGCGGCATATACGAACATTCGCCCTGGATCGCCGAGCGAGCCTTCGAGCTGGAGCTGGGCCCGGCCCATGACAGCCATGAAGGGATGGCCTCGGCGCTTGTCCGCATCTTCCGCTCTGCTTCGGAGGCGGAGCGTCTCGGCGTGCTGACCGCGCACCCGGATCTCGCGGGAAAACTCGCCCAGGCCAAACGTCTAACCGCAGAAAGCACCTCGGAACAGGCGAGCGCCGGGCTCGACGCGCTGACCGACGAGGAACGCGCCACGTTCGAGGCGCTCAACGCCGCCTATACCGAAAAATTCGGTTTCCCCTTCATCATCGCCGTAAAAGACAATACCAAGGCGTCAATCCTCCACGCCTTCCGCCGCCGGCTTGACCAGGGCCGCGAGACGGAATTCCGTGAGGCCTGCAAACAGGTCGAGCGGATCGCGTGGCATCGCCTGAACGCCATGGACCTTTGATGGAATACACCTATTACGCCCCGACGGGCGGTTTGCCCGATCAGAACCAGCGCGCCCGCGAGCGCGCGCAATTCAACACCTCCTACGCCGTGATCCCGCGCGGTGTGCTCTCCGACATCACCATCTCGCTGATGCCGGGCTGGGAAAACACCCGCGCCTGGGTGCTCGCGCGGCCGCTGTCGGGCTTTGCCGAGACCTTCGCGCAGCTGATCGTCGAAGTCGCGCCGGGCGGCGGTTCGGACAATCCCGAACCCGATCCCGAGGGCCAGGGCGTGATCTTCGTGCTCGCTGGCCACATCCGCCTCGTGATCGAAGGCGTTGGCCACGAACTGGACGCCGGCGGCTACGCCTATCTCGCGCCGGGCACGCAATGGTCGGTCGCGAACGATCAGGACACGCCCGGCACCTTCGTCTGGATCCGAAAACGCTACGAGCGTGTGCCCGGCATCGACGCGCCGGAAAGCTTCGTCACCGCCGATCAGGACAAGCCGCCGCTCGAGATGCCCAACACCTCGGGCTACTGGTCGACCTCGCGCTTCGTCGATCCGAACGATCTGCGCCACGACATGCATGTCAATATCGTGACCTTCATGCCGGGCGGCACCATCCCCTTCGCGGAAACCCACGTCATGGAGCACGGCATCTACGTGCTGCAGGGCCGCGGAGTCTACCTGCTGAACCAGGACTGGATCGAGGTCGAGGAGGGAGACTTCATGTGGCTGCGGAGCTTCTGCCCGCAGGCCTGCTACGCCGCCGGTCGCCGTCCGTTCCGCTACCTGCTCTACAAGGACGTGAACCGCCACCCGAAGCTCGGCTCGCCCATCTCGAGCTGACCCTTTCGGCTTGGTCGAAATATCCCGGGGGTGAGGGGGCAGCGCCCCCTTTCTTCCGCCCGAACCCGGAGGCGCCATGCAGATCAAGGCCGAACCGCTGACACCCGAGGCGTTTGCCCCGTTCGGAGATGTGCTCGAGGCGTCCGGCGCGCCCGACAAGCTTATCAATGCCGGGCTCTGCGGGCGCTACCATGATCGCGCACAGCTTGATTTCGGGGCGGAGTCCGGCGGGCGCGCCGGACTCTCGATCTTCAAGGCGGAGCCGCGAACGCTGCCCTATCTTTGTGACCTGCTGGAGCGGCACCCCGAAGGCTCGCAGGCCTTCCTCCCGATGAGCGCGGACCCGTTCCTCGTGATCGTGGCACCGGACGCAGGCGGCAAGCCCGGCACGCCGCGTGCTTTCCTGACCGACGGCGCGCAGGGCATCAACCTCCATCGCGGGACGTGGCACGGTGTACTGACGCCGCTCGCAGCGCCCGGTCTCTTCGCCGTGGTGGACCGGATTGGCGAAACCGCGAACCTCGAAGAACATCCGCTGGACGCTCCCTTCACCGTCACCGTGTGACGCATCGTCAAAGAGGCATGGACACTTCCGCCGATCTTTCCCAATCTGCGCCAAATCGATTTGGGGAGGAGCAAGAATGAAAACGCGGATCGCACTTTTGCGCGAGATGGGCAAGGCGCGCCCCTATACCGACAGCCAGCCGCTGGAGATCGTCGAGGCAGAGCTGGACGATCCCGGCCCGGGCGAGTTGCTGATCAAGATGTCCGCGGCGGGTCTGTGCCACTCGGACCTCTCCGTCATCAACGGCGACCGCCCGCGCGACATGCCTGTGGCGCTGGGTCACGAGGCGGCGGGCGTTGTCGAGGCCGTCGGTCCCCATGTCACGCGCTTCGCGCCCGGCGATCACGTGGTCCTCGTCTTCGCGCCGTCCTGTGGCCATTGCGTGCCCTGCGCCGAGGGGCGGCCCGCGCTTTGCGAGCCGGCCGCGGTCGCGGCGGGTAAGGGTAGCCTGATCACCGGATCGAAACGCATCTCGGTCGCGGGCGAGCAAGTGAACCACCATATCGGCGTGTCGGCCTTCTCGGATTACGCAGTCGTCTCCGAGGCGTCCTGCGTGAAGATCGACAAATCGATCCCCCTCGACCAAGCCGCGCTGCTGGGCTGCGCGGTGCTGACCGGCGTCGGCGCGGTGCTGAATTCGGGCGGGCTGAAGACCGGGCAAAGCTGCGCGATCATCGGCCTTGGCGGCGTCGGCCTCGCGGGGCTTCTTGGCGCGGTCGCGGCAGGCGCGCGCACACTGGTCGCGGTCGATTTGGCCAAGGACAAACGCGACCTCGCTCTCAAGCTTGGCGCGACCCATGCCATCGACCCGACCGAGGAAGGCGCGGTGCAGAAACTGCGCGACCTTACCGGCGGCGGCGTCGATCTCGCGGTGGAGCTGGCTGGCGCGGCTCCGGCGCTGCAATTCGCCTATGCCATCACCCGGCGTGGCGGCACGACCGTCACGGCGGGCCTGCCGAACCCGAAGGCGGAGTTCACGATCCCGGCCGTGTCGCTGACGGCGAACGAACATGCGCTGAAGGGGTCCTACATGGGCTCCTGCGTGCCGGTCCGCGACATCCCGCGTTTCGCGCAGATGATGGTGCAAGGGCAACTGCCGATCCCGGACCTGATGACCCATCGCCTAAAGCTCGAAGACATCAACGAAGGTTTCGAGCGGCTCGCCGCGGGCGAGGCGATCCGGCAGGTCATCGTCTTCGACTAAGCGCCGATCTCGGCCCGCAACCAATCGCGGAAGGCGCTGACATGCGGCGCCTCCCGCGCGCGCTCGGGCAGGATCAGCGCGTAATTCTCACCGGTGGCAAACCGGCGCGGCGTCGCCTGCACCAGCCGCCCCGAGGCCAGCGCCCCTTGCGCGATGATCGCGGGCACCAGCCCCAGCCCCATGCCCGCGCTCGCCGCATCGAGGATCATGTCGAAATGATCGAACCGCGCGCCGCGGAGGATATGCCGCGCGTCGCGCCCGCTCTCGCGGAACCAGTCGAGCCAGAGCGTCGGGCGCGTCGACTGCTGCAAGAGGGGCAGCGCCAGCAGCGCGTCGTCCTCCAATTCCGCGCGCCCCGTCATCAGGTGCGGCGCGGCCACGACGATCAATTCCTCCGCAACGAGATTTTCGACCTCGGCCCCCGCCTGTTCATGCCTGGAGCGCATGATTGCCAGGTCGAATGGCTCCCGCGCGAAATCCACCGGCAGCAGTCGCGCACTGAGATCGAGGCTCACCTCCGGCTGCGCGGCCTCGAACCCGGCCAATCGCGGAATCAGCCACGACCGCGCAAAGCTCGGCAGCACGGCCATGCGCAGCACCGCGCGCGCGCCGCCGAAGGCCATCGCCCCCATCGCGGCCCGGTCGATCTGACCAAGGATTTCTTCTGCCTGCGCAAGGAAAACCTGACCTGCCGGCGACAGAGACAGCCGCTTGCGCACCCGGTCGAACAGGGCCACGCCCAGCCGTTCCTCCAACGTCCCGAGCGAGCGCGACACCGCCGATTGCGTCAGGTTCAACTCCGCTGCCGCCCGCGTCGTCGTGCCGAAGCGCGCGCAAGCTGCGAAGGCCTGCAGCTCGTTGATCGTAGGAGTGTAGCTTTTGCGCATGGTCGCGAGGGTGCTCCGCTGTGTCTTGCTGGATCATGCGCAAAACTCATCATCTTCGCAAATTTAATCGTTTGCGCCGCGCGGCACGATGCCTAGAGTTCGACGCAACGAAAGACAGATCCCGAGGACCGCCATGACCGACCGCCCCACGCTCAAAGCCAAGGATGCCCCCGATCTGGGCAAGTTCACCTGGGACGACGCGCTGCGTCTGGAAACCCAGCTGAGCGAAGAGGAGCGGATGCTGCGCGATGCGGCCCGCGCCTATGCGCAGGACAAGCTGCAACCGCGCGTGATCGAGGCCTTCGAGAACGAGACCACCGACACCGCGATCTTCCGCGAGATGGGCGAGATGGGCCTCTTGGGCGCGACCATCCCCGAGGAATATGGCGGGATCGGCGCGGGCTACGTGTCCTACGGCCTGATCGCGCGCGAGATCGAGCGCGTCGATAGCGGCTACCGCTCGATGATGTCGGTGCAATCGAGCCTCGTGATGTATCCGATCTACGCCTATGGCTCGGAGGAACAGCGGCAGAAATATCTGCCGAAGCTGGCCTCGGGCGAGTGGATCGGCTGTTTCGGCCTGACCGAACCCGATGCGGGCTCGGACCCGGCGGGCATGAAGACCCGCGCCGAGAAGACCGACGGTGGCTACCGCCTCACCGGCTCGAAAATGTGGATCACCAACTCGCCGATCGCGGATGTCTTCGTCGTCTGGGCGAAGTCCGAAGCCCATGGCGGCAAGATCCGCGGCTTCGTGCTGGAGAAGGGCATGAAGGGGCTGAGCGCGCCGAAGGTCGGGCAGAAGCTGTCGCTTCGCGCGTCGATCACCGGCGAGATCGTCATGGACGGCGTCGAGGTCGGGGAAGACGCGCTGCTGCCGCATGTCGAGGGGCTGAAAGGTCCGTTCGGCTGCCTCAACCGTGCGCGCTACGGTATCGCCTGGGGCGTGATGGGCTCGGCCGAGTTCTGCTGGCACGCCGCGCGCCAATACGGCCTCGATCGCAAACAGTTCAACAAGCCTCTCGCGCAGACGCAACTGTTCCAGAAGAAGCTCGCAGACATGCAGACCGAAATCACGCTGGGCCTGCACGCCGCGCTGCAAGTGGGCCGCCTGATGGACGCAGCCGATGCCGCCCCCGAGATGATCTCGCTCATCAAGCGCAACAATTGCGGCAAGGCGCTGGACATCGCGCGGATGGCCCGCGACATGCATGGCGGCAACGGCATTTCGGGCGAGTTTCAGGTGATCCGCCACATGGTCAACCTCGAGACGGTGAACACCTACGAGGGCACCCATGACGTGCACGCGCTGATCCTGGGTCGTGCGCAGACGGGCCTGCAGGCCTTCTTCTGATGGCCCCGCTGGAAGGTGTGAAAGTCGTCGAACTGGCGCGGATTCTGGCCGGTCCCTGGGCCGGTCAGGTGCTGGCCGATCTTGGCGCGGAAGTGATCAAGGTCGAAGCGCCCGAGGGCGACGATACCCGCCGCTGGGGCCCGCCCTTCATCGCGCGCGAAGGCGACGGGCCGGAGGGTCGCTCGGCCGCCTATTTCCACGCCACCAATCGCGGGAAGATTTCGGTCGTCGCCGATTTCCGTACCGAGCAAGGCCAGAAGATCGTGCGCGATCTGGTCAAGGACGCGGATGTGGTGATCGAGAACTTCAAGCTCGGTGGGCTGAAGAAATACGGCCTCGATTACGAGAGCCTTTCCGCGATCAATCCGCGTCTCGTCTATTGCTCGATCACCGGTTTCGGGCAGGACGGCCCTTACGCGAGCCGTGCGGGCTATGACTTCCTGATCCAGGGCATGGCTGGCTGGATGGACCTGACCGGCGACCCGCAAGGCCAGCCGCAAAAGGTGGGCGTTGCCTTCGCGGACATCTTCACCGGGCTTTACGCGGTGATCGGCATTCAGGCGGCGCTGGCCGCACGGGCGCGCACCGGGCGCGGGCAGTTGGTCGACATGGCGCTTCTGGATTGCGCGGTGGGCGTGCTCGCCAATCAGGGGATGAACTTTCTCGCGACCGGCAATGCGCCGCAGCGTCTGGGCAATGCGCATCCAAACATCGCGCCCTACGAGGTCGTCAGTGCCAAGGATGGCGATCTGATCCTCGCGGTCGGTAATGACGGGCAGTTCCGGCGGCTTTGCGAGGTGCTGGGCCTCGACCTCGCAGCCAATCCTGACTTCGCCACGAACGAGGCGCGCGTCGCCAATCGCGCGGCGATGCGCGAAACGCTTCTGCCAGCGCTCGCGCAATGGCCGCGTGCCGACCTGCTCGCGGCGCTCGAAAAGGCGACGGTCCCCGCGGGCCCGATCAACTCCGTCGATCAGGTCTTCGCCGATCCGCAGGTGGAGGCGCGCGGAATGCGGGTCGAGGCCGAGGGTATCCCCGGCATCCGCACGCCGATCCGTTTTTCGGACACGCCCTTGGCGGAACCAAAACCTGCTCCGAAATTAAAGGCCGACTAGCCTCTTCCTCTTGGTGGAAATATCCCGGGGGGTGAGGCGGGATCAGCGGCCTTCCAGTGGAAGGACGCCCCGCCGAACGCCCGAAGCGCAAGCGAAGGGCCATCAGCGCGGGGGCAGCGCCCCCTCCAAGTTCACCCGCTGCAAGCCAGCGTCAGCGCGATCGGGATATTGTCCGGCCCGCCATGCACATCGGGTTGGTTGACCGACACGTTCGGCACGCAGGTCGCGCCGTCGGCCAAGCCGCGGATCACCACCGGGTCCGATTTCACCGGCACCAGTCCAGTCAGGTTCTCGGGGTCATACATCTCGATGCGCAGATCGTTCGGGTTCTCGGCTTGGGGCAGGGCGAGCGCGAAGGCCATCGTGACGGCCCCATCCTTCACCGTCGCCTGAAAGCCGTAGATCTGGGGATCGGGCAGTTGCTCGGCCCCTTTCCAGAACCGGGTGTAGAAGAACGAGCCTTCCGAATTCTGCTTCGCCGCGTCTTGCAGCGGCGCCAGCTCGTCTCCGGTGAAGGCCCCGTCGCCATTTTTGTCGAAACTCTGGATCAGCCAGTCGGACACGGTCGGATCGAAGGTCCAACTCTCGCCGATATGGGTGACTTTGCCGCTCTCCATGCCGACAAGCAGACGGATCAGGATTTCGTCTTCCGGGTGGGCGTTCGCGAGCCCCGGCAGCAGCCCGATCAGACCGGCGAGGGTGAGAACGGTGCTGCGGATCATGGTTGGAAATCCGGTTTCTTGCTGCCGGGCGGGGCGGCGGGCGGCGGCGCGCCGAAGCTGGGGAAAGCATCGGCCTCGGGCACTGCGGTTTCTGCCGCGGGCGCGTTCTCCGAGGCGGCGGTCGAAGGATCTGCATTCTTCGGCTTCAGCTTGCCGCCCATCAGTGCGACGCCTCCGTAAAGCAGTCCGATCGCGACCAGCCAGCTGCCGACGATCCGGCCTGCTATCTCGAACCATTGCGCCTGCCAGCTGCGCAGCACCAGATAGACCGCGCCGATCAGCCAGATGCCCAGGCCGATCCCGGCGAGGAAGACCCAAGGCGCACCGCCATAGCTCGGGTCGGACAATTTCACCGAGAGCGCATACATCACCCCCAGAACAAGTCCCGCTGGCACGATCAGCACGGGCCGCGACCAGCGCCCAAGCGCCAGCGTGGCACCGATGGCGATGGCCGAGATCGGCATGGTCAGGAAGTGATGCGTGATCGCGCCGGGGAGTTGTTGCAACGTGGCCATCAGCTCGATGCGGAAGGTGAAGCCGAGCGCGATCCCGACGGCCCAGAGCAGCGCCGCGATCAGTGCAGCGCGCCGCCCGACCAAGGCCAGCGCGATCCCGAAGCCGAATAGCGGGAACAGCCGCTCGATCGCGAGCGCGTCGCGTATCAGCCACGCCCCGGTCTCGCCGCGGTCCGCAGGCGGGATCAGCGCCAGCACGATCAGAGCGGTCAGCCCGGCCAGCACCCAGAGGTGACGCAGCCAGCTAAGGCCGGAACGGTTATGCGATACGTCAATGGCCAAAGAGGCTCAGCCCACCTTGCAGGAACCCGAGCTGAGATTGCAGGTAACCCAGTGCCAGCGCAAGGAAGCCGAGCCCGACCACAGCGATGATCGCGCCCAGCCCGCGCGAGAGCTGACCACCCCGGATCGGGTCGAGGACGAGACCCACGCCGACCCCGATCACGTGGATCATCCCGGTCGCCAGCACGAAGCCGATCGCGAAATCTGCCGGGTCGGCGGCCATCGGCAGCTCTGCCCCATGTGCGTAACCGTGGTAAAGCGCGAAGACCGAGATGATCGCGAGCGCTATCCATTCGTAGGGCTTCCATGCGGTGGCGATGGCGAGGCCGAGAACTACGATCGACAGCGCGATCCCGATCTCGATGCCGGGCAGCGGCAGGCCGAGAATGCCGATCACGCCACCTACGACCATGATCAGCGGGAAGGTCACCGGCAATTGCCAGACCTGACGTCCACCCATCTGCGCGCCCCAGAGGCCCACCGCGAACATCGCGAGGAAATGGTCATAGCCCGAGAGCGGATGCTCGAACCCTGCGGTGAAACCGCCCGAGCCGGTCGCGGTGATGTGGGCGGCGGCCACCTGCGGCAGCATCAGGGCGACGAGGCCCAAGAGGGCGGCAAGGCGGCGATGGATCATGCGGAGGCTCTCTGTCCCGTGACTGTCGAGCGGCATCTTCCGGATCGTCGCGCGAAACTCAAGGCGGCAAAGCGTTCACCGCGTCTCACCATCGATTGAAGGGTGCGCGAGGGCTCAGCCCGCGCCGAGGAGGGCCGAGATCTGGTAGGTCGCGAAAGCCGCGAGATAGGCCAGCGCGAACATGTAGACCACCGCGACCCACATCCACTTCGCCGAACCCGCCTCGCGCCGGATAACCGCCAGCGTGGAGATGCATTGCGGTGCGAAGATATACCATGCGAGCAACGCCAGCGCGGTGCCGAGGCTCCACTGATCGGTAAGCGTGTGGATCAGGCCGTTCTCGCCGCCCACCGCGTAGACCGTGGCTAACCCTGCGACCGCGACTTCGCGGGCGGCCATGCCCGGCACCAGCGCCACGGCGATCTGCCAGTTGAAGCCCAAAGGCGCGAGGATCGGCGCGACGAAGTGGCCGATCATCGCGGCGAAGGAATAGTTGATCGCCGGTTGCGTCGCGCCCTCGGGGGCCATCGGGAAGGTCGACAGGAACCAGATCACCACCATCGCCCAGAAAATCACCGTGCCGGCCCGGCGCAGGAAGACCCGTGCGCGCTGGTAGAGCCCCAGCGCAATATTGCGCAGGATCGGCATCTTGTAGTCGGGCAGGTCGAGCATCAGTGGCGCCGAGCGCTCTTCACGTGCGAAGAGATGCCGCGCGACGAAGGCCACTGTGAGAACCGAGAACACGCCAGCCGCATAAAGACCGAACATGACCAGCCCCTGCAGGCTCAGCCCGCCGAGCACTTTCGTGTTGGGGATGAAGGCGGCGATGATCAGCGTGTAGACGGGAATGCGCGCCGAGCAGGTCATCAGCGGCGCGACGAGGATCGTCGTCAGCCGGTCGCGTTTATTGTCGATCACCCGCGCGGCCATGATGCCGGGGATCGCGCAGGCGAAGCTCGACAGAAGCGGGATGAAAGCGCGCCCGTTCAGCCCGGCGCGGCCCATGATCCGGTCCATCAGGAAGGCCGCCCGCGCCATGTAGCCGAAATCTTCCAGCAGCAGGATGAAGAGGAAGGTGAACAGGATCTGCGGAAGAAAGATGATGACCGAGCCGATGCCCGCGATCAAACCGTCCGAGATGAAGCTTTGCACCAGCCCTTCGGGCATCACTTGCGTCACCAGCGCGCCCAGCGAACTGAACGCCCAGTCGATCGCATCCATGAAGGGCGCGGCCCAGGAAAAGACGGCCTGAAACATCACGAAGAGGATCGCCAGCAGGATGATCGGCCCCGCGATCGGGTTCAGCACCACGCGGTCGATCTTGGCGGAAATCGTGTCCGGCTCGGGCGGGCGGATGACGTGGGTCTTCACCAGCCGTTCCGCCTCGCGCATCGAGACCCGCATGTCATGCGTACTCGGAACCGCCCAGCTAGAGGGTTGCGGGTCGTCGAGGCCGGCTTCCAGCATCGGATCCACCTTGGACCACAACTCGTCGAGCCCGCCGCGGCGGACGGCAGTGGCCGGGATCACCGGGATGCCCAGTTCCTCGCTCAGCGCGACATGGTCGATCTGCAAGCCGCGATGGCGCGCGATGTCGATCATGTTGAGGATCATCACGATCGGCAGGCCGATCTTCTTCAGTTCCGAGACCAGGCGCAGCGCGCCGCGCAGGTTGGTCGCATCGCCCACCGCGAGGATCATGTCGGGGACGCGCTCTCCCGGGCGCTGGCCCAGCAGCACGTCGCGGGTCACTTCCTCGTCCGGAGAACGGGCGCGCAAGCTATGGGTGCCGGGCAGGTCGATCAGCGCGAACTTGCGCCCCGCAGGCGTGGTCGCCACGCCGACTTTGCGCTCCACGGTCACGCCGGAATAATTGCCAACCTTCTGCGTCGCACCGGTCATCGCGTTGAACAGCGCGGTCTTGCCGCAATTCGGCGCACCGACCAGCGCGGCCTCGATCGGCTGGGCGTCGGGATCGGTCTGCGGGGCTTTGGGCTGGTTTATGGCAGGAGCCGACGTCATTCCGCGAGGATGGCCATCGCCTCGGCACGCCGCAGAGCGACGGTGGTGTCGTTCACGCGCACCGCGATAGGATCGCGACCGAACGGACCTTCGTGAAGGATGTGGACCGACGCGCCCTCGATGAAGCCAAGCTCCAGCAGGCGCAGTTCCAGCTCGTCCGCGTCATAGCCGTCCTTCCCGGCCAGCGGGCAGACAGAGACCAGAGTGCCCCGGAACCCGCGACGGCACTGGCCAAGCGGCAGTGCGCATTTGCAGGTTTCGTTCTCGATAGGGCTGGCCTTCATGAGGGCACCTCCGTGATGGGTCGCGAGTCGGTCTTCGCTTCCTATCGTCAGGAGATAGTCTGGAAATTGATCTCTGACAAATGAAGTCTGGTATTTTCCCGCCTTCGTGATCGATTATTTTACTCAGGAATTTAGAAGGAGTCTAAACTGTGGCGTAAGCCCATGAATTCGTTAGGCTGAAGGAGAACGGTGCCGCGCCCTCGAGAGCGACGCCTTCACGCCGGTTTTCCGTCGGATCGACCTCTCAATGCTCGCGGAAAGCACGGTTCATCGAATCCACCACTGGTTTCGCGATGTATTGGGCGAAGGTCCGCGACGCGGTCTGGATCATCACTTCCACCGGCATCCCGGGCATCGGCGCGAAGCCCGGTACCCGGCGCAGCTCCGAGGCGGGCAGGCGGATGCGGGCGATATAGACCTCGCGGGGATGTTCGCCCGAGCGCTCCACGATCGCGTCGGCGGAGATGTAATAGACCTCCCCAATCAGGATCGGCGTCGTGCGCTGGTTGAGCGCCGAGAGCCGCACCGACGCTTCCTGTCCGACCTTGATCGCGTCGATATCGGTGCGCGCGATCATCGTCTCGATGATGAGCGGGGCTTCCGAGGGCAGGATCTCGGCGATGACCTTGCCCGCCTCGATCACGCCGCCCGCGCCGGAATAGTTCAGCCGCACCACGGTACCGGAAACCGGGCTTTCGATCACCACGCGCTTCAGGATGGAGGTCGCCTTGCGCTCTTGCTCGCGTACGGAATCGAGTTCCGCCTGCACGGTCTCCAACTCGTCGAGCGCGGCCTGCTTGTGGGTCTCGATCGTCTGCTTGGTCTGCGCCTGGTATTTCGCGCGCATCTCCTCGCTCTCGCCGATCTCCGCCTTGAGGCGGCCGATCTGCCCTTCCGCATCGGCCAGAGCGCGCAGTAGCGCGTTCAGCTCGGTTCGCCGGATCAGCCCGCTCTCGAAGAGTTTCGCCTTGCTCTCATGGTCCTCGGCCAGCAGGTCGCGCTGGGCCTCCGCGGCGATCAGCTGCGCGCGGTAGCCTTCCGAACGGCTCTCCATCGCGGCGATGTTGCGCGCCAGCAGGTCCAACTCGCTTTGCACTTTCGCTTTCGTCACATCAAAGGCGAGGCGTTGGGAATCCATCATCGCGGCGATTTCCACGTCGCGCCGGGCGTCCTGCAGCCATTTCGGGAAGACCAGTTCGCGCCAGCCGTCATATTCGGCCTGTATCCGGGCCTCCATCGATTCCAGTCGCGCGCGGCGCAGGAATAGCGCGCGTTCATTGGCGAGCGCCGAGGTCTCGTCGAGGCGCAGGAGCGGTTGCCCCGCGGTGACGAAATCGCCCTCGGAGACATTGATCTCCTTGATGATTCCGCCTTCGAGGTGCTGGATCATCTTGTTGCGGCCCGTGGCCACGAAAGAGCCCGGCGCCATGACGGCGGCGGCGAGCGGGGCGCTGAAGGCCCAGACGCCGAAGCCGCCAAAGGCCATCGCGAAGATCGTCAGCCCGACGATGACCAGCGTCTTGATGCTGCGCGGGACCTCGGTCGACCAGTCGGGGGTCTCGTGGGAGTTGAGCGGGTTGGTCAGAAGGAGTGTCATGCCGGGGCTCCTTGCATCGGGGCGGTCGCGGCGACGTTCTGCGCCGCTGCACGTTGTTGCTGCACCTGCTGGGCCTTGGCCTGCTTGCGCCGCTCCAGCTCTGCGAGCATCTGGTCGCGCCAGCCGAACATCGCGATATTGCCGTCGTTGAGCAGCATGATCTTGTCGACCGCGCTGAGCAGCGAGGGTTTCTGCGTGACCACGACCACCGTGATCCCGTTGGCCTTGGCATGACCGAGCGCGCGCACGAGGGCCGCGTCGCCTTGCGTGTCTAGGTTCGAGTTCGGCTCGTCCAGCACCACGAACTTCGGATCGCCGAAGAAGGCGCGCGCCAGACCGATCCGCTGTTTCTGTCCGCCCGATAGCGGCGAGCCGTCGGAGCTGACGACCGTCTCGTAACCCTGCGGCAGCGAGGCGATCATCTCGTGCACATCGGCGAGCGCGGCGGCGCGATGGATCGCGGCGTCGCTCGCATCCTCCCGCATCCGGGCGATGTTCTGCTTGATGGTGCCCGGGAAGAGCTGCACGTCCTGCGGCAGATAGCCGATGCTTTCGCCGAATTGCCGCGGGTCCCAATTGCGGATGTCCATCAGGTCGAGCCGCACAGCTCCCGAGGTCGGCAGCACCGATCCCACCAGCATCTTGCCGAGCGTCGTCTTGCCGGCACCCGAATTGCCGATGATCGCCAGTTGGTCGCCGGGCGCGAGCGAGAAGGTCAGCGCGTTCAGCACGACATGCTTGGTGCCTTGCGGAACATAGAGGAGACGCTCGATATCGAGCCGTCCTTCCACCTTGGGCAGGCGCAGCTTGTCGTTGCGGGTCTTGGCGGAGGCCAGAAGCTGGCCGACCCGATCATAGGCGCCGCGTGCCAGCAGGAAGGAGTTCCATCCCTCGATCGCGCCTTCGATCGGCGCGAGCGCACGGCCCGCGACGATCGAGGCGGCGATCACCATGCCGCCCGTGATCTGCCCATCGAGCGCGAGATAGGCGCCCCAGCCCAGCATCCCGATCTGGGTGAACAGGCGGAACATCCGCGACGCGGAGGCGGTGAAGACGTTGCGATCCTGCGCCTCGGTCTGCGCGCGCAGGGAGGCGGCGGTATCGCGACCCCAGATCGACACGGCTTCGGGGATCATCGCCATCGCGTTGATGATCTGGCTGTTGCGCGACATCGACTCCAGGTGCAGGTTCGCCCGGGTCTGCGCGATATTGGCACGGCTGAAGCCGTCCGAAGTGATCTTCTGGTTGATCCAGGCAAACAGCATAAGGATCAATGCGGTCACGACCACGATCGTGCCGAGATGCGGGTGGATCAGGAAGACCGCAAGCACGAAGATCGGCGCGAAGGGCACGTCCAGGAAGGACAGCAGCGTGCCGGAGACAAGGAAGCTCCGCAGCGCGTTGAGATCGCCCAGAACCTGATATTCGCGCCCGTTGGAATGCAGCGAAGCCTGCGCTGCAGCCGACAGGACCGGTGCGCCGAGCCGCGCGGCCACATCCACCGCCGAGCGCATCAGTACCAGCCGACGTACCGCGTCGAGCAGCGTCTGCACGACGATCGCCCCGGCAATCACGATGGTCAGCATCACCAGCGTGTCGGTCGAGCGCGAGGTGAAGACCCGATCGGAAATCTGGAACAGGTAGATCGGCACCGCGAGGATCAGGATATTCGTGGCGCAGGTCATCAGCACGACGAAGGCCATGTTCACGCGCAGCCGCTTTTTCATGTCATGCAGCGTGCGGGTGAAATCCACCGGGCCGAGGCGCTTGTGAAAGGCTGGGGTGGAGGGTGGCGCCGGTGGGGAGCCGGAGGCATTTTGCGCGGGGACACGACCCGCCTCCTTTCGGGCGTCAGCACCACCCTCCGTCCGGGCGGCGACTGTCTCGACAGTCCCCTCCGCACCGGTTTCGTCGGCGCGCGCTTTCGCCCCGGGACCGTCGCCCGTCGCGGTTTGCGCCTGCCGTTTGTCTGTCGGATCGGCCTGCGGCGGATCCACGTTCCGAGCCATCGCGTCATGACCATCTTGGCGGGTCGCCTGCCCCCCGGCGGCGTCGTCAGTCCTGTCTTTCATCGAAGTTCCCCTAGTGAATGAAGTTCCGCCCCTCCGTCAGGCCAGAACCGTGTGCAATGCATCGAGCGACCCGCTTCCCCCGTGGGAGCCCGGATGCACCTGGAATTCGTCATCGTCGTAAGTCGGCGCGTTCTCGATCATCCCGTCCGCGAGGAACGCCACCGCCTCCGAGGCAAGCGCCCCTTCGCTGGGGCTCGTCGGGCCGAGGGGACCGCCGCTGCCATCGTCCATCATCCCCGCCTGCCAGATCACCGCGTCGGAATAGACGCCATCGGCGGCCATGATCGTGCTGTCGACGCCCGCGACAGTCAGCGACGAGACGTTGGCGAGCGTGTTGCCGCCCGCATCGACGTCGAATTCGCCCGGACCGTCGACCGATATCAGGTCGGCATCTTCGAGAATGTTGATCTGGGTGAGGTTGTCGCGAACGATCAGGTCTCCTTCGATATAGAGTACCCGCAGTGCCATCTGGCCGCCCAAAAGCTCGTCGCCCAGCAGCCCTTCGACCGCGTCGTAGGCCGCGCCCGGCGGCATCGAATAGCCTTCGCCCGGGTTCGGATCGAGGCCGCTGTAAATCTCCGCCAGCTGGTCGAGGACGTTCTGATATTGCGGGTCCATCTCCAACTGCGTGTCGATGCCCACTTTGGTCAGATGCGCCTCATTCCACAGCAGGTTATCCTCGCTCGAGACATGGCCCACGCCGCCGTGTCCGATGCCGCCCGCGCCGCTCATCACCAGATCGTCGTCGAGCAATACGTTGATCTGCTCGAGCTGAGCGATCTCGTACATGTTGCCGCCGATCATGATCAGGTCGAACTGCGCGCCCGCTTCCAGCAGAAGCTGCAGGTTGACGGTCGAGTTGTCGCCCATCACGATCTCGGCGGAATAGGAGCCGAATTCGAAGCTCACCAGATCCCCTTCGGAGACCGCGTTCACCTGCGTCATGTGGTTGTCGACAATCAGGTCACCGCGAATTTCCGTCATCGCGATCAGGCTGCCGCCGGGCGGCATCACTAGGTTAAGGAAGTTCGCGGGATTGGCCTCTTGCGTGTAGACCGCGACGTTGTGGCCTAGCGAGGCGAGCGGGTCGGCGCTGTCACCATTACCCAAGCCTTGCCCGCCCGCGCTGTTGCCTGTGCCATGGTGGCCGAGACCGGGCTTCATATCCGCGTCGCGCAGCACGTTCACCTGCGAGATCACCGAGAGCGAGGTCACCGATCCGCCGACCGCGATCACCGGCGCATCGAGCCAGTCATGCACCACCTGTGACTGGTTCAGCAGAAGGTTGTTGCCGGTGCTGAGGCTCTGCGCGATTTCCAGTGCCATGCCCGCGGGATCGACGGGCATATCGGGGCCTTGGACCGTTCCGGCCGCCCCTTCGCCATCTCCGCCGATACCGTCGGTCTCCACCTCGATCACACCCGCGTCGAGCGGTGTATCCTCCGACTCGTCGTCCGAGGGGTCGCGTGCTTCCAGCCGAAGTTTCAATGTCTCGGGCAATTCGTCCATGAGCTGCCCGTCGAACACGACCGCGCCCGAAAACGCGGGTGGCAGGAGGGAGGCCGCCGCCTCTTCACCGTCGAGGCTTTCGCTTTGCAGCTCGGTCATGGCCTCCGGGTCGGTTGCGCCCTCCTCGAGACCGTCGTCCTCTTCCGGGTCGGTCGGCGCGGCGAAGATCGTCTCGCTGCGGAACATCGCGGCCGTCACGCCGTCGGGCACGGAATCGGGATCGAGCGCGTCGATCTGCGCCATCAGCGCCTCCGCCTGGGCTTCGACGGTCATGCCGACGGGTGCGGCACTCACCGTCAGCGCATCTGCATATTCGGCCAATGCCATCAGCTTCGACGAGGTGGCCGCTGGGCCGTACTCGTCCATCAGCTCTGCCGGCATCATGAAGGGCTTATCGTAGAGCGCGTCATGATCGCTCAGCGTGTTGATCTGCGAAGTGATGTGGAGCACCGAGGAAGGTGGCGCCATTCCGAGAAACATCTGGAGCGGTACCGGAACGGGCGGAAAATCATAGGGCGGGATTGCGAGCTGGCCGGACGGCAATCCGGGCGGCGCGATGTCGCGCAGCTGATAATCGTCGACGAAAGGAAGCCACGGCGCCTCTGGCGGAGGCACCAGCGGGAGCTTCAGCTGCAGCGACGGATCGAAATCCTCGAGCAGGTAATCCGAATTGACGCTGACATTGACGGAGAGCAGATCCCCCGGCGTGGGCGCGGAAGCCTGCAGCGCGCGAAAGGCATCGTATTCCTGTCGGGCGACATTGGTCTCGGTCGTCTGATTGAAGGCACCGATGAAATGGGCGATGATTTCGGTCTGCCGGTCAAGCATCTTCCTTCCCCCCTTCATGACGCTGAAAACCCGCGCTTGGATGCGGGGCGTCAGACTGTCGGTTCATCGCATCCGGCGGGGTGAACTCCGCCGCGGGCAAGGTCCGGGCGTGATGCGATGCGAAACGGCCCGAACGGAATGCGGCGCGCCTCTCGTGGAGGCACGCCGCGTGTTTGCTTACGATGCGTCGTCGTCGCCGATATAGGAGGACGACAGGTTGCCGCCGACCACGGTGGTATCCACGGCATTGCCGAGGATGTTGGCACCCATCACGATCGACTGGTTGAACGCGGTGGTGTCGATGGCCGCGCTCGCATCGGCATAGGACTGGCCAGTGACGATACCATCGTCGCCATTGCCCGAACCCCAGTTGCCGAGGCTGCCGCCATTGCCGCCGCCGCCTGCGGTGACGTCGCCGCCACCGTTACCGCCGCCGGCATAGCCGCCGGTCGCCCAGGAGCCGCCGCCCGAGGCTTGCGAACCGGTCGAAGACCATCCGTAACCGTCGCCGCCGGCGCCTCCGTTCCCGCCGTCACCGGTGCCGGAGCCAGTACCAGTACCGGTCGCCCGTGCATCAGCCATTGCCTGGCCGGAATCGGTCGCGCTTGCATTGCCACCGTCGCCGCCCATCTGCGGATGGTGATGCTTCATCATCATCGGCATGCCGGCGCCGCCGTCGCCGGCGTTTGCGATTGCGCCGCCTTCGTCCGCTCCAGCACCCGCCATGCCGCCGCCCATGCCGAGGCCCATACCGAAGCCGTCGCCACCGTCGCCGCCATCGTCGCCTTCACCCTCGGTTTCCGAGGCTGCGAGCGAAACGCCGCCGCCCGAGAGGGCGATACCGCCACCCGCGAGCGCCATGCCGCCCGACGAACCGACATCCTCGGCCCCGTTGCCGCCTTCGGAGGATGCGTCGATTCCGTCATCGGAATGCGCCGAATTGTCCTTGATCACGGCGTCGACCTGGAAATTCGCGTCGTTGGAGACTTTGGGATCATTGAGCGTGTCGCTGTCGTTAAGCGTGTTGGCCTGCGTGTTGACCATCATCACGTCATTGCCCATGCCGTTGAGCATGTCGCTGAGGTTGATGTCGTCGCCCGGATCGTAGTCGTAGGTATAGGTCATGTCGCCATCGGCAAAGACCATGTCGCCCACGCTCGAGTCGTCGATATCCGCGAAGTCGTTGTCTTCGCCGAAGATGCCCTCATCCGGGAAATCGATCGTGATGTCGTTGCTGTTGACCGCTTTCGAGTTTGACGTCGTGTCGGTATCGACACGGTTGTGGTTCGTGTCGTCGAGGCGGTTGGTGTTGGTCGCGTCGCCGCCTTCACCATAGGCACGCGCCGCCGAGGAAGCATCCGCATCGGCATTCGCACGCGAGTCTGCATCGGCATTCGCACGCGAATCCGAATCCGAAACCGCTTTCTGATGCTGCTGTTGCTGCTGCGGATCGGGCGTCGAGTGATTATCCGACGAGTCCGAGTCGTGATCGTCGTCGTTCTCCATGTGGTTCTTCCAGTCGCCTTGGACCCAATTGTGCCGATTGTTCGCCATTTCATTTCTCCCAGTTGATCGGTCCGGGATCCGTCACTCTGTCTAAAACGGATATGGTTCGGACCATTGCTATGCAGGGCTTTCGCCCCGATGAATGTCCGCTTCCCCAACCGCTCGGCACCCCGGTCCCGATCCCCGAATCGAGCGATTCGCAGGTGGGTCACCCTTTCCGGGCGGAATGTGGAAACAGACGAGTCACAGCCCCCAGCTGCGACACCAACATCCTGCGCCCCGTGATCCGGTGGACCTAGCTAGCAAATGGGTCTAGCCGGCCGGTGCACCGTTTTAACCGGCTGAAAATCAACCGTTTCCCCATGCGCTCCGCGCTGTGGACTGCGGAATCCCGGACCATCGGAGAAATTTTCACGAAGTTGTCGCAAATGCCCAAAGCTGAACAAGGTGTAGTGGCGACTCGATCACGACCTACCACTTGTGACGCGTCCCAAGCGGCGTTGAGCGAAAAACCGTGATTCCGGACGCGATTCGCTTAGACTTACGTTGCGTAAGAGAATCCTTACCGTTGGGTAAACACTTCGGGTAACGCTGATCTCACTGGTCCGTGATATGGTGGATGCGGGCGATATGACGTGGGGTTAGTCGCCCGAACATTTGAGTTCAGGGTAGGACGAGGGGGCCACCATGAATGCGTTGCATAAGAGTGAACCTGCGGGGGCGCGCGTGATGCCGTCCTGCCGCAAACAAGACGCAGCGATCTGCTTTCTTGGCGCATCGCATGTTTTTTCCGATACCGTTTTGCGAACCGTAGATGCCGAAGTGACGCCGGCGACGTGCCTGCGTCTGAACGATTTCGAGACGCTGCTCGAGGAATTGCAGTCCGACGGACGGATCGATCATCGCGGCACGCTGTGTTCGCTGATCGTGGACGAGGATCACGCCGATGGTCTGGTCGCGCTCGCGGAACGTCGCGAGCCGTTCCTGTCGCGCGTGAAACTGATCATCGCGATCGAGGACGAGGCGTACGCGCAGGATCTGATGGCGCGCCACGGCTCTGCGATACTGACGCATCACATCAGTCTGCTGCCGATGAACGTGAATCTGACGACTTGGCTTCTGATCCTGCGGATGATCGTCTCGGGGGGGCACTACATCCCGCCCGCGCTTCTGCACTGCCGTCCGTCAGAGCTGCCGATGCCGATGCTGAACGGCGCCACCGCGACGGAGTCTGCCAATGCAATCTGCCTGTCGGGGCTGACGCCGCGCGAAACCGAGGTTCTGGAGATGCTCGCCTCGGGCCAGCCGAACAAGATCATCGCGGGCAAGCTGAACCTGTCCGAACATACGGTTAAGCTGCATATCCACCGCATCATCGGGAAGCTAGGCGTCACCAACCGCACCGAGGCGGCGATCTGGTATCACCGTATCCGAGGTGCCTAAGGACCCGCCCGCGCCCGCGGAGGTGCGCCCGCCGGATTTCGATCGGTTCCTGATGCTGATCGGACGCATCAATTATGCCTGGACCAATACCGAGAGCCTCTTGATCCATCTGATCGCCGGGCTCGCCGGGACCGACAAGAGCGTCGCGACCATCATCCATCTGACATTGAACACCACGCGTGCGCGGCTCGATCTCGTGGATCGGCTGGCCAAGCGCGACGACTGTCCCTGCGCGCCGCGGGCCTGCGAACGGGTGCTGGCGGTGTCGGCACGGATGAAGAAAGTGTCGGGGCTGCGCAATCACTTCAACCATTGCCTCTACGCTTTCGACGAGGGCGGAGGACCGGTGCGCGCGATCCAGATGCGTATCGCGGATCGCAAGACCAGTCTGCGGATTGGAGAGGAAAGCGTTCTGGACAGCGCGACGCTTACCGAACTGGAAGCCGCGCTTGCCGAAATGCAAGCAATCAATGCCGAGATCTGGGCGATCGCCAAGGAATACAAGATGCCGCTTTGAGGCGGGCAGGGGAGGTCGGAACTGCGCGACAGCCAACCTCAGTTGCGCAGCTGGCGTCCCAACGCCTCGGCCAGTTCCCACGGGTTCGTCGGCTTCGAGAAGACCGGGATTTCCGGCATGATCGATTGGAAGGCAAGCGGCAGCTGCTCGGCCGTGTTCACCACCAGGGGCACTTCGCGCTTCCACAGCTCGACGATCAGGGCTTCCGCCGATCCGTCCAGCAGGTTCATGTCGAGGATCGCGCCATCTACGGAGACCGAGTCATCCGTAAGCGCCGCACGCGCACGTGCCAGGGTCGCGAACGGTCCCGCAACCTGACCGCCTGCTTCCTCGACCGAGAAGGCGATGTCATAGGCGATGAATAATTCATCTTCGACGACGAGGACATTGCTGCCCTCGAGGCAAGAAATACTGCTCTGTAGCATGGGCTATACTACCCTTTTATCAGGTCCATTGGCACGGTCATGCGAGCTTGGAACCCGTCGGGAACCCATTCGGTTCCATAGGTTCCCCGCAATTGGCCCTGAATCGTCAGGTCTATCAAGCGCGACCCGAAGCCGCTGTTGCTTGATGGCACCAGTTTCCCGGGGTGGCCGCTTTCCCGCCAATCAAGCTCGAGCTGGCCGGAGATCTCGCGCCACGTCAGCTCCAGACGCCCCGCATCGTGCGAAAGTGCGCCGTATTTCACAGCGTTAGTGGCCAGTTCGTGGATTACCAGCGCGAGGTTGGTGGACCCCGCATGGTTCAGCGCGAGGGCGGGACCGTCGAGGGTCAGCCGTGGATCGTCGAGATTGGTGTAGGGCGAAAGCACGCCCAGCAACAATTCGCGCAGTTCGACCATGCCGCGGAAATCGCGCTCGGGTGTGGCGGTCGGATTGATCAGCTCATGGGCGCGGGCGAGCGCGCCGATCCGTTCGCGCAGGCCCCGCGCCATCTCGTCCGGCGTCGTCGCGTGGCGGGCGGTCATGCCGACCAGCCCCGACATCATCGCGAAAGCGTTCTTGACCCGGTGATTGAGCTCGCGCGTCAGCGTGTCGCGTGCCTGCGCGAGCTGGCGCTCCTCTGTCACGTCGCGCAGATAGGCGAGGATCGCGCCGCTCTCGGGATAGATGCGAGCTTCCAGAATGCGCCCGTCGCGCCCGATCTGATCGGCGACGGTCGGCGTGCCTGTGCGCCGGGCTTCTGCCAGTGCCTCCGCCAGTTTGCTCTCGCGCAGATGCGGCACGGTTTCCCAGAGCGATCGCCCGATCGCCTGCGACTCGGTCGCGGCCCCGACAGCGGCACGGATGCGTGCGCGCATGACAGAATTGGCGAAGCGGATATTGTCGTCGCGGTCGATCTCGATGATCGCGTCGGAGGTGATTTCGTGGAAATTCGCGAGACGCCGGTCAATGTCGGCCGCACGTTCGCGCGCCTCGTTCAGTTCGGAAATGTCGAGGGCGGTTGCCACGGCCACCGGCGGATCGCTCTCGATCGGTTGCGCCGAGATCAGCAGGTTGCTTTCGCTTCCGTCGCGGCGCACGCAGCGCAGCTCCATATGGTTGATCTTTTCGCCGTGGCGTGCGGCGCGCACGATCGGAAATTCGCTGAGGCTGAGCTTGCGGCCTTCCGGCGTATAAGCGTCGAAGGCGAGTTGCTTGCCCACCTCGCCGTTCTTCACGCCGAACATCTCGATCGCGGTCGCGTTCAGATCGAGGAGCCGCCCGGTGCCCAGCTCGGCCACGCCCACGCCGACCGGCATCTGATCGAGAATGGCGCGGTAGCGGTTTTCCTCGCGGTGGGCGACGTTGATCTGTTGGCGTAGCCGGATTTCCGCCTCGACGCCCGCGGCGATGTCGGACAGAGCTTCGTACTCTTCCTCGGTCCATTGCCGCGCCTCGCGGTCGATCAGGCAGAACGCGCCGAGCGGTTGCCCCTCGATCGTGCGCAACGGCACACCGAGATAGGCGATCACGCCCAGATCGCGCACCGCGCCATTCTCGCCCAGCACCGCATCCTCGCGCGCGTCGGACACACGCAGCGGCGCATCGGTTTCCACGACATAGCGGCAAAAGGAATGGGTGAGCGGCGTCTCCGATGGAGAATGGGCGTCGAGGCGATCCAGCCCGCTTTGCGCCACGAAGACCTGACGGTTCTCGTCGACGATCGAAACCAGCGAGATAGGCACGCCGGTCACCCGCGTCGCGAGACGCGTCGCACGCGCGAAGATGTCCGCGGGAGCGCTCTCCAGCAGTCCGGTCTCGCGTAATGCCCGAAGGCGCACCGGATCGGTGAGTCGGGACCGGGGCGGGGGGTCGGATGAGGGTGAGGGCGGTGCAGTGGTTTTCATGCGCAGGCTTTCATATTCCACCTATGCTCAGATAAATCCGTTGCGCCCAGTGTCATAAGACATGACAGCGATCACGATTTTCCCCGAAAGCGATTTTTTGCAAGGTATTTCGTACGGCAGCTGTGGTGCTTGCTAAATGCAGCGCCGAGAACTGGCGTTTCGCGAGTTCCACGGCGGTTCTTCCCTGAAATATCTAACGCTTTTTTACGGGTGCCGTAAGGTGAGGATTCGCGCAGCTTCGCGCTTCGGCAGGAAGGCGCGTAGGCGCCCCGAGACTCTCGGGACGCGCTATTCGCAAGCGCAAGAGCGCGCTTAGCAGGCTGTGGCAGGTGTCATGCTGCGCTGGTCCAGAAGGAAGTCGGTCACCATCGCACCGATCCACATGCAGAACAGCGCCAGCCACGCGGTGCCCGCGAGAACCGAGGTGCCCGTCACCCCGTTGCCGATGGCGCAGCCGCCGGCGAGCATCGCGCCAAAGCCCATGAAAACAGCCCCGATCATCGAGCGCCGCATCACCGGCACCGAGTCAAAGCCCTGCCATGCGAATTGGCGCGAGAGGAGCGAGCTCAGGAACGCCCCGAGCACCACGCCCGGCACGAGGCCGACGTCGAATTCCAGCACCGAGTGGCGGTCGAGGAAGAACATCAGCGTATTGGCCGAGGGGCCCGAGAAGGTGACGGAATTGACCGGCACCGGATCGAATGCGACCTGGCTCAGCATGAAGGTCAGCACCCAGCCCACCGCGACCGCGAAGCCGACGCCGGAGGCGAAGATCCACGTCTTCACACCAATCTCGTTGCGCTTGGCCAGATACATGCCTGCGATGGCGAAGACGATGCCGACGGCGAGCCCGGTCCAGTCCGGCAGATGCAGCGCGTCGAGGATATTCACGTTCTGCGCCCCGGTAATCCAGAGGCCGGCGAGTCTATCGCGCAGCGGTGCGAGGATGCCCTTGAGGCTCATCGTGGCGGTTACGGCGAAGATCAGCCCCGAGACGACCGAGCGCAGGTTGCCCGTCGCCGCGAGCACGAGAAGCCGCCCCGAACATCCGCGCGACAGCACCATGCCGACGCCGAAAATGAGGCCGCCGATGATCGCGCCCGACCATGAGCCCGGCACCGACATCATCCGGCTGTCGGCCTGCCGGAACAGGTCGAGCAACTGCGCGCTCTGCACCCAGACCAGCGCGGTCGAGAAGGTCAGAAACCAGACCGCGACCTTGCCGCCCAGCTTGCCCCGCGCGAATTCCACGGTCGCAGCCCGCAGGCAGAAGTTCGATTTCTGCGCGGCCACGCCGAAGATGAGCCCGGTGATGACCCCGAAAAGCGCCGCCGTGGGGCCTTCGCCGATCCGCTCGATGAGTGCGATGATGTCCATAGCTAGATCTCCCGTTCGCGCACGGGTTTTGCCAGAAACCGCAGAAACGCACATTGATCTGAGTCAGGTCGCACCTTTTGCAGACTTGCCGTGGACGCTGCCGTCGCGTCTAAGGAAAGCATGATGAAGTTCCGTTCCGTCCCGCTCGACGAAGCCCACGAGCTGCCCCGCTGGCGCAGACCCGAAGCGCTGCTTTACGTCATGGCCGCTGCCATGCCGATCTCCTTCGCCACCTGGTCGGCGCTCCTGAACAACTTCGTCATCGACGTGGTGAATTTCGACGGCGTCGATATCGGCTGGCTGCAAAGCTTCCGCGAAGTGCCGGGGTTCCTCGCGATCGGGGTGATCGTCGTGCTCTGGGTAATGCGCGAGCAGACGCTGGCCATCCTGTCGCTGCTGCTTCTGGGCGGGGCGACGGCGGTGACCGCCCTTTTCCCGAGCTTCGCCGGGCTCATCATCGTGACGCTGCTCTCGTCGATCGGGTTTCACTATTTCCAGACGGTGAACCAGTCGCTGCAATTGCAGTGGATCGACAAGGCAAAGGCGCCACAGACGCTGGGGCGGATCGTGGCCATCGGCTCAGGCGCGTCGCTCGCCGCCTACGCGGTGCTGGTGCTGACATGGAAGACCTTCAATCTCAGCTACGAGTTCGTCTACGCCACCGCCGGGATCGCGACGATGGTGATGATGGCGGCCGCCGCGCTGATTTATCCGCAGTTCCACACCCGCGAGCCGCAATCGAAGAAATTCGTGCTGCGTCGCCGCTACTGGCTCTATTACGCGATCACGTTCATGGCGGGTGCGCGTCGGCAGATCTTCGTGGTCTTCGCCGCCTTCATGATGGTCGAGCGCTTCGGGCTGCGGGTGGACGAGATCACCGCGCTCTTCCTGATCAACTTCGCGGTCAACATGGCCGCCGCGCCGGCGATGGGCCGCTTCGTTCACCGCTTCGGCGAGCGCCGCGCGCTGATCTTCGAATATGTCGGGCTGACGCTGCTGTTTCTTTCTTATGGCGGGATCTACTGGTTCGGCTGGGGCATCTGGCTCGCCTGCGCGCTCTATGTCGTCGATCATCTGCTGTTCGCGTTGGCCTTCGCGCAGAAGACCTATTTTCAGAAGGTCTGCGACCCCGAGGATATCGCGCCCACCGCCGCCGTCGCCTTCACGATCAACCATATCGCCGCCGTCTTCCTGCCGGTGACGCTGGGCTATCTCTGGATGGTCTCGCCCGGCGCGGTTTTCGGGCTGGCGGCCTCGATGGCGTTGATTTCGCTGGGGCTTGCGCTGCTGGTGCCGCGTCACCCCTCGAAAGGCTACGAGACCGTGCTGCAGGGGCTTGGCCCGGTTCCGGCGTGAACTGGAAATTTCGTCGAGCCGCGCCTATCTGAGAGGGGCGCGAAAGGGAGACTCACAATGCTGTTCGGAAAACCCGCCACCATTCCCACCAAGGCCGAGGCCCTGCCGGGCCGCGACGAGGCGATGCCTCTGGCAGAGCCGCATTTCCTCTGGGGGCGCGACCTGCGCTCCCCCGTGCCCGAGGGCATGGAAGAGGCGATGTTCGGCATGGGCTGTTTCTGGGGCGTCGAACGTATCTTCTGGAACACCGACGGCGTCTGGCTGACCATGGTCGGTTACGCGGGCGGGCCGACGCCCAACCCGACCTATCGCGAGGTCTGCACCGGCATGACCGGCCATAACGAGGTGGTCCGCGTGATCTACGATCCGGCCAAGGTCAGTTACGACGATCTGCTCCGCATCTTCTGGGAAAACCACGATCCGACCCAGGGCATGCGTCAGGGCAATGATCGCGGCACCCAGTATCGCTCGGGCATTTACACCTATACCGACGCGCAGAAAGAGGCGGCCGAAGCCTCGCGCGACGCATATGCAGAGCGCCTGAGTGCGGCAGGCTACGGAACTATCACGACCGAGATCATGGACGCGCCGCCCTTCTACTATGCCGAGGATTATCACCAGCAATATCTGGAGAAGAACCCCGGCGGCTATTGCGGCATCGGGGGGACCGGCGTGACCTGCCCGATCGGGCTGAACGCGTGATCCGATGGGCGCGCGGGCCGCTTGACGGTTCGCGCCCGCGGCCCTAAGCCCGGGCGCAACCATCCCGAGGAGCGCGCCCCATGACCACCTTCACCGCCTTTACCACGCTGGCCGATCGCGAGGCCGCCGAGGCGCTGTCCGAACGTCTCGAAGAGCTCGATCCCGGCCCCTATGGCACGGGCGTGTTCGAAATCGAGGACGGGTCGGGCCGCTATGAGGTCTCGGGCTATTTCCTCGAGGCACCTGACGACGTGGCGCTTGACCTGCTGGCGATCTCGCACGGGGCGCAGCCCTTCGTCGTTTCGGAAATCCCTGAGACCGATTGGGTCGCCCATGTGCGGCGCGAACTGGCCCCGGTGCGCGCGGGCCGCTTCTTCCTCTACGGCAGCCATGACGAGGACAAAATTCCCGCCGATACGATCGCCCTGCGGATCGATGCGGCGATGGCCTTCGGGACGGGCCATCACGGGACCACCTCGGGCTGCCTGACCGCGCTCGACGATCTGGCGAAGGAAGGCCATGCCTTCCACAACGTCGCCGATATCGGCTGTGGCACCGCCGTTCTCGCGATGGCGGCGGCGAAGCTCTGGCCCGAGCCGGTTCTGGCCTCCGATATCGATCCGGTCGCGGTGGAAACGGCAGCGGCGAATGTCGCGGTGAACGATCTTGAGGGCCGCGTGATCTGCATCGAAGCTGCGGGCTTCGGCGACGCGCGTCTGAAAGAGGCCGCCCCCTTCGATCTGATCTTCGCCAATATCCTGAAAGGCCCGCTCGTCGCGCTTGCCCCCGAAATGGGCCGCAACTGCGCCGAATCGGGCTTTGTGATCCTCAGCGGGATTCTCAACGAACAGGCCGATGAAGTCGTCGCCGCCTATCAGGCGCAGGGCTTTGTTTCCCATTCGCGTAAGGAATTCGGCGAATGGACGACATTGGTCATGCAGCGCGCCTAATCCGCCACAAATCCGCTCTGATTGTCGTAAGGATTGCTTTACCCTGTCTTGAGAAATTGCCTTCGGGGCATCGCAGTCAACGGGGTTTGCCATGCGCGATCCACAAATAGAGTCCTTTGAAAAGCGGCTGCATCGGATCGACCAGATTCATCAGGCTGGCGGCGCATTCGAGGCGTCCGGTGCCTTGGGCCGCAGCTATTTCGACTCCATGCGTCCCAAGGTGCGGCGCCATTTTCCGTTGCGCGGTGTGGCGCTGATCTTCGCCGGTATTCTGCTGGTGAAGGGCGCCATGCTCGCCCAGGTTGGGCAGGCTAGCTACGAGGCGCGTGTCGCAAGCCTCGCCGGTGGTTCGCAATTCGAACGGGTGGGGGCCTGGATCATGCATGCCGATCCGATTACCCGGAAAATCGCCGGCTGGCTCGCACCGTTCATCGGCTAGGCACCCAAGCCTGTATCCCAAAAAGAAAGGGCTGCGCCGTTGCCGGGGCAGCCCTTTTCGCATGACCTTTCGGTCGACTTAGCGCAGACGCGCCACGTCGAGCCGGGTCAGGCCGATATCGTCCAGCGCGCGGTCGCTGAGCTTCATCAGAGCCTTGCGGGTGACGCGTGCGTCGTTCCAGTCGTGCAGGGCGGCGATCAGCGAGGTGATGACGCTCGGTCGGGCGCTGCGGCTCATGCGGGTGTTGATATCCATCGAAGCCATGGGGAGGATCCTTCGTTCACAAACTGCTCAAGTTTCGGGCATTCCATCTTCTGAGGCGCAGATAAGACTGGCAGAGCGCGAAAACAATCTCAGTTTTGGCAGCCCCGCCATGCAGGAATCGCATGTGATAGAAGGCCTGTTTCTGCATCGCCTCTGGCCGATGTTCCCTTTTCGTGCTAGTTCTTGCGAAACAACACGAGAACGAGGCAGGGCAGATGCGGGTGATCGGGATCGATCCGGGGTTGCGCAATCTCGGATGGGGCGTGATCGAGATGGACGGATCGCGGCTCAGGCACGTCGCGAACGGGATTCTCCACTCCGAAGGTAAGGATTTGGCAAAGCGCCTGCTGGTGCTGCACGAAGGGCTGAGCGCGGTCATCGCGACTCACGCGCCCGAGGCCGCGGCGGTGGAGCAGACCTTCGTCAACAAGGACGCCGTTGCGACGCTGAAACTGGGGCAGGCGCGCGGCATCGCGCTTCTGGCGCCAGCGCAGGCCGGGCTGGAGGTCGGCGAATACGCCCCGAACGCGATCAAGAAAACCGTCGTCGGCGTCGGTCATGCCGACAAGACGCAGGTGCAGCACATGGTGCGCCACCAACTGCCCGGCGTGCAGCTCGAAGGCCCGGATGCCGCCGATGCGCTCGCCATCGCGATCTGCCACGCCTTCCACCTGCAATCGGCGGCCCGGATGAACGCGGCGCGGCTCTCCCGCGAGGCCCTCGGCACGACGCAACGGAGGCGCGCATGATCGGTCGCATCGCAGGCGTCATCATCCACCGCGCGCTCGACCACGTCATGATCGACGTGCGCGGGGTGGGCTATGTCGTCCATGTCAGCCAGCGCACTGCACAATCTCTGCCGCCCGTAGGCGAGGCCTGCGCGCTCTATACCGACTTGCTGGTGCGCGAAGACCTGTTGCAACTCTTCGGCTTTCCCAGCTTGCTGGAAAAGGAATGGCACCGGCTGCTGACCTCGGTACAGGGGATCGGTGCGAAAGCCTCGCTCGCGATCCTCGGCACGCTCGGCGCGGAAGGGCTGGGCCGGGCGATCGCGCTGGGCGACTGGTCGGCGGTGAAATCGGCCCCCGGCGTCGGTCCGAAACTCGCGCAACGTGTGGTGCTGGAACTGAAAGAGAAAGCACCTTCCGTCATGGCAATGGGCGCGGAATTGACCGTCGACGCCTCTCCCGAGGTGATCGAGGATGCGCCCGCGAAAAAGCCCGCGAAGAAAGCCGCGCCCGCCGCCACGCCGAAGGTGAACTTCACCGCCGAGGCGATCTCTGCGCTCACCAATTTGGGCTACGCGCCTTCCGATGCTGCTGGTGCCGTGGCGCAGGCCAATGACGATCCGGAGGTCACCGACACCGCCAAGCTGATCCGCGCGGCGCTTCGGCTCCTGGCCCCGAAGGATTGATCTTCTTCTTGATCTAAATATCCCGGGGTGCGGGGCAGGGCCCCGCTTGCTCCCCTCCGCCAAAGGCGCGACAGTAGATGACGATGAGCGAACCCGATCCCACGTTGCGGCCCGACCGCTTGCCCGAAGACGCCGACCGCGCTCTGCGGCCTCAGGCGCTGGAAGAATTCACCGGTCAGGCCGAGGCCCGCGCCAATCTGCGGGTCTTCATCGAGAGCGCGAAGATGCGCAGCCAGGCGATGGATCACACGCTGTTCCACGGCCCGCCCGGTCTGGGCAAGACGACGCTCGCGCAGATCATGGCGCGCGAGCTGGGCGTGAATTTCAAGATGACCTCGGGGCCGGTTTTGGCCAAGGCGGGCGATCTGGCTGCGATCCTGACCAATCTCGAAGCGCGCGATGTACTGTTCATCGACGAGATTCACAGGATGAATCCGGCGGTCGAGGAAGTGCTCTATCCCGCGATGGAGGATTTCGAGCTTGACCTCGTGATCGGGGAAGGCCCCGCCGCGCGCACTGTGCGGATCGAATTGCAGCCTTTCACGCTGGTCGGCGCGACCACGCGGCTTGGTTTGCTGACGACGCCGCTGCGCGACCGTTTCGGCATCCCGACCCGACTGCAATTCTACACCGAGGATGAGCTGGACCTGATCGTGACGCGCGGGTCGCGGCTGCTGGGTATCCCGTCCGATCCCGAAGGCACCCGCGAGATCGCCAAGCGCGCCCGCGGTACCCCGCGCATCGCCGGCCGCCTGCTGCGCCGCGTCGTCGATTTCGCGCTGGTCGAAGGCGACGGGCGGCTGACCCGCGAGATCGCGGACCGGGCGTTGACGCGGCTCGGCGTCGACAATCTCGGTCTCGACGGCGCGGACCGGCGCTACATGATGCTGATGGCAGATCATTACGGCGGCGGCCCGGTGGGGGTGGAGACGCTTTCGGCCGCGCTCTCGGAAAGCCGCGACGCGATCGAGGAAGTCATCGAACCTTACCTGCTGCAACAGGGCCTGATCAGCCGCACCCCGCGCGGGCGGATGCTGGGCGCGCGGGCGTGGCGGCATCTGGGGCTGGAAGCTCCGAAACCGGCAACCCCGCAGACGGACCTGTTCGGCGATGGCTAATCCCCTGGCACGTTTCGAGATCACCGAGGCCGAGATCGACCGCGTCGTCGCGCGCTTCTACGAGCGCGTCCGGGAACATGCGATGCTGGGCCCGGTCTTTGCGGTGCATGTCACCGACTGGCCGACACATGAGGACAAGGTCGCACGGTTCTGGAAGAACGCGATCCTGCGCAAACCGGTCTATGACGGCTCGCCCATGCAGGTCCACCGGGCGGCGGGCAACGTGCGCCCGGGCATGTTTTCGACCTGGCTTGCAGAATTCGACAAGGTGCTGCGCGAGGAGCTCTCGCCCGAACAGGCGGAAGGTTGGTCAGCGCTCGCCCATCGCATCGGCATGAGCCTGCGTCAGGGCGTGGTCGAACGCGAGACGCTTCCGGGCGGTATTCCGAAACTGAAATGACAATGGGGGCTCTGCCCCGCTGGCACCGCCAGCCCCCCTGGATATTTAAGCCAAGAAGAAGACGATCAGTCCCCTTTCTTCCCGAACACGCCCGTCAGCGACCGCCCGATCAGGTTGGTTACGCGGGGCTTTTGAAGTTTGCGGAAGGGCATTGGGCGGCAGACTTCGAGCGCAGCAATGCCGACTCGGGCGGTGAGCGCGCCGTTGATCACGCCTTCGCCGAAGCGACGCGAGAGTTTCGAGACGAGGTGGCCGCCGGTGACGGTCTCGATCAGATCGTCGCCCGCCGCTACCGCGCCGGTCGCGACGAGATGGGTCATCACAGTCCGCGCCAGCCGCACCGAGCCGAGTGTGCCCGAGCGCCCGCCATAGATTTCCGCGATGCGCCGGATCATCCGCAGGTTTGCGGTAAGCGCGGTGAACACATCGGCCAGCGCAAGCGGCACGACGGCGGTCACCGTGGCGACGGTGCGCGACGCGGCTTCGATCTCCAGCCGGGCCGCGGCGTCGAGCGGTCCCATCAGCTCTGTCTCTGCCAGCCCCATCAGCGTGTCGGTGTCGAGCACTTCGCCCGTTTGCTCGGCCAGTCGTTTGCGCGCCCAATCCATTTTGGGCCGCGCGGCATAGAGGCCGGAGACATGGGCCGTCACCTTGCGGGCGCGGCTTAGGTCGTCGGCGCTCAACGCTTCCGAGACTTCCTTGTGGACCTTGTCGAGCCGCGCCAGCCGCGAGAAGGCGGCGATTTCGCGCGCCGTGATCAGCAGCGCGCCAAGCGCGAAGGCCGCTACCAGCGCGGTGCCAATCCAGCCGAGGATCGGATGGGTGGCGAACAGCCCGTCGATGAAGCGCCAGAGCGCGACGGAAATCAGGAAACCGACCAGCGCCACTGTCGCGCGCCAGAAGAACCTCACGATGGGCGAGGCGCGGCGTGCCCCCAGTCGGGTCGCGATCTGCATGGCGCGGCCTTCCAGCCGCTCCTCGGTCGCGCTCGGCATATCCTCGATCGGCGCGGCCTCGGCGGGCGAGGGCGCGTCCTCGATCTCGATCATCACCGGTTTTTTCATAGCTTGTCCCCGATCAGGAAATCGGCCGCGCGGTCGAGCCGGATATGCGGCGGGCCTTCGCCGGGCCTCAGGATCACCGGGGCCGGGGCGAAGTTCATGATCGAATAGTCTTCGTCAAGCCATGCGCTGGCCCCTTGGGCGGCGGGCGAGAGAAGCTGCGCCGGGTCGGCGGGCAATTCGCCGGGATAGAGCGCGACCGATTTACCATTCTCCAGCCGCCCGCGCACCGCCTGCAACTCCGCCCCGTCATGGGTGAGGGTTTCTTCCGTAGTGCTGCGCAGCGCCGCGATCGACAGGGCCAGCGTCTTCGCGCCCGCGAAATCGGCGCGGTCCTTGGCTTCGCGTAGCAGCGCGCCGGTGATCGCGGTCAGGCGGGCGTGTTGGGTGTGGTGCAGGTGATCGGCCTTGGTCGCGGCGAAGAGGATTTTCTCCACCCGCTTGCCGCCGATCAGCGAGGTCAGCCAGCTTGCGCGCCCCGGGCGGAAGGCCGCCAGGATATCGGCCATCGCCTGCCGCAGATCGTCGAGCGCGGCGGGCCCTGAATGGATCGCGCCCAGTACGTCGACCAGCACCACCTGCCGGTCGATCTTGGCGAAATGGTCGCGGAAGAAGGGGCGGACCACTTCGCGCTTATAGGCGTCGTAGCGCCGCTCCATCTCTCGCCGGAGCGAGCCGCGTGGGGCGTCGCCCGCGGGCAGCGGCGCGAAGGTCAGCGCGGGCGATCCGGCCATCTCTCCGGGCAGCAGGAAGCGCCCCGGCGTGCAATCGGAGAACCCCGCATCGCGCGCCGCGACCAGATACCGGGTGAAGCCCGCCGCCAGCGCCTTGGCCTGCGGCTCGGTGAACTCCGCCGTGCCATCCGTCGCTTCGGACTGCGCCAGATACTCTGCGCCTTGCGGACGGTTCGGCAGACGCGCCAGCGCCTCGGCCGACCACTCGGCATAGCTCTTGTCCATCAGCCCGAGGTCGAGCAGCCACTCGCCGGGATAATCCACGATGTCGAGATGCACGACGCGCGGCCCGCGCACCGCGCCCAGTATCCCGCGCGGCTGGATGCGGAAGGACAGGCGCAACTCCGAGACCGCGCGCGTGCCGTCCGGCCAATGCGGTGACGGGCCAGTCAGCGCGGCAAGGTGGCTCTCGTAGTCGAAGCGCGGCACGGTGTCGTCCGGCTGCGGCTGCAGATGGGCGGCGGTGATGTCGGAGGCGGACCCCAGCGCAGGCATCCGCCCCCGGTCCAGCAGGTTCGCGACCAGCGAAGTGATGAACACGGTCTTGCCCGCGCGCGACAGGCCCGTCACGCCGAGCCGGATCACCGGTTCGAACAGCGCTTCCGAGACCGATTGGCCCATGCCTTCGATCCCGCGCGTGATGCCGTCCGCAATGTCGGAAATGCCCAAAGCCTGCCCCTCGTCCTCGTTCACGAACAAGATAAGCAGCGGTGAGTATTAATGAAAGAGAGGGCGGACACGCGGCCCGCCCTCCGAAGATTTCTTCTGCCGCGCGCCGATCTCAGACCGCGAGACAGATATATTTCATCTCGAGATAGTCCTCGACGCCGTGATGCGACCCCTCGCGGCCCAGACCGGATTGCTTCACGCCGCCGAAAGGCGCGACTTCGGTCGAGATCAGGCCGGTGTTCACGCCGACGATCCCGTATTCCAGACCCTCCTGCACGCGGGTGATGCGGCCCACGTCGCGGGCGTAGAAATAGCTCGCGAGGCCGAAGATCGTGTCATTGGCCTTGGCGATCGCCTCCTGCTCGGTCTCGAACTTGAAGAGCGGGGCGACCGGGCCGAAGGTCTCCTCATGCGATACCTTGGCCTCCTGCGTGACCCCGGTCAGCACGGTCGGCTGGAAGAAGGTACCGCCCATCTCGTGCCGCGCGCCGCCGGTGACGATCGAGCCGCCGTGGTCGAGCACGTCCTGAATGTGCTCCTGCACCTTCTTGACCGCGTCCTCGTTGATCAGCGGACCGGCCTCTACGCCTTCCTTCAGACCATCGCCCACCTTGAGCTTCTCGACCGCCTTGGCCAGCTTCTCGGCGAAAGCGTCATAGACCCCGGACTGGACGTAGATGCGGTTGGCGCAGACGCAGGTCTGACCGTTATTGCGGAATTTCGACGCCATCGCGCCTTCGACCGCCGCATCGAGATCTGCGTCGTCGAACACGATGAAGGGCGCGTTGCCGCCCAACTCCATCGAGCATTTCATCACCTGATCCGCCGCTTGACGCAGCAGGATACGGCCCACCTCGGTCGAGCCGGTGAAGGTCAGCTTGCGCACGGTGTGGTTCTCGCAGAATTCCTTGCCGATATCGGAGGCTTTCGCGGAGGTGATGACCGAGAGGATGCCTTTGGGCAGGCCCGCCCGTTCACCCAGTACCGCCATCGCCAGCGCCGAGAGCGGCGTCTCCGAGGCCGGGCGGCAGACGAAGCCGCAGCCCACGGCAAGCGCCGGGCCCGCCTTGCGCGCGATCATCGCGTTGGGAAAGTTCCACGGCGTGATCGAGGCGGCGACCCCGATCGGCTGCTTGATCACGGTGATCCGCTTGTCGCGCTGATGGCCCGGGATCGTCTCGCCGTAGACGCGCTTGGCCTCTTCGCCGAACCACTCGATGAAGCCTGCGCCATAGGCGATCTCGCCCTTCGCCTCGGCCAGCGGCTTGCCCATCTCGGCGGTCAGGATCGCGCCGAGATCGTCCTGGTTCTCCATCATCAGGTCGTACCATTTGCGCATGATCTGCGCGCGTTCCTTGCCGGTGCGCGCCGCCCAGTCCTTCATCGCCTCGTCTGCAGCGGCGATGGCGCGCGCGGTTTCGGCGCGGCCCAGATCGGGCACGGTGCAGATCACGTCGCCGCGCGCCGGGTTGGTCACCTCGAAGGTGGTGCCGTCATCGGCATCGACCCATTCGCCCGCGACGAGGGCCTTGGTCACCAGAAGCGAGGGATCCTTGAGGATGGATTTGAGGTCGGTCTTGTCGTCGAGCATGATGTCCTCCGAAGGGCTGGATGGGTCGTCCGGTCAATGCGCCGGGGTGTGGGATGTTCCGTAACGGCTGCGCCAGCAGGGCTGCAGATCGCCGGGGTGTTCTTTGGCCTCATAGATGGCGCGGGCGATGGCCCGGGCAAGCACGCAAGACGCCGCATGGCCAAGCTGGTACGGGTCGCGGACCGGGTCGTGCAGGGGCTTCTCGCCGGTCGCGGCGGCGAAGATCAGATCGCCGTCCATCGGCGTGTGCGAGGGCACGATGGCCCGCGCCATGCCGTCATGGGCCGCGGTGGCCATGCGCTGTGCCTGCGCTTGGCTGAGGGCTCCATCGGTCGCGACGATGGCGATGGTGGTGGCCTCGCCCTGGCGTTTCGTCGGTTCGGGCTCGGTGGCGGGATCGTGCCGGGGCGCTGGACCGAGCCCGCCGAATTCGCCTGCGATTTCCCAAGGCGCGGCCCAGAAATGCGGCCCCTCGCCGACGATCGCCGAGCCGAGCGCATTGACTGCTACGAGCGCCCCCACCGTGAAGCCGCTCTCCAGCACGGCCGAGGCAGAGCCAAGTCCGCCCTTCACCGTGCCGGTCATCGCCCCGAAGCCCGCCCCGGCGCTGCCGATCTCGAACCGCTCAGAAGCCGCCTGGAGCGCCGCGCGCCCGAGCCCGGGATAGGGCGTGTCGACCCAACTCTTGTCGCCACCATTGAGCAGATCGAACAGGATCGCGCCGGGCACGATCGGAACGCGCTGATCGCCCACCGCGAAACCGCGGCCTTGCGCGCGCAGCCCCGCCATCACCCCATCGCAGGCACCAAGCCCGAAGGCCGAACCGCCCGAGAGCACAAGCGCATCGACCTCCTGCACCAGCTTGTCCGGCGCAAGAAGATCGGTCTCCCGCGTCCCGGGGGCGCCGCCCATCACCTGCACCGCCGCCGTGAAGGGGCGCTCGCCGACCAGAACGCTCACGCCCGAGCGCAGGCCCGCATCTTCGGCATTGCCCACGCGCAGCCCGGCGATATCGGTGATCAGATTGTTCGGCCCTGCCTTCATCTTCCTCTTGGTCCAAATATCCTGGGGGTTTGGGGGCAACGCCCCCAAGTCAAACCGCTGTTCTCAGATACAGCGCCCGCCATCCACTTCCAGCGCAACGCCGGTGATCATGCTCGCCTCGTCCGAGCACAGGAACAGCGCTGCATTCGCCATATCTTCGGGGGTCGAAAACCGCCCGAGCGGGATGGTGGAGAGAAACTTCGCACGGATCTTCGGTGTGTCCTCACCCATGAAGCTCTTCAGGAGCGGGGTCTCTCCGGCGACCGGGTTGATCGCGTTGACCCGCACGCCGGACGGCGCCAGCTCGACCGCCATCGCGCGGGTGGCTGTGATCATCCAGCCCTTCGAGGCGTTGTACCAACTCAGATTGGGCCGCGGACTGACGCCGGCGGTGGAGGCCACGTTCAGGATCGCGCCCGCGCCGCGCGCCTTCATCTCCGGCACGATATGGCGCGCCGTCAGGTAGACCGATTTCGCGTTCACCCTCAGGATGCGATCGAATTCCTCCTCGCTCACGTCCTCCATCGGCTTCGGCAGATGGGTGGTCCCGGCGTTGTTCACCAGAATGTCGATCTGACCGAAGGCCTCGCGTGCGGCCTCTGCCATGGCAGCAACATCCGCATCGCGGCTGACATCCACGGTGCAGGCCACGCCGCCGGTTTCGTCCGCAATGGCCTGTGCGGCCTCCGCGTTGAGATCCGCGACCAGTACACGCGCGCCCTCGGCGGCGAAGCGGCGCGCGATCCCCGCCCCGAAGCCCGAGCCCGCGCCGGTGACGATCGCGCTTTTGCCTTCCAGTCTCATCTCTCCTCCTCCTCCTCCTCGGGGCCTACTGTTGTCGCAGGACACATCGGGTGCAAGGGGGCTCTGCCCCGGTTCCGGCCCTTCGCTTGCGCTTCGGGCGTTCGTCGGGGCGTCCTTCCACCGGAAGGCCGCTGATCCCGCCTCACCCCCGGGGTATTTCCGCCAAGCCGAAACCCTCAGCCATGCCAGGCGGCGACGGTTTTCAGGACGGAGAAGCCATAGAGCGCCTCGAACCCTTTCTCGCGCCCGTGCCCGGATTTACCGATGCCGCCGAAGGGAAGCTCCACCCCGCCGCCCGCGCCGTAATTGTTCAGGAAGACCTGCCCCGCGCGGAGCCGCCGAGCGAGCCGCATCGTCCGCCCGCCATTCTCCGACCAGACCGAGGCGACGAGCCCGTATTCTGTGCCGTTCGCGATCGCGACGGCCTCTTCCTCGTCCTCGAAGGGGATGACGATCTGCGCCGGGCCGAAGATTTCCTCCTGCGCGAGCCGATGTGCGCCGTGGCCGCCACCGATCAGGGTCGGCGCGACGTAATGGCCGCCTGCGGGGACGTCCTCGGCGATCCGGCCTCGGGCCGCGATGGTGAGGTCGGACGCGAGCGCGAGGTAGCCCTCGACGATCTCCTTCTGCCGCGCCGAGATCAGCGGGCCGAGGTCGTGATCGCCAAGCGCGGGTCCCGCGACGAGGCTTCGATAGCGTGCGGCCATCATTTCCAGAACCTCGTCGTAGCGGCTGCGCTGTACGAGGATGCGCGACGACGCCGAGCAGGTCTGGCCCGCGTTCTGGATGCCCGCATTCACGAGGAAGGGCAGCGCGCGGTCGAGATCGGCATCGGCGAAGACGAGCTGCGGGGATTTGCCACCGAGCTCCAGCGTGACGGGCACGACATTGGTGGCCGCCGCAGCTTGGATGCGCTGGCCCACCGCGACCGATCCGGTGAAGGAGATGTGGTCGATCTCCGGATGGGCCGAGAGCGCGGCGCCGGCTTCTTCGCCTAGACCGGGCACGATATTCAACGCCCCGGCTGGCATTCCGGCTTCTTGCGCGATCCGTCCGAAGGCCAGCGCGGTGAGCGAGGCTTCCTCGGCGGGTTTCACGACCGCCGCGTTGCCCATCGCCAGCGCGGCCCCGACCGAGCGGCCGATGATCTGCATCGGGTAGTTCCACGGCACGATATGCGCAGTCACACCATGCGGCTCGCGCAGCGTGTAGGCGGTGTAGCCGTTGAGATAGGGGATCGTCTCGCCCATCACCTTGTCGGCGGCGCCGCCGTAGAATTCGAGATAGCGCGCGAGCGCCGCCACATCGGCCCGTGCCTGCGTCAGTGGTTTGCCGACATCGAGCGCCTCGATCACCGCGAGATCCTCGGCATGGGCCAGCACGAGCCCCGACATCTTCAGCAGGAGCCGCCCGCGTTCCGCCGCGCTCAACTGCCCCCATTCGCCCGCAAGCGCGGCCTGCGCGGCCTCGACCGCCGCGTCGATCTCCTCCGAGCCGCCGCGGGCGATCTGCGCGATTTCGCGCCCATCGGACGGGCATTCCACTTGCAGGCGCGCATTGGTCTTGTGCCAGACGCCTCCGATCAGTATCTCCTCGGGATCGAACCAAAGCGGCAAACTCATGCGCGGCACCTCCTTTTGTCACGCGATTTCGCAGCACGCTCCGCTTGCACGCGCGGAAAATCAAGGGGGCAGGAATCTGCCGGAGTCGCCCTGATCACATTCATGTGAGTGTGAGTGGAGGGAACTTTCCCCTATCTAGCCCCTTGAATGACGGAACCGGGCACAAGGCCCACCGAAAAAGAGACAGGAATATTGCAAGTGACCGCGAGTTATTCGACGCTCAAACGCGCGATCCGACCGGCCATGCTCTTCGGGCTGGCTGGCATCTTGGCTGCCTGCGCGAGTGCGCCGGAACAGCGCTACGCGCAACCGACCCAGTCGACGAAGGCCGTGCCCTCGGAATATCAGGCGCGCGAAGATGACGGGAAAACCATCCCGGCGATCAATCCGAAGTATTTGGTTGAGCGCAACCGCCGTCAGATCGTGCCCTATCACGGGCCCGAGGCCGTCGGGACGATCGTCGTCGATCCTTATGCGCGCTTCCTCTACTACATCACCGAGCCGGGTAAGGCAGAGCGCTACGGCATCGCCGTGGGCCGCGATGGCAAGACTTTCTCGGGCAGCGCCACGATCGAGCGCAAGCAGGAATATCCGAGCTGGACGCCGACCCAGAACATGATCCAGGAAGATCCCGACCTCTACGGGCCGCTGAAAGACGGTCTGCCGGGCGGTCTGGACAACCCGCTGGGGGCGCGCGCGCTTTATCTTTACCAGGGCAACCGCGATACCTATTACCGGATTCACGGCACGATGGACCCGTCCTCGATCGGTCGTGCCACCTCGGCCGGTTGTATCCGCCTCTTCAACCAGGACATCATCGACCTGTTCTCGAAAGTGCCGAAGGGCACGCCGGTGAAGGTTCGCAGCCGCGCCGAAAGCCTCGAGATGGAAGGGCCCGTGGTGCAGCTGCATTCGGGCTACGTGGTCTCCGCCTATAATCAGGTGGCGATCAACGAAGACGAGGCCGCGTGGAAAGCGGGCCGGATTCCCGATCAGAAGAAAGTCGAAGAGGAACAGCACCAGGCTTCGGTCGCGATGGCCCAAGAGGTCGGCGGCTCGGGAGAGAATGCCAACTCCACTGTCGATTGCGGCTATTCCGGCACCGGCACCTGTGTCGATAGCAACAACTGATCGAACCGATCTTGGACAAGAAATCTGCGGCGCGTGGGGCAACCTCGCGCCGTTTTTCATGGGGGCTCGGTCTTTTCGCGAGCGGGGCAAAATCATGCGCGACGCGCCCGATGTCGCAGCGTTTGCGCGTTCACGTCTTTCCTTGCGGGCCGGGTGACGCTAGGACTCGCGCGCAAGCAGATCAGGAGGATGCCATGAGCGTCACCGGAACCACGCGGCAGAAGATGCCCGCAGATATTCTCGCGATGAAGGGCGGCGCGCCGATCGTTTGCCTGACCGCCTACACCACGCCGATTGCGAAGCTGGTCGACAGCCATTGCGATCTCGTGCTGGTCGGCGACTCGGTGGGCATGGTGCTCCACGGACTCCCTTCGACGCTGGGCGTCACCATGGAAATGATGATCCTCCACGGCAAGGCCGTGGCGCGCGGTCTGTCTAACGCGCTGATGGTGATCGACATGCCCTTCGGCTCCTACGAGGAAAGCCCGGCGCAGGCGTTCCGCAACGCGTCGCGGCTGATGGCCGAGACCGGCGCGGGGGCAGTGAAACTCGAAGGTGGGGCGCATATGGCCGAGACCATCGCTTTCCTGACTGCGCGCGGTATCCCGGTGCAGGCCCATATCGGGCTGACCCCGCAATCGGTGAACACGCTGGGTGGCTACAAGGTGCAGGGCCGCGGCGACAGCCGGGCGCGTCTGGTCAAGGATGCGAAGGCGGTTGCCGACGCGGGGGCGTTCTCGGTGGTGCTGGAAAAAGTGCCGCAGGGGCTGGCCGACGAGATCACCGAGATGGTCGCTATCCCCACTGTCGGCATCGGCGCGGGCGCCGGCTGCGACGGGCAGGTGCTGGTGGTCGATGACATGCTGGGCCTCTTCACCGATTTCAAACCGAAATTCGTCAAGCGTTTCGGCCAGCTCGGTCAGGAAGCCGAAGCCGCCGTCGCCGATTACGCAGCCGAAGTACGTGATCGCAGCTTCCCGGCAGCCGAGCACAGCTTCGCCGATGAGGTGAAGAAATGACGCAGGTGATCCGCAAGGCCGCTGAACTGCGCGAAAAGGTGGCGGCGTGGAAGCGCTCGGGGATGCTGGTCGGCGTGGTGCCGACGATGGGCGCGCTGCATGACGGCCACCTCAGCCTCGCCCGCGCCGCGCGCAAGCAATCGGACCGCGTGATCGTGACGGTCTTCGTGAACCCGATGCAGTTCAACAACGCCTCGGATCTCGACAAATACCCGCGCGACGAGGCACAGGATCTGGCGCTTCTGGAAACGGAAGGGGTCGACGTGCTCTTCGCGCCCGGTGTGGACGAGGTCTATCCCGACGGGTTCTCTACCACCGTGTCCGTGTCGGGTATCACCGAGCCGCTCGAGGGCGCCTTCCGGCCGGGCCATTTCGATGGCGTGGCGACGGTCTGCTCGAAGCTCTTCGGCATGACGCAGGCGGGGCGCGCATTCTTCGGCGAGAAGGATTGGCAGCAATTGCAGGTGGTCCAGCAGCTTACCCGCGATCTCAACATGCCGATCCGCATCATCGGCTGCCCGACCATCCGCGAAGAGGACGGTCTGGCAATGTCCTCGCGCAATGTGCGGCTGACCGCTCGGGAGCGAGCACTGGCGCCGCGTCTGCATAAGGTGATGCAGGAGGCGGCCGCGAAGATCCGCGACGGCGTGCCGGTCGAAGGCGCGCTCAACGATGCGAAAGCCGAGTTGAAGGAAGCGGGCTTTGGGGAACTCGATTACCTCGAGCTGCGCACGGTCGACGGGCTGAAGCCCGCGGCGGATCTGTCGCAACCGACGCGGATGCTGGCCGCGATCTGGCTCGGCGATGTGCGTCTGATCGACAATATCGCGGTCTGATATCTCGAGGGGGCGCTGCCCCCGCGACTACGTCGCCCCCCGGGATGCTTGGACAAGCCCGAAGGCCGGGTGATCCTGCTTCGCCTTGGTTGAAATATCCCGGGGTGAGGCGCGGCACGCGCCGAGGGGCAGCGCCCCTAAGAACCCAGCAGTTCCGCCAGAACCAGCGCCATGACCTTCGCGCTGTCGGTCATATCCTCGATGCCGACCCATTCGTCGGGCTGATGGGCGAGTTCCAGAAGGCCCGGCCCGTAGGCAATGCAATTCTGCAGCCGGCCGATGCGGTCGATGTGTTTCTGGTCATAGGTACCGGGCGAGACGACATACGCCGCCTCGCGGCCCAGCACAGCCTCGATCGCGGCGGCGGTGGAGCGCACGATGGGCGCGCCCTTGTCGGTCATCGTGGGCTGCACTTCGAAGAGGTCGCGGATTTCGTATCGGAAGCTCGGGCGCTGCGCCCTCACGCGTTCCATCAGGTCCGCAATCTCGGCCTTTACCTCGGCAAGGTCTTCCTCGATCAGAAAGCGGCGGTCGATTACGATGCGGCAGCGATCGGCGACACAAGGCGTGGGAAGGCCGGTGTAATCGGCCTCCTCTTCCGGCGCGCCGCCATGGATCGAATTGACGTTCAGTGTCGAGGCGCGCGCGCCTTCGGGGATCACGGGCATCTCGGTATGCTTGCCCAGAAGGAGCGGATAGAGCGTCTCCTCCATCTCGCTCAGAACGGCGCTCATATGGCGGATCGCGCTGTCACCGAGGAAGGGCATCGAGCCATGCGCGATGCGGCCATGGGTTTCGATTTCGGCCCACCAGACGCCGCGATGGCCGAGGCAGATCTGGTCCTTGTGCAGCGGCTCGGGGATGATGACATGCTGCACGCGGGCGGGCTCGAAGCGGCCCTGCTCGGCCAGATAGGCCACGCCGCCATAGCCGCCCGATTCCTCGTCGGCAGTGACGGAAATCTCGATGCTGCCCCTGAAGTCGGGGCAGGTGTCGAGGAAGGCCTCTGCAGCGATCACCGAGGCCGCCAGCCCGCCCTTCATGTCGCAGGCGCCGCGCCCGTAGATGCGGTCGCCGGCGATCTCGGCGCCGAACGGATCGCGGGTCCAGCCATGGCCGATCTCGACCACGTCGTGATGTGAATTGAAATGCACGCAGTCGCCGGGGCGCGCGCCCTCGAAGCGGGCGACGAGGTTCCAGCGCGGATAGGACTCGCTGTCGCCGGGCGCGCCACGGGCGCGGATCATCTCGGTCGCAAACCCGCGTTCGGAGAGACGCTCGGCAAGATATTCGCAGATTTCGCGGTAATTGCGTCCCGGCGGGTTCAGCGTCGGGATACGGATCAAGGCCTGCGTCAGCGCGATCAACGCGTCGCGGCGGGCTTCGATTGCGGTCTTGAGGCGAGTGGCAAGGTCCATACCCAAGGCTAGCGCCGCTCGGCGCGGCGGGCCAAGCGAAAACAGCTGGACTGAAAACACGTGGCTTTCGCGGACGGCGCGCGCTATTGCGGGACAAAATCCTACGGAGGGACCGGATGAACCTGTTCTTGGCCTTCGCGCTCGTGCTCTGCATCGCGGTCGGAGGGTGGCTTTCGAAATACGACTGGGCGAAGCTTCTGGCATTGGTGCCTGTGGCGATGATCGTGCCTGCCTTCTACATGACCGGCACCGCCTGCGGCGCGGGCTTCGTGCTGCATTTCTTCTCTGACACGGCGAGCTGCTCGAACGGCTACGTGCCGCGGCAGATGTTCGCCGCGACCTACGTGATGGCGCTGATCCCGGTCGCGGCCTCCGCGATCGTGATCAAGCTGATCCGGCTCGGCATGGCGCGCCGCAAAGGCTGATCTGGTCAAGCCCGCCGCCGCGGCCTAGGCTTGCGACAGCGAGGGGCAAGGAGGGCGCGCGATGCTGGCCTTCATCCGACTGGCGATATTCGGCCTGATCGTACTGACGGTCCTGTTCTGGCTGGTGCGTCTCTATGCCCGGTCGGTCCGGCGCGAGGCGCTGGAAGAGGATTGGAACGAGGCCGCAGCCGAGGGTCGGGCCGAGACCACACGCGAGGCTTACGTCGAGGCCGGGATGCGAGACTACGAGAAAAGTCTGCTGCGCAAGCTGATCTGGCTGGTCTATGTCCTGCCGATCGTCGTGGTCGGGCTGATTGTCTATCTGATGAATTACAGGTGAGGGTGCGATGCGTTACGTGAAATGGGGCTTCTGGCTGGTCGTGATCGGCTTCGCCGCCGTGTTCCTGCATTACAACCTGCCACGCCATGACATCGTGCGGATCGTCGGCACCGAGGTGCGCCGGATCGACTTCGGCGAGAACTCGATCTTCTGGGCCGCGCCCGATGTAGGCACTGCGAACGCCACGAGCCGCGATGTGCGCTTCATCAACACGGTGCGCCCGAACGGCAAGACGCTGGTCTTTCGCAACGAAGATACCGGCTGGGGGTGGCCGCCCTATTTCAAGCTCGACAGTTCGGATTTGCAGGCACAGGCCGAGTCGCTGATCTCGACCTCTGCCGATCCGATCTGGGTGTCGGTCACGCGCTATGGCTGGCGCTCGCGCTGGCTGACGATCTTTCCGAATGCGGTCGGGCTGAAGGTCTTGCCCGCTCCCGATACGCGCATTATCCCTTGGGCGAATATCATCATCCTGACGCTGCTCGTCATCATCGTCCTGACGATCCGCGCGATGTGGCGGCAGTTCCGTCAGCGCTCGATCGATCCGCTTTTCGAGGAGGCGGGCGAAGCCTGGGACGATGCCGAGGAAGGTGCGAAGGGTTGGTTCGACCGCTTCATCGGACGCAAGTGAGACGGAGTTTCAGGGCCGCCGGGCGGCACCCAACTCAGACCGACGCTGAAACGCGAAAGCCCCGCCACTGGCGGGGCTTTCGATAGGTATTTGATCCGCGCTCAGGCGTTGGCGGCGCGGATCTGCTCGGCAGCTTCCTTGTTGAAGCTCACGCCCTTGGTCTCGAAGAGCTGATCCAGTTCACCCGAGAGGGTCATCTCGGTGATGATGTCGCAGCCGCCGACAAACTCGCCTTTGACGTAGAGCTGCGGGATGGTCGGCCAGTCCGAATAGTCCTTGATGCCCTGACGGATGTCCTGATCCGCCAGCACGTTGACGTCCTTGTAGGTCACGCCCATGAAGTTGAGCACGCCCGCGACGCGGCTCGAAAACCCGCATTGCGGCATGTCCTTGGTGCCCTTCATGAAGAGAACGACGTCATTCTCGGAGATTTGCTGGGCGATCTGGTCTTGCGCGTTCATCGCTTAATCCTTTCTCCGTCCCGGCTCGGGACGCGTGTGAAATCACTCGGGCGCCTTGGTGGTCAGTGCGAGCGCGTGCAGCACCCCGTTCGGCCCGTCCATCGCCCCTTTGAGCGCGGCATAGACCGCGCGCTGTTGCTGGACTCGGTTCTTGCCGCGGAAGCTCTCGTCAATGACCTCCGCTGCCCAATGATTTCCATCCCCGGCGAGATCAGTGATCGTGATCTTGGCATCGGGGAATTCGGCCCGGATCAGGGCTTCGATGTCATGGGCTTCCATTGCCATAAATAGGGCTCCTCGTCCTTTGCCGCAAACTTAAGTGGCGCGGCGGCTGGCTGCAAGGGGATGCGCGGGGCGGTGCGAGCTTATGCGGTGGCCGCTGGCGGGTGCAGCCGCGACAGGTAGAACATGAGCGTCGCGATGACGACGCTGCCGGTGAACATCGCGGCGGCTCCGGCGGCGGTCACTTGCAGGGAATGACCCGGCGCGCCGACTTCTCCGGCCAGTAGGAAACACATGTTGATGTCGATCCCCAACAGCGTGGTCCGGGGATGGGCGCGCAGTAGCGCACCGCCCGCGATGAAGGCGAAGGCGAGTATCAGGAACTCGGTCTGATCGCCGCCCGACAGGTGGGTCAGCCCGCGATAGGCGACGGCGGCGAGGACGCCAAGCGCGACGCCGGGCACCAGGAAGCGCACGGCGGGGCGCGGATTCGGCATGGAGCCCAGCACCGAGGAGAAGACGATCACCGACAATGCAGCTGCCGTCGCGGCGGGGTGGGGGAAATGGGCGTCGATCAGCGTGGCCGCGCCCGTGAGCGCCGCCACCGCCGCCATGCGCAGCCAAAGCTGCTGTATGAAATGCGGGTTCGGGCGCGGCGGCATCGGCGCGCGACGGGCGGGCGTGAAGAGCCAGTTCACCGCCGTCACCGAGATGACGCCCAGAAGCGTGCAGGCGACCCGGTCGAGTGCGAGCGGGATTGCCTCCGCCCCCATGCCGAGCGCGGGCATCACCACAACGCCGACCGTGATCGCCATCAGCGTGAAGCCATAGGCCCAATGCGTCCCGATCCGGTAGGCGATCCCCACGCCCACGGCCGCCGTCAGCGCCACGGTCAGCGCAATTCCCGGCACTGGCAGCCAGCGAAGCGCGGCGATCCCGATTGCTGCCCCGACCAAGGTGCCCACAACCCGCAGCACCGCGCGCAGCGCCATGTCTTCGCGATGGGGCTGGATTACCACCCAGACCGGCATCGCCGCCCAGTAGACATTGGTCAGCCCGAGCAACCGCGCAACGGTCAGGGCGAGCGTCGCGGCGAGGAACAGCCGGGCGGCATAGGCAAGGGTGGAGCTGGTCAAAGCGGGAACCTGAAATCGGTGTGTCGCGGCGATACTAGTCTGTGCGCAGGCGGCAAGAAACCGCCCGGCGTGCATGTCCGCTCTGCGTCAGATCACAGAACTCAGGCGTCGATCGCCGCTTTGAACGCACTGCGATAGAGGGTCGACAGCTCCTCCAGCGGGGCGCTCTCCGAGCCGAAGCTAACCGTGTCCCCGCCGAAACGACCCACGGTGTAAAGCGGCACCTCGGCGCGGCGGGCGGCGACCATCAGCGCCTCGGCCTGATCGAAGGAGCAGGCCACGAGGTAACGCCCCTGATCCTCGCCGAAGAGCGTCGCGATGTCGCCAGCTTCAAGCGTGACACCCAGACCGGCTTCCTCCGCCATCTCGAAAGCCGCGAGCGCGAGGCCTCCGTCCGAGAGATCGCTTGCGCCTTTGACCAGCGCGCGGTTCTCGCGGAGGAACTCGCCATTGCGTCTCTCGACGTCGAGGTCGACTGCCGGCGCGTCACCCGACTCGATCCCGAAGGCTTCGAAGGCGAGCGCGGATTGATCGAGATGGCCCTTGGTTTCGCCGATCACCATCGCCACGTCGCCCGCCGTCGGTAGGCCCGCGATCAACTCGTCGAGCGAGCTCAGCAGACCGACCGCGCCGATGGTCGGGGTTGGCAGGATGCCGGTGCCGTCGGTCTCGTTGTAAAGCGAGACGTTGCCCGACACGATCGGCATGTCGAGTGCGCGCACGGCGGCGTCGATGCCTTTGATCGCACCCACGAACTGGCCCATGATCTCCGGCTTCTCCGGGTTGCCGAAGTTCAGGTTGTCGGTCGAGGCGAGGGGTTTCGCGCCCACGGCCGTCAGGTTGCGGTAGGCTTCGGCCACCGCCTGCTTGCCGCCCTCGAACGGGTTCGCCTTTACGTAGCGCGGGGTCACGTCGGCGGTGAAGGCCAGCGCCTTGTCGGTGCCGTGCACGCGCACGACGCCTGCGCCGAGACCCGGGCGGCGCACCGTGTCGCCCATCACTTGCGTGTCGTATTGCTCATAGACCCACGACTTGTGCGCGTAGTTCGGCGAGCCGATCAGTTTCTTGAGCGCATCGATAGCACCGATTTCGGGCAGCGCTTCGCCCGCGGTCGCGACGGGCGTCTCGACCCAGGGACGATCGTATTCGGGCGCTTCCGAGGACAGTTTCGACAGCGGCACGTCGGCTTTCACCTCGTTGCCATGCACGATCAGGAAGCGGTCTTCCGCGATGGTCTCGCCGACGATGGCGAAGTCGAGATCCCACTTCTCGAAGATCTCGCGGGCGATGTCTTCCTTCTCGGGGTTGAGGACCATGAGCATCCGCTCCTGGCTCTCCGACAGCATCATCTCATAGGCGGTCATCGCGGCTTCGCGCTGCGGCACCGCGTCGAGGTTGAGCTGCACGCCGAGGCCGCCCTTGTCGCCCATCTCGACCGCGGAACAGGTCAGGCCCGCGGCCCCCATGTCCTGAATCGAGATCACCGCGCCGGTCTGCATCAGCTCGAGGCAGGCCTCCAGCAGGCATTTCTCGGTGAAGGGGTCGCCGACCTGAACGGTGGGGCGCTTTTCCTCGATCGTGTCGTCGAACTCGGCCGAGGCCATCGTCGCGCCGCCGACGCCGTCGCGACCCGTCTTCGCACCGAGGTAGACGACCGGCATGCCGATGCCGGACGCGGCGGAGTAGAAGATCTTGTCAGCATCGGCCAAGCCCGCCGCGAAGGCGTTCACGAGGCAGTTGCCGTTATAGGAGGGATGGAAACGCACTTCGCCGCCCACATTCGGAACGCCGAAGCAGTTACCGTAGCTGCCCACGCCCTCGACCACGCCTTTGACGACATGGGAGGTTTTCGGGTGGTCGGGCATACCGAAGCTCAGGCTGTCCATTGCGGCCACCGGACGCGCGCCCATGGTGAACACATCGCGCAGGATGCCGCCGACGCCAGTCGCGGCGCCTTGGTGCGGTTCGATGTAGGAGGGGTGGTTGTGGCTCTCCATTTTGAAGACCACGGCCTGCCCGTCGCCAATATCGACGACACCCGCATTCTCGCCCGGACCGCAGATGACCTGATCGCCCTCGGTGTGCAGCGTGCGCAGCCATTTCTTCGACGACTTGTAGGAGCAATGCTCGTTCCACATCGCCGAGAAGATCCCGAGCTCGGTGAAAGTCGGCTCGCGTCCGATGATCTCGAGGATCCGGTCGTACTCGTCGGGTTTCAGGCCATGGGCTGCGATGAGATCAGGCGTGATCTGCGGCTCGTTCATGAGGATCCTCCGGCATCGGCTTCGCCGCCCCTATTAGGCCAATATGTGCAGGGGGAAAAGAGAGGCCGGACGTTGCGGAAAGAAAAAACGCGAGGCCCGAAGGCCCCGCGTCGTGAAAGCGTCTTGTCGTGGTACGTCCGGCTTACGAGCGCATGTCCACTTGCGTCTCGAGGTTGGTCAGCAGTTCCGAGACGGTCCAGCCGAGCTTGACCTCGCCGTTCGCAGCGGCGTCCTTCGGCACGTTGACCTTGAAGAGCGACACGGTGGTGTCGAGCTTCGGCGAGGTGCGGACATAGATGGTGTCGTAGCCGTCATGCGACTCGACCTTCTCGATCATGCCGATCACGTTACCATCGGCGCTCATCGCCTTGTCCTCCGCGTTGGCCGCGGTCTTCAGGCCGGTGATGCCGGCTTGATCGGTCAGCTGGCGCTGCGCGGGAATCATGTCCGACCCCATCGAGGTGTTCGCGAACTCGGCGGTGCCGGTCTTCACGTCGGTGATGCCGTATTGATCGGTCGATGCGTAGGTGTTCGACGAGGTGACGGCGGGCGGGGTGCCCATCGACGAAGTCTCTCCCGGAACGGTGCCGGTGCGATAATCGGCGATACCGTAATACTGGCCGTCGTTGTTGTTGGTGGACGGGATCTTCGTCAGGTCGAGGGCCGAAGCCGAGCCTGCGATAGTCATCGCACCCAGAAGAGCGGTCGAAGCGGCAAAGATGTTTTTCGTCGTGGTCATATCAGTATCCTTTCAACTGGTTACCAAATCCTGCGCCGTTGTCGGCGTCGGGGAGGAAACGGGGTGGAATCGTCGAAAGTTCACTGAAATAATTGTGAGTGACATCGCGGATTTTTAAATGAACCGAAGGGGATAGCTGTGCGTAGCGCGGGGCTTGCGCGGTCGCGTCAGCGTGAAATTTCGTGAGACCGAGGCTGATGTCGGGGGCTCTCGCGCCGTGCGTGAAAACCGCATCCGGGCGTCGGGCAAAAAAAAGGCCGAGCAAAGCTCGGCCAAAGTCCAACAGGGAGGTAGAAGGTGCTGCGCCTTTCGGCACGGCCAACCCTTCTGAGCCTCATTTATGGGCAGTTTGTTAACGCATCAAGGGAAAACATGCTGCGAATGCATCATGGCCGGTATGCGTTGCGGTAAAGTCGCGCTGCAACCCTAGGCTGAATCGCCTGCCTGGAAGCGCCGATAGTTGGTGATCTCTTCCTGAATGAAGTCGCGGAACGCGGTCACGCGGCGCGAGGAGCGCAGCTCTTCCGGGTAGGCGAGGAAGATCGGAATCTCGACCGATTCCAGATCAGGCAGCACGCGCTGCAGATCGTTGAAATCTGCGGTCAGGTAGTCGGGGAGGATGCCGATGCCGATATGGTTCAGCACGGCCTGCAATACGCCGAAGTAGTTGTTCACCGTCAGCGTCGAGCTTTGATCGAAGGCCAGCACCTGCCGCGCAAGCTGGGCACCGGCCTGTACCTGCGGTGTGCGGGGGGTCTGGCAGATCAGGCGATGCTTGCGAAGATCTTCGATCTTCTCGGGGGCACCCCATTTCGCGAGATACTCGGAGGTCGCGTAAAGCCGCATACGGATGTTCAGCAGACGCTTGCGGATCAGGTCGGCCTGCGCGGGCTCTTTCATGCGAACGGCGACGTCGGCCTCGCGCATCGGCAGGTCGAGCACCCGCTCCTCCAGCATGAGGTCGATCTTCAGATCGGGATATTTCTCGTAAAGCTTCGTCAGGCGCGGCGCGAGCCAGAGCGTGCCGAAGCCCGTCGTGGTCGTCACGCGCAGCTCGCCGAAGACTTCTTCTTCGCTGTCACGGATGCGTGCGGAGGCGCTGTCGAGCTTTTTCGCCATCGAGGAGGTGGCCTCGAACAGCAACTCCCCCTGCTCGGTGAGAATCAGTCCGCGGGCGTGGCGGTGAAACAGAGTCGTTCCAAGCGCCTCTTCGAGCGCCCGGATCTGTCTGCTCACGGCAGATTGAGACAGGTGCAGCGCATCGCCGGCATGAGTCAAAGACCCCGCATCGGCCACTGCGTGGAAGATTCTGAGCTTGTCCCAATCCATCAAGGTCACTTTCGCTGTATCATCTGCTGTTCCGCGCAAGTTTCTTTACATTAATCTCGAGGATTTACGAAACCGCTAAGTAACAATTTTCCGCTTTCTAGGTCAGATATTATGACCTACCATGTCTTCATGCCCAGTTAGCAAGGGGAGGTGCTTAATGGGAAGGCAAGAAATATCCCTAGCGGATCGGTTCGACCTAACGAAATCTCCGGTTTTGCTGAACGGGACGCAGGCTTTGGTGCGTCTGGTTCTGGCTCAGGCCGCACGCGACAAGGCGGCGGGGCTGCATACGGCCGGCTATGTGACAGGCTATCGCGGCTCGCCGCTGGGCGCTGTCGATTTGCAGATGGCGCGCGCCAAGACCGTGCTCGAAGAGAGCGACGTTCGCTTCCAGCCGGGCCTGAACGAAGACCTCGCGGCCACCGCGCTGTGGGGCTCGCAGCAGGCGGAATTGCGTGGCGAAGGCAAGTATGACGGCGTTTTCGGCCTCTGGTACGGCAAAGGTCCGGGCGTAGATCGCTCGGGCGACGTGATGCGTCACGCCAATATGGCGGGCACGTCGAAACACGGCGGCGTCCTCATGGCGATGGGCGACGACCATACCGGTGAGTCCTCGACCGTGCTGCACCAGTCCGACTGGGCGATGGTCGATGCCTACATGCCGGTGCTGTCGCCCGCAGGCGTGCAGGAAATCCTCGCTTTCGGGCTCTATGGCTATGCATTGAGCCGTTTTGCCGGAGTCTGGGTCGGTCTGAAAACGATGAAGGATACGGTCGAGGCGACTGCAGTCGTCGATGGCGATCCCTTCCGTCAACACTTCGTGATCCCCGAGTTCAAGATGCCCGAAGGCGGGCTGAACATTCGCTTGGGCGACACTCCGGTGGCTCAGGAAGCGCGGATGATCGACTTCAAGCGCTACGCGGCAGAGGCTTTCGCGCGCGCGAACCGCATCGACAATCGCGTCTGGGGTAAACCCGGCGCGAAGATCGGTCTGGTCGCTGCGGGCAAGAATTGGCTCGACCTGACCCATGCGCTCTCGCTGCTGGGGATCGACGAGGCAGAGGCCGAACGGCTCGGCATTACCACCTACAAGATCGGCCAGACCTTCCCGCTCGACATGGAGAGCTTCCACGAATGGGCCGAGGGGCTGGAGCTGATCATCGTCGTCGAGGAAAAACGCAAGCTGATCGAGGTGCAGGTCAAGGAAGCGATCTTCGACGACCGTCGTGGCCGTCGCGTCTATGGCTGGCACAAGGGCGACACATGGAAGAACGGCCGCCAGGTGGAGCTGTTCCCCACGCGCTACGCGCTCGACCCGGTGATGATCGCGCGCAAGCTGGGCGATATCTTCATCGAGGAAGGCCGCGGGACCGACGCGATCAAGGCGGGTATCGCCAAGATCGAAGCCGCCCAACGCGCAGACAACGCCCCTGAGATCGCGACCCGTACGCCATGGTATTGCTCGGGCTGCCCGCATAACAGTTCGACCAAGGTGCCCGAGGGCGAGCGCGCCTATGCCGGGATCGGCTGTCACTACATGGTGCAGTGGATGGGCAGGAACACGGAAGGTTTCACCCATATGGGCGGCGAGGGCGTGAACTGGGTCGGCGAGGCCCCGTTCTCGACGCGTGAGCATATGTTCCAGAACCTTGGCGACGGCACCTACAACCACTCGGGCGCGCAGGCGATCCGGGCGGCTTTGGCAGCCGGCACCAACATCACCTACAAGATCCTGTTCAACGATGCGGTCGCGATGACCGGGGGGCAGGAGAACGAGGGCGACCTGACCTCGCAGCAGATCGCGGCGGAAATCGTGGCGATGGGCGTGAAGCCGGTCGTGGTGGTCTATGACGAGAAGGAAGAGCTGGACCTGTCCACCTTCCCCGCTGGCGTCGAGAAGGTCGAACGGGCCGAGCTGATGAACGTGCAGAAGCGGCTGGCGAAGACGAAAGGCGTCTCGGCGCTGATCTATGTTCAGACCTGCGCCGCCGAGAAACGCCGCCGCCGCAAGCGCGGCAAGTTCCCGGATCCGGACAAGCGCGTCTTCATCAACACCGACGTCTGCGAAGGCTGCGGCGATTGCGGGGTTCAGTCGAACTGCGTCTCCATCGTGCCGGAAGAGACCGAACTGGGCACCAAACGCGCGATCGACCAGTCGTCCTGCAACAAGGACTTCCGCTGCCTCGACGGGTTCTGCCCGAGCTTCGTGACGCTGCACGGCGCGAAGGTGAAGAAGGCGGAAGCGCAGGCGCTCGACCTGCCGGACCTGCCGGAGCCCACGCTGCCCGCGATCGACGGCACCCATAACGTGGTGATCACCGGCGTCGGCGGCACGGGCGTCGTGACCATCGGCGCGGTGCTGGCGATGGCCGCCCATATCGACGGCAAGGGCGCAGGCATGATGGAGATGGCCGGTCTCGCCCAGAAGGGCGGGGCAGTGCATATCCACCTGCGCATCGCGAACAAGCCCGAGGATATCTCGGCGATCCGCGTCGCGGTGGGCGAGGCCGATTGCGTGATCGGGGGCGATCTGGTGGTCTCCGCCGGTGCCAAGACACTGGGGCTCATGACGACGGGCCGCACCGGCGCCGTGATCAACAGCCATGAGATCGTCACCGGCGAGTTCACCCGCAACCGCGACTTCCGCCTGCCGGGCGAACAGCTTCGGCTGAGCCTCGAGGCGCGGCTGAATGACCGGGTGGCCTTTGCCGACACGTCGGAACTCGCGCGGCATATGCTGGGCGACTCGATCTATTCGAACATGGTCGTGCTGGGGGCTGCGTGGCAGCAAGGCTACGTGCCGCTGACCCTCGAGGCGATCTTCCGGGCGATCGAGTTGAACGGCGCAAAGCCCGAGGAGAACAAGCGCGCCTTCAATCTGGGGCGCTGGGCGATGGCCTATCCGGAGGAGGCTGCGAAGGCGATGGCGGCGGAGGTCGTGCAGGCCCCGGTCGATCCGGTCGAGTTCCGGGCCAACCATCTCGTCGACTACCAGAACAAGCGGCTCGCCAAGCGTTTCCGCAAGCTGGTGGACGAGGCGCCGTCGGAGCTGCGTGAGGCCGTCGCGAAGGGCTATCACAAGCTCCTGGCCTACAAGGACGAATACGAGGTCGCGCGTCTGCATCTGTCGACGGCAGAAAAGGCGCGGGCCGAGTTCGAGGGCGATTTCGAGATGCATTTCCATCTCGCCCCGCCGATCCTGTCCAAGGAAGGCCCGGACGGACGTCCGAAGAAGCGTGAATTCGGCCCCGGCATGGAGCGTGGCTTCCGTCTTCTGGCGAAGCTGAAAGGGCTGCGCGGCACGCCGTTCGATCCTTTCGGCTATGCCGAGGAGCGCAAGATGGAGCGGGCGCTGATCAAGCAATACGAGGCCGACATGGCCGAAGTGCTACCCAAGGTCACGCCAGACACGATGGAGATCGCGCGCGAACTGGCCGAATTGCCGCTGACGATCCGCGGTTTCGGCCCGGTCAAGGCGCAGGCCGAGCAAATGGCGGCGAAGCGGCGCGAGGAACTGCTCGCCGCTTTCCGCGCAGGTGGCGCTCCGCAGAAAATGGCCGCCGAGTGAGGGCTGTCATCTGAGTGTCGTACCTTCGTGACATGGCGCTGGCAGAGTGAAGCCAGCCCATGTTGCGGAGGTACGAGATGACCGCCACCCCGACGGCCCCCCGGATGCCTGTCCGCCACGCCACACAGGAAATCTCATATGCTTGGTCCGCGCGCTCGAAAGGCGCGCGGGTGTTGATCCGCGCGATGGAGAACGCGACCGGGCGGATCGGGTTGATCCGGCGAGCACGCGGCTACGAGCATGACATCGCGCAAGGTGCGGATTTCTGGCAGGTGATGGCCGAGCGCTACGGGCTGCAGATCGAGGTGACCCGCGGCGCGCTCGCCAATATCCCGCAGACCGGGCCGTTGGTGCTGATCGCGAACCACCCTTACGGCATTCTCGACGGGCTGATCATGGGCCTGCTGCTGTCGCGCATTCGCGGCGATTTCCGTATCCTCGCCCATAACGTCTTCAAGCGTGCCGAAGAGATCGACCGGGTCATCCTGCCGGTGGACTTCTCCGAAACCAAAGAGGCAGCGAGGGCCAACCTGCGCACCCGCGCCGAGGCGCTGCGCTACCTCGGCGACGGTGGCGCGATCGGTGTGTTTCCGGGCGGCACGGTCTCGACCGCCGCTAAGCCCTTCGGGGCACCGATGGATCCGGGTTGGCGCAATTTTACCGCCAAGATGATCGCGAAATCCGATGCGACCGTGGTGCCGGTCTTCTTCGAGGGCCATAACAGTCGCCTGTTCCAGCTGGCGAGCCATCTGCATTACAGCCTGCGCATGGGGCTGATGATCCGCGAGTTCAAACGTCACGCCAATCGTCCGGTGCGGCTCTGCGTGGGTGAGCCGGTCCCGCAGGCCGATCTCGCACCGCTGCGTGAGCGTCCGAAACAGATGATGGATTTCCTGCGCCGTGCGACGTATGACTTGTCGCCGACTCCCTTGAAGTCCTACGGCTATGGCTTCGAGTTCGAGGCGAAATACAGAAACTGACCGGTGTCCGTGTGCGGCCCGGACGGGCAAGGGGCGCGAGCATGGCGGTAGGCGTTTTCGATTCAGGTCTGGGCGGACTGACGGTCTATGATGCCTGCGCCAGGCGGCTGCCGGATATGGCCTTTTGCTATTACGGCGATAACGCCCATGCGCCTTACGGCGTGCGCGATGCCGATGACATCTTCAACCTGACCTGCGCGGGCGTGGAGCGTTTGTGGGAAGAGGGCTGCGATCTGGTGATCCTCGCCTGTAACACGGCTTCGGCCGCCGCGCTCAAGCGGATGCAGGAGACCTGGATCCCCGAGGGCAAGCGCGTGCTGGGCGTCTTCGTACCGATGATCGAAGCGTTGACCGAACGCAAATGGGGCGACAACTCCCCGCCGCGCGAAGTTGCGGTGAAGCACGTGGCGCTGTTCGCGACGCCCGCGACGGTGGCCTCGCGCGCATTCCAGCGCGAACTGGCCTTCCGCGCGATCGGCGTGGATGTTGAGGCGCAGCCCTGCGGCGGTGTGGTCGATGCGATCGAGACTGGCGACGAAATCCTCGCCGAGGCGCTGGTGAAATCCCATGTCGAAGCGCTCAAGCGTCGGATGCCGAAACCCGAGGCAGCGATCCTCGGCTGCACCCATTACCCGCTGATGCAAAAGACCTTCCAGGAAGCACTGGGGCCGAACGTCGACGTCTACAGCCAGGCCAACCTCGTGGCCGAGAGCCTCGCGGATTATCTGGAGCGTCGACCCGAGTTCAAAGGTTCGGGGACGGAATCGAAATTCCTGACCACCGGCGATCCGGCCTCGGTCTCGAGCCACGCGACGCAATTCCTGCGCTACGCGATCCGCTTCGAGGCCGCCTGAGGCGCCTGATCGTCGTGGCCCTCAGCCGAACCGGTTCGGCCCGCGCGTACCGCGCTGGACCATGAACACGAAGAGCGCGATGCCCCAGACCAGCATCACGATCCCCCAGATCGCGAGAAGCGCTGCCGACATGCCCGCCATGGCTGCCGGGTCCTGCACGCCGTAGGACATGACCGTCAGCCCGATCACGAGGCCGCCGAACACGCTAGCTAGAAGGTAGCCGCCGACCCACCAGCCCGAGCGGTCGGTGTCATGCAGGCGTCGAACCTGCGCCGAGATCGATGGCAGGAACGTCGCGATGGAAATCACTGCGCTGATCGCCGTGCCGTCCTCGCCCATCGAGCCTTCGGCCATGGCGCCGATGATGCTCGCCAGCATGACGAAGAGCGCGAACCACCAGTATTCCGAACGGCTCGCCCGACCCTTGAAGGTTGCGTATTTCCGGAAACAGACCTTGATCGCCTCGACGAAGCTGCGCGAGGGGGCCCCCTCGTAAAGCCCGTCCGAGCCGATCCCGCGCTGCGTCCGGTCGCGTTCGATCGAGGCCTCGGCATAGGCACGCGGATCGGCGGAGGAAAGCTTGCCCTCCTGCTGATGGCGCTGTGCGATGCGGGCGGCGTAATTCGTCGCGCCGCTATGCGGATCGGTGCCGGTTGCCGAGGTGTCGGGCGGCCGCCGGAAGAAGTGATCGCCCGCAGGCTCCCATCCCTCCATTCCGTCCTGCCAAACCATCGTTTCGGGCTTGATACGACCTCCCCGCACCATATCCATCATATGTTCCGGGGGGAACGGGCCGACGGGATCCTTCCCATCGGCGTAATACCACTGCTCTGCCACGGCCTGCCTCGTTCACTGTCGGTCGTCGCCCCGTCTCACACGGAGTTTATTTGAGTGTGAGCTTAGGGTAAGGGAGAGCCGAGCGACAAGCGCGGAGGACCAAATGACCAAGAAAATCGCGATTCTGGGCGCGTCGGGCTATACCGGCGCCGAACTCGTCCGGCTGATCGCCACCCATCCGAACATGGACATCGTGGCCCTCTCGGGCGAGCGTAAGGCGGGCATGGCAATGGGTGACGTGTTCCCGCATCTGCGCCATCTGGGCCTGCCGGATCTGGTGAAAATCGAAGAGATCGACTTCTCGAATGTCGATCTGGCCTTCTGCGCACTGCCGCATGCGACTTCGCAGGCAGTCATCAAGGAGCTGCCGCGCGATCTGAAGATCGTCGACCTCTCGGCCGATTTCCGGCTGCGCGATCCTGCAGAATACGAGAAGTGGTACGGCAAGCCTCATGCTGCGGTCGAGCTGCAAAAAGAGGCGGTCTACGGGCTGACCGAGTTCTACCGCGATGCGATTCGCGAAGCGCGACTGGTGGCGGGCACGGGCTGCAATGCCGCTGCGGGCCAATTTGCGATCCGTCCGCTGATCGAAGCTGGCGTGATTGATCTCGACGACATCATCCTCGATCTGAAGAACGGTGTCTCCGGCGCGGGCCGGTCGCTGAAGGAAAACCTGCTGCACGCAGAGCTGTCGGGCGGTGTCGCGCCCTATTCGCAGGGCGGCAAGCACCGTCACTTGGGTGAATTCGATCAGGAATTCAGCGCCTTGGCGGGCCGCCCCGTGATGGTACAGTTCACCCCGCATCTGGCGCCGTTCAATCGCGGCATCCTTGCCTCCGCCTATGTGAAGGGCGAGCCCGAGGGCGTCTACAAGGCGCTGGCCGACCGCTATGCGGAAGAAACCTTCATCGAAATGCTACCTTTCGGCGCAGTTCCGTCCACCAGGTCTGTAACTGGCTCCAATTATGCCCATATTGGTGTATCAGGAGACAGAATTCCCGGGCGCGCGCTCGTGGTCGTCGCGATCGACAACCTCTGCAAGGGGTCGTCGGGACAGGCGATCCAGAACGCGAACCTGATGCTCGGGCTGGAGGAAAGCGAAGGGCTGATGCTCGCCCCCGTCTTCCCTTGATCCGCGTCAATGGCAAGGCCGGCGCGGTGAGGTAGACGAAACGGCATCTCAGGAGGCGAAGAGATGAAGAGTCTGAAGAAGAAACGTCGTATCCAGGTGCTCAGCGTGGCTGCGCTGGCCTTGGTGATCGCGACCGGCACGATCGGGTACTCGATGCGGAGCGGCATCAACTTCTTCCGTGCACCTTCGCAGCTTGCCACCGAGCCGCCGCAGCCCGGCGAAGTCTTCCGTCTCGGCGGGCTGGTCGAGAAAGGCTCGCTCAAGCGCGGTCAGGGCGAAGTCATCGAATTCAAGGTCACCGATGGCGGCGCGACCGTCCCGGTGAAATTCGCGGGCGTCCTGCCGGACCTCTTCAAAGAGGGACAGGGCATGATCGGCACGGGCAAGATGGAAGGGGATACGTTCGTGGCCTCGGAAATCCTCGCCAAGCATGACGAGAACTACATGCCCAAGGAAGTCGTCGACGCGCTGAAGGAGCAGGGCGTCTACGAGGGCCCGTCCTCCTGATCCCCACCCCGGCGAACGCTCGCTTGCAGCACTGTTAACCGCACGGCCCGAGCCTGCCTGACGTTGTCATCAACGGAGGCAGGCCATGAAATCGGTCACCCAGATCGCGGCGGAGATCGTCGCGCGCGAAGGCGGTTATGTCGATGATCCGGACGATCCGGGCGGCGCGACCAAGCACGGCGTCACGCTCGGAACCCTGCGCCGGTTGGGGCGCGATCTGACCGGCGATGGCCGGGTGGACGAGATGGATGTCCGCGCGCTCGACCCCGCGCAGGCTGCCGAGATCTTCATCGAGCATTACTAAAAGGGTCCGCGTATCGACCGGCTGCCACCCACGGTGCAGGCCTCGGTCTTCGACATGTATGTGAATGCAGGCGGCAATGCGGTGGTGATCCTGCAGCGTCTCCTGGGCGACATGGGTCAGCGTGTCGTGGTCGACGGGATCATCGGCCCGCAGACCATCGCGGCCGCCGAACTCGCAGATGCGGCCGCGCCCGGCTATTTCGCCGATGCCTACGGGATCGCGCGGCGCAATTACTACTACCGGCTCGCCGATGCGCGCCCGGCCAGCCGAAAATACGCCACGACACGAGCGGGCGCGAAGGGCGGCTGGATCCGCCGCGCCGAGGAATTCATTTCCCCACGCTTTCGCCTTACCGAGGGCGAGCATCGCAAGCGGGTGGCGAAATGGGCTTGATCGAAAAACTGCTCGGCGGTGCGGGCACGGTGAAGGCAGCAGGCGAGGCCGCCAGTTCCGTCGCGGAGGTATTCGTGCCCAATGCCGCGAAGAAGCTCGAAGCCGCACAGACCGCTTATCTTGCGGCGCTGCAGGAACACGGCGCGGAGTTCGAATATATCCGACCCGGTCGCTTCGATCGCATCGTGAACGGCCTCAACCGCCTGCCGCGCCCGGTGCTCGCTTTCGGGATCGTGGGGCTCTTCGTCTATGCGATGCTCGACCCGGTCGGCTTCGCGCAACGGATGGTGGGCCTAGGCTACGTACCCGAGCCGCTTTGGTGGCTTCTCGGCGCGGTGGTCAGTTTCTATTTCGGCGCGCGCGAGGCGCATTACTTCCGAATGAAGAAGGTGCCGGCGGTGCCTCCCGCAGAGCTCGCGACTCCTCCGGACGAGGAAAACGCGGCGCTTTCGGCGTGGCGGTCTGGCGAGAAACAGAACGGGTAGGGGGCGCTGCCCCCGCGCCCTGTGGCCCCCCCCCCCCCGGGGGATATTTCGAAAGAGCGAAGACGAGCGTAGTGTCTGACTTCGCTTTTGCCCAAAGATCCCGGGATGAATTCGCGAAAGCTTAGAGGGGCAGCGCCCCTGATGGCCTCAGTCGCGGGTGCCCGCGAACCGCTCCTGCCACTCTTCGCGCTCTTCATCCGTGATCTTGCGGAAAAGGACCTCGGGCGTGGTGAAGGCATGGCCCGCGGGCAGCGCCTCTAGCGCGGTCTTCACATCGCCCGGCCAGTCGCGATCCTCGTCGCCCATCGCCTCGAGCATGATCTTCGCCGCATCGGGAATGAAGGGCGCCGAGAGCACCGCGTAGATCGGGATAAGGTTCAGCGCGAGCCTTGCGATGGCTGCCGCCTGATCGGGATCGGTCTTGAACACCGACCACGGTGCCGACGCCTGCAGGTATTCGTTGCCCGCGACCCAGATCCCGCGCAGCTCCATCGCCGCCTTGCGGATATCCTTCTCTTCCATATGCGTCTCGTAGGCGCGGATGCGGGTGGTCAGATCCTCGATCAGGGCCGCTTCCTGCTCGCCCCAGCTGCCGCCTTCCGGGATCACCTCGCCGAATTTCGAGCGGGTGAACTTGGTGATCCGGCTGACGAAGTTGCCCAGCACATCGGCGAGGTCCTTGTTCGCCGAGACCTGGAAATTCTCCCAGGTGAATTCGGCATCCGCGCTTTCGGGCGCGTGGGACAGAAGCCACCAGCGCCAGTAATCGGCGGGCAAAAGTTCCAGCGCCTGATCCATGAAGACGCCGCGACCGCGCGAGGTCGAGAACTGGCCGCCATCGTAGTTCAGGTAATTGAACGACTTGATGTAATCGACGAGCTTCCACGGCTCGCCGGAGCCGAGGATCGTCGCGGGGAACGAGAGCGTGTGGAAGGGCACGTTATCCTTGCCCATGAACTGGGTGTAGGTGACGTCCTCCGCGCCCTTGTCGGTGCGCCACCAGCGCTCCCAATCGCCGCCCGTCTTCTCGGTCCATTCCTCGGTCGCGGCGATATATTCGATCGGCGCGTCGAACCAGACGTAGAAGACCTTGCCTTCCATGCCCGACCACGGCGCGCCCTCGAATTGCGCGGGCACGCCCCAGCTGAGATCGCGAGTGATGCCGCGATCCTGCAGCCCGTCGCCGTCATGGAGCCATTTCTTCGCGATCGAGGTGGTCAGCACCGGCCAGTCGGTCTTGCTGTCGATCCACGCATCGAGCTGATCTTTCATCGCCGACTGGCGCAGGAAGAGGTGCTTGGTCTCGCGCATCTCCAGATCGGTCGAACCCGAGATCGTCGAATGCGGGTTGATCAGGTCGACCGGATCGAGCTGCTTGGTGCAGTTGTCGCATTGGTCGCCGCGCGCGCTCTCGAAGCCGCAATTGGGACAGGTGCCTTCGATATAGCGGTCGGGCAGAAAGCGCCCGTCGGCCTTGGAATACATCTGGGTTTCCGAGACTTCGCGGATCAGCCCGGCCTCGGCCAGCTTCACGGCGAAATGCTGCGTCAGGCGATGGTTCTGCGGGCTCGACGAGCGCCCGAAGTGATCGAAGCTGAGGCGGAAGCCTTCCGCGATCTTCGCCTGCACCTCGTGCATCTCGGCGCAATACTCGGCGACCGGCTTGCCCGCTTTCGCTGCGGCCAGTTCGGCGGGGGTGCCGTGCTCGTCGGTGGCGCAGATGAACATCACCTCGTTGCCTCGCGCGCGCTGGTAGCGGGCGAAGAGATCAGCCGGCAGCTGCGAGCCCACGAGATTGCCGAGGTGCTTGATGCCGTTGATATAGGGAATGGCCGAGGTAATGAGATGGCGCGCCATGTAGGACCCTCTTGCTGTGGAGCGTTTGGGCGCGGGTTTACTAGGGAATCATGCGAAGGGCTAGGGGGGAGCGCCGAGACGCGCCCGCTTGCGGCTTTGCGATCAGTCGAGGGTGTAGACCTTGCCGATTGCGCCATCGGTTTCGCGTCATGTCTCGGTGCCGGCGCGCTGATAAAAGGCGAGTGCAAAGAGGGCGCGCGCGTCCAAGGCTTGCTTTTGCGCGGGTGGCGTCGATAGTCGGGGCGAGAGTGCAAAAGCGTGGGGGCAGGCGGTGCTGATACATGCCGGAGACGATCGGAGCGTTTCGATCGACCTCGCGCTGGCGGTCTGGCTGTCGCTGGTCGCGGGTGCGGTGAATGCGGCCGGGTTCCGGGCGCTCGGCTATTTCTCGGCCAATATGACCGGGAATGTCTCGACCGCGACCGACCTGCTCGCGCTGGGGCGGTTCGGCACGGCGATCTGGTTCCTGCTGCTGCTTCTGGCCTTCGTCTTCGGCGCCTTTGCGTCTGGCGTGCTGATCGACGTGGGGCAGCGCCGGCGGTTGCACGGGATCTATGCGCTGTCGATCCTTCTGGAAGCTGGACTGCTGATCGTGCTGACGATCCTGGACATGGTCTGGGCTGCGGCGATGAGCGAGCATCTGATGATGATCGGCCTCAGCTTCCTGATGGGGCTGCAGAACGCGGCGAGCACGAAAATCTCGGACGGGCGGGTGCGCACAAGCCATGTGTCCGGCATCGCGACCGATCTGGGGCTGGAGCTTGCGGCGCTATTGCCGGGCGCGCGCGATGCGGAGACCAGGCAGGTGCTGCGATCGCGGCTCCTGCTGCATGTCGCGACGCTGTGTTCCTTCTTCGCGGGCGGCATCGCAGGTGTGCTGGGATATGAGCGCATCGGCCCGATGGTCTTCGCGCTGGCGGCGGCGCTGCTGATCGTCATCGCCGTGCCGGAACTGCGCAAGGTCTATCGCGGGGGGCGGTGACCCTCGCGGCTATGCACATGACGACACACATGAAAAAGGGCGCCCGCGAGGCGCCCTTTTCCGTAACAGTCATGCAGCTCAGGCTCAGAAGCCGAGGCCGGCATACTTGTTCTTGAACTTCGACACGCGGCCACCGGTGTCCATGAGGCGCGACGAACCGCCGTTCCACGCCGGGTGCGAGGTCGGGTCGATGTCGAGGGTGAGGGTGTCGCCCTCGGAGCCCCAGGTCGAGCGGGTCTGGTATTCGGTCCCGTCGGTCATCTTGACGGTGATCGTGTGGTAGTCGGGATGGGTATCGGCTTTCATGGTCCCGCTCCTTATTTCGCAGCTTTGGGCTTGTAGTGGGTGTCTTCGGCGATACGAGCCGACTTACCGCGACGGGCGCGCAGGTAGTACAGCTTGGCGCGACGCACGCGGCCACGGCGGACCACTTCGATCGAGTCGATGTTGGTCGAATAGAGCGGGAACACACGCTCCACGCCTTCGCCGAAGGAGATCTTGCGCACGGTGAACGAAGCCGCCAGCGTGTCGCCGCCCTTGCGCGAGATGCAGACGCCTTCATAGGCCTGCACGCGCGAACGGGTGCCTTCGGTCACTTTGTAGCCGACGCGAATGGTGTCACCGGCTTTGAAATCCGGGATGGTCTTGTTGAGCTCGGCGATTTGTTCCGCCTCGAGCTGTGCGATCAGGTTCATCGCAACGTCCTTTCACATGCTCACGGTTTGTCCCGTGAAGGTTTCGCCGCCTCAGAGCTCCGCGTCTTCATCGGGTCCGCTCGCCTTTTCAGGGTCGCGCCCGCGGGAGATTTCAGGTCGTCTTTCGCTTTTTGCGCCCTTCGCCGGTGCCGTGACGCGGGCCGAAGAAGGCGCCGCCGGGCAACAGCAAAAGGGTCCGAGGGCCGATTCCGGTCCGGACCCGCGCGTATTACGGGGAAATGGGGTGTGGATCAAGCCTGTTTTATAGGGGCGCGCGGGATCAGCTGGATGAATCGTCGTTTGAGGGAAGCCCCCGCTTCTCCCACAAATCCGGCCGTCGTTCCTGCGTGAGTTTCTCGCTCATTTCGCGGCGCCAGTCTTCGATCTTCTTGTGGTTGCCCGAGGTCAGCACTTCGGGGATCGAGCGGCCTTCCCATTCGGCGGGGCGGGTGTATTGGGGGTGCTCCAGCAATCCGCTGGAATGGCTTTCCTCCACCGCGCTCTCGGCATTGCCCAGAACGCCCGGCAGCAGCCGCACGGTGGCGTCGATCAGCACTTGGGCGGCCACCTCGCCACCCGTCAGGACGAAATCGCCGATCGAGACTTCCTCGACGCCGAAATGCTCCAGCACGCGCTCGTCCACGCCCTCGAAGCGACCGCAGAGAAGCGTCATGCCCTCGGCGTCGGCAAAGCGGCGCGCCATCTCCTGCGTCAGCGGCTTGCCGCGCGGTGAGAGATAGACGACCGGCCAGCGCGCGCGGTCATCCGGCGTGCCGCGGGCGGCCTGCTTGAGCGCCTCGCCCACCACATCGGCGCGCAGCACCATCCCGGCGCCGCCGCCGGCGGGCGTGTCGTCGACATTGCGGTGCTTGCCAATGCCGAAGGGGCGTAGGTCGATCGTCTCAAGCGCCCAGAGACCCAGATCGCGAGCGCGGCCCAGAAGGCTCAGACCCAGCGTGCCGGGGAAGGCTTCGGGGAAGAGCGTGACGATCTTCGCGGTCCACGCGCCTTTCAGCCGCAGCGGCTCGTCCATCAGCGAGCTGGGCTTGCGCGTCGGCGAGATCGTCAGGCGGCCATGCGACTTGGTCGCGAGCTTGGGTTTGTCGTCACTCATCGGATTTCGCCTCTGCCTCTTCGCGCCATGCCGCTCGCAATATGGCGCGCTTTTTCTCTTTTGTGGCCTCGCGCGGCAACCCTTCGGCGTTGATCGCGGCGAGTTGGTCGGCCAGCGCCGCCCGATCCACCCGCCGCGGGCGCGCGTTGGCCGTGGTCCCGACGCCAAGCGACGCGCGAATTTCGGGGGGCACGCCCATCAGATCAAGAAGCGGCGTCAGCGGGCCGTGAGGATTATCGCGGGCTTCGTCGAGCATGACCCAGTTCACCGGGAAAGGTGCCACGGCGCTTACGATCTCACGCAGAACAGGGGCGAGATCGAAGCCCGACAGTCGGGTGCGGAAGGTGTCGAGCGAGTCCGTCAGCATGCCGCTGCGCACGTGCTGCCAATGCAGGCTGTCGATCCATGCGGTCTTCTCGCGGGTGGTCAGAAAAAGCTGCAACTCCAACGCGTCTTCGTATTTCGCGCGGAACATCTCGGCCAGCGCGCCCATCAGGGCTGGCGTTGCGGAATAGTCCAGCACGCCATCGCGCCCCGGCATGTGGCCTGCGAGCCCTTCGATCGAGATCACGGCTTGCCTGGTGTCTTCGGGGAGGGCATCGGCCCAACTGGCGAGCGCGGCCTGATAGAGCCCCAACTCGAACGGGTCCCGCGTCAGCGAATAGGCGCGGGCAGCGGCGGCCGCGTCGGGAATGTCTTCGCGCAGCGCAATTACCCAATCGGGCAGATGGGCGCTGACTTCGCGCAGTCCGGTCTGGATCGTGGAGGTGCCGGTCTTGTGAAAGCCCGGATGGACGATCACACGCATCCGATTACAGATCCTCGGGCGGATCGACGACGATACGCTGCGCGGCGAGATCCACGGTCGGCACGATGGCCTTGGTGAAGGGCAGAAGCAGCGCCTGTTTGCGCCCGGGCGCGTAGATTTCGAGAATGTCACCCGCGCCGTGATTGTGGACCGCGCGCACGGTGCCGATCTTGGCGCCGCCGGTGTCCACCACCGTCAGCCCGATCAGGTCGGCATGATAGAATTCGTCGTCAGGAAGCGAGGGCAGCTTGTCGCGGTCGGCCCAGAGGGTTGTGCCCCGCAGCGCATCGGCCTCTTCCTTCGTGGCCACGCCCGACAGCCGTGCGCCAAGCCCGTTCTTCAGGCCCCGCGTCAGCGTCACGTCGAACTGGCGTGCGCCGTCTTCGGTATAAAGCGGGGCATAGCCTGCGATATCCTCGGGTTCGGCGCAGAAACTCTTGAGGCGCACTTCGCCCTGCACGCCGAAAGCTCCGGCAATCGCACCCACGCAGACGCGTTCGGGTTGGGTCATGATGCGATCCTCTGTGCTAGATCGGATGGGGCAGGGGCCGGGCACATATCGCGCCCGGCCCACCAGCCATCCATAGCTGCCGATTATTCTTCGGCGGGTGCTTCTTCGGCGTTCGCCTCGGCGGCCTTGGCGGCACGCTGTTCGGCGCGCTCCTGGGCTTTCTTGCCCGGAACGGCTTTCTTCATGTTGGCGCGGGTCGCCTTGCTGCGCTCGCCAGCGGCTTCGAGGAAGCGCGCAATGCGGTCGGTCGGCTGTGCGCCCTGGTCGAGCCAGTACTTCACGCGCTCGATGTTCATTTTCACGCGGTCTTCGCTGTCCTTCGGGAGCAGCGGGTTGTAGGTGCCCAGCTTCTCGAGGAAGCGGCCGTCACGCGGCATGCGCGAGTCGGTAGCGACGATCGAATAGAACGGACGCTTCTTGGAGCCCCCACGGGCGAGGCGGATTTTCATAGCCATGTCAGTTGTCTCCTTTGGATGGCTGGTGATGGGCCGGATGGCCCGTCATTTCTGGAATTTCTCGTGATGCCGGATCACTTCCGAAATCACGAAATTGAGGAACTTCTTCGCGAATTCCGGGTCGAGCCCGGAATCGCTCGCCAGCTTTTCGAGCCGGGCGATCTGCTTGGCCTCCCGATCGGGATCGGAGGGCGGAAGGTCGTGCTCTGCCTTCAGCTTGCCGACGGCCTGCGTCTGGGCAAACCGTTCGGCCAGCGTGTAGATCATCACCGCATCGAGCCGGTCGATGCTGTCGCGATGCTCTTTCAGCAACTCAGCGGCACGGGTGGTTGCATCGCTCATGCGGCGGCCTCCTTCGGGGCGGGGTGGCGCCAGACGACGATCGGCGGCTCCCCGGGATAGGCGGCCTGCGGGTCGGGGCGCGCGCCCAGACGCTCGGCCAGCGCGGTCGAACGGGTGTTGTTCGGGTCGATATAGCTGACAGCGGTGGACCATTTCAGGTCGCGGAACGCATGAGCGATCACCGCGCGCGCAGCCTCGGCGACGTAGCCCTTGCCCTCGGCCTCCTGCGACCAGACCGACCAGGCGATCTCGGCCTCGGGCCAGCTCTCTGGCATCCAGGGGCCGAGTGCCCCGAAACCCTGATCCGAGCCGCGCTCGGTCATCACGAACATGCCCCAGCCGCGCAGGACCCAATGGCCGGCGATCGCCGCGAAGCTGCGCCATGCGGCTTCGGGGGTCGGCTCTTGCACCGGGCGGAACCAGTGGCTGCGCTCGGACATGTAGAAATCGCGCCATGCCGCCCAATCCGCAGCCTTCGGGGCGCGGAGCACGAGACGCTCGGTCTCGAGAACAGGCGTGGAGGACAGCGCGACGGTCATCTCGATCACTTCTTCTTGCCGAAGCCCGACAGGCCCGGCGGCAACGCGCCGCCCAGACCGGGCATGCCGCCCTTTGGCATCTTGCCGCCCATCGCCTTGGCGGCGGCTTCGACCTCGGACGGATCCATGTTTGCCAGATCCGGCGCGCCGCCGCCTTTGCCGCCCATCATCTTCATCGCCTGTTTCATCATGCCGCCCTTGCCCATCTTCGAGAGCTTCTTCATCGAGTCGGACATCTGGCGATGCATCTTCAGCAGCTTGTTGAGATCGGACACTTCGAGGCCCGCGCCCGCCGCGATCCTCTTCTTGCGGCTCGCCTGAAGGATCTGCGGGTTGGCGCGCTCCTTCTTGGTCATCGAGTTGATGAGCGCGATCTGGTGGCTGATCGTCTTGTCATTCAGCCCGGCGTCTTCCGCCTGCTTGGCGTATTTCGACATGCCCGGCATCATGCCCATGACGCCCTGCATCCCGCCCATCTTGATCATCTGCTCAAGCTGGTTCTTCATGTCGTTCATGTTGAACAGGCCCTTCTGGAAGCGCTTGGCCATGCGCTCCGCCTGTTCCTGTTCCAGCGTTTCCTGTGCGCGCTCCACGAGGGCGACGATGTCGCCCATGCCGAGGATGCGGCCCGCGATACGCTCGGCCTCGAAGGTCTCGAGCGCGTCCATTTTCTCGCCCAGACCCACGAAGCGGATCGGCTTGCCGGTGACCGCGCGCATCGAGAGCGCCGCACCACCACGACCGTCGCCGTCCATCCGGGTCAGCACGACGCCCGAGACGCCGACCTTCTCGTCGAACTCGGTCGCGACGTTCACGGCATCCTGGCCGGTCAGGCCATCGACGACGAGGAGCGTCTCACGCGGGTTTGCGACATCGCGCACCGCCTGAACCTCGTCCATCAGCACTTCGTCGATATGCAGACGGCCCGCCGTGTCGAGCATGTAGACGTCATAGCCGCCGAGCGTCGCTTGCTGCTTGGCGCGCTTGGCGATCTGCACGGCGCTCTCGCCCTTCACGATCGGCAGCGTGTCGACACCGATCTGGGTGCCGAGGATCTGCAGCTGCTCCATTGCCGCCGGGCGGTTGGTGTCGAGCGAGGCCATCAGCACGCGCTTGTGCTCGCGGTCCTTGAGACGCTTGGCGAGCTTGGCGGTGGTGGTGGTTTTACCAGAGCCCTGCAGACCGACCATCAGGATCGGCGCGGGCGGGTTGTCGATCTTCAGCGCATCGGCAGGCTCTTCGCCCGCGAGCATCTTGATCAGCTCGTCATGAACGATCTTGACGACCTGCTGGCCCGGCGTGACCGATTTGGTGACCGCGGCGCCGGTGGCCTTGCCCTCGACCGATTTGATGAACTGACGGGCGACCGGCAGCGAAACGTCAGCTTCGAGAAGCGCGACGCGCACTTCGCGCATGGCCGTTTTCACGTCATCGGCGGAAAGCGCACCTTGTTTGGTCAGCCGGTCGAAGACGCCGCCTAGGCGCTCGGATAGACTTTCGAACATGGGCCACCCTCCTGTGATTGGGGCCGGGACAAACGACAAGCGCACCAGTGGGCGCAACGCGCTGACTGGTGGCGATCCCGACCTCATGCCGGGACCGGAGGGATTCGTCCTCCGGGGAAATCTCGCGTGAACTATGACAAAGGCCCCGCGGAGTCAACCACGGGGCCAGTCGGGGGAGGTAGGGAACGTCTTTGCAGGCTGGGGGATCAGGCTGCGAGCTCGATGATCTGGGTCTCTGCCTTGGCGATCGCCGCCGCCTCGTCGAGGTTCACGCCTTCGGCTGCGACCACGGTCACGTCGGTGATGCCGATGAAGCCCAGAACCTGCTTGATGTAGGGCGTCGCGAAATCGAAGGCGGAGCCCTGTGGCACGCCGCCCGAGGAGTAGGCGATGATGACGCGCTTCGGGCCGGCGAGGCCTTCGGGGCCGGCATCGGTGTAGCGGAAGGTCTCGCCCACGCGGCAGACCATGTCGATCCAGTGCTTGAGCGGGCCGGTGACGCCGAAATTGTAGACGCCGCAGCCAATGACGATCGTGTCGGCGGCCTTGAGTTCGGCGATCAGCTCGTCGGACAGGGCGAGCAGTTCTTTCTGCTCGTCGCTGCGCTGGTCGGCCGGGGTATAGGCTGCGCCGATCCATGCACCGTCGATGGCGGGAATGGCGGTCGCGTCGCGGGCGGTGACGTCGCCGCCGATCCGCTCGACGATCTTGTCCGTGAGGCGTTTGGAGATCGACGCGTCGCCTTTGATGGAGCTGTCGATACGAAGGGTCTTGGTCATGGGGAGGACTCCGTAAAACGTGTTCGGTTTGGGGTCGTGATTTTCGTTCTGCGCCTTACTTGTCCCTTGCAATCCAGAACGCAACGGGCATGATCGAGCAGATTATGTTCACGGGCGCACAGCATGAGCTTTGACAGTTGGGATGAAATCCGTACCGCGTTTCACGTGGCGCGGATCGGCACCGTTTCGGGTGCAGCGGAGGTTTTGGGCGTTCACCACGCGACGGTGATCCGCCATGTCGACGCGTTGGAAGACAAGCTGGGCACGAAGCTGTTCCAGCGCCATCCGCGCGGTTACACGCCGACCGAAGCGGGGCAGCAACTGCTCTCCGTGGGGCAGGCGACCGAGGACCAGTTCAGCCAACTCGCTGCCCGGATCGCGGGCGCGGGCGACGAAGTCACGGGCGAGCTGATCGTGACGTCGCTGACCGCGGTTTCGGTGCTGGTGCTGCCCGCGATGGAAAAGCTTCTGGGCGAATATCCCGGGCTGCGGCTGCGCTATCTGACCGATCAGCGCGTGTTCCGGCTGGAGTATGGCGAGGCGCATGTCGCGATCCGCGCCGGCAACCGCCCGACCGAGCCCGACAACGTCGTGCAGTCGCTGGGCCGGATGCAGAATGCGCTCTATGCGAGCCACGCCTATGTCGAGCGCTTCGGGATTCCGCGCTCCAAGGAAGAACTCGCAAAGCATCGCTTCGTGTCGAACGACAACCGCGACAGCCGCGCGCCGTTCTACCGCTGGCTGCGCGACAACGTCCCCGACGAGCAAGTCGTGTTCCGCGCGAACGAGCACGAGAGCCAGGTCGATGCGATCAAGGCGGGTCTGGGCTTGGGCTTCCTGACCGTGCCGATGGGTCGCGCCGATCCGACGCTCGAAGAGGTGGTGAAGCCCTATGATACCTGGGACACCAACCTGTGGCTGGTGACCCATGTCGATCTGCACCGGACGCCGAAGGTTCAGGCCGCCGTGAAGGCGATCAAGGAACAGGCGGCGCGCTCGGACGGTCTGATCTTGAACTGAGCTATTCTGCGGCGTGCAGCCGCCGGACCGGAGCGGGCGCAGGCTCTGTCTCGTCGCGGGCCTTCCGGCGCCGGGCCACAGCCTTCGCGCCGAAATTGTCGCGCCCGTAGGCGAAGGCGAATTGCAGCGCGAGCCCGCCGAAGATCAGAACGCTGTCCTGCCAGATCCCGCCCGGATGCACCTGCTTCACCGTCTGGCCCGCGATCGCCAGCACCGTGCCGAGCGCGAAGATCGGCAGCGAGTGACGGCCCAGCATCCGGATCGGCTCCAGCACGCGCGCCTCGGCGATGCGCGGGACGATCCCCGGCAGCGACAGGATATAGGCGAGCGCCAGCAGGTGCGACAGGCGCGGCAGCGACACGAATGTCTTGTCGAAGCCCGCGATGAAGAAGGGTAGTTTCCACTGGCGCAACTGCCAGACCGCGTGGCCGAAATTCTTAAGCATCCAGTCGTTGTGAACCCACACGAAGGTAAGTGCCAGCCAGCCCGCCGCAAGCGCGATGATCCAGCCTTTCACAGGCACGAGCCGCTTGCCTTGGCGCAGCGAAAGGCCCGTCAGGATGCCGAGGCTGAACACCAGTTGCCACGCCAGCGGGTTGAAGAACCAGCCGCCTTCCATCGGGTAGTTCGGCAGGTTCAGCCGGAACAGCCCCGTCGCCGCCCAAAGCCCGACCGAGGTCGCCAGCAGCGCCAATTTGCTGCGCTGACCGATCCGGATCAGCGCGGGCGCCATCAAGAGAAGCGCCATATACATCGGCAGGATGTTCACATAGCCCAGCTGGTGACCCAGCGTCGCGATCCCGATCAGGAAGCCAAACGGGTCTGTGCCATAGATCTTCATCGCGTTCTTGGACAGCATCGCCTCGTTGCCCCAGAACTGCACGGCGGCAGAGACGATGGCGATCGCCCAGACTGCAGTCAGGATATGCACGAGATAGAGGAGCCACGCCCGGCCCCAAAGTCGCGAGGTGCCTTCCCAGCTCAGCCCCTTGGCCAGCGCCGGACCGTAGGCCAGCGCGGCGGCAAGGCCGGACATGAAGACGAAGCCCTCCGCCGCATCCGAGAAGCCCAGATTGCGGGAAGTGAAATGCTCGTAAAGATTGCCCGGGATGTGATCGATATAGATCATCACCAGCGCGAGGCCGCGGAACAGGTCGATCCGCAGGTCGCGCCCGGGTTTCATCAGCGCGATATTACGCATGTGCGGGGCTCCGGTGAGGGGCGTCCGCGAAACCGGCGCGGTCGCCCTCGGGGGCCGGGAAAGCGTTTTCCCAGCGGGTGAAGATCGCGTCGTGCAGACGCAGGATGCGCGGCGTGTCGATCTCGCTAGGCACCAGCATCAGCTGCGAGCGCGACGGCTGCGACGACCACGAAATCAGCCACGGCGCGGCGATCATCGGCAGACCGACCGGCAGCAGCCAGAACAGCAGGCCGGGCGCGAGCCACCACGTGACGGCGAGGCCCGCAGCACCGATGGCGACAATCCACCACGCCGCGTTGAACCCGTCGGCGACGCTCAGCCGTCCGTCGCCGCGGTTGTTGGTGGGCCAGCCGCCATCCGCTCCGAACAGCACCTGAAAGACCGAACGCGTGGCGAAGGCCAGCAGCACCGGGGCCGTGAGCGAGGAAAAGAGCAGCTCGCTCAGCGTCGAAGCGAAGGCGAGGTTGCCGCCGCCGAAGCCGCGCGCCGTGCCGTTCATCGCGGCGCGCGCGGCGATCAGCAGTTTCGGCACCAGCAGCAGGCCGAAGATGCCGATGGCGAGGCCGATCGCCTTCGAGGCCTCCGATGGCGGGAAATAGGGGAAAGGCCAGTAGGGCTCGGGGAAGTAATCCGGCGGCGGCACGAACAGGGGCGCCGCGATGGAGGCCACGAGAAATCCCAGCCAGAACAGCGGCGCGATATAGGCCATGATGCCCTGCGCAAAGACGAAGCGCGACCAGCCACGCAGCCCCGGCGCGCCGATGATGCGCGCATGTTGCAGGTTGCCCTGACACCAGCGGCGGTCGCGCTTGGCGTGATCGACGATATTCTCCGGGCCTTCCTCGAAGGAGCCCTCCAGATCGTCGTCGAGCCGCACAAGCCAGCCGTTGCGCGCCAGAAGCGCGGCTTCGACATAGTCATGGCTCATCACATGCCCGCCGAAGGGCGGTTGCCCCCTCAGCGCGGGCAGGCCGCAGCTTTCGGCGAAAGCGCGGGTACGCACGATGGCGTTGTGGCCCCAGAACGGGCCGGTCTTGCCCTGCAGCATCGCCAGGCCACGCGCGAAGACGGGCGAGAAGAAGCTGGCCGAGAATTGCATCGCCCGAGCGAAGCGTGAGCGACCCCGCACGACTTTCGGCAGGGTCTGCAGCAGGCCAAGGCGGGGCTCGGCCTCGATCCGACGGATCATCTGCAGGATCGTCTCGCCTTCCATCAGGCTGTCGGCATCGAGGATCAGCGCGAAATCATAGGCCGCGCCGGAACGGGTAATGAAATCCTCGATATTGCCCGCCTTCTTGCCCACGTTGTTGGTGCGGCGGCGATAGAAGAACCGGCCAAGCGCGTCGCGCTCTTCCACGAGATGGGCGAAGACCTGCAGTTCGCGATGGGCGATGTCGTCCTTGCGGGTGTCTGAGAGGATCGCGAAATGGACCTCCGCGTCGTCGTCGGTCGCGGCGAGCGAGGCATCCATCGCGGCCACGCGCGAGAAGGTGGAGACCGGGTCTTCGTTATAGACCGGCACCAGCACGACCGTGCGCCCTTGGATCCGCGCATGGGGGTCCACCCGCGGCGGTGGTTCTGCACGCGAGGTGAGGCCGATCAGTGCCTGCACAGCGCCCCAGGCGAGCCAGAGCGTCGAGATCAGGATCAGCAGCGCGCGCACAACGTCGAGCGTTTGCAGCCCATCGGCCTGCCCGAACTGGATGAACAGTACGAAGGCGCCGATGCCCGCAAGCGCAGCAAGCCCGAGCGCCAGAGCGCGCAGGCCGATCAGCAATGCGCCACGGGGGCGCGCTAGCGCGGACATGTCAGGTGCCTTCCCCGACCGGGCGGCGGGTCAGCATCCGGGCGAGCCGGGTACTCAGCCGAAGATCGGGTTCGATCTGTTGCGCAGGCATGGGCATCGGGGCGACCGGCAGCGCGGCGGGCCCCTCAACGAGGTCTTCGGGGGCCAGTCGGCGCAGGGCGCTCGGCTGGTCGGTCAGCGCCGGCACGGCCGGCAGCTTCAGGTGTGATTTCATGCTTTGGTCCACTGATAGAGCCAGGTCTCGGATAGGTTCCGTCCAAAACCGGCTAGTGTCGCAGAGAGTTCCACCGGCGCTTCGCCATCGGCGGAAATATCCAGAACGAGACGCCAGACATTGTCCTGCTCGACCTTCGACAGGGCTTGAGTCACGATCTTGCCCTTGTTCGCATGCGTGACCGGCTTGATCTCGTCGACAGCCGACGCGGGGAGGCGCGAAATCTCTCCGCCTTTGAAATCAATGACGAATTTCCGAGTTCCCTTGGTGTTCTCGACGCCCGACACGCCGCCGGTTCCGGCCCATGTCTGGTCGACATAGGCGCGTTGATCGCTCGGATCGGGGGGAAGGTCGCCCCATTCGAGGCGATAGGCGAATTCCAGCGCATCGCCTGCTTTTGCCGGAGCTTCGGGCACCCAGAACGCGACGATATTGTCGTTCACCTCGAGTTTCGAGGGAATCTCGACCAGGCGAACCATGCCCTTGCCCCAGTCGCCCTGCGGCGTCACGCGGACCGAGGGGCGGCGCTCGTAACGGGCCGAAGCGTCCTGATAGTGATCGAACTCGCGCTCGCGCTGATAGAGCCCGAAGCTTTTCGGCGCGCTCTCCGCGAAATAGGAGGAGGCGAGCGTGTCGGGGTTCTGCAGCGGCCGCCACAGCTTGTCGCCATCGGCCTGCTCGATCGCCAGCCCGTCGCTGTCATGCACGCGCGGGCGGTAATCGTCGAAATCGTGCCGGTTGCGCGGTCCGTAGAGGAACATCGAGGTCAACGGCGCCACGCCGAGTTGCTGGATGTCCTCGCGGATGAAGAGGCGTGCGGTCACGTCGACCGCGGTCGCCTCGCCGGGCGTGATGACGAATTTGTAGGCCCCCGTCAGCGAGGCCGAATGCATCTCTGCGAAGACGGTGATCGAGTTCGCGCCCGAGGTCGGCGTCTCGACCCAGAACTGGGTGAAGCGCGGGAATTCCTCGGCGACCGAGACGCCGGTATTCACCGCCAGCCCGCGCGCGGAGAGCCCGTAGGCCGAGCCGCGCCCGAGCGCGCGGAAATAGGATGCGCCCTGAAACGCGATCAACTCGTCCATGACATCGGGGCGGTTGATCGGTGTATTCAGCCGGAAGCCCGCGATGCCCGGCAGATCGGCATGTTCGGGGACGATCTTGCGCGCTTTGCTTTGATAGATGAAATCGTCGGTCGAGAAGGTCATCGGGCGCGCTTGCCCGTTCTCGACGCTGGAGAGGTGCACCGGCTCCTTGAAGAGCCAGCCCAGATGGAAGGCCTGCAACTCGAAACGCGTGTCCTCGATATTCTCGAAGCGCGACTTGTCCGGGTCGAAGCGGATCATCCGGTAGCTGTCGTAATCCAACTTGCTCAGGAAATCGGCCGAACTGGTTTCCGGCGGGACAGCTTCGCCCTTGGCGGCTTTCTGCATCCGCGCCGCGAGATCGTCGAAGGAAAACGGCGATTGCTGCGGTGCGGCGGGAGCCGGGGCAGGGGCGGTCGAGGGCTCGGCCGGGGCGGCGCTATCTTGCGCGAGCGCATGGTTCGGCCAGCCTCCCGTGGCGCCGAGCGCGCCAAAAGCGGAACCGGCGGCGAGGAGCTGACGGCGGGAGAGGCGGGGCACTTGCACAGTGCGGGAATGAGACATCTGTTTCCCTGCGATTACAGTCGCTTCGCGCGGCCTCACAAGGGCCGTGCTGCAATTTGCATATCCACATGACTTGAAAAACTGCAAGAGGCGAAGCGAGGCCGCTGGGGCGGACAGGGCCGAGCCATGCGATTCTCGCATAACACCGCCCATCCATGCATCGAAAAGCGCAATTTCCCGCCGATTCCGCGACATTTCCGCCGCATATTGCTGCGCCTGCAAAGGGCGCCGCGCGGGCGGGTCGCTGTCGCATTCGGGCGGCACCGGCACAATGCCTTGCGATTCTGGTCAGGAAACGTCTTCGTGAAGCTTGACAGCCATGCCCCCTGTGCGCAGGTAAAGTAAAGCTTGCGCGGGGGGAGAGTGCGGTCGCATCCATCGCCCCAAGGCCCGCCAGAGAACGGACCGGAGAGAAGATGTCGCCTGCCCTGATCGCCGCTTTGCCCTTCCTGGGCGCAGCCATGCCGTCGATCCTGATCCGCACCGGACGCACCAATGCCGCAGCGGTTTCAGCCCTGTTCACGGGGCTTGCGCTGCTTGGGTTGTTGCTCAACCTGCCGACCGTGATGGCGGGGGGTGTCGTTGAGGCGAAGATCGACTGGCTGCCTTGGCTGGGCCTGAACGTGAATTTCTGGATCGACGGTCTGGGGATGCTCTTCGCGACACTGATCCTCGGGATCGGGTTGCTGATCATCCTCTACGCGCGGTTCTACCTGTCGAACAGGGACCCGGTTGGCCAGTTCTACACTTACCTGCTTCTGTTCCAGGGCGCGATGGTGGGGATCGTGCTGTCCGACAACATCCTGCTGCTGCTGATCTTCTGGGAGCTGACCTCGCTTAGCTCCTTCCTGCTCATCGGCTATTGGAAGCACCTGCCCGCGGGCCGTCAGGGCGCGCGCATGGCGCTGACCGTGACCGGCTTGGGCGGGCTCTCGATGATCGCGGGGATGCTGATCCTCGGAAATATCGCGGGCAGCTACGACATCTCCGAGATCCTGAAGCACAAGGACGCGATTCAGGCGAGCCCCTATTACATCCCGGCCCTGCTCCTGATCCTCGGCGGTGCGTTCACCAAATCCGCGCAATTTCCGTTCCATTTCTGGCTGCCGCACGCGATGGCCGCGCCGACGCCGGTCTCGGCCTATCTGCATTCTGCGACGATGGTGAAGGCGGGGCTGTTCCTGATGGCGCGGATGTGGCCGGTGCTCTCGGGCACGCCGGAATGGTTCTACATCGTGGCGAGCGTGGGCCTGATCACCATGCTGATCGCCGCCAAGATCGCGATCTTCAAACATGACATGAAGGCGTTGCTGGCTTTCTCGACCGTCTCGCATCTTGGTCTGATCACCTTCATGCTGGGGCTGGGGACCGAGGCCGGTGCGCTGGCCGCCGTCTTCCACATCATCAACCATGCGACCTTCAAGGCGGCGCTCTTCATGTCGGCGGGCATCGTCGATCATGAGGCGGGCACGCGCGACCTGACCCGCGTCTCGGGGCTGCGCAAGCTGATGCCGATCACCTTCGTGATCGCGACCATCGCCGCGCTGTCCATGGCCGGGATTCCGCTGTTCAACGGCTTCTTGTCGAAAGAGATGATGCTGGAAGCCGCCGCCCATACCAAATGGCTCGAAAATGTCTGGCTGATCCCGGTTCTGGCGACCGTCGCGGCGCTGTTCTCGGCCACCTATGCCTTCCGCTTCATCAGCCACGGCTTCTTCGGCCCGCCGCCGCAGGATCTGCCGAAGACCCCGCATGATCCGCCTTTCGGCATGTGGATCAGCCCTGCCTTCCTGTCCTTCCTCGTGATCGCGATCGGCCTGTTTCCGATGGCGGTGGCGGGCGGCTATGTCCAGATGGCGACCAATGCGGTCGTCGGTGGCGGCTATCACATGCACGAGCTGAAGATCTGGCATGGCGTCACGCCGGCGTTGATCATGTCGGCCATCGCGGTCGCCGGCGGTATCGCGTTGCTTGCTGCGCATCGTCCCTTCCAGCGCCTCTGGGACACCACGCCGCGTCCCGAGGCCAAGGCGATGTTCGACTGGGTGATTGCGCGCGCGCAGGGTCTGGCGGGCTGGATCACGCAGGCGCTGCATAACGGTGCGATGGCGCGTTACCTGATGCTGTTCACGATCACCTCGGTCGGCGTCGGTCTTTACGCCTTCACGAGCGGCACGCTGGGCCCCCAGACGCGGGCGCTGACGCCGGTGAATGGAGCTGCGGTAACCTCGTGGCTGCTGTTGCTGACCGCGACGATGTGCATCGTCGCCTTCCATCACAACCGCATCCTCGCGCTGGTGCTGATCGGGATCGTCGGCCTGACCGTCTCGGTCTCCTTCATCTTCCTGTCCGCGCCCGATCTCGCGCTGACGCAGATCTCGGTGGAGGTCGTGACGACGGTGCTGATGCTTCTGGCACTGAACTTCCTGCCGAAGATTACCTCGATCGAGTCGAGCCGGATGAAGATCAGCTTCGATGTGGTGCTCTCGGTCGTGGCGGGCGTCGCGGTTTCGGGGCTGATCTACGCGCTGCTGACCCGCGATTTCGCCTTCCCGACGATGTCCGGCTACATGCTCGACAACAGCTATAACCTCGCGGGCGGGGATAACGTGGTGAACGTGATCCTCGTGGACTTCCGTGGCTACGATACGTTTGGCGAGATCACGGTGCTCGGCATCGCCGCGCTGGTGATCTTCGCGCTGACCGAGGCGCTGCTGCAGGGCGCCTCGTCGCGCAAGCTGATTGCATGGCGGCCCGACGTGCCGCGCGGCGGCGACAAGCACCCGCTGATGCTGCTGATCGTGACGCGGGTGATGATGCCGATCGCACTGGTCGTGGGTCTGTATATCTTCCTGCGCGGCCATAACGCGCCCGGTGGTGGCTTCATCGCCGGTCTGGTGATCGCGATCGCGTTGGTCACGCAATACATGGCCTCGGGCTTTGCGTGGACGCAGGCGCGCCAAAAGGTCTATTACCACGTACTGATCGCGTCCGGCGTGCTGGTCGCGGGGATCACCGGGGCAGGGGCCTTCTTCAACGACATGCCCTTCCTGACCTCCGATTTCGGCTACGTGAAACTGCCCGGCCTCGACAAGTTTGAGCTGGCCACGGCGGCGGGCTTCGACCTTGGCGTCTTCCTTGGCGTCGTGGGCTCGGTGATGCTGGCGCTTGGCGGTTTGTCGCGCCTCGCACGCCGTGCCGCTATGGGTGAGGAAGGCGGCGAGGACGGTGCGCATATCGCCGCCGAGAAACCTGAAGCCCGCGTGCTCGCGCCACTCTCGGCCGGGCCATATCCACCCGACGCCAAAGTGCCCCGCCGCTGGTGGAAGACCGCCCGCGCCGCGCGCGAAGCCACCCAGCACGAACGTGACATCGTGCACGAGAACAAGAAGAACCACGGGGGCGATCACTGATGGAAGTGCTCGTTGCATCGGCCATCGGCGTGCTGACCGCCGCCGGCATCTACATGATTCTGCGTCTGCGCACCTTCCCCGTGGTGGTGGGCATGTCGCTGCTGTCCTACGCGGTGAACGTCTTCCTGTTCGCCACCGGTCGTCTGGTGATCAACCAGCCGCCGATCCTGCGCGAGGGCGTGACTTCCTATACCGACCCGATCCCGCAGGCGCTGGTGCTGACCGCGATCGTGATCTCCTTCGGGATGACGGCGGTGGTCGTTATGCTCGCGCTTGGCGCCTTCATCGAGGCGGGCAATGACCGCATCGACCTCGAGGAAGAGGAGGACGGCCGATGATGGAACATTGGATCATCGCGCCTGTCCTGATCCCGGCGATGCTCGCACCGCTGATCGTGCTGTGGATGCGCTACGATCTGGTCACACAGCGCGTGGCCTCGATCCTCGGCATGTCCGCGCTGGTCGTGCTGGCGATCGTGCTCATGACCTCGGCTTCGATGAACCCGCCCGAGGTCTACCGCCTCGGTAACTGGGAGCCGCCCTACGGCATCGTGCTGGTCCTCGACCGGCTGTCGGCGCTGATGCTGCTGCTGACCTCGATCCTCGGCCTCGTGATCGTGCTCTATGCAATAGGCTCGGGCTGGGACAAGCGTGGCTGGCATTTCCACTCGCTGATGCAGTTCCAGATGATGGGGATCAACGGTGCCTTCCTGACGGGCGACGCGTTCAACCTGTTCGTCTTCTTCGAGGTTCTGCTGATCGCCTCCTACGGTCTGATGATCCATGGAGGCGGGCGCGCGCGGCTGAAATCGGGCGTGCAATATGTCGTCTACAACCTCGCGGGCTCGACGCTGTTCCTGTTCGCGCTGGGTACGATCTACGCGACGGCGGGCACGCTCAACATGGCGGATCTCGCGGTGAAGGTCGCGCAGATGCCGGTCGAGCAGACGGCGCTGATCAAGGTCGGCGCGGCGCTGCTGATGGTGGTCTTCGCGGTCAAGGCGGCGCTGGTGCCGCTGCAATTCTGGCTGCCCGCGACCTATACCAACGCGCCCGGCCCGGTGGCGGCGTTGTTCGCGATCATGACCAAGGTGGGCACCTACGCGATCGTTCGCGTCTACACGCTGATCTTTCCGATCACCGGCACCACCGGCACGCTTGCGCATGACATCCTGCTGCCCGCCGCGTTCCTGACGCTGGCGATCGGGATGATCGGTATTTTCGGGGCGCGCGATCTGGGTCGCACGGTCGCCTATGCGGTGATCGGCTCGGTCGGTACGATGATGCTGGGCTTCGCGCAGTTCACCCAAGGGGCAACCTCCGCAGGTCTCTACTACATGGTTCACTCGACGTTGGTGGCCGCGGCGATGTTCCTGATTGCCGATCTCGTGCGTGAGCGGCGCGGCCGTTGGGGGCTCGGCTATACCGATGCGCCTCTGATGAAGAACCACGGGCTGATGGCCGGGATGTTCTTCGTGGGCGCGATCGCGATGGCGGGGATGCCGCCGCTGTCGGGCTTCCTCGGCAAGCTGATGATCCTCGACGCGACGCGCGGCCAATGGGCGCTCTGGGCCACGGTTCTCGTGACCTCGCTGATCGCCATCGTGGGCTATGCCCGGGCGGGTAGCCAGGTGTTCTGGCGTTCCTACGCCGTCGAGGCCGAGGAGGACGAGCTGCCGGCCGGGCCTAAGGATGCGAGCGCGCCGGGCCTCGCCTTCACCGCGACCGGTATCCTGCTGGCGGGCTCCGTGGCGCTGACCGTGCTGGCCGGACCTGCGAGCAACTGGCTGCAGGGCACCGCCGCGCAACTCTTCACGCCGTCGCAATATATCGACGCGGTTCTCGCGGGCGCCGAAGAACGCGCGCAGGAGGCGGCGAAGGTCGGCGCGCATGAGCATGGCCATATGGAAGTGAGCGAGGAGATGCAGGCGGAGGACGGGCATGGTGGCGACACCGGTGTCGCGGACCCGCACGCTGCCGACGGTCAACCGGCCGGTCAGACCGACACCCACACCGAGACGGGGCAGGATGCCCCCGCCGCGGCGCATTGAGGGGAGCAAAGATATGATCCGCAAGATCCTTCCCCACCCCTACCTGACCGTCACGCTGGTGATGGTCTGGCTGATGCTGGCCAATAGCTACACGCTCAACTCGCTGGTCTTCGCGATCCTCGTGGGGCTCGTGATCCCGTGGATCACCGCACCCTACTGGCCCGCGCGCCCGAGTTTCGCGAAGCCGCTGAAGATCATCGAGTACATCTTCATCGTGATCTGGGATATCATCGTCGCGAATATCACGGTGGCGAAGATCGTCCTCTTCATGCCCAATTCCAAGCTGCACCCCGCCTGGGTCTCCGTGCCGCTCGACATTGTCACGCCCGAGGCGGTGACGGTGCTGGCGGGCACGATCACGATGACGCCCGGAACGCTGACGGCGGAACTGGCCGCCGACGGTCACTCGCTGCTGGTCCACGCGCTGCACGCGCCGGATGCCGATGAGGTGCGCGACGAGATCAAGTCCCGCTACGAGGCCCGCCTGAAGGAGATTTTCGAATGATCACCTATGCCCTGATCTTCGCCATCGCCTGCTATTCGATGGCGCTTCTGTTCAACCTCTTCCGGGTCGTCAAGGCGCCCGGCGTGACCGACCGGGTTCTGGCGCTCGACACGATGGCAATCAACGCGATCGCGATGATCGTGCTCTTCGGTATCTGGGAGGGGACCGCGCTCTTCTTCGAGGCGTCGATCCTCTACGCGATGACGGGCTTCGTGGCGACGGTTTCCTTCGCCAAGTTCATCCTGCGCGGCGACATTATCGAGTGAGGGCGTGATGGAACTGTTCTGGGATATCCTGATTTCAGCGCTGCTCGTGATCGGTGGCATCTTTGGCCTCGTCGGCAGCTTCGGGCTGGTCAAACTGCCCGACCCGATGACCCGGCTGCATGCGCCCACCAAGGCCGCGACGCTGGGCGTGGGCGCGATCCTGATCGCCTCGATGGTCTGGTTCGCGGTGAAGCAGGGCCACGTGACCCTGCACGAGCTGATGGTCACCATCTTCATCTTCCTGACGGCCCCGATCACGGCGCATTTCATCTCGAAGGCGAATATCTTCCGCGATTGGCCGCCCGAGAAACTGCCGAAACCCGCCGGCGAGGGCGACTGGGCGGTGCATACCGCCGATGCCGATACCTCGAAAGGCGAGCTGGCGGTCGAGCGGGAAAAGAACATCCCGCACGAGAACGACTGACGCCCTGACGCCGCGAAATGCTTTGACGTGGGCGTCAGCCGTGGCAGGCTGATCTCCGGAGGAGATTTCGGGAGACTTTTGCGATGCGGATGCGACTGATGCTGTCCCATCTGTCGATCTGGGTGATGATCGCAGTCGTCGCTGCGGCGCTCTACTGGACCGCGCAGGGACCGTGGTGGCTCTGGGCGGTCGCGCTGCTCGGCATCCCGGCGCAGATGCTCAACGAATACGGGCTTCATCGCTACATCTTCCACATGACGCCCCCGAAACGGCAATGGGCCTTCAACTGGCTCTACCGGGTGCATTACGGACACCACGAATTCCCGACCTGTTGGCCGCTTCTGTTTGCGCCGCTCTCGGTGATCGTGCCGGTGCTCGTGGGCAATACCGCGCTTCTCTGGGCGGTGCTGGCGCTGATCGGCGCGCCCCATGCGTTCGACATCGCCGTGGCCGTCGTGCCGCTGGGTGGAGCCGCCACCTTCCTCGCTTATGAATGGTTCCACACCACCGCTCATGTGACGGTGAAGAAGACCGCGATCGAGCGGCATGTCTCGACGCTGCACAACCAGCACCATTTCCGCGACTTCTCGAAATGGTTCCACGTCACGGCAGGGGGCGAGGTGATCGACCGGCTGATGGGCACCGCGATTTCGCGCGATCAGCTCAAGACACAAAGCCGCGTCGAGTTCATCCGGACCCTCGGCCTGCGCCCCGATGATCCGCGCCTGATCGCGGCACGGGAGAAATTCGCGCCGCGCTTCGGGATCACCGAGGCCGAAGTCTCGCGGGCGGGTCATGTCGGAGGGGGCGCTGCCCCCGCGCGCTGACGCGCGCCCCCCCGGGATATTTGGACAAGCCCGAAAAAGCGCGCGGTCTGCCTCTTCGGGCTTGCTGAAATATCCCGGGGGAGGCCGCAAGCCGGGGGCGGAGCCCCTTACAGGTTGTCAGCCACGCGGAAGCCTTCGGGGATCGTGTCGCGCCCTTCCAGCACCAGATCGACCATCACCTCGGCCACTTTCGGCGCCATGCCGAAGCCGATCTTGAAGCCGCCATTGGCGATGAAATGGCCCGGACGGTCGGGCCAGTCACCCAGCATCGGCGCGCGCGATTTGGCGCGCGGGCGCACCCCGGCCCAACGGTCGATCACCGGGGCCTCGGCGAGGGGCGGGCAAAGCGCGCGGGCTTTCTCGATCAGCGCGTCGAGCTGCGCATCGGTCGTGTCTGGGGCGTCGAATTCGCGCTCGGAGGTCGACCCGATCGCGACCGTTCCATCGGAATGCGGGATGATGTGGAGGCTTTCAGCGAAAAGCTGAGGCACGTCTCCAGCCGCGTATCTCAAGAGCGCCGATTGGCCCTTCACGCCGCTGCCGATGGTCTTGCCGACCACCGCGTTCAGCTCGGCCAGACCTTCGGCGCCGGTCGCGTGGATGACCGGACCAACCTCGTCGGCCTCGCCGATCACGATCTCCGCACCCATCGCTTCGAGCGCCGCGACCAGCGCGGCCCCGGCGGCGCGCGGATTGGCGCGCGCCGTGAGCGTGTCATGGATCACGAGCCCGGTGGGCGAGGGGGGCGCGAAGGCGCCGAACTCCGCAGTCTCGGCCACGCGCCATGTGGCGAAGCCCTGCCACAGCTCGGCCGCCCCCGCCGCGCGGTCCTTGGCGCGTGCGATCTGCGCCTCATCCGCCAGCGGCTGCAGCCGCCCGAGACGCGCATAGCCCGGATCGCCGCCGCCGATGCGTTGCACCTCGCCCCAGAAATCCTCGGCCATTCGGAGACTCTCGAATTGAAACTGTTTCTTGGGGTTCCAGTTTTCCGGCACATGCGGGGCGAGCGCGCCGACATGGCCACCCGAGCTGCCCGCGCCGATGCGGCTGCGTTCGATGAGCCGCACCTTCGCGCCGCGCTTCGCCGCGACGAAGGCGATCGCGAGGCCGAAGATGCCGCCGCCGCGCACGGTTATGTCGTGTCTGCCGCTTGTCATTTCGCGCCTCCTGCTTCAAGGCTGGGCCGGAGACTGTGGACTATCCCCGATGAACGCCCCTGACCAGAGCAAAGCCGATCTCGATTGGCGCGATGACCTTGTGCCGGTCTCGCGGCGGTTCGACGATCCCTATTTCAGCGTTGCAGGCGGTCTGGCCGAGACGCGGCATGTGTTTCTGGCGGGCAACGATCTGCCCGCGCGGCTGCGTCCGGGCTTTCACGTGGCCGAGCTGGGCTTCGGCACGGGGCTGAACCTGCTTGCGTTGCGGCTTGCCTGTCCCGAGGACTGCCCGATCCGCTTCACCTCCTTCGAGGCCTATCCGATGGAGGCGGACGAGATCGCACGGGCGCTGGATGCATTTCCGGAAGTCGCGCCCGTCGCCGGTCCTTATCTGGACGCCTGGGCTGCGGGACAGCGTCAGTTTCAACTCGGTCCGGTGGCGGTGGAGATCATCGAGGGTGATGCGCGCACGGCACTGCCCGCTTGGGACGACGCTGCCGATGCTTGGTTCCTTGACGGGTTCTCGCCCGCGAAAAACCCCGAGCTTTGGGGTGAGGATCTTATGGCCGAGGTCGGCGCGCATACTGTGCCGGGCGGCACATTCGCGACCTATACGGCGGCGGGCTTCGTGCGCCGCGCGCTCGAGGCCGCCGGTTTCGAGGTCAGCCGTGGCCCGGGTTTCGGGCGCAAACGCCATATGTCGCTCGGGGTGAAACATGGTTGAACAATCGACCCGCCGCGGCATTGCGCTGATGGTCGCGGTGACCTTCATCTTCGCGATCCAGGACGGCATCTCGCGCCACCTGGCCGAGACCTACAACGTCTACATGGCGCTGATGGTGCGGTTCTGGTTCTTCGCCGCCTTCGTGCTTGCGATCGCGGCGCGCAGCCCGGGCGGGATCAAGCGGGCGACGCGCTCGGGCCTGCCTTGGGCGCAGGTCTTTCGCTCGGTCGTCTTGATCACCGAGGTGATCGTGATGGTGCAGGCCTTCGTCTATCTCGGGCTCGTCCATTCTCATGCGGTATTCGCCTGCTACCCGCTTCTGGTCGCGGGTCTCTCCGGGCCGGTGCTGGGCGAGAAGGTCGGCTGGCGGCGCGTGGCGGCGATCGGCGTGGGCTTCATCGGGGTGCTTATCATCCTCAAGCCCGGTTTCGGTGTTTTCTCCCCCTATGCGCTGATCCCGCTGGCGGCGGCGACACTGTTCGCGCTCTACTCGCTGATGACGCGCTACGTGGGTCGGGTCGATCCGGCTTCGGTCTCCTTCTTCTACACCGGTGTGATCGGCGCCGTGGTAATCACCGTGGTGGGCATATGGCATTGGGAAAACATGATCCCATCCGATTGGGCGTGGATGGTCGTGCTTTGCTTCACCGCCGCGACCGGGCATTTCCTGCTGATCAAGGCCTATGAGGTGGCCGAGGCCTCCGCGATCCAGCCCTTCGCCTATCTCCAGCTGGTCTTCGCCTCGACCCTGGGCGTCGTCGTCTTCGGCGAGGCGCTGGAATGGAACGTGGTGATCGGCGCTGGGGTCGTGGTCAGCGCGGGGCTCTTCACCCTCTGGCGCGCGCGGGTGGCCCAAGAGGCTTAACCGCCTCTTTCGCTTTGGTTCAAATATCCCGGGGGAGGCCGTGAGGTCGAGGGGCAGCGCCCCTCAATCTTTCACGTCGCCGCGCAGGACGTCGGTGAATTTCACCTCCTCCTTGCCCAGCCGCGCGCGGTAGGGTGGGATCGCTTCGGAGACGCGCATGACGTAGTTGCGGGTCTCGGTGAAGGGGATCATCTCGACCCAGTCGATCACGTCGACAGTCCCAACGCGGGGGTCACCGCGATCCTCTATCCAGCTTCGCGGGCGGCCCGGACCGGCATTGTAGCCCGAGGCGACAAGCACCGAGGATGCGCCGAACTCGTCACGCAGTTCCGCGAGATAGGCGCCGCCCAGCCTGAGGTTGTAGGTCGCATCCGTCGTCAGCCGCGCCTTCTCGTAGGGCAGGCCGGTTTTCTCCGCCATCATCTTCGCGGTGCCGGGCATCAGCTGCATCAGGCCCTGCGCGCCGACCGGAGAGCCGACGCCGACCGCGAACTGGCTTTCACGGCGGGCGACGGCGAGGACCAGTTCCTCCGGCACGCCCAGGTCATGGCTCGTCAGGCCCGGGATCGGCCAGAGCGCCTGCGCGATGATCTCGCCCTTCAGTGCGGCACGTTTGCCGATGATCAGCGCGAGATAGGTGTCATCCTCTTCCAACGCGTATTGGGTCAGGGCGCCGAAATTGCCCGGGCCGAGGCTCTCCTCGAGGTGCAGCACGAACCGCGCGCCCAGCTCGTTTTCGCCCGCCTCGTAAAGCAGTTGCGCGGCCTTGAAGACGGAAGAATGGCGCAGCTTGTAGCGTCGCCAGTCGGGCAGGTCGGGGCCCTTGGCGAAATTCGCTGGCAAGGGCAGGTTCAGCCGCTCGGCCGACAGAAGCCCGTAATAGGCGTCCTGATTTTCCGCGCCTTTGCGCCATGCGGCCTTGGCTTCGTCGCTGCGGCCCAGAACCTCGAGCGCGCGGCCTTGCCAATACCACGCGCGCGACGACGAGATCGGCCCGTCCACCGCTTTCTCGAGATTGTGAAAATGGCCGAGCGCCGTGTCGGCACGACCCAGTTTCAAGGCGGCGTAGCCCGCCACCCATTCGAGATCGGCGTAATCTGCCCCGCCCGGTTCCAAGTGGTGCGAGGAAGCCAGATCATAGGCGCGCTGGGTATTGCCCGCGCGCAGGTCCCAGCGCGACTGATAGCCGCGCAGCGTGGCCCAAAGGTCGGGATCTTCCAGATCGGTCGCGGATTTCGACCGCTCGAGGATCAGCTCTGCCGCGCCGTCTTCCAGCCCGGCGCGCCAGCGCCACATCGCGCGGTCGCGGGCAAGCCCTGCGGACCGCTCGACCATGTAGCCGGGGACGGCGGCCACGAGATCGTCCACGCCCTGCTCGCGCGCCTGCAGGGCGATCCGCGCCTCAGCGACGGCCTTGGTGCCGGGCGTGACCAGATCGATCATCCGGCGCGCATCCGACAGGTGACCGCGATCGAGCATGTTCTGCATCCGCCCGCCATGATCGGCGGAGATAAGCGAGGGATAGTCGGCCAGAAACTTCGCCTGCTCGTCTTCCTCCATTGGCAGTTGGCGCCAGGCGGTCTTGGCGACCTCGGCCGCCTGCGCCTTCTGCCCCAGGGCGAGATGCGCACCAATCAACGCCAGCGCGCCGGTGCCGGTCTGCGGCGGGCCGAGCTTGAAATAGGCGATCACCTCGCGCGGCGGGATGCCGTCGAGCTTGGCCTCGCCTTTCTCGCGCAGCCACGGCATGCCGGGCCAATCGGCGCGACGTGTGGCGAAATCGAGATAGTCGGCGAAGTCGCCCTCGCCATCGCGCAGGCGCTTCCACTCGATGACATCGAAGCCGAGGGGGCCCACGCGACGCGCGAGATTTTCGGCCTCGTCCCAATCGCCGGAATTGGCCGCCGCGAAGGCATCGGACAGCGCGGAACTCGCAGCGCGAAGCGCGGCCGGCGAGAGCGCGAAACTCGAAGCCGCAAGCGCGGCGAGGAACTGGCGTCGGATCATCATGGCTGCTCGTGGTCGCGGGTTTGTCCCTTTGCTACGGGCCTCTCACAGATGGGGATGAATCACAAGTTGGCAACAGCCGCGCAACCGCCTATAACCCGGCCGATTTCCGCCGGGACGACTCAACCCCCCGGCCCAACCAAAAAAGGAGCGTGTCATGTTCAAAGGGTCTCTTCCCGCACTGGTCACGCCGTTCAAGGACGGCGAGCTGGATCTGGACACGCTCAAGAAACTTGTCGAGTGGCATATCGATCAGGGCAGCCACGGCCTCGTGCCGGTCGGCACGACCGGTGAGAGCCCGACGCTGAGCCATGCCGAGCACATGACGGTCATCACCGAGGTCGTGAAAGCCGCGAAGGGCCGCATTCCGATCATCGCGGGCGCAGGCTCGAACTCGACGGCGGAAGGTGTGCGGCTGATCCAGCACGCCGGCAAGACCGGGGCCGATGCGGCGCTCGTCGTGACGCCCTATTACAACAAGCCGACGCAGCGCGGCATGATCGAGCATTACCGAGCGCTGCACGATGCCTGCGAACTGCCGATCGTGATCTACAACATTCCGGGCCGCTCGGTGGTCGACATGATCCCCGAGACGATGGGCGAACTGGCGAAGCTGCCGCGTATCGTGGGCGTGAAGGATGCGACCGGCAAACTGGAGCGCGTCTCGATGCAGCGCGCGACCTGCGGGCCCGATTTCATCCAGCTCTCGGGCGAGGACGCGACGGCGCTCGGCTTCAATGCGCATGGCGGCGTGGGCTGTATCTCGGTGACGGCGAACGTCGCGCCCAAGCTTTGCGCGGAATTCCAGGAGGCGACGCTTGCCGGCGATTACGCCAAGGCGCTGAGCTATCAGGACAAGCTGATGCCGCTGCACATGGCGATCTTCCTCGAGCCGGGCGTGGCGGGTGCGAAATACGCGATGTCGAAGCTGGGCATGTGCTCGGCCGAGGTGCGTCTGCCGCTGACCGAGTTGTTGCCCGAGACGAAGACCGCGATCGACGCGGCAATGGTCCATGCCGGTCTGATCTGAGTTTCGCCTCCACCGAATAAGAAAACGCCGGCGCGATAGGGTTCGCGCCGGCGTTTTTTTTGTGTCCAGAATCTTACTGCAGAGCGCTGCGCAGGTCATCCATCGCGATCGAGCTGTATTTCTGAGGCTGATCCGACGGGGTGGCCGCCGCGGGTGTGACGATTTCGGGCGCCGCTTGCTCGACCGCAGGGGCCGGCGGGGTCTGCTCGGCATTCGCTTGGAGACGCGGCGTCGTTGCCTCGGTCGGCGTTTTCGTGTCGGCCTCGGGCTGAATATAGGCGAGGGTGACGGTGATCCGACGGTTCGACGGATCGCGCGGATCGGCCGGCTTCAGCGGATCGGTATCCGACAGGCCCGAGACGCGGGTGACCCGTTCCGGGGCGACACCGGCGGCCACGAGCGCCCGGCGCGTCGCGTTGGCGCGGTCCGAGGACAGTTCCCAGTTCCCATAGGTACCGCCCGCTTTCTGATAGGGGACCGAGTCGGTGTGGCCCGCGATCAGCACGTCATTGGGCAGATCGGAGAGGGCGCGGCCGAGCTGATCCATCAGCGCCAGCGTGGGCCCATCGAGCTTCGCGCTGCCCGAGGCGAACATGGCTTTGCCCGCCTGATCCACGACTTCGATATTCAGCCCGTCCGGCGTGCGGCGGAATAGGACGTTCTGCTGCAGCGGACGCAGGTCCGGAACGCGCTGGATCGCCTGCGTGATCCGGGTCTGAAGCGTCTGGAAGCGGGCGTCGTCGACGGCATGCGGTGTGGCTGCAGCAGTCTTCGCGCCGGTTGTGTCGCCTGCCTCTGCCGTCGCCTGCACTGCGTCGGCGACTTTATTCGTCGTCGCGTCCGGCGTGGCCTCCTTGGAGCCGCCGGAGGCGTTGGCCAGCTCGGTCGAGGGGGCTGTCTCGCTCCCGGCGCCGGGATTGGCGGGAATCGTGTCGTCGGCGCGCGAGGCGTTCAGCACCCCTTTCGGCCCGATCGTCTCGCCGGCGAGGGGGCCGGTGCCGCCGGGGGCCTGCATCGAGACTTTCGCAGGGGCGAAGTAATCGGCGATCCCCGTGAGCTGGTTCTCGTCCGAAACGGAGAGAATCCACATCAGCAGGAAGAAGGCCATCATCGCGGTCATGAAATCGGCATAGGCGACTTTCCACGCTCCGCCGTGATGCTCGGATTCGTGATCGTCATCGCTCCGCTTCACGATGATCGGCGCCTGATTCGACCGTGCCATGAGTTGCCCTTTCCCACCTCGCTGGCAGGAGCCAGCAGTCTTCTCTGGGCATGCGTTTTCTGCAGCCCTTGAGTGTGGGTTGTCGGCTTAAAAATGGGCCAAAAAAGGGCGATAATCGTTCATGATCTGGAAACAAAGATGCTGGCCGACCGCTTTGGCATCCTGCCCAGAGCGGCGGAACTCGTGCCCGCCGACCCTTCCTTAGGCGTCGTGGAGCGATGCTTCGTAGTCGTCGCGGCTGTGTTTGCCCAATCCGACTTTCTTGGCATAGGCCGCTTTGCGGGCCGAGTAGCTCGGTGCGACGAGGGGCATGTCAGCAGGCAGATTGAACAGGGCGCGATATTCGTCTTCGCTCAGCCCGTGTTCCGAGCCCAGGTGGCGCTTGAGCATCTTGAAGCCGCGTCCGCAGCACAGGCAGAAAACCTTGTCTTCGGTGACGGCCTCTTTCACGGGCAGCGCCGGTTGCGGCCGCGCGGGACTGGAGCTAGCCGTTGGCGCCTCTGCCGCGTGATTGGCGGCCGCGTTGTGCAGATCCTCGCCGAACTGCGCGGAGAGTTTCGCCACGAGGTCGACCACCTGATCCGCCGTCACATCCGAACGCGCGGCATAGGCCGCAGCAACTGTCGCGATAATGTTTGCTGCATCCGTGGGCCGGTCCTTCGACATCTGGTCTCTCCAATGCTTAAAGTTGCACTCTCCCCGGATTAGTAGAGAAAGTTACGCGCGAGGCGCGTTTCTGTCAATGAACGCGTGAATCTGTGTTTGGGTGTCCGGAGAAAACACTGTTTCTGCACAGGATTGTTTCGCTGAGTGCTTCGCCTGTCCTGTCAATGCTCAATGGAGTTTGCCTTTTGTGCGCCATAGCTGCTTGGCGTATTGGTAGTTCGGCGCGGTCGTCGGGTAATCCGGCGGAAGCCCCCATTTCGCGCGATATTCCTCGAAAGTCATTCCGAGTAGGTTTTGGAGGTGACGCTTCAACATCTTGATTGGGCGGCCCGTTTCCAGACAGATCAGTCGGTCTGGTAGGACGCTCTCCGAGATTGGCACCGCAGGGACGCGGGACGTCGCAGGCTCGCCGGACCGGTCCGGGGAATGTTGCGTCATGTCTATCCTCACATGTTTTTGTCCTACGGGAGAAAGATTGAAGGAATTCTTAAAGTTAGGTCAAAGAAATCAACTTTTCCCGCGAGACGTCACGAAGGCGCGGTCCATGTCAAATGACTGGTCGGGCTTGTCAGGTGTAAACACGTAAATTAGTTGCATAATGCAGGTAAAAAAATTTGAAAACGCGAACATGCCGGGGCAGGCGGATTTACGCTCTCTCCTTCAGCTTGGCGCTGCGTTATTCAAAAAAAGGGCTGCGCGATGGGGGCGGCGCGAAACCCTAAGGTTCGCGTCGACGCGCAGAGAGATACGGGGAGTTGCCTTTTGTTTGGCTCGAGCGCCATGCGGAGACAGAACGTTATCGTCGTAGCGGAAGAAAACGCGAAGCAAGCCAAGTTGGCTGCCTTCTTTCTTGCGTGCTGTGGTTGGGGTTCCTTACCGTTCGCGACGGCGGTGGAGGCGGAGCAGTATATCCTGCTGCATGGCAATCCGTGCCTGTTGATGATCAGTCTTGCGCAGCCCGAGGGCGCAGCGGATCTGATCCGCACCTCGCGTGTCAGTACGCCCGAGAGCCTCATCCTTTTCGTCGATCCCTCGAGCGACGGAGTGTTCGCTGCCGAGATGATCCTCGCTGGCGCCGATGACGTGCTCCGGGAGCCCTATTCCGACAGGGAGTTGACGGCGCGCCTCTGGCTTCGGGCGGGGAGCAGATTGCCCATCAGTTTCCCGGGAGAAGAGAAGCGGGTCGCGCGCCTCAAGATAGACGAGGAAAACCGGCTCACCGGCCCGGACGCGACTGAAGCTGTCCAGCTGACTCCCATGGAGCGGGAGATCATGTGCGAGCTTATCCGCAGCGGCGGTCGAATCGTGACACGCGACGCGCTCTCGCGCCGCATCGACAACACTATGTGGGTCTATGGCGACCGGAAGTTCGACGTTCACATCACCAAGATCCGCAAGAAGCTGCGCGATGCGTTCGGCGACCGATATGTCGTCGAAACGGTGCGATCCGCCGGATACTCGTTCTATGAAATTCCCCTGCGAAAGCCCTCAGACTTTGCAACCTAAGGTTGATTCGCTGATCCTCCGAAACTGGTTTCGAGGGAGTGCCTGTCAAGCGCTGAATTGTTAACGTCTCAGCGATTGATCGTGAGCACACAATTTGTAGCGGAACCGTCGACAAGCTGTGGATGATTGAAGTTGTAGCCACAACTTGTAGCGTAAGAAGCCATGAAAAATTGGGTCATCGACGCTTCTTTCGAGGTTCGCCTGGGGATAACTCGGCGCGGCGGCAAGTTGTCCTTTTGGGCAGGAACTATCCTTACTCGCCTTACAGTTTTAACAATCCTTAACCTTACGGGAAAGGGAATCGCTGGTAATCTGCAGCCACTGACTTTGGGGGACTTGGGGATTAGGGATGTCCATGAAAAGTAACAATTTGTTAGCGCAAATTTGGGAAGGCTCGGTGAAGCAAGTGTCAGCCGGAGCAGGTTCTCAGGGAAGTTTGGTGGCGGCTGCGCTTCTGCCTGCGCAGACCGTGGTGCTGCGTTCGACACACAAGGAAGCAAGCCTGCTCGTGCTGCCCGAGTCGGAAGAGCTCCTGCCGGGTATTTCGCTTGGCGACGTGCTCGTGGAAGAACTGGGTATCGAGGTGCCTTATGGAAGCCTCGTGGTCATCGAGCCAGCGAATGCCGCGGAGGTGAAGCATGGTTTTGGGGACCGCGCGATCAACCTCCGCCTGCCGGCCATGGCGTCGCGGCCCCGGAGCGAGTTCTCGGTGCACGAAGATGCGCGCGATTGCAGCGCAACCGCGATGGGCGGCTATCTCTGAACGTGAGTACAGTGCCGAAAGCCCGGTATGAACGCGCTGCTCGGCGGGTGGGCCGTGCAACCGCGACATCGTTGGAAATACGAAGCGCCGCCCTTGGGGCGGCGCTGCCTTTTGGGGCGTTAATCTAGGGTTAACCAGAAAACACTGCGATTAACTCGCCTTTAATCAAGTAAAGCTTTCTCCAAACAGGGCGCCGTGGTCTTCTGTTCAGCAAGAATAGAGTGAATAGAGGCGGGTAATGTTTGCATTGAGCTTTCGTGCTGCACTTGATGCGCCGTTTCTCGATGTCGAAGAAGAGCGGCAGGCGATCTCCCGGTGGCAGGAATACGGAGATCAGAACTCGCTTGAAATTCTGCTGCGGTCGCATGTCCGGCAGGCCTACGCGCAGGCGCGTCGCTGGGCGTCCAATCCGGTCGAGCTCGAAGACCTCGTGGCCGAAGGGATCATCGGTCTGATGCGCGCCGCCGAACGGTTTGATCTGACGCAGGATGTCCGGTTCTCGACCTACTCGCATTGGTGGGTGATGACTTGCGTGCTGAACGCCCTCGCCCGGATCAAAACGGTGATCGACGTGCCGGCGCGGGTCTATCTCGATGCGCGGATGGGGCGGCTCGACAATCCCGAGGCGAGCCAGCTTCTGACCGGTCTCGTCGCTTTGGACGCCAAATCCTTCGATGACAGTGACGCCGACCTGATGGAGATGATGCCCAGCCCCGATCTCACACCCGAGGAACAGACGCTGGCGTCCTCCGCCGCGCAGGCTGCACATGAGGTGCTGAGCAGTGCGCTGGATGATCTGGACGCGCCGGATCGCGAGATCGTTTTGCGGCGCAAATTGCAGACGCCGCCGGAGTCGCTCGACGATCTGGCCCGTGATCTTGGAATCAGCCGTGAGCGTGCCCGACAGGTCGAGAAGCGTGCGCTCCTCCGGCTGAAGCGGTGTCTCGAAAAACGCGGCTTCAGCCCCGCGATGCTGAACTGAGGAGAAGGGCGATGGCACGTCATCTGATGATCGCAGGGCACGGGCGCGCAGGCACCACGCTATTTTACAACATGCTGCGCGAGACTCTCAAAGGTTTCGAAATCCCGCCGCGCGAGACCAGCGCGCTTTCCACGATCGGGCAGCCGGGCGACTGGGTCAGCAAGCGGCCGCTCGATATTTTTCAGGTCGCGAATGTCGCGCGGGCGAATGTCCGTAGCAAGCGGATCGATCTGATCGTGCCGCTGCGCGACCCGCGCGACATCCTCGTGAGCCGTCATTCGGCGGTGCCGGACGATTATTTCATCTCGGCGGACGCGATGTATTTCATCGGCGGTCCGGATGCGCCCGCGCCGGTGATGCCGGGGTTCCTGCAGATTCACGAGGCGATCGGGACCGTGCTGAGATCCGGCATTTTCCCGCAGGGTGTATTCCTCCTGAAATACGAAGACCTGGTCAATGATCCCGACAGGATTCAGCAGAAGTTGCGCGATGCGCTCGGTCTGCAATTCGAAGGGCATTTTTCCGATTTCGGCGCCGCCGAAATTCCCGAGGAGTTGCAAGGCCCGCTCAACGGTGTGCGCCCGGTGGAAAAGGCGCGTGCGAAGTGGCTCGACGAAGAGCATCGGGCGCGGATTTTCGATCAATTCTCGCGCTTCCCGGTGCTGTTCGACCTGCTCGAGCAGTTGGGCTACGAAAAGGATCGCGACTGGTTCGCGCCGTTCATGGCGTGGCAGGCGGCCTCGAGGCCCCGGAGCAAGCGTATGAGTTTCGTGTGACGAGGGTGATGAGATGGACGCGATAGCCGCGACATTGTTGAAGGTAACGGCGTCGGCCGCAGGCACCGGGCGCAAATCCGCGACAGAGGGGACCGGTTTCGGATCGCTCGTGCAGGGCGTGCCGGCGGATGGGCTTGCAGCTTCGGGCGTGGGGGCTGCCACGGCGGCCGCGACGCCGGAGGCTGGCGCAGGCGCAGCGTCCGCCTTGACCGACAATCCAGCGCTTCAGGCCGAGCTGGCCAGCAAGCTGCAAACGGTTCGCGACGGCGCGCTGGCAGAGCTGGCGCAGGGCAAGTCGATGAGCGAGGTGCTCGAAAAGCTGGGCGCGTCGCTGGCTACGGTCCTCGCGGAGTTTGACGCGGCGCATGGCACGAAGCTGCAGCAAGGTTTGATGCGGGCACTTGAAGGTATGCGGCTGCAAACTGACGGCGCGGGGGCAAAGCCCGCCTCGGATCATGCGAGCGACAAAAGCGACACGATCGACGCGGTCTTCGCGAGCCTTCTGGTCTCGCTCGGTCTGCAAGCGAAGCCATCTGGGACGGCATCGCCGCAAACGGGTGGTGCGCAGATCCCGTCGGTAGCGGGGCGCATGCCCGCGCACTCTGCTGGCAATCTATCCTCTCCGGCGGCACAGCCGAAGCTTGAGGCAACGCAGACGCAGTCGCAGGCGCAGGCGATCATCGCCGTTCCGCAGGGGCTTGCCGGGGTGATTCCAGCGCCGCTCACGGCGGAGATTCAGCAGAGCGACATGGACCCGCGGGTGCGCGCCGTGCTGGAAGCTGCCGCCAACGGCTCCACGAACACCGGCAAGGTCGAGGCGCAAGCCGCGGTTCTGCCTGCAGCGCAGAGCAAGGGCGACCCCAAGCCCGCCCAGTTTTTTGCCGAGGCCGCCCGTGCAGGCGTCTTGCCCGAAACCGCGGTGGCGCGGCTCACGCAGCATGACGCCAGCCACGTTGCGCGCAGCGACGCTGCTGCTCAATCGGCGCAGACGGCGGCCCAACCCTCGCCGCGCTTCGCGGCCTTCGTCGCGACGCAGCTTCGGCGCGCGGATTTGCAGGAAGGACGCACCCGCGTGGCGCTGACCCCGCGCGGGCTCGGCGATATCGAGATCGACGTGGAGCGCGACAAGCGTGGTCAGGTCAACGTGGTCGTGCGCGCCGAGAGCCCGGCGGTGCTGAGTGCGTTGCGCGGCGATCGCGAGACCTTGGCGGCGATCCTCGCCGGGCAGGGGCTGCAGATGGATAGCGGCGCGCTCGATTTCGAGCAGTTCGGCGGTCACGGCGAACGGGGCGATGAGCGCGCCTCCGGCGCGCATGTTGCCGCAGATGAAGACATCCCCGTGCTGGGCGCCGACTGGCAGCCCACCATTCTCGACGGACAACTGGATATCAGGACCTGAGGAGCCACCGATGAGCATCTCTCCGACAAGCACCAATCCCGCTGCGACCGCGGCCGACGCCAAGGCGAACCCGGCGCAGTCCAAGATCTCGGCGGATTACAACAGCTTCTTGCAGCTTCTGACGGCGCAGATCCGAAATCAGGATCCGCTGAAGCCGATGGATTCCACGCAATTCGTTTCGCAACTGGCGCAGCTGAGTCAGGTCGAGCAAACGGTGCAGACCAATACCAACCTCAAGACCATCGATGCCAAGCTGAGCGCAATGGGTGCGATGTCGGATGTGGCCCTAATGGGCAAGACAGTGTCGCTCGCCTCCGACCGGATCGAGTTGCGCGACGGTCAGGCCAGCACCAGCTACGAGCTTGCCGCACCCGCCGACAAGGTGACCGCGATCATCAAGACGGAAGACGGGACCGAACTGCGCCGGATTACTGGCCTGCCCGGACGGGCGGGCGAGAAGATCGCGCTGAACTGGGACGGGCGCGATTCTGCGGGATTGCCGGTGCCGGATGACACGTTCCGGGTCGAGATCGACGCGCAGGACGCCGATGGCAATGCGGTCTCGTATGACACCTATCCCAGCACGCAGGTGGAGCAGGTGCGCTTCTCTTCGCAGGGGCAATCGCTGGTTCTTCGCAATGGCGAGGAAGTGCCGAGTTCGCTCATCGTCGCGGTGTCGGGCTGACACGCCTGCACCGGGCGCGATCCGTGATGGGAGGCTTCCTATCCCTGCTTGAACGGCTCGGCGCTGTTCACCTTGGCCACTTGCAGGCCGGGTACTCGGTCCGCGAGGCCGCGCTCTAGCAGGGTGGCGAGGTCCTCGGGTTTGACCGTATCGGGATCGAACATCCGATTATCCGCGAGCTTGCTCAAAAGGTCGAGTGTCTCGTCGCGCAGCTTCGGCACCAGCGCGGGGCCATCGGGAAGCCCGTCTCCCTTCAGCACCAGTGTTACGTCGACGTTCAAATAGCTGATCGTACGCGCCCGGTAGACCGGCACCGTGACAGGCCCCAAGGCGACGTCACGCGGCGCGGGTTCGGGCGGCGCTTCTGGGGCAGCAGGTCGCGGCGCGATCTGGCTTCCGCCCAGATAGCCCAGCCCCGCCGCGACGATCGGCACCACCACGACAAGCAGTACGAGTGTTCTCCAGCGCGGCATCGGAGACGATCAGTAGGGGAGGACGACGTCGAGCGCGTCTTCCCCGTAGCGGGGCTGTTGCACCTTGCTGATCTGGCCGCGCCCGCCATAAGAAATGCGCGCCTCGGCGATCTTCTCGTAGGGGATGGTGTTGTCCATCCGGATGTCTTCGGGCCGGATGATCCCGGCCACACGCAATTCGCGCAGCTCGTGATTGACCTTCACCTCCTGGCGTCCCGCGATCACGAAATTCCCGTTCTGAAGCTTCTGGATCACGAGGGCCGCGACCTTCAGGCTGATGGTCTCGTTGCGCTTGATCGAGCCGCTGCCGTTAGAGGTCGATTGCGAGCTGAGATCGACGATATTGCTGCCGGTGGGCAAGTCCTTCTCGCTGACGCCCGGCAGGATCTTGGCGATCTTGCCGCCATAGCCAAGGAAGGTCGGAAAACCGACGCTCTGGCTGCCGTCGCGGCTCCGCTGGGACGCGTTCTGAAGCTGCGCCTCGTCCTTGATGTTGATATCCACCGTCAGCAAATCGCCTACCCTGTCGGCGCGCTGATCGCCGAAGAAGCCGGTGGAGCCGGTCTGCCAGAGCGACGCGGCCTCGGCCCGCTGCGGAATGCGCGTGGGCTCGAGCGGCGGCATCGGCACGCTCACCCGGTTCACCTCGGGGATCGTGTCGCCATCGACCACCATGTCGCTCACTTTTGGGTCGCGCTCAAAGGCCGTGCCGGAACCGCAGGCGGCCAGTGCGAGCATCGGCAGAATGTAGAACGGATGTCTCACTTCTGAATCTCCACTTTGCCATCGGGCTTGGCGATGCCTTCGACAATCTTGTTGCTCACGAGATTGACCACGCGCACTGACTGGTCGGCATGGGCGTCGGAGATCGCCTTGCCGGGTGCGGTCAGGGACATGGCGCCTTTCGAATATTCGATCGAGACCGGGTCGCCGCGCGAGATGATGACCGGCTCGGTGATGGATTGGCTCATCACCGGGCGTCCGCGGGCGAGCACGCGGCGCACCTGCATCCCCTCCAGATGGTCGAGCCGCGTCACCGCATAGGCGCCCACCTGACCGTAGGGCAGGTCGACGACCTGGAAATCATCTCCGGAAAGAATCTTGCCAGGAAGCAACTGCTGCGTCGGCACCGGGACGGGCACGTTGAGCAGCGCAAGCCCCGCAAGGCGGCGCACGTCGCCCGAGGCCTCCACCGCATTCGCCAGGAACTGCCCCGTGGAGCGGTCCATCCAGAAGTCGCTTATCATCTCCGCGTCGCCAGGGTCGCTGTCTTGCAGCGTGATCTCGAAATGACCGCTCGGCGGCATCTCCAGCCCCCAGGACTGCTCCGCCTTCTCGGCGATCAGCACACGCACGGATTCGGCGCTCGCGGGGGCGACGAGAAGCGCGGCGGCGAGCGTGGCGAGAACGGCGGTCGCGAAGGCGCGTATCGGGCTCATGGCATCACTTGATCTGGTTCGAGGTGGACATCATCTGGTCGGCCGTCTCGATCGCCTTCGAGTTCATCTCGTAAGCGCGCTGCGCCGAGATCAGATCGGTGATCTGCTGGATGATGTTGACGTTCGAGCTTTCGAGATAACCCTGACGCAGGATGCCCACGCCCGGATCGCCCGGAAGCGCCTCGGTCGGATCGCCCGACGCGGTCGTCGCCTGCAGGAGGTTGTTTCCAAGCGGTTTCATCCCCGCCTCGTTGACGAAGGTCGCCATCGTCAGCTGGCCGATCTGAACCGGGGTCGGGTCCTTGCCGACATAAGCCATCACGAGGCCCTGCTGGTTGATCTCGACATTCGTAGTGTTCGCCGGGACGTTGATCCCGGGCGCGACCTCGTAGCCGTCGAGGGACACGATCTGTCCCTCGGGGCTCAGCTGGAATGTACCCGCCCGCGTATAGGCCTGGCTGCCATCGGGCATGTTGAGGGTGAAGTAGCCGCCGCCGTCGATTGCAAGGTCGAGCTGGTTCTCGGTCTGGACGAGCCCGCCCTGGGTGTTGAGCCGCACCACGCCCGCGCTTTGTACACCGAGGCCGATATCCACGCCCACAGGGCGCGCTGTCCCGTCGGCAGAGGTCAGCGAGCCTTCGCGTTGCAGCGATTGGTAGACCAGATCCTGAAAGGCGGCGCGGGTGCTCTTGTAGCCGGTGGTGTTCGCGTTCGCGATGTTGTTCGAGATCACGTCCACATTGGTCTGCTGGGCCAGCATCCCCGTGGCGGCAATTCCAAGTGCTCTCATGGTTCAGCTCCTTTTCGCGCCGGTCAGACTTTGCCAAGCCTGCGCAACGTTTCCTGACGAAGGTTGTTCTGTTCATCCATCAACTTCACCGCGCGCTCGTAGGAGCGCTGGATGTCCATCATCCGGGTCATCTCGACCACCGGTTGGACATTGCTCTCCTCAATGAAGCCCTGAGCGACCTGCGTCGTTTCGGATGGCGTAAAGGCGGGTACGGCGCCGCCGGGCGCGGCAAAGAGGCCTCCACCCAGCCGGCTGTAGCTCTGGATGTCGGGTACGGCGAACATGCCCAGCGTGCCGATCGTGCCGCTATCCGGCCCCGAAATCGTGCCGTCGCGGGAAATGGTTATCTCCTCGCCCGGCGGGATCGCGATCGGCGCGCCGCCCCGGTCGAGTACCCGATTGCCCGACAGCGTCACGAGATTGCCTTGCGGGTCGACGGTCAGCCGGCCGTCGCGCCCGAAAGCGGTCTGGCCCGCCGGCGTCTGGTAGGCGAACCAGCCATCGCCATTCAGCGCCACATCGAGCGGGTTCGAGGTTTTCGTGAGGGATCCCTGCCGGTCGTCGAGATAGGAGCCCTTGTCGAGCACGTAGCTCACGTCATCCTCGGCCCCGGCATTGCCCTTCGACTCGAAGCTCTCGGTCAGCGAGCGCTCCGCCTTGAAGCCGGCCGTGTTGGCATTGGCCATGTTGTTGGCGGAGATGTCGAGACTGCGCCACAGCGTCGAGGCGAGGGATAGGGAGACGTAATTTGAGCTATCCATGAATGTCCGCCCGCGCGAATAGAACTTGTGGCTTTGCTTGGACTGCTGCCGATTTCCGGTCGATAATGTTTGCTCTTCTTGGAATAATCAATACTATTCTTTAAAGAGGGAAGGAATTATGGCGCGTTTGGGCAAGAGGTGATGGAATTGCGAGGCGGTTTCCCCTTGATGGGCGGCGTTTTGGCGCTCTGTCTTCTGTGCGGCCCCGCCGCGGCGGAGGCCATACCTGCGCCGCCACCATTCGATTTCGCGCAATACACTCAGGCGGGCTTCCTTGCGGACCGCGATGTGCTCACCGCAGGTTTCGCCGCGGCCGAGCCCGGGCCGTCGCGCGCGGTCGCGCGGCTCAATCTGGCTGAATTCTATCTCGCGCATGTCATGTTGCCCGAGGGGCGGTCGGTGCTGGGCGACGAGATGCCTGACGGTCTGATCCCCGCCGAACAGGCCCGCTGGCGCGCGATCGCCGCTGGGTTCGATATCATGGAAGGGGTGGGGGTGCCGTCTGGCACACTCTTGCCCAATGCGGATTGGGCGAACTGGCAGGATTATCACCTCTGGGCGGCGCTGAATGCGATCACGCAGGGCGACGCGGAGGAGCTCGAGGGGAACCTCGCGGGTGCGGCGGACCGGCTGCCCGCCTATCCGCCCGTTTTCGTGGAGGCCTGCCTGCCTGCGCTTCTGGAAGGCGCGATCGCGGTCAAGCAATGGGCGCTGGCCGAGCGACTGAGCCGGGATTTCGACAATTATCCCGAGTTGAAGGCCCAACCGGTCTACAGCTTCCTCATCGGGCGGGTGGCAGAGCAATCGCATCATCCGGAAAAGGCCTATGCCGCCTATCGCGAAGCAGCGAAGGGGCGGGATCGATACGCTCAGCGGGCGCGGCTCGCTTTGGTCGATCTCGGCCTTGCGAAGGGTGCGCTCACGACGGACCAAGGTTTATCCATGCTCGCCGAGGCCAATCTTGCGTGGCGCGGCGACCGGTTCGATCTTCAGGCCCTCGAACAGCGCGCGCATCTGGGGGAAAAGAGCGGTCGCGATGTGGAGGCGCTGATCGCCTATGGCGAGATCCTGACCCGTTTCCCGGACCGCCCGCAGGCGCGGACGGCCGCCGAGGCGGCGGATCGGTTGCTCAAGGCGTTCTATGCGAAAGGCGCGGCGGGGAAGACCTCGCTCACCGCCTTCACCGCAGGCCATCAGCGCTTGGAGCCCTATTACGAGGCTCGCGCCGATTTCCAGGCCTATGCCGAGCAATTCGCGGATCGTCTGCTGGAGCTGGGCGCCACGACGCAAGCCTCGTCGGAATATCGCAAGATCCGAGAGGCTCTCAGCGTACAACGCAAAGATAACCCCGAGGCGGTGTCGCAGGACCGGATGGCCTATCTTGCGCTTCGCGAGGCGGAAGCGCTTGCCCGTGGCGGGCAATTCGCGCGTGCCGCCAAGGTGTTGGAGGCCTCCGAGCGTCCCGCCGACGCGCAGGAGCTGAACCAGTTCAACGCGCTGCAGGCCCGCGTTCTGGCCGAGGCCGGAAAGACCGATGCGGCCCTCGACACCAAGGTCACCGCGCAATCGATCGACCATCTCCGGTTGCAGGCGCAGCTCCATTGGAAGAAGGGCGACTGGTCAGCGGCGACGCGGTCCTATCGCGCATTGTGGAAGACAGCCTCTGGTGATTTTTCGGAGACCGATGCGGTCCAATTGCTGCTGGCTGCCTACCGGTCCGGCGACCTGACCACGGCCCGCAGCGTCGCAGAAGTTTTCCCCCGTCTCGCGGGACGGGAGGACCTGAACAAGCTCGTCGCAAGCCTGCTGGCCGAGCCCGCCAAACTGACCCCGCTTATGGACGCCGCAGCGCGGGATCGGCTGCGCAACGCCGGTGATGCGATCGAGATGGTCGGGGCGGAGGCGAAGCGGGCAGGAGGCTAGGTATCTTTGCTATGCATTGGCCCCTGACGCGAGTCCAAAGAAAAACGGCGGATATTTTTAACTTCAGTGAAACATCACTCGTCTATCTCTTGGATAGGACCCCTTTCTCTTCGGACATGAGAGGATAAAACCATGAGTATTTCGAGCGCAATGCAGACCGGTGTGAGCGGCCTGAATGCGAACTCCGTCGCCGTTGGCGAAATTTCCGAGAATATCGCGAATGCGAACACCACGGGCTACAAGCGCAGCTTCGCCCAGATGGTGACCATGACGCCGACCGGCGGGCTCAACGCGCCATCCGGGGTCAATGCCGTCGTCTCCTCCGATCTGCAGAATGGCGGCGCGGTGATCCCTACCAACTCGCCCACCGATTTCGCGGTGAACGGGAACGGGTTCTTCGTCGTGTCCAGCAACGCCAATACCAGCGTGCAATCCGATTACGTCATGACGCGCGCCGGCTCGTTCCAGCCCGACGAGAACGGCAACCTCGTCAATTCGGCGGGCTACTTCCTGTCCGGCTATCCTTACACGGACGTCAAACTCGCCACGATCGACGGCAACAGCTTCAACGGTCTGAAGACGGTGAACGTCACGGACGCCACGCTGAGCGCGAAGGCGACCACCTCTATCGGGGTGCAGGGCAATCTTCCCTCGCAGGAAACCGGCAACGCGACGCCGGGCGCGCCTTTCACCTCCTCGTCGCAATATTACACGCCGCTCGGCGCGGTGAAGCGGCTCGAATATTCGTGGCAGCCGACCTCGACGCCGAACCAATGGGACATCACTGTCTCCGATGGTGACGGCGTGCCCTATGGTCAGGTGACGGTCGATTTCGCTCCCGGCGGTGCCAATGCCGGCGCGCCGATCAGCTATTCCGGTGTGACCAACCTCGCCACGGCCCCCGGCGCTTTCTCAATGGACACGACCACGGGCGTGATGAGCCTGACGATGAATGACGGCGGCACTACGCAGCCGATCGAGATCGGGCTCGGCGCATTGAACAGCTTCGACGGGATCACCCAGTTCGCTGGCGATTTCACGCCCCAGAAGTTCACTGCAGACGGCTCCTCGTCCGGCGCGCTGACCCGGATCGAAGTCGACGATACCGGCACGATGTACGGAATCTTCGACAACGGGCAGCGCCAGCCGCTCTACAAGATTCCGCTCGCCCATGTGGAGAACCCCAACGGCATGCAGGAGATCGACGGCGACGCCTATCGTCTGACCCGCGACAGCGGCGCCTACACGATCCACAAGGCGAACGAGGGTCCGGTGGGCACGATCAGTTCGGGTGCGCTCGAAGGGTCGAATGTCGATATCGCGCAGGAACTGAGCGATCTGATCCGCACCCAGCGGGCCTATTCCACCAACGCCAAGATCGTCACCACGATGGACGAGATGCTCGACGAAACCACGCGCCTCAAGCGCTGATCGTCACGCTGAGAAGAACGGAGCAAACCGATGAGCTTGACGGGCGCCCTCCAGGCGAGCACGAGCGGTCTGCGCGCGGCGCAGATGCAGTCGGAAGCGACCTCGCGCAATATCGCGAATGCGAGCACCGAGGGCTATGTGCGCAAGGAACTGCCGCAGGTCACTATCTCGGGCGGCCTCGTGCAGACCGGCGAGGCGCGGCGCGACGTCGACGCCTCGCTCAACCGCATGTATCGCCAGCATTCTTCTGCCATGGCACGCGAGCAGGCGATCTTCGAGGCGGTGGGCGAATATACCGCGACCCTCGGCCAGCCGGGCGATGGGCTGTCGCCCGCGGATCGGCTGACCGACCTGCGCAGCTCGATGATCGCGCTGGCGAACAATCCGGGCAACAACGCGGCGCAGAACGGAGTGGCCTCCGCCGCGCAGGAGGTGGTGACGTCGCTCAACCAGAGCAGCGACATGCTCGCGCGGATCGGTGGCGAGGTTGATATGGAAATCAAGTACGACGTCTCCGATTTCAACGAGACGCTGCATAAGATCACCTCGCTCAACAAGCAGATCTCGGACGCGCAGCCCGGCTCGCTCGGCGCGGCCGATCTCGGCGACCAGATGGACGTTCTGGTGGAAAAGGCGTCGAAGTTGATCGATATGCAGGTGCGCCGCTCCACCGATGGGCGGGCCACGCTCTACACCGCGGGGGGCACGCCGCTCGTCGATGGCGATCAGGCAAATTACGTCACCTATGACAAGGTGGCCGGAAAGCTGTTCGCGGGCAAGACGGAGATCACCCCGGAATCAACCGACGCGCGCGGCTTCCAGAATGGCAGCATTTCCGGGCTGTTCGCGGTGAAGAAGGATGTTCTGCCGCGCTTCCAGCTTCAGCTCGACGAGATGGCGCGCGGCCTCGTGCAAGGGTTCGAGGGGGCGGATGCCTCGCTCGCTCCGGGGCAGGCGGGTCTCTTTACTGACGCTGGTGCGGCTTACGATCCCGCTAAGCTCGACGGGCTTGCCGGACGGATCGCCGTGAGCGCAGCCGTGGACCCTGCGCAGGGCGGGCAGTTGTCGCGACTGCGCGACGGGATCGGTGCGACCACGCCGGGCGCGGCCGGGGATTCGACGCAGATCGAGGCCTTTGTGTCGATGTTCGACGCCCCGCTTTCGGCGAATCCGGACACCGGGCTGGCGGCGTCCCTGTCGTTGCGCGACTACGGCAGCAGCATGATCTCCGCGCAGGAGTTCGAGGGCACCCGCGCGCAGGAGCGTTTCGCTGCCGCCCGCACCGCCGCTGAAACCGTGAACGGTACGCGTCAGAGCATTCAGGGCGTGAATATCGATGACGAGATGCAAAAGCTGATCACGATTCAGCAAAGCTACGCCGCCAATTCGAAAATGATGACCGCCGTCATGAAGATGATGGACACGCTGCTCGCCGCCGTCTGAGGAGACTGAACGATGATCCCCCTGATCCGGAATTCGCTGTCGACCCTGCAGATGAGCATCATCTCGCGCCGCTCGGTCGACCGCACCACGGCAGAGCTGCAACGCACGAGCGACGAGGTCGCGACCGGGCGCAAATCCGATGTCTACGCGGATATGGGGGCGAAATCGGCCTTCGTCCTCGCTCTGGAAGATCGCGCAACCACAAATTCGAATTACGTCACCTCGAACAAGCTCCTCGGAAGCAAGCTCGATATGATTGCATCGAGCGCGTCGACGGCGCGCGGGGCCGCGCAGGATGTGCTCGGGCTCGCCGTCGGTAACCTCGAGCAACCCGGCGCCGCGGCGGCGACCCTGCAGCAAAGCGCCCGCGCGGCGCTCGATACCATCATGACGAGCCTGAACATCTCGCTCGACGGCGAGCACCTGTTCTCCGGCGTCGCGTCGGACAAGCCCGCGCTGCGGGGCTATGATGTGGCGAATGGTGCGACGGGCCTGTCGGCAAAGGATGTCCTGGCGGGCATCGTCGGTGGCGGCCCAGCGGATGCGACCCAGGCGGCGGCGATGCTGTCGCAGATCGACAGCGTGTTCGACGACAGCAATGCCGATCCGGCCAAGCGCTTCAGTTCTACCTTCTTCAAGGGCGACGCGACGAGTGGAGCGGCGCGCAAGTCGGCGTTGATCGGGGATGGCGAGACGCTTGATTACGGGATGCAGGCGAACGATCCCGAATTCCGCGACATCATCAAGGGGCTCGCACTCTTCGCCTCGACCGACGTCTCGAAGATCACGGATCGGGATGCGTATAAAAGCTGGGTGGCGGCCGGGGTCAAAGCATTGAGCGATGGGGTGGAGGGGCTACGCAATTCCGAGACCGCCTTGGGTGCGAAGCAGAAGCGGCTCGACATCAAGCTAACGCAGCAGCAATCGATGGATGCGGTGCTCAACAGTCGGCTGTCGGATTATGTCTCGGTCGATCCATATGAGGCCGCGACGCGGATGACGGCACTCCAGACGCAGCTCAACGCGAGCTACAGCGTTGCCGCGCAGATGTCGAAACTGTCGATCCTGAATTATCTCTGAGCCGCGCGTTTATCGCGCGGCCACCGTGCGGCGCGAGTCGGTCTGCTCGTAAGCGGCGATTTTCACGTCGCTCGTGCTGTCCAGTTCGCTGAACTTGTAGCCGCGACCGTAGACCGTCTCGATATACTGGTGGCCGCTTTCGGCCGCGTCGGCGATCTTCTTGCGCAGCTTGCAGATATAGACGTCGATCACCTTGTCGAAGGGCTGGTCGTCGCTCATCCCGTAGACCGCGTCATAGATCGCGCCCTTTGCGATCACCTTGTTCGCGTTCAGTGCCAAGTGCTGGAAGATCGCGTGTTCGCGGTTCGACAGTTTCAGCCGCACACCGGAGACAAGCGGGTCGCGCCCGTCGAAGAAGGCGGTGATTTCGCCGACGCTGATGCTCTCGGCGGCGTGGCCATAGGAACGCCGGATGATCGAGTTGATCCGCGACAGCGCCTCGATCCCCTTGATCGGGCTGACCATGACATCGTCTGCCCCGGCATCGAGCGCCTCGGAGGCGTCGCGCGAGTTCTTGAAGTCCCGCATCACCAGTACCGGGTTGCGGCAGCCGCAGCTGCGGATGGCCCGGATGTAATCGGTCACTTCGGGGCAGTCGCCGATCAGGATCGCCCGCGTGTCGACCCCCTTCTGGTTTAGCGTGCTGAGATCGGACGCGAAGAAGGACGCAGGGATGAGGACGGGCTGCAACCCAACGCTCTCCAGCTCGCCGAGCAGGCCGCGAACACGGCCATCGCGAGGCTCAAAGACGTAAATATTCATACAGGTCTCCATCCCGGGCAAGTTTCTCGCACAAGCGGCAAGCTCACGCTAAGTTGCCACAAAGGATTAGTCAAGAATAGTACCGATTTATATTGGACACTATTTACGTTTTACTTTACTTTAATGGAATGTGTCGGTGACGTGAGGAAACTATGCTTGCTGCCTTGTGCCGAAAAAGTCGTCGGGCGTCGCTTTCTTGCGCCGGGTTTCGCGGAGCGCTCGTCGCGCTCTCCGTCTTTGCGGGGGTGCTCAGCGCGATCCCGGCTACCGCACAGGTCCGGATCAAGGACATCGCCAGTTTCGAAGGCGTGCGCGAGAACCAGCTCGTAGGCTACGGTCTCGTCGTTGGCCTGAACGGGACTGGCGACACCCTCAACGGCAGCCCTTTCACGAAGAAGTCGATCGAGGGGATGCTCGAGCGGCTCGGGGTCGGCAATCTCTCCGGCGATGCGATCAAGACGAAGAATACGGCCGCGGTGATGGTGACTGCCAAGCTGCCGCCCTTCGCCCGCCGTGGTTCGACGATCGACGTGACGATCTCCTCGCTCGGCAATGCGGACAGCCTGCGGGGGGGCACGCTGATCGTGACGCCGCTCGTCGGCGCCGACGGTGAGATCTACGCCGTGGGGCAGGGGCCGATCTCGGTTGCGGGCTACAGCGCGAAGGGCAACGCGGCGAGCATCGTGGACGGTGTGCCCACGGTCGCGCGCATGGAGAATGGCGCAATCGTCGAGAAAGAGATCGATTTCGAATTGAACTCCATGAACTCGGTGCGTCTCTCCCTGCGCGAGCCGGATTTCACGACGGCCTCCCGGGTCGCAGGGGTGATCAATGACAAGCTTGGCCACAACACCGCGCAGATGCTCGACCCCTCCACGATCGAAGTGCAGGCGAAGGGCAAATATGGTGTACCGGAGCTTCTGGCGATGATCGAGAACCTCCCCGTCACGCCCGACTCCGTGGCGAAAGTAGTGGTCGACGAGAAGTCCGGAACGATCGTGATCGGCGCCAATGTGCGGATCGATCAGGTCGCGATCAGCCAGGGCGGGCTGACCGTGAAGGTCAAGGAAAGTTACGCGGTCAGCCAGCCGAAGCCTATCTCCATCGGGCAGACGGTCGTGGTGCCCGAAACGGATGTGCAGGTCGAAGAGCGCAACACTCAGTTCAGCGTGCTCCAAGGGGGTGATGTCAGCCTTCAGGACCTCGTGGACGGTCTCAATGCGATCGGTGTCGGCGCGCGGCAAACCATCTCGATACTGCAGGCGATCAAGGCAGCCGGCGCGCTTCATGCCGATCTGGAGATCATCTGATGAACCCGCTCGGTCCGTCGAAGCCATTTCTCTCGGCTGCGTCGCTCAAGGCGCCTGCCGCATCTGGTGCGAAGTCGCAGAACGCGAAGGAGATCGCCAAGAATTTCGAGGCGACCTTCCTGCAGCAGGCCGTTGGTGAGATGATGAAGACCGTGAAGATGGGCGGACTGGATGGCGGCCACGCCGAGGAGATGTGGAAGTCCTTCCTCGCGCGCGGCATCGCGGATGAGATCGCCGCCTCGGGCCGGACCGGGATCGCGCAAAGCGTCGAGCGGATGATCGGCGCCTATACTTCGAACGGAGAAGATCATGGCTGAAGAAACCCCGTCGCGTTTTCGCAAGCGGATGCAAGCCCGGCGCGACGATATCTCCGCCGACGGGCCCGTCCTGACCGAGGAGGACGACGCCAACCTCGCCGCTTTCGAGGCGAATATCGATGCGACGCTCGATCTGTTGCATGAGGAAATCGCGGCGGTCGAGGCGGGACATCTCGACCGCGTCACGGAGCTTTATGATCGCAAGGCGGACCTTCTGAAGCGGATCGAGCTGAAGATCCCTGTGATCGAGCCGTTTCTGGAGGCGTCTGAGCAAGCCGCGCCCGCACTTCGCGAGAAGCTCCGCCAGCTGAAGGTCGCCGTGCAGGACAATAGCGTTCTGTTGTCGCGGATGTCCGACGCGACCCGGGACATCGTGCGCGAGATCGAGAAAATCCGGAACCGGCACAGCCTCGACGGTCTCTATGGAAAGAGTGGCAAACCGGTCACAGGACAGGATGGTCCACAGATGCATATCGATAAGGAATTCTAGGTTTCGGCCAAACGTTAACCCGCGCTTAATCTTCGGTCCAAAATTCCTCTCCACGGCTCGCGCCGTTTTTCTGTCAGAAGACGAAAACAAAATATCTTTCAGAATGAGGAGTGACCAGAAATGTCGTCCATTCTTACCAATACCTCCGCGATGAATGCTCTTGCGACCCTGCGTTCGGTGAACAAAGGTCTCGAAGACACGCAAAACCGCATCTCGACCGGCAAGAAGATCAACTCGGCGAAAGACAACGCCGCGTATTTCTCGATCTCGGAATCGATGAACAGCGACAGCGGCATGTACAAGTCGATCAACGAAGGCCTGACCCTGACCAAGAACTCGGTTTCGACCGCACGTCTCGGCGCAGAGTCGGTAAAGGATCTCGCCCAGCAGTTCGTCGAGCGTGTTTCGTTCGCGCAAGGCGATGCGGTGGATCATGCTGCGGTTCAAAAGGAACTCCGCAGCATCGTTGATCAGATCGGCACCACGATCAGCCAGGCAACCTTCAACGGTGACAGCCTCGTCGACGGTTCGGCCAACGTGACGGTCGTCACCGGGATCAGCCGCGCAAGCGGTTCCTTCGCAACGACGTCGATGACCTTCCAGGCGGTCGATCTCTCATCGCTTCAGGCGACGCTGAGCGGGATCGACATCTCTGGTGGTTCGGCGGCGGTTCTGACCAGCGCGCTGACGAGCGCCCAAAGCGCTCTCTCGACGGCGATCGACAACGCGACCTCGCTGGGCGTTGCGGAGAAGTCGCTGGAAGCTCAGCAGAACTTCCTTGGCAAGCTGACCGACAAGCTCGACACCGGTGTCGGCAACATGGTCGATGCGGACATGGAGCAGGAGGCGGCTCGCCTGCAGTCCTACCAGGTTCAGCAGCAGCTCGCGACGCAGTCGCTCTCGATCGCGAACCAGGGCCCTCAGAACCTTCTGAGCCTGTTCCGCTAATCGGTGGCGAAGACATGAATGGAAAGGCCCCGTGCAGTGCGGGGCCTTTTCTTTTATCGCGCTCCGGTTGTCTTTTCCCCCAAAGTTTAAAAACGCCTTTAACCGGGTTGTGCTAAGTTCGGGCAAAGAGAACAAAAGAATATCGAGAGGAGAGCTTGCATGAGCGTCGCCGCGTATAAGCGAACCATTTCCGAAACCGAGTCTCCGCGGCAGATCGAGCGTCGTATCCTGTCGCGCGTCACTGGCGAGCTTGAGGCCTTTCTCGTCGATTATGACGAGGCGCCACGGGCCGGACGGGGGGCGATCCTCGCGCAGGGGCTGCGCACCGCGCTCTGGGAAAACGAACGCATCTGGACGGCATTGCGCGATGACCTCGCGGAGCCTGCGAACCAGTTTCCCGCCGAGTTGAAGGCCGGGCTGATCTCGCTCGCGCTCTGGGTCGAGCGGCAGACGCAGATGGTGATGGGCGGCGGCGGCGCGGTTGCGCCGCTGGTCGAGGTGAACCGCAACATCATCCGAGGGCTCAGCGGCGACGCGGGCGAGCCGGTCGCTGCGGAATAAGAAGGGGCGCGGGTCATGGCATTACGACTGACGTTGAAACCGAACGAGCGGATCGTGGTCAATGGATGCGTTATCCGAAATGCCAACCGCCGCCAGACACTTCAAATCGAGAATACCGCCGACGTGATCCGGGCCGAAGACCTGCTGGATGAAAACTGCGAGCCGACCCCGGTGAAGCAGGCCTATTTCCTGATCCAGACCGCGCTGATCCGCGCCGATACCCGCGACACGCTGGTGCCGGTCATTCAGGAGAAGCTCGCCGATCTCGCCACGATCTTCAGTGCCGCCGTGGTTGGCAGTGTTTTCGAGGCCGCGAACTGGGTGTCTCAGGGCGATTATTACAAAGCGTTGAGCGCGCTGCGCCCGGTCATGCGCCGCGAAGAAGAACTGTTCGCCCGCCTGTCCGCAAACACGAGCGCGACGGCGGCGCTGGAGGGCGAAGAATGCTGACGATTTCGGGCATGAGCAGTCGGCTCGCGCTGAGCCTGATCGATCGGACGCAGGCCAAGCAACTCGATCAACTGGCGCAAGAGCCGCAGCATGCGCGCGCGATCAGCCGTTTCCGCGAGAAGATCGGGGATATCCATACCGCGGCCGACTTGGTGAAGGATTACGACGCCTATAGTTTCGTGATGAAGGCCTTCGATCTGGAAGACCAGATGTTCGGCAAGGCGATGATGCGCGAAATCCTGTCGAGCGATCCCAATGACAAAAGTTCCCTCGTCAACAGGCTCACCGATCCGCGGTTTCGCAAGCTCTACGATGCGCTCGGGTTCACCAATGGCGGCACTGCAAACGCGAATACCTCCTCGGCCTCGTGGCAGGACAAGATCGTCGATCAATATGTCAGCCAGCAGTTCATCAATGGTGAGCGCGACCAGAACGAGACCGTCGGGTCCGTGCTCGAATTCCGGCAGAAGCTCGGCGGCGTCAAAACATGGTATTCGGTCCTGAAAGACAAGAATATGGCGCAGTTCATGCGCACCGCTTTGGGGATCCCGAATGACGTGGTGAAGCTCGATGTCGAGCGGCAGAAACAGATTTTCGAGGACAAGTTCGAACTTGCGAAACTCAAAGACCCGAAAGAGGTCGATGATCTGGTCTCCCGTTTCGTCGCTGTGTCCGATGCGAATAACTTCTCAATCGGAGGGGCGGCGGGGAATGCTGCGGTGACGCTGATGCAAGGCGCGGTGCAGGGGGGCTCGGGCCAATTCGTGCCCGCGACCTTCGATTTGACTGCGATCGCTACCTTCTCGGCTTCGCGCTACCGGTAAGCTGGTCGCCGGTCACGGACGGCTTCAGTCGATAATCACGTCATCATCGTCGAGCGGAATGCGGATTTCGTCCTCGCGCGACAGCTCGAGCGCATAGTCCACAAGCGCGGATTGCGCTTCTTGCACCTCGCGCCCGCGCACCGGGCCCATCGCGGTCATTTCCTCGTTCAGCATGTCGCGCGAGCGGGCGGGCAGGGCGCTCAGGAAGTAGTCGCGTACCTCCTTCTTGGCCCCGCGCAAGGCGAGCGGAAGCGTTTGCCCTTCGACCCCGCGCATGACTTTGACGAGGCTCTGCTGGTCGAGCTTGCACAGATCGTCGAAGGTGAACATCTTCGCCTTGATCGCACCGAACGCCTCGGGAATACGCTTTTCCAGACGCTGGGTGATGTCGTCGAACAGCTTGCTATCGAGTTTGTTGAAGAGATCGGCCATGCGCTGCTGCGGGTCCGGCCCGGTATTGCGCGTCGCCGAGCTCATGAACTCTTTCTGCAACGTTTCTTCGATGTTCTGGAAGACGTAACGGGGAACGGTCTCGATGCCGATCATCCGCTCCAGCACTTCCATCATGCGCTCTTCGCCCAGAAGCGGCAGCACTTTCGAGGCGACCTCGGGTTTCACCTTGCTCAGGATCGCCGCGACCGTCTGGTCGTGCTCTTCCTTGAGATAATTTGCGATGATCTGCTCGTTCAGCGCCGAGAAGTTTTCCCAGATATTGCGTCCCACCAGCGGGCCCTGAATCTCGTTCATGATGTCGGAGACGCGCTCGTCGGGGAGGAACCCCTTGAGCATGCTCTCCGCCATCTCCATCGAGCCCACGAGGCCGCCGCCATCGCCTGCGGTTTCCATGAACTCGCTCATCACCTCTTCGACGATATCGGCGGGGATCGTACCAAGGGACGAGATCGCATGGGTGATCGAATGGATGTCGTAATCGTCGAGCCGCTGCATGAGCCCTGCGCCGTGTTTCTCCCCGAGGCAGAGGAAAAGAATCGCTGCCTTCTCTGGGCCACGCAGTTTCTTGTAATCCCGGGAGGTTCTCATCGTCGGCGCTCGATCTGTTCTGAGGTCACGGCAAGGATAGCAGGCTATCCTTGTATTCTCAATCAAGATCGCGCGCTATTCTTTGTAGTGATGTGTTTTCTAAGGATAGGGCGGCGCAGAGGCTTAGCCACCCCCGCCATAGGCGACGTAAGATTGCATCATGCTCCCTGCGAGCATGTACCAGCCGTCGATCAGCACGAAGAAGATGACCTTGAAAGGCAACGAGATCATCACCGGCGGCAACATCATCATGCCCGCACTCATCAGCACCGATGCGACGATGAGGTCGATCGCGATGAAAGGCAGATAGATCAGGAAGCCGATCGTGAAGGCGCGCCGCAGCTCGGAGATCATGAAGGCGGGGACGAGGGTGCGCCAGTTCGCCTCCTCCGCCGTGGCAGGCGCGGGCGTCTCGGGCGCGGGTTCGGCGTTTTGCCCCGCTTCGTTGTCGCGGACGAGATCGGCGAAGAGCTTCAGATCCTTCGGGCGCGTATTGGCGAACATGAAGGCCTTGAACGGCGCGCCGATCCCGACGAGCGCCTGTTCCTCGGTCACCGTGTTGTTCAGAAGCGGCCGCAGCCCCCCGGTCCAGGCATCGTCGAAGACCGGCTGCATCACGAAGAAGGTCATGAACAGCGCCATCGCGCTCAGCACCATGTTCGGCGGCGTCTGGTTCAGCCCCAGCGCGGAGCGCAGCATCGAGAAGACGATCACGAAGCGGGTGAAGCTGGTCATGACGACAAGGACGCCCGGCGCGATGCTGAGCACGGTCATCAGCGCGATCAGCTGAATGATCCGCCCGCTCAGGCTGGCCGATGCATCGCTGCCTGGCGCGGCATTGTTCAGCCCCTGCGCTAGGTCGCTCAGCAACCCGCCCGCCTCCTGCGCCTCTGCGCCGCTGCTGAACGCAAGCGACGCTACGAGCGTCAGGGCGACAAGTGGCAGGCCGGGTTGCGCCGTCAGAAATCGCTTCGTGAGGTGGATCATCGTTTCGGGACGTAGTCTTTGACGATCTCGGTCAGCGTGACGCCGAGCCGGTTGTCGCCCACTTTCACCAGATCGCCTCGCGCCACCAGCCGGTCGTTGATCACCACGTCGACCGGCTCGCCAATCTTTTTCTCCAGCTCGATGACCGAGCCGCGGCTCAGGTTCAGAAGCTGCGAGATCGGGATACGGCTCTGACCCAGCACGATCTGCACCGAGAGCCCGACATTGAGCATCGCGTTGACGTTCTGCCCGTCGGCATCGCTCTCGGCCTGTTTGCTGGCGAGGGTATGCAGCAGGGTCTCGGCTGCAGCGGCGCGGGCTTCGCCCTGCGTCGGCTGGGTTCCGGTTTCCGGCGTCTCAGGCGGCTGCGTGGATTCGGGCGTATCGTTGTCGGACATTTACACGGCTTTCCTGATTGGTGTGGCTTGGGGAGAGATCGTCTGCCGCAGGGCGATGAGGATACTGCGGCAGACCGTCTCGAAGCTGTAATCCATCACGCCGTCTTCCCAGTCGGCATGGATGTCGCCATCGGCAAGCGCCGGGTCCGCGACGATGTTCAGGGCGGGGCTGTTCGGCCCGGCGCTGGCCTCGATCACCGGCGTCAGCCCCGCGACATTGGCGGGGGAGAGGCGGATCGTGAGGCTTGGTTTGCGCAGCGCGATTTCCATCGCCCGACGGATCTGGGTCTCGACCCGCGCGGTCGAGCAGCTCTCGATGAATTCGGGGAAAACCTTCTCGCAAACGCGCAGCGCGAAGCCGCAAAGGTGTCGCTCCAGTGCCGCTTGATGAGCGAGCTGGTTGCCCAGAAGTGCGGTGATCTCCGGCGAGAGCTTTTCCAGCGCCTCGGTCTGGCGTGCCTCGAGCGAGGTCGTGATCTCGGTGGTAGCCTCGTTGCGGCCTTGCGCACGGCCCGCCTCGAACCCTTGGGCGCGCGCGGCCGCCGCCGCGGCATCGAGATCGGCCTGAGTGAAGACCTTCAGGCGTTCGGCGGCGCGGCGGGCGTCTTCCGCCTGCATCTCTTCATCGAAGTCTCGCTGGAAAACCGTCATGTCATGCCTCGTTGAGTAGCCAGCCGCGCAGGACCTTGAGGGCCTCTTGCGGTTCTTCTTCGGCGATCTTCTGGATTGCCGAGACCTTGCGCTTCAGGATCGCGCCGCTGATCGCGAAGTTGGTGACGAGCTCCTCGTCCCTGGCGGGGTCGTAGCGCTCCGCACGTTGGACGGGCGCTGCGGGCTCGGCGGCCTCCTGCGTTCGGGGCGCGACGGCACTGGCGGGCGCTGCGGGCAGGGTGTTGCTCGCGGGTGCCGCTGCTTCCGCCTCGCCCTCGGGGGCTGCGAGCGCCCCGGCACCGGGCGCCTCGCTCAGCCGCGCGCGTTCGCGGTCGGCCCGGTTCAGCAACGGGCGCAGACCGAAGACAAGCACCGCGACCACGATCAGAAGGGCAAAGACCCAGCGCAGGATCGACACGATATTGTCGGAGAGCCGCTGCATCAGCGTCGGGCCGACCGGGCCGCCGACTTCCATCGAGTAATCGATGAAGCGCAGGCTATCGACCGAGACTGTATCGCCGCGATTCTGGTCGTAGCCGATCGCCGATTTCACCAGTGCGGTGAGACGCGCGATTTCCTCGGGCGAGCGTTGTTCGTATTTCAGCGAGCCGTCGTCCTGCACGTTGTATATGCCGTTGACCAGCACGGCGACCGACACGCGCTTGACTGCACCCGCTTCGGTCGTGGTCTCGCGCCGGGTGTTGCCGATTTCGTATTGCACGGACTCGCCGTTCTTGCTGCGGCTGTCGGTCGTGCTGCTCGCGCCGGGGCCGCCAAGCGCGCCAGGGATGTTGTTCCCGGTGTTCACACCCGCATCGCCATTCTGCACACCCTTTTGCTGCTCGGCGTTGTTCTGGGTGGAGCGCACGACCTGCTGATCGGGGTTGAAGCTTTGCTGCACCACGACTTCACGCTGGTTGGACAGGTCGACATTGACCTGCACGCGGGCATTTCCCGCACCGACACGCGCCGTCAGGATCTGCTCGATCGAGCGCGCCATCCGGTCTTCGGTCGCGGCCTTGTTCGACTGGAGTGTCGCTTGCCCGGCGGCGTCGGAATTCTCCGCGAGGATCGTCTCGCCGCTGGCCGAGAGCACCGTCACCCGGTTGCCGTCGAGATTGGGTACTGCCGCCGCGATCAGGTTGCGAATGGCCAGCGCCTCCTTGCGGCTGATGCCGCGGGTGGAGGCGGCGCGCACGATGACGCTCGCGCTCGGGTCGGGGCTGGTGCGCGAGAAGGCTTCGCGCTCGGGCAGAACCAGATGGACGCGGGCGCTGCGCACCCCGTCGATGGTCTGGATCGAGCGCGCCAGCTCGCCCTCCATCGCGCGCAGACGGTTCACATGCTGCATGAAGGTGTTCATGCCGAAGCCGCTTGCGTTGTCGAACAGCTCCCAACCGGGTTCGCCATCCACTGGCAGGTTCTTTTCGGCCAGCGCCATGCGGGCGCGGGCCATGTCTCCCTCCGGCACCGACACCGCGCTGCCATCTGCAGACAGTTGCGTCTTGAACCCTGCCTGTTCGAGTGCGTCGACGATTCCGGCTGCGCTGGAGGGCGAAAGCTGGCTGTAGAGCAGCTTGTAGTTCGGGGCGGTCACGACGGATAGGCCGAAGACCAGCGCGAACACGCTGACGACGCCGACTGCCCCAAGCATCAGCAGCTTGCGCCGTCCCAAGGATTGAAGATTCCGCAAGAATTGCTGCACGGCGAACACCAGTTATTCTTCATCTACGCAATAGAGGCTATTCTATCTTTGTATTGCAAGTAAAGTCTGGATGTATATACTTCACGACATCCAATGAAGATCGGGTTTTATCTTTAAGTTCGACGAAGAGAGGCGCGGTAGCCGATGACAGATGCGGCGGTTGATGGAGAAGAGCTTGCCGAAGCGCCTGCCGGGCGCTGGCGTGTCTTGCGTGACCACAAGCGTCTCGTGATGGCGGCGGGCGCCCTCGCGGTCGTGGCCATGTTCTGCGGTGGATTCGTCGCTTTCGGTGGCGTCTCTGCCCTCACCGGGGGCAAACCGGCAGAGTCGGCAGGCCATGGCGGTACGGGCGCGGGCGCCGCGGCGGGCGGGGACGCGCTACTGGATTTCGACGACATCGTGGTGAACATCACCGGGACGACCGCGGACGGCGCCTCCGCCGCGCGCTACCTCAAGATTCACCTAGCGCTGGTCTATCCCGAATCGCCGAAAGCCGAAGCCGCGATGGCCGAGAAGAAACCCTTCATCCGCGATACCTTCACCGGGTTCCTCCGGCAGATGACGGTTGAGGATCTGCGCGGCAGTATCGGCCTCATCAAGCTCAAGGCGGAGCTGCTCAAGCGCGCCCGCGCGGTCGTCGGGGACAATACGCCGAGCGAGGTTCTCATCAGCGATCTGGTGGTGCAGTGACGATGGCGGAGCAGGCGGACATGGCGATGGCGGCGACGACGACGGCGGAGGTCGAGGACGAGATCATCCGCATGTCGATGCTCAATTACGAGCGTCTGCCGATGCTGGACGTGATCTTCGAGCGCTTCGTTCTGTCCTTCTCCAGCTCGCTCAAGTCGCTGACGGGTTCGGTGCTGGACGTGACGCTGGGCGACGTCGAATACCTGCCCTTCGCCGACGCGATGAAAAGCCTGCCAAAGCACGGGCTGATCGCGGTCGCGCAGGCCGATCCTTGGGACGACCAGTTCATCCTTTCGCAGGATCCGGTCTTCCTGTTCTCCGCGCTCGAACTGATGCTGGGCGGGCAGCCGACGGGGCGGGCGAAGGATGCCAAAAACGGCTTCACGACGATCGAGCGCAGGATGGGAGAGCAGGTCGCCGAACGCATCCTCGCCGACATGGCGGTGGGCTTCCGTCAGATTTGCGAAGTCTCATTCCAGGTCGACCGGATGGAGAGCAATCCGCAATTCGCGAACATCGCTCAGCCCAACAGTCCCACGGTCCGCGTACCGCTCAAGGTCAGCCTCGAAGGCTACCACGGCGAGGTTCATCTGATCCTGCCTTACTCGACGCTGGAGCCGGTGCGCCCGCTGCTCACCAAGATATTCTTCGGGGATCGGCTCGGCGCGGACAGCTCGTGGCGTACGCAGCTGAAACAGAAGATCGAAGGGTCGTCGGTGGCGCTGACCGCCCAGCTGCACGAGCTTGTGGTACCGATGCGCGAGATTCTGGACTGGAAAGTGGGCGACACGCTCGACCTCGGGATCGACGACACCCAGCCGGTCCTTCTGCTCTGTGCCGGGAGTCCGGTTCTCGAAGGCGAAATGGGCAAGAAGCAGAACGGGTCGATGGCGCTGAAGGTGACCGCGAACCTCATGGGAAAGGACGAGTGGAGCAATGATGTCGATGCTGATTAACGCGATTATTCTCGTGTCTCTTGTGGGGCTGATGGCCTATGGCGTGGTGATCACGCGACGGGTCAAGAAGCTGATGCTCGTGCTCGAGGAAATGGAGCCGCTCGTCGCCGCTTTCTCCGCGGCCGTGGACAAATCGCAGCTCTCCGTCGAGGAGATGAAGGACGCGGTCGCCGAGGCGCAGAAAGCGCCCGCGCCCGAACCGGCGCCCGCGCAAGAGGCTGCGCCCGCCCTGACCTTCAACTCGCGCCGCGCCGCGCCGAAAGCGCCGATGGGGCTGACCCGTGTGACCGGCAAGGCCGAGCTGGTGAAAAGCTTCTTCGAGCAGACCCGCGTGCGCCGGGAGGCGCAGGGGCAATGGTGAAGAGCCGCCCCCTGCAGGTTCTCGTCGGTGTGCTGCTGCTTTCGGGCGGCGCGAAGCTCGCGACCAGCCTTCCCTCGGACATGATCCCGTTCCCGGACTCGCTTTTGCAGGCGGCTCTCGCAAGCGGGGCGGAAAAGCCGACCGCGGCAAAGGCTTCGTCGGCGGACGCTCCCAGCGATGCCAAGAGCAGCTGCGCCCCGACGCCGGAGGAGCTTTTGATGTCCGTGCGGCAGGAGCGCGACCTTCTTGCGGAACAGAAGAAGAAGCTCGACGCCCGCAGCGCCGAGATCGAGCTTGCCAAGCAGGGGCTCGACACCCAGTCGCAGCATCTCACCGAGTTGAAGGACATGGTGACCAAGCTGCTTGACCAGGTCGACAAATCGCATACCGCCGACGTCGATCGCCTCGTGTCGATCTACAAGAACATGAAGCCGGCGGCGGCGGCTTCGATCATGAACGACCTCGATATAGAGGTGACGGTCATGGTGCTGGCCACGATGAATGAGCGCGACGTCGCCCCGATCATGGCCGCGATGACCCCGGTGCGCGCGCGGGCCGTCTCCAAGATCATTCTCGAACGTTCGAAGCTGCCGGGCGACCAGAAGCTGGTCAACGTCAAGCTCAACTGAAACGCGCGGGCGTTCCGGCCCGCGCAGCTACCCGAATTTGCATCCGTTTTGGGGAAAAGGGGCGTTCAGCCCCTATTCTCATTCCTCGTCGACCCGCAGGACCGAGCCTTTCGGCGGCGCGCGCCGGATGTTGCGACGCAGATCCATGACATAGCCAATGATCTCCGCAACCGCCTGCCAATGCTCGACCGGCACGGTGTCATCCACTTCGATCGTCGCGTGCAGCGTACGCGCGAGGGGCTTATTCTCGACGATCGGTACCTCGTTCTCGCGCGCGATCTGCCGGATGCGGGCGGCCACGGCATCGGCCCCCTTGGCGACGCAGACCGGTGCGGCGTCGCTGCCCTGTTCGTATTTCAGCGCCACGGCATAATGCGTCGGGTTCGTCACGATCACGCTGGCGGTCGGCACGGCCTGCGCCATGCGCTGGCGGGCGCGCCTGCGTGCGATCTCCGCACGGCGGCCCTTGATCTGCGGATCGCCCTCGGAGTCCTTCATCTCGTCGCGGATTTCCTTGAGAGACATGCGCAGTTTGCGCCGCCACTCGAACCGTTTCCAGATGATGTCGCCGATGGTGATCGGGACGAGGAACACCATCGCCGCGCTCAGCAGCCATCCGGCCCAATGGGCGGCGTAGCTCGGAATGTTCTCGGGCAGGAAATTCTCGCCCTGCCAGATCCCGGTGACCGCGCGCTTCGCCACCCACAGCGCGAGCACGCCGATGACGAGAACCTTGGTGATGCTCTTGGCGAACTCGACCAGTGCGCCGGGCGAGAACATCTTCTTCAGCCCCCCAAGCGGCGAGAGCTTCGACAGTTTCGGCTTCATCCGCTCCGACGAGACCACGGTTTCGCCCTGGATCAACACGCCGAACAGCGCGGCCAGAAGCATCACGCCGAAGATCGGGGCGGCCCATCCCGCTATCTCGCCGAAGAGCAGGCTGAGGATGTCGCCAATATCGCGCGCGCCTGCCGACCCTTGGCCAATCTTAACCTGGCCCGCCCCGGCGAAGACCTGACCAAGCGAGGTCATCGCCCGGCCCGCCACCAGTGGCAGGATGAACATCACGATCGTCAGCAGCGAGAAGACCGACATCATGTTGCCGGTCTCGCGCGAGGAGGGCACGTCGCCTTTCTCGCGCGCCGATTTCAGCCGCTTGTCTGTCGGCTCTTCGGTCTTGGAGGATTTATCCTGTTCGTCGCCTTCGGCCACGGCGCGCTCCTTAGGGTATGACGAAAGTGCCGAGCCAGTCGGTGAACCGGCCGAGGAAGACATGCAGCATGCTGGGCGACGCCGCCGCAAGGATCAGCAGGCCCGACGCGATCAGCGCGGGTGCTGCGACGAAGAAGACAGGCAGCGCGGGCATCATCCGGTTTGCAAGCCCCATCCCGAGATTGAAGATCAGCCCCATGACGAAGAACGGCGCCGCGATAGCCGCCCCGATATAGAGGCTGGCCGACGCGGCCTTCACGATCTGCTTCGCCATGTCGCCCAGCAGCAGGGTGCCCGGCGGAAAGACGTCGTAGGAATAGAGCAACGCGCGGATGATGACGTGATGCGTGTTCGTGACGAAAATCAGCGCGACGCCCGAGATCAGCAGGAAGCTCGCGATCATCGTGGAGCCCTCGAACGACCCGAGGCTCGGCGCGAAAGCATTGGCGAGACCCGAGACCTGCCCGGCCTGATGCCCCGCAAATTGCAGCGCGCTGAACAGCACCCGTGCAGTCAGCCCGATCCAGAGGCCCGTCGTCACCTCAAACCCGAGATAGATCGCGAAAGTAACGAGATTTTCGGGCTGCATCGGCAATACTGGCGTCGCGGGATAAAGCGCGAGGCTGAACACCACTGCCATCGCCAGACGGCTTCGGGTCGGCACCTGCATCTCGCCGAAGCCCGGCATGAACATCATAGCGCTGCCCAGCCGGGCGAAGACTATGAGATTGCCGAATAGCTGCGCGTCGAGAAATGTGCTCAGCCCGCTCACCCCTCAGGCCCCGATCGTCCCGACCGTCTTCATCGCGGCCTTTCGGTGCACCTCGTTATGCGAGATCACCTGAGTCATCGGGCTGACCCGTTCGAGCATCGAGCGGACATAGCCGCGCACTTCCGGCGCAACCATCAGCGCGGGCCATTCGTCGCGTGCGGCGTGGCGCTGGATTTCCTGACGCGCCTCCAGCACGAATTCCTGCACGCGCTGCGGCGACATCAGGAAGGTCCGCTCCTTGCCGTTGATCTTCACCGCTTCGCCGAATTCATGCTCCCACGCACCCGACATTGTCAGCACCGGCACGAAGCCCGAAGCATCCGCCAGCGCGCGGCAGATCTGGTTCGCAAGGCGGGCGCGGACCCGCTCGGTGATCACGGCAGGGTTGGTGCTCGACGGCGCGGCCTCGGCCACCGCCTCGATGATGAGCGGCAGGTTGCGGATCGAGATACGCTCGGCCAGCAGCGATTGCAGCACCTGCTGCAGCAGGATTTCCGGGGCGGGGTTGGAGATGTCGCTCGCGAGTTTCTGGTAGTCCCGGTCCAGCTCGGCCAGAAGCTTCTTCACCGCGCCATAGGTGAGCAGTTCGGACATATGCTCCTTGATGATCTCGGTGAGGTGGGTGGTAATCACGCTCTCGGGGTCCACGACCGTATGGCCCTGCTGTTCGGCCTCGGACGCGCGCGCCGGGTCGATCCAGACCGCGCTCAGCCCGAAGGTGGGCTCCTTGATCCGCTCGCCGGGCAACTTCACCTGATCGCCGGACGGGTCGATCACCATCACGAGGTTGGGGCGCAGCTCGCCTTTCGCCGCCTCGACGCCCTGCACGAGGATCGAATAGCTGTTCGTCGGCAGCATCGGGTCGTCCTTGATGCGGACCGAGGGTAGGACGAAGCCGTAATCCTTCATGAAGAGATTACGCAGGCTTTTGACCTTGCCGGGCAGGGCGGCATCCATGCTCGAGATCAGCGGCACCAGCCCCGCACCGAGGCTGAGGCGCAGCTCGTCGAGCTTGAGTTGCTGCTGCGTCGTCTCGGCCGAGGTCTCTTCCATCTGGGCCGCGCGGGCTTCTGCTGCCGCCGCGTCGCTGGCGCGCAGCGCGGCCTGCTCCTGCATCACATAGCCCAGCCCCGCGAGCAGCCCGGCCAGCGCGAAGAACACCACGATCGGGAAGCCGGGCAGCAGGCCGATCCCGCCAAGAAGCACCGCCGCCATGTAGAGCGCCTTCGGGAAGTTCGACAGCTGCCCGAGAACCGCCTCGTTCGCCGCGCCCTCGGTGCCGCCTTTCGTGACGATCAGGCCCGCTGCCAGCGACACCACCAGCGCCGGAATCTGCGTCACCAACCCGTCGCCAATCGTCAGAACGGTGTAGTTGCCCGCCGCCTGAGAGACGCTCAGCCCGTGCTGGACGACGCCGATCAGAATCCCGCCGACGACATTGATCAGCGTGATGATGATCCCGGCCACCGCGTCGCCGCGCACGAATTTCGACGCACCGTCCATCGCGCCGAAGAAGCCACTCTCGTCCTCCAGCTCCTTGCGGCGGCGCTTGGCCTCCACCTCGTCGATCAGTCCTGCGCCGAGATCGGCGTCGATCGCCATCTGCTTGCCGGGCATAGCATCGAGCGAGAAGCGCGCGGAAACCTCGGCGATCCGGGTCGAGCCCTTGGTGATGACCACGAAGTTGATAACCACGAGAATCGCGAAGATCACGATCCCGATCACGAAATCGCCGCCCACGATGAAGCGCGAGAACCCCTCGATGACGCCGCCCGCCGCGCCGGGGCCGGTATGGCCCTGGCTGAGAATGAGCCGCGTCGAGGAGATGTTGAGCGACAGCCGCAGCATCGTCACCACGAGCAGCAGCGTCGGGAAGGAGTTGAACTCCAGCGGCTTCGGGATCCACAGCGCCACCATCAGGATCAGCACCGAGACCGACAGCGAGATCGCGAGGCCGAAATCCAGGATGATCGGTGGCAGCGGGACGAACAGCATCCCGAGGATCAGCGTCACGCCGATCGCGAAGCCGATATCGCGGTTCTTGATGCCGAGCCCCACGAGGTTCTGGCCGAGACTGGTTTGTTTTTGGCTCATTGCGCGCTCAATTCGTTCGCGTGAAATTGGGAAGCACAGGTTGCAGGTCGTTCGTCGAATAGATCGAAAGCCGCATGTCCTGATCCGCCGTCAGATCGGCCGACCAGAAGACGGGCAGTTTGCGGCGCGTGGGGCGTGGCGAGGCGGTCATGGTGGGCGCGTCCACGGAGGCGGCGCCTGCGAGTCGGACGAAATAGTCGCCCCTTTTCTGCGCCACCGCGAGATTGCGCCTGAGCGCGGTCAGATAGGTCTGGCGCGCCTCCGGGGTGAAGGAGTGATACGAGCCTGCGGCGAGCCACCAATCCCCCGTCCGCCGATGCAGATCGACCAGAAACCGCGCCGCGTAATCCACATTCGCCGCCGGATCGAAGGACTGGGCCAGCGAGTCAAACGCGTCCGGATGCCATTTGCGGTTCACCTGCATGCAGCCCGTATCGATCGAGGTGACGCCCGCTGCTTGCTTCTGGTGGACCCAAGCCATCGCCGCTTCGCGGCTGTCGAACACGCGCCCTTCGCCCGCGGCATTCACGCTCCACGGCCAGACGGTCAAGCGACCTTCATTGCGAAACCCCGCCTCCTGCAGCCCGATCGCGAGAAGCAGGTTGTCGGGGATGCCGTAGCGGTCCTGCGCCGCGAAAATCTGGCGCAGGCATTGCTGGTCATTGCCGAACTTGGAGGGGACGACTGTGGTTGCCTCGGGCACGGGGCGGCTGGAGGTGTAGAACCCCGCCCAGCCCTCGGCCCGCGCGGGGCCTGTCGCGGCGAAGCTCGCGATTGCAAGCGCCGCCAAGGCGCGAAACCACCCCGCCCGCGCCATCAGGTGGGCCCGTTCATGATGAGATCGAAGACGGTATCCGACAGGTGCGAGAGCGTCGCGTAGATGAAGGGCAGGGCGAGCACGAGGCCCACGAAGATCGCGACGATCTTCGGCACGAAGGTCAGCGTCATCTCCTGCACCTGCGTCAGTGCCTGGAAGATCGCGATGCCAAGGCCGACAAGCAGCGCGAGCGCGAGGATCGGGCCGGCCCCGAGCAGGATCGTCCAGATCGTGTCCGACATGATCGCATAGACATCGGCTTCTTCCATGACGCCCCCGCCTGCCTCAGATCGGCATCCGCATGATTTCCTGGTAGGCCTCGACCAGCTTGTCGCGCATCGCCACGGTGACCTTCACGGTGGATTCCAGCGCCATCGTCGCTTCGACGACCTGCTGCGTGCTGGCCTGTCCCGTCAGACCCGCCTGCGCGGTGGTATCGGCCGCACGCATGGTCTGGACCGCGTCTTCGGCGGCGCTCTTGAGCATGTCGCCGAAGCTTTGTCCCGCGGATTTGGCCTCCTGCGCGGAGGCAGGACCGCCACTCAGGTTGCGCGAGGCGCCATAAGCGCCCCGGATCGCTGCGTTGGAGAGGACTGGATCGCTCATGCGTCACCTATTTCAGAAGGTCGATCATCTCGCGGCGCATCTGGCGACCGGTCTCGAGCATGTTCAGGTTGGCCTCGTAGCTGCGCGCCGCTTCGCGCATGTTGCTCATCTCGATGATCGGGTTGACGTTCGGCAGTTTTACGAAACCCTCGGCATTCGCCGCCGGATGAGCCGGGTCGTATTTCAACACGAAATCAGAGGTGTCGCGACCGACTTCGGTGACATCGACCATCGAGGCGCCTGTCGCGTCATCGACCATTTCGCCGAAGGAGATGGTCTTGCGGCGGTAGGGATCCGCGCCCGGCGTCGAGCCAGTCGAATCCGCGTTGGCCACGTTTTCCGAGACGACCTTCAGTCGCTCGCCCTGCGCGCGCAGCCCGCTTGCCGCGATCGCACCGATTGATTTCAGAGGGTCCATGCTCATAGTCTGCTCCGCGCGTTACTCTTTGCCGCTGGCGGCGTTGATAAGCTGGTAGGCCTTTCGATAGAGGTTCGCCGCCAACCGATATTGGTCCGCATTCTCGCTCGCGATCACGGATTGCTGCTCCAGCGCCACGTCGTTGCCGTCGAGACTGCTGTCCCATGCGCCGCTGGCATTCACCGTCTCGACGGTGGTTTCGTGCGACAGGCCGCCGGTTGCGCGCGCCGCGTCGCTCTTCTCGAGGAAGCTCTGGAAGTCGGTGACGTCCCGCGCGCGGTAATTCGGCGTGTCGGCATTGGCGATGTTCTCGGCCAGCACCTTCTGGCGGGCCGCAAGCCACTGCATCCGATCCGAGGCGAGGTTAAAAAAGGATATCGTATCAAGTTTCACGTTGGATCGCTCCGTTTTCATGGATAGTATACTGGTGTGAGAATGGATTGGTAGGGTTTATCCTTGTGAATACGATTTTTTCTTCCTTGAATTATGCGGTTGACGAGGCCGATGAGGCAAGAATTGTCGGTCATGTCCATTCGGTCACGGGCCTGTCGCTGACTGTCGTCGGGCTCGAACGCGCGATGGGAATCGGCCAGCGCTGCATCGTGCACGGGCGGCGCGGTCCGGTTCTCGCCGAGGCGGTCGGTTTGAACGAGGCTGGAACCCGCGTTCTGCCGTTCGGCAGCTGGGATGGCGTCTCGGTGGGGGATCGGGTCGAACTCGACCAGCACGGCGATCTGATCCACCCCGATGAAAGCTGGATCGGTCAGGTCGTGGATGCGCTGGGCCGGCCCGTGCGCAGCGGCACTGGCTGGACCCCGGGGGAGATGGCGCGCGACCTCAAGGCCGCCCCGCCGCGCGCCTTCGACCGAAAGCGGGTCGGCGCGAAGCTCGAGACGCAAATCAAAGTATTCGACATCTTTACCCCGATCTGCCGTGGCCAGCGCATGGGTGTCTTCGCGGGCTCCGGCGTCGGGAAATCGACATTGATGGCGATGCTCGCGCGCAATACCGATACGGATGTGATCGTGATCGGGCTGGTGGGCGAGCGTGGCCGGGAGGTGCAGGACTTCATCCAGAACGACCTCGGCCCAGAGGGGATGGCGCGCGCGGTGGTCGTGGTGGCGACGGGTGATGAGCCACCTCTGCTGCGTCGTCAGGCGGCCTGGACCGCGACGGCGGTGGCCGAGCATTTCCGCGATCAGGGCAAGCAGGTGCTGCTGCTGATCGATTCCGTTACCCGCTTCGCGATGGCGCAGCGGGAGATCGGCCTCTCCGGGGGCGAGCCGCCGACGACCCGGGGCTACCCGCCCACCGTCTTCGCGGAACTGCCGCATCTGCTGGAACGGGCGGGACCCGGCGTCGAAGGGACGGGCGATATCACCGGGCTCTACACGGTGCTGGTGGACGGCGACGACATGAACGAGCCCATTGCCGATACCGTGCGCGGGATCGTGGACGGGCATATCGTGCTCGACCGTCACATTGCCGAGCAGGACCGCTACCCGGCGGTGAACGTGCAGAAAAGCATCTCGCGGATGCTCCCCGACTGCCATACCGATGCCGAGTATCGCATCATGCAGGCGGCCCGGCGCGCGCTGGGAAAATATGCGGATATGGAGGATCTGATCCGGGTGGGCGCCTATCGCCCCGGCGCCGATCCCGACACAGATGCGGCGATCCGCTTCCACCAAAGCGCGACGGTTTTCCTGTCGCAGCGGAAATCGGAGCAGCTTGGATCGATGCGGGCCTTCGCGGAAACCTACAGGCTGCTACTGGAAGCGGGTTTCGACGTGCCGCTTCCCGAAGAGGTAGATGGCGAGGGCGCGTAAGCCCGCAGTCCTGAGCGCCCTTAAAGCGCGGCGATTTCCGACAGCGGGCCGCTCCAGTCGCCGAGCTGCGCCTGGCGATGAAGTTGCAGGTTTCCATACCAACGATCCGGGCTTCCTCGACGGCCCCAATACCACATGCACGCCGCCCCTTTCGGGATCAGCACATGGGTGTCGGGATGCCCCAGCGCACCGCAGAGATGGGCGGTGGTGTTGTCGATGCTCACCACCCGATCGAGCGCCATGATCTGTGCGGCGAACCCGTCGAGATCGGCGAACTGGTCGATTGCGGCATCGTGGAAAAGCGTCAGGTCAGGACGGCTGCGGGCGGCTTGCGCCAACTCCGCCTCGCGGTCGCCATATTGCAGGTTTACCACCAAGGCACCTTCGGGCAGGGCCCTCAGCATCGTTTCGAGCGCGAGCGAGCGATGCGCTCCGGTGATCGCGTCGCTGCTGTGCCATGCGACGCCGACGATCGGTCGCCCCTGCGCCATCTCGCGATAGCGGGCCCGGGTCATCTCGACCTGCACCGGATCGGCGTTCAGATACCCGCCAAGCGGTCGCGCCACGAGCGCCTCGACGCTGAGATAGCGCACGAGGTCACCGACGAAGATCATTTCCTCCGGAGCGACGCCCATCTTGTCGACCTCGGTGGTCTCCGCGAAGGCGATCCCAAGGCCGGAACGCTCGATCAAGGGCTTCATCCGGGCCTCGCCGACGAAGGTCACCTTTGCGCCGGCGGGCAGGGGAGCGCGCCCGATGATGGGCAGCAGCGCAAGCTGGTCGCCGATCCCCTGCTCGTCGACGAGAAAGAGGCGATCGCGGGTGGCGAGCTGCTCGGGTTCGGAATTTTCATAGGGAATGCGGCGGCGGTTCGCGTCGGGCTGGCGGCCTGCGTAATAGGGGGCTCCCGCCGCGAAATCGCCTTCGCCCATCAGGAAGGTGCCGTAGGCGCGCCGCACCCAGAGCCCGCCCCCGTCAACGAGGTGAAGGGCTTCGCGAAACGCGATCCGCGCCGCGCGAAAGTCTTCCCGGTCGAGGTGGCAATTGCCGGAAAATCCCAAAACCCGCTGGAACTGCGCGGGATCTTCGAAGCGATGCGAGAGGGTCTCGAGGGCGCGCTCGGTCTCGCCGCACGCACGTAGAGCCGCCATCCGAAGGGTGACGATTTCGTCGCGATGCGCGGGGGGCAGATCTGCCTCGGCCAGCAAGGCATCGGCGCCGACGATGAGGCTCCTGTAGTTCTGGCGGAAGAGTTTCGCCTTGAGCAAGCCGATGCGGTGCGCGATCGGCGCCGGCGAAAGTCGCGCGGCTTCCTCGTAGGCGGGCGCGGCTTCGGCATTGCTTTCGCCTGTGGCGAAGGCGTCGGCCGTGATGAACCAGATCTCGGCCGTCTTCATGCGCTCAGCCATCTTGCGCAGATTTCGTCCGGCCGTGGTCGACCGGTCGAGCCGCCCCATCAGATCGGCATAGAGGCGGGCCATCGGAACGTCTTCGCTGCCACGCTCGATTGCCTGCGCAAACAGATCGATGGCCGCGAAGATGTCGGCCTTGAGAACCCGCGCCTTACCCAGCCCTGCAAGCCCCATCGGATCGGTGGGCGCGATCAGCAGGGCGCGTTCGAAGAACTTCGTCGCGGCTTCGGCCTCGCGGCGGTCGAGCGCCACGGTGCCCAGCACGAGCCACGGGTGACGGTTCGCCGGATGCGCCTGGCTGACCTCATGCGCCAGCCGCGCCGCGTGCGGGCCGTCAGCCGCAGCGAGCGCCTCATAGGCTTCGTGCATCGTCAGCGCCGCTGCGCTGTCCGCGATACCGTAATACTTCGCGGCTTTCGCGGCCCGGGCGCGCCGGTCCTTGCGTGAGAGGGTGGTCTGGGTCATGCGCGTTCCCTCGGAATGGCGAAGTAGTCGATCGAGTGGACGTAGAACACGCTGTCGACCAGCACGTAGTCATGCGCGCGGCACCATTCCTGCGCGAAGGCGAGGAGGTTGTCGCGGCGGGTCTCGACCCAGATCAGCGGGCGGTCGCGCGCGATCAGCCCCTCGGCCCCGGCGAGCACGTCCAGCTCCATCCCTTCAGCGTCGATCTTGAGAAAGTCGGCGCGGGCGTCGGCCATCAGCGCATCCAGCGTCACGACCTTCAACTCGCCCGCTTCGTCAGCGATCAGTGTCGTGGCCCCGAGGTTGTTTTCCTGCGTGGTTTCGGCGCGGAAGTGGCCCTCCGCGCGGCCAACGCCGAAGCCCATGCCGCGCCGGTCGATCAGGCCATCGATCCCGTTCGCGGCGATATTGCCATCGAGAAGCGTCAGTGCGGCGGGGTTCGGCTCCACCGGATAGATGCGCGCCGGGTTCAGATGCTGTGCGTACCAGACGACGTGGTTGCCGATATTCGCGCCGACCTCGACGATATGCGGGTGCTTCACGCCGATCAGATCGCGCAGCTTCTCGAGCGAGCTATCCTCGAAGAACCTCCCCTGAAGGTGGGTGTTCTGGATGATGTCGAGCGGATTGGTGATCTGCATTTTCGCCGCCACGCCCCGATGTTCGAGCTGCGCCCAGACCGGATCGCGCTCGACCGCTTCGGCCCACATCCGCTCGACCTGCCGGGCCCAATCGGCCCCCGTCGCAGAGCGCGGCCCGGTGGAGTGCTGATCGCGGCGGTTGATGAAGAAGATCTCCGGGCGTTTCGCGCAGTGCCCGTTCTGCCAGAGTTGCAGGTAAAGCTTGTAATCCTCGCCCGTATCCATCGCCTCATCGAAGCCGAAGCGCGCCGCGAGTTCGGTGCGGATGAAAGCGCCGATCTGAACCGCGAAGAAGGGTGGCGTGGCGAGAAACTCTGCATAGCTGGAAAGCTCTGCCGGCTGACCGTCACGCAGTTGCGGCTCGCCCGCCGCGTCGAATTCGCAGATCAGCCCCCAAAGCGCATCGAGCGTGGGCTCATCGGCAAGTCGCGCGCCGAAAGCCTCGAACGCGTTCGGGGTCAGCACGTCATCCGCATCGAGGAAGAAAATCCATTTGATGCCCGCCTCCTGCGCTTGCCGGATCGCGGTATTGCGACGTGCAGACCGGCCGTGCAGCCCTTGCGTGTCATCCATCGCGTAGTGATGGACATGGTCGAACGGCCCCTTGGAAAAGCCGATCGCGGTCTCGACGGAGGGCGCGCAGCTTTCTTCGAACAACTGGCGATGGCCGGGGCCGATCGGGGTGATGATTGCGCAATCCATGGCTCAGCGCTCCTTGCCGCTTTGTTCATCCGCAAGCGACTGGAAGACGGATTCCCGGATCGTATCGAGCGAGACCTTCCGCGCCTCGCCATGGCTGAGCGCAGGCGTCAGGCCAAGTTGCAGCGCCAGCGCCGAGAAGAAGATCAAAGCGGCGCCGCCCAACATCGTGCGCATCTGCGGCTTCGCGCCCTCGCGCTTTGCTGGAAACTTGCCTGGCTCCGCGCGCGCCGGGGCAGACAGGGCAGCGGCGCGCGGTTTTGCGGCTTCGGGGGCGATGAAGATGTAGTGGTCGAGCGCGGTCAGTCGCGCCGTCAGCGGCGCCTGCCGCAAGGTCGCGAGAAGCGGGGCCGGGAAGTGATCCGCCGCGGCGTGGATCTGGCCGGGCAGGGCGGTTGCTCCCTGACGCGCGAGTTCCGCCACCTGGATGGCGAAGCTGCGAAGATCGTCGCGGAAATAGACGTCTCGGACCCCGAAGCTTTGCGCATCGGCGCCGGCCTCGTCGATGGTGATCCGCACGGTGTCGGCATCGAGGCTCAATTCGCAAGTCGCCATCAGCGCCTCGGCCCGGTGCGTATCGCTCAGCCGCCGGAAGCCGGGCGGGCCGCCATCCGCGCTCACCGGGGCCGTTGTTTCCGCTCGATCGGTAGGCACAGAGGCCGCATTCCTGCTCGTCGGCGGAGCGCTCGATGTCGCGGAGTGTGTCGGGTTCAACTCCGACAGGAGCCGCTCGACCTCGCGCAACGCGGGCGACACCGAGGCGGATTTCGCATCGGTCATCGCTTCCGGGTCGAGCCCCTCGTCGGCGGCATAGGCGAAATTGATCGCGTAATCGCGGGCGATCTCCGGAAGGTTGTCGGTGTCCTGCACGAGCGACAGGATCTTCTGCTCGTCGGAGAACAGCATCCGCCGTGTCTGGTAGCCGTCGATCTTTGGAATGACGCTGAACTCATCCGCCCGCCAGTTCATCGACCGCGCGAGCCGGGGCAGTACGCGCCCGGCCTCGCTCGCGTGGAAGACCAGCATCGCGCAGCCGCCTTCCGGGTCGAGGCCGACGGCCAGAGACATGTGCTGCGGCCATTGCTGGAACAGATGGCGCAGATCCTGCTCTTCGAGCAGAAAGGCTATGGCTTCCGCACTGGCGCTCATTCGATGTCCTGAATCCAAGATCAGTGTTGGAATTATCCTATCTATTCATGAATAATCGGTCAAGTTTCCCTGTCTATAGATGACACTGTGTGTTCTGTGCTTGTTTTTGTTAATGATTTTGGCATTTATACTTGACTTAACGAGAGCGTCACCGGAGATTTGCTCGAGATTTTGGGGAAACTGCGCCTGCCGGTGAAAGACTGGGGGCGCGAAGCATACGGACAAAGTATAATGACGATCATCCTTGGCCTGTTGGCCGTCGTGGGCCTCGTGTTCGGCGGCTTCCTCCTGTCCGGCGGCAGCATGGACGTTCTGATTCATGCCTTGCCGTTCGAAGGGATGATGATCGGTGGCGCCGCGCTCGGGTCGTTCCTGATCGCCAACTCGTTCGGGATGATCAAGCAATCGGGCCGGGGGCTCGTAAAGGTGCTCAAGGGCAGCAAGTGGAAGACGGCGGATTACACCGACCTCTTGAACCTGCTCTACGAGCTGTCGCGGCTCTATCGCAACAAGGGTATCATCGCGCTCGATCCTCATGTCGAAGCCCCGGAAGAGAGCGAGATCTTCAGCCGCTATCCGCGTATCCTGAAGGATCATTTCGCGATCCAGCTGATTACCGACAGCTTCCGGATGCTGGCGATGAATTTCGACGACAAGTACCAGACCGAGGACGTCATCAACCGCAAACTGAAGAAGCATCACCGCGAGGTTCTGGCCCCCGCCTCAGCGCTACAGACCGTGTCCGACGCCTTGCCTGCCATCGGCATCATCGCCGCCGTTCTGGGCGTGATCAAAACCATGGGTGCGATCGACCAGCCGCCGGAGATCCTGGGTGGTATGATCGGCGGCGCGCTTGTCGGCACCTTCCTCGGCGTGTTCCTTGCTTATTGCTTCGTGCAGCCGATGTCTGGCCGTCTGCGCCAGATCGAGGAAGAGGATTCCGCGTTCTATGCGGTGATCCGCGACATCTTCGTTGCGCTTGTGAGCGACCACCCGCCGAATATCTGCGTCGAGATCGGGCGCGGCAGCATCCCGACCGCGCATCAGCCGGATTTCTACACCGTCGAGCAGGCGCAGAAAGACCTGCCGCAGGCGGCGTAACCGCGCCATGGCCCGCAACCGGATCGCGGCCCTGGAGGTGATCGGGCGGCTGCGGCGGCGTGAGCTCGAAGAGCAGGCCGGCGAGCTATCGAAGCTGAATGCGCAGGTCGCGCGGCTGGAAAGCGAGCGCGATACGCTGACAGCGCGCGCCCGCGCCGAGCTTCACGTCACCTCGCCTGAGACCGCGCCTTACGCCGCCGGATTCCGCGAGGCGGTGCGCGAGACGGTTTCGTGGCTCGATCAGGAGATCGGCACGCTGAACGAACGCCGCGTGCCGCTCGAAGACCGGATGCGAGAGCTGTTCCGAGAGGCGAAGACCTATGACACGCTTCTCGACCGTGCCCGCGCCGAACGCGCGGCGGAGCTGGCAAAGCGCGAGCAGGCGCAGGTCGAGGAGCGCACGCTGCAGCGCTGGCTGCGCGACAGGGATGCGGTCAGAAGCTGAAAATCTCGCCGAGATTGGCGATGATCGTGACGAGCAGGACAACGCCCGCAACGAGCAGCGCGATCCACCAGACATATTGGAAGACGATCGCCGCAATTCCGAGGCTCACCGCATAGCTCGGCAGTCGCCAGTTTTCGCGGAGTGCCGCTGCGATCCCCGCGAGCACGATCGCTAGGATCCCGAGGACCGGCGCCGCGAGGCCGAGGTAGCTGGAAGCCGGGAGTGGTTGCGGCTCCACCGGCTTCGGCGCAAGGCCGAAGAAGGACCGCCAAGCCGAGCGTTTGATCTCGCCAGAGATCTCGCCAATCTGACTTCCGGCAGAGGGCTGAGGCCCGTTCGCAATTCCCGAGATCTGCACGAAAACCAGAATCAACGCGGCCGCGCCCGCCAGCAACGCCCAGAAGCCCCAACTGCGAAACAGGGGGCGAAGCGGGGCGGGCGGATGGCTTTCACTTTGGGTCATTCCGCGAGGTTAGCCGCGAATCTTGACGCAAATAAGAAGAATGCACGTCGCGCATTGACGCATCACGCGCCCACCGCACCTACCCCGCCGGATTCACGCTGGCGTGACGCGTCGTCCTGAGGCTAAGCTTCCTCGACAGCTCATCCACGAAGGGAGACGCCCGATGGAGTTCAGCGAAGCGATCCGCAAATGTTTCTCGAACTACGTGACTTTCACCGGCCGCGCGGCCCGGCCCGAATTCTGGTGGTTCGTGCTCTTCGTCTTTCTCGGGAACATCGTTTTCGGCTTGCTGGATCGCATCCTCTTCGGTCCGATGATGATGCGGGGCGGCGAAGCGTCGCTGCTGGGGGCGATCTTCTCGCTCGTCGTGTTCCTGCCGTCGCTCGCGGTGCTGGTGCGGCGGCTGCACGACCTCGACCGAACCGGCTGGTGGGCCTTGATCATGCTGGTCCCGCTGATCGGGACGCTGGTCCTGCTCTTCTTCACCGTTCAGCGCGGCTCGCCGCGCGGTAACCGTTTCGGGCCGCCGCCGCTGCCGCCACACCAGATGCCGTCCTGACCTGACATAAAAAGGGCACCCAAGCGGGTGCCCTTCATTCCGTCACCGGATACGCGTCGCTCAGTCGAGCGCCGCATCGCACCGTTTGCAGGTGCCGGGATGCTCATGCGTGCCGACATCGGGCAGGATCTTCCAGCAGCGTTCGCATTTCTGACCGTCGGCCTTCTCGAAGACCACCGAGATGCCCGAAACTTCGGGCAGGCGGTACGCTTCCTGCGGAGCCGGATCGGCGGTCAGCGCGATGTCCGAGGTGATGCAGAGATCCTCGAAGGGCACCGATTTCAGCGCCGCCAGAACGTCCGCATCCTCGACATGCACGACTGGTGCGGCCTCTAGCGAGGCTCCGATCACCTTGGCCGAACGCTGCACCTCCAGCGCTGCCGTCACCACGCGACGGGCGCGGCGGATGCCATCCCATTTCGCCGCAAGGCTCGCGTCGGCCCAGGCTTCGGGCGTCTCGGGGATGTCCTGCAGGTGAACCGAGGCATCGTCGCCCGGGAAGCGCGACAGCCACACGTCTTCCATGGTGAAGACGAGGATCGGCGCGAGCCAGGTCGTCAGGCGATGGAACAGCAGATCCAGCACCGTGCGCGCCGAACGGCGGCGCAGGCTGTCCTCGGGGTCGCAATAGAGCGCATCCTTGCGGACGTCGAAATAGAAGGCCGACAGGTCCACCGTGCAGAAGTTGAACAGCTGCTGGAAAACGCCCTGGAAATCGAAGGCGTCATAGCCCTTGCGCACCTCGGTATCGAGCTGTGCCAGACGATGCAGTACCCAGCGCTCCAGCTCCGGCATCTCGGTCGGATCGACGCGCTCGGCGTCGGAGAACCCATCGAGATTGCCCAGCATGAAACGCAGCGTGTTGCGCAGACGACGATAGCTGTCGGCGGTGCCTTTCAGGATCTCCTTGCCGATGCGCAGATCGGCCGTGAAGTCCGACTGCGCAACCCAGAGCCGCAGGATATCGGCGCCGTATTGCTCGATCACCTCCTGCGGCGCGACGGTGTTGCCGAGCGATTTGGACATCTTCATGCCCTTCTCGTCGAGCGTGAAGCCATGCGTCACCACGTTGCGGTAGGGCGCGCGGCCCTTCGTGGCGCAGGCCTGCAGCAACGAGGAGTGGAACCAGCCGCGGTGCTGGTCGGTCCCCTCGAGGTAGACATCGGCGATGCCGTCCTCTGTCCCGTCCGCGCGGTCGCGCAGCACGAAGGCGTGGGTGGAGCCGGAATCGAACCAGACGTCGAGCACGTCGAAGATCTGCTCGTACTCGTCGGGATTCACGACGCCTTCCAGAACCTTCGCCTTGAAGCCGTCCTCATACCACGCGTCCGCACCCTCGGTCTCGAAGGCGGCGGTGATGCGCGCGTTGACCTCGGCGTTGCGCAGCAGGAAGTCTTCGTCGGTGGGCTTGGCGCCTTTCTTGACGAAACAGGTGAGCGGCACGCCCCAGGCGCGCTGACGGCTCAGCACCCAGTCGGGACGGTTCTCGATCATCGAATGCAGGCGGTTCTTGCCCTTCTCGGGCGTGAAGGTCACCAGCTCCTCGATCGAGGTCAGCGCGCGGGCGCGGATCGTGTCGCCATACTCGCCCATGCCGTCATCCAGCGTGTGGTCGATCGCGGCGAACCATTGCGGCGTGTTGCGATAGATCAGCGGGGCTTTGGAGCGCCAGCTATGCGGATAGGAGTGCTTGATCTTGCCCTTGGCGAGAAGCGCCCCGGCCCAGGCCAGTTGCTTGATGTTCGACACATTTGCCGGCCCGTCCTTGCCATCAGCCGCGACGATCGCCTCGCCGCCGAACAGCGGCAGGTCCTTGCGGTAGCTGCCGTCGGGCTCGACGTTATAGGTCATCTGCAGCCCGTATTTCAGGCCCATCTGATAGTCGTCGTCGCCGTGGCTCGGTGCGGTGTGAACGAAGCCCGTCCCGGCCTCGTCGGTGACGTGGTCGCCGGGCAGGACCGGGACGTCGTAATCCCACTCGCCATTCGCGCCCTCGACGCCGGCATAGGGATGCGAGAGCGTCAGCCCCTCAAGCTCTGCCGCGCTGACATTGCGCACGCGGGTGAAGCTCTCGACTTTCGCCTGATCCATCACCGATTGCACCAGCGCATCGGCCATCAGCAGCAGTTCGCCTTCCTCGGCGGTCGATTTCTCGCCCAGCGTGTCGACGCGGTAGAGCCCGTAGGCGATGCCCGGATTGAAGGACACGGCGCGGTTTTGCGGGATCGTCCACGGGGTCGTGGTCCAGATCACGACGCTCGCCGCGTGCAGCTGATCGGCCAGCAGCGCCTGATCCGCGGCGTCATATTCGACCGCATCCTCGGTCGGCATGTCGGCATTGCCGCCCCGGCGGACCTTGAAGCGCACCCAGATCGTGTGGCTGGTGTGGTCGTGATACTCGACCTCTGCCTCGGCCAGCGCGGTCTTCTCAACCGGCGACCACATCACGGGCTTGGAGCCTTGGTAGAGCGTGCCGTTCATCAGGAACTTCATGAACTCCTCGGCGATCACCGCCTCGGCATGGTAGTTCATCGTCAGATAGGGATCGGCCCAGTTGCCATAGACACCCAGACGCTTGAATTCCTCGCGCTGGATGTCGACCCAGTTCTCGGCAAAGGCGCGGCATTCGCGGCGGAACGCCACCACGTCGACAGCGTCCTTGTCGAGACCCTTCGCGCGGTACTGCTCTTCGATCTTCCACTCGATCGGAAGGCCGTGGCAGTCCCAGCCAGGCACGTAGCGCGCATCGCGGCCCATCATCTGCTGAGAGCGAGTGATGAAATCCTTCAGGATCTTGTTGAGCGCGTGACCGATATGGAGATGGCCGTTCGCGTAGGGAGGGCCGTCATGGAGCACGAAGCCGGGGCGCGTCTCCTTCGCGGCCTTCTCGCGCAGGCGGTCATAGACGCCGATCTTCTCCCAGCGCGCCAGCCAGTCGGGCTCACGCGCAGGCAGGCCCGCGCGCATCGGGAAATCGGTTTTCGGCAGGAAGACGGTGCCGCGATAGTCGGGGGCGGTCGTCTCGGTGGTCTGGTCGGAACTCATGGATAGGTCGTCCTTGGGAAAGGGAAGGGCGTGCGCGCGCACGCCGCGAGGCTTGGCGCAATATCCCGGCTACCCTGACGCGTCAGAGCGCCGGGCAAATAATTCGCGGATATGCAGCCAGCAAGAACATGCCGCCCTTATAGGCGTGAGGTGCAAGCGCGGCAAGCGGAGATCAGGGAGGGCTGCCGCCCGTCACCGTGGGTTCGCAATCGCCGAAGAAGAGGGGGCGCTGCCCCCACGCCCGGTCGGGCGCTCCCCCGGGATATTTGTGCCAAGCCGAAACGTCGTTGCAGGCAAAAGCCGGGGATGCGCGGCCGATCGGGCTGGCCCCCTTCCCCCCTCGGTCGCGATCTCTTAGGGTCGGGGCGAAGCGAGGGAGGCAGCATGGCGGAACAGGCAGAAATCACGGGCGAAATGGTGGAGCAGCTCTTCCGGCGCTCTTCCGACGAATATCTATTCGCACGTTGGGGGCGCCCCGTCGTTCCCGTCGTGTTCGGGGTCGAGGCGGCGACGCTTGCGACGGTGAAGGGCGCGGTCGAGGCGGTGGTGGCGCTGGCAGGGCACAAGATGGCCGAGACCGATCCCGAGCTGGGCGCGAACCTGATGATCTTCTTCTTCCGCGACTGGCAGGAATTGCTCGAGGTGCCCAATCTCGATCACCTGATCGACGGGTTGCAGGATCTGGTGATCCGGCTCGACGATCAGGGGGCGAACCAGTATCGCGTCTTCCGCTTCGACAAGGAGGGCGCGATCCGCGCCTGTTTCGCCTTCGTGCGGATGGATGCGGGGCTCGATGAGGTGCCCGCCGAGGTAATCGCGCTCAGTCAGGCGGTGCAGATGATCCTGCTTTGGTCCGACAAGGCCTTCGTGAAACGCTCGCCGCTTGCGGTGGCGCGCGGGGTGACCGTGCTGCGTCCCGAGATCGCTGCGGTGATCGCAGCTGCCTACGACCCGACGATGCCGGCTGTGGCGAAAGATCCGACCCACGCGCTGCGTCTCGCGGCCCGCGCCGGCCTGCGTCAGGGCGAGGCCGCAGAGGCGGTGCGGGAATTGTCGCGCGAAGTGGGCGAGGCGGAGCCGGACGATCGGGAGAACGAGCATGGCGCATGAGTTTCCGATCCGGGTCTATTACGAGGATACCGACCTCGCGGGGATCGTCTATTACGCCAATTACCTGAAGTTCATCGAGCGCGGGCGGTCCGAATTCGTCCGCGCGCTGGGCGTAGATCAGGTCGCCATGAAGGCCGATTACGGGGTGGTCTTCGCGGTGCGCCGCGTCGAGGCCGATTACCTGCGTCCCGCGAAATTCGACGACGAACTGGTGGTGACGACCGACCTCGTCACCGAAACGGGCGCGCGCTTGGTGATGGAGCAGACCGTGCAGCGCGACGGCGAGGTGCTGTTCACCGCGCAGGTCACCATCGTCTGTCTCAACGAGGCGGGCGCGGCTCAGCGGCTTCCCGCCGATATTCGCCGGAAACTGGCCCCGAAACTGCATTGAAAAGCGGCGGGGTTTCGCCGGTTACATTGTTGTTATGGCGTTCCCCTTACTGCTGATATAGAATCGCTGGTAATCAGAGGCCCGATAACGTGGCCCCAACCGGCGAGCAGTACCTATGGACCATTCTTCGCTTGCGATGGCGCAGGAGATCGATTTCTCCCTGCTGGCGCTCTTTCTGCGCGCATCGCTGACCGTCAAACTCGTGATGATCATCCTCGTCGTGGCCAGCTTCTGGTCCTGGGCGATCATCATCCGCAAATTCATCGCCTATCGCGCGGCGCGCTCCGAGGCGGAAGCCTTCGACCGGGCCTTCTGGTCCGGCGAGCCGCTCGACGAGCTGTTCGACCAGATCGGCCCCGCGCCCGAAGGCGCGAGCCAGAAGATCTTCGCCGCCGGCATGTTGGAATGGCGCCGGTCGCATCGTCAGGACGGGGCGCTGATCACCGGCGCGCAAGCGCGGATCGAACGCTCGATGGATGTCGCGATCCAGAAGGCGACCGAAAACCTCAATTACGGGCTGACCTTCCTTGCGACCGTGGGCTCGATCTCGCCCTTCGTGGGCCTGTTCGGTACGGTCTGGGGGATCAAGGTCGCCTTCGAGGAGATCGCGATCTCGCAGAATACCTCGCTCGCCGTCGTGGCGCCCGGCATTTCGGAAGCGCTCGTGGCGACCGCGCTGGGTCTTCTCGCGGCAATTCCGGCGGTGATCTTCTACAACAAGCTGTCGTCCGATGCCGATCGCATTGCGGGCAACTATGAGGCCTTCGCGGACGAATTCTCGACCATCCTGTCGCGCCAGTTGGATAGCTGATCATGGGTGCGGGTGTTGCAAAACGCGGATCGGGCGGATCGCGGCGCCGCAGGAGCGGACGCGGGCGTCACGCCGCGATGAGCGAGATCAACGTCACGCCGATGGTCGACGTGATGCTGGTGCTGCTGGTGATCTTCATGGTCGCCGCGCCGATGATGACGGTGGGCGTGCCGCTCGAGTTGCCGAAGACGGCGGCCAAGGCCGTACCGACCGAGCAGGAGGTGCCGCTGACGGTGTCGATCCAGGCGGACGGGAAGGTCTCGCTGATGAACTCGGAAGTGCCGCAGGATCAGCTGATCGACCGTCTCAAGGCGATCGCGGCCGAGCGCAAGAGCGACAAGGTCTTCCTGCGTGCGGATGGCAAGATTTCCTATTCTCAGGTGGTGCAGGTGATGGGCGCGCTCAACGGCGCGGGGTTCTCGAACATCACGCTCGTCACCGATACCGGGGGGCCGCAATTGACGGCGCCTGCGGGGAACTGAGCCCAGGGGGCATCGCATGAACCGTGCGGACAAGATCGGTTACGGCCTGTCGGGCGCGCTGCATCTGGGCGTGCTCTTCTGGGTCATTGCCGGGGGCCAGTGGTTCTTCCCGAAACCGAATAAGCCGGTGGTGATCTCTCAGGTCGCGGTGATGTCCGAGAAGGACTTCAACACGATGATGGCCTCGGCGCCGAAGGACGCGCCGCAGCCCACGCCGGATCCGGTCGCGCCCACGGCGCCCGATACGCCAACCGAGACGGCCCCGCCGCCCAAGCCGCCCGCGCCGGAGCCGCAGTCCAAGCCCGAGCCGGAACCGCAGGCGATGCAGCAGCCCGACCCCGTACCGGATGCGCAGCCCGATGTGTCGGCCCTGCAAGAGCCGACGCCGCCTGCCGAAGTTAGCGACACGCCGCCGGAGATCGTGCCGCCGGTCGAGGAGCCTTCGCCGACGGTCACGCCCGATATCTCGCCCGTGCCGAAGCCGAAACAGGCGCCGCGCGTTGCTCCCACGCCTGCGCCCGAGCCGCCGCCCGAGGCGAAGGTCGACCCGCAGGCTCAGCCGCAAGAGGCCCCCAAACCCGCCGACACGCCCGATCAGCCCACCGAGAAGCCGAAGGAGGCGACGGCGCCGCCCGAAGCCTCCACCGAAATCGTGACCGAGGCGAACAAGACCAAGGACAAGCCGGAAAGCTCCGCGCCGCTGGCCTCGCCGCGGCCGAGCGCCAAGCCGAAACCGCCCGCGCCGAAAGAGACGCAGACGGCTGCGTCCCCGGCAGAGAAGAAGCCTGAAGCGCCCAAGCCCGCCGAGAAGAAACCGGCTGAGCCGAAACAGGCTGAGAAAAAGCCCGCGCCGAGCGAGCCGAAGAAAGTCGACAGCGCCTCGGTCAACGATGCGCTTGCGGCTGCCTTGGGCGGTGAAGGCACGGGTGGCACCGGCTCTGCGCCGACGGGTCCGCCGATCACCGCGGGCGAGAAAGACGCGCTGATCGTCGATATCAAGCAGTGCTGGAACACCGGCGCGCTCAGCTCGGATGCGCTGCGCACCACAGTGACGCTGTCGGTCGACATGCAGCCCGACGGCCACCCGATCATCTCCTCGATCAAGCTGGTCGGGGCGACGGGCGGCACCGGCAACGCGGTCGATCAGGCCTTCGAGGCCGGGCGACGCGCCATCGTTCTGTGCGGCTCGGACGGGTTCCCGCTGCCGCCGGAGAAATATGACCGCTGGAAAACGATCACCATCGACTTCAATCCCGAAAAAATGAGGATGAAATGATGGCTGATCGGCGAATTTCCGCGCGGTGTCATGGGGTTGTGATGCACGATCGTGCCGCAGCGCGTTACAAACCGGGCAAGACCCGGAAAGGGAGTGTGTGACATGATGCGTTTCGTTCTAAGTTTGCTGGCCGCTGTGATGCTGGCACCCATCGCCGCAATCGCGCAGGATTCCGAGCCGCTGCATATCGAGATCACCGATGGTGTGATCGAGCCGATGCCGTTCGCAATCGCGGGTTTCATCCCCGAGACCCCCGACGCCGGCCAGATGGCGAGCCAGATCACGCAGGTGATCTCGAGCGATCTGACCGGGACCGGGCTGTTCCGCGAAATTCCGAAATCCGCCTATATCCAGAACGTGTCGAGCTTCGACACGCCGGTGAAATATTCCGACTGGCAGGCGATCAACGCACAGGCGCTGGTCGTGGGATCGGTCGGGATGCAGGGCGGCAAGGTGGTCGTGAAGTTCCGCCTGTTCGACGTGTTCTCCGGACAGCAGATGGGCGACGGGCAGCAACTTGCGGCCTCGCCGGCAAGCTGGCGGCGTCTGGCACACAAGGTCTCGGACGTGATCTATTCGCGCATCACGGGCGAGGGGCCGTATTTCGACAGCCGCGTTGTTTTCGTCTCGGAAAGCGGGCCGAAGGACAACCGCCAGAAGCGCCTCGCGGTGATGGATTACGACGGCGCGAACGTGACTTACCTTACCGATGCCTCGACCATCGTGCTCGCACCGCGTTTCTCGCGCGACGGGACGAAAGTGCTCTTCACCACCTTCGAGACCGGTTTCCCGCGCATCAAGATGCTCGACGTGGCGACCGCCTCGGCGAGGCTGCTGCCTGAAGTGCCCGGGACGATGACATTCGCGCCGCGCTTCTCGCCCGATGGGCAGAAGATCGTCTACTCGATGGAGCAGAACGGCAATACCGACCTCTGGATGATGAATGTCAGCACGGGCCAGACCCAACGGTTGACGACCTCGCCCGCGATCGAGACTTCGCCCAGCTTCTCGCCCGACGGATCGCGGATCGTGTTCGAGTCCGATCGCTCGGGTACCCAGCAGCTCTACATCATGCCGGTCGGCGGCGGCGAGGCGACGCGGATCAGCTTCGGTGACGGGCGCTATTCGACGCCGGTCTGGTCGCCGCGCGGCGATATGATCGCCTTTACCAAGCAGAACCAAGGCCGGTTCCATATCGGCGTGATGCGCACCGATGGCTCGGAAGAGCGGCTGCTGACCTCGTCCTTCCTCGACGAGGGCCCAACCTGGTCGCCCAATGGCCGGGTGATCATGTTCACCCGGGAGAGCCCCGGCGCCGAAGGCTCGGCCTCGCTCTATTCGGTCGACATCTCCGGGCGCAACCTGAAGAAAGTCTCCACGCCGGGCGCCGCGTCGGACCCGGCCTGGTCGCCGCTTCTGCCGTGAGGGCGGATTAACAAGCGTTAGAGAAACTGATAGGCTCGCCCGCAATGGGCAGATCAACAAAGGCGGAACCAATGAAATTTGCAGTGAAGGCCGTGTTGGCCATCTCGATGCTGGGCCTCGCGGCCTGTTCGAACCCCGATCAATACGGCTCCGGTGCGACCGGTCCCGGCGGCGCGCTCGGCCCGGGCGGCGCTGGCATGGGCGGCGTCAGCCAAGGCGGGATCAACGATCCGAACTCGCCGGCCTATTTCAGCCAGACCATCGGCGACATGGTGCATTTCCAAGTCGACCAGTCGACGCTGACCGACACCGCGCGCGGCATCCTGAGCCAACAGGCGAGCTGGCTGGTGAGCCACCCGAGCTACACCGCGATCATCGAAGGCCATGCCGACGAGCAGGGCACCCGCGAATATAACCTCGCGCTTGGGGCGCGTCGTGCCTCTGCGGTGCAGGAATACCTGATCAGCCAAGGCGTGGCCGGCAACCGTCTGCGCACGGTCTCCTACGGTAAAGAACGTCCGCTGGCAGTCTGCTCGACCGAAGAGTGCTACCAGAAGAACCGTCGCGCCGTGACGGTGATCTCGCAATCGGCGGTCGGGAGCTGATCGCGATGCTGAGAGCTTTGCTTCTCGGTGCGGCTGTTCTGGCAGCCGCGCCCGCGCTGGCTCAGGACGCGAACCGCGCCCAGACGCTGGCTGACATCAAGACCGAACTGGGACAGCTTCAGACCGAGATCGGTAGCCTGCGCCAGGAACTGAAATCCTCTGGTCAAGCCGGTCTGCAGAAGGCGGGCGGCGATTCCGCTCTGCAGCGGATGGATTCGATGGAGCTGTCGCTGTCGCATATGACCGACCGCGTCGAGGAGCTGGAAAACAAGATCAACCGCGTCGTCGCCGACGGCACGAAGCGGATCGGCGATCTGAACTTCCGGGTCTGCGAAATGGAAGAGAATTGCGACATTTCGAAGCTTGGCAAGACAGAGCCGCTGGGAGGCGAAGCGCCGAACACCGGTGCGTCGGTCACGGGTCCGGCTCCGGATTCCACGCCCGGACCCGATCTTGCGATCAACGAGAAATCGGATTTCGAGGCGGGCAAGAAGGCCTATGAGGATGGCGATTACGCCTCTGCGGCCGATCTTCTCACGACCTTCCGGCAGACCTATCCCGGTTCCCCGCTGACCAGCGACGCGATGTATTATCGCGGTCTCGCACTGCAAAAGCAAGGTGATGAGGCGGGCGCTGCGCGGGCATGGCTCGACGGGTTCTCCGCCGACCCGAAAGGCTCGCGCGCCGCGGATAACCTGCTGTCGCTCGGCAAGGCGCTGGGGCAGCTCGGACAGCAGAGCGAGGCCTGCACTACGCTGGGTCAGGTGAGCGCACGCTTCCCGGGTTCGTCGGCGGCGGGCGAGGCGCAGAGCGCGCAGCAATCGCTGGGATGCCAGTGAGCGTTCTCCGGTGACGCTGGACGACATCGCAAGACACGGTTTTGACCCCGATGCGCCCCGGCGCGTCGGGGTTGCCGTTTCCGGGGGTTCGGATTCGATGGCGACGCTCGCGCTGTTGGCTGCGCATTTCGAGGTCGCCGCGGTGACGGTGGATCACGGGCTGCGCGCCGAGGCTGCCGAGGAAGCCGCATTTGTCGGGCGGTTCTGCGCAGATCGGGGTATTTCGCACACGATCCTGCGCTGGGACGGAGCCAGCGCCGAAGGTAACCTGATGGACGCCGCGCGCCGGGCGCGCCTTGGGCTGATCGGCGCATGGGCGGGCTCGACCGGGATCAGTCATGTCGCACTTGGGCATACTGCCGACGATCAGGCAGAGACCTTTCTGATGCGGCTCGCGCGCGAGGCGGGGCTGGAGGGGCTGTCAGGCATGCGCCCACGCTTCGAGGCCGAGGGGGTGACATGGCACCGCCCGTTTCTGACCCAGACACGAGAGGCGTTGCGCGATTACCTGCGCAGGCAGGGCATCGCATGGGTCGACGATCCGTCCAACGAAAATGAACGCTTCGACCGGGTGAAGGCGCGACAGGCGCTTGGCACGCTGAAATCTTTGGGTGTCGATGCGCAGGCGATTGCCGGGGTGACGACAAACCTTGCGTCGGCCAACGCTGCGCTGCATCGACTGCTGATGGCGGAGGTCGAGCGCCATGTCTCCGAGCAATCGGGAGATCTGCTGATCGACGCGACGGGCTTTTCCGTGATGGATCCGGAGTTGCAACGTCGCCTGATCGTGGCAGCGCTGCGCTGGATCTCTGGCGCGGATTACGCGCCACGCGCCGCGAAGGTGCAGACCCTGCTGGCGGAGTTGCCCCGGCAAGGCGACCGCACCCTGCACGGTTGCCGTATCACCACCGCCAAGGGCGCGCTACGCATCACCCGCGAGGCGCAGGCGGTGGCCGATCTGCGCGTGACCCTCGAAGATGGCGCCGCGACCTGGGACCGCTGGGAGGTCACCGGGCCCGCCATGGACGCCACGGAAGTCGCGGCGCTGGGGGAGGCGGGATTACGCCAATGCCCCGATTGGCGCGAAACGGGCCTTCCACGTGCCTCGCTTGCCGCAAGCCCGGCCATATGGCGCGGCGAAACGCTTGTCGCGGCACCGCTCGCAGGCTTCGGGATCGGCTGGCAGGCGCGGATTTGCCGCGACGCATTCGACACTTGGCTAATTCGACGTTGAACCCGGGCGCGTAATGCCTATTTTCACTGAGGAAGAGGCGGCGACCGCAGGTCAGCCGCCCGATACGATTGGAGGATATTCCTTGGGTAATGCGCGCAATCTGGCCTTTTGGGCGGTGCTGTTCCTGCTGATTTTGGCCCTGTTCAACCTTTTCGGTGATGGGCAATCTTCGATGAACTCGTCCCAAGCGACCTATTCGGAGTTCATGGACGCCGTCAACAAAGGCGAGGTGAAGAACGTCCGCCTCGATGGCGAAGAGGTGCGCTACCAGCTCGCCGACGGCACGAGCTTCACCACCGTCAAGCCTCTGGAAGATCAGATCGCAGAGAAGCTGATCGACAAGGGCATCGCGGTGAGCGTCGTCAAGCAACAGCAATCCGGCTTCATGTCGCTGCTGGGCGTCTGGCTCCCGTTCCTCGTGCTGATCGGCATCTGGATCTTCTTCATGAACCGGATGCAGGGCGGCGGCAAAGGCGGCGCGATGGGCTTCGGCAAGTCCAAGGCAAAACTGCTGACCGAGAAACATGGTCGCGTGACCTTCGACGACGTGGCGGGCATCGACGAAGCCAAGGAAGAACTCGAAGAGATCGTCGAATTTCTGCGCAACCCGCAAAAATTCTCGCGCCTTGGCGGCAAGATCCCGAAAGGCGCGCTGCTGGTGGGCCCTCCGGGCACCGGTAAGACGCTTCTGGCCCGCGCGATTGCGGGCGAGGCGGGTGTGCCGTTCTTCACCATCTCGGGCTCCGACTTCGTCGAGATGTTCGTCGGTGTTGGCGCATCCCGTGTCCGCGACATGTTCGAACAGGCCAAGAAGAACGCGCCCTGTATCGTCTTCATCGACGAGATCGACGCGGTGGGCCGTGCTCGTGGCGTCGGCATCGGCGGCGGCAATGACGAGCGCGAACAGACCCTCAACCAGCTGCTGGTCGAGATGGACGGGTTCGAGGCAAACGAAGGCATCATCATCATCGCGGCGACGAACCGGAAAGACGTGCTTGACCCTGCGCTGCTGCGTCCGGGCCGCTTCGATCGCCAGATCCACGTGCCGAACCCCGATATCAAGGGCCGCGAGAAGATCCTGACGGTTCACTCGCGCAAAGTGCCGGTGGGGCCCGATGTGGACCTGCGCACCATCGCGCGCGGCACGCCGGGCTTCTCGGGCGCCGACCTGATGAACCTCGTGAACGAAGCAGCGCTGATGGCGGCGCGCGTCGGGCGTCGTTTCGTCTCGATGGAAGATTTCGAGAACGCGAAGGACAAGGTGATGCTGGGTGTCGAGCGCCGCTCGATGGTCCTCACCCCCGAGCAGAAGGAAATGACCGCCTATCACGAGGCCGGTCACGCCATCGTCGGACTGTCGCTGCCGAAATGCGATCCGGTCTACAAGGCCACGATCATTCCGCGCGGTCAGGCCTTGGGTATGGTCGTCTCGCTGCCCGAGATGGACAAGCTCAACTACCACAAGGACGAGGCCAAGCAGAAAATCACCATGACGATGGCGGGTAAGGCTGCCGAGATCATCAAATGGGGCGAGGAACATGTCTCGAACGGCCCGGCTGGTGACATTCAGCAGGCGTCGGCCATCGCCCGCGCGATGGTGATGCGCTGGGGCATGTCCGACAAGGTCGGCAATATCGACTACGCCGAGGCGCATGAGGGCTATCAGGGCAACACCGCTGGCTTCTCGGTCTCGACCAAGACGAAAGAGCTGATCGAGGAAGAGGTGCGGGGCCTGATCGAAGAGGGCTATCAGGAGGCCCGCCGCATCCTCACCGAGCGGATCGAGGATTGGGAACGTCTGGCGCAGGGTCTTCTGGAATACGAGACCCTCACGGGCGACGAGATCAAGAAGGTCCTCTCCGGAGAGCCGCTGGGCGGCGACGACGATGACAGCTCCTCGGGAAGCCTGCCGTCGGTGACCGCGCTGCCCAAGACGTCCAAGAAAAAGGATCAGGGCGACGGCGGGGCGGAAACCACCCCCGAGCCTTCGGCCTGATCGCGCAGGTTCGCGAGAATGGTCACGCGTGACGCTTCAGTGCCGGGCGCAGCCGATTGGGATCCCGACGCTTATGCGCGGTTCCGCAATCTGAGGCTGCGTCCGGCACTCGACCTTCTGGCGCGGGTTCCGCATCTGCCAGAGCGCGGCAAGATCATCGATCTGGGCTGCGGCAATGGCGCGGTAGCCGAGACGCTGAACCACCAGTACCCCAAGCGTAAGATCGTGGGCGTCGACAATTCCGAGGCGATGCTCAAGCGCGCAGCGGCGACCGGCGCCTATCATCGCTGCGATCTGGTTGATATTTCCGAATGGACGCCCAACAAGCCGCCCGCGATGATCTTCTCCAACGCTGCGCTGCATTGGCTGCCCGATCACGCGAAGCTGTTCCCGCGTCTGGCCGGAGAGCTGCGCGAGGGCGGCGTTCTGGCGGTGCAGATGCCCGCCCAGCATGGCGCGCCGTCGCATCGCATCCTGCGCGACCTGTCGCAGGAGATGTTCCCCGACCGCTTCAACTTCGCCGGCTGGGTGCCGCCCGTGGCTCCGGCGGTGGATTACGCGAAAATGCTCAGCCCCCTCGGCGAGGTCGACATCTGGCACACCGAATATCTGCAGGAACTGGAGCCCACGCCGGGCGCGCATCCGGTCCGCCGCTTTACGGAAAGCACGGTGATGCGACCTTTCCTGCGGCTCTTGGGCGACACTGAAGCGCAGGTTCTCATCGAACGCTATGAAACCGCGCTGGAGACGGTTTATCCTTTGCGGGACGACGGCAGCGTCTTTTTCCCGTTCCGTCGTCTGTTTGTCGTCTTGTCAAAGAGGGGCTGATGGCCGCGCTGAAACCCACGCAATATCAAGGGGAGGTCGTCTGGCTCGGGCTGGTGACCACCGAGGGACAGCTGACCTCGACCCCGGTCGAAGAGATCGAATTCACCTTCGACGGTCCCGTGGGAGAACTGCATGGCGGACGCACACGTCCCTCTTGTTCGCGGGTCACAGATCAGCATCCCAAGGGCACCGAGATCGCCAATGTCCGCCAGCTGACGATCCTGTCGGCCGAGGAGCTGGCGGAGACCGCTTTCGCGATGGGCGTGCCGGAAATCGATCCGTCCTGGGTCGGCGCGACGATCGTGCTGCGCGGCTTGCCGGATCTGACCCATATCCCGCCCTCGGCGCGGCTTCAGAACGAGACCGGGCTGACCCTCGTCGTCGATATGGAAAACCGCCCCTGCGTCCTGCCGGGCCGGGTGATCGAAGAGCACTATCCCGATAAAGGCAAGCGCTACAAACCCGCAGCGCACGGACGGCGCGGCGTCACCGCATGGGTCGAACGTCCGGGCCGGCTGGTGGTCGGTGAGACGCTGCGGCTGCACATCCCCGATCAGCGCGCCTGGGAGCTGATGGACGAGGTCCGCTGAGGCGATTTAATCCCGCAACGGTCGCTTCTTTCCCTTTCGCCGCGTCGTCAAATGATTACCCTCCGTCAGCAGGAGGACCAGATGACCAGTGATCTCGATATTGCCCGTGCCGCCACGCTGCGCCCGATGCCGGAAATCGCAGCGAAACTGGACATTCCCGAAGACGCCCTGATCCCCTATGGCCGCGACAAGGCGAAGCTGGAGGCGGAGTTCGTCGCTGGGCTGGATGGGCGCGAAACCGGCAAGCTGATCCTCGTCACAGCGATCTCGCCGACCCCCGCGGGTGAGGGCAAGACGACGACGACCGTGGGCTTGGGCGACGGGCTGTCCCGGATCGGAAAGCGCGCCGCGATCTGCCTGCGCGAAGCCTCGCTCGGCCCGAATTTCGGGATGAAGGGTGGGGCCGCAGGGGGCGGTTACGCGCAGGTCGTGCCGATGGAGTCGATGAACCTCCATTTCACTGGCGATTTCCACGCAGTCGGCGCGGCGCATAACCTGCTCGCGGCAATGATCGACAATCACATCCATTGGGGCAACGCGCTCGAGATCGACGCGCGCCGGATCACGTGGCGGCGTGTGCTCGACATGAACGACCGGGCGCTGCGCGACATCGTCGTCAGCCTCGGCGGCGTCGCGAACGGCTTCCCACGCCAGACCGGCTTCGACATCGCCGTCGCCTCCGAGGTCATGGCCTGCCTCTGCCTGAGCCGCGACCTGACGGATTTGCAGGAGAGGCTCGGTCGGATCGTCGTAGGCTATCGGCGCGACCGCTCGCCCGTGACCTGCGCCGAGATCGGAGCCGACGGCGCGATGGCGGTGCTGTTGAAAGAGGCGCTGCAGCCCAATCTCGTGCAGACGCTGGAGGGCACTCCCGCTTTCGTCCATGGCGGGCCCTTCGCCAATATCGCGCATGGCTGCAACTCGGTGATCGCGACGCAAAGCGCGCTGAAGCTGGCCGATTACGTCGTGACCGAAGCGGGGTTCGGCGCCGATCTGGGTGCTGAGAAATTCTTCGACATCAAATGCCGTAAGGCCGGACTGACGCCGAGTGCTGCTGTGGTCGTGGCGACGGTTAGGGCGCTGAAGATGAATGGCGGTGTCGCTAAAGCCGATCTTGGCGCGGAGGATGTTGCCGCGGTCGAGGCGGGCTGCGCTAATCTCAACCGTCACATCGCGAATATGAAGAAATTCGGCGTACCGGTCGTGGTCGCGATCAACCGCTTCACTGCCGATACCGAGGACGAGATCGCAGCGGTGCGCGCCGCCGCCGAGGCGCAGGGCGTGGAGGCGGTTCTATGCACACACTGGTCGGAAGGCGGCGCCGGAGCCGAGGCGCTGGCCGAGAAGATCGTCGCGCTTACCGAGCGCCCTTCGCAATTCGCGCCGCTCTATCCCGATGACATGCCGCTGATCGAGAAGATCGAGACCATTGCCACGCGCATCTACCACGCGAGCGACGTCTATGCCGATCAGAAGATTCTCAACCAGCTGCGCGATTGGGAAGCCGCGGGCTATGGAAACCTGCCGATCTGCGTGGCCAAGACGCAGTATTCCTTCAGCGCGGACCCGACGCTGCGCGGGGCGCCCTCGGGCCATACGCTGCCGATCCGCGAGGTGAGGCTCTCGGCCGGGGCGGGGTTCGTCGTGGTGATCTGCGGTGAAATCATGACCATGCCGGGCCTCCCCCGGCACCCGGCTGCGGAGACGATCGGCCTTGATGCCGACTGCCGCATCACGGGTTTGTTCTAGGCGCGCGGTCTTGAGCTTGTTGGGCCAAGCTGCGATAGGGGGCGCAAGTGTTCCGGGAGCCTTGTCGATGAAAACCCCGTCCGAACTACACTCGATGGAAGAGCTGCGCGTCGCGATCGATGCGCTCGACCGGGAGCTGGTCGAAATGCTCGCCGCGCGCACCCGGCTGATCGCCCGTGCAGCGGAACTCAAACAGGAAAATGGCTGGCCTGCACGCATCCCCGACCGGGTCGAGGACGTGGTCTCGAAGGTGCGCGCCGCAGCGGAGCCTGCCGGGCTCGATCCCGATCTCGCCGACCGCCTCTGGCGCGAGATGATCGAGCATTTCATCGGGCAGGAAGAACAGGTTCTGGGCAAGGGAGATCCCGATGAGCGCCACGATCATTGACGGCAAGGCGTTTGCGCAGGGCAAGCTGGACGAGACCTATGCCGAGGCGCAGCGGCTCTCGGAGGCAGGCTGGGCGCCGTGCCTCGTCTCGATCTCGGTAGGTGACGTCGCCGCCGCCGAACTCTATGTGCGCAACCAGAGGAAATATGCCGAGAAAGCTGGCGTGGCCTTCGAGGTGCGCAACTACCCCGAGACGATCAGCCTCGAACAGCTTCAGGGCGTGCTGGCCGGGCTGAACGCCGATCCGCGCGTCAACGGCATCATCATCCAGCGCCCGCTGCCCGCACATATCCCGGTCAAGGCGCTGCAAAAGGCGGTGCATCCGCTCAAGGATGTGGAGGGGATGCATCCGTCCTCGATCGGCAACATCGTCTATAACGAGCTGGAGCTCGGCCCCTGTACCGCCGTCGCGGCGGTGGAGATCCTGAAATCCCTGCCGCTCCAGACCGAAGGGCTCAATGTCTGCGTGATCGGCCACTCCGAGATCGTCGGCAAGCCGATCGCCTTCCTGATGATGGGGCTCGGCGCCACCGTCACCGTGTGTCACCACATGACGCGGCAGGTCTCGGTGCATTCGCGCGCCGCAGACGCCGTTTTCGTCGCTGTGGGCAAGCCGGGGCTGGTGCACGGCGAAATGCTCAAGCCCGGCGCGGCCCTGATCGATATCGGCATCAACCGGGTCGAGGGGCGCACCGTGGGCGACGCCGATTTCGACAGCTGCGCAGAGGTGGCGGGCTGGATCACGCCCGTGCCTGGCGGGGTGGGGCCGGTCACGGTCTCTACGCTGATGAACAACGCGGTCCGCGCGACCCGCATGCAGATGGACCATTACCGCGCGACCTTCGCGGCGGCGGAGTGACGGAGGAATGAAATGACGGCGACGATCATCGACGGGAAGGCCTTCGCAGCGAGCGTGCGCGAGAAAGTGGCCGAGCATGTCACCCGGCTGCAAGAGGAGCACGGCATCACGCCGGGTCTCGCGGTGGTTCTGGTGGGCGAAGACCCGGCCAGTCAGGTCTATGTGCGCAACAAGGGCAAGCAGACCCTTGAAGCCGGGATGAACTCCTACGAGCACAAGCTGCCCGTCGAGACCTCCGAGGCCGATCTGCTGGCTCTGGTCGAGAAGCTCAACGCCGATCCGGCGGTGCATGGCATCCTCGTGCAGCTACCGCTGCCCGATCACATCGACGAGGAGAAGGTGATCAATTCGATCACCCCCGCGAAGGATGTCGACGGCTTCCATATCCTCAATGTGGGCCTTCTCGGCACTGGGCAGAAATCGATGGTACCCTGCACGCCGCTGGGCTGCCTGATGATGCTGCGCGATCAACTGGGTAGCCTCTCGGGGCTGAACGCCGTCGTGGTGGGGCGCTCCAACATCGTCGGCAAGCCGATGGCGCAACTGCTGCTGCGCGACAGCTGCACCGTCACCATCGCGCATAGCCGCACCAAGAACCTCGCGGATGTCTGTCGCGGCGCCGATATCCTTGTCGCGGCCGTGGGCCGTCCACGCATGATCCCGGGCGACTGGGTGAAGCCTGGCGCGACCGTGATCGATGTCGGCATAAACCGGATCGACGCGCCCGAGAAGGGCGAGGGCAAGACGCGGCTGGTCGGCGATGTCGATTTCGACAGCGCCAAGGAGGTCGCCGGCGCGATCACCCCGGTGCCAGGCGGCGTCGGTCCGATGACCATCGCCTGCCTGCTGGCCAACACGGTCACTGCCTGCTGCCGCGCGAATAACCTGCCCGAACCCGAAGGTTTGACTGCCTGACGAAAGTAGGTAAGGATTTCCGCAGGTTGGACAGGAGAAAACGGCCTTTGCCGTTGTCGGACCTGTGATGCTTGCGTTACCCAAGCGTCAATTGAGGCGTGGCGGCTATGGCAGGATTCTGGAAGACATATTGGCGGGCGTTGAAGATTCCGGCTCTGCCGGTGATCTGGATCGTCGCATCGCTTTTCGGCGTCGCCGCCGGTCCGTTCAACTCTCTCGAATCCATGTCCTTCGGCGCACGCTTGGTTTTCTGGCCGACCAGTATCGCCGTGGGCATTCTGATAGGCGCGGCAATCCGCATTTTCGTGCGGCGCAAGTTGGGTTTACGCTGTTTCCGATACGAGGCTCCGACCCTCGCGGGTCTCTCGGCTCTCGTGCTGACCGCGCCGCTTTACCTGCTCGTCCTGCTGCTTGCGGAGAAGCCGAATTTCGGCGGGTTCGAGATATTCCACATGGCCGCATATATCTTTGGCCTCTCGATGGCGGGATCAATCCTGCGGCACTGGATGGCGCCCGAGCAGGGGCGCCGGACGCGGTCGCGTGAGATCCATGCCGCTGCTTATCCGACAGAAGCGCCGAGCGGGGCCGATCCGTCGGCCGAGAAAGCTCCGACACGGCCCGCGCCACGTCTGCTCTATCGGCTCGAGCCGGACTTGCGCGCGCCGTTGATCCGGCTTGCGGTGAATGACCACTATGTCGACGTGGTCACCGAGGCCGGGCAGACCAGTCTGCTGATCCGGCTTGCCGATGCGATCGCCGAGACCGAGGGCGCGCCAGGCCTGCAGGTCCATCGCTCGCATTGGGTGGCGCGCGAAGCGGTGCGCGCGATGCGCAAGGAGAAGGGGCGGGTCTTTCTGGAGATGTCCGACGGCGAAGAGGTGCCTGTCTCGCGCACCTACCAGCCGCGCGTCGAGGCTGCGGGCTTCCCGCCTTCCGGAGCGGAGCGGATGGCCGCGCAGTAGCGCCGTCAGTGGACGATCACCTCGTCTTTCACGAACATGTTGTCCCAGGCGCGATCCACCAGCTCCGGTGTCATCTGATAGGGGATGCCCTCGAATTCGCAGATCGAGATCATCTGGTCGATCAAGAAGATCGGCTGATAATTGGCGTAGACATTGTCGATGGTGGGATATTTCACCTTGAGCAAGTGCAGCAGCGCTTTCTCATCCAGTGGCATCTGCCGCTTCTTCGCCACCATCTGGAAGATCTTGAGATAGTCGGATTGGTTCGGCCCGTCGATCTTGATCTTGAAGAAGATACGACGCAGCGCCGCCTTGTCGAAGATATCGTTCGGGTGGAAGTTGGTCGAGAAGATCACCAGCGTGTCGAAGGGCACCTCGAACTTCTCGCCCGACTGAAGCGAGAGGATATCGCGGTTCTCTTCCAGCGGCACGATCCAGCGGTTCACCAGCTTCTGCGGCGGCTCTGCCTGACGGCCAAGGTCGTCCACGATGAAGACGCCGCCCGCCGATTTGAACTGCAGCGGCGCGGTATAGGTGCGCGCGGTCGCGTTGTATTTCAGATCGAGCATGTCGAGCGACAGTTCACCACCGGTGATCACGGTCGGGCGCTCGCAATAGACGTAGCGCTGATCGAACTGCATCCCGCGCTTGCGCAGGGCGGTGGGATCGTCCTCCTCGACGGGGACGGGGGTATGTACGATCGGGTCGTAGACAGTGATGATCTGACCGGCATATTCGATGGCGCGAGGAATGAAGATATTGTCGCCGATCGCGTCGCGGATACCGTTCGAGATCGAGGATTTGCCATTGCCGGGCGGACCGTACATCAGGATCGAGCGCCCCGAGGAGACCGCCGGACCAAGCTGGCCGATCAGGTCGGGCGGCAGGATCAGGTGGCCCATCGCGCCCAGAAGCTGCTGGCGGGTCAGCTGGATGTTGCGGATCGACTGGCGCTTGACCTGCTCGCGATAGATCGTCAGCGGGACAGGCATCGCGCCGTAATATTCCGACTGTGCGAGCGCATCGAGCGCGCGGGCCTTGCCGCTATCGGACAGCTGGAATCCCATCTCGCCGCCGGAATTGGCGTGCAGCGTGCCCATCGCCTCCAGCAGACCGTGCTTGCGGCACATGTCGATCAATTCCTGCACCATGGTAATCGGCAGGCAGACCAGCTTCGACAGCGCGGAGGCCGTGTCCGTATTGGTGCGGAACATCGTCTTCAGGAGGATGTCGCGCATCACCACGACATTTAGCCCCGTTTCCTCCAGCGCGCGCGGCGGGATAGGGGCGATGACATTCGCGGTCATCATGTTCATCTGGCGCATCCTCTCGGCTATACGTCCCGTCTGATCGAAAACGGGGCGAAGATCGGTCCGGGCCAATCTTGCTGGCGATTGTGGCCAAAAGTTGGAAAAACAGGGTAATCGTCGCGATACCTGATCGGCGGGCCGAACAATCAGCCGAGGGCCGCGAGCAGCAGATACGCCCAGAGCGTGCCGACCAGCGCCAAACCCATCGGGAAGTCCTTGCGCTTCCAGCTGACCCAGTCGGGGGTCGCGTTCACCACTGCCGGGATTGCACGAAAGATGCGATGCGCAGCGAAGGCGGCCAGCAGGAAGGCGCAGAGCAGGAACATCGTCAGTTGCACGTCGAACAGGTCATGCGAGAAGAATGGCGCGGCGCCGGCGGCGAATTTCGCGTCTCCCGCGCCGAAATGCGCGATCTGGTTCAGGATATAGCCGATCGCGAAGACGACGAGCGCATGGGTCCAACGCCATCCATAGACGTCGAGCGGCAGCAGGAGCGGCCCCGCCACCGCAAAGATCAACAGCAGCGCCAGTACCGCCTTGTTGCGGATCTTCATGTATTTGAGGTCGGTAAAGACCACCCAGGCGCAAACCGGGGTAATCAGCACCAGAAAGATCAGCGCCGACAGAGGCGGAGCAAGACCGAGCATTCCGTCAGCCCTTCAGCGCGCTCGAGGATCCCTGATCGAGCGCCTTCAGCGCCCGGTCGGCCTCCGCGAAATATTGCGGATTGGTGTCGATCGCGTCTTGCAGAAGCGTCTTGCCGATATTGACGTCGCCGCGCTTCACCGCCGCGAGACCCGCCGTATAGAGCAATTGCGCCCTCTCAGTCTGGGTCATGTCGATCACGGGCAGGTCGTATTTGCCTTGGCTCGCACGGGCGAGTACGAGGTTGTTCTTCGTGGTGAAGCGCGTCGGGTCGTAGGTGAGCGCTTCCTTGAACAGTTTCTCGGCCCCCGCCGCATCGCCGCGGCTGAGCTTGGAAAAGCCCCAGTTGTTGTAGATGCCCGCGGGCTTCGTGGTCAGGCCCGCCGCGGTCTCGTAGAAGCTGTCGGCCTTCTTCCACTTTTTCTCGCTATCGGCGACCATCGCCTCAAGCCGGTAGCGGTCGTAGGTCTCGTGGGTCGGCGGCACGGTGTCCAGCGTCGCCTTCGCTCCGGACCAGTCATTGGAGCGGATCTGCGCCTCGGCCATCGACACGCGGTCGTCATTGGTCGCGCCCGGCATGGCGATGACCTCCTGCCAGACCTTCACGGCCTGCACCGGCTTCTGAGCGCGCACGAGCGATTTCGCGAGGCCGCGCTTGGCGTCGATCCGGTCGGGGTGGTCGTTGGACAGCCGGGTGAAATAGGTTACGGCCTCGTTCGGGTCGGCGACCGTCAGCATGATGTCGGTGAGGTTGGTCTCGTCGACGGCATTCACGCTTTTCATCGCGCGCGCGACTTCGGCGTCGCTGTTATTGCCCATACAGCCAGAGAGGGTCATCGCGCAGCCAGCCAAGGCTGCCAGAAAGATCGGGTGGCGCATGTTACCTGCGTCCTTTTTGCTCGAGCCTCAGTGCTTCGTCAGCAGCAGGTAGTCACCGACCCCTTTCCTGACGAGCGTGAACTGCTTGTCCTGTGGCGCAGCGTAACCCGGCTCCTCGATTTTTGCGAGCGCCCGCGTGAGGTTTTGCTTGATCGCGTCCGATTGGCCACTGTCCAGCGCGAAGGCCAGTTTGAAGACGCGGGCGGCTTCGGCGTATTTGCCGCGCTCCATCAGAACGACGCCGAGGTTGTTCCACGCCGGCACGAAGGTCCGATCGGCTTCGGTCGCCCGGCGCAGCATCTGTTCCGCCTGGTTGAGACGCCCGAGCTTCAGGTCGGCCGAGCCCACGCCCGAGAGGATTTCCGCCGTGGCGCCATGCTGGCCTGCCGCGCGGTAATAGGCTTTCAGGGCAAGCTCGTATTCACCCGCTTCCATCAGCCGGTGGCCGACCAGAAGCCCGTCGACCGCCTCCGCTCCGGGTTTGGTGCCGGGGGCGAAAGCGCCCCGTTTCTCAGCCGAAAGGCCGCCCGGGTTGCAGGCGGCCAGTGCGGTTACTGTCAGCGCGGCCAGTATCAGGCCGCGGCGCTTTGGGATCATGCCGTCAAATGCCCATATTCTTGAAGTTCTCAAGCATATCATGGATCGACGGGCCAACAAGAATGATCAGAAGCGGCGGCACGGTGAACATCATCGTGCCCAGCGTCATCTTGGTCGGGATCTTGTTGGCGGCTTCCTCGGCGCGCATGATCCGCTTGTCGCGCATGTCGGCGGCATAGAGGCGCAGGGCCTCTGCGATCGAGGTGCCGAATTGCTGCGACTGAATCATCACGGTCACGAAGCTCGCGATATCCGGCACGCCCGAGCGTTCGCCGAAATTGCGCAGCACGGTCGCCTTGTCGAGACCGGCCTTGATCTCGTGCGCGACCATCGCGAATTCTTCCGACAGTGCCGGGTAGGATTTGTTCAGCTCTTTCGAGACGCGGATGATCCCCTGATCGAGGGACTGGCCCGCCTCGACGCAGACGAGGAGCATGTCGAGCGCATCGGGGAAGCCGTTCTGCATCTCGTCGGTGCGCGCTGCCACGCGCTTGTTCACCCAGTATTTCGGACCGTAATAGCCCACGCCGCCGGGCCCGAGCACCCAGAGCACGGTGCCCAGCATCCCCATCGCCTGCCCTTCGGGCGCGCTGGAGTTGTAGAGCACGACATAGAGCGAGCCGAGCGCGAGCAGGCCAATGCCAGCCGCGAACTGAACCGCGTGGAAGGTGCGCACCGCATTCGGACCGCGATAGCCGGCCGATTGCAGCCATTTGCGTGACTCCGACAGTTCCTCCGCATTCTGCGGTTCGAGGAAGGCCGCGTATTTCTGCAGTTTGTCGTTCTGCGTGTCGCGCAGCTTCTGGCTGGGGCTGTCGTTGTTCGTGCTGGGTGCCTGACGCGGCGGGCGCGGGGCATTGCCACGGATCTTGTCAAAGGGGTCTTCGCGCTTCTTCAGGAGCGCGGGGACTGCAGCGAGCACGAGAAGCCCGCCAAGACCTGCGAGCGCCATCATCGGACCCATCGGCCCGAGCGCATCGATCAGCATCTGGTTGATGGCAGCGAAATCCATTGGGCTCTCCTCAGACCTTGATGGTTGTCATGACCTTCATGAAGATCACGTTGGCGCCGAGCAGCAGGAACACCACGATCGCGGCCGGAATGAAGGCGGCGGTCGTTTTGACCTCGTCGTAATAGTCGGGCGAGACGACCTGAATGATCACCATCACCACGACGGGGAAGGCCGAGAGGAAGATGCCCGACCAGCGCGGCTCCGCGGTAATCGCTTTCACCCTGCGGAACAGCCGGAAGCGTGAGCGGATCACCTTGGACAGACCGTCGAGAACCTCTGCGAGGTTCCCGCCCGAGGTCTGCTGGATCGACACGGCGACCGCGAGGAAGCGCAGATCCTGCATGTCGAGCCGTTCAGCCATTTCCGAGATCGCCTCGGCCACGTTGCGACCGTAGGCCGCCTCGTCGGCGATGATGCCGAATTCGGTGCCCAGCGGATCGGGGATCTCGCGCGCGACCGCCTGGATCGCGGAGGGCAGGGGGTGACCGACGCGAAGCGAGCGCACCATCAGTTCCACCGCGTCGGGTAGCTGCTCCTCCATCAGGGCCATGCGTTTCTTGGCCTTCGAGTTGACCCAGAAATAAACGCCGCCCACGCCCATGAACAGCGCGAGGAAGATGCGGATGAAAATGCCGGCATCCGAGCTCAGCGTGAGTGCCATGAAGGCGGCGAAGCAGGCGAAGGCCATGATGCCGATCAGCGCCATCGGCGAGAACGCGATGTTGCCCTTCTGCGCCTTGTCTGCCAGCAGCGAATAGAGCGGGATCGAGCGCGCGTCGCTATGCTGCGACGCTTCCTTGCGCAGACGCTCCAGCACCTCTTCGCGCCGTTCGCCCTTGTTGAGCATCTCGAGGCGGCGATTGACCCGCTTGTTGAGCGAGATCGATTTGCCGAAGACCAGCAGGTAGACGCCTTCGACGAGCAGCAGAACCGCGACGAAGATCAGCAGGTAGATAATGGGGGTCGCCATGACGGAGTGTCCTTAGTCCTGCACGGGTTCGTAGATCGACGCCGGCAGGTCGTAGCCCCATTGCCGGAACCGATCGGAATAATGAGAGCGCACGCCGGTCGCGGTGAAGCGGCCGATGATCTTGCCGTCGGGGGCAAGCCCGAGACGCTCGTAGCGGAAGACTTCCTGCATCGAGATCACGTCGCCTTCCATGCCGGTGATTTCGGTGACCGAAACCATGCGGCGCGAGCCGTCCTGCAGACGCGAGGCCTGCACGATCAGGTTCACAGCCGAAGCGATCTGGCTGCGCATCGCCTTCATCGGCATCTCGATGCCCGACATCGAGATCATGTTCTCCAGACGCGCCACGCCATCGCGGGCGGAGTTCGCGTGAATTGTGGTCATCGAGCCGTCGTGGCCCGTGTTCATGGCCTGCAGCATGTCGATGACTTCCTCGCCGCGCGTTTCGCCGACGATGATCCGGTCGGGACGCATCCGCAGCGCGTTCCTGAGACAGTCGCGCTGGGTGACCGCACCCTTGCCTTCGACGTTCGGCGGGCGGCTTTCCATCCGGCCCACATGGGTCTGTTGCAGCTGAAGTTCCGCCGTATCCTCGATCGTCAGGATGCGCTCGGAGTTGTCGATGAATGAGGAAAGCGCGTTCAGGGTCGTCGTTTTACCTGAACCCGTCCCGCCCGAGACGATCACGTTGAGACGGGTCGCGACGGCGGCTTGCAGATAGGCCGCGATTTCCTCGGTGAAGGCGCCGTAACTGACGAGATCGTCAATCCCCAGCTTGTCCTTCTTGAACTTACGAATGGAGACGAGCGAGCCGTCCACCGCGATCGGCGGCACCATCGCGTTGAAGCGCGAGCCATCGGCGAGACGCGCGTCCACATAAGGGTTCGATTCATCGACGCGACGGCCCACGGCCGACACGATCTTGTCGATGATGCGCAGCAGGTGGCGTTCGTCCTTGAAGGTGATGTCGCTCAGTTCGAGCTTGCCATTGCGCTCGATGAAGATCTGCTGCGGGCCGTTCACGAGAATATCGTTGACGGTGTCGTCCTTCAGAAGCGGCTCGAGCGGGCCGAGCCCCATGACCTCGTCGTAAAGCTCTTGTTGCAGCGCCTGGCGGTCCTGCGCGTTAAGCGCGACCGAAAGCTCGGTCATCGCCTCGGCGGTGATGTCGGCGATCTCGGCGCGCAGCTCGCGTTCGGAGGCGTGCTCAAGTGCGGCGAGGTTCAGGTTCTCCAGCAGCCGCTTGTGCAGCTCCACCTTGAGTTCCTGAAGGCGCTGTTTGCGTTTCTTTTCCTTGTCGACGGCCACCGGGTCGGCAGCAACCTTCGCTGGGCCCATCTTGCGATGGACCACCTGCGTCTTCGGCGCAGCGTCGATCGGCGGCGGCTTGGCGGCACCGGGCACGGGCGGCGGGGGGGCGGCCTTGCCGTTGGTGGGCTTTGCCCCGTCTTTCTTGTAGCGCGAAAACATCTGGACGTGTCCTTTCGGGTCAGGCGGCTGCTTCGACGGCTTCGTTCAGCTCCACCAGCGAGCCGGCGAGCTTCTGGAATTCCTTGCGTAGCGGCACTTTCGGTGCCGAGAGCGCCAGTGGCAGCCCGTGATCGTTGGCCTGAGTGATCTGCTTGCCGCCATCGCTCATCAGCAGCTCGAGCGAGATATCGAGGCTCTCGGCCAGTCGCTTCACGCGGGCCTTGCCGTTGAGATCGGTGAATTTCGGCGCGCGATTGAGCACGTAACGCAGCTTCTCGGTCGGCAGCCCCTCGGACTTCAGCGCCCGCTGCATCCGCAGCACGTTCTGGGCCGAGCGCATGTCCAGCTCGATCAGCGCGAAGTAGAGATGGGCCTTGTTCAGTACCGTCTCGGTCCAGCTGACCACGGTCGAGGGCATGTCGATCACGACGAAATCGTAATGTGCCCGCGCCATGTCGATCAGGCGCTCCAGATCGTCGCCGCTCAGAAGGTCCAGCGGCAGCATGTCGGTCGGCGCGGTCAGCACGTCGAGCTTGTCGTTGAAGCTGAGCATCGCCTGTCGGAAGGTCTCTTTGTCCATATGCTCGGTATCGGCGAGCATTTCGTAGATCACCTCGCGGCGCGGCAGGTCGAGATAAGTCGCGGCGGCGCCGAATTGCAGGTCGAGGTCGAGCAGGCAGACTTTCGGCGAGGTCGACGGGGCTTTCTTCTTCTTTTTACCGTCGTGGATCGTCGCCATTTCCCAGGCGAGGTTCACCGCGAAGGTGCTTGCACCGACGCCACCGGACAGGCCGTGAACCGGGAGGACGACACCATCGTGGTTGCCGGTCGCCGCAAAGGTCGGCGCGTGGACGGGGGGCGCGGCTTCGACCGGCGGGGCGGCTTGGCCAAGACGCTCGATCGCGTCGTGCAGCGCGCCTTCGGGAAGCGGGTAGGGGACGAAATCATCCGCGCCGAGCCGCAACAGTTGATGCAGCGCGATCGGGCTGACCTCATCGGCGATCAGGATGACGCGGATGTTGCGGTCCTTCGCCTCGGTGATGATGCCGGAAATCTTGGTCAGCTCGTCCTCGTCTTCGCCATTGACGGCGATCGCGATGAACTCGAGCTGTTCCGCGTCGGGCTGGCCGAGGAAGATGACCGCTTCATCGAAGGTCAGATCGCCCCAGCTTTCGCCGAGCTCGGTTTCCATATCCTCGATCAGCAGATCGAAATTCGACACATCGCGGGACACGGTGCACGCCTGGATCGGGGCCGGCTCCGAAGTCATGATAGCTGCTGCAGTCATTGCCTCTGTCCTCTTTTTCGTGACCCGTGGCGCGGTTCGGTTAACTCTGTTGCTGCGCCGCGGACCGGACGCGACTCGCTGGACGCGCCTATTCCGTCGAGGCTCAATCTCGTTTCTAATCTGGGCGACATTGGGGCCAGACTGTTTCAATTGTGGGATATTGAGAGACGATAAAGAAAAACGGCGGGCTTTGTTGAAAGCGCCCGCCGTCTATGGGTCTCATTTGCCGAAATGTTGCGACAAGGTGAGCGAATTCAGTGGCTTAGTTGCCGCCGCCGCTATTGTTGTTGCCGCCGCCGGCTGTCGCCGAGGCGATATAGTCGCGATAGATTACCGCCGCGTATTTTCCGTCGAGCAGCATAGGCCGGCCCTTGGTCACGAAGCCGGAGACCTCGGTGACGGTGCGGCGATTCTGCGCGTTCGGAGCCTGCGTGTAGACAAGCGGATGCGTTTCGCCGAAGGAAACGACCGCCTCCAGCCGCGCGCGGGAGATGCCTTGCGACACGAGGAAATTCACCACCGCGCGGGCGCGTCGCATCCCCAAGGCCTTGTTATAGGCGTCGGAGCCTACGAGGTCGGTATGCCCATAGACCCGGAAGCGTACCTCCGGGTTCTGCCGGATCCAGTTCGCCTGCATCAGCAGCGCATTGCGCGCCTGCGCATCGAGCACCGAGGAGTTGAAGGCGAAATGCACCGTGTTCGGCACGTCGGCGGCAAATTTGCGCGTCATGTTGATGACGTAGCTTTGATTGCCGCTCATCATCGCCTGGTTCTGCGCGATCGCGGAGCCGAATCCGAGGGAGCCTTCCGTGGTCGAGCCGACCTCGGAGTTGAAGACCTTGGTGCCTTCGGAGCAGCCCGCCAGCAGAGCCACGGTTCCGACGGTGATCGCGAGGGTGCGCAGTTTCATGTTCCCAGCCATCTCGCTCACTCCATCACATAGCCATAGGACCCGGAGAAGTCCTGCTTGGCGACTTCCGCGGCAGGACCCTTCTGCGGTGCTCGACCGCCCGAGGTTCTGCCGTTGAGGAAAAGCTCGGACTCGGTTGGCGGCTTCAGGCGATCCGTCGGCAGCACCAGCGTGTCGCCCTTCACGGGCGAGACCAGATGCGGCGTGACGATGATCACCAGTTCGGACTGCTTGCGTTCGAACTCGGTCGAACGGAACAGCGCGCCGAGCACCGGCACATCGCCGAGCCACGGGATCTGCCCCACGGAATCGTTGAAGTCGTCCTGCAGCAGACCCGCGATCGCGAAACTCTCGCCGTCGCGCATCTCGACGGTGGTCGAGGTCGAGCGCTTCTTGAAGGCGCTGACGTTGAAGGTCCCGCTCGTGTAACCGTTCGCCGTGTCGATCGAGGAGACAGAGGCGGCGATTTCGAGGTTGATAACGTCACCATCGACGACGCGCGGGGTGAAAGACATCTCGACGCCGAAGGGCTTGTACTGGATCGAGACGTCACCGTTGTTGAGCACCGGGATCGGGTATTCGCCACCGGCGAGGAAATCCGCGGACTGACCGGAAAGCGCGGTGAGGTTGGGTTCCGCAAGGGTGCGAACCACGCCTTTGTTCTCAAGCGCCTGAATGAGAACGCCCAGCTGGAAGGTCCCTCGGGTCAGGCCGATGCCGATCCCGTTCTCGTAGCTCTGCGAGGCAGCGTTCGAGGCGGTCGTTGTGGTGCCCCCGAAGCCAGCCCCCGCGCCCAAGCCTCCGTTCGGACCGAGGCTGGCATTGATCGAGGAGCTGAGGCTTTTCGCGACCGAGCGCTGCATCTCTGCGAAGCGCACTTTCAGCATCACCTGCTGCGTACCGCCCACCATCATCAGGTTCGACACCCGGTCGGGCGCGTAGCGATTGGCCAGTTCCAACGCGCGGCTGAGTTTCTGTGCCGAGGAAACAGTGCCCGACAGCACGATACCGTCATTCGCGGTGCGGACCTGGATGTTTTCGCCGGGCAGAATCTGCTTGAGGCGTTCCTTGAACTCCGCGAGGTCCGGGGTCACCTGAACGTCGACATTGGAGATCAGCTTGCCGTCAGCGCCGAGGATCGTCAGCGTTGTCCGGCCCGGAACCTTGCCGAGCACATAGATCGAGCGGTCCGAAAGGGTCTGGATGTCCGCGATGCCAGGGTTGGCGATCGAGAGTTCCGAGAACGGCGTGTCGCTTTCCACGACCACCGCACGGTTGAGCGGAACGGTCAGCGGCGCTTGAGTGGCGCCGGACATGATCCGCAACGTGTCTGCCTGCACCGGGCCCATCGCCGCGATGCTCAACGCCATGCCACATAGGCAGGCCTGCATCAAAGTTCTAAATTTCATCTGTGACCCTGCCTCTCCGATCACGCCACTCGCAAATCTTCTGCCTGCTTAGGGACTGTTATGGTCCATTATTGCGGGAAAGAATGCGGCAAGACCTGTTTTTTTGCAAGAATCAATGGATTGAGCGTCGTTCTTGATGTGGAAAACGTGTCACATATGAAAGCGGGGCCCCGTAGAGCCCCGCGCAAGCGACTGATATTTGTCATTTATTTAATTCGTGCAGGGGATCGGCGTCTCGATGACTTCCGTGCCCTTGCGGGTCTTGATCGTGCAAACCTGCGCTTTTTCGACCTGTTTGACTTCTTCTTTCTTGATGCCAAGCAGCTCATCGCGGTTGATTTCGATCTGGCCGAGTTGCGCGCTGTTCTCCAAGCCGACGAGCGAAAGGGTCAGGCGACCGGTGTTCTGCGCGAGCGTCAGGGCCGCGACCTGCTCGGGGCTGACTTCTGCCGTGACCGAGCGCGCGATCTGGGTCGCGCTGGTGCGGTCGGGATCGGTGCTCTGGTCGATCGCGATCAGTTTCAGGTTGCTGTCGATCAGCTTCGTGACGGGTTCGCCGTTGATTGAGCCGGACCAGTAGACATCGACAAAATCTCCCGGACGCAGGAAGCCCGAAACTGCCGAAGTCGACGAAACTTGGATAGTGAACGCGCGACGACCGTCCGGGAGGCTCGCCATGATGCCGGCGTTCTCGCCCGGTTGGGTGACACGCGAGGCGAGCAGCATTTCTCCGGGAGTAAGCGCGCGCATCGACGCCCGATCACGGGTTTCTCCCTCCAGGAACGCAGCACGTGCCGCTTCCGGCGTGCCTTGCTTCGCGGTGATCACAGTAAAGGCGTTTTTCGGCACCGCGTTGGCTTGCATCTTGATGGTGGCGAGGTCTTTGGGGCCAAAATGCTCACCGTATTTCAGCTCTTTCCGCACAACGACGACGTCGGCGAGCTTGGGTGCATCCTTCTGCATAGCGACCAACTGGTCCCGTTCGGCCTGGAACTGAGCAATTTGACCTTGAGCCATCATGACCGCCACGCCTGCGAGGCCGACGCCTGCAACGAGGAAGAGAACAAAGATCAGTCGCATTGGAGCATCCTTCTGTTTTCAAATCGGCCACAATACCGCGCCGAGAGTCGCTTTATTGCTCGCAAAGGTGGCGAAACGTTGGCGTGGAGTGGACGCGAGCAAGAAAACCGGCCTTCATTTTCCGAGTTCGCTTTCGCCGAATGTTGTTACTACTTCTTGCGTACTGATGTACTGGGAAATGTTGCGCGAGGCTCCCCCGGTTTTGTCCCAGATTAACACCGCTGCCATGAAACCGAGCGACACGATTGATGCAGTAAGGACAACCCAGTCGACCGTAACCGCACCATCTTCAGCTCGAACTATATTTGCGAATTTTTCTCGAAACATCGAACGTCCTTACATCACATTTCTCAGGTGATCTTGGTTGAAGGGCGCGGTTTTGTTCTTGCGCGACCGTGCCGCTCGTGCTGGCTCTTTGCTGCGAATTCACTACAAGAGTACTTGCTTTAAGATGTTAGGCCGCTCCCGAGAGCGGCCTAACATTAGGTGCTGGTCGGTGCGGTTACGGGGTGACGCCGGCGCCCGCAGCAACCTCTGCATCGGTAAAGGTCTCCGTGACCTCTGCGCCGTTCAGATAGGTGGCGATTTTGCCGGTAAGCACGCCCGTCTGGGTGCGGACCAGAGCCAGCGCAGCGGCGCCGAGGCCGACGACGGCAGCGGTCAGCACAACCCAGTCAACGGTCACAGCGCCGTCTTCTTCGTCGTGGAACTTCTTGAGTTTGAAGAATTTCATCATGGTGTCTCTCCTAAGGTTTTGTCTCTGCCCCGCGGTCCCGGTTGGCGTCCGTGCCGGTTTCCGTCTCGCGGTATGGGGACATATGGCCTCCGGAACGTGGCGCGATTTGGGCGCATCGCAGGCGATTTCGCGAAAATGGAAATTTAGGCTGACGCGCAATCTAACCCATTGTGAAATAATGAAATAAAAATCCAAATTTTTTGGAACATTTGCATTTTGCGTCAGGATTCCGGTCATCACACCGCGATTCGTGGGACTCAAAGGGGCGGATTTTCTGGAATTTTTCTGGGTTTTCAGGGATAGTCGGGCCAAAGCGGCCCTCGAGAGCCGCGCGAGGCAGTGAGCAGGTGGCGCAGATGCGCAAGGTTTTCGCAGGGATTCTCTGCAGTGCGATGGTGGCCGTGGTCGCGCCCGTGGGGGCCGAGCCCGCAGCCCCCCTCTTCAAGAGCGTGAAGCCCAAGACGGTCAAACCGCCCGCGCCGGGCACCAAACGCTTCATCACCATCCAGATCGATCCCGAGGAACAGAAGCGCCAGCTTGCCGCGATGGCGAAGCAGCCCTGGGAGCCGGAAACGGCGCCTCCCGCGGACGACAGCGCGACGGGCGAGGCTCCGGCCTCTACGCCGACGCCGCGCGTGCCGGCGCATTACGCGTGGTATTGGAACAAGGTCTCGCCGCGTCTGGGCAAGCGAGCGGGGCGGTTCGATCAGGCGATTTCCGCTCTTTCGCAAGGGCCGAAAGGTACGCGGGTGCGCGAGCCGCGGCTCAACGATCTGGCGAAGATCGCACGGGCGCATGGCACCGATATCCTGCGTTCGACCATCGGGACCGAGGTCTCGCCAGCGCTGGTGCTGGCGATGATCGCGGTGGAATCGGGCGGGCGGCATGACGCGCAAAGCCATGCAGGGGCCGTGGGGCTGATGCAGCTGATCCCAGCGACCGCCGAGCGGTTCGACGTCGAAGACAGCAAGGACCCGGCGCAGAACATCGCGGGCGGGGTGAGCTATCTCGACTGGCTGATGAAGGAATTCGACCGCGATCCGCTGATGGTCATCGCCGCCTACAACGCGGGCGAGAACGCGGTGAAGCGCAATGACGGCGTGCCGCCCTATGCGGAGACGCGCGACTACGTGCCCAAGGTGCTGGCGGCGTGGAACGTGGCGCGGGGGCTCTGTGCGACGCGCCCGCAGCTGGTGAGCGACGGTTGCGTTTTCCGGGTCACCCAAATGGCAAAGAGCGGCCCCTGAAGGCCGCTCTTTCCGTATCTAACCTATGGAGGCGATCAGTTGACGATCGTCGCCTCGGTCGCTTCGCGGATCTCGTCCTCGGTGACGCCCTCGGCGCATTCGACGATCTTCAGTCCGCCCTCGACCACATCGAGGACACCGAGATTGGTGATGATGCGGTTGACGACGCCGGTGCCGGTCAGCGGCAGGGTGCATTCCTTCAGCAGTTTGCTGTCGCCATGCTTGTTGGTGTGATCCATCACGACGATGACTCGCTTCACGCCCGCCACGAGGTCCATCGCGCCGCCCATGCCCTTCACCAGCTTGCCGGGGATCATCCAGTTCGCCAGATCGCCATTCTCGGCCACTTCCATCGCGCCGAGGATCGCCATCGCGATCTTGCCGCCACGGATCATCCCAAAGCTCATCGCGCTGTCGAAATAGACCGTGTTGGGCAGTTCGGTGATCGTCTGCTTGCCAGCGTTGATCAGGTCGGGATCCTCTTCGCCCTCATAGGGGAAGGGGCCCATGCCCAGCATGCCGTTCTCCGATTGCAGCGTGACGTGCACGCCCTCGGGGATGAAGTTCGGGACCAGCGTCGGGATGCCGATGCCGAGGTTCACATAGGTGCCGTCTTCAAGCTCCTGCGCCGCGCGGGCGGCCATCTGATTTCTATCCCATGCCATGGGTCAGGCCTCCTTCTTTTCGCGGGTGGTGACTTTCTCGATGCGCTTCTCATGTTCGCCCTGGATCAGGCGGTGCACGTAGATGCCGGGCAGGTGGATGCAGTCGGGGTCGAGCGAGCCCACGGGCACGATCTCTTCGACTTCCATCACGCAGACCTTGCCGCACATCGCCGCCGGTGGGTTGAAGTTGCGGGCCGTCTTGCGGAACACAGCGTTGCCAGTCTCATCCGCTTTCCACGCCTTCACAATGGAGACGTCAGCGAAGATGCCCTCTTCGAGGATGTAGTGCTCGCCGTTGAACACCTTCACCTCTTTGCCTTCGGCGATCTGGGTGCCGTAGCCGGTCTTGGTGTAGAAGCCGGGGATGCCGTGGCCGGCGGCGCGCATGCGCTCTGCCAGAGTGCCCTGCGGGTTGAATTCCAGCTCGAGTTCGCCGCTCAGATACTGGCGCATGAACTCGGCGTTCTCGCCCACGTAAGACGACATCATCTTCTTGATCTGCTTCGTGTCGAGCAGCTTGCCGAGGCCGAACCCGTCCACGCCGCAATTGTTCGACGCGACGGTGATGTCCTTGACCTTGCTCTCGACCAGCGCGTCGATCAGCATTTCAGGGATGCCGCAGAGGCCGAAGCCGCCTGCCGCGATCAGCATTCCGTCGAAGAGAAGCCCGTCGAGAGCCTCCTTCGCGGAACCGTAAATCTTGTTCATGGATATCCTCCGCTCATATGCGCGTGAAGATGACGCCGGGGCGGAGGGGAGTCAATTGCTGCGATGCGGCGAGGGTGGTGTGTTGGGGTCAACTTCGCGCGCGAGCGCGCCGGGAGGGGGCTCTGCCCCCGCGCTGTCGCGCTTCCCCGGGATATTTTTATAAAGACGACGTGGGCGCGGGCGCCTCACTCCTCGTCGGTCTTCTTGGCCGCGGTCTTTTTCGCCGCGGGTTTCTTCGCGGCGGTCTTCTTGGCGGTCGGTTTCTTGGCCGCAGACTTCTTCGCGGTCGTTTTTTTAGGCGCGGCTTTCTTCTTCGTGCCGCCCTTCTTGGCCGCCTTCGCCTCGATCAGCGGAAGCGCGTCTTCGAGCGTGACGGCTTCGGGCTCAAGCTCTTTCGGCAGGGTCGCGTTGATCTTGCCCCATTTGACGTACGGCCCGTAGCGCCCCGGCATGACCGCGATCGGGCCGCCCTCGGGGTGTTCGCCCAACTCCTTGAGCGGTTTCGCGGCGGCACCGCGCCCGCCCTTGGCGGCTTTCTGGGCGATCACTTCCACGGCGCGGTTCATGCCGATGGTGAACACCTCGTCCACTTCCGGCAGGTTCGCGTAGATGCGGCCTTTCTTGACGTAGGGCCCGTAGCGGCCGATCCCGGCTTCGACCAACTCGCCGTCCTCGGGGTGCGGGCCGATCTCGCGCGGCAGGCTCAAGAGCAGCAGCGCCTTTTCGAGGTCGATTTCCTCGGGTTTCCAGCCCTTGGGCAGCGAAGCGCGAGGGGGTTTCGGCACATCCTCGGTCGGTTCGCCCTTCTGGACGTAAGGGCCGAAACGACCCACACGCAGCGTGATCGCCTGCTCCTCGTCATAGCCCAGCACCTTGCCGTCGAGTGCCTGAACCTCATCGTCGCCATCGGGCGCCGACAGAGGCCGGGTGAAACGACATTCGGGATAGTTGCCGCAGCCGATGAAGGCCCCGCCGGAACGCGCGGTCTTCAGGTGCAGCTTGCCACTGCCGCAAAGCGGGCAGATGCGCGGGTCCGACCCGTCGGGGCGCGGCGGATAGAGATGCGGCGCCAGAACCTCGTCGATCTTGTCGAGCACTTCCGAGATCCGCAGCTCCGACGTCTCTTCCAACGCTGCCGAGAAATCGCGCCAGAAGCGCTTGAGCACTTCCTTATAGTCGCGATCGCCTGCGGAGATATCGTCGAGCTGATCTTCCAGATCGGCGGTGAAATCGTATTCCACGTAGCGCTTGAAGTAGTTCGACAGGAAGGCCGTCACCAAGCGCCCGGTATCTTCCGGGATCAGGCGATTCTTGTCCTTGCGGACATAGCCGCGATCCTGAATCGTCGTGACAATCGAGGCATAGGTGGAGGGGCGCCCGATGCCGAGCTCTTCCATCCGCTTGACCAAGGTCGCCTCGGTGTAGCGCGGCGGCGGTTGGGTGAAGTGCTGCTCGGGCGTGATGTTGCCCTTCTTCGCCTCTTCGCCCTCGTGGATCTGCGGCAGACGGTTGCTGTCCTCGCCCTCATCGTCGTCGCGGCCCTGATCGTAGACTTTCAGGAAGCCGTCGAACACAACGACGGAGCCTGTCGCGCGCAATTCTACCTGTTCGTCGCCGGAGCCGACGAGAACGGTCGTCCGCTCGAACCGGGCCGCTTCCATCTGCGACGCGATCGTGCGTTTCCAGATCAGATCATACAGCTTCCACTGATCGTCGGAGAGCTTCAGCTTGTCGGGCGATTTCGACATATCCGTGGGGCGGATACATTCGTGCGCTTCCTGCGCGTTCTTCGCCTTGTTCTTGTACATGCGCGGGCTTTTCGGGACGTAGCTGTCGCCGAACTTGTCCTTGATCGCATCGCGCGCCTGCATCACCGCCTCGGGGGCCATGTCGATGCCGTCGGTCCGCATATAGGTGATGTGCCCCGCCTCGTAGAGACGCTGCGCCGCCGACATCGTGGCGCGCGCACCGAAGCCGAACTTGCGGCTGGCTTCCTGCTGCAGCGTCGAGGTCATGAAGGGCGGGTAGGGGTTGCGGTTGGCGGGCTTCGCCTCGACCGAGGTCACACTGAGATCGCGCGAGGTGATCGCCTGCACCGCCATCTCGGCTGCGGTCTCGTTCTCGAGGTCATATTTCTCGAGCTTCTTGCCGCCGAGAACCGACAGGCGCGCTTCGTATTCCTGACCGCGCGGCGTCGTCAGGATCACCTTCACCGTCCAGTATTCACGCGGTTTGAAGGCTTCGATCTCCATCTCGCGCTCGACGATGAGGCGCAGGCAAACCGACTGGACACGGCCCGCCGATTTCGCGCCGGGCAGCTTGCGCCAGAGAACCGGCGAGAGGTTGAAGCCCACGAGGTAATCGAGTGCGCGGCGGGCGAGATAGGCCTCCACCAGTGGGGCATCGACATCGCGCGGATGCTTCATGGCTTCTTGGATTGCGGTCTTGGTGATCGCGTTGAAGGTGACGCGGGAGACGTTCTTGCCCTTGAGCTTCTTCTCCAGCGCTTCCTGCAGATGCCACGAGATGGCTTCGCCTTCGCGATCGGGGTCGGTTGCGAGGATCAGCGTGTCGTCATCTTTCAGCGCGTCGGTGATCGCCTTGATGTGCTTTTTCGAGTCGCTTGCGACTTCCCATTTCATCTCGAAATCGTGCTCGGGATCGACCGAACCGTCTTTCGGAGGCAGATCGCGGACGTGACCGAAGGAGGCGAGAACGGTGTAATCGGACCCTAGATACTTGTTGATCGTCTTGGCCTTGGCAGGGGATTCGACGACGACAACGGCCATAAGGTCCTCACTATTCAGCGCTAAAGGGTCTGGGCGCGGAACATGTGGGGGTTTGGTGGGGATTGTCAATGCACCCTGGCGCTGAGGAAATCCCGCAGGCCTTAAACCGGGCGGCTGATCAGCCCGCCGCGATGGCGCTCTATCCGGCCCTCGATCTCGAGTGCGGTGAGAGCCTGTGAAAAGGCCGCCGCCGGCACGTCGAGATCGCGGATCACCTGATCCTCGGCGGTGGGGGAGGGGCCGAGCCGTTCGAGGATCTTCGTGCCCAGATCGGCAGGTTCCGGAGCTGGCTTTCCGGACGAACGCCGGGGGCTGGGTTCGGGTGCGGTCCGGGCGACGGTCGCTCTCCGCGCATTGAGCGCGGCCAGCACGTCCTCGGGCCCGCGCACCAATGTCGCGCCGTCGCGGAGCAGCGCGTTGCAGCCGCCCGCGCGCCCGTCCATCGGGTGTCCCGGGACGGCCATTACCTCGCGCCCCTGATCGAGCGCATCGCGCGCGGTGATCAGGCTGCCGGATTTCAGGGCCGCTTCGACCACGACGACGCCGGCGCTGAGCCCCGAGATAATCCGGTTGCGCGCAGGGAAGTGGCGCGCCTGCGGCTGCGTGCCGGGCGGGGCTTCGGTCAGCCGCAGCCCGGTCTCCGCGATCTGTCGGGCAAGCGTCGTGTTCTCCTGCGGGTAGATCACGTCGATTCCACCCGCCTGCACCGCGATCGTCCCGGTGGGTAGGGCGGCCTCATGGGCGGCGGCATCGATCCCGCGCGCCAGCCCGGAGACCACGCAGATGCCCGCCTCGCCCAGCCCTTCGCTCAACCGCTTCGCCATGCGCAGCCCCAGCGAGGACGCGTTGCGCGCACCGACTAGCGCGATCATCGGGCGGGTGAGCAGCTCCGGCTGGCCAAGCGCCCAGAGCACGGGTGGCGCATCGTCGATCTGCGCAAGCGCGGGGGGATAGTCAGGCCCTCCATGAATCAGGAGCAGCGCCCCTGCGGCCTTGCCCGCCTTGATCTCTGCGCGGGCCTGTTTCTCGGGGAAAGGGGTGTAACCGGTGACGCCCGCCGCGCGTGCGACCTCTGGCAGGGCCGCGAGCGCTGCCGTCGCGGAGCCATGTTCGCCGATCAATCTGTGGAAAGTTGTGGGCCCGACACGTCGGGAGCGAATGAGGCGAAGAGCAGATAGTTTGTCTTCTTCCGTGGTGGGTGGGGTGAAGGGGGTGGGGTAAGAAAACAAATCTGTTTCCATCCGGCCCTCCGCCTCAATCGCCCACCCTTCTTGCCGTGTTATTCTTAATAAGTTGTTACCAAAACTCGGTGTGCGCGGCGTTTGGAAGGAATTTTCTGCGTTTTGACTGCAAATTTTCGGCGTCGCCGATTTGTAGCTTCTGATCGCGCGGGCGAAGCGGTCTTCATGTGATCGCGCGGGCGAAGCGGTCTTCATGGACCGTTCCGCCCGTATCTGTCGGAAACGATTACGCCGCCGAGCCGCCCACCGTGAGGCCGCCGATCATCAGGGTCGGCTGGCCGACGCCGACCGGTACCCATTGCCCCGCCTTGCCGCAATTGCCGATGCCGGGGTCGAGGGCGAGGTCGTTGCCGATGGCGCGGATATGCTGCATCGCGGTCGGCCCGTCGCCGATCAGCGTCGCGCCTCTTACTGGTGCGCCTACGACACCGTTCTTCACGCGATAGGCTTCGGTGCAGTTGAAGACGAACTTGCCATTGGTGATGTCGACCTGACCACCGCCGAAGCCGACCGCATAGATGCCGTCCTTCAGATCGGCGAGGATCTCGCCCGGATCGGCATCGCCGCCGAGCATATAAGTGTTGGTCATCCGCGGCATCGGAGCATGGGCGAAGCTCTCGCGCCGCCCGTTGCCGGTGGCCTCGACGCCCATCAGCCGCGCGTTCTGGCGGTCCTGCATGTAGCCTACGAGCACGCCGTCCTCGATCAGCACGTTCTTGCCCGAGGGCGTGCCCTCGTCGTCAATCGTGATCGAACCGCGCCGATCGGGGATCGTGCCGTCATCAAGCACGGTGACACCTTTCGCGGCGACCTGCTGGCCCATCAGCCCGGCGAAGGCCGAAGATTTCTTGCGGTTGAAGTCGCCTTCCAACCCGTGCCCGACTGCTTCGTGCAACAGCACACCCGGCCAGCCCGGGCCAAGCACCACATCCATAACGCCCGCTGGCGCTGGTTCTGCGCGCAGGTTCACCAGCGCGATGCGCAGCGCCTCACGCGCGACGGGTTGCCAATGCGCGGGTTCGATCAGGCCCGACAGTCCGAAGCGTCCGCCGCCGCCATGACCGCCGGACTCGCGCCGCCCGTTCTCTTCCACGATCACCGAGATGTTGATCCGCGCCATCGGGCGGATATCCGAGACCAACCCACCCTCGGGGCGAAGAATGAAGACCTCCTGCAGGCTCGCCGCCATCGAGGCCGAGACCTGCACGACGCGCGGGTCGAGGTCGCGGGCGAAGGCGTCGATCTCGCGCAGTATGTCGATCTTCGCCGCGAAGGGCGTGTCGGAGACCGGATCGGTATCACTATATAGATGCAGGTTCGTGCCTTTGGGCGGGGGCGCCATCGTTCCGCCGCCGTCGCCCACGGCCAGCCGCGCAGTTTCGGTCGCCCGCTTCAGCGCGGCTTCGGAAATCTCGGTCGAATGGGCATAGCCCGCGACATCGCCCTTCACCGCCCGCAGGCCGAATCCTTCGGAGGCGTCGTAAGAGGCGGTCTTGACCCGCCCGTCATCGAACACGAGCGCCTCGGACCGACGCTGTTCGAGAAACAACTCGCCATCCTCGGCCCCCGCGGTCGCCTCGCGCAGCAATTGCAGGGCGCGGTCCTTGTCGAGCTTGTCCTCGAATGGCGCGAAACGGTCAGGCTGGGTCATCGTCTCTCCTCGGATAGCGATCAAAATTGCCAAAATGTCGCAGCTTTTGCTTGCGCCATCCTCCCAATATGATTTTAAAGTGAGAACACGCAACGGTGAACGGTTTGGGAGAGCCGGACGCCGTCGGGCGGCAGGGAGAAACGCCGCCAAAAGGGAGACATGGGACTTATGCGCTTTGCAAGCAAGGGCCGCGGTATCGCGGCCGCTGTCACGTCGGCTGTTCTGTCGACGCTCGTCGCCGGGCAGGCCTCGGCTCAGGACATGATCAAGGGGCTGCCGGTAATCGGTAAGCCGCATCTGGGCGGGACGGGGTTCCAGCCAGCGTCGTCCAACCTCGCGGAAGACCAGCAATGGCTCGACCATATGCTTCTGGTCATCATCGCCGCGATCTGCGTTCTGGTCTTCGCCCTGATCATCTATTCGCTGCTGCGCTTCAACAGCCGCGCCAACCCGACGCCGCGCAGCTTCACCCATAACACGCCTCTCGAGATCACCTGGACCTTCGTGCCGATCGTGATCCTCGTGGCGATCGGGGCCTTCTCGTTGCCCGCGCTGTGGAACCAGCAGGAAATTCCCGAGGGCGACATCACCGTGAAGGTGACCGGTTACCAGTGGTACTGGGGCTACGAATACCCCGATGAGGGCATTTCGTTCGATTCGCTTCTGCTCGCGAAGGAAGACCTCGAAGAGCATGGCTATGCACCTGACGAATACCTGCTGGCAGCTGACAACGCGATGGTGGTGCCGAAAGGCAAGACGATCGTCGTGCAAGTCACTGGCGCGGACGTGATTCACAGCTGGACCGTGCCGGCCTTCGCGGTGAAGCAGGACGCCGTGCCGGGCCGGATCGCGCAATTGTGGTTTAAGGCCGATCAAGAAGGTGTGTATTTCGGCCAGTGTTCGGAGCTTTGCGGCACCAACCACGCTTACATGCCCATTGTGGTCAAAGTTGTCTCACCGGAAGTTTACGCTAACTGGCTCGAGCGTGCGAAGAATGACTTCGCCTCGGTCGAGACGGATGGGGCGGTTCGGGTCGCACAGAACTGAATACATCGTGCGATAACACCCGAGGAACGCTTTCATGAGTGACATCAGCTATATTCGCCAACAGGACAACGAGGCGCGGCTCGGCGACTACATCGCGCTTCTGAAGCCGCGCGTGATGTCGCTGGTGGTCTTCACCGCTTTCGTCGGTCTCGTGGTGGCGCCGAATCCGGTGCATCCCTTCGTGGGCTTCGTCGCGATCCTGTTCATCGCGCTGGGCGGTGGCGCCTCGGGCGCACTGAATATGTGGTATGACGCGGATATCGACCGGATCATGCGCCGCACTCGCGGTCGTCCCATCCCGGCGGGCCGCATCTCTGAGCGCGAGGCGCTGGGCTTCGGGCTGGCGCTCTCGGGCATCTCCTGCGTGATGCTGGCGCTGGCCACGAATATCTTCTCGGGCCTGTTCCTTGCTTTCACCATCTTCTTCTATGTCGTCGTCTACACGATGTGGCTGAAGCGCGCGACGCCGCAGAACATCGTGATCGGCGGCGCTGCGGGCGCCTTCCCTCCGATGATCGGCTGGGCCGTGTCGACGGGTGGCATCTCGATCGAATCCGTGGCGATGTTCCTGCTGGTCTTCCTCTGGACGCCGCCGCATTTCTGGTCGCTCGCGCTGTTCATGAAGTCCGATTACGACGAGGCGAAAGTGCCGATGCTGACCTCGACCCATGGTCGGGTGGTGACGCGCAAGAACATCCTGTTCTACGCCTTCATCCTCGCCCCCATCGCGGTCGGCACCGGTTTCACCTCGATCGGCGGTCCGGTCTATTTCGCGACGGCGCTGATCATGAACGCGCTCTTCATCAAGGGCGCGATCGAAATCCACGCCCGCACCGAAGCGCAGGCGGAGGCCGACAAATACGCGGTCGAAAAGCGCTTCTTCTATTTCTCGCTCATCTACCTCTTCGCGCATTTCGCGGCTTTGCTGGCCGAAGCGGGGCTGAGCTATATCGGTTTGGGAGCTTGGTAAGCGATGGCAATCACCCGAGACAGTGACCTCCATATCCGCCGGTTCACCCGCAATGTGGGGCTTGGAGCGGTTCTTCTCGGGTTCGTCGCGATCGTCTTCGGCCTGACCGTGGTCAAGGTCGAGAACGGCTCGAAGATGGAAGCCTACGACCACCAGCCGCGCGCCTCGGTGCTGCCGGCGGAGGGCGCCTCGAAATGACCCAGCGCCCCACAGATCGGTCGAATACGCGCGTGCTGCTCTCGCTGCTCGCGGTGATCGTCGTGATGGGGGCAGGGGCTTGGGCTGCGGTGCCGTTCTACAACTGGTTCTGCAAGACCACCGGATATGGCGGCACGACCAACACTGCCGAGGTGCTGCCCGACAAGGTTCTCGACCGCGAGATTCTCGTGCGTTTCGACGCCAACGTGGCACCGGGCATGCCGTGGAAATTCAAGCCGGTCCAGACCGAGATGAAGCTGAAGATCGGCCAGAACGGGCTGGCCTTCTACGAGGCCTACAACCCGACCGATCACGTCATCGCGGGCACGGCGAGCTACAACGTCTCGCCCGATGTGGCCGGCTACTATTTCGACAAGATCCAGTGTTTCTGCTTCACCGAACAGGTGCTGCAACCCGGGGAGAGGGTGCAGATGCCGGTGAGCTTCTTCGTCGATCCCGGCATCGTCGATGATGCGGATGCGAAGCGGATTCACGCGATCACGTTGAGCTACACTTTCTATCAAACCGACCTTCCCGAGCCGGAAGACACCGCCTCGGTCCGTCAAAGGGAGACGGAGACGGTCAACTAGCCATCGGAGGGAGACGCATGGCCCACGCAAAGAACCACGACTACCACATCCTACCGCCCTCGATCTGGCCCTTCCTCGGTGCCGTTGGTGGCTTCATCATGCTCTTCGGGGCGGTGCTCTGGATGCAGAGCATCACCCATTACGTCTTCTTCGGCGGCCTGCTCGTGGTGCTTTATACCATGTATGGCTGGTGGTCGGACGTAGTCCACGAAGGCGAGACCGGCGATCACACGCCCGTCGTCCGGATCGGCCTGCGCTACGGCTTCATCCTGTTCATCATGTCCGAAGTGATGTTCTTCGCGGCCTGGTTCTGGAGCTTCTTCAAGCACGCCATGTACCCGATGGGCCCGATGAGCCCGCTCAAGGATGGCGTCTGGCCGCCCGAGGGCATCGTTACCTTCGATCCATGGCACCTGCCGCTGATCAACACCGTAATCCTGCTGCTTTCGGGCGTGACGCTAACCTGGGCGCACCACGCTCTGGTCCATGAGAACGACCGCAGCCAGGTCAAGCAGGGGCTGATCCTCACGGTGATCCTCGGCGCGTCCTTCACGGTGCTGCAGGCCTACGAATACAGCCACGCGGCCTTCGGTTTGGCGGGCAATATCTATGGCGCCAACTTCTTCATGGCGACCGGCTTCCACGGCGCGCACGTGATCATCGGGACGATCTTCCTGCTGGTCTGCCTGCTGCGTATCATGCGCGGCCAGATGACCCAGAACGAGCATGTCGGTTTCGAGGCCGCCGCCTGGTACTGGCACTTCGTCGATGTGGTCTGGCTCTTCCTGTTCGCGTCGATCTATATCTGGGGCAGCGCGTAAGCGCCCCCTGCCATCTCACGCAAAATGCGCAGATCGGCGCGGGGGGCGACCCTCGCGCCGCTTTCTTGGAGGCTTGATGAAACGCTATATCTTTCCGCTGCTGCTGGGCGTCGTCGGCTGCGCGATCCTGATCTCGCTCGGCATCTGGCAGGTGCAGCGCCTTGGCTGGAAAGAGGCGATGCTGGCCGAGATTTCCGCCAAGATCGAAGGCCAGCCGCAGGCGCTGCCGCCTGAAGGCACCGACACCAAGCCGCTGAAATACGAACCCGTCACGGTAAGCGGGCGCACGACGGGCCAGGAGATCCTCGTGCTTTCGGGCCAGAAGGGCGTCGGCGCGGGCTACCGGGTGATCGACGCTTTCGAGACCGATCAGGGCCGCAAGATCCTGCTCGATCGTGGCTTCATCCCCGAGGGCGAAAAGGGCGCCGACCGCCCCGCAACGGATCTGACCGTCACCGGTAACCTGCACTGGCCCGAAGAAGCCGACAGTTACACGCCCAAGCCCGACGCGAAGTCGGGCATCTGGTTCGCCCGCGACGTGCCTGCGATGGCCGCGAAGCTCGGCACCGAGCCGATCCTGATCGTTGCCCGCACCGTCCAAGGCGCGGCGCAGGGCATAACGCCGGTCCCCGTCACGATCACCGGCATCCCCAACGACCACCTCGGCTACGCGATCACCTGGTTTTTGCTCGCAATCGTCTGGGCCGGGATGACAATCTTTCTTCTCTGGCGTATCAGGCGGCAACAGGCCTGAGGATTGACGATGCGTTATGTTTCCACTCGGGGCAAAGCCCCGGTTCTGAATTTCGGCGATGCGATGCTGACGGGGCTTGCCCGTGACGGCGGGCTCTACGTGCCCGAGACCGTGCCGCAGTTTTCCGCCGACGAGATCGCCGCGCTCGCAGGGCAGCCCTACGAGGAAATCGCCTTCCGCGTGATGAAGCCCTTCGTCTCCGAGACCTTCTCGGACGAGGAGCTGCGCGGCGCCATTTCCCGCGCCTATTCCGGCTTCGGCCATGTCGCCCGCGCGCCGATGGTGCAGCTGGCGCCGAACCATTTCCTGCTGGAGCTGTTCCACGGCCCCACGCTCGCGTTCAAGGATTTCGCGATGCAGGTGATCGGACAGCTGTTCCAGATCGAACTGCAAAAGCGCAATCAGAAGATCACCATCGTCGGCGCCACCTCGGGCGATACCGGCTCGGCCGCGATCGAGGCGTTCCGCGGGCTCGACAATGTCGATGTGTTCATCCTCTTCCCGCATGGCCGTGTGTCCGAGGTCCAGCGCCGCCAGATGACGACGCCCGTCGAGGGCAACGTCCACGCGCTCGCGCTCGATGGCGATTTCGACGATTGTCAGGCGAAGCTGAAGGACATGTTCAACGATTTCGACTTCCGTGACGAGGTCGGTCTGGCGGGCGTGAACTCGATCAACTTCGCCCGTGTGTTGGCGCAGATCGTGTATTTCTTCTCCTCCGCCGTGGCACTTGGCGCGCCGCATCGCAAGGTCTCCTTCACCGTGCCCACCGGCAATTTCGGTGATATCTTCGCGGGCTTCCTCGCAAAGGAAATGGGTTTGCCGGTCGAGCGTCTGGTGATCGCGACGAACCAAAACGACATCCTGCATCGCTGCCTCGAGAAGGGCGATTACACCAAGCAGGGCGTCACGCCCTCGATCTCGCCGTCGATGGATATCGAGGTGAGTTCGAACTTCGAGCGCGCACTGTTCTGGGCCTACGGCAAGGACGGGGCCGCGATCGAGAAGCTGATGGACGAGCTGAAAACCGAAGGCTCCTTCACCGTCTCCGAAAACGCCATCGGTGCGCTGCGCGATATCTACGACAGCGGCTCGGTCGGCGAGGCGCGCACGATGGAAGAGATCGGCGATACGCTCAAGGAAACCGGCGAATTGCTTTGCCCGCATTCGGCGGTCGGCGTGAACGTGGGCAAAGCTGCCGTCGCGCGTGACCCGGCCACGCCGATGATCACGCTCGCGACCGCGCATCCCGCGAAGTTCCCCGATGCCGTGGAAGAGGCGACGGGCATCCGCCCCGATCTGCCGCCGCGCATGGCCGACCTGTTCACCCGCGAGGAGCGTGTGACCCGGGTGCCGAATGATCTCGCCGACCTTGAAGCGCTGATCCGGGAGCGTCGCCGCACATGATCGAAATGACCACCCTGAAGAACGGCTTGCGTATCATCACCGAGACGATGCCGGGCCTCGCCTCCGCCGCGATCGGCGTCTGGATCACTGCCGGTGGCCGCCACGAACGCCCCGAGCAGAACGGCATCGCACATTTCCTCGAACATATGGCGTTCAAGGGCACCAAGACCCGCTCGGCGCTGCAGATCGCGGAAGCGATCGAGGATGTGGGCGGCTATATCAACGCCTATACTTCGCGCGAGATGACCGCCTATTACGCCCGCGTGCTGGCCGAAGACGTGCCGCTCGCACTCGACGTTATTTCGGACATCCTGCTTAACCCGGTCTTCGATCAGCGTGAGATCGAGGTGGAGCGCGGCGTGATCCTGCAAGAGATCGGCCAATCGCTCGACACGCCCGACGACGTGATTTTCGACTGGCTGCAAGAGGCAGCTTACCCTGATCAGCCGATGGGCCGCACCATCCTCGGCCCGGCGGAGAAGGTCCGCAGCTTCGCGCGCGACGATCTGTCCGGCTTCGTGTCCGAGCATTACGGCCCGGATCAGATGATCCTCTCGGCGGCCGGTAATGTCGATCACGCGGAGATCGTGAAACGCGCCGAGGATATCTTCGGTGATCTGCGCCCCGCGCTGAACCCCGCGCCTTATCCGGCGAAATGGATCGGCAACGAGCGGCGCGAGATCAAACAGCTCGAACAGGCGCATTTCGCGCTTGGCATCGAAGCGCCCAGCTATCGCGACGCCGATCTATATACCGCGCAAGTCTATTCGGTCGCGATGGGGGGGGGCATGTCCTCGCGCCTGTTCCAGAAGATCCGCGAAGAACGGGGCCTGTGCTACACGATCTTCTCGCAGGCCGGCGCCTACGAGGACACCGGCATGTTCACCGTCTACGCGGGCACGTCGGGCGACGAGATTCGCGGTCTGGCCGAGCTGACCATCGACGAGTTGAAACGCGCGGCCGAAGACATGACCGAGGTCGAGATCGCCCGCGCCCGCGCCCAGATCAAGGCGGGTCTGCTGATGGGGCTGGAAAGCGCTTCGGCGCGCGCAGAACGCATGGCGCGCAGCCTCTATATCTGGGGCCGGGTGCCCGGGATCGACGAGGCCTCGGCCCGGATCGACAGCGTCACCCGTGACGCGGTGCGCGATTTCGGGGAACGGCTCGCGATCGGTGGTCGCACCGCGATGGCGCTTTACGGTCCGGTCAAGGATGCTCCCGAACTGGGCGCATTGCGGGAAAGGCTCGCCGCCTGATGTTCGCGCGCCGTCGTCAGCTGCGGATCGATACGGATCGGATGATCCTTCGTCCGCCGCAGCATGGGGATTATCGCCCGTGGGCCAGCCTGCGTGAGGACAGCCGCGCCTTCCTGACCCCGTGGGAGCCGAGCTGGTCCTCCGACCATCTCGGGCGCAAGGCCTTCTCCAACCGGGTCTACTGGGCCGCCCGCGCGATCGCGAATGGCACCGCGGTCCCCGTCTTCCTTTTCTCGCGCCGCGACGAGACGTTCCTCGGAGCAATTACGCTCGACAATATCCGGCGCGGACCGGCGCAGGCGGGCACGCTGGGCTATTGGATCGGCCAGCGTCACGCGCGTCAGGGTTACATGCGCGAGGCGATCGAGGCCGTCGTGCATTACGCCTTCACCAAGCTCGACCTCAGCCGGATCGAGGCGGCCTGCCTGCCCGAGAATGCGGCCTCGCGCGGGGTTCTGGAGAAATCCGGTTTCAAATACGAGGGAGTCGCGCAGAGCTACCTGCAGATCAACGGGCGCTGGCGCAATCACGTCCTCTATTCCAACCTGCGCTCGGATCGCCGGGGACGGACGGATGTCCGATAGGGACGCCTGCGCTCGCGCGACATGTTGCGGGGCGAACGGCAGAGGGGGCGCTGCCCCCGCTGGCGCAGCCAGCCCCCCAGGATACTTAAGCCAAGCCGAAGGAGCCAGAGATGCGTACCGCCGCTGATGAAAGTTTCGTCGAGACGCTGCGGGAGGCGGTGCCGCGCCTGAGCCTCGGCGCTCCGGGGGCGTCCTATCTCGAAGAGCCGCGCGGGCGCTATCACGGTATCGGCGGGGTGCTGGTGAAGCCGACGTCGACCGAAGAGGTCGCGGCGGTGCTGAGGAACTGCCACGCGGCGGGCGTCGCTGTGATGCCCTATGGCGGCGGCACCGGGCTGGTTGGCGGCCAGATCACCGAGGACGGCCCCGCGCCGGTGATCCTGAGCCTCGAGAAAATGAACGCGGTTCGCGCGGTCAGCGGCCATGTGCTGGAGATCGAGGCAGGCGCGACTCTGCTTGAGGCGCAGCAGGCGGCGGAAGGCGTGGAGCGGCTGTTTCCGCTGACCATCGCGAGCCAGGGCTCCGCCCGGATCGGCGGTGTGCTGGCGACCAATGCGGGCGGGGTGAACGTACTGCGCTATGGCAACGCGCGCGAGCTGTGTCTGGGCGTCGAGGCGGTGCTGGCCGATGGCACGGTGATCTCCGGCCTCAAGCATCTGCGCAAGGACAATACTGGCTACGATCTGAAGGACCTGCTGATCGGGTCCGAGGGCACGCTCGGGATCATCACGGCCGCGACGCTGCGGCTCTTCCCGCGCCCGGCGGCGGTCGGCACGGCGATGATGGTTGTTGAAAGCCCCGCCGCAGCGCTGGAACTTCTGGAACTGGCCGAGGCCCGGATGCCGGGCTGTGTCTCGGCCTTCGAGTTGATCTCGGGGCAGGGGCTGCGTTTCCTCGACGAGGTCGGACCGGAGGTACATCAACCTTTCGAGGTGCGCCCCGACTGGTCGGTGCTGATCGAGATCGGTCTGCCCGAGGGGCTCACCCCGGAAGAGGCGCTTGCGGAGCTGTTCGAGGCCGCCGAGGGGCTGGTCAGCGACGGGGTGATCGCAAGCTCCGAGAGCCAGCGCGCCCAGATGTGGTCGCTGCGCGAGAGCCTGCCGGAAGCGAACAAGCGGATCGGGTCGATATCGAGCCACGACATCTCGCTGCCGCTGCCGAAGCTGGCCGCTTTCATCGAAGAGGCGCGTGGCGCTCTTCTCGACCTCGGCAATATCCGGATCAACTGTTTCGGCCATGTCGGCGACGGCAATCTGCATTTCAACGCCTTCCCCGCCGAGGGGCGCGACCGCAGGGAATACGAGAACCTGCGCCGTGCGATCCCCGAGACGGTCTACGATCTGGTCGACCGTTTCGGCGGCTCGATCTCGGCCGAGCATGGGATCGGGCGGCTCAAGGTGGGCGATCTGGAGCGCTACGGCGATCCGGGCAAGCTGGCCGCGATGCGCGCGATCAAGGCGGCGCTTGATCCCAAGGGCATCCTGAACCCCGGCGCGGTGTTGGCGGAGCGCTGAGGGCCAAGAGAAACGCGCCCCGCCAGGAGAGCAGGCGGAGCGCGGCGTTCTGGTTCACGTGTCATTGCAAGCAGCCGAACCATCTGGCCCGGTCAGGTTAGGTCGATTTGCGTAAGAAAGACGTTATCGCGGCCCCAGCGCGGCGGCCTGCCGCGCGATCCGTGCTACATCGCGGCTTAGGGGAAGGTCGTTCTCCATCCGGTCGACATCGACCCAGCGCGCATCCAGAGCGTCATCGGCGGCGACCGCCTCTCCGGCCTGCCACTGACATTCGACCGCGATCAGCACGAAGTGATGCTCCAGCGCGCCCGCATCGTCATGGGCAAGTACATCGAGCGCGTTGAAGGCATGGGTGGCCCGCGCCTGCACGCCGGTTTCCTCCAGCAATTCGCGCTCTGCCGCCGCGAGAAGCGTTTCGCCAAGCTCGACCTTGCCGCCGGGAAAGCCCCATAGCCCGGCATCGGGCGGGTTGGCCCGTTGCACCAGCAGGGCCTGTCCGTCGCGGATCACGACGGCGAGAATGGCGGGGACCGGACGGGGGCTCACGCCCCCTCGAATTCGCAGAGCACGCTGACATTCATGCCGCGGTCTTCGAGCAGTTTGCGCCCGCCCAGTTCCGGCAGGTCGACGATGAAGGAGAGGCCCACGATCTCGCCGCCCACGCGTTCGATCAGCTGGATGCCCGCTTGCGCGGTGCCGCCGGTGGCCAGAAGGTCGTCGACGACCAGAACCTTCTCGCTGGGCTTGATCGCATCCTCATGCATCTCCATCACCGCCTCGCCATATTCCAGCTGGTAGGCCTGCGAAATCGTCTGGCCGGGCAGCTTGCCCTTCTTGCGGATCGGCACGAAGCCTTTCGACAGCTGGTGCGCGATCGCGCCGCCGATGATGAAGCCGCGCGCCTCCAGCCCCACGACCTTGTCGATCTGCTGGCCCGCCCACGGGTGAAGCATCTGGTCGATCGCCATGCGGAAGCCGCGCGGATCGGCGAAAAGCGTGGTCACATCGCGGAACATGATCCCTTCATGCGGGAAGTCGGCGATGGTGCGGATATAGTCTTTGACGTTCATGGGATCCTCAGAGCTCGAGCACGCGGCCCGCGATGGTCTTCAGTTTGCGCGCCATCTCGGGGTCGCGCTTGTCGGGGGCGGTCATGATCGCGCTGTCGAGGGCACGGGTGCAGCCGGTGGCGCAATCGCCCGCTGTCCCTTTCAGCAGACCCGGCAGGGCCGCGACCAGAGCGCGCGCCTTATCGGCATTCTTCATCGCCACGGCAACGACCTGCGCCACGTCCACGGCATCGTGATCGGGGTGCCAGCAGTCGTAATCGGTAATCATCGCGACACATGCATAGTGCAGCTCCGCCTCGCGGGCGAGCTTCGCCTCGGGCATGCCGGTCATGCCGATCACATCAGCGCCCCATTGGCGGTAGAGCTCGCTCTCGGCCTTGGTGGAGAATTGCGGACCTTCCATCGCGACATAGGTGCCCCCCTCGTGGACGGTGACGCCGGTCTTGCGCGCGGCCTCGGCGCAGGCGGTCGAAAGCTCCGCACAGACGGGATGGGCCACCGAGACATGACCGACCATGCCGGGACCGAAGAAGGTCTTTTCGCGGGCGAAGGTGCGGTCGATATACTGGTCCACGATCAGGAAATCGCCCGGCGCATAGGCCTCTTTCAGCGAACCCACGGCGGAGACCGCGACCAGATCGGTCACGCCCAACTGTTTCATCGCGGCGATATTTGCGCGGTAGGGGACGGTGGTCGGCGTCTCGACATGGCCGCGCCCGTGGCGGGGCAGGAAGGCCATCATCACCCCATCGAGGCTGCCGGTCAGTACCTGATCGGAGGGCGCGCCGAAAGGTGTCTCGACGGTGACCCACTCGGCCCCTTCCAGCCCGTTGATCTGATAGACGCCCGAGCCGCCGATCACCCCGATCATCCTGTCCATTCCGCGCATCCTCCGGCTGTCTTTTCCGCGTCGCAGCGAGCCTAAGGCCCGGGCGCGCGGGAGGAAAGAGGGATTGCAGCCACTTGCCGCGCGGTCTATCGCCGATGGGCGAGGGAAATGGGAGCCCTCACGGGAGAGAATTTATGGAAAACCTGCGCGGCTCGGTGCTGATGGTCATAGCGATGGCGGCCTTCGCGATGGAAGACATGTTCGTCAAATCCGCCTCGACCCATCTCGCGGTGGGCGTGGTGCTGATGCTGTTCGGCCTCGGCGGGATGGCGGTCTTCGGCGTACTTATCACCGCGCGCGGTCAGCGGCTGCTGCATCCGGCGCTCGCCTCGAAACCGCTCCTGATCAAGCTCGCGCTCGAAGTGATCGGGCGTCTCGGCTATACGCTGGGGATCGCGCTGACGCCGCTCTCGAACGCCTCCGCCATCCTGCAGGCGACACCGCTCGTCGTCGTCGCGGGCGCGGCGGTGGTGTTTTCCGAGCGTGTCGGCATCCGGCGCTGGGTCGCGGTGGGGATCGGGTTCATCGGCGTGCTGATCGTGCTGCGCCCCGGCCTCGACGGTTTCGTTCCGGCTGCCCTTTGGACCGTTCTGGGGATGCTGGGCTTCGCGGGCCGCGATCTGGCGACGCGCGCCTGCCCGCCGGTGCTGTCGAATTTCCAGCTCAGTTTCTACGGTTTCATGATGCTGATCCCGACCGGCGTACTGATCCTTCTGATCTTCGGCGGTGTGACGACGCCCGATCTTGTTTCGCTGCGCGATGTGGCCGGCGCGGTGGCCTTCGGCAGCCTCGCCTATTGGTCGCTGACGAAAGCGATGCGTATGGGCGAGGTTTCGGTCATCACGCCCTTCCGCTACACCCGCCTGATCTTCGCGCTGATCCTCGGGGCGGTCGTGTTCGGCGAGCGGCCTGACACCGCCATGATCTTCGGCGCGGCGCTGATCGTGGCGAGCGGCCTCTACACGCTGGTCGAAGGCCGCCGCAGCCGGATCCGCGCGCGGGTCAGAGCATAGGCCGCAGCATCTCGAAGGTTTCCGACACGGCCGCGTAATCGCCGCGATTGCCGAGCCGCACCAGACGGTCGGGCGGCGAATAGAGCCCGTCCTTCAGGCAATCATCGGCGATATGGATGCCGGTCACTTCGCCATGAACGAGGTAATTACCCTCGCCCAAGAGCTTGATGACCTGCACGACGCGACATTCGAGCGAGGCGGGCGCCGCCGCCACGCGCGGGCAGTCGATGGTCTCGCATTCCGCTTTCTCGATCCCGCATTCGGCGAATTCGTCGGTGCCCGCGGGATAGTTGGCGCAGGAGGCGTTCATCTGGTCCTTCAGCGCATAGGTCACGAGATTGGCGCAGAACACCCCCGCCTCGCGCAGTTGCGAGACGCTGTCCTTCGTGCCGTCGCGATCGGGCTTCACCCCGGTCGAGGCGAAGATCACCTGCGGCGGCGTGTAGGCGACCGCGTTGAAGAAGGAATAGGGCGCGAGATTGTCGCCCATCTCGCTACGCGTCGAAATCCAGCCGATCGGGCGTGGGGCGACGATGGAGTTGAACGGGTTATGCGCGAGCGGGTGGCCATCCGAGGTGCGATAGAACATGCTTTCTCCTGTTTGATCCCGAACTTAGCGCATGCTACCGCGCAGGAAAGGGGCAGCCTGAAAGGGGCGGCGATGCACGAGCTCGCGCAAGAGACGGCAGAGGACTGGTGGGAGGTCGAGGCGCTCTACGACCTCTGCTTCGCGCCGGGCCGCACGGCGCTGTCCTCCTATCGCCTTCGCGACGGCGTCGATCCGGTCCGGGAGCTTTGCCTCACGCTGCGTCAGGACGGCATCCTTGCCGCCGTAATCCGCTACTGGCCGGTGCGGGTCGGCGGCAAGCGCGTCCTGTTGCTCGGGCCGATCGCGGTCCACCCGACGCGGCAGGGCGAAGGCCTGGGCGGAATTCTGATGCACGAAAGCCTCTCGCGCGCCGCCGATCTCGGCTGGGAGCGTGTGCTGCTGGTGGGCGACGCGCCCTATTACCAGCGCTTTGGCTTTTCAAAGCTCGACGAAGTCGAGATGCCGCCGCCCACCAATCCCGACCGCGTTCTGGGGCTCGAACTGGTGCCCGGTGCCTGGGAAGGCGTGCACGGTCAGGTAGAGAAAGACGACTGATTGCCGAAGCGCTCCCGCCGCCCCATATCTGGAAAAGGCAAGGAGGCGATGATGGCAGATATTCTTCCCCCCGTAAGCGACCCTGCGATTCTGGGCCAGCTCGACACCCTCGCGAAACGCCACCGCGCAGCGGGCGGCGTGGTGATGCAGCTGATCGGCTATGTCGGAGGTTCCGCCGAAGGGCTTCTGAGCAAATTGCCGGGGCCCGTGCGCAACGGTCTGGATGGGGCGACCGAGCGCGCGCTTTCGGGCGCGATGACAGCCGCCGAGCGCTCGCGCGGAATCGTCGCGGACCGGCCCGACTGGATGAACCGCACGCTGACCACCGCAATGGGGGCCGCCGGCGGCGTCGGCGGTCTGGGCAGTTCGCTCGCCGAGTTGCCCTTCACGGTCACCATGCTACTGCGCGCCATACAGGGCATCGCCGCCGAACACGGCTTTGACCCGGCCTCCGAGGAAGTGCGGCTCGAATGTCTGCGGGTCTTCGCATCTGCCGGGCCGCTCGAGGATGATGACGGGATGGATCTGAGCTTCCTCGCCGCGCGCGCGACGATCACCGGGTCGAGCATGAAGTCGCTGATCGCAAAGGTCGCGCCTCGCCTGTCGATCGTGCTGGGTCAGAAACTCGCCGCCCAGGCCGCCCCGCTTCTGGGCGCAGTCGCGGGCGCTGCGGTGAACTACGCCTTCACCAGCTATTATCAGGAAATCGCCCGCGTCCATTTTGGGCTGAAGCGCCTTGCCCGGGACACCGGCACCGATGAGGGCGTTCTGCGCGAGGAGCTTGTCGCCCGCATCGCCAAGTGATCGCGACGCCGCGCCCCTGTTTTCCGTCGAATGCCTCCGGCGGGGATATTTGGACCAAGAGGAAGGTAGCTTCGCTTCCTCTTGTCGAAAATATCCCGGGGGGCTCCGAAGGAGCGGTGGCAGCGCCCCCCTACGTACCACTAGGCGCGAGCAGCTTCTCAGCCCTTCGCGTCCTCAAGGATCATCTGCGCCGCCTTTTCGGCGATCATCATCGTCGGTGCGTTGGTGTTGCCCGAGGTGATCGTCGGCATCACCGAGGCATCCGCGATGCGCAGCCCTTTCAGGGCTTTCAGCCGTAGCCGCGGATCGACCACGGCACCGTCATCAGGCCCCATCCGGCAAGTGCCGACGGGATGGAAGATCGTGGTGCCGATATCGCCCGCGGCTTTCACCAGCTCAGCTTCGGTCTGATAGTCCGGGCCGGGCTTATATTCCTCGGGCTTGTATTTCGCGAAGGCCGGTTGCGAGGCGACACGGCGGACCTGCCGGATCGCTTCGGCGGCGACGCGGCGGTCGCCCTCGGTCGAGAGGTAATTTGGCGCGATTTCGGGATGGGCGCGGAAATCGGGAGAGGTGATATGCACATGGCCGCGGCTCTCGGGGCGCAGGTTGCACACGCTCGCCGTCATGCCGGGGAAAGCGTGGACCGCGTCGCCGAACTTGTCGAGGCTGACCGGCTGGACGTGATACTCCAGATCGGGCGTCTCCTTCTCGGGGAAGCTGCGGGTGAAGATGCCCACCTGCGACGGCGACATCGACATCGGCCCCGAGCGGAACAGCGCATATTCCATCCCGATCTTCGCCTTGCCCCAGAGCGTCGAGGCCATGGTGTTGAGACTCTTGACGCCCGAGACCTTGTAGATCACGCGCAGTTGCAGGTGGTCCTGCAGGTTCTCGCCCACACCGTTCACTTCGGCCACCGGGGTGATGCCGTGCTGGGACAGCACGTCGCCGCGCCCGATTCCCGAGAGCTCGAGGATCTGGACCGAGCCGATCGAGCCCGCCGAGAGTACCGTCTCGCCCGCCTTCACATCGTGGCTCTGTCCGTTCTGGTTGTAGCGGATGCCGATTACGCGCCCCTCTTCGATCAGGAGCTTCTCGACCTGCGCGTTGGTCTCGATCCGCAGGTTCTGGCGTTGCATCGCGGGTTTCAGGAAGGCTTTCACCGCGCTCCAGCGCCAGCCGGATTTCTGAGTGACGTGGAAATAGCCGCCGCCCTCATTGGTGCCGGTGTTGAAATCGTCGGTGCGTGGGAACCCGGCCTCTTCGGCGGCCTCGAGAAAAGTATCGAGCATCTCCCAGCGCACGCGGGCTTCTTCGACCCGCAATTCGCCGCCAGCGCCATGCAGGTCGCTCTCGCCGCGATAGAAATCTTCCTGCTTCTTGAACAGCGGCAGCACGTCGTCCCAGCCCCAGCCGGGATTGCCCGCCTGCGCCCACATGTCGTAATCGCGGGCTTGGCCGCGCATGTAGATCATGCCGTTGATCGAGGAGCAGCCGCCGAGGATGCGCCCGCGTGGATAGAGCAGTTCGCGCCCGTTCAGTCCGGCTTCGGCTTTCGACTTGAAACCCCAGTCGGTGCGCGGGTTGCCGATGCAATAGAGATAACCGACGGGGATGTGGACCCAGTGGTAGTTGTCACGCCCGCCGGCCTCCAGCAGCAGCACCTTGTGCTTGGGGTTCTCCGACAGTCGGTTGGCCAGAACGCAGCCTGCGCTGCCGCCCCCGACCACGATGTAATCGTATTGCTCCATAAGCCCCTCCCGAACTGCGCCTCCGGGCAGGACTTTCGCAAGCTGCCGTCCGGGAAACAAGGCCGTGGACCGTTCATTCGCGCAAAGTCGCTTTGCGAAAACGCAAGGAGGGGCTTGCCTGTGAGGGGGGTGATCCGTTCTATGGCGCAAATCTCGCCGGAGCCTTTCATGGTCCTTTACCGCCTTCTCGTCAGTATCGCGAGCCTGCCTGTTCTGGCGGCGTTGCTCTGGCGCGTTCTGCGCGGACGCGAAAGCCGGGTCGCTTTGTTGGAGCGGTTGGGCGGTGGGGAGGCCGCGCCGGGACGATTGTGGCTGCACGCGGCCTCGAATGGTGAACTGACCTCCGCCAAGCCTTTGATCGAAGCGCTGCTGGCCGCCGATCCTGCGTTGCGGCTGTTGGTGACGGTGAACACGGTGACGGCGCGCGCGCTGGGGCAGGGCTGGAACGATGCCCGCATCGCGATCCGTATGGCACCGCTCGACCATCGTGCGGTGCTGCGGCGGTTCCTGTCGCGCCATGCCCCCCGCGCGCTGGTCGTGATCGAGAACGAGCTGTGGCCGAACCGCATGGCGCTGCTCGCGCAGGCGAAACGGCCGCTCTTCGTTATCGGTGCGCGGATGTCGGCCCGCTCGGCGGCGCGCTGGGCGAAGATTGGCATCGCGCAGCCGATGGTGGCGCAGATCACCGCGCTCTCGGCGCAGGATGCGGGGTCCGAGGCGCGGTTCCTCGACCTTGGCCTGCCGCAAGAGCGGCTGATGCCCCCCGCCAACCTCAAGACCTCGATAACCGTCGCACCGGGCGTGCCGCTCGGCTGGCCGCGCAGCGACACGGTGTTGGCCGCGTCGACCCATGAGGGGGAAGATGCGACGATCCTCGCCGCCTTTGCGAAGGCGCGCGCGCATCGACCGGGCCTGCGCCTGATCCTCGCTCCGCGCCATCCCCGCCGTGCGCCCCAGATCGCAGCTCTGATCGCCAAGGCCGGGCTGCGTCATACCACCCGCTCGAAGGACGGGCCCCCGACCGCGGAGGTCTATCTGGCCGATACGCTGGGCGAAATGGGCCGCTGGTATGCGAGCGCGGGCCTGTGCTTCGTGGGCGGCTCGCTTGTCGAAAAGGGCGGTCATACCCCCTATGAACCGGCGAGCTTCGACTGCGCTTTGCTGCATGGTCCGGATGTCGCGAATTTCGCCGCAGCCTATGCCGCACTCGACGCGGCAGGCGGCGCGCGGCTTTGCGCGACCGAGTCGGATCTCGCCGCTGCGTTCGCCACGCTCGACGCCGACGAACAGGCGGAAATGGCGCGCGCCGCGCGGGCGGCGCTTGGGCCGCCAGCCGATGTCGAAAGCATCGCAACCGCGCTCATCGCACGTCTATGACCTGCGCCAATATGCTTGCATCGCGGGTTAAATAGCCTATTTGCTTACCCATTCGGGAGATGCAGAGATGATCCGTTATACGCTGCAATGCGAGAATGAGCACCGCTTCGACAGTTGGTTTCCCTCGGCCTCCGGGTTCGAGGCGCTCAAATCGGCAGGCCAGCTGGAATGTGCGGTTTGCGGCTCGAAAAACGTCGAGAAATCGCTGATGGCGCCGCCCGTCGCGCAGACACGCAAAACGCAGGAGGGCGCGCCTGAACGCCCCCTCTCGCAGCCGCATTCCGAGGCCGAGCAGGCTCTTGCCGCGATGCGTCGCGAGATCGAGAAGAACTCCGATTACGTCGGCATGAACTTCGCTACCGAAGCGCGCGCGATGCACGAGGGCACCGCCAGGAAACGCGCGATCCACGGAGAAGCGAAACTCGACGACGCGCGCAAGATGCTCGAGGACGGGCTCCCGGTTCTGCCGCTGCCCTTCCTGTCGACTCGCAAGACGAACTGACCCTTTTCGCTCTTTCGAAATATCCCGGGGTGAGTTCGCGAACGCGAAGAGGGGCAGCGCCCCCGAGCCGATCTGCAGGCCCGGAAACGCCAAATCTCTTGCGTGCCCCAACGGCTTGAGCTAGCAGAGGCGCGACTCTGCCCAAGGGGGATTTCCATGCCCATTCTGGTGATGAAATTCGGCGGCACTTCCGTCGCCGATCTCGACCGGATCGCAAACGCCGCCGAAAAGGTGAAGCGTGAAGTCGAGCGCGGTTACGATGTCATCGTGATCGTCTCCGCGATGTCGGGCAAGACCAACGAACTCGTCAACTGGGTCGAGACCACGTCGCCGCTCTACGATGCGCGCGAATACGACGCCGTGGTCTCCTCGGGTGAGAATATCACCGCCGGCCTGATGTCGCTGCGCCTGCAGGAGATGGGCGTCTCCGCGCGCAGCTGGCAGGGCTGGCAGGTGCCGATCAACACGACCTCTGCGCATGGCGCGGCGCGCTTCGTGTCGATCCCGCGCGAAAATCTTGACCAGAAATTCTCCGAAGGCTTCAAGGTCGCGGTGATCGCCGGCTTCCAGGGGTTGTCGCCGGAGAACCGGATCACGACGCTCGGCCGGGGCGGCTCGGACACGACCGCTGTGGCTTTCGCCGCTGCGTTCGGCGCGGAGCGATGCGACATCTACACCGATGTCGACGGCATCTACACCACCGACCCGCGCGTCTCCTCCAAGGCGCGCAAGCTCGACCGCATCGCCTTCGAGGAGATGCTGGAACTCGCGAGCCTCGGGGCGAAGGTTCTGCAAACCCGCTCGGTCGAGCTCGCGATGCGCTACAAGGTGCCGCTGCGCGTGCTAAGCTCCTTCGAGGAAACCACGGAGAATTCGGGCACTCTGGTCTGCGACGAGGATAAAATCATGGAATCGAAAGTTGTCTCCGGCGTCGCCTTTTCTCGCGACGAAGCGAAAATGACCCTCGTGACGGTCGAGGACCGCCCCGGTATCGCCAGCGCGATCTTCGGGCCGCTCGCGGATGCCGGTGTGAATGTCGACATGATCGTCCAGAACATCTCCGAGCGTCAGGCCGAGCACGAGGTCAAGGTCACCGACATGACCTTCTCCTGCCCGGTCAATCAGGTGGCCCGCGCCCGAAAGGCGATGGAAGACGCTCGCGACGCCGGTCTGATCCAGTTCGACGAGCTGGTCGCCGACGAGGACGTGGCGAAAATCTCCGTCGTCGGGATCGGCATGCGTTCCCACGCGGGGGTCGCCGCGAAGATGTTCAAGGCGCTGGCCGCCGAAAACGTCAACATCAAGGTTATCTCCACGTCGGAAATCAAGATTTCGGTGCTGGTCGACCGCAAATATCTGGAACTGGCGGTTCAGGCCCTGCATGATGCCTTCGAACTCGACAAGGCCTGAGTAACCCGAAGGGCCGCAGCAACAGGGACGACCTGCGCGGATGGTGGAACTGAGCGAAAGTGATAGTCGCACGCTGTTGCGACGCCTGCGCGATACGCTGGCCACGGAGGGCGACGGGCAGGACCGGCTCAACCACATCACCCAGATCATCGCGGATTCGATGGGCACCGAAGTGTGCTCCATCTATCTGTTCCGCGATCCCGAAACGCTAGAGCTTTGCGCGACCGAAGGTCTGAAGGCAGAGGCTGTCCACCACACGCGGATGCGTCTGGGCGAAGGTCTCGTGGGCCGCGTGGCGCGGTCGGGCCGCCCGATCAACTCCGCCGATGCGCCCTCCGAGCCGGGCTTCCGCTACATGCCGGAGACGGGCGAAGAGATTTACTCCAGCTTCGTCGGCGTGCCGATCCAGCGCGTGGGCGAAAAGCTGGGCGTTCTGGTCGTGCAGTCGAAGGACGAGCGCAGCTTCTCGGATGACGAACTTTATGGGCTCGAGGTGGTCGCGATGGTGCTGGCCGAAATGACCGAGCTTGGCGCCTTCACCGGCGGCGAGAATTCCGAGATCGGTGCGACTCACCGCTTCCCGGTCATGTTCCGCGGTGCGACCGGTCAGGAAGGCGCCGCCGAGGGGCGCGTCTGGCTGCACGAGCCGCGCGTCGTCGTGACGAACCCGGTCGCCGAAGATCCCGAGGCAGAGGCTGCGCGCCTCGAGGAGGCCATCACCGAACTGCGCGGCAAGATCGACGAGATGCTCGCCAGCCCGACCCTGATCGACAAGGATCAGCGGCAGGTGCTGGAGACCTTCAAGATGCTCGCCGCCTCCAAGGGCTGGAAGCGGCGGATGCTCGAAGACATCGCAGCGGGCCTCTCTGCCGAAGCTGCGGTCGAGAAGGAGCAGAACGCCGCGCGCGACCGGATGCGCAAGGCGCCCGATCCGTACCTGCGCGAACGGCTCAACGATCTCGACGACCTGTCGAACCGCCTGCTGCGGCAGCTGACGGGGCAGGGCAGCGATACCGGTGCCGAGATGCCCGAAAACCCGGTGCTCGTGGCGCGCAATATCGGCCCGGCGGAACTTCTCGACTATGATCGCAAACTCAAGGGCGTGGTGCTGGAGGAAGGTTCCGTCGGCTCGCATGCCGCGATCGTCACCCGCGCGCTCTCGATTCCGCTGGTGATCCATGCGGGCCGGATTACGGCGGAGGCACTGAACGGTGACCCGATCCTCGTCGACGGCGATCAGGGTGTGGTGCACCTGCGGCCAGAGGAAAGTGTAGCGCATGCATTCCGCGACAAGATCGCGATGCAGGCCGAGGCACAGAAACGCTATGCCTCGCTGCGCGACCAACCTGCGGTCGATCGATCGGGCCAGATTGTCTCGCTGATGATGAATGCTGGGCTGATGGCGGATCTGCCCTCCCTGAAGGGCTCCGGCGCTGATGGGGTGGGGCTGTTCCGCACCGAACTGCAATTCCTGACCCGCACAAAGGTGCCACGCCGCGACGAGTTGGTTCAGCTCTACAAGCGGGTGATGGACGCGGCCGACGGCCGACGGGTGAATTTCCGCACGCTTGATATCGGCTCCGACAAGGTGGTTCCCTACATGAAACCGCAGGACGAGCCGAACCCGGCGATGGGCTGGCGCGCGTTGCGGGTGGGGCTCGACAAGCCGGGTATCCTGCGAATGCAGCTGCAGGCGCTCTTGCGCGCAGCCGACGGACGCCCGACGTCGATCATGTTTCCCTTCATCGCGCTCCCCGAGGAATTCTACGCCGCGCGCGATACCTTGCTGCGGGTCCGTGATCGCGAGGCCCAGTTGGGCCGCACCGTGCCCGAAGAGTTGCGCATCGGCGCGATGCTGGAAACCCCGAGCCTCGGCTTCGCGCCGGACAGCTTCTATCGCGATTGCGATTTCATCTCGATCGGCGGCAACGATCTGAAGCAGTTCTTCTTCGCCGCCGACCGCGAGAACGAACGGGTGCGTCGCCGCTACGATACGCTCGACGGGTCCTTCCTGAACTTCCTTGAGCGGATCATCGCACGCTGCGCGGTTTCGAACACGAGCCTCAGCTTCTGCGGCGAGGATGCGGGGCGCCCGATCGAGGCGCTGACCTTCGCGGCGCTCGGCATTCGTACGCTTTCGATGCGACCCGCTTCGATCGGTCCGGTCAAGCATCTGATCCGCCGCGCCGATCTGGGGGAACTGCGGCAGGTGATCCAGCAGGCGCGCAATGCAGGGCAATCCACTGTGCGCCCCGCGGTAACGAGCTACCTCGCGCATCTCTGACAGGGGCGGGGGCCTCTGAGGTCGCAATAGAAAAGGGGCGCTGCCCCCTCTGTCCTTCGGAAATTCACCTCGGGATATTTACGCCAAGGCGAAAGAGGTAAGCCTTCGCCTTGGCACACATTTTCCGCGGGGAGCTGGGGGCGCGAAGCCCCCAAGTCTTTGCCTTCCGTCTCAGCCGGCGGCCAGACGTTTTTCCTCGGCCGCTTTGTAGGCTTTGTCCGAAGGCGCGATGAAGGTGTAGAACATCGGCACCACGAACAGCGTGAACATCGTCCCGATCAGGATCCCCGAAAAGATCACGAGGCCCATCGCCTTGCGTGCCTCTGCGCCCGCGCCTTGCGCGAGGATCAGCGGCACCACCGCCAGCGCCATTGCGGCGGTGGTCATCAGGATCGGACGCAGACGGGTCTGCGCGGCCTTCACGATCGCCTGCCGGCGGGTGAGGCCCGATTGCTCGCGCTGCTGGTTGGCAAACTCGACCATCAGGATCCCGTGTTTCGTGATCAGCCCCACCAGCGTGATCAGCCCCACCTCGGAATAGATGTTGAGCGTGCCCAAGCCGAGGTTCAGCGGCAGCACCGCGCCGAAGATCGTCAGCGGCACCGTCATCATGATGATGAAGGGGTCGCGGAAGCTCTCGAACTGGGCGGCGAGCACCAGATAGATCACCAGCACGGCCGCCGCGAAGGCGATCACGATGGTATTGCCTTGCTGAGTCTCGATCCGCGATTGGCCCGAATAGTTCACGAAGAAGCCGTCGGGCATCACCTGATTGGCGATGTCCACGATCGTCTGCACGCCCTCGCCGGTGGAGCCGCCGGGCAGGGGGAGCGCCGTGATCGTCGCCGCGTTCAACTGGTCGAACTGTTCGATCGAGGCGGCGTTCACGCCGGTGTCGATCTTCACGAGCGATGACAGCGGGATCATCGCACCCGAGGCGGAGCGGACGAAGTAGCGGCCCAGCTCCTCGGGATTCGCGCGGAATTCCTGAGGCACCTGCGGGATGATGTCGTAGCTGTTGGAGTCGCGGTCGAACTGCGCCACCGACGCTTCGCCGACCAACAGCCCCAGCGTCGAACCGATATCCGAGACCGGCACGTTCAGCGCCGCCGCCCGGTCGCGGTCGATCGTGACATTGACCTGCGGGCTGTCGAAGTTGAGTGAGTTCTGTACGACGATGAACTTGCCCGTGGCCTGCGCCTTGTTCTTGATCTCCTCGGCCACCTCGGCGACGCGTTTGGCGGAGTGGATCGACTGGATCACCACCGATATCGGCAGGCCGCCCCCGGTGCCCGGCAGCGACGGCGGCGCAAAAGCGAAGCCCTTCAGGCCGGTCGATTTGCCCAGATCGCTCTGGATCTCCTGCTGGATTTCCTTCTGGCTGCGGGTGCGATCCGCCCAGTCCTTGAGCGCCCAGATATAGATACCCTGAGAGCTGTCGCCGCCGAAGCCCGCGATCGAGAAATCGGTGCGCACTTCGGGGATGTCGGCGGTGTCGCGTCCGACCTGGTCGATATATTTCTGCGTGTAGTCGCTGGTCGCGTAGCGTGGCCCGTTCAGGATCGCGAAGAGCGCGCCGTTATCCTCGTCTGGGGCAAGCTCGGAATTGGTGTTCATCAGCATGAACCCGGTCACGCCCACGAGCGAAACGACGATGAGCAGCGTGATCCCGCGCAGGTCGAGCGAGCCGTCGACACGCCGCCCGTACCAGCCCGAGAGCCGATCGAAATTGCGGTCGACGAACGCCTGGAAGCCCTTGGACTCGCCATGTTTCAGCAGGCGGCCCGACATCATCGGCGTGATCGTCAGCGCGATGATCCCTGACAGGATCACCGACCCAGCGAGTGCGAAGGCGAATTCACGGAACAGCTGTCCGGTCAACCCGCCGGTGAAGCCCAGGGGCGCGAGCACGGCGGCCAGCGTGATCGTCATCGCGATGACCGGTCCGGTGATCTCCTTCATGCCCCGCACGGCGGCGGGGATCGGTTTCATCCCCTCTTCGATATGTCGGTGGATATTCTCCACCACCACGATCGCGTCATCGACGACGAGGCCGATCGCCAGCACCATTGCCAGCAGTGTGAGAAGGTTAATCGAGTATCCCAGCGCCAGAAGCACTGCGAGCACCCCGATCAGCGAGAGCGGAATGGTCACGATGGGCATCGCCACGGAGCGCAGCGAGCCGAGGAACAGAAGGATCACCACGGTCACGATCGCGACCGCCTCGCCGATGGTCTTGAACACCTCGTGGATCGAGGCCGAGATCGTCTCGGTCGAGTCGTAGACCAGTTCGATCTTCATGCCTTCGGGGAGCGTTGCGTTGATATCGGGCAGCGCCTTGCGCACCGCCGCCGCCGTATCGAGCGGGTTGGCAGCTGGCGTCGGGTAGACGCCGAGGAACGTGCCCTCTTTGCCTTCGAAGGTGACGATCTCGTTCTCGGAGGCCTTGGCGAGCTCGATCTTCGCGACATCGCGGAGGCGCACCACGTCATCGCCCTTGCCGGTGATCGGCAGCTTGCCGAAGGCTTCGGGCGTCTGCAGCGTGGATTGCAACGTGATCGACTGGGCGACGTATTCGTTTTTCGTCTTGCCCGGGGCCGAGAGGAAGTTCGACGCCTGGATGGCGCCCACCACTTCCGACGCCGTGACGCCGCGCGCAGCCAGCTTGTCCGGATCGATCCAGACCCGCATCGCGTAATCGGAGGCGCCGATGATCTGGGTCTGCGCGACGCCCGGAATCGTGGACATGCGCGGACGGATCACCCTGCGCAGATATTCGGTCAGCTGCTCCGGCGTCATGTTGGGGTTGAGCGCCGCGAGATACATCAGCGCGAAGGTCTGGCCGGTGCCCTTCTGGATCACCGGGTCCTTCGCGGCCGACGGCAGTTGGCCCTTCACCTGCTGCACTTTCGAGAGCACCTCGGTCATCGCCGCGTCGGAATTGGACCCGAGTTTCATATGCACCGAGATAACCGAGGCCGACGGCCGCGACTGGGTGGTGACGTAATCGACGTTTTCAGTGGTCGCCACGGCAGCAGCGAGCGGCGAGGTGATGAAGCCCTGGATCAGTTCGGGCGAGGCGCCGGGATAGGCGGTGGTGATGGTGACCACCGTTTCCTCGACTTCCGGATATTGGCGGACGGGCAGGTTAAAATAGGCCTGCGCCCCCAGCAGGAGCATGAACGCGCCCAGAACCATCGAGAGGACGGGGCGGCGGATGAAGATCTCGGAGATATTCATGGGCTTGGCCTTACTGCGCCTTCGCGCCGTCTGAGGTCGTGTCCGATGAGGCGTCCGACGTGGTGTCCGAGTCCCCCTCCGCGCTGGCGCTCGAGTTGCCGTCCGAAGACGTCTCGGAGTTTGTCGCGGCGTTGCCCTCCATGCCGAAGGCTTTCATCACCTCTTCGGTCGAGGGCGCATCGGGATCGGGCGAAATCGCGTTGTCGATGCTCACCGTCGCGCCGGAGTTCAGCTTGTTCTGACCCGCGTTGACGACCATGTCGCCCGCTTTGAGACCCTTGGTGACTTCGATAAGTTGGCCGGAGCGGCGTCCGAGCGTGATGAAGACCTGCTTGGCGACCAACTGCGGCTTATCCGCGCCTTCGGGGGTCTCCTTGCGCACCACGTAGACGGAATCGCCGTAGAGGTTGGAGCTGACCACGGTCTGCGGCAGGGCGATCACGTTATCCTCTGCGGGCAGCACCACAGTGACATGCACGAACTGGCCGGGCGTCAGCTTGCCTTCGCCATTGGGAACCTCGGCGCGCAGCGTCACGAGGCGCGAATTCGGGTCGATCTTGGGCTCGATCCCGGTGATCTCGCCTTTCAGGTCGACGGAGCCGTCCTCGGTTTGCACCTTGACGGTCTGGCCCGCTTCGGCCAGCCGCGCCTGCTGCTCGGACAGGGTGAAGTCGACCCGCATATGATCGCGATCCTGCAGCGTCGCATAAGTGGTGCCGGTTCCGACATATTGGCCGACCTCCACCCGCGGAATGCCGATGATGCCCGCAAACGGCGCTGTCAGGCGCTTCTTCTCGAGCAAGGCCTGGAGCTTCGCGACGCTTGCGCGCGCTTCCTGTGCGCTTGCTTCGGCCTGATCGAGATTGGAGGTGGCGGACACGCCCCGGTCGGCAAGCTGACGCGCGCGCTTGAGATTGGTCTCGGCGAGGTCCTGAGCGGCCTTGGCCGAGGCCAGATCGGCGCGCTCGGAGCTGTCGTCGATCTGCAAGAGCACCTCGCCCTTCTCGACCTTGTCGTTCGCTTCGAAATGAATCGCCTGCACCGTGCCGCCCATTTCGACGGCAAGTTCGGTCCCTTGCACGGCGGCGGCGGTCCCGATCGCCTCGAGGCCCGGCTCCCAGGTGATGGGCTTCACCTCGCTGACCGAAACCGCCACGGGGGGCTGCTTCATATTCGCGAAGAACTGCGCGATCATCTTGGAGCGGAAAAGATTGTAGCCGACGACGCCACCCACCACGAGGATGAGGGCGACGAGAGCGATGAGGAGGCGTTTGATCATTTGGAGGTCCCGTCAAAATCCCTGTTTGCGCATGGTTTCGGCCCCGCCGACCGACCCGCGCGCGATTTTTGAACCATTTGGTTCACGTGTGCGCCCTGTCAATACGCGAGCGACGCTAAAAGGATGGGTCACAGTGCCGTGAAGGCAAGGTGGAAAACCGGTGCGGCCAAGCAATACTTGGCGTCTTGTAACGTCAAGATCGCGGAAATCTGATTTTTTCCGCCTCGACCGGCAAAAAACGTGCATTATCTTTACTTGTACCTGCGATCCTGACGGCCCCGCGTCGCTTTGCAGCGGTGTCTGGTTCTAGGAGTTTGCATGGACCCCCTTTCTTTTTTGCGCATCGGTTTCGAGGCCGCGCGGATCGGCGTCGAGGCGCAAGCGGTGATCTCGATGCGAGTCGCGGGGATGACGGGGCTTTGGGATGTTTCCCCGCTCGAATCGTTCCAGATGATGCAGGAAAAGCCAGTGGCGGTTGCGGCGGCGGCAGAGGCTGCAGCTTTCGCGCTGATGCGCGGACAGACGGCAGATCGGGCGATTTCGGCTTCGATGACGCAGATCGGAAACCACACCAGCGCCAACATGATACGATTGTCGCGTCGCGGACCCAGCTGGTTCTGATGGGTTGAGCCGGGCAGGGCCGCCACGCTGGCGCGGCGGCCCCGTAGTCTTCAGGCGGCGCTGTCTTCCTCGACCGCGTCATCGCCTTCTTCGACGCTTGCGGGCGTGACCATGGCCGTCAGGATCGTCGGCATGTCGACCACGCCGATCGGCTTGTTCGCCTTGTCGACAACAGTCGCCATGCGCACCTCGGCATCGGCCATCCGGCGCGCGATCTTCTCGAGCACCGAGCTGGCTTTTACCTTCATCTTCGGCAGCTCGCCTTCCGGCAATGGCATCGCGATGGTCTCGGCCCGGATCACGCGACCCCGGTTCACCTCGCGGACGAACTCGGCGATGTATTCATTCGCCGGGCGCAGCACGATTTCCTGCCCAGTGCCCACCTGATTTAGCGCACCGTCGCGCAGGATCGCGATCTTGTCTCCCAGCCGCAGCGCCTCGTCGAGGTCGTGGGTGATGAAGACGATCGTCTTCTTCAGCTCCGCCTGCAGGTCAAGAAGTACCTTCTGCATGTCCATCCGGATCAACGGATCGAGCGCGGAGAACGCCTCATCCATCAACAGGATGTCGGCATCGTTGGCCAGCGCGCGGGCTAGACCCACCCGCTGTTGCATGCCCCCCGAGAGTTGGTTCGGGTAGTTGTCCTCGTAGCCCGCAAGACCAACGCGCGCGATCCATTTCTTCGCGATCGGCTCGGACTCCTTGCGGTCGATGCCCTGGATATCGAGGCCGTAGCAGGTGTTTTCCAGCACGGTCCGGTGCGGCAGAAGCGCGAATTTCTGGAACACCATCGCGGTCTCGTGGCGGCGGAATTCACGAAGCTCCTCTTCGTTCATCTTTACCACATCGCGGCCATTGTAGAGGATTTCTCCGGCCGTGGGCATGATCAGCCCGTTGATATGGCGGATGAGCGTCGACTTGCCCGAGCCCGAGAGGCCCATGATCACCGAGATCTTGCCCGGCGGCAGGTCGAGGTTGATGTTCTGCAGACCGAGCACATGGTTGTGCTTGTCGTTGAGCTCTTCCTTGCCCATGCCGCCCTGCACGACCTCCACGTAATCTTTGGGTCGCGCCCCGAAGATCTTGTAGAGATTGCGGATTTCGATGCCCGAGCGGGTCTCGTCCGCTGCGTTTGTCGTCGCATCAGTCATGGCCCGCCTCCGAATGTTTCTGCAGCCGCTTGCCGAACGCCTGGCTTGCGCGGTCGAAGATGATCGCGATCGCGACGAGCGCGAAGCCGTTCAGGAAGCCGATGGTGAAGAACTGGTTGTTGATCGCCTGCAGCACGTTTTTACCGAGGCCGCCGACACCGACCATCGAGGCGACGACGACCATCGCCAGCGCCATCATGATGGTCTGGTTGACGCCCGCCATGATCGTCGGCAGCGACAGCGGAAGCTGGACGCCCCAGAGTTTCTGACGCGGGTTGGCGCCGAAGGCGTCCGCGGCTTCGATGACTTCCTTGTCCACGAGGCGGATGCCCAGATTGGTCAGACGGATCATCGGCGGGATCGCGTAGATCACCACCGCGATCACGCCGGGCACCTTGCCGATCCCGAAGATCACGACGACCGGGATCAGATAGACGAAGGATGGCATGGTCTGCATGACGTCGAGCACCGGCGTCAGGATTTGCTGCATCCGGTCCGAGCGCGCCATCAGGATGCCGATCGGCAGTCCGAGGATGATCGCGATCAGCGTCGCCACGGTGACCATTGCGAGGGTGGTCATGGTGTCCTCCCACAGGCCGAAAATGCCGATGAAGGCAAGGCCCATGGCCGAGCCCATCACGATCTTCGGATTGCGCGAGGCGAACCATACCACGACGAGGATCAGCGCGAAGATTATGAACCACGGCGTGTCCACGAAGGCGTGTTCGAGAGTGTTGAGAAACCATTGAAGCGGCCGCGTGGCCGCGTCGATTTGATCGGAATAGGCGCGGACGATGCCGCGGAACCCGTCGTCGATGCCCATGCGCATGTGGCGCAGGGTGGAGTTGGGAAGGGAAGGGAACTCACAGAGCAGTTCCGGCAAGCCCCAGCATGAAGATGCCATCTTGTTATGTCCTCCGGTCGATTATTTGCGCCGGTTAAAAGAAAGCGCGCGCAAGGCTCCCCTTACGCGCGCCAAAATCTCGGTTCGCCCGCTCAGAGCGCGTCCTCGACCTTCTTGATCACGTCGTCGGAAAGCCACGCTTTCCAGACATCCGGATAGTTCTCGAGGAAGTAGTAAGCGGTGTCCTCGTTGGTGCCTTGGTTGTCGGCCTGCCAAGCGAGGAACTCGCCCACGATCTTGTTCGACCATTCACGCTTGCCAAGGTAGTCCATGGCCACCGCGTTGTTCTGGGCGAACTCCTTGGTCACGACCGTAAACACGTCCGAGGTCGGGTAGGCGTTGGGCTTGGGATCGACGCAATCGGCCTGCGAGTTGCACTCGTCCCAGGCTTTCTTGTCGTTCGGAACACCTGCGTCGAGCTTGACCATCGGGTATTTGCCGAGGATCGCCGTCGGTGCCCAGTAGTAACCCAGCCAGCCCTTTTTGGACTCGTAGGCATTGGCGATCGAGCCGTCGAGGCCCGCAGCCGAACCGGTGTCGACCAGCTTGAAGCCCTTCTCCTCGGCCTTGTGGGCCTTGAAGCGGTTCGCGGTCGAGATCTGGCAGTTCCATCCCGACGGGCAGTTGTAGACGCCACCGATCGACGGCTCTTCGGGATCGGGGAACAGCTCGGGATGCTTCAGCGCATCGTCGACCGTCTTGATCTCGGGGTGCTCGTCGGCGACGTATTTCGGAATCCACCAGCCTTCTTCGCCGCCATCCTTGAGGATTTCGGCGGCGATCACGAGGCGGTCCTCGCTGACGGCCTTGTCGAGCGCGACCTTCACCGCGTTCACCCAAAGCTCGGGCGCGATATCGGGCTCGCCCTTCTCGTTCATCGAGGTGAAGGTGGGCATCGTGTCGCCGGTCACCAGCGTCACGTCACAGCCGTAGCCGTTTTCGAGAATGATCTTGTCGACCCAAGCGGCGACACCGGCCGAAGCCCAGTTCATTTCCGCTTCGGTGACGGAACCACATTCGCCGTCGGCGGCGAAGGCAGGCGCCGAGAAGGTCGCCAGCGGCAGCGCCGTCAGTAGCGCGGCAAGCGCTTTCTTGTTCATACAGGTCCTCCTGTTGTGGCAGCTTTGATTTGAAGCGATCCGCGCGGGCTGCCGCCGTGATACCGGTCGCGATAAGTCCCGGATTTTCCCGGGTTGGAATCCTCATGAAGTCACGCTCACGTGAGAACGCGCGCAGGACTTGCCAAATTCCGACACTTCTATGTCGTAAATAACCAAGTCGAGGCGCGCAACCTTTTCACGGACCTTTCCGGCTCCGTGCGGCGTTACAGCCGCACGAAGAGGTGAAAGCATGACAACCGAGCCCAAGGACTCCGTTTCGTCGGAGAATAACACGGGGTTTTCCGCCGCCGTGACCCCCGGTGCGGACTCCGCGCTTCCGTCCGGTATAAGTCACGGGAAAGACGTCGGAAATTCCGATTCTGACCCCGATTCCGGCGCCCCGCCGCAGCCGAGCGCCGCGCTGCGTCGCGAAGCGGTCGCGCTGATTGCGAACCCCTCTTCGGGGGGCAATGCCAAGGACGAGGAAGCGATCAGCCGCGCGATGGAGGCGCTTGGTGACGGTGCGTCGCTTTATCGATGGTCGCCGGAAAGCGACATCGTGGCGACCGTGCGTAAAGCGCTCGACGAGGGCGCGGAGATGATCGTGGCGGCGGGTGGTGACGGCACCGCGATGGCTGTCGCGGGTGCGCTGGTGGGGCAGGATGTGCCGATGGCCGTACTGCCGCTCGGCACCTTCAACTTCTTCGCCCGAGGTCTGCGTCTCTCCGAGGATCCGGAAGAGGCGGCGCGCGCGATCCGCGAAGGCAAAGCGCACTCGATCCGCGTCGGCGAAGTGAACGGGCAGGTGTTTCTGAACAATGCCTCGCTCGGCATCTACCCGTCGATCTTGAAGGCGCGCGAGGACATCTATGCGCGCTGGGGGCGCCGCCGGATCGTCGCGCATTGGTCGGTGTTCAAGACCTTCCTTCGGTTCCAGCGCCCGATGCAGCTGAAGATTACGGCTGACGGAAAAAAGCTGAGTCGACGCACGGCGCTCGTCTTCATCGCCCGCTCCGCCTATCAGCTCGATTTCTTCGGGCTCGACGGGGCGACCGTGATCAGCGACGACGCCTTCGCGGTGCTCGTGGCAAAGGCGCAGACCCGCCGGGATCTCTTCCGTCTCTCCATGCGCCTTGTGCGCCGCAAGACAAAGCAGGGCGAGGATTACGAGTTGATCCGGGCGAAGTCCTTCGAGATCGAAACCTCGCGCCGGCGAGGCCTTCTGGCCTATGACGGTGAGAAATGCCGCGCTGAGAGCCCATTCCGCTTCAAGATGTCCGACGAGCCGCTCTGGATCGTGCTGCCCGCGACGCATGGCGAGACCGAACCCCAAGACGCAACTGCATGACACGTATCGTTCACCTTTCCGACCTGCATTTCGGGCGCAGCCTGCCCGAACTCGAGATGCCGCTTCTTACGGCACTGAACCAGCTCGAACCCGATCTGACGGTGATCTCGGGGGATTTCACGCAGCGCGCCCGGCGCGGTCAGTTCATGCAAGCTCGGATGTTCCTCGAGCAGATCGAGAGTGAGACGCTCTCGGTGCCCGGCAATCACGACACGCCACTCGACAATATCGTTCTTCGGATGCTCAAGCCCTTCGGGCGCTACAAATCCGCGATCAATCACGATCTCGAACCTGTCTACGAGACCGACGGCTTCAAGGTGGTGGGTGTGAACACGGTCAACCGCTTCGCGTGGCAGCGCGGGAAGGTGCCCGACCGCACGATCTCCCGTCTGTGTCAGGAATTCGAAGAAGCGGGCGAGAGATTGCGAGTCGCAGTGATGCACCATCCGCTCGAACACGGCCCCGAGGTCGACAAGGCTCTCATGGAGGGGGCAGGGGACGCGCTGCAGGGCATGTCGGAATGCGGTGCGGATCTCGTGCTGTCGGGGCATCTGCACACCGGGTTGGTGGCCCCCTTCTCGGCTGTGCCGGGCATACTGTTCGTGCAGGCGGGGACGGGCCTGTCTTCGCGCCTGCGCGGCGAGCCGAATACGTTCAACGTGATCGAAGGGGGGCGCGACGCTCTGTCGATCACGCTTTACGGGGCGGGGGACATGAGCTTCGAGCCGATCGAGAACGAGAGGTTCATCCGCGCCCCCGACGGGACGTGGATCCGGGCCTGATCAGTTCGGCTTGCCGGAAATGTCGCCCCAATCCAGAACGGGGGCGGCGTCGATCTCATGCGCGTCGAGCATCGAGGCGACGCGCTCGAGCGAGGCGATGATCTGAGCCTGCTCCCAATCCTCCAGTGCCTCGAATCGGCGGACGAAGATTTGCTGCAGGGCGTCGGGCGCCTCGTCGATCGCACTCGCGCCGAGCTCCGTAATCACGATATCGGTCTGACGGCGGTCCCGTTCGGAGCGCTGACGGGTCACCATGCCCTTGCGCTCGAGCTTGTCGATCAGCGCTGTCATCGTCGCCTGGCTCACGCCCATGCGCTGTGCGATGGCCTTGGGGGTCGACCAGCCTTTTTCGGAAATCACCTGAAGCACGCGGAACTGCGCAGGCGTCAGCCCGGCAGCCTTCGCCAGGTCGCGGCCGAACATTTCGGTCGCGCGCAGGATTCTACGCAAAGCGATCAGGCTCGTATCGACACGCTCCATCAGGCGGCGGGCCCCTTTTTTATCAAGACGACCCAGTATCGCAGAGAGTTCCGTGTTCTGCAATTGCTTGGCTTTGCTAAGCTTATTTCGTTCGCTTCTACTCATTTGCTTTGTCATACTAACGGTATTTAGGGCTTATAAGCAAGAATATAAGGCTATAAGCGGAACTTTTCCGGGTTCCATTAGTTAGGTGGTTGAAATTTTCGACTACATGAACTACTTAGGCTACCGAAGCAAACGAGAGGAAAGAGCTGTGCCGCAAGTCGAGTCGATCAAGAAGGGTTCTGAACTGGTCTTCCGTAAGCCGGAGTCCGAAGACGGCAGCGAAATCTGGAAGCTGATCCGCCGCTGCAAGCCGCTTGATGAAAATTCGATGTATTGCAACCTTCTGCAGTGCGATCACTTCGGGGACACCTGTGTCCTCGTGGAGCGCGAAGGCGAGGTCGTCGGCTGGATTTCGGGCTACATCGCCCCGTCCGAGCCGGACACGTTCTTCGTGTGGCAAGTGGCTGTTTCCCCCGACGCGCGGGGGCTGGGTCTTGGCAAGCGTATGCTGCGCCACCTCATCCAGCGCGACGTCGCCGAAGACTGCACCAAGTTAAAGACGACCATCACCAAGAGCAACGAAGCCAGCTGGGCGCTCTTCCGTTCCTTCGCCCGTTCGATGGGCGGCGAGCTGACCGATGAGGCGCACTTCCACGAAGAAGACCATTTCGACGGCCACGCCTCGACCGAACACATGGTCACCATCACCTTCCCCGAGGAGGCGCGTGCTGCCGCCTGATCTCAGGCCGCGCACCCTCCTCTTTCCCCCAATTCTACGGAGTCCCCCATGACCGTTCATTCGACGGATAAGACGATCTTTACCCAACGCGAATCTGAAGCCCGCTCCTACTGCCGCGGCTTCGATACCGTTTTCACCAGCGCGCAAGGCTCGGAGCTGACCGACGCCGAGGGCAACACCTATATCGACTTCCTCGCCGGTTGCTCGTCGCTGAACTACGGCCACAACGACCCGGACATGAAGCAGGCGCTGATCGAGCACCTGACCGAGAACAAGATGGGCCACGCGCTCGACCTTCACACCGACAGCAAGGGCAAGTTCCTGCGCGCCTTCGAGGAGCATATCCTCGCCCCGCGCGGCATGGACCACAAGCTGATGTTCGTCGGTCCGACCGGCGCGAACGCCGTCGAAGCCGCGATGAAGATCGCGCGCAAGGCGACTGGCCGCACCAATATCATCACCTTTACCAACGGCTTCCATGGCGTGACCATGGGCGCTCTGGCCGCGACCGGTAACGGTTATCACCGTGGCGGCGCCGGCATGGACACGCATGGCGTGACCCGCATGCCCTATGACGCCTATGCCGATGGCGTCGATTCGGTCGCGCTGCTCGACCAGATGCTCTCGGACGCCTCGGGCGGGATCGACGCTCCGGCGGCGATCATGCTGGAGACGGTTCAGGGCGAGGGCGGCCTCAACGCCGCAAGCCCGGAATTCGTGAAAGGCGTCGAACAAGTCGCCCGCAAGCACGGTGCGCTGTTCATCATCGACGACATTCAGGCAGGCTGCGGCCGCACCGGCACCTTCTTCTCCTTCGAGGAGATGGACGTGATGCCGGACGTCGTGACCCAAGCGAAGTCGATCTCCGGCTTTGGCATGCCGATGGCGCTGGTTCTGGTGCGTCCCGACTACGACGTGTTCGGCCCGGCCGAGCATAACGGTACCTTCCGCGGCAACACCCATGCCTTCGTGACCGCCACCGTGGCGATCGAGAAGTTCTGGGCCGACGACAAGTTCCAGAAGGAACTGGCCGTGAAATCGGACGTCCTGCGTGAGGGTCTGGCCGCCGTGGCCGATCTCGTGCCGGGTGCCTTCCTCAAGGGCCGGGGCCTGATGCAGGGTGTCGATGTCGGCACTGGCGAGCTTGCCTCGGCGATCTGCGGTCGCTGTTTCGAGAAAGGTCTCGTGATCGAAACCTCGGGCAATGACGACCAGGTCGTGAAGGTGCTCGCACCGCTGACCACGCCGATGGAACAATTCCGCAAGGGGCTGGAAATCCTGCGTGAAGCCGCCACCGAGGTGACCGGCGAACGCACGGACATCGCGGCGGAATAATCCGCCGCACCCTCCCCCGGCGATCCAACGAATTCAAATACGGAGAAACGATCATGATCGTTCGCGATTTCAACAAGCTCAAGAACACCGACCGCGACGTGTCCGATGCCGACTGGAGCAGCGTTCGCATGCTGCTGGCCGACGACAAGATGGGCTTCAGCTTTCACATCACCACGCTGAAGGCCGGTTCGGATCACACGTTCCACTACAAGCACCATTTCGAGAGCGTCTACTGCATCTCGGGCAACGGCCACATCACCGAGCTCGACAACGGCACGCGCCACGAAATCAAACCGGGCGTGATGTATGCGCTTAACCTGCATGACCATCACCGCCTCGTCGCGGGGGACGAAGACCTCGTCATGGCTTGCTGCTTCAACCCGCCGGTGACCGGTAACGAGGTTCACCGTGAAGACGGGTCGTACGCGCCGGCCGAAGAACTGGAAAATTCGTAAGGGGGCCAAATTGACCCACCAGAATCACACGGTCGAAAAGATTGGCGGCACCTCCATGAGCCGCGTGGACGAGTTGCTCGACACGCTGTTCATCGGAGACCGCAAGGGCGCCGATCTCTATAACCGCATTTTCGTCGTCTCGGCGTTCGGTGGCATCACCGATCTGCTGCTCGAACACAAGAAATCGGGCGAGGCGGGTGTCTATGCGCAATTCGCAAAGGCCGACAGCGAACATGGCTGGCACGAGGCGCTGAGCCGCGTGTCCACCGCGATGATCGAAGCCCATGAGAATGTGCTCAAGCATCCCGGCGACATCGCGCAGGCGACCGAGTTCGTCCGCGAGCGCACCGAAGGCGCGCGCAACTGCCTGATCGACCTGCAGCGTCTGTGCTCCTACGGCCACTTCCGGCTCTCGCAGCATATGCTGCAGATCCGCGAATTGCTGTCGGGTCTGGGCGAGGCGCACTCCGCTTTCGTCACGACGCTCCTGTTGCAGCGCAACGGCGTGAACGCACGTCTCGTCGACCTGTCCGGTTGGCGCGACGAGACCGATCACGACCTAGAAGGCCGGATCATGGGTGCGATGAAGGACATCGATCCGAAATCCGAGCTTCCGATCGTGACGGGCTATGCGCAATGTGCCGAAGGCCTGATGCGGGAATTCGACCGTGGCTACTCCGAAGTGACCTTCTCCAAGCTCGCAGCCCTCACCGGCGCGCGCGAGGCGATCATTCACAAGGAATTCCACCTGTCTTCCGCCGACCCGAAGCTGGTGGGCGAGGGCAAGGTGCGCAAGCTGGGTCACACGAACTACGACGTGGCCGACCAGATGTCGAACATGGGCATGGAGGCGATCCACCCGAAGGCCGCCAAGACCCTGCGCCAGGCGGACGTTCCGCTGCGTGTCACCAACGCGTTCGACCCGGGCGATCCGGGCACGCTGATCGACGACAAGCCCGCCAAGGAAGCGGCGGTCGAAATGGTGACCGGCCTCGATATCATCGCGCTCGAAGTGTTCGAACAGGACATGGTCGGCGTGAAGGGCTACGACGCCAAGATCCTCGAGGTGCTGACGCGCCACGACGTTCGTATCGTGTCCAAGGCCTCGAATGCGAACACGATCACCCATTACGTCGATGCCCCGATCCGTGTGCTGCAGCGCGTCGAGAAGGATCTCTGCGAGATTTATCCCTCGGCGGAAATCTCGGCCCGGATGCTCTCGATGGCCTCGGTCATCGGGCGTGACCTGAGCGGTCTCTCGGTACTGACCCGTGGCCTGCAGGCGATCGCAAAGGCGGATATGGAAAGCCTCGGCGCCACGCAGGGCCCGCGGAATGTGGACGTGCAATTCGTCCTCGAACGGGACGATCTTAAGCCCGTGATCAAGGCGCTCCACGAGGAGTTCATCCCGGAAGAAAGCGCCCTCAAGCAAGTTGCGTGAAAGACGTGACGCCAACTTTGTATAAAGCCCGTGCGGAACTCCGCGCGGGCTTTTTTCATTGAGCCTGCGACATCCCGCCACGCTGCGACGTTTGAACCATGGCCCGGCGGTTGCCGTACCCTCGGGTAAGTCTAGTTCTTATCACGTAACGTGCAGAAACGCGGACGACCATGAGCATATTCGACATACCGACACTCGATCTGGCGCGGGCGCAATTCGCCTTCGTCGTCGCGGCACACATCGTCTTCCCGGCCTTCTCGATCGGCACGGCGAGCTACCTGATGGTGCTGGAAGCCCTGCGGATGATAACCGGCAAACAGGTCTACCAGCGAATTTTCGAGTTCTGGAAACACATCTTCGCGGTGGTCTTCGGGATGGGTGTCGTCTCGGGCGTCGTGATGTCCTACGAGTTCGGCCTGAACTTCGCGCATTTTTCCGACAAGGCGGGCCCGGTGATCGGGCCGCTGATGGGCTACGAGGTGATGACGGCCTTCTTCCTCGAGGCCGGTTTCCTCGGGATCATGCTGTTTGGCCGCAACCGGGTGAACAAGTGGATCTACATGTTCGCGGTCACGATGGTCGCGGTCGGCACCTTGATCTCGGCCTTCTGGATTCTCTCTGTGAACAGCTGGATGCAGACGCCGCAGGGCTTCAAGATCAACGATGTCGGCCAATTCATTCCGACCAGCTGGCTCGAGGTGATCTTCAATCCCTCGCTGCCCTATCGTTTCGTTCACATGGTGCTGGCGGCCTATCTCACGACCGCGCTCGTCGTGGCGGGTGTCGGCGCGTGGCATCACATCCGGGGCAATGCGGACGATGCCGTGCGCACCATGTTCCGCATGGCGATCGGGATGATCCTCGTGACCGCACCGATCCAGATCTTCGCCGGCGACCAGCACGGGCTCAATACGCTCGAACATCAGCCTGCCAAGATCGCGGCGATGGAAGGGCATTGGGAGACCAGCAAGGGTGCCGGGCTGATCCTCTTCGGCATCCCGAACCCGAGCAAGGAGCGCACCGATTACAAGATCGAGGTGCCCTATGCGTCCTCGCTGATCCTGACCCACTCGCTCGATGGCGAGGTGCCGGGCCTCGGGGACTTCCCGCCGAATGAGCGCCCGCCGATGACGATCGTCTTCTTCACCTTCCGGATCATGGTGGGGCTCGGCTTCGCCTTCGCCGCGATCGGGCTCTGGGGCGGCTGGCTGATGTGGCGCAAGCGCCTGCACGAGCCGGGCCTTTTCCACAAGGTGGTGCTGGTCTTCGCGCCGGGCGGCTTCCTCGCGATCATCATGGGCTGGTTCACCACCGAATTCGGCCGCCAGCCCTACACCATCTACGGTCACTTCACGACGGCGGAGTCCGTGTCCTCGCTGACGGCGGGGCAGGCCTGGGCCGCGCTGATCGGGTTCGTCGTGGTCTATGCCTTCCTCTTCGGTTCGGGCACCTTCTACCTGCTGCGGCTGATGCGACGCGGACCGGAAGGTGCCGAGCCGGTGGAGAACACGCCGCAGCGCGCAGGCGGCGTGGCGGGCGCGATGCTCGCCAATGATGTGACGACCGAGAAAGAGGGGGCCCACGCATGACCGGCTTTGCGCATTACCTGCCCGACATCTGGGCCGCGATCATCGCCTTCGCGATCCTGACCTACGTGGTGCTCGACGGGTTCGATCTCGGCATCGGCATCCTGTTTCCGTTCCTCGGCTCCGAGGAGAACCGCACCCGCGCGATGAACTCGGTCGCCCCGGTCTGGGACGGCAACGAGACATGGCTGGTGATGGGCGGCGGCGGTCTGCTTGCCGTCTTTCCGCTGGCCTACGGGATCATCCTGAACGCACTTTATATCCCAATCGTCATAATGCTGCTCGCGCTCGCGTTCCGGGGTGTGGCCTTCGAGTTTCGTGGCAAGACCCGGCGCTGGCAGCGGCTGTGGGACCGGGCGTTCTTCGGCGGATCGCTCGTCGCGACGCTGGCGCAGGGCGCGATCCTCGGCGGGCTGCTGCGCGGCCCCGAAGTGACCGACCGGACCTTCACCGGCGGCCCGTTCGACTGGGTGAGCTTCTTCTCGCTCGGCACCGCGCTGGCGCTGGTGGCGGGCTACGTGATGCTGGGCGCGGCCTGGCTGGTCATCAAGACTTCGCACGGGCTCTATGATCTGGCGCGCCGGATCGGGGAGCGCGCGCTGATCGCGACGCTGGGGTTCATCGGCCTCGCTTCGCTCGCCACCCCGTTCCTGCATCCGGAATATTATCACCGCTGGTTCCAATGGCCGGGCGTGATCTGGAGCGCGGTGGTGCCGCTTTTGCTGCTCGTGGCGGGCTTCGGCTACTGGACGGCGATCCGCTCGGACCGAGGCGTCGTCGCCTACCTGTCGGGGATCGCTATCTTCGTGCTGTGTTTCGCGGGACTGGGACTGTCGATCTTCCCCTATATCGTGCCCGCCTCGATCACCATCCGCGAGGCCTCCACACCGGCGATGTCGCAGGGCTTCATCCTCGTCGGCGCGGCGATTTTCCTGCCGATCATCCTTGCTTATACGGCCTATGCCTACTGGGTGTTCCGCGGCAAGACGTCCGAGCATGAACATCACTACTGAGTGAGGCGCGAGAACCGCTGGAACCGGGGGCGCAAACGCTTGGTTGGGTCTGCGTGATCCATATCCCGCGTACAGATTTCATGCCCGACGTTTTCCATATGTCGCCTTCAGCCGGTAAGCCCGGCCTACGCGCGTCCCTCGGGGCGCGCGTGCTCGTATCTGCGCGGACCAAAACCGGAGGAGCTGCGCGCCATGTCTGACAAGCTAGATAAACTTCCCGAAGAAAGCGGCCCGTCGGGCGGGTGGGGCTCGTTGAAGGGTATCGCCCGGATCTTCGGTGAATCCTGGCCTTCTTCGCCTGATGTGCTGCGCGAGCTCGAGCGGCAGAACAAGCCGGGCGGCTTCATGTGCGCCTCCTGCGCCTTCCCGAAACCTGCCAATTACCACCCGTTCGAATTCTGCGAAAACGGGGCGAAGGCGACGCTCTGGGAGATGACGAAATCGCGCCACACGCCCGAGTTCTGGGATGATCATACGGTTGCGGAACTCAAGGACTGGCCCGATCACGAGCTGGAAAAGACCGGCCGCCTGACCGCGCCGATGCGCTACGATCGCGCCTCCGACCGCTATGTCGAGGTCAGCTGGGACGAGGCTTTCTCAGAGATCGGTTCGATCGTGAAGGGGCTGCCGAAGAAAGAGGTCGTATTCTATTCCTCGGGCCATGCCGGGCTGGAAGCGAGCTATCTCTGGGCTCTGATGGCGCGCGCCTACGGCAACAACAACCTGCCGCAAAGCTCCAATATGTGCCACGAGACGACTTCGGTCGGCCTCAAGAAGGTGATCGGCTCGCCGGTCGGCACCATTCTCTGGGAAGATCTCGAAGAGACCGACTGCTTCTTCTTCTTCGGTCAGAACCCCGGCACCAACTCGCCGCGTTTCCTGCATCCGCTGAAGGCGGCGAAGGATCGTGGGGCGAAGATCGTCACTTTCAATCCGGTGAAGGAACAGGGGCTCGTCAGCTTCGTCGATCCGCAGAACCTCTACGATATGGCGCGGGGCCACGAAACCAAGATCTCCGACCAGTATCACCAGTTGAAGGCAGGCTCGGACATCGCGGCGCTGACTGGCCTGTGCAAGGCGGTGCTCGAAGAGGACGAGAAAGCCCAGGCGCAGGGTCGCCCAGCGGTCGTCGACTGGGAGTTCCTGAAAGAGCACGCGATCAATTACGACGAGTTCCTGACCTTCTGCCGCACGACGTCGTGGGAACAAATCACCGAGGAATGCGGGCTGTCCGAGGCCGAGCTGCGGCAGGCGGCGGATGTCTACATCCACGCCCAGAAGGTCATTGGCGTCTATGGCATGGGGCTTACTCAGCACGCGCATGGGGCGACCAATATAGGGATGCTGGTGAACTTCCTCGCGCTGCGCGGTAATATCGGGCGCAAGGGCGCGGGGTGCTGCCCGGTGCGCGGCCACTCCAACGTTCAGGGCCAGCGTACGGTGGGCATCGCCGAAAAGGCGAAGCTGATCCCGATGGACAAGCTGCGCGAGCTCTACGATTTCGAGCCGCCGCAGGAAGACGGTTTCCACATCGTCGACGCCGCGCAGGCGATGCTGGAGGGCAAGGTCTCGGCTACCTTCTCGCTCGGCGGCAACTTGGTTCGCGCGCTACCCGATAGCGACCGGATAGAAGAAGCGTGGCCGAAGCAGAAGCTCACGGTGATGATCTCGACGAAGCTCAACCGTTCCCATCTCTATCCGGGCGAGGTGGCTTATATCCTCCCCTGTCTGAGCCGGTCGGAAAAGGACGAGCAGGAAACGGGTAACCAATACGTCTCGGTCGAGGACAGCTTTTCGATGATCCATGGCTCTCTCGGCAAGGGTGCGCCCGCGTCGGACAAGCTGAAATCCGAGCTGGCGATCACCTGTAGCATCGCGAAGGCGATCTGCGAGCCTAACCCGAAGCTGAAATGGGACGAGTGGGTGAAGGACTACTCCAAGGTCCGCGACCTGATCGAGGCGACCTACCCGGACGACTTCCGCGGCTTCAACGAGCGGCTGAACGAGCCGGGCGGGTTCTGGCGCGGCAATCCGGCGCATGATCGCATCTGGAAGACCGAGAGTGGCAAGCTGGAGTTCACGACGCCGTCCAAGCTCAACGCGCTGGGGTTCGACGACAAACCGGGCCGCTACCGGATGATCACGATGCGCTCCAACGACCAGTTCAACACCACGATCTACGGCTATTCGGACCGCTTCCGCGGGATCGAGGGGACGCGTGACGTGCTCTTGATGAACAAGATCGACATGGCCGATCTGGGGCTCGAGCACGGCGACCCTGTGGTTGTCCATGGCGACATGGATGATGGGGTCGCACGCAGCAAGACCGGGCTGAAGGTCGTCACGTTCGAGCTGCCGCGCGGCACGGTCGGGGGCTATTACCCCGAGTGCAACGTGCTGGTGCCGGTGGGGCTCAATGACGAGCTGTCGAAGACGCCCGGCTCCAAGGGCGTCCCGGTGCGTATCGAGAAAGCCTAAGCGGGAACGGCGGCGGGGCGACGGCTGTCGATCCACGCGATGGCAAGGAAGACAAGCCCCGCCGCTGCCAGCCCCGCACCGACATAACCTGTGGCGGTCCAGCCATAGCCTTCCGCCAGCGCGATCCCGGCAAGAAACGGCCCGATCGCGTTGGCGAGATTGAAGGCCGCGTGATTGAGGGCAGCGGCGAGCGTCTGAGCCTCGCCCGCGACTTCCATCAGCCGCATCTGCATCGGGATCACCATCCCGGCGGTCGAGCCGAGCGCGACCATCGCCACCGACATCGCGACCCAGTTGCCGATGGTGAAGGTGTAGAGGATCGACATCACCATCATCCCGCAAAGCAGGATCACCCCCGCGCCGAAGCGCGACCAATCAGAGAGCTTGCCCGAAATCCAGTTGCCGAGCGTGCCGCCCACGCCGAAGGCGGACAGTGCCACAGGGATCGTCCAGGCGGGGCCCGCCTGCGTGTCGATCATCGCGGCTGACAGGTAGGAATAGACCGCGAAGATGCCGCCGAAGCCGATCGAGCCTACAAGAAGCGTCAGCCAGACCGAGCGATTGGCCAGAGCACCGAGCTCGCGCATCGGGCTGGCGTTCGGATCGCGCGGTGTCGCAGGGGCGACGCGCGCGATCATCAGGGCCGAAGCCGCGCAGATCACCGCCACGATGGCAAAGCCCCAGCGCCAGCCGAAATTCTGGCCGATCGCCCCCGCCAGCGGCACGCCCACGATATTCGCGATCGTCAGGCCGGAGATCACCATCGCGATGCCCTGCGCGCGTTTGCCTACGGGCATCAGGTCCGCGGCGAACAGCATCGCCATCCCGAAATAGGCCCCATGCGGCAGGCCCGAGGCGAAGCGCGCCGCCATGAAGCTATCCATATTCGGTGCGAACCCGGCCAGCAGGTTCGCCACCGCATAGAACCCCATCAGCCCGATCAGGAACTGCTTGCGCGGGATTTTCGCGCCGATCACCGCCAGAAGCGGCGCGCCGATCACGACGCCAAGCGCATAGGCCGAGATCGCATGACCGGCCCGCGCCTCGGTGATCCCGAAATCGGCCGCGTAATAGGGCAGCAGCCCCATGGACGCGAATTCGATCACGCCGATACCGAAAGTGCCAAGGGCCAGCGACAGGATCACGGCCCGCGCGTGGCGGGGTTCGAGCGTCATGGTAGTCTCCGAAAATAGGCGTGTAGCGCGCCCCGTGACTTAGGCGATTGCTGCGCTGCGGCAAGGGGCGGCCCGGTTATTTCCCGTAATAGTCGCGGAACCACGCCACGAATTTCGCGATCCCCTCGCGGACATTCGTCTGCGGCCGGTATCCGGTAAGGCTTTGCAGAAGCGAGGCATCGGCCCATGTCGCGGGCACGTCGCCTTTCTGCATCTCCATGTAATTGCGCTTTGCGGGGCGGCCCAGCTCGGTCTCCAGCGCATCGACGAAATCCAGAAGCTTCACCTTGTCGGAATTGCCGATATTGACGATCCGGTAGGGGGCCACGGGCGAAAGGCTGTCGCCCTCGGCGATCTCGTCGCGCGAGGCGGGGCGCTCGGGGACTGCATCGATCAACAGGCGGATGCCGCGCACGAGGTCTTCGACATAGGTGAAGTCGCGATACATCTCGCCATGGTTATAGATGTCGATCGGGCGGTCGTTCAGGATCGCATCGGTGAACTTGAACAGCGCCATATCGGGACGGCCCCACGGCCCGTAGACCGTGAAGAAGCGGAACATGGTCGTCGGCAGGTTCCACAGATGAGCATAGGAATGGCCCATCGACTCGGTCGCCTTCTTCGTCGCCGCATAGATCGTCAGCTGCGTGTCTGCCTTGTCGGTCTCGGCATAGGGCATGTCCTCGTTCGCGCCGTAGACCGACGAGGTCGAGGCCATCAGCAGGTGCTTAACCTCGTGGCGGCGCGCGGCCTCCATCACGTTGAAGGTGCCCACGATATTCGCCTCGATATAGGCGCGGGGCTGTTCGAGGCTGTAGCGCACGCCGGCTTGAGCTGCGAGATGGACGATGATCTCGGGTTTGAACTCATCCGCCATCGCGTCGAAGGTCTCGAGGTCTTCGAGCATCCCCTCGGTCGCGGAGAAATTCGGATTCTGCAGCAGCATCGCGTGACGGCGCTGTTTGAGGGCGACATCATAATAGTCGGTCATCCCGTCATAGCCATGCACCCGGTAACCTTCGTCGAGCAGCAGCTTCGCCAGATGGTAACCGATGAAGCCGGCGGTGCCGGTGATCAGGATGCGCGTCATGAATGTCCCCCGCAAATACTGCATCTGCAGTAGCGAGAGGGGGGTGGGAAGGTCAAGCGAGGCGGAGAAAATGTCCCCGGGCAGAGGAGGGGGAACGGCAGCCCAAGCCACCGCCCAAAGCGCGAACGCGGGAGTTGCGTGCGCGGGGCAAACGCACTATACGCCCCCGGTGGCCCGACGGCCGCATCAGAATCAACGCAAAAAGCCGTGTCCCTTCCGCACTCGCTTCGGGAAGGTGTTCCGGCAAGGAGAAGCGATATGAAACTCAATGAACTGCGCGACAACGAAGGCGCGGCCCAGAAGAAAAAGCGCGTCGCCCGCGGTCCCGGCTCGGGCAAGGGCAAGATGGCTGGCCGTGGTATCAAAGGTCAGAAGTCGCGTTCGGGTGTGGCCCTGAACGGTTACGAAGGCGGCCAGATGCCGCTCTATCGTCGTCTTCCGAAGCGTGGCTTCACCAAGCCGAACGCGAAGAAGTTCAACGTCGTGAACCTCGGCCAGATCGAGAAATTCATCGAAGCCGGCAAGCTCGACGCGAAATCGGACATCACCGAAGACGCTCTGGTCGCGGCCGGTGTCGTGCGCCGCAAGCTCGATGGCGTGCGTGTTCTCGCCAAGGGCGATATCAAGTCGAAAGTGGCTCTGAAGGTCACCGGCGCTTCGAAATCGGCCATCGAGGCTGTCGAGAAGGCTGGCGGCTCGGTCACGGTGGCGCAGGCCGCTGAATAAGCTGTTGTGAGCGGGCCCCGGCCCGATTACATAGGCGAAGGTTTTCTAGGCGCCGCCGACCGGGAACCGGTTGGGCGGCGCTTTACATGAAAGAGACGAGCATATGGCATCTGCTGCAGAGCAAATGGCGGCGAACCTCAGCTGGGACGCCCTGGGCAAAGCCACCGAGCTGCGCCAGCGCATCTTCTTCACCATTGGTTTGCTGATCATCTACCGCCTTGGCACCTATATTCCGGTTCCGGGCATCGACGCGCAGGCACTGCGCGAATTCATGCAAAGCGCGGGCTCCGGCCTTGGCGGCGTGTTGTCGATGTTCACGGGCGGCGCGCTCGGTCGGATGGGTGTCTTCGCACTCGGCATCATGCCCTATATCTCGGCCTCGATCATCATCCAGCTTCTGACCGCTCTGGTGCCCGCACTCGAGCAGATGAAGAAGGAAGGCGAGCAAGGCCGCAAAAAGATCAACCAGATCACGCGCTATGCGACCGTGGCCCTGGCGACCTTCCAGGCATGGGGGCTGGCCGTCTCGCTCGAGAAGGGCGATCTGGCACACGATCCGGGCCTGTTCTTCGTCGCAGCCGTGGTCATCACGCTCGTCGGCGGCACGATGTTCCTGATGTGGCTGGGTGAGCAGATCACCGCACGCGGCATCGGCAACGGCATCTCGCTCATCATCTTCGTCGGTATCGTCGCGGAAATCCCGGCGGCTCTGGCCCGCTTCCTCGAGCAGGGGCGCGCCGGTGCAATCTCCACTCCGGTGATCCTCGGGGTGATCCTGATGATCGCGATCGTGATCACCTTCGTCGTCTTCATGGAACGCGCGCTGCGCAAGATCCATATCCAGTATCCGCGCCGCCAGGTGGGGATGAAGGTCTATGACGGCGGCTCCAGCCACCTGCCGATCAAGGTGAACCCGGCGGGCGTCATCCCGGCGATCTTCGCCTCGTCGCTCCTGCTGCTGCCGACCACCATCGCGACCTTCTCGGGCCAGAACACCGGTCCCGTGATGTCGACGATCCTCGCCTATTTCGGCCCGGGTCAGCCGCTGTATCTGCTGTTCTACGTCGCGATGATCGTGTTCTTCGCCTATTTCTACACCGCGAACGTGTCGTTCAAATCGGACGAGGTCGCGGATAACCTGAAAAATCAGGGCGGCTTCGTGCCCGGCATCCGTCCCGGCAAGAAGACCGAGGAATATCTCGACTACGTTGTCAGCCGCGTTCTGGTGATCGGCTCTGCCTATCTCGCTGCGGTCTGCCTTCTGCCCGAGATCCTGCGTTCGCAGCTGTCCATCCCGTTCTACTTCGGCGGCACCTCGGTTCTGATCGTGGTCACCGTTTCGATGGACACCATCAACCAAATTCAGTCGCATCTTCTGGCCCACCAATACGAGGGTCTGATCGAGCGTTCGCAGCTTCGCGGCCGTTCGGGCAAGAAGAAGAAGGGGCCGCGCAAGCCGCCCGCGCGCCGCTAAGTCCGCCAAGCGTTTTCAGGGGGAGCCGACATGGCAAATATCATTCTTCTCGGCCCGCCTGGCGCGGGCAAGGGCACCCAGGCCCGCCGTCTCGTCGAAGAGCGCGGCATGGTCCAGCTCTCGACCGGCGACATGCTGCGAGAGGCGAAGGACTCGGGCACCGAGATGGGCAATGTCGTCGCCGAAGTGATGGCCAAGGGCCAGCTGGTGACCGACGAGATCGTCATCGGTCTGATCGAGGAAAAGCTCGCCGCTGGTGGCGAAGGCTTCATTTTCGACGGCTTCCCGCGGACGCTGGGCCAGGCCGATGCCCTGGGCAAGCTGCTCGCCAAGATGGGCACCAAGCTCGACGCGGTGATTGAGATGCAGGTCGATGACGAGGCGCTTGTCGCCCGCATCACCGGCCGCTCGACCTGCGGTGGTTGCGGCGAGGTCTATCATGATCAGACCAAGCCCTGGCCCGCGGATGGCAAATGCGAGAAGTGCGGCGGCACCGACGTGAAGCGTCGTGCGGATGACAACGAAGAAAGCCTGCGCACCCGGTTGATGGAGTATTACAAGAAGACCTCTCCACTGATCGGCTATTACTACCACGCGGGCGATCTGTTCACGATCGACGGGCTGGCCGAAATCGAGACCGTAGCGACCTCGATCGCGCGGATTCTCGACCAGCAAGGGTAATCGTAAAAGAAGCCTTGACCCGGAGGGCGTTTACCTCTAGGTCACGGCGTCTCCGATGAGAATCGTTTCCGAAAAGGGAGAGATTCCCTCGGGGATTAATCGTGGGGTCCGAAGCGCCAGTTTCGGGCCTCGTGTTGTGAAAAAAGGGCCTGGGGTTACGGGCTCGCAACGAAAGGATACACGCTTTGGCTCGTATTGCTGGCGTCAACATTCCGACCGGGAAACGCGTCCCGATCGCACTTACCTACATCACCGGGATCGGTCCCCATTCGGCTAAGCAGATCTGCGAAGCCACGGGTATCGACGTGACCCGTCGCGTCAACGAGCTTTCGGATTCCGAAGTGCTCGCGATCCGCGAACATATCGACGCCAACTACACCGTCGAGGGCGACCTGCGCCGTGAAGTTCAGATGAACGTCAAGCGCCTGATGGATCTCGGCTGCTACCGTGGCCTGCGTCATCGTCGCAACCTGCCCGTGCGCGGTCAGCGCACCCATACGAATGCGCGCACGCGCAAAGGCCCGGCGAAACCCATCGCTGGCAAGAAGAAGTAAGGGGAGGCAGGACAAATGGCTCGTGATAAGGTTCGCGCTAAGCGCAAGGAACGCAAGAACATCGCCGCTGGCGTCGTTCATGTGAACTCCTCGTTCAACAACACCAAAATCCTGATCTCTGACGTGCAGGGCAACGCGATCTCGTGGTCGTCGGCTGGCACGATGGGCTTCAAGGGCTCGCGCAAGTCGACCCCCTACGCCGCTCAGATGGCTGCGGAAGATGCGGCCAAGAAGGCTCAGGAACACGGTCTGCGCACCGTGGACGTCGAAGTTCAGGGTCCGGGTTCGGGTCGTGAATCGGCGCTGCGCGCGCTGGCTGCGGTCGGTCTGACCGTCACCTCGATCCGTGACGTGACCCCGATCGCCCATAACGGCTGCCGCCCGCCGAAGCGTCGCCGCGTCTAATCTAGATTACGACGGTCGGGCCGTGCGGGATTCCCGTGCGGCCCGCCCGCATTTTTCGGTTTTATCCTCGGGCGTCCCCGACTTTGGGCATGGGTCTGGGACAGGTATGGAGGCAAACGCATGATCCACAAGAATTGGGCTGAACTCATCAAGCCGACGCAGCTTGAAATCAAGCCCGGCAACGACCCGCTGCGTCAGGCGACGATCGTCGCCGAACCGCTCGAGCGTGGCTTTGGCCTGACGCTCGGCAACGCGCTGCGCCGCGTACTGCTCTCGTCGCTTCAGGGCGCCGCGATCACCAGCGTCCAGATCGACAACGTGCTGCACGAGTTCTCGTCGGTCGCGGGCGTTCGTGAAGACGTGACCGATATCGTCCTGAACCTCAAGGGCGTGGCTCTGCGTATGGACGTTGAAGGTCCGAAGCGCCTCTCGATCTCGGCCAAGGGCCCGGGCGTCGTGACCGCTGGCGACATTACCGAGACCGCGGGCATCGAGGTCCTGAACAAGGATCACGTGATCTGCCACCTCGACGATGGCGCCGACCTGTTCATGGAATTGACCGTTAACACCGGCAAGGGCTACGTCGCCGCCGACAAGAACCGTCCCGAGGATGCGCCCATCGGCCTGATCCCCGTCGACGCGATCTATTCGCCGGTCAAGAAAGTCGCCTACGAAGTGCAGCCGACCCGTGAAGGTCAGGTTCTGGACTATGACAAGCTGACCATGAAGGTCGAGACCGACGGTTCGCTGTCGGCCGAGGACGCGGTGGCCTTCGCTGCCCGCATCCTGCAGGACCAGCTTTCGATCTTCGTCAACTTCGAAGAGCCGGAATCGGCTGGCAAGCAGGACCAGGACGACGGTCTCGAGTTCAACCCGCTTCTGCTGAAGAAAGTGGACGAGCTGGAACTGTCCGTGCGTTCGGCGAACTGCCTGAAGAACGACAACATCGTCTATATCGGCGACCTGATCCAGAAAACCGAAGCCGAGATGCTCCGCACCCCGAACTTCGGCCGCAAGTCGCTGAACGAGATCAAGGAAGTGCTCTCGGGCATGGGGCTGCATCTCGGGATGGAAGTCGAAGATTGGCCGCCGGAGAACATCGAAGATCTGGCCAAGCGTTTCGAAGACCAGTTCTGATTGACGAATTGAGGGGCGTTGGCTAAACGCCCCTCCAATGCCCGGACTGCCGGGGACTATCTGGGTCACAAGACCCCAAGGTGAGTCGGTGACACGCATCGCCGGCCTGACAAAGCAAAACGCAAGATTGGAGAATGACAATGCGTCACGCACGTGGCTACCGCCGCCTCAACCGTACCCATGAGCACCGCAAGGCGCTCTTCGCCAACATGGCTGGCTCGCTGATCGAGCACGAGCAGATCAAGACGACCCTGCCGAAGGCGAAAGAACTGCGCCCGGTCATCGAGAAGCTGGTCACGCTCGCCAAGCGCGGCGATCTGCACGCTCGCCGTCAGGCGGCCTCGCAGCTCAAGCAGGACCAGTATGTCGCGAAGCTGTTCGACATCCTCGGCCCGCGCTACAAGGAGCGTCAGGGCGGCTACGTTCGCATTTTGAAAGCCGGTTTCCGTTACGGCGACATGGCGCCGATGGCGATCATCGAATTCGTCGACCGCGATCTGGACGCCAAAGGTGCTGCAGATAAAGCACGCGTCGAAGCCGAAGAGGCTGCAGAGGATTGATCCTCGCAGATGATTTCCCTTCGAAATCAACGAGTACTGGGAAATCCCGCCTTTTGGGCGGGATTTTCTTATTTCCGCCTGCATTTTCACGCAATTCTCGCGCAAAAGGTTATTGCGCAGGTGTGAAGCTTTCGCGAGTGTAAACGCGAGGGCGAGTGGGGACGTAAAGCCACTGTCGGAGCGAACTCCGCAGGGCGCGAACACTTTTAAGTTGACCGGGTTAATTCCAAACTGTCTAAAAAGATATGTCGATACAGAGCAGAATCGATTTGAAACTCCGTGACTTGGATCGTTTAGCTCCAGGTGGTTATTTTGTTGGACTGCATATTCGTTTTACGGCGCCGCTGATGACGTTCCAGACTTACGACAAGGCTTGGCTCGATCATTACACCGCAAACGGCTATGTGCTCCGCGACCCAATGACTGCTTGGGGGTTTAGCGAGACCGGCGCAATCCGGTGGAGCGACCCGCGGCTACCCGATCCTTTCCGTCTCTTCGATGAGGCCAAGAAATACGGTCTTATCTACGGGGCGACAGTCTCATGCGGCCCGATCCGGTCCCGTACTATCGCAAGCATGGCGCGCGATGATCGGGAATTCGACCTTACCGAGATCGAGACCTTCGAGCTTATCGTGCGTGAAATGCACGATATGACTCAACCGCCTGAGGAACTCACGCGAGCTCAGATCGAAGCCCTGCGCTGTGTTGCTGGGGGTGACCGACACGCGGCGGCGGCCGCGAAACTTGGAATTTCGGAAAGCGCGCTCAAGGCGCGGCTGAATTCTGCGCGCGCAAGACTGATGGCTCGGACGACCGCCGAAGCTATTCAGCGCGCAAAGGATTTCCGCCTGTTATAGTGTTGTTGACCCTCCGCACGGCTGTACTGTGTTAAACCTGCAGGAGGAAGACATGCAGACCACTACGCTTTCGTTCACCAATTTCCATAATCATGGTGAGCTATTCGCAAACATGCTGCGCGCACGTCGCGAGCTCTTCATCGTCCAGAACAAATGGGACCTCCCTGAAGCGATGGGCATGGAATATGATCAGTATGACACCCCGGCGAGCCGCTGGGTGGTGGTCCATGACGAACTGGGCAAGGTGCTGGCAGGCAACCGTCTCACGCCCACGACGGCAACCTGCGGGATCTACAGCTACATGATCCGCGACGCGCAGCGTGGGCTACTCGCGACGATCCCGTCCGATCTTCTCTATGACGAAGCTCCGGTCAGCGAGACCGTGTGGGAAAGCTCGCGTCTCTTCGTGTCGCATGACGTTCCGATGGCGCTGCGCCGCAAGGTCCATGCGCGTCTCGTGCAGGAAATTGGCAATTCCGCCCGGCAACTCGGCGCAAGCTCCGCCCTTACCCTTCTGAACGCGAATTGGCCGCGTTGGGCGGGTCGGGTTGGAGTGGACATGACGGCGATGGGTCCGGTCATGGAGATCGACGGGATCAAGAACCAGGTCGTGTCGATGGACTTTTCACAGAACCTTCATTGAAAGCGTGGGGGAGATCAGAGCTCCCGTGCGACCCCACACGCACGGGGGCTTTTCGTGAGCCGAGCTAATCACTAGGTTCACGCCATCATGGCCGACCTATTCGACACGCCCCCCGATCCCTCCGCGCCTGCGCCCGAAGCGCCGCGCCCGCTCGCCGATCGCATCCGCCCCAAAACGCTGGGTGAGGTGATCGGTCAGGAGCAGGTGCTTGGCCCCGATGGGCCGCTGGGTGCGATGCTGGCCGCGGGCTCGCTTGGCTCGCTGATCCTTTGGGGGCCGCCCGGCGTCGGCAAGACGACCATCGCGCGACTGCTGGCCGATGCCTCCGACCGCGCCTTCGTACAGATTTCCGCGATCTTCACCGGCGTGCCGGAACTGCGCAAAGTCTTCGAAGCTGCCAAGCTTCGGCGCGGGCAGGGCAGGGGCACGCTCCTCTTCGTCGACGAGATTCACCGTTTCAACAAGGCGCAGCAGGACAGCTTCCTGCCGCATATGGAAGACGGCACGATCATGCTGGTGGGGGCCACCACCGAGAATCCGAGCTTCGAGCTGAACGCCGCTGTGCTGAGCCGGGCGCAGGTCATGGTGCTCGAGCGGCTCGACCTCGCCGATCTGGAACGCCTAGCGCAGCGCGCCGAGAAGGCGCTCGGCCGTCCCCTGCCGCTGACCGGCAAGGCGCGCGAAGCGCTGCTGGAGATGGCAGATGGCGACGGGCGCGCGCTTCTGAACCTGATCGAGCAGGTCGCGGCGTGGAGAGTGACCGGCAATCTCGACACGGACGCGCTCTCGACCCGACTGATGCGCCGCGCGGCGAAATACGACAAATCGGGCGACGAGCATTACAACCTGATCTCGGCGCTCCATAAATCCGTGCGCGGATCGGACCCGGATGCCGCGCTCTATTGGTTCGCGCGGATGCTGGAGGGCGGCGAGGATCCGCGCTACCTCGCGCGGCGCTTCGTGCGCATGGCGGTGGAGGATATCGGGCTCGCCGATCCGCAGGCCCAGACGCATGCGCTGCACGCGTGGGAAATCTACGAGCGCATCGGCTCGCCCGAGGGGGAGCTGGCGCTGGCGCAGACGGTGATCTATCTCGCACTCGCGCCAAAATCCAACGCGGGCTACGTCGCCTACAAGGGCGCGCGGGCGCAGGCGCAGAAGACCGGCTCGGAGCCGCCGCCGAAGCATATTCTGAACGCCCCGACCAAGCTGATGTCGGAACAGGGCTACGGTGCGGGCTACGCCTATGACCACGACGCCGAGGATGGCTTCTCGGGGCAGAACTACTTCCCCGACACGATGAAGCGCCCGGTCCTCTACCAGCCGGTCGAGCGTGGCTTCGAGCGCGAGTTGAAAAAGCGGGTCGACTGGTTTGCCAAGCTGCGCGAACAGCGCAAATCTTGACATTCAGGCCCGTGACCGCTCTTACGGCGCCAAAGGAGACAGCGATGCTTTCTACGATCTTGCAGGTCGCGCTTGGCGGCGCGATGGGCGCATCTGGGCGGTACCTCGTGGGCGTCGGGATGATGCGCAGCTTCGGCCCGCAGCCCTTCCCGCTGGGCGTGATCACGGTGAACATCCTCGGCTCGTTCCTGATGGGCGCGCTCGTGGTATTCCTTGGTGACAAGCAGCTGACCCATTGGAACGCCTTCCTAGCGACCGGCTTCCTCGGGGGCTTTACGACCTTCTCCTCCTTCTCGCTCGAAGCCTATCGCTTGATCGAGAAGGGCGACGTCACATTGGCAGTCAGCTATATCGGACTGTCGGTCGGCGCGGGGCTTCTAGGCCTCGTCGCGGGCATTCTACTTATGAGGGCCATGCTATGAGCGGCGTCCAGCATATCACCGTCACCGAGGAAGAGGGCGAACAGCGCCTCGACCGGTTCCTGAAAAAGCGGTTTCCGCATCTGTCCCAAGGCATGATCGAGAAGTTTTGCCGCAAGGGCGACCTGCGCGTGGACAAGGGCCGGGTAAAGGCCAATTCGCGCGTCGCGCCGGGGCAGGAAATCCGCGTGCCGCCGATCCCCCATTCCGCGCCCGCGCCGAAGACCGAGGGCATCTCGGAGGCGGATGCGAAATTCATCCAGAGCTGCGTGCTGTGGAAGGATGAACACATCATCGCGCTCAACAAACCGCCGGGGCTGCCCTCGCAGGGCGGCTCGGGGCAGGGCAACCGTCATGTCGACGGGCTGAGCGAGGCGCTGAAATTCGGCTACAAGGACAAGCCGAAGCTGGTGCATCGCTTGGACAAGGACACCTCCGGCGTTCTGCTGCTCGCGCGCACCGACCGCGTCGCGCGCCGCCTGTCAGAGGCGTTCCGCGGTAAGACCACCCGCAAGATCTATTGGGCGGCCGTCGCAGGCGCACCCGAACCGAAGACCGGAACGATCCGCTTCGGCCTCGTGAAGGCGCCGGGTCATGGCCGAGGTGGCGAGGGCGAGAAGATGATCTGCGTGCATCCCGCGAAGGTCGACAAGACCGAGGGCGCCAAGCGCGCGACTACCGATTATTTCACGCTGCACATCCTCGGGCAGCGGGTCAGCTGGGTCGCGCTGGTGCCGATCACCGGGCGCACCCACCAGCTGCGCGCACATATGGCCGAGATCGGCAACCCGATCATCGGTGACGGCAAATACGGCGGCTCGGGTCAGGAGAATCTCGGCGATGGCTGGGGCGCGCAGCTGGGAGGAGAAATCTCCCGCAAGCTGCATTTGCATGCGCGCCAGATCAGCTTCGATCATCCGATCAGCGGCAAGCGGATCACCCTGACCGCGCCGCTGCCCGAACATATGAAACGGACATGGGACCTGCTGGACTGGCACGAGAAAGACGTGCCCGCCGACCCGTTCGAGGATCTAGCATGAAACTTGCGATCTTCGACGTCGACGGCACGATCTCGGACAGCCAGAATCATATCACCCACGCGATGACGCTCGGGTTCGAGGCGGCGGGCCTTCCCGCGCCGGCCGCGTCCGAAGTGCTCCAGATCGTGGGCCTGTCGCTGCCGCTCGCGGTGGCACGGCTCGCGCCCGAGCACGATGCCGAGACGCAGGCGCGCATCGTCGAGGGCTACAAGCAAAGTTACATGACCACGCGCGCCGCCTCTCCCGCACCGCTCTATCCCGGGGCGGAGGCGCTCCTGCGCAAGCTCGCCGCGCGCGATGACATGCTGCTGGCGGTCGCCACCGGGAAATCCCGCCGCGGGTTGCGCGCGCTGATCGAGCATCACGGGCTGGAAGGGCTGTTCGTCAGCCTGCAGACGGCGGACGATCACCCCTCCAAGCCGCACCCGTCGATGATCGGCGCGGCGCTGAGCGAGACCGGCGTGGACGCACGTGACGCGGTGATGATCGGCGATACTAGCTTCGACATGGCGATGGGCCGCAGCGCGGGCGTCGCGACGATCGGCGTGCGCTGGGGCTACCACGCGCCGCACCTGCTCGAAGCGGCGGGCGCGCATCAGATGGTCGATGATTTCGACTCGCTGGAAACGACACTTCTGGACCTGTGGGAGATGAGCGCATGAGCGAATGGGCGGCGAAACGGTTCTGGAAAGAAACCACCGTCACCGAGCGTCCGGAAGGGTTCGGCGTGGCGCTTGACGGGCGTGCGGTGAAGACGCCGGCGAAAGCCGCGCTGACCGTGCCGACCCGTGCCTATGCCGAGGCGATCGCCGCCGAATGGGACGCGCAAGAGGGCGCGATCCAGCCCCACAAGATGCCGGTCACCCGTTCGGCCAACGCCGCGATCGACAAGGTCGCGCGCCAGCATTCCGAGGTGGTCGCCCATGTCTGCGAATTCGGCGGCACCGATCTTCTGTGCTACCGCGCCGAGGCGCCGGCGGAGCTGGTCGATCTTCAGGCAGAGAAATGGGATCCGTTGTTGGAGTGGGCCGCGCAGACCTATGGCGCAGCGCTCAAGGTCACGACGGGTATCCTGCCGGTCGATCAGCCTGCGGACCATCTGGCACGGCTGGAAGCGGAAGTCGCAGCCCTCGATCCGTTCGCGCTCGCGGCGCTCCACGATCTCGTGGGCATCACCGGCTCGCTCGTTCTGGGGCTGGCGGTAGCCCGCGGTCGGCTCTCGGCGGAAGAGGCGTGGGCGCTCTCGCGGCTCGACGAGGATTGGCAGATCGCGCAATGGGGGGAGGACGAAGAGGCGGCCGAGATCGCCGCACACAAGCGCGAGGCGCTGTGTGACGCGGCTCGAATCTGGTCGCTCGCCGAAAGGTGACCGCCCGGGATTCTTACGCCGCTTACGGACCTGCCAAAAGCATCATCACTTGCCGATGATTTGCGCAGCTACCCTCACGAAATCCGGAAACTAGCCTTGACCTTCTTTGATCGGATGGACCAAACTTTCGTTACTCCGTGTCATGGGACACGATCGACCAGGTCCGTGAGGGACCAAGAACCGCTCTGTCAGAGCGGCGACAACAGGAAGAGGTAAAAATGAAGAAATCCGTCTTTTTCGGCGCGCTGACGGCTGCGACGCTGACTGCCGGTCTGGCTGGCGCGGCCACGCTCGATGACGTGAAATCGCGCGGAGAGCTGATCTGCGGCGTGAACACCGGTCTCGTCGGCTTCGCCGCGCCGGATGCCAACGGTAACTGGTCCGGCTTCGACGTCGCGGTCTGCCAGGCCGTCGCCGCCGCCGTGCTGGGCGACCCCTCGAAGGTTAAGTATGTTCCCACCTCGGGCCAGACGCGCTTCACCGCGCTCGGTTCGGGCGAAGTGGACCTGCTGGCACGTAACACCACCTGGACCTTCTCGCGCGACACCGATCTCAAGCTCCAGTTCACCGCGACCAACTACTACGACGGTCAGGGCTTCATGGTGCGCAAGGACTCGGGCGTGACCTCGGCCAAGGAACTCGACGGCGCGTCGATCTGTATCCAGACCGGCACCACGACCGAGCTGAACCTTGCCGACTACTTCAAGGCCAACAACATGTCCTATCAGCCGATCACGGTTGATTCGAATGCCGAAGGCGAACAACAGTTCCTCGCTGGCGCTTGTGACGCCTACACCACCGACGCGTCCGGCCTCGCTGCCACCCGCGCCGCTTTCGCGAACCCGTCGGATTACGTGATCCTGCCGGAAATCATCTCGAAAGAGCCGCTGGCTCCCGCCGTCCGTCAGGGCGACGATCAGTGGACCGACATCGTCCGCTGGACCGTCTTCGCGCTGATCGCGGCCGAAGAATACGGCGTGACCTCGGCCAATATCGACGAGCTGGCCAAGGGCACCGACAACCCGGAAGTCAACCGCCTGCTCGGCACCGAGGGTGACCTCGGCGCGATGATCGGCCTCGACAAGACCTGGGCCGTCAACGCCATCAAGGCCAACGGCAACTACGGCGAGATCTTCGCAGCGACCATCGGCGAGCAGACCCCGATCGGTCTGGCCCGTGGCCTGAACGCACAATGGACCCAGGGCGGTCTGATGTACGCTCCTCCTTTCCGCTAAGGAGGGCCCGGCAGGGGCGCGGTTCAATCCGCGCCCCTGATCCGTTTTCAAGAGACCGTGCGTAGGGGAGACATCCCCGCAAGGGCCCGTAAGAATGGCCTGACAAAAACAGCGACGCGGCAACAGGGGAAATAAGAATGACAAGCGCGCCCGACGCGCCGGAGCAGGGCTTCCGGCTCAGCCAGCTTATCTATGACACGCGTTATCGCTCCCTGACGATCCAGGTGGTCGTCTTCATCCTCGTGATGGGCGGCGCGGCATGGCTGGTGGACAATGTGATCCAGAACCTCAACGACCTCGGGAAGGATTTCAATTTCTCCTTCCTCGGGCAGAGGGCCGGTTACGATATCGGCAACGCGACTATTCCGTATAACAACGACATGAGCCACGGCCGCGCGCTGCTGGTCGGTCTGATCAACACGCTCTGGGTGTCCTTCCTGGGCTGCGTCGCCGCGACGATCATCGGGATCTTCGTGGGCGTGCTGCGCCTGTCGAAGAACTGGCTCGTGGCGCGGCTGATGACTGTCTATGTCGAGGTCTTCCGCAACATTCCGGTGCTGCTCTGGATCCTCGTGGCGATCGCGCTGCTCACCGATGTGGCCCCGTCGCCCAACGCCTACAAGGTGAACCAGCAGACCGGCGAGGCGCAGGCGTCGATGATCCTCGACTCCGTCGCCTTCACCAACCGCTATACCGCGATCCCCGCGGTGCATTTCGACCGCTCGCTTGGATCGCTCGACACGGCGCTCGCGCCGATCTCGCTCGACTTCCTCGCGCTCGTGATCGTGCTGATCGCCTCGATCTGGGTGAACAAGCGGCTTATGACCCATGCCGCCAAAGTACAGGAGGCGACCGGGAAGAGGCCGACCACGTGGTGGAAGAGCATCCTCATCATTCTCGGGCCGGTGCTGATCCTCGCAATCGCGCTCGGCATCAATCCCGAAGAGCCGCAGATCAAAGGCTTCAACTTTACCGGCGGCACGAACGTGTCGAACTCCTTCGTGGCGCTCTGGCTGGGCCTGTCGCTCTATACGGCGGCCTTCATCGCCGAGATCGTTCGCGCCGGTATTCTCGCCATCTCGAAAGGCCAGACCGAGGCCGCCTTTGCGCTGGGTCTGCGGGCCAATCGCACGATGAGCCTCGTGATCCTGCCGCAGGCGCTGCGGGTCATCATCCCGCCGCTGATCTCGCAATATCTGAACCTGACGAAGAACTCCTCGCTCGCGATCGCCGTGGGCTACCTGGAACTGCGCGGCACGTTGGGCGGCATCACCCTGAACCAGACCGGGCGCGAACTCGAGGCGATCACGCTGATGATGCTGATCTACCTCGCGATCTCGCTGACGATCTCGGGCGTGATGAACGTCTACAACAATCGCGTGAAGCTGAAGGAGCGGTGAGATGAGCGATACCGAAGCCCATTCCGTCGCCTATGTCCGCGACTCGATGCTGCCGCAGCAGCCAGCCCCCGCGGGGCAGTCCGGCGCGGTCCAATGGCTGCGCGAGAACCTGTTCTCGGGCTGGCTGAATACGCTGCTGACCCTTGTGGGCGTGGCGGTGATCTACACGCTGGTGATGCATTTCCTGCCGTGGTTCCTGCATGGCGTCTGGGACGCCAACTCGATCAAGGAGTGCCGCACGATCATCACCGACCGTTACGGCGAAGGCGCGACCGGCGCCTGCTGGGCGGTGATCCGCGAGCGGTGGCACCAGTTCATCTTCGGCTTCTACCCGCCGGAGCTCTACTGGCGTCCGATTCTCGCCTTCCTGCTGCTCTTCGTGGCGGTCGGCCCGCTTCTCTTCACTTGGGTGCCGCGTGCGCTGGCGTGGTTCACGCCGGTCTACCCGTTCCTCGCCGTCTGGCTGCTCTGGGGCGGCACCGGCTGGGCCCCGGTCATGGTGTTCGCGGGTTTCTTGCTGGGCGGGGCGATCTTGATGCTGCTCGCATCGCGCATCGGCTCCATCGCGGCCTTCTCGGTCGGTGCTTTCGTGACGATCCTCTATTTCCTCTTCGTGGTTGGCCCGCTGATCGGCGGTCTGCAGGCGATCCTCCCCTGGGGAATCGAGCCGGTGGAATCCGCCAAGTTCGGGGGCTTCCTGCTGGCGATCACGCTGGGCGTGGGCGGCATCATGATGTCGCTGCCGCTGGGGATCATCCTTGCACTCGGGCGTCAGTCGGACATGCCGCTGGTCAAGGCCTTCTCGGTGATCTTCATCGAGTTCATCCGCGGCGTGCCGCTGATCACGCTGCTGTTCGTAGCCTCGCTGCTGCTGAACTACTTCCTGCCGCCGGGCACGAATTTCGACATCATCCTGCGGGTGATGATCCTCGTGACCTTCTTCGCCGCGGCCTATATCGCCGAGGTGATCCGCGGCGGTCTCGCGGCGCTTCCGCGGGGCCAGTACGAAGCGGCGGATGCGCTGGGGCTCGACTACTGGAAGGCGCAGCGGCTGATCATCCTGCCGCAGGCGCTGAAGATCTCGATCCCGGGCATCGTCTCGACCTTCATCGGCATGTTCAAGGATACGACGCTGGTCGTGTTCGTGGGTCTCTTCGACCCGCTCAAGGGCATCCCGGACTTCATCCGCGCCGACTTCAACTGGAAAGGCATCTACTGGGAGCCCTTCATCTTCGTCGGCGCCATCTTCTTTATCCTGAACTTCGCAATGTCGCGCTACTCGATGTCTCTCGAGCGTCGACTGCAGCGTGATAACCATTAATCGGGGACTAGACACAATGACCGAACCGCATTTCGAACGTCAGGTCGACCGCAGCCACATGCAGGTCTCCGACGAGGTTGCGATCCAGATCGAGAACATGAACAAGTGGTATGGCCAGTTTCACGTCCTGCGCGACATCGATCTGACCGTGCAGCGCGGCGAGCGCATCGTCATCGCCGGGCCCTCCGGCTCGGGGAAATCGACGCTGATCCGCTGCATCAACCGGCTCGAGGAACACCAGCAGGGCAAGATCATCGTCGACGGAATCGAGTTGACCAACGACCTGAAGAACATCGACAAGATCCGCCGGGAAGTCGGCATGGTGTTCCAGCACTTCAACCTGTTCCCGCATCTCACGATCCTCGAGAACCTGACGCTGGCCCCGATCTGGGTGCGCAAGACGCCCAAGAAGGAAGCCGAAGCGACGGCGATGCATTACCTCGAGAAGGTGAAAATCCCCGAGCAGGCCGACAAGTATCCTGGCCAGCTCTCGGGCGGCCAGCAGCAGCGTGTGGCGATCGCGCGTTCGCTGTGCATGAAGCCGCGCATCATGCTCTTCGACGAACCGACCTCGGCACTCGATCCGGAGATGATCAAGGAAGTGCTCGATACGATGATCGAGCTGGCCGAAGAGGGGATGACCATGCTCTGCGTGACCCACGAGATGGGCTTCGCGCAGGCGGTGGCGAACCGGGTGATCTTCATGGCCGACGGTCAGATCGTCGAGCAGAACAACCCGCATGACTTCTTCAACAACCCGAAATCCGAGCGGACCCAGCAGTTCCTGAGCCAGATCCTCGGGCACTGAGCCAAGGCTGCGGGCAGAGGCTGGGGGTTTCATACCCCCAGACCCCCATGGGATATTTCCGCCAAGGCGAAGAATTAAAAGAGGGGCGGCGCGAATAATCGTGCCGCCCCTGTTCTATATTCGGGTCTGATTTAAAGCAGGTCGGAAACCGCTTCGCGCTCTTCTTCCAGTTCGCCGACGGTGCGTGCCATCATCTCTTTCTGGAAGTCGTTGAACTCGAGCCCTTCGACGCGCTCGTAATGGCCATCCTTGCAGATCACCGGCAGACCGACCATCAGCCCCTCGGGGATGCCGTAGAGGCCGGTCGACGGCACGGCCATCGACACCCATTTGCCATCGGTGCCGTGGATCCAGTCATGCATGTGATCGATCGCGGCATTCGCGGCGGAGGCGGCCGAGGAGGCGCCGCGCGCTTCAATGATCGCCGCGCCACGGGTGGCGACCTGCGGGATCAGCGTTTCGCGATACCAGGTCTCGTCGCCGATAATCTCGGAGAGCTTGCGGCCCTTCGCTTCGGCTTCGGTCCAATCGGCGAACATGGTGGGCGAGTGGTTGCCCCAGACCACGAAGCGCTCGATGTCGTCGACATGCAGATCGGCTTTCGACGCGAACTGGGTCAGCGCGCGGTTATGGTCGAGCCGGATCATCGCCGTGATGTTCTCGGTGGGGAAGTTCGGCGCGTTGGCCGCGAGGATCATCGCGTTGGTGTTGGCCGGATTGCCGACGACCACGCATTTCGCGTCGCGCTTGGCAGCCTTGTCGAGCGCTTCACCCTGCACGCGGAAGATCTCGGCATTGGCCGACAGCAGGTCGCGGCGCTCCATGCCTTTGGTGCGGGGGCGCGAGCCCACGAAGAACGCCGCATCGATATCGGTGAAGGCGGTCACCGGGTCATCGGTCACGACTGTCCCTGCGAGCAGCGGGAAAGCGCAGTCTTCCAGTTCCATCACGACGCCGCGCACCGCGTCGAGCGCCTGCGGCAGGTCGAGAAGCTGCAAGATCACCGGTTGATCGGGACCGTAGACATCCCCCTTGGCGATGCGAAACAGCAGCGCGTAGCAGATCTGACCGGCAGCCCCGGTGACGGCGATGCGTTTCGGCGTTTGAGCGGACATGGAAACCCTCCTGTGATGATTACGCCCGAGAGATAGGGCACCGGCGCGCGACTGGCCACAGAAAACCGTGTCCCGACGTCACGATCATGGGAGAGAAATGCCGCGATCAGCCGCGCCGGGTCGGCGTGAAGAAATCGAGCACCGATCCCTGTCCCGGCTGCACCTCGTCCCAGCTGTCGATCTGGAAATCGACGATCAGCGTGGCACAGGTGGGGAAACGGCGGAAATCGGGGTCGTGCAGGGCGCGCGCGGGCAGGCGATGGGCGAATTCCGCGATGCCGGGGTTGTGGCCCAGCATCATCACCGTCGGCGCGGAGGCGGTGCGCAGGACCTGCAGCATCATCTCGGGGGCGGCGTGGTAGAGGTCTTCGACATAGCTCACCTGCGGCCGCGTCTCGATCACCGCGCGTTCGACCCGGTCCCACGTCTCGCGGGTGCGGGTGGCCGAGGAGCAGAGCACCTCTTCCGGCTCCAACCCGCGCGAGGCGAGGAAATCGCCGAGTTCCAGCGCGGCGGCTCGGCCACGCCCATTCAGCGGGCGGTCACGATCCTCCATCGCCGGGTCATCCCAGCTGGATTTCGCATGACGGGTCAGGATCAGGCGGCGATAGCCGAGCGGGGTCATGGGTGAAACTGCCTCATATGCCATGCGGATTGCTGGGGCAGCCTGCCATAGCTTTCACCTGCCGGGCAAGCGCGTCTTGCAAGGCAGCCGAGATCGCGACAGGTCGCACCCTCGGGGCGGTCGAGATGCGCGTGACAGCTTGCCGTGTCGTAACCGTCCGCCGTGAGCGCGTCGACCGGGCAGGCGGTAGCGCAGGGCGCGGGGCAACCGAGGCAGGGATTGGCTGCGGCTGCGGGCAGCGGAAGCAAGCCGGGCAGGGCCAGCGCGCCCCGTACCGAGGCCCAGAGGCCCATATGCATATGGCACATCAGGTGGACCGGCGAGGCGAAGCTCTGTCCGCTTTTCAAGGCCCAGCTTACGAATGGCTGCCAGGGCGGACCGGTGAAGGGGAAAAGCGCGCGGGCTTCAAATTGCCGTGCGATGGCGCCGATCACCCGTGCCGACCAGCGATCCAGAGGATCGAGAACGTCCTCGGCGAATTCCGGCTGAGCGGTGACATGCGCCCAAAACCCCGGCTCGTCGGGGGAGATCAGCGCGATCGTCTCGCTGCCCTCATGCAGCAGCCCCGATACGAACAGCCGATGCGGGGCGAGCGCCTCCGCGAGCGGCTCGATCGCCGGAAAAGTCACCGGCGGCGTCTCACTCACCGCGCGGTTTCACGCGCGGCTCGGTCGAGCGGATCATCGAGCCCGCCCCATGTTCGGTGAAGAGTTCCAGCAGGCAGGCATTGGCAACGCGCCCGTCGACGATGACAACCGCGCGCACGCCCTCTTCGACCGCTTTCAGCGCGGTCTCGACCTTGGGGATCATGCCGCCCGCGATGGTGCCATCGGCGATCATCGCTGTGACGTCTTCCGGCGTCAGCTGCGTCACCACTTCGCCGGCCTTGTTCTTGACGCCCGCTACGTCGGTCAGCAGGAGCAGGCGATCGGCGCGCAGCGCGCCCGCGATGGCGCCAGCCGCAGTGTCGCCATTGACATTGAATGTCTCGTTATCGGCCATGCCGGTCGCGACCGGGGCGATCACCGGGATCATGCCCGCGTTGTAGAGGTCGCGGATCACCTGCACGTTCATCTCGACTGGACGACCGACGAAACCGAGTTCCGGGTCGTCCGCCTCGCAGACCATCAGGTCGTCGTCCTTGCCCGAGATACCGACCGCACGACCGCCCTGATCGTTGATCGCCTGCACGATGCGCTTGTTGACGAGGCCCGAGAGGATCATCTCGACCACCTCGACGGTCGCCTTGTCGGTGACGCGCTTGCCGCGGACCCACTGGCTCTCGATGCCGAGCTTGCCCAGCATCTCGTTGATCATCGGCCCGCCGCCATGCACCACGACCGGGAAGATGCCGACCTGGCGCATCAGCACGATATCGCGGGCGAAATCGGCCATCGCCTCTTCGTCGCCCATCGCGTTTCCGCCGAATTTCACCACGACCACGGCGCCGGAATAGCGTTGCAGGTAGGGCAGGGCTTCGGAGAGGGTGCGGGCGGTGGCAATCCAGTCACGATCCATGGTCTGCTTTCTCATCTGGCTGGTCCTCGGGCAGGGTGATCTCATCTTGCTAGACCGTTCGCGCCGGGTTTGGAAGGGTGCAATCGGGGCCGTTGCGCTCGGACCAAAACCGACTAGGGTCGGGAACGCGCTGACGGGGAGTTCGAGTGATGGACGATCGCAAAGTAATGCTGCTGACAGGGGCGAGCCGCGGGATCGGCCACGCCACGGTGAAACGTTTCGCAGCCGAGGGGTGGCGCGTGATTACCTGTTCGCGCCAACCGTTTCCCGAGCAATGCCCGTGGGGCGGCGGCCGCGAAGACCACATTCAGGTCGATCTCTCGAAGCCCGACGAGGTGATCGACGCGATCGCAGATATTCGCAGCCGGATCGACGGGCGGCTGCATGCGTTGGTGAACAATGCCGGGATTTCGCCCAAAGGGCCCGAGGGCGAGCGGCTCAATACGCTCGACACCGATCTGCGTACCTGGGGGCAGGTGTTCCACGTCAATTTCTTTGCCTCCATCGTGCTTGCGCGCGGGTTGGTCGAGGAACTGTCGGCGGCGCAGGGGGCTGTGGTCAACGTGACCTCCATCGCCGGGCTGCGGGTGCATCCTTTCGCGGGGGCGGCCTATTCCACGTCGAAGGCGGCACTGAAGGCGCTGACGCGCGAAATGGCGCATGATTTCGGGCCGCTCGGCGTGCGCGTGAACGCGATCGCGCCGGGCGAGATCGAAACCTCGATCCTCAGCCCCGGCACCGAGAAGATCGTCGAGAACCTGCCGTTGCGCAGGCTCGGCCAACCGTCGGAAGTGGCGGATGTGATCTGGTTCCTGTGCTCGGACGCGTCGAGCTACGTCACCGGCACCGAGATCGAGGTGAACGCGGGCCAGCACGTCTGAGGTGGCTCAGGTCTTCTTGCCGATCTTCGGCTCCGTGCCCATTGCAAGGCGTGCGATATTGGTGCGGTGGCGCCAGAAGATCAGCACCGACAGGCCCGCCGCCAGCATCATCAATTCGCGATAGCCGAGGAAATAGGCCAACGGTACCGTCGCCGCCGCCGAAACAAGTGCGGCGAGCGAAGAAATCCGCGTTACCACCGCGGTCACCAGCCAGACGGCGCAGGTCGCGAGACCCACAGGCCAGGCCAGCGCGATCATCGTGCCGAGGAAGGTCGCGACCCCTTTGCCGCCCTGAAAGCGCAACCAGACCGGGTAGATATGACCGATGAAGGCCGCAGCGCCCGCCACCTGTGCGGCGGTTTCTCCCAGCACATAGCGCGCGATGAGAACCGCGATCGCGCCTTTGCCGCTGTCGAGGAGCAGGGTCGCGAGCGCCGCGCTCTTGCTTCCGGTGCGCAGGACGTTCGTCGCGCCGATATTCCCGGAGCCGATCTTGCGCAGGTCGCCCAGTTTGAAAAGCTTGGTGATAACGAGCCCAAAGGGCACGGATCCGAGCAGGTAGCCCAGTGCAGCCACCAGCCCGAGCCATGCGGACCCGTTCTCAATTCCCGGCATGTGCCTGCCCTCGCCTCATTTATGAGTCGTTATTGTTGTTATAAACCTGCACCCCTGCGACGAATGTGGCAAGCGTTTTGCCTTCCATTCGAGCAGTATCGAAGGGGGTATTCTTCGATTTTGAGCGCAATTTAAACCTGTCGAGCACGAACGGCGCGTCCGGATCGAAGAGCACGAGGTCTGCCGGAGCTCCCTCGGAAAGCCGCCCCTGCGGCAGTCCGAGCCGCTTCGCCGGGTTCAGCGACATCGCCCGGAAGAGCTGCGGCAGGGTCAGCTGACCGGCATGATACAGGCGCATCGCAGCAGGCAGGATCGTCTCTAGCCCGACCGCGCCAGAGGCCGCTTCCTCGAAGGGCAGGCGCTTGGATTCCTCGTCGGCGGGCGTGTGGAGCGAGCAGATCACGTCGATCGTTCCGTCCGCCACCGCCTCGATCACCGCGAGCCGGTCTTCCTCGTCGCGCAGCGGCGGCGTCAGTTTGAAAAAGGTTCGGTAATCGCCCACGTCGAGCGCGTTCAGCGTCAGGTGGTGGATCGAGACCCCGGCGGTGACATCAAGCCCCGCCGCCTTCGCACGGCTCAGCGCGGGCAGGGCCTTCGCGGTGGTGATCTGGTCGGCGTGATAGGCGAGGCCCGTCATCTCCACCAGCGCCAGATCGCGGTCGAGCCCCATCCGCTCGGCCATCGGGGACACGCCGGGAAGACCGCGCAGTGAGGCGAATTTGCCCGAGGTGACAGCCGCTCCTTTCGACAGGACCGGTTCCTGCGGATGGCCGATCACCAGAGCCCCCAGGTGGGCCGCATAGGTGAAGGCGCGTTGCAGCACCTTGGTCTGATCCGAGACGCGCGTGACATCGGTGAAAGCCACCGCGCCGGCATCTTTCAGAAAGCCGATCTCGGTCATTTCCTGCCCGTCGCGGCCCTTGGTCAGCGCCGCCATATGGAGGATACGCACCGGCGCATCCGCTGCACGGCGGGTGACGAATTCCAGCGTCTCGGGATTGTCGATGGCGGGCTGCGTGTCGGGACGGGCGATGATGGTGGTCACGCCCCCGGCTGCGGCGGCCAGCGCCGCCGTGCGGAAGCTTTCCATGTGGCGCTCGCCCGGCTCACCGATCTTCACACCCAGATCGACGATCCCCGGCGCGAGGCATTTGCCGCGGCAATCGATCACCTCGGCATCGGCGGGCGCGGACATGTCGCCGATCGCCGCGATCCGGTCGCCGTCGATCACCACGTTTCCGGTAGTTTCGGTCAGTGCCTCGGGGTCGATCAGGCGGGCGTTTTCGAGGAAAAGGGTCATGCTTCGTGCCTCACTTCGCCACCAGTTTGCGCGCGGCCCGCGCGCTCTCGATTTCGCGCACCACCGGGCCTGCATCGGCGAGGTGGCGGATCAGATGCTTGTCGCCGCTTTTCGTCACGACCTGCACGTCGCCCATCAGCGAGCGCACCGCGTCAATCTGCAGCAGCATCACCTGTTTGCCCTGTGGTCCGATCAGGCGGCGGTCGGTCAATTGCCAGCGCCGCGCGAAGGCCTCCGAGCGGAAATAGAGCCCGCGGGCAGCCATGCCGACCACGATGGCGAAGCTCGCGATCACCACCTGATCGGGTTTGCCGAGCCAGAACAGCACCGCCGAGACCAGCACCGCACCGATCACCGCCAGAACCGCATGGTCGGTCCAGTAGCGTTTCTTGTCCGCCGTGAAGACGGCCAGAACTTTCTCGCCCTCTTCCAGCGGCAATTCGCTTTCGGGGCCGGGGCGGTAGTTGAGAACCTCGTCGCGCTTGATCTCAGACATAGGTACCCTCCGTCAAAGCGCGCCCGCGCTCTGCCCGCAGGTTGCGCGCCAAGAGGTCCATCACCGCCATGCGCACCGCCACGCCCATCTCGACCTGTTCCTGAATGACCGAGCGGTTGATGTCGTCGGCGATGGTGCCGTCGATCTCCACGCCGCGGTTCATCGGGCCCGGATGCATGACGATCGCGTCTTCCTTGGCATAGGCGAGCTTCTCGGCATCCAGCCCGTAGCGGTGGAAATATTCGCGCTCCGACGGGATGAAGCCGCCATCCATCCGCTCTTTCTGAAGCCGCAGCATCATCACCACATCGGCGTCGCGCAGGCCTTCGCGCATGTCGTGATAGACTTCGCAGCCGAATTCGCCCACGCCCGAGGGCATCAGCGTCGGCGGCGCCACGAGGCGTACGCGGTTCTCCATCTTGCCCAGCAGGATCAGGTTGGAGCGCGCCACCCGGCTATGAGCGACATCGCCGCAGATCGCGACCGTGAGGCGCTTGATCCGGCCCTTCTCGCGCCGGATCGTCAGCGCATCCAGAAGTGCCTGCGTGGGGTGTTCATGCTTGCCGTCGCCCGCATTGATCACCGCGCATTCGACCTTCTGCGCCAACAGATCGACCGCGCCGGACGAGCCGTGCCGCACCACCAGCAGATCGGGATGCATCGCGTTCAGCGTCAGTGCGGTGTCGATCAGGGTCTCGCCCTTCTTCACCGAAGAGGTCTGCATCGACATGTTCATCACGTCCGCTCCGAGCCGCTTGCCCGCAAGCTCGAAACTCGATTGGGTCCGCGTCGAATTCTCGAAGAACATGTTGATCGCGGTCATCCCGGCCAACGCGTCGGTCTTTTTCACCGTGCGACGGTTCAGATCCACATATTGTTCGGCGAGGTCGAGAACGGTGAGGATATCCTCGGGGCTCAGATGTTCGATCCCCAGCAGGTGCCTTGGGCGAAAAGCCATTGCGCGATGCTCCGGTTAGACTGCGACGCTTATGGCAAACGGGGGGGCGGGCGTCCAGCCGCTTTACCGTCGCAGCGCCCATGGGGTAGGGTCGCGCAATGGAGACTCAGCCGACCCTGGAAATCGACTATCACGCAGCTCTGGCCGCCCTCGAATGGCAGCTGGAAATGGGCGTCGACACCGTCATCGGTGACACGCCGGTCGACTGCTATGCGCTGCCCGATAAATCCGCGCAGGCCAAGGCGAAGGCGCCCGAGGCTGCGCCCGTGGCGGACCGGGATTTGCCGCCGGTGGCGCAGATGGCAAAGATCGAGGGCCCCGATCCGGTCGTGGTCGCGCGTGATGCAGCGGGCAAGGCCGAGACGCTCGAAGCTCTGCGGGCCGCAATCGACGCCTATGAGATGTGTGATCTGAAGCTCGGCGCGCGCAATACGGTCTTTGCCGATGGCAAGCCTGCCGCGCGGGTGATGATCATCGGCGAGGCGCCGGGGCGCGAAGAGGACCAGAAGGGCCTGCCCTTCGTAGGCCGCGCCGGTCAACTGCTCGACAAGATGTTCGGCGCGATCGGTCTCTCGCGGCAATCGCCCGATGCCGAGGCGGCGCTCTACATCACCAATGTCCTGCCTTGGCGTCCGCCGGGCAATCGCGACCCCGCGCCTGCCGAGATCGCGCAGATGCTGCCATTCCTCGCCCGCCATGTCGATCTGGCCGATCCTGACCTGATCGTTCTGATGGGCAATGCGTCCTGTGCGGCGGCGCTGGGCAAACGCGGCATTCTGCGGCTGCGGGGCACATGGGCCGAGGCCTTCGGGCGGCCTGCGCTGCCGATGACCCACCCGGCCTACCTGCTGCGCAATCCGGCGGCGAAGCGCGAGGCATGGGCGGATCTGCTGCAAATCCGCGCCCGTCTCGATCAGGCGTAAACCGCGCCAAACGGTCGCGTTTTCGTGAAAAAGTGACGGACGCGGCCCCGTGACGCGTAGAGATAACCATTCCCTGCGCCTATTTCGGCAAGGTAACATGGAAATCGCGCGACCGTGGGCAATCGCGAGCGCCCGCGCCACTGATGACTGATCGGAGATGCCATGCGCTTTCTCACCCGCTCCCTGATGGGGCTGTTTCTTTTGGCGCTGACCGTCGGCCTGCTGGCGATGGGCGGCTTCTCGATCTTTCAGGCGATGCAGGCCCGCAATGCCGAGAGCGGGCGTGCGCCCACTGCGCGCGAAAGGATTTTTGCTGCCAATGTGATCCCGGTCACCTTCAAGACGATGTCGCCCGTGCTGACCGCCTATGGCGAGGTGCGCTCGACCCGCGAGCTGGAACTGCGCGCCTCGGCGGCAGGCACGATCGTCGAGCTTGCCCCCGATTTCGAGGATGGTGCGGAGGTTGAGAAGGGCGAGCTTCTGGTCAAGCTGGACCCGGCGGAGGCGCAGGCGGCACGCGACAGCGCGGCTGCGACCGTGGCCGAGGCCGAAGCCGCGCTTGCGCAGGCCGAGCGCGCTTTGACCATCGCGAGGGACGACGTGACGGCGGCGCAGCGGCAAGCCGATCTGCGGCTCAAGGCGCTCGACCGGCAGCGCTCGCTCTCGGAGCGGGGCGTCGGCTCTGCTGCCAATCTGGAGACTTCGGAACTGGCGGCCTCGGCGGCCGATCAGGCGGTGTTGAACCGCCGCTCGGCATTGTCGACTGCGCAGGCGCAGCTCGATACCGCGCGCACCTCGCTGACCCGCGCCAAGATCGGCCTGACCGAAGCCGACCGGAAACTGGCCGATACCGAGATTCGCGCCGAATTTTCCGGGCGACTGGCCGAGGTGAACGCGGTCGCGGGTGGGCTGGTGTCCAATAACGAGATGCTGGGCAAGCTGATCGACCCCAACGCGCTGGAAATCGCCTTCCGCGTCTCCACCGCGCAGTTTGCGCGCCTGATCGACGCGCGGGGCGCGCTGCGCGATCTTCCCGTGGGGGTGGAGCTGGTCGCGGGCGAGGAGACGCTGACCGCCAAGGCAGAGCTTTCGCGCGTGTCGGCGGCGGTCGATGACGGGGTGACGGGGCGCCTGCTGTTCGCGCGTGTCACCGACGGTCTGGGCAATCTGCGTCCGGGCGATTTCGTGACCGTCCGGCTAGAGGAGCCCGCGCTCGAGAATGTCGCCGAGATTCCCGCCGCGGCGGTCGATGCGGATGGCACGGTTCTCGTGCTCGGCCCGGAAGACCGTCTGGAAACCGCCGATGTCTCCGTGCTGCGCCGTCAGGGCGACGCCGTCATCATCCGCGCTGATTTCGCGCCCGGCACCGAGATCGTCGCCGAGCGCACGCCGCTTCTGGGCCGTGGAATCAAGCTGCGTCCGATGCGCCCCAGTCAGTCGCAGGCGGCCGCCGGACCGGAGACGATCAATCTCGATCCCGAGCGCCGCGCCAAGCTGGTAAGCTTCGTCGAAACCAACAAAGTTATGCCTGATACTGCCAAGCAGCGGTTCCTTGCCGAGCTGAAGCAGGACGAGGTGCCCGTCGCCACCGTCGAGAAGCTCGAATCCCGGATCGGAGGCTGAGATGCGCTCCGACCTCGATCCACGCGAATTGCCGCCCGCCCGCGGGCTGATCGGCCTCTTTACCCGCCACGCGACGCTGGCGAATATCGTGCTGGTCGTGATGATCTGCGCGGGGCTCGTTGCCCTGCCGCGGATGCGCGCGCAGTTCTTCCCGGACTCGGTCGAGGAATCGATCACCGTCTCGGTGAAATGGGACGGCGCTGGCGCGGAGGAGGTCGACCGGGCGATCGTTCAGGTGCTGGAGCCGTCACTGATCTCGGTCGAGGGGGTGGAAGCCTCGGACAGCCGAGCCTCGGAAGGCTCGGCGCGGATCAGTCTCGATTTCGAACCCGGCTGGGACATGTCCCGCGCGGTGAACGATGTCGAGAACGCTTTGGCCTCGGCAGGCGATCTGCCCGAGGGGGCCGAAGACCCGGAAGTCGCACGCGGCGTCTGGCGCGAGACGGTGACCGACATGGTGATCACCGGACCGCTCTCCCCCGAGCAGTTGGGCCGACTGGGCGACGAGGCGGTCGTGCGGCTCTACCAGCAAGGCGTCACGCGCACCTCGCTCGCCGGGATCGCCGCGCCCGAGACGGTGGTCGAAGTGCCGACCGTCTCGATGATGGCCCATGACGTGACGCTGACGCAGATCATCGATGTGATCTCCGCCGAGGCGAATACCGATCCGGCGGGCGAAGTGGCGGGCGGTGCCACGCGGGTACGCACGGGCGAAGAGCGCCGCTCCGCCCCCGAAATCGAGAACCTCGTGATCCGCACCGAACCGGACGGTTCGCAGCTGACCGTGGGCGACGTCGCAAATATCCGGGTCGAGGGCGGGGACCGCAATCAGGCCTATTTCGTCGGCGACAATCCGGCGGTGGTGATCAATGTCGCGCGCTCTGCGGCTGGCGATGCGATCGCGATTCAGCGCAAGGTCGAAGGCGTGATCGACCAGATGCAGCCGACGCTGCCGGCGGGCACCTCGATGGATCTGGTGCGCACGCGCTCCGACGCGATCACGCAGCGCCTCGATCTGCTGGTGGGCAACGGGGTACTGGGGCTGGGCCTCGTGCTGGTGCTGCTGTTCCTGTTCCTCAATGCGCGCACGGCCTTCTGGGTGGCGATGGGGATCCCGACCTCGATGGCTGCGGCTCTGGCGGTGATGTATTTCACCGGAATGACGCTGAACATGATCTCGATCTTCGCGCTTATCCTGACGCTGGGGATTGTCGTCGACGATGCGATCGTGGTGGGTGAGCATGCCGATTTCCGCGCCCGCCATCTGGGAGAGCATCCCACGCTCGCCGCCGAGAATGGCGCGCGGCGCATGGCCGCCCCGGTCTTCGCCTCGACCTTGACCACGGTGATCGCCTTCGCCGGGCTGACCGTGATCGGCGGGCGCATGGGTAATATGATCGTCGATATTCCCTACACGGTGATCGCGGTGCTTGCTGCCTCGTTGATCGAGTGCTTCGTGATCCTGCCCAACCATATGAGCCACGCGCTGAGGCATACGTCCGAAGGCAAATGGTACGACTGGCCTTCGCGGCAGGCGAACCGCGGCCTCGACTGGTTCCGCCGCGTGGTGATGAAGCCGTTGACCCGCCTCATCGTCATCGGGCGCTACCCGGTGATCGCGGCGGCGATTGCGCTTCTGCTGTGGCAGGTCAGCTTCGTGATGTCGGGCAAGGTACAGTGGCGCTTCTTCAACCCGCCGGAACAATCGACGGTGAACGGCGCCTTCTCGATGGTCGAGGGCGCGACGCGGGCCGACACCGAAGAGATGATGCGCGCGATGCAGGCGACCGTCACCAAGGTCGCGAAGGAGTTCGAGGATGAGTACGGGGTGAACCCGGTCGAATACGCGCTGGGACAGATCGGTGGCGCGTCGGGGCGCGGGTTGGCCTCTGCCGATACCAAGGATGCCGATCTTCTCGGCTCGATCTCCATCGAGGTGATCGACCCCGATTACCGGCCCTATTCCAGCTTCGACTTCGTCTCGCGACTGCAGGCCGAAACGCCGCGCATGCCGCTGGTCGAGGAGATCAGCTTCCGCCGTTTCCGCTCCGGCGGGGCAGGGGACGGTATCGCGGTCCAGTTCTCGGGTAGCGAGACGCGCATCCTGAAGGAGGCCGCCGAAGACCTGAAGACGCAGCTTGCGCAATTCCCCGAAGTCTCGGCGGTGGAGGACAACCTCGCCTATGACAAGCAGGAGTTGATCCTTGATCTCACCCCGCAGGGCGAGGCGCTGGGCTTCGATATCGCGACGCTGAGCCGAGAATTGCGCGCGCGCCTGAACGGCACCGAGGCTGCGAGCTTCCCCGACGGGGTGCGCTCGGCCACGATCCGGGTGGAGCTTCCCGAGCAGGAACTGGCCGCCGATTTCATCGACCGGATGCAGTTGCGCGCACCGGGCGGCGAATGGGTGCCGCTGGCCGATATCGTCTCGGTGCGCAGCCAGACGGGCTTCTCGACGATCCGGCGCGAGGATGGCGTGCGGCAGGTCTCTGTCACCGGCGATGTCTCCGAGGACGACCCGGCGCGGGCCAACGAGATCATGGCGCGGATCAGCGACGACATCCTGCCCCGCATCGCCGAGGAGCGCGGCGTGGCCTATACGCTCACCGGGCAGGCCGAGCAGGAGCGCGACTTCCTGAGCGACGCCATGATGGGCCTGATCATGTGCCTGATCGGCATCTACATCGTGCTGGCGTGGATCTTCGCGAGCTGGACCCGGCCGATCGTGGTTATGTCGGTGATCCCCTTCGGCGCGGTCGGCGCGATCTGGGGTCACTACATCTGGAACCTGCCGATGTCGATGTTCGCCGTTGTAGGCGGAATCGGCATGGTGGGGATTATCATCAACGACGCGATCGTGTTGATCTCAACGGTGGACGAATATGCCGAACGACGCGGCATGGTGCCCGCGATCGTCGACGCGGTCTCGGATCGTCTGCGCCCGGTGCTGCTGACGACGCTGACGACGGTTCTGGGCCTCGCGCCGCTACTCTACGAACAGTCGAGCTCGGCGCTGTTCCTGAAATCCACTGTCATCACGTTGGTCTACGGTCTGGGCTTCGGGATGGTGATCGTGTTGCTGGTCGTGCCCGCGGTGCTGGCGGTGCAGCTCGATTTCGGGCGGCAGGTGCAGGCGGTGCGTCACGGCGTGCGGGTCGTACGGCTGCGCGGCATTCTGGCCGGGGTTGCGGCGCTGATGGCGGTGGGCTTCGCGCTCACGCTGGGCCGCGCGATGTGGGAGGGGGAGGCGCTGATGCCCGCCTTCGGAGGCTTCGCGCTGATCGCGGCGATGGTGGCGATGGGGGCGGGGCTGATCGCGCCGCGGCTTTTGCGCGGCCATATCCGCCACAGGCCACCGCCCGAAGTCTGAGAAGTCCGACGCCTGACGGGGTGATTACTCGGTGCAGCCCATGATCTCGACCGCGCCGCGATCGGAGAGCACGGTGATGCGTAGATCGCTCGGATCGAGGTCGAAGGGTTTCGCGTCGGGCGGCACGAAGTCGGCGCTCGTCACGAGGGTGTCGCCCTCGCGGTGGCTGTCGGCCTCGGACACCCAGACCGGGCGCGAGGCCAGTTCCAGAAGGGTATTTTCCTTGCCGATAGCGGGCGGCAGGTCGATCCGCGCCGTGAGTCGCACCCCGTCCTTCTTCGGCTCCGTCTCGCAGCGCGTCGGCGGGTCGATCTGGCGTGGTTCGCGTGCAAGCGCCGCCTGAATCTTCGGATCGGTGGTGCCGTCGGCGGTGACCTCCGTTTCCAGCTGCAGGCTGACCGGCACGCAGATATTCTCGCAGATCCCGATCATCACGTCGGCTTTCAACTGCACCGGCTTGTCCGGGTCTTTCGGCGTCACCGAGATCGGCAGCACGACGCCGTCGTGATAGCCGACGGTGCGCATCCCGGAGGACAGGAACACTTCCGGTGCGGGCCAGTGGACTACGGCGGAGGCGAGATTGCTCGACCCGGTGAACTGAATATGCGGCGGGATGCCTGCATCGCCCGGCGAGCGCCAATAGGTCTTCCAACCGGGAGCGAGCGCGATCTCCAGCGCCGCCATACGGGCGCCATTCGCGCCTTTTCCGCCTGCGCGCAGCTGCGCCTGTTCCAGCCCCGGGGGCGTCGGCAGTGCGGGCATTGATGCCTCCTGCGGCGCGACCTGCTCCTGCGCTGCGATCTGCGCAACAGCTTCCTGCGCCGCCACGCCAAGCGGGCAACAACCGAGCAGAATTCCCATCACTGGTAACAAACGTGTCATATCTTTTACCTAGTCGCTTCCCTGCACGTTCAGAAGTCACAAACGCGACAGAAGCGTGCAACATTTTGTCCAGGCGCGTCACAATACCAAACAATTCCTGCGTCCGGCTTGAATCGACGTCTTCCCCGCGCCACCTTAAATAGAGACTGGATGCATTTTGCGGAGGGGATCGAGATGGACCTGACAGGCAAGTTTCTGATCGCGATGCCCGGCATGGGCGATCCGCGATTCGAGCATTCGGTGATCGCCGTATGCGCCCATTCCGATGAGGGTGCGATGGGCTTGATCATCAACAAGCCCTTGCCTTCGCCGGCCTTCTCGGACCTTCTCGAAAGCCTCGATATCGACCGGCCCGGCGCGGATATCCGCCTCGATCAGCCGATCCTGTTCGGTGGCCCGGTCGAGACCGGGCGCGGCTTCGTGCTGCATTCGCCCGACTGGACGACCGGCGAGGGCCAGATGGAGGTCACCGATCGCCTGCGCATGACCGGCACGCGCGACATTCTCGAAGACATCGCGCGGGGGCGCGGCCCGAACCAGGCGCTGATGGCGCTGGGGTATGCGGGCTGGGGGCCGGGGCAGCTTGAAGAGGAAATCCTAGACAATGGCTGGCTCACCGCCGACAGCGATGCCGATCTCGCGCTCGATAGCGATCACGAGACGAAATGGGTGCGCGCGCTGGAAGGCATGGGGATCGACCCGCGGACGCTCTCGGCTGCTGCTGGTCATGCTTGAGGGCTGAACGGGGCTCCGCCCTCTCGGCGCGTCCGCGCCTCACCCCCGTGATATTTAAGCCAAAACGAAGACGCAATCAGTCGCGCGGCGCCGCCGCGCGGCGCAGGCGGTCGTTGATCGCGCGACCGAGGCCGGTTTCCGGGACCGGGGCGAAGGCGAGCGTGTCGAGGCCGCGCGTCTTCGCCAGCGCATCGCCTTTGCGCAGCATAGCGAAAAGATTTGCGGCGGCTTCGGTCAGATCGCCTGAAGGCGATAGGTTCAGATCGGCGGTCGGGCAATCGCCGCCGAAGCCGATCCAGACCGCGTCGGGGCGCGGGGCGGTCACGTCCAGCAGCACGGCCGCGCCCGGCGCGTAATGCGATTTGAGCTGCCCCGGTGCATTTGGTTTGGATGCGTCACCGCCGGTGGGCAGCGGCTGACCGATCAGTGCCTCGATCTCTTCCGCAGCGACCCCGCCGGGGCGAAGCAGCGCGGGCGGATCGAGTGCGAGGATGGTCGATTCCACCCCGACCACGCAGGGGCCGCCATCGATCACCGCCGCGATCTTGCCGTCCAGCCCGTCAATCACATGCTGCGCTGTGGTCGGGCTGATCTTGCCGGAGGGGTTCGCAGAGGGCGCGGCGAGCGGCCCGCCGAATTCCGTCAGCAGCGCGCGGGCGACCGGATGCGCGGGCAGGCGGATCGCGACCGTGTCATGCCCGGCGGTCACCAGATCGGAAAGCCCGGCATCGGGGCGCAGCGGCAGCACCAGCGTCAGCGGCCCCGGCCAGTAGCGTGCGGCGATCTGGCGTGCATCGTCAGAGACCACGGCGATCTCTTCGGCCGCTTCGATCGAAGGCAGATGCACGATCAGCGGATTGAACTTCGGACGCCCCTTCGCCGCGAAGATGGCCGCCACCGCGCGGTCGTTGCGCGCATCGCCTGCAAGCCCGTAGACCGTCTCGGTCGGCATTGCGACCAGTTCGCCCGCGCGCAGCAGGGCGGCTGCCTGTGCGTAGCCCTCGGCATCAGCGGAAAGGAGTTTCGTGTCTTGGCTCATGCAGTCGTGACGCAGCGTTGGAGTTGAAGGGGGCTGCCCTTGCGGTAGGGTGATGGCAACCCGACAGGACATAGACGCGCGCGCGGCAATTGCCAAGCTGCCCGGAGGAGACCCATGACTTACCGTTCCCCCGTCACCGACATTCGTTTCATCCTCGATCACGTCGTGCCGCTTGCGCCCGTCGCCGCCACCGAGATGTTCGCCGAAGCGACCCCCGATATGGTCGAGGCGATCCTCACCGAAGGCGGCAAGCTCTGCGACGAGGTGATCGCGCCGACCAATCGCGACGGCGACCTGACGCCCGCGAAACTGGAGAACGGCGTCGTGCGCTCGTCGCCCGGTTTCAAGGAGGCCTTCGCAGCGCTTGCAGAAGGCGGCTGGATTGGCATCGCGGCGACCCCGGAACATGGCGGGATGGGCCTGCCGCAGGCGCTCAACGTCGGCTTCAACGACATGCTGTCGGGCGCGAACCTCGCGCTGCAGCTCAGCCCGCTGCTGACGCAGGGCCAGATCGAAGCGCTGGAGCATCACGCCTCCGACGAGATCAAGGCGCTGTATCTGCCCAAGCTGATCTCGGGCGAATGGTCGGGCACGATGAACCTGACCGAGCCGGGGGCAGGCTCCGACGTGGGGGCGCTCAAGACCAAGGCGGTGCCGAATGACGACGGCACCTATGCGATCTCGGGCCAGAAGATCTACATCACCTGGGGCGACAATGATTGCGTCGAGAATACCTGCCACCTCGTGCTGGCGCGCCTGCCCGATGCGGCGCCCGGCACGAAGGGCATCAGCCTGTTCATGGTGCCGAAGCTGATCCCGGATGCCGATGGCAAGCCGGGCGTGGCGAACTCGCTGAAAGTGGTTTCGCTGGAGCACAAGCTGGGTATCCATGGCTCGCCGACCTGCGTGATGAGCTACGAGGGCGCGACCGGCTGGCTCGTCGGCGAAGAGAACAAGGGCATGGCCGCGATGTTCACGATGATGAACAACGCGCGTCTGAACGTCGGCGCGCAGGGCATCGGCGTGGCCGAAGCGGCCTATCAGCAGGCGCTGGCCTATGCGAAGGACCGGGTGCAATTCGCGCCGATCGTGGAGCATGCCGATGTGCGCCGGATGCTCTCGGGCATGAAGGCCGAGATCTTCGCGGCGCGGTCGATTGCGCTGGCCTGTGCGGTGGCGATCGACATGGGGCGTGCGACCGGCGATGCGAACTGGCAGGCCCGCGCGGCGCTGCTGACGCCGATCGCGAAGGCCTATGGCACCGATATGGGCATCCGCGTTGCCTCGACCGGGATCCAGATCCATGGCGGCATGGGCTTCATCGAGGAGACGGGCGCTGCCCAATATCTGCGCGACGTGCGGATCACCACGATTTACGAAGGCACCAACGGCATTCAGGCGATGGACCTCGTGGGCCGCAAAATGATGGACGAGGGCAAGGCCGCCTTCCGTCTGCTGCAGGAGATCGAGGACGAGGCGCAGGGCGCACGTGGCGATTTCCCGGTGCTGGCCGAAGACGTCTGGCAGGCCGCCGAGGAATTGCGCGAGCACACGGAATGGATGGTGCGCCAAGGCATGCAGGATCGTTTCGCGGGTGCCGTGCCCTATCTCGACGCCTTCGCGCGGGTGCTGGGGGGCTATTACCACCTGCGCGCCGCCATGGCCGAGGGCCGCGATTCCGCGCGCGGGCATCTGGCCGCCGTCTATATCCGCCGCCTGATGCCGGCCTATGCGGCCTCGCTGGCCGAGGCGAAGGAGGGGGCCGAGGGGCTCTACGCGCTCAGCGTCGAAGATCTCGAGGCATGAGGGGCGAGGACACCCCCGCGTCGGCGAGCGGCATCCGCTATCCTTGGGCGGAGCCGCCAGATCCGGGCGGCGAGATCGAGGTCGCACCCGGCGTGATTTGGATCCGGCTGCCGCTGCCCATGGCGCTCGATCACGTCAATTGCTTTGCGTTGGACGAGGGCGATAGCTGGGCGCTGGTCGATCCGGGCATCGACACGCGCAAATGTCGCGCGGCGCTGCAGGCGGCTATGGACGGACCGCTGGGTGGCAAGCCGGTCACGAAGGTTCTGGTGACCCATTACCACCCCGATCATATCGGGCTGGCAGGCTGGCTGCAGGAGCAGGGCGCGGAGCTGATAACCACGCGGACCTCGTGGCTGTTTGCGCGGATGCTGCAACTCGATCCGCAGGATCGGCCCGTGGCCGAGACCCTGACCTATTACCGCCGCGCCGGGATGGACGCGGCGCTTCTGGACAAACGCGCCAATGAACGCCCCTTCAACTTCGCCGATTGCGTTCATGCGATGCCGCTCGGTTTCACCCGGATCGTGGAGGGCGACGAGATTACCCTCGGCGCGCGGCGTTGGTCGGTGAAGATGGGCGACGGTCACGCGCCCGAACACGCGACGCTGTGGAGTTTGGACGACGATCTGGTCCTGGGCGGCGATCAGCTGCTCCCCTCGATCTCGGCCAATCTCGGTGTTTACGCGACCGAACCCGAGGCCGATCCGCTGGCGGACTGGCTTACCTCCTGCGCGCGGTTTGCCGAGATCGCGGAGGATCGCCATCTCGTGCTGCCCGGCCACAAGCTGCCTTTCACCGGGCTGCCGCTGCGGCTGCGTCAGATGATCGAGAACCACGAGGGCGCGCTGAAACGTCTGCGCAAGCATCTCGACACCCCGCGCACCGCTTGCGATTGCTTCCCGCCGCTGTTCAAGCGCCAGATCGACGAGAGTACCCACGGGCTCGCGATGGTCGAGGCGATGGCGCATCTCAACCATCTTTGGCACAAAGGGGAAGTGAGCCGCACCTTGCGAGAGGACGGCGCCTGGCTTTGGAGCCTGAAATGACCGAAATACGCACCACCGCCGAAGCCCATGAGGAAGCTGCCCTTCCGAATGCGAAGGTGGTGCATACCTCGGAGAACGCGCCGAAGACCGCCGAGGTCAAACCGCTTCCGCCCGAACTGGCTCGGGCGCGGCCCGAGGACAAGAGCCCGGCGCAATGGGCCTATGAGCGAGTGTTGCTCTATATCCAGAACTTCGAAGAGCAGCTGCAGGAAGACGAAGAAGTCGTGCTTGGCCTCACCGGCGGCGAGGCGGGCGTCCTGCAGATCGAGGGGATCGGTTTTTTCGATCCCGACATCCTCACTTTCTACGGCACCGACGAATACGGCGCGCGCACGCAGCTCATCCAGCATGTGAACCAGCTCAACGTGATGCTGATCGCGCAACCGAAACCCGCCGAGGACGAGGCGCCGCGGCGGATCGGCTTCCGGCTCGCCCGTGCGCTGGAGGAAGAAATTGCGCCGGAGACCAAGAACCCGCAAGACGAGACGTGACAGCCTGTCGCAGCTCGGCTAGTTTTCCCTCTGGGAGATCAGCGCAATAGGGAGAACGCGCAATGGCCGAGTACAAACCGGGCAACATGGACATTCGTGACCAAGAGAGAACATTCAACGGATTTGTTCGCTTCGTCACGGTTTCGGTGATTGTGATCATCTGTTTTCTGGTGTTTCTCGCATTGGTGAATGGCTGACGCGACCGGCGCAGCTGAGAGACACTCAGAACGGGAGATCAGGTAGATGATGCGCCTGCTTCTTGTCTGCCTGATGCTGCCGCTTCTCCTGGCCGGCTGCGGTGCAGACCACATTTACGCCTCGGATGCCGAGGTCGCCAAATATCGCTATGTTTCCGACGAGCCGCCTTCGGTCACGCTTTATACCGTGATCTCGACCAATACCGGGTCGGGCGGGCATTCGGCATTGCTGATCAACGGGCGCGAGCGGATCATCTTCGATCCGGCGGGCACCTGGAACCATCCCTGGGCACCCGAGCGCAACGACGTGCATTTCGGCATCACCGAGAAGATGCGGAAATTCTACATCGACTATCATGCCCGCAAGAGCTGGTACGTGCGCGCGCAGAAAATGCCACTGACGATGGCGCAGGCCGATCAGTTGATGGCGCGGGTGGAGCGCAACGGCTCGGTCAACAAGATGATGTGTGCGGATTCGGTGTCGAGCGCGCTGCGCGATATGCCGTGGCTGCACGATCAGATTCCCTTCACCTTCTCGCCGCTGAAGCTGTCGCGGGCGTTCGGAGAACTGCCGGGCGTCACCGAGAAGGATCATTACGACGACGATCCCGATGACAATTCGGGCGTGTTGATGATCCAGCAGCAGCCCTACAATCACGGTGACACCCAGTTCAACGAGTGAACGGGTTACACATCACCTCGCCTGCGTGACAATGCGCGGGCGAGCGCGGGGCCCGCGACCAGCACCAGCAGGAATCGGGCGATCTGCATCGCCATCACGAAGGGCACATCAACCTGCGTGCCCGCCGCGATGATCGCCACCGAATCCGCGCCGCCGGGGCTGGTGGCGAGATAGGCGGTCACCGGCTCTATCCCGGCGAAATAGACCAGCCCCATGGCAAAAGCGGCGCAGAGCGCGATCAGCGCGATGATCGAGCCGAGGATGCGCGGCAGAAGCCGTGCGGCGTGGCCCAGCACGGCACGGGTAAAGCGCATTCCGATGCCCCAGCCGACGACCGCGTAGCTGATCGCGAGCACGGTCTGGGGCAGGGTGATCTCCAGCAGGCCCGTGGCGCCGGCGATCAAGCCGAAGGCCATCGGCAGCAGCAGCCCGCCGCCCGGAATGCGTAGCCGCACCCCCAGAAAGCCCGCCCCGATCCCGAGCGCAAGCGACTCCGCCGCGCCGAGGAAGTCGGTCGGACCCTCCTGAGCCATTGCCGTGCCAACCTCGCCGCCCTGTGCCACGCCGAAGAGCTGCACGACGGCAGTTGCGGCGATCGCGCAGCAGGCGACACGGGTATATTGCATGACGGCGACAAGGCGCATATCGGCGCCGTAATCGTCCGACATCAGCGTCATCGCTGTCGCGGCACCGGGCGAGGAACCCCATATCGCCGTCGTCCCCGGTAACCCGCCCGCACGCGCCATCACCCAGCCGAGCGCGCTCGCCCCCAGCACGGTCGAGAGTGTCCCGGCAAGGAAGATCGGCCAGTCGCGGGCGATCTCGGGCAGGATCGAGGCGGGAAGCTTCGAGGCGATCATCACCCCCACGACACCTTGCGCGGCAACGAAGCCCAGAGGCGGCAAACGCACGGCCCCGCCGCTCGCGGCGAGCGTGATCGCGGCCGCCATCGGACCCAGCAGAAACGCAGCCGAGAGATGCGCAAGGCTCAGCGCGAAGGCCAAAACTGCGGAGCTCGCAAGCAGCACGGCCCAACGCAATGCTGCGGGCCAGCGGGCGGGGGAGTATCGGAAGGGAGGCAAAGAGCGCATAGGGGCTTTGAAGAAGAAAATCAACTGTTTCCCAGCAGATAGGGCTCGTAGCGTCAAGCGCATAGCGAAATTCGAAACTTCCGCTCGGGAACCCTAATTGCGATCGAGCGCGCCGTCGTTCACGTCAAGCGGAGAATTTTCCGCTTTCTGGTTTCATCGACGTGAATTGAATTGATCCCCGCGCAAAACCCGTCACTTTGGGGCCGGTCCCGCTTTTCACTGCGGGCAATGACATATGGGAGGATTACGATGTTCCAACACATCAAGCTCGGCGCGCTCGTCGCCGGGGCGATTGCTTTGAGCGCACCCGTGGCCAAGGCCGAAAGCTTCATCAACATCCTGACCGGGGGCACCTCGGGCGTTTATTATCCGCTCGGTGTGGCTCTTTCAGAAGTCTATGGCGAGAACATGAAGGACGTGCGCGTTCAGGTGCAATCGACCAAGGCGTCGGTCGAGAACCTGAACCTGCTGCAACAGGGCCGGGGGGAGCTGGCCTTCGCACTGGGCGACTCGGTGAAGGATGCCTGGGAAGGCAATGCGGATGCGGGCTTCAAGGCCAAGCTCGGCAAGCTGCGCGCGATCGCTGCGATCTACCCGAACTACATCCAGCTCGCCGCACTCAAGGATGCCGGCGCGACCACCATCACCGATCTCAAGGGCAAGAGCCTTTCGGTCGGCGCGGCGAAATCGGGCACCGAGCTGAATGCGCGCAAGATCTTCGACGCGGCGGGCATGAGCTATGATGATCTGGGCAAGGTCGAATACCTTCCGTTCTCGGAATCGGTCGAACTGATGAAGAACCGCCAGCTCGACGCGACCTTCCAGTCCTCGGGTCTGGGCAACGCGGCGCTGAAGGATCTGTCGACCACGCAGGACGTGACCTTCGTCGAGATCCCCGCCGACATCGCAGAAAAGCTCGGCGCGCCCTACAAGGCAGGCGTGATCCCGGCAGGTACCTATCCGGGGCAGGACGCGGATGTGCCGACGGTGGCGATCACCAACATCCTCGTCACCCGCGAAGGTGTTTCGGATGAAGAGGCCTACCAGATGACGAAGCAACTCTTCGAACATCTCGACACGCTCAAGGCCGCGCATTCGGCCGCGAACGGCATCTCGCTCGAGGCGGCGGTGCAGGGCCTTCCGATCCCGCTGCATCCGGGTGCGGAGAAATACTACAAGGAGCAGGGCGTGCTGAAATAAGCCGCTAGAGCTCAGGTGAGGGGCGGCGCGCTTTTCGGGTCGCCCCTGATCGTTCGGGCCAAAGCGCCCAAACCGGGGGAGGAGACAGGCATGGACAACAAAGAAGAAGCAGCGGTCGACGCGGCGGTGCACGATCCGCTGGCTGGCGGCTTTCCGCAATCGCGCGAGGGGCGGGCGCTGTTCTGGCTCGCGGTCGCTTTCTCGGTCTGGCAGATCGCCTTCGCCGCCCATGTCATCAACCCCTCGAGCCAGATTGCGCGGGCCGTCCATGTGGGCTTCCTGCTCGCGCTCGGCTTTCCGCTGCTTGCCATCGCCCGAGGCTTCGGTCCGGTCGGACGCTCCATCGCCTATATCCTGGCCGCAGCCGGAGTCGCTGTCGCCGCCTATCAATGGATCGAATACACGCCGCTTCTGCTGCGCGCGGGTGATCCGAACACGCTCGACCTCGTGGTCGGCTGCGTGCTTCTGATCACCGTCTTCGTCGCCGCCTGGATGCTGATGGGTCCGGCGCTGCCGATCATCGCGGGCACGTTCTTCCTCTATGCCATGTTCGGCCAACACCTGCCGTCACCGTTGAACCATCGCGGCTACGCCTTCGAGCAGGTGATCGAACAGATGAGTTTCGGCACCGAAGGCATCTACGGCATCCCGACCTATGTGTCGGCAACTTATATCTTCCTGTTCATCCTCTTCGGCGCCTTCCTCGAGAAAGCCGGGATGATCAAGCTGTTCACCGATGTCTCGCTCGGTATGGTCGGGCACAGGATGGGCGGGGCCGCGAAGGTCTCGGTCCTGTCTTCGGGGCTGATGGGCACGATCTCGGGCTCGGGCGTCGCCAATGTCGTGACCACCGGGCAGTTCACGATCCCCCTGATGAAGAGCTTCGGCTACCGCTCCGCCTTCGCGGGCGGCGTCGAGGCCACGTCTTCGATGGGCGGGCAGATCATGCCGCCGGTGATGGGCGCTGTGGCCTTCATCATGGCAGAGACGCTGGGCGTCGATTACGTCGAGGTCGTCAAGGCCGCGCTGATCCCGGCGATCCTCTATTTCGCGGGGGCGTTCTGGATGGTCCATCTGGAGGCCGGAAAGCGCGATCTGCGGGGCCTTGCGAAATCCGAACTGCCGAGCCCGCGCAAGGCGCTGAAAGAGGGGTGGTATCTGCTGCTGCCTCTGGCCGTGCTCGTCTACCTGCTGTTCACCGGCTACACGCCGCTTTTCGCGGGTACCGTGGGCCTGTCGCTCACGGGCCTCCTGATTCTCGGAGGTTCGGTCGCGCTCGGCCTGCCCAATCAGGTGCTGCGTGTGATCTTCTGGGTCGTGCTGGCGCTGGTCGCGGCGGCTTTCTTCGAATTCGGCATCTGGGCGGTGCTGCTGGCCATCGCGGTGCTGATCGCGATCAACGTCTTCTCGAAGGGCGGGCGCGAAACCTTGGCGCTCTGTCGCGACAGCCTCGCTGATGGCGCGCGGACCGCGCTTCCCGTCGGCATTGCCTGCGCGCTCGTCGGCGTGATCATCGGCGTCATGACCCTGACGGGGGCCGCGACCACCTTCGGGCAGTTCATCGTCGGCGTCGGCAAATCGAGCCTGTTCCTGTCGCTGATCCTGACCATGATCACCTGCATCGTGCTGGGGATGGGGATTCCCACGATCCCGAATTACATCATCACCTCCTCGATCGCGGGCCCGGCGCTTCTGGACCTCGGCGTGCCGCTGATCGTCAGCCACATGTTCGTCTTCTATTTCGGGATTCTCGCGGACCTGACGCCCCCCGTGGCGCTCGCCTGTTTCGCGGCGGCCCCCATTGCGAAGGAGAGCGGTCTGAAGATCAGCTTCGAAGCGATCAAGGTCGCCGCCGCAGGTTTCGTCGTGCCCTTCATGGCGGTCTACACGCCCGCGCTGATGCTGCAGGATGGTGGGCCACTCGCCGCCGCGATCGGCTATTGGCCAGCGGTCGCCTACATCGTGATCAAGGCGCTGCTGGCGCTGTCGCTCTGGGGTGTTGCGGTGATCGGCTGGCTGGGCCGCCCGCTGGCGATCTGGGAGCGCGTGCTGGCCATGGTCGCGGGCTTCACCCTGATCGCGGCATTGCCACTGACCGACGAGATCGGCTTCGCGCTCGTCGCCGCGTTCGGCGCGGCGCTCTGGCTGGGCCGCAAGCGGGCGATGGCATGAGCGCCTCATGCCTGATGGTCGGCGCCGCGATGGTGGCGCTGGCGAGCGATGGTCAGTTCTCGCTCCAATGGATGCATTCGGTCGAGCATGAGGGCTGGCGCGAACATTGGCAGGTGACCGACCATGACACGCTGCGCCTCGTCGGCGCGGCGGTGAAAGGCTCGGGTGCTGGGATGGAGCCCGGCCCGGGCGGTCATTTCGAGGATGGCTGGTGGGTTTGGACGACCGATGGTCCGGATGTGCCCACGCTGACCCTCGCGGCTTCCGGCGCCACGATCTCGGGCTGGACGCTCTGCTCGAAGAAATGCGAAACCATAGGTGCCGATCGCGAGGCCCCGATCCACATCGCCCCCTGCGACTGACCGGAGTTCCGAGTAGCGACTGGTCGGCCTCGACCGCGCCGTTTTTTTCGTGAGTTGTCGTGAATCGTATTGTGAACGGCGTCAGAAATCGGATACGAATGATTCATATATAGATGATTGTATTCATTCAGAGATTTCATGACCTATCCGTTTCAAAACGGCGCAGGGGCTAGCCAGTGCGCTGCGCTGGAGGCCGCCTGCGATATTTTTTCATCCGGGATAGTCGCCGGGCCGAATGCGCCGATGCAAACCTTCCTCAAACGAGACCTCGGCATCACCGCGCGCGAACCTCTGAGCCTGTCGATGGTCCCGGGCGGACGCCTCTTGCGCGCGCCGGTCCTCTCGGCCACCGCCCGTTGGGCGGCGCAAGCCACCGTGCTCCGGCCTCGCGTCAAGCGCCTGCCGAACCTGAGGCAAATAAATCTCCTCCCGCTCGCGCCCGGACGCGCACGCTGTATCCTTTTTCTGAATACGGAGGAGTTCGCAGCGGAAGAAAACATTCCGAATATCACCCGCCGCGAGCGTCAGATCCTTGTCCGCGCCGTGCGTGGCGAACGCCGGGAACAGGTGGCTTTCGCATTGGGCGTTTCGGTTTCGACGGTCGACATGCATCTCCGGAATCTGCGCGAGAAATTCGGCCTTCGTACGACCAATGCAGTTGTCGCGCGGGTGGTGGAACTGGGGCTTTGCGAAGAAGACGCCCTCAGAACTGGGTGACGAAATGTACGCCGCAATCGAGCGAAAGATAGCTGTAAAGCGACACGTTCGACCGGTTGCGCCGCGCGGTGCAGCTCAGTTGAGGTGTCGTGCCCATCACTTTGAAGCTTTCCAGCCCGACTGAGGCGGTGAGGGAAATGTCGCGATCCACGCGTGGCTTTCCGAACAACGGAAAGTCCCCGTCGAAGTCGCGCAGCCCGGCTGTCGCGGAGAGTTTCGCGCTAAGCGTTCTCGTGATGCGGCGGCTCGCTCCTACGGTGAGAGCTGCGCGGGTGTAGCTTTGATAATCGCTACGCAAATCTGTGCGCTCGAGCCGCAGTGCGAGCTCGAGGCGGGAGCGGCGTGAAATGGCTCTGTCGTAGCCAAGGCTGAGTGCGTAGCGTGGCCCGTTGAGATAGCGTTTTGCCTCGAAGCGGCTTTGAGTGACGGAGCCGATGACCGTGAGGTTGGCGTCATGTGCGAGCCGCCAATGGCGGTCGAGGTTGAGACTCGTATCGGTCGCATCGGATCGCGTTTGACCATGTGTAGCGGCATAGAAGCTGTGCCCAGCCTCGATTGTCGCGCCCCAAGGGGCTCCTGCGATGAGACGCTCGTAGCGCACCGAAAAGCTCGGTTTCACGAAGCGCAGTTCCTTGGGCGAGTACCAGTTTCCCGACACCGCGCCGCGCAGGCGCAACCGCCAATCGAGCGCAGGGTGGATGTAATAGTCGACGCTCGCGCTGGCGCCGAGCCCCAACCCCGACGTTTCCCGGCCGCCATCCGTGATCTGGAATCGCCCCGCTTTGGTTACGAAAACCTTCTGCGAGGAGACATGACCGAGATTGCTTGTCGGCAGAAGCGAGATCTGCCCCGAGATCCGCCAAGGGTGCGATTGATCGAGTTGTCGCAAGGCCGCGTTGAAAGCCATCTCGCGATCCGGCGCGCGATCCGCAACATATCGAAGTACCCGATCCGCGCGTTTCGGGGAGCCGATCTGGTCGAGGCTTCGCTCGAGCGCGCTTTGTGCGGGCAAGTATTTCGGAGCCTTCGCTGCGATCGTCCCGAGAATGGTGATCGCGGTGAGCGTGTCGCCTTCGGCGCTGAGACGAGCGCCGATCCGCGTCCAATCCGCGAGACTGTGATCTCGAGGCGCGGCTGACAGAGGGGTGGCGCAAAGAAAAGCCGCCGTCGCAGTCAGCAGCTTTTTAGAAAAGCTCATGAAAAACCCATCGTTGGAAAATCGAAACACTGGAGGCCATTGGGCCCCCAGCGCTTGTGTCCGAAGTTTACTGCTGCTCTGCGTGGAACGTGCCGGTAACTTGTTCGGAGCCATTGGGGGTAACTTCGGTGCCAGTTACATCGCCCAACGCGACATACTTCCCGTTATCGTCATAAACAGAGCCCGCCATTTGAAGATTTGCAGTTACGCTGCCTTCATCGTCGCTCACGGTTCCGGTGACATTTGCCGCGATTGCGCTCGAGCTATCAATCGTCCCGTCAACGGTAAGCGAGCCCTTCAGGTCCATGACCTTTTCGCTTAAGTCCGGCGTGTAGGCGGCGAATTCGGTCACTTTGCCAGTGACTTTCCTGTTGTCGAAGTCAACGTCCATCGCCAAGCGGCCCGCGGCCGGGTTGTCAGATGTTTTGGCCGGGTCAAGTTTCAGCTGGCCCGTAAGGTTTGCGGTACCGGTCGGATCTTGAGCGACCAAGAGGTCGCCGTCGGCGACGCGGGTCGCGAGGCTGTCGTAAGTGGCTTGGTTCTGCGACACCTCAGCTGCGCTGAAGGAATTGCTGCCATCGCCACTGCCCATGCAGCCTGCAAGTGCGAAACAGACGGCGGTCGCGGTGATCGAAAGTTTATAAGACATTAATTTCCCTATTTTCCCAAAACGAGCCAGACCTTGGCTCGCACAGGTCAGGTGCAGGATTCTGGCGGATTTCGGCAATCTGAAGTAAACCACAGGTTGCGCCCGATCATGCCAAGGTTGCTTGAGCGGTCGAGTGTACGGCTCTCGCTCAAGCCTCTCTCGGTGGAAGGCGAGGTGTGGTTTCCGAGACACTCGCGGTAACGGTTCGTTAACCCTGCGGCTCGAACGGAAAGGCGTCGTTATCCCGGTAAAACCTGAGAAAATCCCGACAGATTAGGCGGGGCCTGAAATTTGGCCCGGCGAACAGCGCAACCGTGGCGTTTGCTCAGCGAAACGACGGTTTCGCAGTCGGGCGCAAAACCACAGGTAATGGAGAGATTTCGCACGCGGACGACTCCGCGGAGATCAAAGCCCGGAAAAGGCATCCGTGTGAATCCGCCTGCGACGGACGCCGCAATTTCGAAGTGTCTTTCGGAAGCCGGCGACCATCGCGCTCGCTCCGGACACGTAGACACGCCGTTCGTGCAGATCGGGAACGCATTCGCGTAGTTTCGTCTCGTCCATTCGGCCCTCGACCACTGTGCCGGGGAGGGTCGAGGCGTCGCCGGGGGCCCCGGAAACCGCGTAGACAACTTTCATTCCGAGTTCGCTTCGCGCGCGCGTCAGCAGCTCTCGATATGCGACCTCGTCAGCCGACCTGTTCGCGTAGACCAGCACGATATCGCGTTTCTCGCCGCGTTCGAGGAGATCGGCGATCATGCTCCGGAACGGGGTGATTCCGATCCCTCCCGCGATGAAGAGGAGCTTCTTCTCACGTTGTCGGGGCAGGACGAAGGTGCCGGCGATCTGGGAGCCATAGATCGGGTCGCCTTCCTGCATCTCCAGGAGCCCACGCTTGAACTCGCTGCCGTCGGGGGTGAACTTGACGCCGACCCGCACCGAAGTCGCCCCGGGGGCTGAAGCGATGGTGAAGGTTCTGCGATTGCCGCGCGTGTCGGATTTCGGCAGTCCCAGCGTCCAGTCGAGATACTGTCCCGCGCGGAATTGCAGGGCGCGGTCCGACTGAAAAACGAACTCGTAGCAGTTCGCTGCGATCTCCTCGACACCGATCAGCTTCATCTTGAAGCGTCCCTTCGGACTCGCGGCCCAGGCGTAGATATTGGCCACGAGGAAGGCCATTTCAGGAGAGAAATATAGCGTCCCGATATGGATGTTCGAGCAGGACAACACACCGACGATGGCTGCATAGACATGCCGCGACCAACGGCCATGGGCGGCTGTCAGGGGCTCGGTGAGCATCGCGAAGCCGGCGAAGAACAGCGGCGAGTAGAGGAGCGTTTGTTGCAGCGCCATGCCCATCATGCCCGGGGGCGTCGTCGCGATGACCGCCGCGAGGTTCGACAGGATGTAGACCGCGATCATGCCGAGACGCTCTATCTTGTAGCCGACGAGCAGCCCGCCGAGGATCACCAGAGGCAACAGTTGCGGCGTGCCGCCGACCCACCACAAGGCCGGGGTGTTGAGCCCGATCCCCGCGACGACGGCACCGAGCGCCACCGGGTTGAAGATGTGTTTGTGCCCGATCGTCAGGATGAATTTCGAGGCGATGGCTGCGACCGACGCGAGCACGATCGCGGCGAGCGTCGTCGGGTCGGCAATATCCGCTGGCGGCATGATGAGCGCGAGGATCAGGGCCGTAATATGCACGGATTCCGAATTCGTCGGCAGCTTGAGCACAATGCTGAAAAGCCGGTTCGTGACCCATGCGCTCGCGACCGCAAGCACGAGCGACAAAAGCAGACCGGCAGGGTCGAGGAATGTCGCTCCAGTCATCCCCGCGGCAAGTCCGCCGACGAACAGGAGCCCGAGATAATAGACCATCAACCGATACATGGTGACGCCATTCAACGCACGTCTGATCAGCCTCATCATGAGAAGACAAACTCCTTGAAACCGGTCGTTTGCACGGCCGTGCCATCGCGGTGGATCTGGTAGGCTTCGACGCCCTCGAGGTCTTCGATGTAGTAAATGCCCGCGTCACCCATCGCGAAGGCCGCCGTGGCATGCAGGTCCGCGACGAGGACGTCACTCCCGATTACGGTAATGCTGACGGGGCCTTCGATGCGGCGGGCGCGATCATGCGGGTCATAGATGTGATCGCCACGGATGTAGTTTCCCGAGGTCGCAACGCCTTGTCCCCTCGGCTTGACGGCTTTGACGATCTCCTGCGGCGCGAAAGGATTGCGGATACCGATCGACCATTCCTGTCGCGACGCATCGCGTCCGCCGACTTGTATATCGCCACCGGCGTCGATGCAGAAATCCGCGAACCCCTCTCGCTCGATCAATTGGGCCGCGCGGAGGATCGCCCATCCCTTCACGACACCCGAGGGATCAATCGTCCCGTCGTTGCGCCTTATGTCGAAATACCCGTCCGTGAACTCTCGCATGCGATGCGCGATTTCCAGCACGTCGCGCATTTGGGAACTGAGTGCGGACTCCCCGACCTCGCCCGCATTGAAGCGCGACACTTCGCTGTCCGGCCGGAACGGACTGAAGCGTATATCGACGTCGGTGAAGAAATCGAACACGCGCTCGTGAATGCCTGTGTGCCCTGAATTCGGGATGTCGAGCGTGATCGGCATTCCCATGATGAGCCGCGTCTCGACTGTCATGGCCGGGCTATTTCAGGGATTTCCGCAGCGCATCATGGACCGAGTTCAGAAAAGCCTGGCTCGTGAGCGTAGCGCCGGAGATGTAGGAGACGTTGGTATTCTGCGCCATGACGATCTCGCGTTCGAGCATCGGCAGGGCCTTGCTGTTGATATATCGGCTGGTCCTGCGATCCGTCGGTGCCCTCAGGATGTCGATGGAGGAAATTTTTCCGTTTTTCACATGGGCTTGGGCCTGCACATAGCCATAGTATTGACGGACGGGCGAACCAGTCCATGTGCCATCCTGATACTGCGCTCCGTCAGGCAGCGCCTGAGGCTGCGAGAAGCTCGAGAAAAAACCTGCCGATGCCGCGGTCGAACTTAGCAGCACCGCGAGAATACTGGCTGAAAGAGCATTTGGTAACTTCCAACGCGTCATTTTGGACCTCCTGACGTACCTTTCGTTTCCGGCCCGGTGAATTCGATCTGACGGTCGCTCAAGTGACCCGTGGCCTGTAGTAAAGATACGTGCTCGACCCCGATATTGAAGTCGCGCCCGTTCCCCTTTGCGTGAGGCGAACGTGCGTGAAAATGTGATGTGACATACCGGCGGGCGCTGAGACGCGGCGCCTTCGATCAGGTGGCGGAAGACAAGAGGACCCTCTCGAAAACCCTCGCCCTAATGTGGGTCAGGATCTTGGTGCAGCGCTCGGAACGCTAACGGAATTCGATTTTCGAAGGGGAAGTGGTGCTGCTGGAGAGACTTGAATTGTCTGGGAGGGGCTTGGGGTCCTACATAAGCTTTTGTTTCTAATGTAATTTTATTTGAATGTGCTAAATGGGCATATCGGCACGATTAGCACAAATGTTAGCGCATGAGAACGGGGCATGATTCGAGCTACTGGGCAGCTCAATCAAACTTGCTGTTAATTGCTGACACGTGCCGCTCCTGTTCGATGGTGGGACCAGCGCCCCGGATGTGGGGGTTTCGCCAACTGAGGCCGCCCGCTCGGTTTCGCATGAAGTGGCCCTGTACCCAATGTGCCCTACGCGCTCTTTTTTCGGGGGAGATGCTTTCGTGATCGTCTTGCATGGCTTGCATTTGTCGCTTCCCTAGCTCTCCGAGGGTAACTTTTACCACGCGTTTGTCTGGTAGTGGGCTCCCCTCTTTCTGGGCACGGCGGCGTTCGGCTCGCGAATATAAAGGCACTTCCTCCGTTTCCAGCATCGCTTTGTGCTGGAACAAAAGTGACATACCGACGGCCATACTGAGGAAGCTCATGCAGATTGGACGCTCCTGCTCTAGCAAAACCTCGTTGTCGATATCGTCGCCTGCTGCCTTCGCGAGATGAAAAGTAGGCGCCATCAGAGTGTCTACCGCTGCGCCCTCTGACTTGAAGATCAGCATGTTGGGAATAAAGCCGCCGTTTCCTTCGAGGAATACTTGTGTGTACAAAACGCCTTCGTCTTGAGTAATCAATGCAAACGGTCGCATGCCATTCGAAACGGGGGGGACGGTCAGTAGCATAGCAGGGAACGGGAGTTGAACGTGGCTGAACATGTCTTCCAGCCCGTCTTTCTTCATCTTCGCGGAGAGATCATACAGCAGCGCCTGTGCTGCCTTGTCGAGCATGTAAAACTGAGCAACGTCTAGAATTTCACTCTGTCTTTGCCCATGGAAGTCCAGCGTTTTCAGAAGATCGGCGGGAAGCGATGAGCGACTGATGTTCTTCAGTTGCAGCAGTGTCGAGGGGTAATGCTTGTAGAACGTATGAAGTGTCGAGAGCATGTGAGACCTATAGAATAGCGGCAACTCAGTGGTCCGGCGGCTACATTATTGCAAAACCGGTCTGCGGTCTATTGGAGGAGGGGAGGCGTGAACTGGAGGTTGGAAGCCTGTTACGCGCTTTGCTCTTTTCGTGACGAGCTTGGCGCGCTTCCATTGGTGCGAATGCGCTCTCCCTCGTCGAAATGCCGCCGACTGCGCTTCCATTTCGAAGTCTAGCAGGGCATCGTGCCTACGGACGCGCGCGTGCCGCTGATTTTTTGTTTGGTGCCGCCCGCTGGACTATTGCCGCTGCCGATTTCCACAAGAAGCCGCTCACCGTCCCGCGAACTAGCAACGTTCACGAATCTTAGTTTCTCTCGTTACGATACTCTTCAATAAGCCGATCAATCTCTTGCTCAGCCGCTGCAGCGGAACCGCTGAATGCCTCCCTAATCTGTGTGGTGTGTTCCATGAAAGCAACGTAGTATTCTAACGCTGTATGAGGGTTCCCCTTTGAGCGTAAGCGTGTGACCTGCTTCTTCCAACTAGGTACTGGATCCATTTTGAAGCGAAGAGGGTAGTTTTTAGCTAGCCACTCGAGCAGTTCCGGCCTTGTTTCGCCAACGAAACCATTGTCCCGCGCATACTTGTAAGCTTCTTCTGAGAACGAGAGTGGCCACGTTTGGCATTCTACTGTTGCCTGATCTCGTGTCTGCTGTTGGCCCTCGTAGACTCCTTGAGCCACGATATCGAGGCAATTATCGCTGTCCTCTATAGTGGCTTCCATGTGGTCGGCTAGAGTACGGATCGTGCTTCTTTTCTGATGGCCACACGCGGCTGACATCGTTCGGAAAGCTCTTGCGAAATCACCTATCTCTGCGGGTGAGTATTTTCCTTTGTTGGTGAAATACTTCTTTGATCGGACTGGTAGCTCGATCTTGGAGTGATAACTAAAGCCCCTTATAGGATAAGCGCTGAGTATATCGCAGGCAACTGAGAAGTAGAATCTTGAGAGAGCTGGCAAGATCGCTTCATGCTGTAGCCCTATGTGGTACAACTCATTTCGAAAATCGTGGAGGAGCGTGATAGTTCTCGCTTGCTCGCCATTCACAAGGCCTTCGATCTTGGCGAACTTAACTTTGGCATCGAACACACGACCCAAGGCCTCTGCCAGTTCGCTCTTGTGTTGATATTCGTCGCTTCGGTGCCTCCACAACTTCAGTTCAGCATCCTTCGTCTTTGCAAGCTCATGCATCGCAAGTTCGATCGCGTTGTCAGTTAGCATTAGCCCAATGCGGGCGTCATGTACGCTATCCTTTTTGACATGTTCGAGCGCACGATCCATCTGGTCCAAGACGCTCGCTAGAAACATCAACATGCTCTACAACCTTTAATGTTGAGGTAATTAAGAGAATAAAGCATGAGTACAGAACAAGTTCGAAATGAAATTCGTAGGTTTCTTAAGGCAGACGATAACTACTCTCTTTGTTTGCGCGGTAGGTGGGGTGTGGGTAAGACGCACACTTGGGACACCCTGCTCGTCGAAGCATTCAACAACAAAAAAGTAAAACCTGCCCGGTACGCCTATGTCTCACTGTTTGGTTTAGAGAGACTGAGTGATGTAAGGCGGTCTCTATTCGAGAACACTGTAGAGGCCGCATCCTTCGACTCTGTCAAGCCGTTAGAAGCTACTGTCAGCAGTGTCTCAGATCGATTGACTCATCTGGCTTCAAAGTGGCGGGCAGGTGCTAGTGTTATTGGTGGCATGCCTATTATTTCAGACTACAGCGGTTTGGCTGAAAAGGCGGGCTTCCTCGACGTTCGTGATCAGATTGTTTGTTTTGATGATCTCGAACGTATGAGCGACCGCCTTGAGCTTAAGGACGTTCTAGGGCTGATCTCTTTCTTGAAGGAGAAGAAGCGATGCAAGGTTGTCCTGTTGCTAAACGATGAAGCGTTGAAGGCTCAGGATGCGGAGGCCTTTGGTATCCAACTGGAAAAAGTTATCGACATCCATTTGACATTCGCCCCCTCGGCCAGCGAGGCTGTTGACATAGCTATCCCAGATCGCTCGACATTATTGGCGCGGCTTGTAGCTGAAAATGTCAAAGTGTTGGAAATCACCAACATCCGGACGATCTTCAAACTTCTCAGAATATGCGGAAGGTTGGAGGAGATTCTGTCTGGCTACGATGAGCGTATCGTTACGCAGGCGATACACAGTGCTTGCCTTTTCGGGTTCACTCTTTACCAGCCTGCTGAGGCGCCGCCTATCGAAACTGTTTTGCAAGATCGCCCATATGCTGGTCTGCTCGGAAGTAGCAAAGAGAGGACTCCAGAGGACGATCGTGCTAGAGAGCTTCTTAGGCGATATGGGTTTTTTACAGCAGATCGCTTTGATTATCTCATCCTCGAGAATATGCGCAGCGGCATCTACGACGCAGTAGCGCTACGGCGCGAGGCCGATCGACTGTCAGAGAACATTGATCGTCTAGATAAGGAGGCTGAGTTTACTGCTGCATGGGACATCTATCACGACTCTTTTGATGATAATGCGGACACGTTCGCTGCTGCGCTAAAGCAATCGATCAAGGACAATGCTGCTGCCGTCAGTCCTTCTAATCTTTCGGCTTCAATCGTGACGCTTAAGCAGTTGGGCTATCACGAAGGACTTGCCGAACTCATTAAAGATTACATTGACGATCGAAAGGACGACAAAGAGTTTTGGGTGGGCGCCTCGTCCTCAAGACGTCTTAATGTCGAGGATCCAGACGTTGCCGATGCCTTTGCTGCTAAGGCAGCAGAATTCGTCGATGAAAGAACCCTTCATGAGGCGGTGGTGGCCACCGTTCGTGACACAGGCTGGAACGATGCTGCCCTTGACTTCATTGACAAGCACAGCGCTGAGGATTTCTACAAATTGTTGAAAGCGGTAAAGGGGGAAGACTTTCGCGACGTTACTCGTGCGCTAACCTATTTTCCGTCCATCTCAAACCCGAGCGATAGAGCGAAGAGCATTGCCGAAAAGGTGGTATCGGCTTTGGAAAAAATTGGCCAAGAAAGTGCGCTCAACCGGCTTCGTGTGCAGAAGTATGGTATCAAAGTACCAGATTCTTGAGCATGCCGTTTGGATTGTTTTGACACTCACCCACACTCGTCGGGACGAAGATCGGTCGCCGCCCGTCAATCAACGCGATGCCGGACGAAGCCTCGCGGGCGAGGTCGCTTCCCCGATCGAAAGCCTTTCGGTGTTGCTGAATCAGGGCGTATGGGGCGTTTGTTGCTGAATCCTGAGGGGGCAAGTTGCATTAACAAATTTGTGCAGCACCTGTGGGGCAAAATGGGGGGTGGGGTATATCCCCAGTGGAGCCTCATAAAGTATAAAAAATAAAGGATATTATGCGATTTTAGGCGAGGCTGCGGAGGCTTGTTCAGGCCCGCTGACGCGGGCCTTCACGGAGCCCAAGAGCCAGCGAGCTTATGTTATGACGATTCAGCCAGTCTCGACGCGCTGAGCGGGCCTGTCGGGCGGTCAGGCAGTAAGCCGCTTAAGAGCGTTCGAAACGGTCATCGGTGCCCAGCTCCTGCCTCTCGGCGTGGTGATCTTGGCAGCGTTCAAGGCGTCTGCGATCTGCGCCAATGTCGAGCCGGAGTCGCGCATCGGGAGGATGATCTGGGCGACACGCTGGGCGGCGGCGTCAGCCGCCTGTCGGGCAGCCTCATTGCGCTTCATCGTGGTATCGCGAAGACCTCCCAGTTTGACGCCTCTGGCCTTGGCTTCTTGCAGCGCGGCCCTCGTTCTTTTGCTGATGAAGTCGCGTTCCTGTTCTGCCAAGGCTGCATAGATATGAAGCTGGAAATTATCCGCGTGAGGCATGCTTGCGACCCTTATTTTTAAGGCTTTATCGTCCATCAGAGCCGCGATGAAGCTGACCTTCCGGGATAGTCGATCCAGCTTTGCCACCAGCAATTCCGCACCCTCTGAGCGGGCCAGTGTGATCGCTTTTTGCAGCTCGGGGCGGGCATCGTTCTTGCCGCTCAGCAAGTCTGTGAAAGTCCCCAGCACCTCAAAAGGGGTGTCGCTATAGTTGTCTAGGAACAGGGCGATATCACGGTCTTGAGCTTCCAGCCCGAGACCACTTTCGCCCTGCGAGGCGGTCGAGACGCGGCGGTATATCACATATTTTCTGGTCATGTCGGGGGCTTTCAAAATCGTCAACGTTCATTGTGATATTTATACGGTTTCCGATGCATGATTCGCGAGTCTTTTCAATAGGTTGTGCCGATACCGTGCCGTTTTCGGGTCGGCTCCATGGCGTGGGGGTGGGTTGTTTCGGCGAAATGATCACGAAAGGTGATCTAGTGTAACATTTCGTGAGGTTGCATTCGCAGGGCTCGACGGCGGCTGAGGCGGGTATATTGTGTATTGGCTGGCTAGTGGCACATGATGAAGTGCCGATGGTGTTGACGGATTACGTTAGGTCAGATAATTCTGTGTGAGAACGAAGTTAAAACATAGCGCGAACAACGTGCGACCGGGGTGTCACTGTAAACAAGAGCGGGGAGGGAAAGGACCAATGACATGGCAAAGTTCGAAGACCTTACTTCCGAAGAATTCACTCCTGCACGACCTGAGCTTCAGGCGGGGTTAACCGAGGCAATACCAGAGGGCGAGATTCCGTCGCGCTACATCAACAGGTATCATGCCGACCATGACGTGCCGTGTGCGTTCTGTAACAAGCACACGGACCACCGGCGCGGGTTTACTGTCCAGATGAAGGATGGACGGATTGCCTTGTGTGGGCGAGACTGTGCGAAATTCTATTTCGGGCCTGAGGTCGCTCGAGATTTCGAGAAGAAACTAAAAGAAGAAGAGGATCGCAGAGCAACGGCAAGTGTCATCGCACGCGCCATGCGCGGTGTGCCGCAAGCCCTCGAGAGCATCACTGACAATTGGATAGCCAACGAGAGGGCTATGCGAGAGGTCGTCAGCAGCCTCGCTGAACTTGTAGGGCGGGCGAGCAGAGTGCCGGAAGTGACAAGTGGCGGGCACTTGGAGCTTCGCGAGATGCGCCGACGTTTCGTCGAGCGTGAAGTCGGCGGTGTCGTGAGGAGGGTTCCGGTCGACGAGGAAGTCACTCTCGTTAGAGCGCGGCACGCTGGAGCTCTCTTAAGGCAAAGCGAGAAGGAGGCGCTTCAAGGCGCACGAGATTGCCTCTCGAAGCTTGTTGGCGCTCGGGCGCCGGAAAACCTAAGCATGCTCGCGTTGAAGCGAATTGGTGAGGTCAGAACCTCGGGGCTCTCTCGCTTGCGTGACGGCGTCGAATTTCTCGACTTGTGTTCGCGGTTCTTCACCAAGGAGAACATCGCCTCTTTTTCGGACCTAGTTTGGCGGCTCGGCGTGGCTTCTAACGTCGCCCTTCATCGCCGCAAATATGGGTATGAGCTCGTTGTGGTCTCCCATGAGGTCAAGACAAGCTACAAGCTTCCCAGTTTGGATGATCGGCCCACGGAAAGAAGCATTAGCTTGCTTCTCCGAAGCTGATCTTCGCTGGCCCGCGTTAGCGGGCCAGACCTATTTTGGCAGCACGCTCGGATGGCGGGGATTGCTCGGTTGTTCTTGTTGTGTTCTCGGTGTTACCTAGGCGCTATGCCTTCTATGCATCCGCCTGCACACCCACACCCAGCGAAGCGCCCTTTCTCCCTAGGAGAGGCCGCGCGGGCGGGGATGCTCGTAGTGGTGCGCTGCAATCTGTGCCGCCGCACGGTTCACTACCTCGCCTCCGATCTCGTCGAGGTGGGTGCTCCACCGAAACGCCCGGCGCGATCATGGGCGGGGGCGTGTCGGCAGTGCGGGAAAACTGATTACCTGAGGGTCGATCTACGCGCTCCGCATCCGGGCGATGTGGGGCGGCTCGTAGTGCGACGGCCCGGCCCGCCGAAAGTTGTGCGCCAGTGGAGAGACGTCCCACTTTGATGTCCACTAGGCGCTTCAGCGTTACCGAAGGTGGCAGATGCATCTGGAGATGTTTACGGTGCGAGCGGCGAATTAGGCTGTCGTGTAGCGTCTAGCAACAAGGTCGCGGGGAGGATGGAGGTGATTGGAGGGAGTATGTCAAACGAAGTCACGCGCGAACGTCTCGCCGAAATCAAAACGGAGTTTCAAAGGCTGATAGAGTTTCACGAAGCTAGCTTTAGAGAAATCGATGCAAAGGCGAAGTATTGGCTGACACTCAGCTTGCCTACTTTCATCACACTTGCTGGGTATCTTTATAAGAGCGGCGCGCAGCTTGAGCTGCCGCTGTTGGTCTCAGGCTACGCACTTGCGACGATCCTTTTTATCGCGACGTTCCTCTTATCTTACGTTTTAGGTTCGCGAAGGGTCGAGAGTGGAATTTTGAAGCCGACGAGCAACGAGTTCTCAGACGTCGGTTATTATCTCAAGACTAATGAAACATGGTGCGAGTATCTTGATGACCAGACCGCGGAAACGCTGCGGGCTGCTGGTCACAACGAGACTCAAAACAACATAAAATCGCGTTGGCTGCGACTCGGCGAAGTCTCACTTCTTCGAGGAGCCCCCACTGCGGTTTGTGTTGGCGGTGGTGGCGCCTTTGCTTACACCGCTGCCAGTCCAAGCGGGCTTGCCGCCGCCACTCCCGCCCTCGCTGGAGCGGCTGCCGGAATTGCTATTGGAGGGGCGACCGCCGCCGTTTTTGTTGCTATCAGCCATTTTCGCACCCTAAGTCGAGAAAAGCACAAGGCAGCGTAACCGCTGCATAAGGCGCACGCAACATAGTGCCTCTTCAAGCGCCATAGCGGGTCAACACATTTTCTTGGACCGTTTAGAGCATTTAAGTGCATGCCGGTGCATTTGAACATGGAAGACGCACTAGGCTAAGCCATTGGTGATGAAAGTAAATGCGGGATGCAGTGCATGTAGGGCATTTTTTGATCCGCGCCGCGAGAGATGGAGGATGATGCTTCATGCCCAAGCTCGTGACGCAAGGTGCCACCAAGGCTTAATCTTCTGACCTTTGGACAAAGCGGGCTTAGAGAAAAGTAAAATCAGCTCATGAGCAATCTCCCTTAACAAACGCTCGACACGCACTGAAGTCCCATCACGGCCAATAAAATAAAGGAAATTCGGCAGTGCATTTCGCAGTGCAAGACCGTTCATTCAGTGCATTTAGTGTTGGGTGAGAAAGCCCCCTGACGGGGGCCTTCGTTACTTCAGAGGGTCGGGTTCATCACCGAGACTTCGCAAAGGGGTTCACCGCATCCGATGTTTGCTCCGCCATTCGTGCGAGGCTTGAGCTCTGCCCGCGCGCACGTCTGCGCTGTCGCATGCGAACCACTTTTGGATCGTCGTTCGAATTGCACCCATTAGGGGTAAGTGGAGCCTGACCTTTATCCGCTTTCGGAATGATGTCATGAGACGGTGAGCTTGCCGGTGCGGTGGTGCTCTTGCGCTTCACGAGCCGCCATGGCGTACGGCCATTGCTGCGGGCGCCCTGCACCAGCGAGATATTAGCTCCGTCCACCGCGAACGTGCGCTCTTTCATCGAAGACAGATACTTCCCGAAGGCGCGCGGCTCGAAATCAAAGTCCTCGCCGGTGCGCGAGAGCTTCACCGGAAGAGCGATCTCTTCCAGTTTGGCTAGATCGCGCAGCTCGCCGGAGTCTGCGTCCATCCCCATCGCGTCCAAGCGGTCGCGAGCACGCGAGTACCATGCTTCTATAAGAACCTGCATCGGATCGTCTTCGACATAGGTAACGGCGTCGAGGTCCTTGCGATTAGCCTGAAACATCTTGAAGCCTGCTGCTTCAAGGATGCCGCCGAGGGTCACATGCCATCGCTCGAAGGACGCGAGAGCCTTGCCCGATGCTGCAGGCATGCCTTCGTTGATCCAGTGCTGAACAAGCGTCAGGCACGCGGCGATGATTTCGCCACGATGTGCGCGGATGTGGCTCTTGAAGTCGCCTTTGATCTTGAACCCCACGCGCTCACCGGGGTTTGGCATCTTGGCGTCAAGCTTGATCAGGCTAAGGCGCCGCTGCAATTCCGGTGAGAAGCCGGGGTTGATGCCCGTGAGCACGGTTGCCGAGGCGTTTCGCACGGTGCGTTCGCCTGAGCGTCCCAGAACGCGATCTGTCCATTCTCGCGAGGTCAGGAAGCTGGCGAAGGTCGCGGAGTCCATCTCACCCGCCACGTTGTCGTAAACGAGGAAGTTTTTCTGAGTCTGGAGTGCGGAGAAAAGCGCCTTGCGGCGCTCCTCTTCGTTGCGAGAAAGGGGTGGGCGAAGCTCGGCGCGCCCATCGGCGATGATCATGCAGGCCTCAGCGAGGAGGGATGCGCCGGTGCCGGGAGCGGGCTTGGTCAGCAAGTGCGCCGGAACCACATCATCAAAGATCGGGGCCACAAACGGGGTAAGAAGCAGCGCTAGGTAGTTCACGAGCGAGGCGGGCCGCTGCGCCGTGATTTCTTCGCGCGTCAGCCCGTCAAATGGAAAATCTGCGAAAAGGTCCACCAAAAAGGCTGCGGCTTTCTGCGCCTCCTTTGTGAGGTCTCCGCGTGGGATCGCGGGAATATCCAGACCTTGCGAGGGGAGATAAAGAAGGCCTGAGACCTTGTCGAAGCCAGCAGACTGTTTCAACTCGCCGTTCGCAGAGAATGTCGGAACGGTGACGATCTTCTCCAAGGCTGGGACGGGCAGGGCTGGATTGGAAAAGAGGTGCTCCGCCACATCACGAGGCGCGCTAGCGCTGATATGCCCATCATCGCCCTGCATGCGGCGATAGGGGGCCTGTGTGTTGAGTACGTGATTGAAGCTCTTCTGATTCAGCATCTCGATACGAGCTTCGCCACTCGGAGCAACCGGAACGCGGACCAGCTCGGAGCCATGTTGATAAAGCGCCGGATCGTGCCCGAGCTTGCTGTTTTCCCGCTGGAGCTGCTCAAGCCCATAGCGACAAAGAGCATCGAAGCCGTTTTGATCGATGACGTTCGTTACCTCGCCCTTGCGCGCTTCAGCCTTGCGCGCTGCCGAGATTTCCGCCTCAGCAAGGTTTTGAGCGGCCTTCACGTCTGCGGAGGAAAGTTGTGGCCAATTTTTCCGCAACGCGTCTCGGACGCGCCCTGTCTCGATCTTAGAGGCTCCCGCTACGCGCAAGTGAGCGAAGATCATAACCAGTTTGCAATCGTCCGGCGCGGGGACTCGCAGCCGACCTTCTCGGTCGCGCCGGTTCAGGCGATCCAAGATCGCCTCGGCGTTGAGTTCCTTAGCCTCGCGGATCGCTTTCAGTTCGCTTCCGGAGAGCCGCTCGCGCAGCTTCTTTGCTCCGGGTGTCATGCGTAGCTTTCCGAGTGACGGCAGTGGGCTGCCGTCATCCTCTATTCTATCTTCAAAATCGGTTGTTTTTGCCATTTTCCCTCTGGGATTTCGTGCTTGTGGGGGGGGCGACCCGCTTACGCGGGCCAAGTGCGGTGCTTCATTCCTGCAAGGCAGCAAGCGCATTCGCGATGCGTCGGCAACGCTCGCGCTTCTCGGGCGTGTCGAGTCCACGCTCAATCTCCTCTTTGAGCTGAGCGCCGAGGAGGATCGCAGCGATGGCGGTGGCGGATATCGGTTTGGTCATGTTTGTGCTCCTTGATCTGGTGTCTGAGGCACAACATGTTGATTTAAGGTAGATCGCGCTAGTCAATTATTTTCAGGATGTGAGATTTCCCAGAGGAATGTCACATACACTAACATTTTAAGGGAATATGTTGATTCTCGCTTGGGCTCGCGCTTCTAGGGGGAGTTGGGCCTAGAAGTGATTTGGTGGAGGGTGAGTATCTATATGTTGTGTCCAGACTGAGAATTTTCGCGCGTAAAGTGTCACGCAAAATGGCACATCCGGTCAGTTCATTCGTCGGCTCTCGTCAGCGGGCGCATAGCGTGTGATTTTTCCCGCCTCTACACGCGCGGCGATCTCTTCAGCGAGGCGCTGCTCTTCTTCTTCGATTTGCTCGCAGGTCCATTTGGCTCGCGCGGCCATCGCCTTGCGGTTTCGCGCAGCGGCGTCGCGGCGGCGCTTCGCTGCGTCGGAGTCGGAGCGCGCAATGACGAGCGGCGGAACGGGCTGAGAAAAGAAGCTCACGCGTAACCCCAGATGTTCTTCGATGCTATCGTGATCAGATGATCATAATCTTGGTGCGTTAGGTCGACATCATGCTGGTGACGCCATTTCCCGACGGGCGGCTTGTGCCAAACCTCACCATCGCGCTCGGTGTCGGGCGCGAAGTCGCAGGCGCGCAGTGCACGGTGCGTCACGCGATCAGCGATGCTGTCTGGTAAACACACGCGAAGGTCGAGGAACTCGATGCTGTAGGCAGTTTCTTCTTCGTCGCAGTAATCCGACAATATGGCGGCGACCTCTTCGACGAGAAGCGTTTCAATACCCAATTGGCTGCAGTTGCACATTAGTGGTTATTTCTTTCATTTTGATGGTGAAGAAGAGGCGGCGGGGTGTCTGGAGTAACGCCCCGCCGCGAGCCCGACGCAATGGCAAGACGCCGGGTGGGGGCCGCGCGCAGGCAAGCACGAATGCGGGCGGCCTATGGTCAGTTTCTTAGTGCGCGCGCTCGAACAGTGTTTCGGCGTCGTGCCTCAGCGTCGAGAATCTCGACACGTCCGCCAAGCTCTCGCAAACGCCGCTCGATCAGCAAGTAACGGTAGCCGTCGACGGTGGACCCATCGGCCAGATACACGCGCGAGCCATCGCCACGGATCGCGCTGAAGAAGGCGCTGATTGGGCGACCGTCACGAGCAATTTTCCGAGCAATCTGTTCGACGTCGATCATGCAAGGCCCACCTTCCGTGCGTAGCTGAGCCGGGCGCTCGGCGGCAGGCTTTGGAGGGCGAGCATCGCTGCATGCGCTTCTTCAGAGGGCAGGGGGGATTTCTCTTCTTGCGGGCGGCTACGTTCGATCTCTCTGCCGAGTTTCAATCGCTGGCTGGGGTTAAGTTGGGCGATTTCGGCATGTGCGGCGCTGTTGCGTTCGCTGAGCTGTCGGGCGAACTCGGCTTTCTGAGCCGCTGCCGCGATCTGCGGCAGCCGTTTCGCCTCCTCCAGTGCGGCGTCGGTCAAGCCCATGTCAGTTAGGCAAGCAAGACGCACGCTTGGAACCTGTTTGCAGTCGTCGAGCGTCAGCGCGATGCCGATCTGAGCGGCATCAGCAATCAGCTTCGCGCTAGCGGCGTCAAACCGCGCCTGTGCGAGATGGTCGGCTTTGAGGATACTGTCGAAAGTTTCAGTCATTGGTCATCCAAACTTGGCGCGGAGGCAGACCGTCTCGACGGCATTTGCGATTTCAGCGCTGGTGGGTGGTGGGAGGTGCGCGAGAGGCTCGACCATTCGAGTGATCTCGCTGCGAGTTAGGCGGGCGGCTCGAAGAGCAGAGATGAGCGCGCTTTCTGAGAGGATGGTTTGCTCGAGATCATTTGCGCTAGCGAGGCGACGGCATGCGCCGCTGTGGCTTAGCGCTAGACGGAGGAGCGCCGAAATCATTACGCGACAAGGTCCACGTCTTCTGGGCGCGGTGACGTGCTGTGAAGAAGTGCCAGGCAGCGGCTGAAGTCGTCCCAGTCATCTGGAAGTGTGTTCTGCTGGCCGGTCAGCACATAAGGCAAAACCGAGCTGGCCACAGGGATTAGGTTCCAAAGCCGAGGTACGTCACTATAATAGTTCACGACTCCCCGCGAGCTTCGGCTCAAGGACGAAAAGAAGCAACGTCTAGCGGCGCTTAGCCGATTTTTCATGGCTGGATCGCGCTCCAGCCATGCCACCGTTTCTTCGATGAGCGGCATCTCCGGAAGCGTCGCGATGAACTGGTTGCCGTCGTCCTCGGCTCTCTCGATGAGTGTCGCGGCTGCGAAACGGTATTTCGCGCCGAGCCGAGAGAGGGCGAACGGCAGCGCGTAGCGTCGTGCCCGAGTGCCGGTAAAGGGTAGCCCCGAGAGGTGCTTTCCCGCCGTATCAGGGTGGAGGCCTGTTCCGGCGCAGTAGTCTGAAATTCTTGCGCTAAGCACGGTATTTTCCTGTTGACATTGATTTTTTATAACCCTGATAGGCGAGAGAGTTTCCTTGGGAATGTCTAACTTATGCCATAAAAACGACTCAAAATCAATACCTTGGCAAAAACGGGTCACAGCTCGGGTGTGATTCGGCTGGCCGTGTGCAGAGTAGTCTTAGAGATAAGTTGGGCGGGGTAGCTTTCGCGAGCTATGGTCATCGCCGTCTCCGCTGACGCGGGGCGCAAGCACCATTTCTAAGCACCCGATGCGCCGTACGAGATGCTCGGCGTCCCAATTCGTCGGCAAAGAAAAACCCGCGCCGATGATCAGCGCGGGTTTTCGTGTCGGGTGGTGGTGGTCGGTGGTGTTCAGTCTCTCACGAAGCTCGCGACCTTTTCGAGCGCCGCCAGCTTCTCGCCAAGTAGATCGTCGCCACCATATCCCGCTTCCACGAAATCTTCCCCGTCTAGCCGCCCTGCGATCAGGCGTCGAATTTCCTTGTCGATCCCTGCGCGCCGCGCGGCGTCGGTCCAGCTATGCCGCAGGCTATGGAATTTCATGCCCGGCTCTGTAAGCTCGCAGGGGACACGGACCTTGCGCCGGAAACGCTCGCCGTATCGTTCGGTGAAGCGCCCGCGCCGATCCGGCGTAACCTCGCCCCGTGTGACGCGCCGCCGCTTGTCCTGCTGATCTTCGAGAAAGAGAAAGTGCCCCCCGGAAGCTTTGCGCCGTTCGACATAATCTAGGAAGCCCGCCGCAATCACCGGGCTGGGGAGCGGCACGACGCGCACAGAGTGCTTATTTTTCACTTTCTGTTGCGGGTCGTCGTCGGAAATCTCGATGACATGCACGTTTCCAGAGAGACGCACGTTCGTGACGAGTAGCTGTCCCAGTTCTTCGCGGCGCGCACCGGTATAGGCGGCGAGAAGCGGAAGCCATCGGTCTATGACTTCGCCGTCCGTTTTCTCGACGTGGTCCAATATCTTCCCGACCTGAGCCGGGGTGAATGGGATCGTCTCCTTCACCGAGCCTGCCGAGAATTTCACCTTCTCGCCGCGCGGTTTGTATCCCGCGAAGGGGTCGGCGCTGATCAACCCGGCTTGATTGAGGGCATACTTGCTCAGACTCTTCATGTGGTCGCTATATCGTGCGCGGGTTTTCTTGCTGATCGTCGGCAAGTTCTCCCGTTGCCCCTTCGAGATGATCTTTAAGAGGGGCAAGCTGCGAAGGCTCGCGGCTGTCGAGGCCGGGAACTTGGTCAAGACCTCGTCGAACTTGTCGAGGTGTGCTCGCGTCCATTTTTCAACGGGGATATCGCCGTGCAGCTCGATCCAGCGGCGCACGGTATGCAGCACCGACTCCTTGTTCTGAATGGTGTAGCTGTTTGCGTCTGTGAACTTCTCGGCCAGCTCGCGGATGCCCACGGTCCCCTCGTCCAGACCGCTCGGGGCTGCGGGAGGCTCTTTGCCAAGCTGGCGGCTGACGCCCTTCAATCGGCGCGTCTCGGCGGTCAGGGTGCGGAGGGCTGCTTGCCCTTCCTGTTCTTCTCGCTGAGCGAGTGTGCGGAGGGCGTGAGGTGGCAGGCTCTCTGTCTCAGTCGCCAACGCCGCGCCGCTCCCCATCCCCGCGAGGGCAAGAGCGGCTTCTTTGCGAAGCTCCCGGATCGTATCAAGCAGGCGCTCGGGGCCGCCAATTTCTGCGAGCAAGTCGCGGTCTTCTTGGCCAAGTGTCCCCAAGATGCGCTCTCGATCTGCGAGGCGCTGGGCTTCCTTTGCTTGGCGGTCGAAGATTGCTCGTTGTTCGCCCACCCGGCTCTTGGCCTCTTTTGGGTCGGCAGTGCGTAGCGAGCCACGCATGACGCCGCTCTTGTGCTCGGGGTAAAGCGACTGAATCACTTTCGGGATCGGAAGATTTAGGTGATACGTGGAGCCGCGAATTTGCGCGCCTGAGACGGTGGGGAGGGGCATGCCGCCAACCTCTTGTGTTAGTTTGTGCTAACGCAAAGCTTAGCACATCATTAGCACAACGACAGCTCGCCAGAGCCCTGTTTTTATTAAGCTTTTGATTTCAAAGGAAAGAAAGTGGTGCTGCTGGAGAGACTTGAACTCTCGACCTCTCCCTTACCAAGGGAGTGCTCTACCGCTGAGCTACAGCAGCGCCGGTTTCGGTCCGTCGCTTTGACCGTGGCGGGGATTTAGACGCAATCGCGCGGGGGTGCAAGGGCAAATCTTGCTCTCTCTCGACAGGATTTCGCAGGCGGGTTAAACGGGGCGCCATGACAGGCGGTAAGAAAGACGGATCGGGCACGTCCCGCGAGGCGGGGTTGAGCCGCGAAGAGCGTCGGGCGCAGGCGCTCCGGGCGAATCTGCAGCGTCGCAAGGCGCAGGCGCGCGCGCGCAAATCCGAATCCAAGCCGCCGAATAACAACGAATCCGAGGGCAGTTGAAATGGACAGCATCGTCGTACGCGGCAACGGGCCTCTTTCCGGCCAAATCCCGATCGCGGGGGCGAAGAACGCCTGTCTCGCGCTGATGCCGGCCACGCTTCTGAGCGATGAGCCGCTGACCCTGACCAATGCGCCGCGCCTGTCGGACATCCGCACGATGACCGAATTGCTGGCCTCTCTCGGCGCGGAAGTGACCGCGCTGCAGGAGGGAAAGGTGCTCGCAACCTCGTGCCATGGCGAGATCAACCCGGTCGCGGATTATGAAATCGTGCGCAAGATGCGCGCGTCGAATTTGGTGCTGGGGCCGCTGCTGGCACGTCTGGGCCATGCGGTCGTCTCGCTGCCCGGCGGTTGCGCGATTGGCGCGCGTCCGATGGATATCCATGTCGATGCGCTCGCGGCGCTCGGCGCGGAGATCGAGCTGAAGGACGGCTATCTGCATGCCGAAGCGAAGGGTGGACTGAAAGGCGCGACACATGAGATGCGCTTCGCCTCGGTCGGCGCCACCGAGAACTTCCTGATGGCGGCCTCGCTCGCCAAGGGCACATCGGTGCTGAAGAACGCCGCGCGCGAGCCGGAGATCGTCGATCTCGCGAAATGCCTGCGGGCAATGGGGGCGCAGATCGAGGGTGACGGTACCTCGGAGATCGTGATCGAGGGCGTGGATCGGCTGCACGGCGCCACGCACCCGGTGGTCGCCGACCGGATCGAACTGGGCACCTACATGCTCGCGCCCGCGATCTGCGGCGGCGAGGTGGAATGTCTGGGGGGGCGAATCGATCTGCTGGAGAGCTTCTGCGAGAAGCTCGATGCGGCGGGTATCTCGGTCGAGCAGACCCATACCGGCCTCAAGGTCGCGCGCAAGAACGGCCGCATTCTTGCCGTCGACGTGACGACCGAGCCTTTCCCCGGCTTCCCGACGGATCTTCAGGCGCAGATGATGGCGCTTCTTTGCACCGCCGAGGGCACCAGCGTTCTGGAAGAGAAGATTTTCGAGAATCGCTTCATGCACGCGCCCGAGCTTATGCGGATGGGCGCGAATATAGAGGTCCATGGCGGCCATGCGACGGTCCATGGCGTCGACAAGCTCAAGGGCGCGCCGGTGATGGCGACCGATCTGCGGGCCTCCGTGTCGCTGATCCTCGCGGGGCTGGCCGCCGAGGGCGAGACCGTCGTCAGTCGTGTCTATCACCTCGATCGCGGCTATGAGCGCGTCGAGGAGAAGCTGGCGGGCGTCGGCGCCCATATCGAGCGCGTGAAAGCGAATTGATCGGCTGGCAATCCCCGCCATCTCCCCCATATCGAATGCAGAGGTGACCCAATGACCCGTGACGCGAAATTCGAAGAGGGTGGCGAAGGCGCGATCGCGCTGCGCGCCGAGACCAAGGACGACCTGCCCGTGATTGCGGCGCTGGTGCAGGACGCCGTGCTGCCGATCACCGAGATCGCGTGGGAGGCGAAATCCCGTCGTCTCGCGCTGCTGATCAATCGCTTCCGCTGGGAAGACAAGGCGCAGGCCGAGGCCGAGAAGCGGCCCTACGAGCGCGTGCGCTCTCTGCTGGTGATCTCGGACGTCACCCATGTCGCGAGCATGGGCATCGATCGGTCGGATCGCGACGTGGTGCTCTCGATCCTCGACGTCACCTTCGAGGAGGCGGAAGACGGGGCGGGGCGTGTGACCCTGACGCTGGCGGGCGATGGTGCGCTGGCGGCGGATGTCGAATGTCTCGATGTCGATCTGCGTGATGTGGAGCGGCCTTATCGCGCACCCTCCGGCAAGGTGCCGCATCATCCCGAGTGAGCCGAGTTTTGCCGCCGGGGTTGCCTCCGGCGGAGATATTTTCGCCAAGTCGAATTGGAATTGCCTTTGCGGGCAGCGTCGTGCTTGCGGGGCAGGGCGGGAGTCTCTAATCCGAAAAGCGGAAAAGGAGACTGTCGATGCCGCATTTTCTGGACACGCGCGAAGATGGGTTTGAAGCCCGGTTTGTCGAACTTCTGGGGATGAAGCGCGAGGACAGTCCCGATGTGGATGCTGTCGTGGCCGAGATCATCGCAGATATCCGCAAGCGGGGCGATGCGGCGCTGATCGAGCTGACCGCGAAATTCGACCGGCTGGAGCTGGCGCCCGAGACGCTGGCTTTCTCTCCCGACGAAATCGAGGCCGAGGTCGCGAAAGTGCCTGCCGAGGAGCGCGCGGCGCTGGAACTGGCGGCCGAGCGCATCCGCGCCTATCACGAGCGTCAGATGCCGCATGACGCGCGCTGGATCGATGCGAGCGGGGCGGAGCTTGGCTGGCGCTGGGGACCGGTTTCGGCGGCGGGGCTCTATGTACCCGGCGGATTGGCGAGCTATCCCTCTTCGGTGCTGATGAACGCAATCCCGGCGAAGGTCGCGGGCGTAGAGCGGCTTGTGGTCGCCTGCCCGACGCCGGGCGGGGCGGTGAACCCGTTGGTGCTGCTGGCGGCGCAACTCGCGGGAGTCGATACGGTTTACCGGATGGGCGGCGCGCAGGCGATTGCAGCGCTGGCCTACGGGACCGAAACGGTCACGGCGGTCGACAAGATCACCGGGCCGGGCAACGCTTTCGTGGCGGCGGCCAAGCGGCGCGTGTTCGGGCGCGTGGGCATCGACATGATCGCGGGGCCGTCCGAAATCCTCGTGATCGCAGACGGCACGGGCGATCCGGACTGGATCGCGCTCGACCTGATGAGCCAGGCCGAGCATGACGAGAGCGCGCAGGCGATCCTGATCACCACCGACGAGGCCTTCGGCAAGGCGGTTGTGGCGGCGGTCGAAAAACGGCTCGAGACGCTGGAGCGCCGCGCCATCGCGGGCGCCAGCTGGCGCGATTTCGGGGCGGTGATCGTCGCGCGGGATCTGATGGAGGCAGCCGAGCTGTCGAACCGGGTGGCCCCCGAGCATCTGGAACTTTGCGTCGCCGATCCCGATTGGCTGGCGGAAGCGATCACACACGCGGGCGCCATTTTCCTTGGTGCCTACACACCCGAAGCGATCGGCGACTATATTGGCGGGCCGAACCACGTTCTGCCCACGGCGCGCTCGGCGCGGTTTTCCTCAGGCCTCTCGGTGATGGATTTCATCAAGCGCACGACCATGGCGAAGATGACGCCCGGCGCGCTGAAGGCGATCGGCCCTTCGGCGGAGATTCTGGCGAAATCGGAAAGCCTCGAGGCGCATGGGCTGTCGGTGCGTGCGCGGCTCGATGCGCTCAATGACGAAGGGGAGGGGTGATGGCCCGGATTTCGCATATCCAGCTGGACACGAGCGGCCTTCCCGCGCCCTCGCCCGAGATCGAGCAGGAGCGCAAGGTCGCGATCTACGACCTGCTCGAGGATAACAGCTTCGACATCCCGGGTCGTGACGGCCAACCCGCGCCGGAAGGGCCGTTCACGTTGACGCTGGCAGTGCGCGACCGGCGGCTGGTCTTCGACACCGAAACCGAGAGCGGCGCGAAAGTGGCGGAGTTCCATCTGTCCTTCGGCCCGTTCCGGCAGGCGGTGAAGGACTATTTCCAGATCTGCGAGAGCTATTTCGAGGCGGTCAAGAAACTGCCGCCCAGCCAGATCGAAGCGATCGACATGGCGCGGCGCGGCATACACAACGAAGGCGCGCGCATCCTGCAAGAACGCCTCGAAGGCAAGGCCGAGATCGACATCGACACGGCGCGGCGCCTCTTTACCCTCGTTGCCGTTCTCGCCCCGAGGTAATCGGAATGGGCGAGATCCCCAACTCCGTTCTTTTTGCGTGCGATCATAACTCCACGCGCTCCCCGATGGCCGAGGGGATGATGAAGAAATTTTACGGCACCGAATGTTACGTGCAGTCAGTGGGCGTGAAGGCCGATCTGGAGATCGACGGGTTCACCATCGCGGTGATGGCGGAGATCGGCGTCAATCTGGAGCGACACCGCGCGCGCTCTTTCACCGAGTTGCAGGAATGGGGCGACGATCTGTCGGCCTTCGATCTGGTGATCGCACTTTCGCCCGCCTCGCAGCGTCAGGCGTTGGAACTGACGCGGTTTTTCCATCTCGACGTGGAATATTGGCCGATTCTCGACCCGACCGGGATTGGCGAGACGCGCGAGGCCAAACTCGCTGCCTATCGCGACACCCGCGACCAGATCCGTCGTCATCTCATCGACCGTTTCGGCCCCCCTCAGGAGTAAGACCATGCCTCGCGCCCGCGCTCTCGACACGATCACGCGTTACTACGATGCCTTCAACGAAGGCGATACCAAGGCGATGGAGCGGCTGCTGGGCGAGCCCTTTGCGCATCATGTGAACGAGGGGAAAATCCGCCACGGGATCGAGGCGTTCCGCGAATTCAACGCGCATATGAGCCGCTGCTATCGCGAGCAACTGACCGACATGGTGATCATGGCGAACGATGCCGGTACCCGCGGTGCGGCAGAGTTCATCGTGAACGGCGCCTATCTGGAGACCGATGACGGGCTGCCCGAGGCGCATGGGCAAAGCTATGTCCTGCCGGCGGGGGCGTTCTTCACGCTCGACGAGGGCAAGATCACGCGCGTGGTCACCTATTACAACCTCGCCGACTGGATCGCGCAGGTCTCGTGATGGAGGTGCGGCGGTTGACCGGAGAGGCGCTGGATGCGGCGCTTGACGACGTGGCGCGGCTGCGGATCGCGGTCTTCCGGGACTGGCCCTACATCTATGACGGCTCGCTGGAGTATGAGCGGCGTTATATCCAGAGCTACCGCGAGAGCGATGCGGCGGTGGTCGTCGGCGCGTTCGACGGGACGACATTGGTTGGAGCGGCCACGGGCACGCCGCTGGAAGATCACGCCGGTGATTTCGCGGCGCCTTTCGCGGGCACCGGGTTGAAGCTGGAAGACGTGTTCTACTGCGCTGAATCCGTGTTGCTGCCGGAATATCGCGGTCAGGGGCTCGGTCACGCCTTCTTCGATCACCGCGAGGCCCATGCGCGCGAGCTGGGGCGCGGTCATTCGGTCTTCTGCTCGGTGATCCGGCCCGACGATCATCCCTTGAAGCCCGCCGATTACCGCCCGCTCGACGGGTTCTGGCGCAAGCGGGGCTATGCGCCGATGGCCGGCGTAATCGCGCGGTTCAAATGGACCGATCTAGGTGAGGATCAGCAGACCGAGAAGGCACTGCAATTCTGGGGACGCCCGCTGTGAGCCGCGATGTGACGATAGCCGCGGCGGCCTATCCGCTCGACTGGTTCGACGATTGGGCGGGCTACGCGGCGAAGGTTACGACTTGGGTGACCGAGGCCGCGGGGCAGGGCGCGCTGCTTCTGGTTTTTCCCGAATACGGCGCGATGGAGTTGGCCAGCCTCGGCGGTGCAGAGGTTGCGGCTGACCTGGAAGCCGCGCTGGCGCATGTCGCCGGATTACGCGCGGATATGGAGACGCTGTTCGCAAATCTCGCGGCAAAACATGGCGTGCATATCCTCGCCCCCTCCGGCCCCGTCATCGAAGGGCCTAAGCGCGTGAACCGGGCGAGCCTGTTCGGTCCCGGCGGGCTGATCGGGCATCAGGACAAGGCGATCATGACGCGGTTCGAGCGCGAGATCTGGCATGTCGATGCGGGCGAGGGGCTGGCGCTTTTCGACACCGCGCTCGGCAAGATCGGGGTCACCATCTGCTACGACAGCGAGTTCCCCCTGCTGGCGCGCGCGCTGGCCGAGGCGGGGGCAGAGATCATCCTCGTGCCCTCCTGCACCGACACGCTCGCGGGCTACAACCGGGTGCGGATAGGTGCGATGGCGCGGGCGCTGGAAAACCAATGCGTGACCGTTCAGGCGCCGACCGTGGGCGATGCGCTTTGGTGCCCGGCGGTGGACGAGAACCGGGGCACGGCTGCGATCTTCGCGCCGCCCGATGGGCTCTGGCCCGAAAGCGGGGTCGTGGCCGAAGGGGCCCCCGACTCACCCGGCTGGACCTTCGCGACGGTGGACTTGGATCGCGTCGCGCAAAGCCGGACTGCAGGAGCTGTTTTGCCCTACAAACATTGGTCCGAGCAGTCTGATGCGGCCCAAATAATCCGGATCGCCTCGGAAAACCCCGCCCAGCCTTGACATTCCCCTTGAATTTCGCGGCTTACGGGCGCATTTAAACGCTCGCCCGCAGATGGCGCGGGTAACCATTTACGGAGTGACCATGGCCAAGGAAGAAATGCTCGAATTTCCCGGTGTCGTGAAGGAACTCCTGCCTAACGCGACGTTTCGGGTCGAGCTGGAAAACGGCCATGAGATCATCGCGCATATGGCAGGCAAGATGCGTAAGAACCGCATCCGCGTTCTGGCAGGCGACAAGGTTCAGGTGGAAATGAACACCTACGACCTCACGAAGGGTCGTATCAACTACCGCTTCAAGTGAAGCTGATCCTCGGCTCGGCGAGCCCGCGGCGGCGAGAGCTTCTGGCCCAGCTCGGGCTGGAGCCTTTTGACGTGCGCCCCGCCGATATCGACGAAACGCCGTTCAAAGGCGAGGCCGCGCGCGACTATGTCGCTCGCATGGCCCGCGAGAAAGCGATGGCGCTTGATGTGGCCGACGACGAGGTGCTGTTGAGCGCCGATACAACGGTGACCTGCGGGCGCCGCATCTTGGGCAAACCCGAAGACGAGAAGGAGGCGGCGGAGTTCCTCTGGCTGCTCTCCGGGCGTCGGCACCATGTGTTTACCGCCGTGGCGATCCGCACGGCGCAGGGCCTGCGCGAGCGGCTCGTCGATACGGTGGTGAAGTTCAAACCGCTTAGCGACGAGGACGTGAACGGCTATCTCGCCTCGGGCGAATGGCACGGCAAGGCGGGTGGCTACGCCATCCAGGGGCGCGGCGGCGCGTTCGTGCCGTGGATCCAGGGCTCGTTCACCGCTGTCGTCGGGCTGCCGCTCGCAGAAACCGCAACGCTGCTCGCAAGCGCGGGCATTCGAGGGGAAGTGTAATGCAGGGGCGTTTGGTTCTGCTGGACGAAATCGCCGGTCGCGAAGCGGCGGCGCTGATGGTCGACGGGCAACTCGAAGACCTGATCATCGACACTTCCGACGAGATCAGCTTTGCCCCCGGCGCGATTCTGCGCGGCACGATCGGTCGCCAGATGAAAGGGCAGGGCGGCGTCTTCGTCGATCTGCCCGAAGGCGCGCGCGGCTTTCTGAAAGAGGTGAAGGGGCTCGCCCCCGGCCAAACCGTGATCTGCATGGTCTCCGGCGGCACCGAGCCCGGCAAGGCGCTGCCTGTGACGCTGCGGGTGCTGTTCAAGTCGCGCTACGGCATCGTCACCCCCGGCGCGCCCGGAATCAACGTCTCCCGGCGGATCCATGAAGAGAATCTGCGCGCCGATCTGCAGGCAGCAGCCGAGGCGGTGATGGAAGGCTCGGATATGGGCGTGATCCTGCGCTCTGCCGCGGCCCATGTGGCGCTCGATGAGGTGGCAGAAGATGTCGCCGCGATGCGCGAGCTGGCCGAGGCCGTGACTAACGATACTGAAGGCGGGCCGGAGCTGCTCGTCGACGCTCCCGATCCGCATGAAGAAGCCTGGCGCGACTGGGCCGAACCGGTGCCCGACGAGGTGATCGAAGGCGGGTTCGACGATCACTGCGTCACCGACGCGATCGAAGCGCTTCTACACCCGCGGGTCGACCTTCCGGGCGGGGCGCATCTGATGATCGAGCCGACCCGTGCCTTGATCTCGGTCGACGTCAATACCGGCAACGACACGACGCCCGCCGCGGCGCTGAAGGCGAATATCGCCGCGGCCCGAGAGTTGCCGCGTCAGCTGCGCCTGCGTGGCCTTGGGGGGCAGGTCGTGATCGACTTTGCCCCGATGCCCAAGCGCGACCGTCAGGCGCTGGAGCAGCAGCTGCGCCGCGCCGTAAAAGGCGAGCCAGAGACCTCGCTCGCAGGCTGGACGCCGCTGGGCAATTTCGAGATGCAACGCAAGCGCGACCGCGTGCCGCTCGCACGTCTCTTGCGGGGCCAGACGACGGAGGCGATATGAGCTGCCCGATCTGCGGCAAGGAGGCCGACCCGAAATACCGCCCCTTCTGTTCCAAGCGCTGTGCCGACGTCGATCTGGCGCGCTGGCTGAACGGCTCCTACGTCATTCCCGGCGATATCGCCGAGGAAGAAGAGCGCGCGCCGACCGGCCTCGCAGGCGATGATTTGCCCCCCGGCAAGCCGCACTGAAAACCTTTCGCAAGATCGCGGAATTTTCTGCGAAATCCCTCTGGACACCCCCCGCGCCCTCGTCTAGTAACCGCTCCACCAAGACCGAAAGGTCGAAGTGCCCGGATAGCTCAGTTGGTAGAGCAGCGGATTGAAAATCCGCGTGTCGGTGGTTCGAATCCGCCTCCGGGCACCACTTAAAACCCCAGTAATTATTGATCGATAAGGGCGAACGGCTTCGCTCAGCTCCGTCGATTTTCTTCGCTGGGCTACACCTGGGCTACAAAACGAACGTGCTGCTCTGCTCGTTCGGTCGACAGAATCTTCGCTCGAAGTCAAAATGCCATGCGACGTCTGATCGTGTCAGCGGTATGGAGCCTATATGCCCTAACTCGCCTATAGGACCGCGAATGATGCAGAATCATACACCCATGCCCGCCTATCTGACCGTCGAGCAGGTCGCCAAGCACTTCAACGTTTCCACCGACACGATCTGGCGCTGGAAGCGCAACGGCAGCTTTCCGAAGGCCGTCAAAGTTGGCCCTGGCTGCACTCGGTGGCGTTCTTCGGATGTGCTTGAACACGAAGCTGCCCTGCAAGCGTGCTTTGCGACGCATCTCGAAATGTAGCTTGCTCCATCGGACGTGATGTCTGGAGGGGCGCCCCGCTTCCTAGGAACGGGGCGCATTCTGATGGGCGGTTCATCCCGCATCGATGAGATCTTTAAGCGCCTGGAGACGGGTCGATGTCAGCTTCGGATCGGTGCCACCGCTAATAACCCTGATAAACTCGATCCAGACCTTCTCGTTCTCGCTAAGATCAGTCCAGTTGCCAGCGGGTGCGGTGGGCACCATGAATATGCCTTCAGTCATTTCCCAAATATCCCTCTGAGGGTAACCCGTGATCTCGCAGTCAGCCGCGGATCAGTGTGACCAGAAGCATCCCGAAGTTCTTCGAGCCAGCTTTTTTCGTTTTCTGTCACTGCGATGCCGAAGATGTCGCCTATCGCGAGCGCTGCTGTCTTCCCAACTGCCTGCACCAGCGCAAGGCGCATCAGAAAGGCAGGGTCGCATTCCAATGCTTGAGCGAGCGAGGGGAGTCTGTCCAGCGGGATTTTGCTGCGGCCGGACTTCAGGATCGTGATCATGTTCGGGTTCGTGAAGCCCGCCTCGGCTGCGATCTCAGCCTGTGTCTTGCGGTGCGAAAGCGCCTGGATGCGGTCGCGCAGGAATTTGGCTGCGTCGCTGTCTTCATATGGGTGTGTCATCTGATGTGCTCGTCTCGTGGTCGATACCAAGACCATATCGACCGCGCGTCAGATGAGCGGGTGGGGAGTTGCTGCAGCGCGTGGGATGCGAAGTCCTAGGAAAAGCGTTCTGAAGTGATGGGGATGCAGCCGGTGGTCGCGATGTAGGGGCGCACGAACCCTCCGGGTCGGCGACGCAGGTTTAACCCGTAGGTCGACGAAAGCGTATTGTTCGGCGCTTCCGACCACGAGGTCGGAAATGGTTCAAGTAGTTTCTCATGTCTAGCGAAGCGAACCAAGCCAGCGCAACCAGAGCGGACACTCGTCTCCGATAAGGCAATCAGATAGCATGGATTTGGCACATGTGCGAACTAAGCGTCGTGTGGTGATGAAGCTACGACTGGCCGGGCAGCGGTCCAGAGGGGCATTACATGTGAGGGCTCAACCCTAGCCCTAGCCCGACCCGTCGCCCGTCCTTACTTGACCTGAATTCCCCTCGCTCCCAAAGTGCGAGCGTCGGTCAATTCAGGTGTTTACGGTGACTTCAAAGCAAGAATTTCCTCTCAGTATTTATCTCGATCTCGAACAGGGAGAGTTTGCAGACCTCGAAGTAGTCTCCGAAGCGTCCATCCATCTCATCAATGCGATGAAAGACGTGGTCGCATTTGCCGATCCGGGGGCACATTTCCAAGTCGTCGTGCAGAATGGCAAGGAGAGCAGTCTACGCCTGAATAGCCTGATAAAGCTTATCTCCGGCAATGAAGGCTCTGACGAGGACAAGAAAGCTCATCGTCGCGGAGTGGCTGTGGGTTGTATCCTGACCGGGATCATCGGCTGGCTGCCTGCACAAATCGGGTCACACTATCTAGACAAGTTCCTCAATGCGATTGATGCCAAAGTAGTCGAAATGCTGCATGGTCGTGCAACGGACGAAGAGATTTCGGAAGTCCGAGAGGACTGCCGAGCGATCTTGACCGGGGTCGCGAGGAACGGGGATGCCTCGAAGCACGTGCAGCAATTCTACTCCTCACTGCAAAAGGACAAAACGATCGTAGGCGTAGGTCTAGGCGGCGATCACGATGCACCGCCTGACTTCATCATCCCGCGCGAGCAATTCGCACTGCGCGCCCGCGGAGTGCCTGAGGACATCGAACCGGAAGAGCGCAAACGGGTCGAGCGCATGGACCTTTTGCTGATCCAGCCTCGGCTGACGGCAGATAACCGTGCTTGGCGCTTCGCCGCGAATGGCTTCGAGTTCGGAGCGAAGGTGCTCGACGATGAGTTTCTGTCGCAGACGCTGTCGGGGCAGCGAGAGATCCCGCTGCGCGAAGGTCTGGTCCTTGATGCCGAAGTCGAACTGCATGAAGTGCGTGCCGGAGAAACCTGGGTTGTGAAGTCTCGCAGCGTCATCAAGGTCAACGATGTCAGCTCCGGACCGACCCAAACTTCCTTCTTATGAACGGTGCTTGATCAGCATCACCACCCCAATCACGATCATCGCGGTGGATGTCACGCGGCCCACGAAGGTTCCGTAGTGCTCAAAGATCAAACCAAGCATCGGTGTGGCGACCAAGCAGACAGAGGCAGCAATCCAGATCGAGCGCATCTTCACCACGTTGGCCTCCCCTGATGCTTGAAACTATCTACCTTAATGTGTGCCGAGGGCTTTCTATCAATCAAGCGTCGGGTGCAAGCGCTGAGGCGACGGGCGCAAATTTTCTGCTCAATGTGCAACCGGGAAAGTTTACTGCGGACACAGAAGCATACTGCATCTGATCAGAGCCGCTCTTTCCGCTTCCGCTCCCGCGCTAACGGTCCCACTGCAATCCAAGCGGCGCTCTGCTGCTTCGCAACCGCGACGAAGCCCGTGTCTTGAAAGATCATGTCGGCGAACCTCGCGGTCGGCACTTAACCTGACTGTCTTAGTCGGAAAGCAAACGTAAAGTTTGGCGCAAGAAATGTTGAGTTTGGGCATCAGAACGTAAAGCCAAGGCCCATTTCACTTTACGTTCTCAGCCTCGCAAGCGCCCCTGCCTGGACTGAACGTAAACCCTTGAAGGTCGAGTTCTCCCAATAATACTTGGCTTATCTTCGTCAGAGTTAACGCGAAGTTTACGTTTTCGAGTTCGAAAATCGATTTTCGCAGGCAGTCGCAGCTCTGAAGAAACGAAATAGGCGCGACGGCGATCGAAAACGATGTGCGGACGTTCGATTGAGGACGCATGGATTTCGATCCAGACTCGCTGTTCGAGAGCTGATCCGACGCCGGGATGGGGCCTGGAATAACTGCTTCGCGAGCGAGCCAGTTGATCCGCGATCGGGCGGTGTGAGCGACCTGGAAGTGGTCGCGATGTGGCGCAAGCTGGAAGACGGAGATGGCTTATCGCGCAAGCCGGTCGGACCGGTCCTTAAACGATGACCGCATGAAATGCACACGGAAACTCTGCGGGCCCTGAGCGACCTCTCCGATCAAAAACCCGGAGCTTCTTTGGCGCACTTAGCTGTGCTTGGCTGGCCTTGGAAGCTTCCGAGCCTCCGCCTTGCGCTGTCCGAGGTTGAGTAGCTCACCGGCTATCCAGCTAAGCAGCTATCCAGCTGGCGGCGGAGCGCGTCGAGAGTGGTGTAGACAGCCGTCGACGTGGCGCTTGTCAGATCGTGTCACGCGTGCTGAACTGAATGTGAGCAGTGAGCTACTTGAGGAGTGGAATGGCATGTCGTGGGATCTCTACCAGTATGTTCCACCGGTTCTCGCACTCGGTTTCTGCCTGTTCTTGGTGCTCGAAGCGAAGTTCATCTCATGGCAGTTTGATCGTCGTCACGGAGATGAGCGCGCGAATGCAAATGGGTTCGTTAGTTGGCTTTTGACGCCGACGAAAGCCGAGCTGATGCGGGAGAACGAGGAGCTGCGAAACGAGTTGGCCCGTCTTTCTCGCGTAGATGTCCGTGACCGCAGTGGTTCCGAGTGACCACCAAGTAAGTCGCTGACCGACTGCTCGATCGATCAGTGCCGCTCATCTGATGGTCTTCGTTAGGTGGTTGGCTTGTCCTGATTGGCCGCTGCTCGAAGCCTCGGATCGCGCAGGATATTTGCACAAATGTGCCGCATCAGAGGACGACCACATCCGGCTCTCGAGCCTTTTCTTGCTGTCGTGGCGTCCGCTGCTCACCGGGGGCGCCTTTTAACTGTAAGTAAGTGCTTATCCCTTGTGTATGCCTTGCTGTTCTTCCGTCATGCATGTCCCTCTCGATCGCTACTCTTGCCTCCTCATCCGCGCGCGCGCCGTCTTCTCACGCTTTCCGAGATTGACCAGCGCGACATGCGCGTTCCGGTTCATTTCAGCCCAAGCGACGAGCGGCGGCCTCAGCCTGTGGTTTCCCCGCTTCCTCGCTCTTCCGGTTCCTCTAGTCCTCAGAACTCTCGTCATGCCGCGCGCTGCCTTCGCGGTGGCCTTCTTCTTCCCGGCTTCCATTGAAGCCAGACCGGTCACACCGGACCTGAGGTAAGTGTTCGCCCTGGCGGTGTCCTTCACGAGGCCGAGCATTGCGGTCCTGGTTGTCGGAGGTGAGCAGTGTGCGAACGTCGGCAGCATGAAGCGGAAGTAGTGCCTTTGAAGGTCTTCAGGTCGCAGGTTCTGCAACGATGGAATGTCACTGACACCTAACCGTTCAAGTTCAGTGCCGGTGATTGTTGTTTCAACCCGCACCCGCTTCTTGTTTTCTGGCAAGTCGAGATATGTGCCGTCCGGGCGCTGCGTGTCGATGACCTTGTCCATCAAGCGGATCATGACCGCGTCGCTTTTCGCTCCGAGATACATTGTGCCGTCGATCGCAGGGTGCTCATGATTTTCCGCCGCGAGCCTGCTGCGATTGAAGTCGTCCAGCTCCGGTGAGGGAGAGAGCTTTCTTGTTGCTTGCGCACCCCGGCCGTGTGTCGAACGAGGTCGACTGTCCGCCTTCGCCCAAACGTCGCGGTCGGTCCAGATGGTGCGCTGCAGCGCGCCCAGGAGGGCGCTACGGGCGTTATCGCTCGGCTCCCTGGGATAGACATCAAGGCTGACCTCAAGGCCCGTCACGCGCGACCTGAGGGCCTCCCCGAAGGCGGCGGCGAGTGCCCGGTGGATTGTATGGATCGCGGTCAGATTCGCAGGTTCTTGGATCTTGATGGTGCAGGTCGTGAACACGCTGCCCGCTGTCATGTCTTCAGCGTGAATATGGCTGTCTCGGTCCAGGAACTTCCGTAGCTCTCTCTGAACATGTTGCACTTGCGTTGGCCGTCCGAGGTGCATTTTGAAGGAGATCCAGTCGTAGACCGCGTGAAAGCGATAGGAGTTGAGATCGATCACCGGAACCAGGGAGAACCTACCCGCAAGACGCCGTTGCTTGTTTTCGAGGCGCTCAAGGCGATGGGGCAATTCCAGTGGTAGTGCTTGCGTCTTGAAGAAAGGAAGCTGAGCGGTTGTGGGGAAGGTCATGGGGTCCTCGGTGCCTTTACTGTGCCATACGCAGTGAAGGTGCGATCGTCGCATGGGATCCGCATGCTCGATCGGCCATTCGCAGACCGGCTGCCCACCAGCGGGGCTCAGAAAGGCTTCCGGCCACTGATGTGAGTGCCAAGCATTAGGTCCTCGATTGTTCGTCAGAATACCAGTTGCACCGCGTAGGGCCTCGTTACATCCTGTCCGCGAATTTCGAGGGATCCATGAGCAACAACGACATCAAGAGCTTAAGCAGTTTCGTCTGGTCAATTGCAGAACTTCTTCGCGGCGACTTCAAGCAGTCCGAATATGGCAAGGTCGTCCTGCCATTCGTGGTCCTGCGCCGACTGGACTGCATTCTAGAGGCGAGCAAGCCTGATGTGCTCGCCATGGCCGAGAGCCTGCCCGCGGACATGGACGATGACGCACGCGACACGCTCCTCTCCGGTATCGTCGGCCAGAACATCCGGCTCTACAACATGTCCCGTTTCACCTTCGCCTCGCTCAAGGGGCAGGATGCGAGAGACATCCACCGAAACCTGATCGACTACATCACCAACTTTTCGGGCAATGTCCGGGATATCTTCCTCGACAAGTTCCTGTTCACCGATCAGCTCAAGCGCCTCAATGATGCGGGGCTGCTCTACCAGGTCTTCGACCGCTTCACCCAGATCGATCTGCATCCGGACGCAATCTCGAACATCGAGATGGGCTATCTCTTCGAAGACCTGATCCGCCGCTTCTCGGAGATCTCGAACGAAACCGCCGGTGAACACTACACCCCACGCGAGGTGATCCGCCTCATCGTTTCGCTTCTCCTGGTCAACGACAAGGAAGCGCTGACCGGAAGCGGCGTCATCCGGCAGGTCTATGATCCAGCGGCAGGAACCGGCGGGATGCTCTCGATCGCTGAGATGGAGATGAAGGATCTCAACGATCGCATCCGGGTCGAGCTCTTCGGTCAGGAGCTGAACCCGGAATCCTTCGCGATCTGCAAATCCGACATGCTGGTAACCGGGCACAATCCCGAGAACATCGCCTTCGGAAACACGCTGACTCAGGATGCTCACCAGGGCAAACGCTTCCACTACATGCTCTCCAATCCGCCCTATGGGGTCGACTGGAAGAAATACGCCGACCCGATCAAGGAGGAGGCCGCCGATCTCGGCATGGAGGGCCGCTTCGGTGCAGGCCTGCCCCGGATCTCGGACGGGCAGCTCCTGTTCCTGCAGCACATGATTTCCAAGATGCGCAACGATGAGCAAGGCTCGCGTATCGGCATCGTCATGAACGGCTCGCCCCTTTTCACCGGCGGGGCTGGCTCAGGCGAGAGCGAGATCCGGCGATGGATGCTGGAAAACGACTGGGTCGAGGCGATCATCGCGCTGCCGACCGACCTCTTCTACAACACCGGGATCCAGACCTATGTCTGGCTACTCACCAACCGCAAGCACAAGGACCGGCGCGGCAAGGTGCAGCTAATCGACGCCAGTGGCGAGCGGTTCTGGAAATCGATGCGCAAGTCGCTCGGCTCGAAGCGGCGCGAGATCCCACAGGAAGCCACCGAAGAGATCGCTCGGATCTACCACGACATGCTCAACGGCAATTCGGACTGGGCTGACGTGTCGAAGATCTTCGACAATACCGATTTCGGCTATCGCGAGATCCGGGTCGAACGGCCGCTCAAGCTCGCCTTCTCGGTCACACCCGAGGGGCTGGTGGCGCTGCGCGAGGCCAAGCCCTTCGCCAAGCTGGACGAGGATGAACAGGAGCGCGTTCTAGAGGCCTTGGAGGGGCTTCCGAGCGGTGAGCGCTGGGACGCTCGCGATAAGTTCGAGAAGGCGCTCAGCGACGCTCTGCGGGCCGCTGGCGTGAAGCTGGGGGCGCCGGTGAAGAAGGCGGTTCTGTCTGCGCTGTCCGAACGCGACGAAGATGCCGAGGTCTGCACCGACAAAAACGGCAATCCCGAACCCGACACCGATCTGCGCGATCACGAGCTGGTGCCGCTGAACGAGGACTGGCGCGCGTATGTGCAGCGCGAGGTTCTGCCCTTCGTCTCCGATGCCTGGGTGGATGAGACCTACACCGACGCCCAGGATGGCGGCGTCGGGCGCGTCGGATATGAGATCAACTTCAACCGCTACTTCTACAAATATGTCCCGCCCCGCCCGCTTGAGGAGATCGACGCCGAGTTGAAGGCGCTGGAAGCAGAGATCGCAGGTCTACTGCAGGAGGTGGTTGAGTGAGATTCGACAAACTCAAACGCTTGGTCGATCCGGCGAGACCGATCACATACGGGATCGTGCAAGCGGGACCCGAGTTCGACGGCGGGGTTCCCTACATTCGACCTGCTGACATGACGGATGAATCTGGTGTGAAGGACTTCGGATCAATCAAGCACACTAGTCCGGAAATCGCGCTGCAGTATCGCAGAAGTGCGGTAAGAAGCGGCGATCTCATAATCTCTATAGGTCCCTCCTTCGGAAAGGTCATGGAGGTTCCCTCCGACCTCGACGGCGCGAACCTGACGCAGGGGACAGCACGTGTTGCACCCGGACCAACCCTGCACGCCCGTTTCGCGTTCTGGTGCCTACGCAGTTATCATTGCTATTCGCAGTGGGAAGCAGGGATCGGCGGTGCAACCTTTCGCGCACTGAACCTTGGTCCACTTGCTGAAACCCGCATTCCCAACCCCGACCTCGCGACCCAACGCCAGATCGCCGACTTTCTGGACCGTGAGACCGCAAGAATAGACCTGCTGATCGAGAAAAAGCAGAGGTTGGTGGCGTTGCTGGGGGAGAAAGAAGCGGCGTTTATTGAAAGCATGGTCACCAACGGATTCGCTTTCCAACCCTCACGCGATCAAGCGATCAGAGAAGACGGCTGGAGGTTGGTGAAACTCAAGAATCTGTCCTCTCGTTTGAAAGTGGGCGTGGTCGTAAACCCCTCAGAATACATAGACGACGATGGCGATATACCTTTCATCTACGGCGGAAATATCCGGGACTACTACATTGACACAGCGAACTGCCGCAGGATGTCTGCTGACAGTTCGCGCCGTCTCAAGGCGTCGCGTCTCCGACCGAGTGACGTGGTAGTAGTTCGAGTCGGTGCACCTGGCGTTGCTGCGGTGATCCCAGATAACGTTCCTGAAGCGAACTGTGCATCAGTGATGTGTGTGACCGTCAAAGTGTGTTCCGGCGACTGGTTGGCATACGCATTCAACAGTCGCTTTGTTCGCTATCAGGTCGAGATTGTCCAATATGGTGCAGCACAAAAACAGTTCAATCTCGAACACGCACGGGAGTTCACAATCCCTATTCCTCCTCGCGACCAAGAGGCAACTCTGGTTAACCAGATGCGTGCCTATAGAGACCGGAACATGAAGATCAAAGATACGACGCTTCAGTCCATCAACCGCCTCAAAGAATACCGCTCCGCCCTGATCACCGCCGCTGTCACGGGTCAGATCGACGTGACGACCTACGCCAAATCCGGCATCCTCGACCGCCAGCTCGATGCCATCCAAGAGGAGATGGGCGCATGACCGACGAGGCCGGCGACCTCCACGAACACGTGCAACCCCAGGGCGAGGGAGTTTGAAGAGACTTCAGCGAATAACTGAAGTTGATGCGACTATCATAGTCCAACGTTGGGAGAGTAGAATTGATTGCAGATCATTCCTTTTTTGAAGAGCGTCTTCACGAGAACCAGGATCGACGTCCGGGCGACATTCGATCTCCCTATCAAAGGGATCGAGCGCGGATCATGCACTCAGCGGCGTTCAGGAGGCTTCAAGGCAAGACGCAAGTCATGGGTGTTGGCGAGGGGGACTTTCATCGAACACGACTGACCCACTCAATCGAAGTTGCGCAAATCGGATATGGAATTCTAGAAGTCCTACAAGGGAAGCAGGCACTTCTGCCGCTTGGTGTGCAGGATTGGTTGCCAAACCGAGATTTGATTGAAGCAGCGTGCTTGGCTCATGATCTTGGTCACCCACCTTTCGGTCACAAGGGCGAACAGGCTTTGCATCGCGCTATGCGAGAGCACGGAGGGTTCGAAGGGAATGGGCAAACTCTTCGAATTCTTACGCGTCTCGAAAAATACAAGGCACGAGGCAAGGGGATATATCCAACGCGTCGACTTCTCTTAAGTGTGCTCAAATATCCGTGTGCGATGGATGCGTTCGATGTAGCTCAATACGCGTCGAAACCTCCTAAGTGCTATCACACAGAGGAGAAGCCTTTCGTCGAGTGGGCATTACGCGGTTTCGGTGAAAGCGACAGAGCGGTCTTTCAACAGCCCGAACATGGTAAGCCCAAGCATCATAGCCTCGATTGTAGCATTCTCGAACTCGCCGACGATATCGCTTACGGGATTCACGATATCGAAGACATAGTAGCCCGGGGCCTGGCTTCCAAAGAGGAAGTTCGTGCCGAAATCAGCCGTGTATTCGACGAAGTAGGAGGGTGCATCCAACATAAGGATATCACGTTCAACAGTGATTTCATCTGCTCTGGACTCTTAGGTGACAGCTTCACTCGAAAGCAAATGATCTCGAACCTGGTAAACTTGTTCATCACTAGTGTCGAAGTGACGGTGAAGGGCGGGTTCGAGCATCCTCTATTAAGGTTCAACGTCGATTTGCCCTCGGCTCACGGTGAACTTCTCAAGAGGCTCAAGGGTCTCGCCTACCAATTGATCATACGAAAAGCAAAAGTCCAGCAGCTAGAACGTCGAGGTCAAATGATCGTCGAGACGTTGTTCGAGACGTTGCTGTCCGCACCAAAAGACCTTATTCCCCAAGGATCTTGGGATGACGGTGTCCCGGACGCCACGGATGAGCGTCGGGTTTGTGACTATGTCGCTGGAATGACCGACACTTATGCCGAGAACCTCTATAAGCGCCTCTTCCAGCCGGGCTTTGGCAGTAGTGGGGACGAGTTGTGACCAACACCCACACCACTGCCGACATCCACCAAGAGAAGGTCTTCGAGGCGCATATCGTCTCCTGCCTGACCTCCGAACAGGGGTATGTCGAACGAAACTCCGCGTCCCATTACGACGTCGCTCATGCCCTCGACACCGAGTTGCTGTTTCGCTTCCTAAAGACGACGCAGCCTGAGGCCTGGGAGGTGCTGGAAAATCACTACAGCGCGCAGGCCGAGGCGGAGGTTCTCAAGCGTCTCGACAAGGCTCTGAAGGAGCACCCGACCCACGTTGTGCTGCGCGAGGGCATCAAGCTGGTGCCGAACATCCGCTTCGCGCTGTGCTTCTTCAAACCCGCCTCGAACCTGAACCCGGATCTGACGCGGCTCTACGAGGCGAATATCCTCTCGGTGATGCGCCAGGTGACCTATTCGGCGAAGAACAAGAACGCCCTTGATCTGGTGACCTTCGTTAATGGCATTCCGGTCACGACGCTTGAGGTGAAGAACCTGCTGACCGGCCAGAACGTCAAACATGCCGAGAAGCAATACCGCAAGGATCGTTCCCCCGCGGGCGAACCGCTACTGACCTTCAAGCGCGGTGCCATCGTTCATTTCGCGGTGGATCAGGACAATGTGTCGATGACCACACGGCTGATGAACGGCAAGACGCGGTTCCTGCCCTTCAACCGCGGGCGCAATGGCGGTGCCGGTAACCCCGACGTGCCGGGTGAGAACCGCGTCGCCTACCTCTACAAGGATCTGCCCGAGGGAAAGGCCGTCTTCTCGCGTGAGGTGCTTCTCGATCTGATCGGGCGTTTCATCCATCTCGAGCGTGGCGAGGGCAAAGAGGTGCTGATCTTCCCGCGGTTCCAGCAGCTCGATGCGGTGCGCAAGGTGCTTGCAGACGCAAAGGCCCAAGGCGCAGGGCAGAACTACCTGATCCAGCACAGTGCGGGGTCCGGAAAGTCGAACACAATCGCCTGGACGGCGCATCAGATCATCAATCTGCATGACGTGAACGAACAGCCTCTCTTCGACACAGCGATCATCGTGACGGATCGCCTGGTGCTGGACCGGCAGCTTCAGAACACCATAGGTGGGTTCGCGGTCCCGTGATCTGAAAGACGCGATCATCAAGGGCGCGCGGATCATCATCACGACCATCCAGAAGTTCGGCACTGAGCATCTGGCGACGATATCAGGACAGGCCGGAAAGAACTTCGCGGTGATCATCGATGAGGCGCATTCCTCGCAATCCGGGAAAGCGGCTCAGGCGATGACCGATGCGCTGACCCGCGATGACACCAGCCCCGAGGATATTGAGGACCTCGTTCTGGCATTCCAGAAAGCGCGCGGCCCGCAGAAGAACATTTCGTTCCTTGCCTTCACCGCGACCCCGCGCAACGTCACGCTGGAGCGCTTCGGGCGCATCGGATCTGACGGCAAACCGCACCCCTTCCATCTCTACTCGATGCGGCAGGCAATCGAGGAGGGGTTCATTCTGGACGTGCTCCAGAACTACATGACCTACAAGGCCTACTATCAACTCGAGAAGACGATCGAGGATGACCCGGCTTTCAAGGGCCGCAAGGCGCAAGCGCGCGTCGCCCGCTATGCCTCGTTACACCCGACCGCGATTGACCAGAAGGTCGAGGTCATCGTCGAGCATTTCCGTCGCCATGTCGCGCGGGAGCTTGAGGGCAAGGCGAAGGCGATGATCGTCACGCAGAGCCGCGAGCACGCGCTGCGCTATTGGCAGCGTCTGAACGAATATATCGCAAGCAAGGGCTATTCCGATCTCAAGGCGCTCGTCGCGTTCTCCGGCGATCTGACGGTCGATGGGAATGAGTGGACCGAAGCGACTGCGAACGGCTTCGCCGAAACCGAGTTGCCGAAGAAGTTCGACACGGATGCCTATCAGGTCCTCGTGGTCGCCGAGAAATATCAGACTGGCTTCGACCAGCCGAAACTGGTCGCGATGTATGTCGACAAAAAGTTGGCGGGACTTCAGGCGGTGCAGACCCTCGCGCGTTTGAACCGGACCTATCCCGGCAAGGACCGCACCTTCGTGCTCGATTTCCAAAATACTATGGAGGACATCAAGGAAGCCTTCGCTCCCTTCTTCGAGGCGACGGCCCTCGAAGAACGAACGGATCTCAATCAGGTCTACGATCTCGAACAGCGGATCTCGAATTCGACCTATATCAACAAGGACGAGGTCGAGCGCTTTGCCGCTCAGTTCTTCAAGGGCAACCTGACCGAACAGGATCGTTTGGTTCTAGAAGGGACCGTGCGGCTCACTGTCGAACGCTTCCTGCTCGACGAAGATGAGGCGCAGAAAGAGGAGTTCCGGCAGCTCCTGAAGAGCTTCCAGCGCTTTTACGCCTTCGTCGCTCAGGTCGTGCGCCTGAACGACGCGTGGCTTGAAAAGCTCTACGCCTACAGCTCCTGGCTCTCATGGTTGCTTCCGTCGCGCGACGTGCCGGCCGATCTCACAGTATCGGACGACATGCTCGACCTGGCGGCCTTCAAGCTTCAGAAGGGTGAGGAGGGGAGTGGGTCCCTGACTGCGGGCGATACCACGACCTTGCAGCCGATCTCCGAGTTCGGTGCCAATCCATACACGGAAGAAGAGGAGCGTTCTCTCTCGGAGATCATCGACGCGTTCAACGATCGACACGGGACGAAGTTCTCGCGCGAAGACTTCCTACGGTTCGAACGCGTGACTCGCGACGTCATGGACGAGGACATGACCGAGATGATGCGCAACAATCCGGCCGACGTGGTCTACAACGCGTTTTCTCAAGCGTTCTTCCAGCAGATGGTGAAGATGTTCCAGCAGGATAACGAGATGCGAAACATCGTCATGACCGACAAGGACGCGCGTGAGCAGGCGACACGTCACTTCTTCAAGCGGGCGCAACGGCAGGCGCGGGATGGGTGATGATCGATACTCTTGCCCTTCAGGACGCCCGTGCCTCATCGGAGATCGAGAATGTTGTTACTACTCAGACCGCCGCGCGTCACTTGATCGTCTCTGACAACGGCACCGAACTGACCAGTAACGCAATCTTAACCTTCGCTACCGCCCACCGAATCGAGTGGCACTACATCGCCCCGGGCAAGCCGATGCAGAACGGCTTCGTGGAGAGCTTCAACGGGCGGATGCGGGACGAGCTGCTCAACGAGACCATGTTCCGAAACCTGGCCCACGCGCGGATCGTGATCGCCGCCTGGGCTGCCGACTACAATACCGAACGCCCGCTCTCGGCCTTGGACTACCAGACACCGGCTGACTACGCGCGGGCCCTGACCTCCGCAATCGCCCGCCCCGCTGCGCGAGATGATAGCTCCGCGCGTCGCGCGATTGCTCAACCTGCGCCGATCGGCGTAAACACCAACCGGGCTCCGGTCGCGGCTGGATGAAAGTTCAGTGGCAGGTCAGTTCGCCTATTCCTCATGGCTTCGTGCGAAGCATAAGGTTTATGCAGTTGCGCCCATCTCCACCGTTTCCAAGGCGGTCGCGAGAGTTGCTAATGCCTCCTCTTGCGGATCGCGGGTGTTGTTGAGCACCTTCGTGAGTTGAAGGTAATGCGAGGCTGCGCCACCGACCCCGTCGTGCTTCAACGGGTCGCTGTGAGCGAGGATCTGCGCGATGGTTGAGGCGGGCACTTTGAGGGAGTGCATGAGCGTGGACGCGGTTCTGCGAAGGTCGTGACGGGTCCAGCCAGTCGTCTTCGATGTCTCGTCGAGTGCCTTTTGGAAGCGATCCCAGTTGTCGAGCTTGCCTCGTCCTGTTCCATTTGGGAACACCAAGTCACTGTCCTTGGCGCTGTCCCATCCCGGTAATGATCGCAGTAGGGTCATGGCTGCATCGGAGAGGGGGAGATCCTGGCTCCTAGGGCCCCCACGCGTCGACTTGACAGATGGCTTGTGCCAGACACTGTTCTTGCGGTCTAGGTGTGCCCATCTCATGTCGCTAACCTCTGAGACACGCGCGGCAGTAAGCAGGATAAAGCGCATGGCGATCGGGCGGTGGTCTCTACTTGCGTCCAGTCGCAACTTTCCAAGCTTCGGTGCCGGAAAAGTCAGAAGCGGCAGCACTCGACCAAGCTCGTCCTGGGTGAGAACGCGAGTGCGCTTGCCCGTGATCGTCGTGTCATCAGCCGCAGGATCGTGCGTATTTTCGAGGCTTACGACAGCGAGCCGTGGCGAGCGAGATGCGCCGATTTTGCCGAAGCTCTTGCGCCCTGCAGCCCAGTCCAGCACGGGCGAGAGATAAGCCCGTGCTCTGGACGCCTGACCATTCGCGGTCTTCTTGCCTCCTTCGATGGGGGTCACGCGCTTGTAGGTCAGTGCGGATCGGGCGAAGTCTTCCTCGGCGATCTCAGTGACTGAACGTGAGAGTTGAGCTTCATAAACGCGCTCGATGACTTTGCGGGCTCCACTTGTGGATGATCTTGGGCCACGTGGTTGCCAAGTTTTCTTGGAAGGCGCAAATCGAGCCTCATATTCCAGCAGCAGCTCTCGCAAGGTGGGAACGTTGTCCACGAAATCGTTCGCGACGCGGCGAGCTCGCTTTTCGGCATTGATGTCCTTGCCCGACTTTAGATCTAGTCGCGCTCGTGTCGCTGCTTCTCGTGCTTCCTTTAGCGTCATCTGCGGAAACTGCCCGAGCGTTACGGTCCTCAACTTGCTCGCTGCATCACGGGCCTTGAGGATGAATGTAATCTCTCCCGTCGACGCCACCCGTGCCCGTAGGCCAGTGGCGCTGATGTCCGTGACTTCATACCGCTTCCCGGTCGCCTTCATCTTCCTGAGCGCGACGTCCGTCAGCGCGACCTTCTTTGCACTCATCTCGATCATCTACTGGGCTACATGGGGGCTACATCTTGGCCGCCATTCCATGCGTCTTCTTGACATGACCTGCAGTCGCCTGCAACAGCTGTAATCGCATCATGTGCATGTTTATAAATGGAAAATTTTTCATGCCGCCAATGGGTGAAAGGTCAAATTCAAGGTCGACTTGTTGATTGAAAATCCTCGTGTCGGTGGTTCGATTCCGCCCCCGGGCACCATTAAAACCCAATAAAAGCAAGACGTTAATCCTCATCTGCCTAGCCATAGTAGAAGCGCGTTTTGCTGTGGGTATCATTTGGGTAGCATTTTACTGGCTGGTAGCCCGCACGCCAGTGAAACGTGTGAACTACCTCGATAGGACCGTTTTGAGGCGTTGGAGCAATTATGCCCCTACTGTGCCGTGGCGACGAAAACCGGCTCAGGAGCTTCCTGTCCGACAAGCCTCTTTTCTCGATCCTTGTTACGGTCCTTGATTGCCGACTTTCGCGCTCTTCGAAACACTGGGGCGTAAAGTCCCCAGAGACTGGTTGTTGGTGCTTCGGGACTCACACGCGCATCCATAGAAGTCTTTGCAATTATCAAGCATCGCCAGAACTCCTCTGGCGTCGGGGCGTTCCACATGCTTTCAACCCAATGCCGCGCCCATATGGCACCCTCGTGTTCCGAAAACGCGTGCTTGGCGGCTTGCCCTGATACGCCTCTGTGATCGATGTGCTTACCCAAGATGTCAGCGAACTCAGCAGATCGCATTGAGTAGCCCGCAATCGAAATTGCGTATGCTTGATCTAAGCTATCTTCACTTGCCGCCAGATCTAGGACCATCGATTTGATAAAGTCGGCAGCACCGAAGCGTTCGGCTGCAAGGACTTCGCGAGCGAGTTCCGCGTCATTTTCTGAACCCAACAGCCTTTGGCGCCAAATTGATTTCATCGGGTCCGACGCCTCGGCCCCCCAAATCGCTTGGTGCTCAAGCGTCAGGTCATCGCCCAAGGCCAGCATTACGAAACCCTGTGACGACGAAGCCCGCGTCAGCAGAGCGACAGCGCGTTCTGGAGACTCGCCTGAAATCAAGTTTGCCACCGCAAAAGCCAAGTTTTTTAGCCAAACAAACTGAGCACCGTCCGCTTGATCCAAAATCTCGACAAGTTCGCCCAGCAATGCCGGAACTTCACTGACAAGACTGCTAAGCTCTTCGATGCTGGTGTTTTGAACCAACAGTTTTGCATCTGACTCCTTGAGTTCCTCGAAAAACGCCTTGGCCACAGCGTTGAGTCTGTTTTGCTTCTCATCGAAGTCATCGTCGCTTCCCAGAACCTCTTTGAGGCTCCGTTGCTTGGGAAAGCGTTCGCCGTCTCGGTCCGTTTCTTCGATAGACAGAAAGGGGAACGGAGCCGGTTCAGATTTAGAAAGCTTAAAATCTGCCGGGGGCGGCTGAATTTCGCGCGTAGCCGCGAGCCCACTGCGAAGCCGCAGAACAAAACATTCCACCAATGGCTCTGTAAACGCTTGTCCAAGCCTTTCACTCGCCGCAAACCAAGTCTTCGAGCTAATACGCTTCAGGAGGTCATCGACAGGCATCTCGTCGTGTGCGCATGCCTCAACCAACAACATTGAACCGAACCAGCCCTCATAGGTCTTTTCATCCACTGCGGCCGCGTTCCAGTTGCTGCGCATGTGCGCTTGCCGAACACTGTCCAGATCACTGTAAGTCGCCAATTCGTAGGCAACAGCGCGCAGCTTTGAAGACGTCCCATGACAACAGGCCAAGATTTGTTCTTCGAGTTCGCCGGTAATCGGTGTTTGACCGTAAAGCGCCGCCGCAAGGGCACCATAGGCCGCATCTTCGTCGCCTCTTTGAAGAGCGTCCCGAATTGCGGTTACTATCTCTTCTGATGTCTGAGGTTTTAGGCTTGGGATGACCGAAAGAAGGTAGTCTGGCCCGAGCGCTTTCCCTGTCATGCACCTGAGCTGTTCGCCTGCCGAAATCTGTCCGGCAGCGTAGTAGAAGGCGAACATGCGGCAGATCGATTGATCTTGTTCCGGCAATGTCTCGAACGCATCAGTCTCTTCCATCCGCTTGATCAAGCGTGCGGCCAAGTCAGCATCGACCAAGGGGAGGTGATCCTCGGAGTTCAAAATCACCTGTCGCAAAGGAAGGCCAGTTCTTGTGAGCAGGCCTGTCAGTATGCTTCGAGTTTTCTCAACAGCGGCTTCGGGTTCAAACCGAGCGGCAACAGGAAGAAAGTCTCCGAAACTGTGATCTTCGCCGCTGACCCCCATAGTCTGCCGCATCTTGTTAACGTCGAGCGCAACGAAATGCTGCAAGCCTTGATCCATGTCTGATGGTCGCATAGCTTCGGGATTTGCCACTTTGACTTGGCGCCATTCGGTTGGTGATGGCGGCTCAAAGTGATGCCAGCCTTTTCGCAATTCTTCGGCTATTACAGAAGCTTCCTGAGCGTCTCTCTCGTCACCGCTGGCATGGAGCATCCGAACCACCGTCCATTGTCCACCTTTCGAAGTTTTTTCTGCGCGCAGTGGTTCAATCGCGTTGCGAAAGGCGTCTCTTGTCGCGGCGCGATCGATCCGATTGAACGTGGTAAGCTGCGGAAACTCTTTTCGTGCTTTATAGATTTTTCGATCCAGTGCGAACGCCATGCCCATCGCCACAAAGCTGTCTGCGAATGGAACAAGGGAATGACCTGCCAGTAGCCGCAGAGCCAACGAAATCAAGTCGTCAGGCTCACTCGATACTTCCGTCATCTGATCCAAAAGACGCTCTTCGAACGCGGAGAGGTTTTCCAATTCTCCATCGATCTCTGCCTTCTTTTTCTCAACTCGTTCTGCGTAGTCTGCATCACCCTGCTTGTGATATCGCTTTGCTTGCTCAATGGGGTCTTTGTTGTAGCAGCGAAGCCAGTTATGGATTGCGGCTTCTGCAGCACGCCAGCCCTCTTCGGTCGAAGCGACCAGGAATGCAGCGTGAACAAGCCAGTCGTGATTTATCCGCCGACCACTTTCGAGACACAGCAGCTTGAGGGTATCGAATAACGCATCCGGTTGATTTTTGACAATCTCGACAAATTCTTCGAAGCGTTGATCGTTCACGTTCTGGAGGTTTGCGAAAGCATCCAGTAGAACCGAAAAAACCGCGGGATCGAAACGGATATCGTCCAAAGCGCATATCAGTAAAGACGCAAAGAGGACGTCAACCGTTCGGTCCATCGCATTGATCGGTTCAATAAGCTGAGTTATCCGGTCGGCCAAATCATGGCTGGCCCGGTGAGCTTGCCACAACTGGTCGATGAGCGTGAAACCCAGCGCAAGGGTCAACCCCTCATCCCGAAGTTCATAAAGGTCGCCGGGCCCCGCAAGCGGCCGATAAAACCGGGTTTCGATCACAGCTGCTGAGTCCGCCTGAAAATTTTGAGGCGGTTCGTTTGACGACGCTTGCACCCGTTCAAGAACCTTTGTTGCGTGGTCACTTAAGCGGCCTGTTAGTTGCGCAAAGGTCTCATCTTCGTAGTTGTCACGCTGTGATGCACGCAGGTGTTCCATCAACAGCCTATCTGTGGTCAACCCTTTCCATGCGATGGCATCTCGGTGCAGCAAGGTGGCGACCGCGACCGCCAGTAACCTCGGGTTCTTGAGTGTTTTCAGGGTTTGTTCGTCAAGCCAGTCGAGGGCGATCCCATAGTGCGTCAAAAGCTTATCGCGTTCCGGGGGCGACCATTCAGGAATCTCGATAGTCTTCGGCTTGAATGTCAATCCGTGGGCGATTGCCTTCCCCCAGAAGTGCGGTCTGACGGTCACGACCATCTTGCCTCCAATTTCCGCCAATCGGGATTGGATGCCATTAAGCAGTTTGTCCCAACGAAAGCTTCGCCGCTGGTTCAAGCCATCGATGACGATCAGCAACGAAGCTACTGACGGCGACGCTCTCCATGCTTTAAGCCGGTGCCTCCATCTAAGCCTGAGCGCATCATCCGCGACTTCGTCAGTTTGTTTGATCAGTAGATCGACCAAGAAATCATCAAGGTCGTGGACAGACACACCGTCAAGCTGCTCCGCACCGATGAAAAGCGCCAAGCCTGTTTCGTCGGAACACAACTGTGCGGCAAGCCATGATTTCCCGTGCCCCTCATCCCCCAATAGGATTACTTCTTTGCCTGTGGCCAGTGCATCCGTGATGTCTTTGCGTAGCTCAGTGCGCATTGGCGGGAAGTTTTTGTCCTGCTGGACGGCAAGCCCTTGTCCGAGCCGCTCCCTAGCGTGACGTGTCGAGCCAAAGGTTTGTTCTCGCCATGCGGCATTCTGATCGACTGCGCGCTTGAACGAGAGCTTCGAGACATTGAGATTTGATTTGAGACGCTGGAGAAGACTTTTGAACTCCGGATGCCTCGAAATGGAAGAGAACGCAGCATTTAGGTCCTCTTTACTTAGTTTTTTCTGCTCGGTTTTCTCATGGTAATTATCGACAATGAAATCGATGGCCGCACTATCTGCGGCAACCACAGCAATGGCTAGAAGCGGCAGCGGGGCGGCAGTCCAATCCAGAACAAGCGTGGAGATGGCTTGCTTGTCGCCATCATCCTCAATAGCACTTGCGAGCTGCGTACTAATCTCCGTCGTTGCGCCGAGAATCCACAAGCGATCAGCGGCACTGGTCTTCCGGGACAAGTCCGCGATTTTGGTTATTACTTCATTTCGGTGAATATCACCTGAGTAGCGCTTGGCCTCAAAGCAAACGGGATCGCTCGGCATTGCGGCGTCGCCATCCATTCCTCCCTGCAAGCCACTTGCCGCAAGGCGAAACGGAATGCCTGTCAAATTGGTCAATACAAGTCGAAGCAGCCCTTCAAATCCATCCGCCCCAGCTGCTTTGAGAGACAATAGTCCGATTTTTACCGTTTCGAGATGTTCTTCATATTTATTTTCCGCACTATCGACCATGTATTGATTTTCCCAATCGGCAACCCTCTTTGGCGGGCCGTGCCCGGTTACGCCACTGCTCTTGAAACGATAATTGCTGCGTGGGTTGAAGGCCAGTGTTGACCAAGAAAAGGGGCGCAGATCGCGCCCCTGTCTATGCTCGCTGACAGGTTGGGTCGCCCTACGCAGGCTTCTTCGGCTGCAAAGCGCGCCGCGCTTCCTTCTCAGCTGCGGAACCCTTCACCCATTGCCACGGGGTGCGCGGTTTCCTCGCTTTCCCCAGTTCGGGGTTTGCCTTGGCATCGCTGGCGGCAGCGCGCAGGCGTTCACGGGCCTCGCGTGGGTCGAGCTTGAGTTCGTCGCAGATGGCCTTGAGCGTCACGATATCTGTCATGTTGATCTCCTAGTTTGCTGATGAAGATCGATAAGACGAAGGCCGCTGGCGAGTCAGGGACAATTTTTACCCTACTATGCCGTAGCTAAACTGCAGCTCAGTATTTTGTTCCGGGGGGACAAGGTCCTCTTAAACAACGTCAGTTGCGACGGGACTAAACAACTCGATCTGCCCGAGAATGTGACCGTCCGGTAGGTAACTGACACCGCTATATCCTGTGGTCATTCGCTCTGGTCGGCTGAACTCCCTAAGAACCTCCGGCCCTTGTCTTGACGTATCGACTAGGCGTCGGAAAACTTTCTCTTCTATGCCAAAAAAGTCCCAGAAGCCTGATCAAGCCGGAAGGGATGCTTTGGCTGCATAATGACCTTACCGTTCTCGAAATCAAAAGGCAGAATTCCGCTGTGATCCGAGGGGAAATAGCCACCAACGAAGCGAAGCCCTTTCATTGTTGGTAGCAAGCACTCCCAAATGGTGATTGAGAAACCAAGTTCACCACTCACCAGAGTGCCCGTTCGGAGAGCCGCTGAAAGCACCGGTTGACGCAGCTTTGCAAGACTAGGCGCATAGTGCAATGATCGAACAGCGGTAGAAAAAGCGCCACTTTCGTCAAAGAATTGGCGTTCACCCGGTGTCTGAGGGTCCTCGGCTGATAGTTTAGTAAATATCTTGTCACTGTGGGTGTGAACCGCCCATCGCATGGCAACAATATACCCTTTTACGCTCATGGGGGCGCCTGATGGGTCAAGTACGCGAACGCGATCAAATTGTTTTCGCCATTTTGCGAATTGCACAGTATTGAAACCCACAGAGGTGATAGTGCCCTTTGCCTCTGCTAGAGATACCTCGCCAGATGAACCAACACAGAAATAGTCGGGCGCGTCCCCATCCTCGGTCGTATCCTTTTCAACTGAAACACCGTGTGCCACGGTCAACGCGCAATGATCTCGAACATCTTCGATGCGGGCCACATGACTGATGTCCAGATGCCTATCGAGAAACCAGCGGCAGAAAGCTTCACCCAGTTCGTTGGAGTTGTTCTGCTTTTTTGTCCTGTTTGCGCCGAGACCATTGTGTTGAAAGCGAAACGGCGTAGTGGGCTCCAATAGCCGTACATGCTCGAAATGCGCTGGGTCAGGATCGGGTGGTGCAATATCGAAGCTCTGCAGATAGTAGTGATGGTAGAGGTCTGCTAGATCCACCATTATTTCAGGCACCGCGCTGCCGGGCTTTGCAGGGTCCTCAAGAGATGGCGGTACTGCTGGGAATTTATTGAGTGCTAGTTTCACCGATTTCTGCATGTTTGCCGTTCTGCTTCGTTCTGAAAGATCAATGCGATCTAAGCATCCAGATTGAAATTAGCTGGCAATCTACGCTGGCACTATGGGTATTTAATTCACAGTTGCCTCCGCCGCCTGGTCTTTGGCATGAGGTCGTCGTGGACATGGAGGCAGCATCTACAGTTTGTCTTTGAATGATTGCACGGTGATCTGCAACTAACCCCGAGCATCGAGAGCGAAACGCGCGCGCGGCGGCGTTGTATTGAGCCAGCAGCGCCGGAGCGTGCCTCGGGCATGGTGATCCCGTCGCAATCACCGCTGGCGCGCTGTGCGCTGCGCTCACGGCGATCATCCCGGCATCTACACGGACATGGGTGCATCGGTATGGCTACCCCTGTGGTCTCCCTCGACGGAACGGGAATTACCCTGACGGACGATAGCCCCCGATCTTATTGCGCTGGCATCGAAACCAGCCAGCGAGGAAATCGGCTATGACGATACGCGCGACATGGGCCTTCAACGGCCAGACGAAAACCATCTTGGGCAACGGGCATCCGTTGTGGTGCCTGCTGTTCGGCCCGTTCTACTACCTGTTCAAGGGGATGTTTCTTTGGGCGATCTTGTCGCTGATCACGGCCAACGGCCTGTGGATCGGTTTCCCCTTGTTCAACCGCGCCATCGTGCTGCGCCACTACCATCGTAAAGGCTGGGTGCAGGGATGACCGCCAGCACCTCCGCCCAAGCAGTTTGCCACCCGAGTGGAACCCGGCGCGCGGTGTCGAAACCCAGTGCGAATGCGGACTGGATGAAAAGACTCGGCAAATTGGCTCCGGCTCACGCCCGACAGACTGATAGATAGTCAACGGGTCGGTCCGAGGCGTTCCACGCGGCGCTGTCAAAGGGCGACCACAGGGGGATGGGGGGAGGTGTTTTTTTATCGGCGCGCGCCCCGTGGGCGGACAAAGGGTCATGCATACTGCCGAGGTTTTCGGCCCCCAGCCGATTTCAAGACCGTCAAGAACGCCAAGGCCGTCATGCATGTTCGTGGCGATGTTGAGGGTTCGAAGTGCGCCAACAAACACGATGGCGCTGTTGGCGTTCTTGGCGCACTTCATATCCTACCTGTGGTCACTCCTCGTCTGGCAGCGACAGCACCCAGTTTTTTCCCTTCTTCTTCGACACCACGCCCAAGGATCGCCGGGCGCGTTCCAGCGTCTTCTCGGAAATGTCGCGCGCGGCTGCCTCCTTTTCGACCTTGGTCGTTGCCTCTGGCCCGTTCTTGAGGAACACGCGCAGGAACTGGATCGCCTCGTCGAGTGCGGACATCTGGGGCTTGCCACCCTCGGACGAAATCAGGTCATCGATGGTGATGTCCGATGGCCCCAGCCAGTTCAACGTCGCCATGCCCCCGTCATCGGCGTAAATTTCGTAGCTCTGGGTCTGACCACGCTTCGCGATGTTGTGCTTGATGTGCACCACCAGCTTGGCCGAACTGTCGTTCGGATGCTCGCACACCAAAAACGCCGACCGCGCCGCGCCGATCACGTCCATCGACCCACCACCCCGATAGATGGCCTTGTCATGCTTGGCCTTGGTCAGGTGCCTGATGATCAGAACGGCTGTCTCGCCGGTTTCGGCAATGTCCTTTAGGAAGGACAGAAGCTGCCGGATCACGTTGGGCTTATACATGTCCTGCCCACTCGGCACGTAGGCGAACAAGGGGTCGAGGATAAGCAGGTCCGGTGGCTTGCGCCTCACCTCGCGCATGAGGGCGTTTAGCCCCTTCTCGTCGAGGGACAGGAAATCGCCCTGCACCCGGATGCGCGAGGGATCGCCTCCCATCGCATCGATGCGCGGCCTGATCGTATAGGCTGCGTCATCCTCGGTGCTGAGGTATAGCACCCGGCCACGGTCCAGCTTCTGACCCTCGGGGAGTTCCCCACCGATGCTGATCTGCGCGGCAAGTTGCATGGCGAGGAACGATTTGCCCACGCCGGGGTCGCCCTCCATGATCGTTATCATGCTGAACGGGATGAACGGCTCCCAGAGCCATTCGACCTCCTTCTGGTCGATGGTGTTCAGATCGACGAACAATTCCTTCTTCTTGGAGGTCATCGCGTCACCCCCACTCGCGCGATGATGCGCGATACCTCGGTTTCCAGCGCGTTGAGGTCGTCGCCGTATTTGTCGCGAAAGTACGGGCTGGACCAGATCACGCTGGCGATTTCGTCCAGCGACGCCTCGGCTTCGTGCAGGCCAGCGACCATCGCGAAGATCCTGCTGGAACGATCCGGTGCCTTCACGCGGTTGTGCCGGATCAGGTGGCGCGTCGAGGTGTCCAGCTTGGCTCGGTATTTCCTCAGGACGGCGAGTCGGTCATGCGCATGGGGGTTCATGTCCAGTGCCTCGGGTGCAGCCGCGCCGACGCCATGTTGACCCGTCAGCAGCTTGGGGCGTGCCTTGATCGGGCTTGAGTCGAACTTCAACAGGGGAATGAACGGCTTGTCGTAACCCGGCTTGTGGTTGATTGATCCCGGCAACCGAAGCAGTTTGTTGGGCGCGCTGCCGCCCTTGTCGCCGCCATGACGATAGGTCAGGGCCTTCGAATAGGCTGCCGCCAGCTTGGGCGTGTGCGGCCTGTCCCAAAACCACAGCGCCTGGGTTCGACCCGGTGACGTTTCCCAGACAACTGACGGCTTCGGCCTGAAGGCGAACGGGTCGGCCTTGTCCACGTCGCACCAGCCAAACCAGCATTCTTGGGAAACGCTGGTGATTTTCCGATCTTGCCGCGTGTATGTGTTCGGGCCGAAGTATTGATCCCATTCATGCCGACTGTAGTGGCGCAATAGGTCGACCACACACATGTCGTCGTCAATCTGCACAAACTCCTGAACCATTCTGGTTGAACCCGTTTTGCGGAAGCACAGCGAGGCATAATTCTTCTCGTCGTCCCCCACCTGTGGTCCCCATATCGCGAAAAGGAACTCGTCCTGATCTTTGACTGTCATGCGATCCGGCCATCCGTCTTCCCAAAGAGTCGGCGTCAGGAAATCATCGATTTCGGCTGTCATGGTGTATCCTTTCAGTAGGTGCAGCAGCACTGGTCGCGCGAAAGGCGCGTCAGTTCGGGCTTCGATATTTCGGGGAGCAGGGGCGCTTGACGCCCCATCTCATTATGTCGCGTTAGTCCAGCTCGGGGGGCAGGCGATCAAAGTTTGCCTGACGCCATTCCAAGACTTGTTCGGCGATCCATAATCGTGGCATTACTTGTTTCGGGAAATGCCCACGCTGTTCCTTTTTGACCAAGTCTTCATAATCATAATGGATGCCGAGTTTCTGCAATCCCTCATATGTGATGCAGACTAGGAGGTTCTTACCCATGATGTTCAGCTCGCATCCGAATAGTGCCACGTGGCGCGTTCGGCGGCGCGCTCAGCGAGCCAGTCCTCGATCTCAGACATGAACCACGCAACGCTGGTCCCGGCCATACGTATCCGCCTGGGGAAAAGCCCACGGGCCTCCCAGCGCAGCAGGGTCGTGTTGCTCGCGTTGATGCCAAGGCGCTTGAGGTCAGCGCGCGTGGCCAAGGTCTTGCGACCGTCTGCAATCTTCATCTGTCTTTTCCTTCAGCAAGTTAGGGTTTGCGAAGGAGCGCTCCGACAAGACAGAAGATGGCGCAGAATGTGACTCGTTTCGAGCGAAGGTCCTGAAAGCGTCAGGTCGATTTGCGTTGGGATCTTCTCACGTCTTCGAGGGCGAGTTGAATGGGGCCATCAAGCTGCTCATGCTGACCCGTGGTCTCCATGAACACGCGCCGAACGTAGTCAGGCAGAATCCCGACTTGCTTGTGTTCTGGGTCCCAGTTGCCCCGCGACAACGGGAATTCGGGAAAGAAATCGTGCAGGTCCCAAATGGCGTCGTAGACGATGGTGAAACGGATTTCGTCGGTGGTCTGGACCTTCATCCCAAGATCACATTCGAGCTTCGAGATTACGTCTTCGGCTTGCGCCTTGAGCGCGGCCAAGCCTGACAGAAGGTCAACACAGTCAACGGGACCAATTCCGTCTGGGCGTTCACGAAGCTGATCCTCCCAATGCACGAAGTGTGGCTGGTTCTCGTCTGCCAGTGCGCTTTCCAGCCTCTCGACGGGATGCAGCACGTTCCGTTTCAGCCAAGTGATGCGCTGCGTTGCCGACACGTCGAGAGGCGAAACCGCGAAGGCGGACGGCGACATTTGCAATGCGCGTCGTTTCGCCTTGCCCGATGTACTGACTTTCTCCCAGAAGTCTGGAAAGCGTGGGTCGTCTTTCAAGCCGAGAATTGAGCCGATACCTTTCCGGCAGGCCGGGCCGAAAGGCCCGGTGTCATCTTGGCCAGATGGCGGTTCCACTGTTCCAATGCCTCGCGCTTCTCGTCCGCGTATGAATAGACATTGTAGATAGCCGCCACGCCCGAGACCACACCCGTCTTGTGGTTCAGCAGCGCCTCGGTGACGGGCTGGGGGACGCCCAGCATCGCCAGGTTCGTGGACATCGTGCGGCGCAGGTCGTGAATAATCCACGGTTCCGTACCCTCGGGCAGCGCCTTGTCGAGCCGGTCTTTCAGGCGACCGAAGCCCGACACGGGCGATTTGCCGGTGGTCGTGAACACGTAGTCCGATCCGAGGAACCTCGGAACCCTGCGCAGCACGTCCAGCATCGCGTCGGTGATCGGCACGGTGTGCTGCCTGCCGTTCTTGGCGCGCTGCGAAGGCAGTGTCCACAGGCGTTTTTCGAGGTCGAGTTCCGACCAACGCATCTCGGCGACCTCGGCGCGTCTCTGGCCGCTCAGGATCAACTGCTTCATGCAATCCCCGAAAGGATAGCCTTCCGCGTCACAGGCCGTCCACAGCGCGCCCAGCTCATCGTCGGTCAGCACGCGCTCGCGCGACCGTTCCTTCGACAACGGTTTCATCCCGGCGATGGGGGAGGCATCGATCATGCCGCGCTCGACGCACCAGCCCATCAGGTGCTTGAGGTGGGCCAGCGCCCGGTTCGCGCTGACCGGCGCGGATGTGTGGATCAGGTCGCAGGCTTTCACCACATCGGCGCGCCTGATCTCGTCGATCCGTTTGCCGTGCAGGGGCGTGAACTTCGCCAGCAGGGCTTCCTTGCGCTGCCAGTCGCGGTTGTGAACCTTGGCGTGCTTCTCGATGTAGTCGGGGATCACGTCGCCCAGCGTGGGCTGGGTTTCGACCTCGACGCCCGTGCGATCTTCGAACCGGCCTGTCTCGATTTCGTAGAGAACCTGCCGCACCCGTTCGCGCGCCTCGGCCAGCGACACGATTGGGTAGCGGCCAATAGGTAGACGCCGCATTCTTCCGTTGATGCGCTTATGCAGGCTGAACGTCTTGGTGCCGGATTTGCTGATGCGCAGGACGAGACCCGGCATCATCTCGTCCCGAAAATCGAGGCGCTTGGACGGGTTCGGCTTCTGGGCTTCGATGAATTTGGTGGTGAGCTTGCGTTTCATAAGTCTATGATAAGCTGGGCGGATGAGCCGCGTCAGGGACAACCTTAGAGGGTTTGCAGGGTTTTGGATCGGCCTGCGCTGGACCGTGGTGGCTTTAGGTCGCCACGCGGCTTGGCCCAAAGCTGGACCCCGTGTAATCACGAAAAGAAACGGAGAGGCAGACAATGACCGCTGAGAATCATCGCGCGCTGGCCATGGATGCAATCAAGGGCATCAAGACATGGCAGGATTGCTGGCCGGTGTGGGAAATCGAATTGTCGAAACTCTCCGGCAATTTCTCGGATGCGAAGAAAGTTCACGAGCTTGGCAATCACCTGCGCGAGGTGTTCTTCGCCACGAATACTGGCGGTCGTGACCAAGGTTCGCTTTCGGGTGGGGGAGCGGGCTGGGAAAGCCTTGTAACGTGGTACCTGAACCTTGTTTTCTCTGGGACGAACGCGGTTGCCATGCGCCAGTCGCAAGCCGTGGTGCCAAGAACACTACTGGACGCTACCACGATACGCTACGGCAACCACCAGACGAATACCGAGTCGGATGTTTGCGTGATCGTTTATCCAGACGACTTTGACTTTCCCGATCCGGGCAAGTCCTTCATGTCTGAATTGGACAAGGAGGTTGCAAAGCGCATCGGTGATATTGAACTCGGGATCATCCAGTGCAAAACGAATTGGAACGACAATGCCCAAGTACCGATGCTCTGGGACATGGTGTACCGTGCAAGCTTCGGGCCGGGGACGAATATCCATATCGGGATGAACGGCTATAGCGTGAAACACCTGCGAAGGTTTAGTTACTCGTTCGTCACGGTTCCCTCACAGAAAGAGGGGCGCATGCCCAACAGCAGCACGCAGATGGCAGTCAAGCGCGTTGCCAACCTGACTGGTGGGAATTATTGGGGCATGGCAACCAAGTCGGGTGTGGCCTTGTCGCTTGCCGAGATATTCGACAGCAACTTTTCTAATGCCTTCAAGGTCAACGTGCGCGCGAGTATTCAGAACGCCATTGCCGGAAAGCTCGGGCTTTTCAGCGCCTAGGTGGCGGACTCGATAACCCTGCGGAAATGCTTGCCAACCGCTTCGGCAAGTCCAACAGGGACTGCGTTGCCGATCTGCGTGTACTTTGGAACCTCGCGGTCGAACATGCCTTCGAGGGGGTTCCCTGCGCGACGCAGGCCGCCGGTCGTGCGCTTCCCGGCAAATTGGTACCAATCCGGGAACATTTGAAGGCGCGCCCACTCGCGCACCGTCAACGCGCGCGGCTGGCCGAAATGCACGTAGTCATCCGCAAGCGAAGTCGCCGTGATGTTCGGCTGGGTGTTACCCCACCGGGCACGCAACACGCGCTGCGAGAATTTCTTGGTCTGGAATTGCGCCGGGATTTCGCCGTCGTTGTCCAGCATGTGCTGGAACTTCGCGACGATGTTCGGCTTGTGCTTGCTGTACTCCTGTTCCGTTAGGGGAACGGTCTTGGAGTGGAACCACGGGGGTGCTGTCCTGAGTTTGCGCTGTAGATCGTTCTGCGGTGCCCTCGGATAGGCCTTCGTGACGAATGGACCTTTCGGGAAATCACCGCTCGCGAGAATGCCGGGGATGTTTTCGTCGATAAGGTCGCCGAGCAAGTCGATAAGGTCGGGGAAGCCCCCCGTGGGTCGTGGCAGGAAGCCACATTTCACCGCGTCCTCGGGATGGGCGGACGGGTCAAGGAAATCGCACGCTTCCAGAACGTCGTGCCGGACACCTACCAACAGCACGCGGGGCCGGTTCTGCGGCACCCCGTAGTCCTTGGCTTTCACGAGCGAGTACCGAACCGTGTAGCCCGGTATCGAGCGGAATTCCGCGAGAACGTCAGGGAATATCTTGTCCGTACCGCCGCGCGTCCACTTGGCGTTCAATAGCCCTTGAACGTTCTCGAAAAGGAAGATGCGGGGACGCAGGCGCCGGATGACATGCGCCATGCGCACGAACAGGTGGTTCGACGGCAGGTCGGCCTTGTCCACGTCATACGAGCGACGAATGCCGATACCCGAGTAGCCCTGGCAGGGGGGACCACCGGCCAGCACGTCAAGGTTCGACCCGGCTCCCGCGCGTTCGGACGCGCCCTTGTCGTACGACAGGCCAAGCTCGGGCAGGTTCTTGAGGTCGGCAACCAACTGGTCCAGACGTGGGCCACGTAGCTCGTTCGCGTCGTTGCACCGAAGATCCTCGTTGGCAGAGAAGTGCATTCCCCCGAGGACGTGATGCCGATTCTTCAGGTATGTCGCCATCGCATCCGCGTTCAGTTCGTTCACGAACACCGGAAGGAAGTGCGCGTTCTCGAACCCCATCGATAGGCCTCCACAGCCTGCGAACAGGTCCACCATGTGCATCGGGCGACGGTTCGATCCCGTTGTGAGGGCCGTGCCATCCGTTGCGAGGTCATGGGGTGTGGTGGTGGTTTCGAGCATGTCCCAGAAGGTCAGTTGTTGTGGTTTCAGGTTGAGCATATCTTGTTCGAGCGGCGGTGTGAACGACTAAACCTGCCCGATTGTCATGCTTCCTGACTAAGATAGCCTTAACGCAACAGGCAATAGAAAAAAGAACGAAAAACGAACACGCGGCAATGCCCGAACACGATAGCTCCCAAACCCTGACGCCATCGGAGAAACGCAAGCTGACGCGCCTGCGAGGTGCCTTGCTGTCGTGGTGGGGTGAGCACGATGAAGCTTTCCCGTGGCGTCGATCCGGGGCCAGTGTCTACGAGCGCGTTTGCGTGGAGGTTCTCCTGCAACGCACCCGGCGCGAAACCGTATCGGCGATCTACGCTGACTTCTTCGAACGATTCCCCAACTGGCACGCCATAGCATCGTGTCCCGAGACGGAGCTTGGCCAATACCTCCAACCCCTCGGCTTGTGGCGTCGAAGGGCGGCCTCTCTCGGAGCGCTTGCCCGGTATGCCGACGAACATGGCGGCGCTTTCCCAAGGACCGGGAAGGAACTGGCGAAGGTGCCAGCGGTGGGCCAGTACGTTGGCAATGCCATACTGCTGTTCCAGCACGGCGAGCCGCGTCCACTAGTTGATGTCAACATGGCGCGTGTGATCGAGCGCGTCCTGAGACCACGCCGCCTTGCGGACATACGGCATGACCCGTGGTTGCAGTCGGCCGCGGCTTGGCTGGTTCGGTCATCGCCGGTGGAAACTAACTGGGCCGTTCTTGATTTCGCGGCCAAGGTCTGTCGCGCGCGCAATCCTCGTTGCGACGAATGCCAACTGGCGCGCCAATGTTCCTTCGCCAAGGCTCTGCGTAGAGGCGAACAGGCGTCATAGTGCTCCCTTGGGTATCACTGGGGTAGCAGGAGCAGTGCGTTTGAATGCTCAGCCGCGAGACGGATTGAGACGGTCTGCCATCGGCAAAAGGCAATCTTTTCAATTAGCTAAGTTGCAGGATGAGCTTTTCTGTAACAGCGTGCTTGGACTTGAAGGCTAATTGAAAATCCGCGTGTCGGTGGTTCGAATCCGCCTCCGGGCACCACTTAAATACCTGATATCTAGCGAAGCTTTTGCCTTACCTTGCGTTGGGTCTGCTGGCATTTCGGTCGAAATTGGCCTGGGACTCCGCCGGGGCTCCTTTCCCCAAACTACCAGATATCCGACACGTCATGCGGGTCGGGCACCGAATCTTCTGAGGAGTTCGCTTCCCTTGCGCGGCACGTCGAAGGCAAGATTGTCAGGTCTGCGCGCCTGCTTCATTCGCCACGCATTCTTTCTGCCGGACCAAAGTTGCGCGGATCCACCTTAAGACATGAAATCAGCGCGCGGTTCGACTGCTCGGTCGCACGAAGATGGACAGCACTCGATAGTCTGGTTTCGAACTCGAAGAAGACCTCGCGATTTCCGAGGCTATAGCGATCTGATTATTTGGGCCGCCGTTCATAGCGCCCGCAGCTGCCATGTGCCGAAGACTTCTAGGTTTCTATGGGCTGACCTTTCTGCGGCTTGTGGCTACTGCCGGATCAGGCGCACCGTGAACCCACCGGCACTCATGGCGAATGTGGCGAGCTTGCGGGCGGTATAAGCAAGCTGCACATCGAACGACTTGAAGTAAAACGGAAAGACATACCCAGGCCCCATCGCAACTTTGTAGGACATGTCGCAGATCACCGTGTCATCGTTTTGCTTCTTCGCCGTCGTGGCCATCTGAACCACGCGTCGGCCATCATACATGGCCATCGGCGAAGGACAGGTTTCACCGTTTGCCAGCTTTGCGAAGAATTCGGTCGGGGAGATCACACCGGGGGGGACTTTTCCGGCGTCCGTCATCTCGGTCATTTCAGAGTGTGGGGTAATCGTCACGGCCGTCACGGTGTCCGCTTTACGGACGATCGCGATATCGCGTGTTTCGCTGCCCCGGCTCGTCCCAAGGTAATCGACCTCATTACCTTTGGCCTGCGTCACCGCCTCGAAGGTTCCGTCGTCCAAGCCGAACGGCGTGTTGTCGAGCGATAGCCGCAGCGTCGCATTGCTGCCTTGTCCTTCGAATTGCAGCGAGCCCAAGGGGCGGCGGCCCAGCGTGACATTGTAGATTTGCTTTTCGGCCGCAGCCGGTCCGGCCAGCAGGCCGGACAAAGCCGCAGCAAGAAGGAGAATACGTGTCATGAAATATCCGTAGTGTGCCGACATTCGCCGCGAAAGGTAAATCTTGCCGATAAATGCGCTTCCGAAAAAAGGAATGCCAGCCTTGAATTTCTGACCGTTTGGCGCATGAGATATAGTGTGCGGGAAAACTTGCAGGAAATTGCATAGTCTTCTGGCCGCAGCAATTGGGAGGAATGCATGCTGCAAGCGCCCGAAGACGGGAGCGATCCGCTCAGGGCGGCGCGTATTCTCATCGTCGATGACGAGCCGGGGATGCGACATTTCCTCGTCAACACGCTGAATCCCCTCGCACGCCATGTGGACAGCGCAGAAGACACCCGCGCCGCCGAAGCGATGCTCGCGGTGCGCCAATATGACATAATGGTTCTCGACAATATCATGCCGGGGCAGAAAGGTCTCGACTGGCTTCAGGCGCAGCGCTCCAAGGGCGGCTTTACCGATACGATCCTGATAACGGCCTATGCCGATTTGCAGACGGCGATCGAGGCCATGCGTGCGGGTGCCTCGGACTTCCTGATCAAACCTTTCCGCTCGAACCAGATCCTGAACGCTCTGCGCAAGTGTCTGGAACTGGCGAAGTTGAGACGCGAAAATGCACTTTTGCGGCGAGAACTGGAGACGGCCGCCAGCGGCAATCGCCGCAAGGAACTGATCGGGGCCTCGCCTGTAATTGCTGAGGTCCGAGCGCTGTTGGAGCGCGTGGCACCCTTGTCGACGCCGGTGCTCATCACCGGCCCGTCCGGGTCGGGCAAAGAAGTCGCCGCGCGCCATCTGCATGGCCGGTCCGGGCGCGGCGCGTCCCCGTTCGTCGCGATCCAGTGCGGCGCCATTCCCGCGGACATGATCGAATACGAATTGTTCGGTCACGGCGCCGGAGCCTTTAACGGCGCACAGGCCGGACGCGAGGGATTGCTTGCTCAGGCCTCGGGAGGGACCGTTTTCCTCGACGATGTCAGCGAGTTGAGCGCAAACGCGCAGACGGCGCTTCTGCGCGTGCTCGAAGACGGCGTGATCCGACCCATCGGCACCGGCCGCGACGTGCAACTGGACCTGCGTTTTGTCATCGCGTCCAGCAAGTCGCTGCAAAAGGCTGTCCATGAGGGTCATTTCCGCGAGGACCTGCTGTTTCGCATCAACGTCATCGAGGTGGCCATGCCCCCTCTCAAGGATCGCGGCACCGATGTTCTGGACCTCGCCGAGCTGTTCCAGACCGAAATCGCGGCAGCGCTCAACCTACCGATGGTCGAGATGACCTCCGCAGTCAGGTCGGCCATGCTGCGCCACGACTGGCCTGGAAATATTCGTGAGCTGCACAATTTTGTCGAGCGCGCGCTTATCTTTGGGCGGTTCCCGCTGGAAACGCTCGGGGACGCCATTGCGCCGGGCGAAATTGCGCCACTGGAGGACATGGAAAAGCGCGAAATTCTTCGCGCTCTCGAGGCGCTTGGCGGTAACAGGGCCGAGGCCGCGCGGCGCTTGGGTGTCTCGCGCAAGACGATTGACCGAAAATGCGCGGCCTGGGGCCTGTAGATAATGCTGCGCGCGCCCAAAGCCTTGCGATCCGTCCGCGTGCGCTTGCTGGTGATCGCGCTGCTGCCGATGCTTGTGCTCTTGCCGGTCTTGCTGGGCGGCACCATCTGGCGCTGGTCGGGCAAGGTGGACGCGATCCTGCTCAACAAGGTCACCGGCGACCTGACCATCGCGGATCAATATCTCGGGCGGCTGGTTGAGACCTCTGGTGAGCATATCGATGCTGTCGCGCGGTCTGTGGCGCTGCAAACCGCGCTCGAGAACGGCACGACCGACGCCTTCCTGGAGCAGGAGCGTGCGCGGCTCGGGCTCGATTTCCTGCATATCACGCGGGATACGACGTGGCCCGTCGTAAAAGATGCGCTCGATGGGAAGTGGCAAAGCAAGATCGACGTGTTCGATGCAGATACCTTGGCAGCGATATCCCCCGATCTGGCTGCGCAAGCGGAAATTCCCTTGGTTCCCACCCGCGGCGCGGTGCCCACGGAGCGCACCGTCGAGACGCGCGGCATGGTCATTCATTCAGCCGCCCCGCTGACGCTTCCGGACGGGACGCGGGTGGCCTTGGCGGGGGGCGTCCTGCTGAACCGAAACCTCGGTTTCATCGACACGATCAACGCACTCGTCTACCGCGCCGAAAGCCTGCCCGAGGGCAGCCAAGGCACGGCGACGCTGTTTCTGGATGACGTGCGTATTTCCACCAATGTCCGCCTCTTTGAGAATGTGCGGGCGCTGGGAACGCGTGTCTCTGCCGCGGTCCGCGCACGGGTTCTGGGCGAAGGATACATCTGGCTGGATCGCGCCTTTGTCGTCAATGACTGGTATATCTCGGCCTATGAACCCATTCTCGACAGTTTCGGGACACCGGTAGGGATGCTTTATGTCGGCTTTCTCGAAGCGCCGTTCAGCGCAGCCAAGCGCAATTCGGTCATCACGCTGAGCCTTGCGTTCCTGTTCATCGCACTGGCGTCGGTTCCTGTTTTCCTGCGATGGGCCCGGCGTATCTTTCGCCCGCTCGAAGGGATGACCCGCACCATCGACCGGGTGGAAAGCGGCGATCTGGGGGCACGCAACGCTCCGGTCGAAACGGATGGCGAGATCGCACAGGTCGCACGACATTTCGACAGCCTGCTAGACCGGCTCCAACAACGCGACCGCGAGCTGCGACAATGGGGTGAGACGCTGGAGCACCGCGTGGAGGAGCGCACCCGCGAGTTGCACGAGGCCAACCAGCGGCTGGAGCGAACTACCGAACGCCTGATCATCTCCGAGAAACTGGCCGCCGTGGGCGAGATCACGGCTTCTGTCGCGCATGAAATCAACAATCCGGTCGCGGTGATCCAAGGCAATTTGGACCTTGCGCGCAGCAACCTTGGCGAGGACGGCCGCCGGGCCGAAGAAGAGTTCCGCCTGATCGACGACCAAGTCTATCGCATCGGTGTCATCGTCTCGAAGCTGCTGCATTTCGCGCGCCCCGAGGAATATTCCGGCGCAGACAGGCTGGTGGACCTCTCGCAAGTAGCCCGTGATTGCCTCGTCTTGACCCGGCACCAGATTCAGGCGGCGGGCATCACGAGTGTGGTTGAGACCGAGAGCAAGTCGCAAGTACATATGTCGCGGACGGAATTGCAGCAGGTCATCGTCAACCTGATTCTGAACGCAGTCCAAGCCATGCCCGGCGGCGGGACACTTCGCGTGGCCACGGCCGAGGAGGCCGGCGAGGTCATTCTGAGCGTAGAGGATACCGGCACCGGCATCGACCCGTCGGTCCTACCGCGCATCTTCGACCCGTTCTTCACCACCAAGCAGGCGCAGGGCACGGGACTGGGCCTGTCGATCAGCCAGCAACTCGTGAGTCGCGCCGGCGGACGGATTTCCGTGCGCTCGATGCCCGGAGGTGGCAGCCGGTTTGAAATCGTCCTGCCCGCCGCTGTTGCCGACTGATCCGGACACAATGACCAGATTTCGCGGACCCGCGTTGCGTGGGGCGGGACAAAATGTCCAACTTATTCGAAAGCGAGAGAGCGTGGCAGGACATTGTGTCCTCATAAGTAGCTGATAACAAATAATAATTTTCTTGACAACGCAAGGACTGAATTGCCTGCTTGTGTCCGCGCATGCCGTTGCATGCCGCCGGAGCGGCTCGGGGAGGAGACCGGGGCGTTCTGTCAAGAACATGGGAGGAAACTAAATGAGCAACGCTTCTGGCGGGGCGCTGGGCTTTTTGCACAAAAGCCACATCGTCGCCGAACCCGGTTTCAACCGCTGGCGGGTTCCGCCGGCATCCATCGCCATTCATCTGTGCATCGGCTCCGTCTACGCCTGGTCGGTGTTCAACCCGGCTCTGACCCGCGCGTTGGGCGTGGTCGCGCCCGCCGCCGAAGACTGGTCGCTGAGCTCGGTCGTCTGGATCTTCTCGGTCGCGATCGTGTTTCTGGGCCTCGCCGCGGCCTTCGCGGGCAAGTGGCTGGAAGACGTCGGGCCGCGCATGGTCGGCGTGGTGGCCGCGTTCCTTTGGGGCGGCGGTTTCATCATCGGCTCGTTCGGCATCGCCGCGCACCAGCTTTGGCTGATCTATCTGGGTTACGGCGTGCTGGGCGGCTGCGGGCTGGGGCTGGGCTATGTCTCGCCGGTGTCGACGCTGATCCGCTGGTTCCCCGACCGGCGGGGCATGGCGACGGGCATGGCGATCATGGGCTTCGGCGGCGGCGCGATGATCGCGGCTCCGGTTCAAGGCTGGCTGTTGGGCGTGTTCCAGAAGGCCCCCGACTTCCTCGGCGCGCGAGACGCTGTCGCGACCGTGGTCGAGAACGGTCGTGTCTTTGCCGAAACCGCCGCGGGCAAGGTCGAGGTCGTGGTGGCCAGTGCCGCGCAAGCAGCGGATTTCGGCGGTCAGGCGGGTGTCTATGTCGTGGGCACCGGCAATACGGGTGCGGCACAGACTTTCATGACGCTGGGCATCGTCTATTTCATCGTCATGATCCTGGCCTCGTTCCAGTATCGCGTGCCTGCCGAAGACTGGAAGCCCGCCGGATGGCAGCCCAAGCCCGTCGCCTCGGGCATGGTGTCTCAGAACAACGTCCATATCGATCAATCACTGAAGACGCCGCAGTTCTGGCAGATGTGGCTCATGCTGTGCTTCAACGTGACCGCCGGTATCGGCGTGATCGGCGTGGCCAAAACCATGATGTCGGAAATCTTCGGCACGGTGATGCCTTTGGTGGTCACGGCAGCGTTCGCCTCGACCTATGTGCTGATGATCTCGGTCTTCAATATGGTGGGGCGCTTCTTCTGGGCGTCGACCTCGGACTACATCGGGCGCAAGGCGACATACATGTGCTTCTTCGTCTTGGGCACGATCCTGTATCTGTCGATCCCCTATTTCGCCACAGCTGTGGCCACCAACCCGTCGATCGTCTACCTGATCGGCTTCTACGCCGCGACGATGATCATCTTCTCGATGTATGGCGGCGGGTTCGCGACGATCCCGGCATACCTCGCGGACATGTTCGGAACCATGCATGTGGGCGGCATCCACGGGCGGCTGCTGACGGCGTGGTCCACCGCAGGCGTGCTGGGGCCACTGGCCATCACCTCGCTGCGGCAGATGTCGGTGACGAACGCGATCCAGGATCTGGCCGCCAAGGTCGATCCGGCGGCCTTTGCCGAGAAATTCGGCGCCCCGTTGACGCAATTGGATCAGCTGGCCGCGGCCAAGACCGTGACTATCGCCAAGCTGATGGAAATCGCGCCAGCCGGCACGATTGACCCGACCCCGTCGCTCTACAACACCACCATGTATTGCATGGCGGCGCTGTTGGTCGTGGCGTTCTTTGCCAACCTGATGATGAAGCCCGTCAAGGAACACCACCACCACGACGAACCGGAACTGCAAGCCGTTCCGGGTGAATGATGAAATGGGGCCGGGGCGTGCGTTGCGCGCCCCGGCCTTCTACGAGAGCGCCGCAGGAAAGACCGCCGATGCTGGACAAGCTGGAAATGTTCATCGCGCTGGCCAAAGAGGGGCATTTCGGGCGTGCGGCCGAGCGGATGAATATCGCGCAACCGACGCTGTCCGCCGGGATCAAGCAGCTGGAAGCGCAGCTGGGCGTGCAGCTGGTGCATCGTGGCTCGCGGTTTGGGGGGCTGACACCTGAAGGCCAGACCGCCTTGTCCTGGGCCAAGCGCATCGTCGAGGATGCGCGGCAATTGCAGGACGAGATGCGGAACAGTCGGCACGGCTTGACTGGCGAGGTGCGGCTGGCGGTGATCCCCACCGCGCAGACCTGGGCCGGGCGGCTTTGCACCACCTTCGCCAAGCGTCATCCGGGCGTGCGCTTCACCATACTGTCGCGCAACTCGCGCGAGATCCTGCAAATGCTCGACGATTTCGAGGCCGATGCCGGGATTTCCTACTTGGAAAACGAGCCTCTCGGCCGGGTCGATACCGCAGAACTCTATGACGAAAGCTATATAGTCGTCTGTGCCCGCAATTCTCCATTTGCGGATAAGCCCAAGATGTCTTGGTCCGACCTGGAAGGGCAGACGCTGGCACTGCTGACACCTGACATGCAGAACCGGCGGATCATCAATCGGCTCTTTGCCGAAAGCGGCGTGACCCCGGCGACCTGTATCGAGGCGAATTCCATCATCGCGCTGGTCGCGAGCGTGGCGTCGGGCCACTGCATGACCGTGCTGCCCCAGGACGTGGCCGAGTTCGTCGCAGGCGGAAAAGACGTCGCGCTGGTGCCGCTCGAAGGCGCGTCGCGGCCACAGAAGGTCGCGCTGATCCTGCCGCAGCGTGACCCGCGAACCCCCGTTCTGTCGGCGCTTCTAGCCGAAGCCCGGCGCCTGCCCGCCGCTTGATCCAAAATCCCTATCGCCCCACGGAACGCCGTTATTGATCAGGGCTCCCCACCGTGTGCCAACGTATGCCAAATTGGAGGACGACAGCCATGGCCCAGCCTGCCACCGTTATCGACGGCGACGAGATCGCTCGGATCGTCGACGCCCACCGCGCCCTTGAAGGGCCGCTTCTGCCGATGCTGCATGCTTTGCAGGAGGCGTTCGGGTATATCCCCACGCAGGCTCATGGGCCGATCTGTGATGCCCTGAACATCACCCGCGCCGAATTGCATGGCGTGATCACTTTTTACCATGACTTCCGCGAAAAGCCCGCCGGGCGTCATGTTCTGAAAATCTGTCGCGCCGAGGCCTGCCGGTCGGTTGGCGGCGCGGCGGTGGCCGATGCGCTGCTGGCCAAGCTGGGGCTCGAATGGCACGACACCACCGCCAATGGCGCGGTGACGATCGAGCCGGTTTATTGCCTTGGGATGTGTGCCTGTGCGCCCGCCGCGATGGTGGATGACCGGGTGGTGGGGCGCGTCGATGCCGCGAAACTGGACAAGCTTCTGGCGGAGATGGACGCATGAAAATTTACGTTCCGATGGACAGCGCGGCCAAGGCACTGGGGGCCGAGGAAGTGGTTTCCGCCCTGCGCGCTGCGGCCCCCGAGGCACAGATCGTGCGGACCGGCTCACGCGGGATGATCTGGCTGGAACCGCTGGTCGAGGTCGAAGTGGATGGCGTGCGCCACGGTTTTGGTCCTGCCGAGCCGTCCGATGTGGCGGGTATTCTGGATGGTAGCAGCGCCAAGGCGCTTGGCCCGGTCGAAAACCTTGACTGGATGAAGCGCCAGACCCGCCTCACCTTTGCCCGTGTCGGCGTGATCGATCCGCTGTCGCTGGCCGATTATCGGGCGCATGGTGGCCTTGCCGGGCTGCGCCGCGCGCTGGCGATGACCGGGCAGGAGATCGTTGACGAAGTCAAGACGTCCGGCCTGCGCGGAAGGGGTGGCGCTGGCTTCCCAACCGGCATCAAGTGGCAGACCGTGCACGATGCTGACGCGCCGCAGAAATACATCGTCTGCAACGCTGACGAAGGCGACAGCGCGACCTTTGCCGACCGCATGCTGATGGAAGGCGACCCCTTTACCCTGATCGAGGGCATGACCATCGCCGGGATCGGCGTCGGTGCCACCAAGGGCTACGTCTACCTGCGCTCGGAATATCCTGACGCGATTGCCGTGATGACCCGTGCGGTGGAGGTCGCCCGGGCCGAAGGGCTGCTGGGCCCTGACGTTCTGGGCTCTGGCCGCGCCTTCGACATGGAAATCCGCAAAGGCGCGGGCGCCTATGTCTGCGGCGAGGAAACGTCATTGCTCAACTCGCTCGAAGGTAAGCGCGGCGTGGTCCGTGCCAAGCCGCCGCTGCCCGCGCTCGAGGGATTCCTTGGACGCCCGACCGTGGTTAACAACGTCATCAGCCTCGCTACGGTGCCGGTAATCTTCGAAAAGGGCGCGCAGGCTTACGCCGATTTCGGCCTTGGCCGGTCGCGTGGGACCGTGACGCTGCAGATCGCAGGCAACGTGGCGCGCGGCGGGCTGTTCGAAACCGCCTTCGGTATCAGCCTCGGAGAGGTGGTCAACGATCTCGGGGGTGGCACTCTGTCGGGCCGTCCGGTCAAGGCGGTGCAGGTTGGCGGGCCGCTGGGGGCCTATATGCCGCTCAGCAAGTTCGACACACTGCTGGGCTACGAGGAGTTCGACGCGGCGGGCGGGTTGATCGGCCATGCGGGCCTGACCGTCTTTGACGACACCACCGACATGCTGGGCATGGCGCGCTTCGCGATGGAGTTCTGCGCCGTCGAAAGCTGTGGCAAATGCACCCCCTGCCGGATCGGCGCGGTGCGCGGTGTCGAAACCATCGACCGCATCGCACAGGGCGACGCCGACGCGCTGCCGCTGCTGGCCGACCTGTGCGAGACGATGAAGGACGGTTCGCTCTGCGCGCTGGGAGGCTTTACGCCGTTTCCGGTCATGTCCGCTGTCACCCATTTCCCCGACGATTTCGCTCGCCTGAAGGAGGCCGCCGAATGAAGGATTTCATCATTCCAGTCGACCGCGACATGGGCACGCCCGCCAGGAAGGGCAAGCCGGTCACCCTGACCATCGACGGGTTCGAGGTCACGGTGCCCGAGGGCACGTCGGTGCTGCGCGCCGCTGCCGAAATCGGCATCCAAATTCCCAAACTCTGTGCTTCGGACAATCTTGAGGCGTTCGGATCCTGCCGCCTTTGCGCTGTGGAAATCGAAGGCCGCCGGGGCACCCCGGCCTCCTGCACGACGCCGGTCGCGCCGGGCATGGTGGTGGACACCAACTCGACCAAGGTGCGCAAGATCCGCAAGGGCGTGATGGAGCTTTATATCTCCGACCATCCGCTGGACTGCCTGACCTGCTCGGCCAATGGCGACTGCGAGTTGCAGGACATGGCGGGCGCTGTCGGGCTGCGCGACGTGCGCTACAAGGCGCCGGAAAACGGCGGCTTGGCCAATCACTTCTCCGCCCGCAACACCAGCGGCGAAGCCAATCCCGAATGGCTGCCCAAGGACGACTCCAACCCCTATTTCAGCTACGATCCGTCCAAGTGCATCGTCTGCAACCGCTGCGTCCGCGCCTGCGAAGAGGTGCAGGGCACCTTTGCTCTGACCATCGCGGGGCGCGGGTTTGACAGCCGCGTGTCGGCGGGTGGCGCCGGCGATGACTTCCTGTCGTCGGATTGCGTGTCCTGCGGAGCCTGCGTGCAGGCCTGCCCCACCGCGACCTTGCAGGAAAAATCCATCATCGAGATGGGCACGCCGGATCGGTCCGTCGTGACCACCTGCGCCTATTGCGGCGTGGGCTGCTCGTTCAAGGCGGAAATGCAGGGTGACGATCTGGTCCGGATGGTCCCCTACAAGCACGGCAAGGCCAATCGCGGGCACAGCTGCGTCAAGGGCCGCTTTGCCTATGGCTATGCCAACCACCGCGACCGCATCCTCAACCCGATGATCCGCGACACCATCGACGAGCCGTGGCGCGAAGTCAGCTGGGACGAGGCGCTGACCTTTGCCGCGAACCGCCTGCGCGCGTTGCAGGACACCTATGGCAAGAAGTCCATCGGAGTGATCACCTCCAGCCGCTGCACCAACGAGGAAACCTTCCTCGTGCAGAAACTGACCCGCGCGGTGTTCGGCAACAACAACACCGACACCTGCGCCCGCGTCTGCCATTCGCCGACCGGCTACGGGCTGGGCCAGACCTTTGGCACCAGCGCTGGCACACAGGATTTCGACAGCGTCGAGCAAACCGATGTGGTGATCGTCATCGGCGCGAACCCGACCGATGGCCATCCGGTCTTCGCCAGCCGCCTGAAAAAGCGCCTGCGCGCCGGGGCCAAGCTAATCGTGATCGACCCACGCCGCATCGACCTTGTGAAATCGGCGCATATCGAGGCCTCTCATCATCTGGCCCTGACGCCGGGCACCAACGTCGCCGTCGTCACCGCCCTGGCACACGTGATCGTCACCGAAGGCCTGATGGACGAGGCGTTCATCCGCGAACGGTGTGACTGGGACGAATTCCAGGTCTATGCCGAGTTCGTCTCGGAGGCCCGACACAGCCCCGAGGCGACCCAGCTTCTGACCGGCGTTCCCGCCGAGGAACTGCGTGCTGCGGCCCGCACCTTTGCCCGTGGCGGCAACGGCGCGATCTATTACGGGCTGGGCGTGACCGAGCATTCGCAGGGCTCGACCACCGTTATGGGGATTGCCAACCTCGCAATGCTGACCGGCAATATAGGCCGTCCCGGTGTGGGCGTGAATCCGCTGCGCGGGCAGAACAACGTGCAGGGCTCGTGCGACATGGGGTCCTTCCCGCATGAGCTGCCGGGCTATCGCCACGTGAAACTGCCCGAGGTGCGCGAGATTTTCGAAACCACCTGGGGCGTTCAGATCGACCCGGAGCCCGGCCTGCGCATCCCCAACATGCTGGATGCGGCAGTCGAGGGCAGCTTCAAGGGGCTCTATTGTCAGGGCGAGGATATCCTGCAATCCGACCCCGACACCAAACATGTGGCGGCCGGGCTGGCGGCTATGGACTGCGTTATCGTGCATGACCTCTTCCTGAACGAGACGGCGAATTACGCCCATGTCTTCCTGCCGGGATCGACCTTCCTCGAGAAGGACGGAACCTTCACCAACGCCGAACGCCGCATCAATCGCGTGCGTCGGGTCATGGCACCCAAGAATGGCTACGCTGACTGGGAAGTCACGCAACTCTTGGCGAATGCCATGGGGGCAGGGTGGTCTTATACCCATCCCAGCCAAATCATGGACGAGATCGCTGCGACGACGCCCTCTTTTGCGGGTGTGGACTACGCCCTTCTGGAGGAAAAGGGCTCCATCCAATGGCCCTGCAACGAAGACCACCCGGAGGGCACACCGTTGATGCATGTCGACGGCTTCGTGCGGGGTAAGGGGCGTTTCATCGTCACCGAATACGTGGCCACAGACGAGAAGACCGGCCCGCGCTTCCCGCTGCTGCTGACCACCGGGCGCATCCTGTCGCAATACAATGTGGGGGCCCAGACCCGGCGCACCGACAACGTGGTGTGGCATGACGGCGACGTGCTGGAGATTCACCCGCATGACGCCGAGAACCGTGGCCTGAACGATGGTGACTGGGTAAAGCTGGCCTCGCGGTCGGGCGAGACGACGTTGAAGGCAAAGGTGACTGATCGCGTCAGCCCTGGCGTTGTCTACACCACCTTCCACCACCCCGATACGCAGGCCAACGTCATCACCACCGACTATTCCGACTGGGCCACCAACTGCCCGGAATACAAGGTAACGGCAGTCCAGGTCTCGCCCTCGAACGGGCCGACCGACTGGCAGGAGGATTACGCGGCACAGGCCGAACGCTCGCGCCGCATCCTGCCCGCGGCGGAATGAGTATGTGGACGCATGTCGGGGCGCCGGGCCGGGCGCCCGCGCAAAGTGGCGCTGATCCAGGCGGGCCACGGCGCGGTTGCAATCAGCTCCCAGCTCTCTGTCGAGCGGGCTGGGATCACACTTGCCGCGTTCACCCGCGGCCGGTGGCTGGCCTTTATTCCCATCCAAATCGTATCAATGAAGAGGCTGCAAATGTCGCCTGACAAGATGATCCGCATGGCGAACCAGATCGCCACCTTCTTCAAGACCCAGCCGGGCGACGATGCCCCCGCCAAAGTTGCCGCCCACATCGCCGACTTCTGGGAGCCGCGTATGCGCGTGCAGTTGCGGGACTATGCAGCCGCCGGCGGCGAGGGGCTGGACGACATTGTCTTGAAAGCGGTTCCACTGGTCTGAAAGGTCATGAATGGCGTCTTCGTCGAAAGCCGGCCTGCACCGGCTCGGCGGACGCCGGACACACCTTTGATATCGCTCCGTCAATAGGCGCCCGAAGTCGGTGCTTGAATGCCAGCTTCCACCGTCGGAGGGATGTGGCCGAGAGGGTCAGACCGAAGGGAAGGCTCCATGGAAGCGTGATGCCAGCCGAAGCGAGGCTTTAATCGGTCGTGAGTGGCGCTCTCAAATGCGACTGCCGCGCAACGAAAGGACAGGCCATGCGCTCGACGCGCGGAAGCAGGGTCGATTTCGCCCGCAGCTGCCGGGCGCACCATCGTCCCATCTCGCCATGCGGAAGAAGCACCGTCGAGAGCGCGGGCGAGAGGTGCTGCGCAATCTCCTGGTCGTCATAACCGACCACGGCGATATCCGCTCCGACGCGCACGCCGTGTTCCTTCAGCGCTTCATAACACCCGAGTGCGGTCAGGTCGTTGGCGCAGAAAATCGCCTCGGGGGGCGCATCGAGGGAGAGCAACTCGCGGGTTTCGCGGTAGCCGCCGCTCGGCATGAAATTCCCCTGTCGGATCAACTCGGGTGCAGGCTCCAGACCGCTTTCGCGCATCGCGCGGATGAAACCCTCCTGACGCTGCTCGGACGCCTCCATCCAGGCTTCGCCCGCGATGAAAGCGATCCGTCGATAGCCCTCGCCGATCAGAGCCATGGTCGCGGCGTGGCCGCCGCGCCGCTCCGCAGGCACCACCGCGCGGAACAGGCCTTCCTTGTCATGGCAATTGAGCAGCACAGCGCGATGCTTGCGAAGCGCGAGATGTGGTGACACCTCGCGCGTCAGGATCGAGGCATAGACCACCCCGTCGATCCCATCGCGTTGCCATTTCTGCAGGACCTGCTGCTCGTAGCCCGGATCGCCACCGGTCATTGCTATCTCGACGAGCGCGCCGTCGGACCAGGCCTGCTCCTGGAACGCCTCGATGGAGATGGACGCGAAGGGGCTCGTCGCGATTTCGTCGATCATGAAGCCGTAAGTCGTCGGGCGGCTGCGCGACGGCGGGCGCCCGGCAGAACGGTATCGGTAATCCAATGTCTCGGCGGCCTTGAGAACCCGATCCCGAGTCTCCTTGCCGATCCGCATGTCTTCCTGCCCGTTCAGCACGAACGATACCGTCGATTGCGACACCCCGGCTGCGAGAGCCACGTCTTTCATCGTCACTTTCGCTTTTTTTTGCTTTTTCTTTTCAGGCTCTTGCATCGGGGAAATCCAGGGTCCGAGGAAAATTTGTTGACAGGCGACGGTCTCTATCTGACATTGCTAATATTATTAGCACAAGGGCTAATGCGAGCTTTGGGAGGAGGCGCATGGCACGGCAAACGATCGGGAAACGCAAAAGGACGCTCTCGCAGCAGCAGGCGGCATGGGCGCTTCTGGCCCCATTTCTCGCCACCTATTGCGCCTTTCTCGTCTACCCTTTCTTCAAAGGCGTCTGGATCAGCCTGCATGACTGGAACCTCCTCGCAGTGGCGATGAACCCCGCGGCGGCGAAATGGGTCGGGCTGCACAATTACGTTCACATGCTCTGGGGGCGAAACATCACCTGGGGGCCGGTCTCGCACCCCCTCATTCAGCTTCTCGCGCTTGCCGTTCTGGCCGGTGCGTTTGGACTTCACCGGGCGGGTCGTTTGAGTGGCCGCAGCGCGATCCCGATCGCGATCGCGGCGCTACTCATCTTTCTCCTCCTCGGCTTCACGCCCGGTGAAGGCGGTCGCTGGTTCGATCGCAGGTTCTGGCCGACCGTTGGCAACACGGTGCTGTTCGTGGCGCTCGCAGCCCCCGGCACCACGATTGCGGCGCTTCTGCTGGCGGCAGCGCTCAATCGCGAGACCCGGATGATGGCCGTGTTCCGCACCTTGTTCTTCCTGAGCCAGGTTCTCTCGGTGACGGTCGTAACCCTGATCTGGCAGATCATGTTCTCACCTACGCAGGGGCTGATCGACAACGTGATCCAGGTATTCGGCGGGTCTCCGGTCAGCTGGCTCACGGATCCGCATTTCGCGATGCTGGCGATCGTGGTCACGACGATCTGGTGGTCGCTCGGCATCGCCATGATCCTGTTCCTCGCCGGGATGCAGGACATCAACCGCGAAATCTACGAGGCGGCGGCCCTCGACAATGCGCGAGGATGGAAATCGTTCTGGTTCATCACCCTGCCGAACCTCAAACGGACCATCACGCTCGTCGTCGTCTTGCAGATCATCCTGCATTTCCAGGTCTTCGGGCAGTCGCACCTGATGACGCAGGGCGGCCCGGATGACCGCACGCAGGTGCTGGTGCGCTACATCTACCAGTCGGCTTTCCGCGACAGCGAGATCGGGCGCGCCTCGGCCATGGCGGTCTTTCTCTTCGCGATCATGAGCGTCTTCGCCGTGATCCAGTTCCTCATCGGTCGGGAGAAAAGCGAATGACGTCGAAACGTAGCTATTACTGGCTTTGCATAGCGCTCGCCGTTCCCGCCTTTATCTGGCTCGTGCCGACGCTGTGGATGGTATCGCTCTCGTTCCAGCCGAACGAGGTTCTGGCGCGAACCACCGCTTCGACCTGGCTGGGGATGATTCCGATCCCCTTCACGTGGGACAATTACGCGAAGCTCTTTTCCTTCGGGGATACGCCGCGTTGGTTTCTCAATTCGATCGTCGTGGCGGGGGGCATGACCTTCGCGGTGCTCGCCGTCTCGACGACTGCAGGTTATGCGCTCGCACGGCTCCAATTTCGGTTCAAGACGGCCATCACCATCTTCATCCTGCTCGGTCTGATGGTGCCGGAACAGGCGATCTTCATTCCGCTCTATACGATGTTTGCCAATTTCGGTTGGCACAACAGCTATGGCGCGCTGATCCTGCCGCGGGTGGCAGTGCCGATCGGCGTCTTTCTGATGATGCAGTTCTTCAAGGCCGCGCCGAAGGATATCGAGGATGCTGCGCGCATCGACGGGGTGGGACCGTTCCAAATCTTCTGGTTCGTGATGCTGCCCCTCGCGCGGCCCGCGATGATGACGCTCGCGATCCTGACGTTTCTCTACGCGTGGAACGACTATCTCTGGCCGCTGGTTTCGGCGAGCCACAAGGAGATGTTCACCATCACGCTGGGCCTTGCGAGCCTGCAATCGAACTTCGCGCAATCGGAAGGGCTGGGCCGCGTGATGGCCTCGGGTGTGATCGCCTCGCTTCCGGTCGTCGTCCTTTTCCTGATCTTCCAGCGCTACGTCGTGCAAGCGATGACCGTAGGCGGAAGCAAGGGATAACCGGGGCGCGCTTGCCCCATTCAAACGGGAGGAAATCATGAAACATCTTGCTCTGGGCCTGGCGCTTGCGGCGGGGCTGGCAAGCCCGGCTGCGGCCGAGCCCGTCACCGTCAATCTCGCGCGGTTCTTCGGCGCCTGCGAGGATGCGGGAACCGACACGCATACCAGCGTCGGCGAAGCCTGCATCATCCAGTCGATCATCAATGCGGCCAGCCAGGAAATTCCCGATGTGACGGTGAAGACTCTGCCGACCGATTGGGGAAATTACTACGACCACGTGAAGGCGATGTTCGCGGCGGGCGATCCGCCCGATATCTTCGTCATTCACCGCTCCTCGATCCCCGAATTCGCCTCGCTGGGCGCTCTGGCCGATATCGGGCCGGACCTCGAAGCCGCGGGCATCGACACGTCCGACTGGACCGAGGGGGCGAAAAAGGCCGTGACATATGACGGCAAGATCGTCGCCGTGCCGATGGATTTCCACGCCAACCTCTGGCACGTGAACATGGACATCATGAAGAAGGCGGGCCTCGTGAAGGACGGCAAGCCGATCCTTCCCCACAGCCCCGAGGAACTGCTCGCCCAAGCCAAGAAGGTGAAGGAAGCGACCGGCAAGGACTATCTCGCCGCCGATTTCTCGCAATTCCCGATCGGTGTGCGGCTGGTCCTGTCTCTGATCTGGCAGCAGGGCTCGAACATTTTCGACGGCGATACTGCGACGATCGATACGCCCGAGGCCCTCAACGCGGTCAAGGCGATCACCCAGCTCTTCGATGGCGGCTATGCCAACCCCAAGCTGAACTATGCCGACAGCCAGCAGGAATTCCTCAATGGCAATGCGGCGGTGCTGGTCAACGGCACTTGGGTGGTCAACGAATATACCAAGCAGGCGGAGAACCCCGATACCGGGCTGAAGGACTACTACGTCTCCGATTTCCCGCAGCTCTTCGACCAGCCCGCCACCTGGGCTGACAACCACACCTGGGCGATCCCCTCGACGCTGAAGGATCGGAACCCCGAGAAATACAAAGCCGCGCTGAAGGTCGCAGCCTTCATCTACAATCACGACGCGGATTGGGCGCGCACGGGCCACATGGCGGTGCGTAAGTCGGTGCTCGAGAGTAAGGCCTATCGCGATCTGCCGCACCGTGCCGAATACGTGGGCACCGAGAAGATCGCGCGCGATACGCCGGCGTCGCCGGACTACAGCAAGATTCAGGACGCGCTGAACCGCAACCTGCAATCGATCTGGCTGACCGGAAAGGACCCGAAGAATGCCCTCGCCGAAGCGCAGAACGAGGTGCAGGACATCCTCGACCAGTAACCGGCTGCGTTCGCAGTCCACCCCCGGAGGCGTCCGACCGGCACGCCTCCGGACCTCCCAGCCCCATGAGGATATGATGAAAGACGACAGGCTTGAGCAGGCAGACCGGTGGAGCGTTGAACGCGCCTGGGCATGGCGCCGCGAGATCGGATGGCTTTGTGGCTTCAACTACCTGCCGAGCGTCGCGGTCAACTTCGTCGAGTTCTGGCGCGGCGCGGATTTCGCCCCCGAGGTCATCGAACGCGAACTGGGCTGGGCGCGCGAGATCGGGTTCAACGTCGTGCGCGTCAACCTGCCCTTCGTCGTCTGGCAGGCCGAGGGGACCGGGCTGCTCGACCGGGTGGACCGCTTTCTGGCCATCGCGGCTTCGCACGGTCTTGGCGTCATTCTCTGCCCGTTCGACGATTGCGAATTCTCTGGCGAGCCGGCCACGCCCGGGCCACAGCCCGACCCCGTGCCCGCCGTCCATAACAGTCGCGCCGTAGGCAGCCCCGGCAGAGCGATCGTCGAGGATCCGTCCCGTCGGCCCGAGCTGGAAACCTATCTGCGCGCGATCGTCATGCGGTTCCGCGCAGATTCCCGCGTCATCTTGTGGGATCTCTATAACGAGCCGGGAAACCGGATGATTTTTCGCTCCGGTCGCTATGAGAGCTATCCAGATAGGCTTGAGCAAGCGAGCCTGTCGCTGATGCGTGATTGCTTCGCCTGGGCGCGGGAGTGCGCCCCGAGCCAGCCGCTTACCGTGGCCGCGTGGTCGGTGCCTGGAGAGGGCACATCCTACGCGACGGAGATTGACCGAACCGCGCTCGCGCTCTCCGATGTCGTGACCTTCCACGCCTATGTGCCGCGCGCGAGAATGGAGGCCACGATCGCGGCGCTCAGCGCGCTGAAGCGGCCCTTGATCTGCACTGAATGGATGGCACGCAGTCTCGACAGCACGATCGCCGAGCAGATCCCGCTGTTTCGCGAAACCGGCGTCGGAGCGCTGCAATGGGGCTTCGTGCGCGGGCGCAGTCAAACCTGGCTGCCTTGGCCCGACGGTGTGTCAGGCACGGCCAAGATCGGCGAGGACGGCGCTTGGTTCCACGACCTCGTGGACCAGACTGGTCAGCCCTACTCGCCCGCGGAAATTCTGGAAATCAACGCCGCCACCCGATCAGGGTAATGTCAGAGGTGCCCGGGTGTCGGCAGGGGGTGATAGCAGGCGACCCTCTGATCGGCGCCCATTTCGGTCAGGGGCGGGGGAGCGCCGAGGCATTGCTCGCTCGCATAAGGACAGCGTTTTGCGAAGGCGCAGCCCTTCGGCGGATTGAGCGGGTTCGGCAGTTCCGCTTGGCCCTGCTCCGGGTCCGATAGCGCGCGACCGACTACGGGCGCACTTTCCGCCAGCAGCTTCGTGTAGGGGTGGCGCGGATGGGCGAAAATTTCCTCGGCCCGGCCTTCCTCGACCACCGAGCCAAAATAGAGAACCGCGATCCGGTCGCTGACCGCCTCGACCACTGCCAGATCGTGGCTGATGAACAGGTAGGTCAGTCCGAATTCGCGTTTCAGATCGGCCAGCAAGTTCAGCACCTGCGCCTGCACCGAGACATCGAGCGCGGAGACGGGTTCATCGAGGATCAGGATGCGGGCCTGCGCCGCAAGCGCGCGTGCGATGCCGATGCGCTGCGCCTGACCGCCGGAGAACTCATGCGGATACCGGTCGAGGAAATCGGCGCGCAGGTTCACGCTGTCGAAAATCTCGAGAATACGTTTCTCGCGCGCGGCGCGGTCCATTCCGTGCAATAGCTTCAGCGGCGCATCCATGATCTGCCGGATCGTCTTGCGCGGGTTGAGACTGCTGATCGGGTCCTGAAATACATATTGGATGCGCTTGCCGAATTCGGCCGGGTCCGCGTTGTCGAGGGCCGAGCCCTCGATTTCGATCGTGCCGGTGGTCGGCGGCAGGAGGCCCACCAACATCCGCGCCAGCGTGGACTTGCCGCAGCCGGACTCGCCCACGATGCCGAGCGTCTCGCCAGTCTGCACGCTCAGCGTCATCGGGTGGACCGCTTTCACGGCTCCTTTCGTGCCGCCGAACAGCTTCTTGCCGACGGGGAAGGTCTTCGACAGGTCCGTGATCTGCAGGGCGATGCTCATGCGGTCTCCTCCGCGAAACGGGGCTCGGGATAGAGGCAGCGCACGGTGCGCGATCCGGTCCCCTCGAGCAGTATCTCGCCTTCTTTGCAGGCTGGTTGCGCCTTCAGACAGCGATCCGCAAAGGCACAGCCTGCCGGCAGATTGTCAACCGAAGGCGGCAGGCCCGGGATCGCCTCGAGCTTGCGTTTGCCCTCGCCCAGTTCAGGCACGCAGGCGATCAGGCGCGACGTGTAGGGGTGGGCGGGCGCGCGCAGGATCTCCATCGTCGGTCCTTCCTCGACGATCCGGCCCGCATACATCACCGCCAAGCGGTCGCACAGCTGGGCCACCACGCCGAAATCATGGGTAATGAAAATGATCGCGAGCCCGCGTTCCCGCCGCAGATCGTCGAGCAGCGAAAGGATCTGCGCCTGCACCGTCACGTCGAGCGCGGTGGTGGGCTCGTCCGCGATGATCACGTCCGGGTCGTTGGCCAGCGCCATCGCGATGCCGACGCGCTGACGCATGCCGCCCGACATCTCATGCGGGTAGCTGTCCACGCGGCTCTCCGCATTGGGGATGCGCACGGATTTCAGGAGTTCGATCGCCTTTTCGCGCCCTTCGGATTTCGAGATCGAGTGATGGCACGAAATAGCTTCCACCAGTTGATCGCCAACCTTGTAGAGCGGGTGTAGCGTCGCCAGCGGGTCCTGGAAGATATAGGCGACGCGGCGACCGCGTAGACTTCGCAGATCGCCATAGCGCGCGCCGATCATGTCGCGGCCTTCAAGGCGTGCAGCGCCCCCGGTGATGACGCCGGGCGGTGACGCCACGAGCCCCATGATCGACAGTGCCGTCACCGATTTCCCCGAGCCGCTCTCGCCGATCACCCCGAGGCATTCCCCAGGTTTGACCGACAGCGAGACGCCCGAAACAGCCTTGTAGATGCGGTCCTTCACTTGGAATTGGGTGTGCAGGTCCTCAAGGCTCAGGATGCCGTCGGTCGGCTGTTCGGGCGCAGGACGGTCCTTGCGTTCAACGCGGGTCGCGGCCATGGGGCGGCTCAGCGCGCCCGATTTCAGCCGCGGGTCGAGCGCGTCGCGCACGCCGTCGCCCAGCAGGTTGATGCTCATCACGATGATCAGGATCATGAGGCCGGGAATGACCGAGGTATGCGGGTTGGTAATCAATGCCGAGCGCGCCTCGCCCAGCATGCTCCCGAGATCGGCTTGCGGCGGCTGCGAGCCGAGGCCGAGGAAGCTCAGGCCGGCGGTCTCGAGGATCATCCAGCCGATCGTTGTGGACATCGCGATCACGATGACGGGCACCACGTTGGGCAGAATCTCCGAGGTGATGATGCGCGCATTGGACATGCCCGCGAGCTTCGCCGCATCGACGAATTCCTTATGTGCGAGGCCCACGGTGATGCCGCGGATGTTGCGCGCAAAGAAGGGGATATTGACCACCGCCACCGCGATCAACGCATTCACGAGGCCGGGGCCGAGAGCGGCCACGATCGCCAGCGCCAGCAGGATATACGGGAACGCCATCAGCATATCGACGGCGCGCATGATGATGTTGTCGGTCCGCCCGCCATAGAAGCCCGCGATGATGCCGACCGCAGCGCCCGCGACGGCCGCGAAAAGCGCGGCGGCAAAGCCCACGGCCAGCGACAGCCGCGTGCCCCAGAGAAGCCGAGAGAGCAGATCGCGCCCCAATGCATCCGTGCCCAGAAACGCGCCCTCGGAAAACGGCGGCAGGAAGCGGTTCGCGGTGTTCGTCGCATCCGGATCGGCGAGCGGCAGCAGCGGCGTGATCAGCGCCATCAGAACCACCAGTCCCATCACGATCAGCCCCCCCAGCGCCAGACGGTTGCGCGCGAGAAGTTTGAAGAACGCGCTCATGTCTTGATCCTCGGGTCTAGAAGGCTCTGGGCGACATCGACGATGATGTTGAAGATGACATAGCAGCTGGCAACGAAGACGACGCCGCCTTGGACGAGCAGGATATCACGCTGCAAGATCGCATCGACCAGCATCCGCCCGATGCCGGGCCACTGGAACACGATCTCGATATAGACCGCGCCCGACAGCACGAAGCCCGCCTGAATGCCCAGCACCGGAATGATCGAGACCATCGCCGCACGGAGCGCATGGCCCCAGATCACGCGGCCCTCTTTCACACCCTTGGCGCGCGCGGTGCGGATGAAATCCTGCCGCAGCACCTCCAGCATGGCCGAGCGCGACAGCCGCGCCACCACGCCGATCGCCACTACCGCAAGTGCCAGCGCGGGCATCGTGAGATGATGGATCAGGTCGGGCAGGTCGCCGCCGCCATAGATCGCATACATCCCCGAGACCGGCAGCCATTGCAGGTCCACCGCGAAGATCAGGATCATCATCATTCCGAGGAAGAAGGACGGAATCGAGATGCCCAGAAGCACCACGAAGGTGATTGCCTTGTCGGCGAATCCATACTGACGCGCGGCCGAAATTACGCCTGCGAGAATGCCGAAAACCGTGCATAGAACGAAGGAGGTGCCCGCAAGGATCAGCGTGTTGTTGAACCGCTCCAGCACCTCGTCGATGACGGGACGGTTGAGCGAGAAGCTCTGCCCGAAATCGCCGTGAAGCATGTTCCCCAGCCAGATGAAATAGCGCGCCACCAAGGGCTGATCGAGGCCCAGATCGCGGTTCAGCCGCGCCACGTTCTCGGGGGTGGCATAGCTTCCAAGGATTGCGGTGGCCGGGTCGCCCGGGATCATCGCCATGATCAGGAAAACGATCACCGTGATCCCGAGGATCACCGGCACCGCCAGCAAGAGCCGTTTGAGGATATAGCTGCCCATTGGTCTCCCTTTGGGTGACGCGCAAAGGATGGAAAAAGGGGTGCGCGGGCCTGTCGTGGCCCGCGCACCCCGGAAAGATCAGGCCTTCGTCACGTCCTTGAGGAGCAGGAAGAACGAGGGCTGCAGCGTGAAGTCCGACACTTTGTCATTGGTCACCGCGTTCTGCTTCCAGTTCGCCACGAAGACCCAAGGCGCGTCGTCATGCACGATCTGCTGCATCTTCTTGTAGAGCTCGGCGCGCTTGGACTGATCGGTTGCGGTGCGCGCCTCTTCGAGCAGCTTGTCGACCTCGGGGTTCGAGTAATAGCCCGAGTTGAACCCGCCCTTGTCGGGCCAGGCATCGGTGCGCAGCGCAAGATAGGGCAGGGTGTCGGGGTCGTTCGTCATCCATGCCATCTCGGCCATGTCGACATGTTGCCCGTTCGAGTCGAGCCCTGGGTTCACCTTTCCGAGGAAGGTGTTCCACTCGAAAGTCTCGATCTTTGCGTTCAGCCCCACCGCCTTCAGGTCGGCCTGGATCGCGGTGCCCATCGCCACCGGGTCGAGCATCCCCGAGCCGCCATCGGTGACGTAGAAGGTCACTTCCGTGCCCTCGGCCACGCCAGCCTCTTTCAGAAGCGCCTTGGCTTTCTCCGGATCGTAGGGATAGGGGTCGAGGCTGTCGTCATGCGCCCAGGCGAAAGCGGCGGGCGTCGGGCCGTTGGCGACCGTCGCCGTGCCTTCGAGCACGTCGTTGACGATCGCTTCCTTGTTGATCGCGTAGTTCGCGGCCTGACGGGCCTTCTTGTCCTTGAACGGCCCCTTGGCGCAATCGAGGATCAGGAACCACAGATGCGGCCCCGCCTGCTCGACAAGGTGATACTTGTCGTTCTGGAACTCCTTGAGCGCCACGGGCGGCACCTCGACCATCAAGTCGATCCCGCCGGCCAGCATCTCGGCCACGCGGGTATTGGCATCCGTGATCGGGCGGAAGATGACCGCCTTGAGCGCGGTGGGCGTGTCCCAGTAGTCGGGGTTGCCCTCGACCACGACGGCCTCGTTGGGGCGCCATTCCTTGAAGGTGAAGGGTCCGGTGCCGACCGGGTTGCGGCCGAAATCCTTGTCGAATTTCTTCACCGCCGTCGGCGAGACGATCAGCCCCGTCGGATAGGCGAGGTTCGACAGGAAGGGCGCATAGGGCTCTTTCAGCGTGAACACCACGGTTTGGGGGTCTTTCGCGTCGATCGTGTCCACGCTCGAGAAGAAGAAAGCGAGCGGGAAGGGGCCGGTGTGGTAATAGGGGTGGTTCTCGTCGAGCATCCGCTCGAAGTTGAACTTCACCGCCTCGGCGTCGAAATCCGAGCCGTCATGGAATTTCACGCCCTGACGCAGATGGAACGTGTAGGTCTTGCCATCTTCGGAGATGTCCCAGCTCTCGGCGAGGGCCGGTTCCACTTCGAGCGTGCCGGATTTGTAGCGCACCAGCCCGTCATAGAGATTCATCAGGATGCGGAAGTCGTTCACAGCGGTGACCGCCGCCGGATCGAGCGCCTTGGGTTCCGCGATCTGGCCGACGACCAGAACGCCTGGCGGGGTCGCCGCCATCGAGGGCAGACCGGTTCCCATCAGGACGCCCGTCGCCACGCCCGAGATCAGAAGACCGCGCCGCGTAAGGGTGAGTTTCGTCATGTTACCTCTCCTGTTCAGCATGGCTGATTTTTATTGGTGATGATTGCATGAGGGCAAATTATCATGATAAATGCAAGGGCGCAGATCAACGGAGTTCCGCCGTGACGGTATCAATTCTGGCATATGACGAAAAAACAGGCACCTTTGGCGGGGCGGCCATGACGGGCAGCCTGTGCGTCGGCGGCTGGGTGCTGCGCGGCGGGGCCGAATCGGGATTGTCGGCAAGCCAGGGCACCGCGCCTTCGACACTCTGGGGCGAGGATGTGCTGGAGAAGATGAAGACCGGGATGTCCGCCGGCGACGCCGTGGCCCAGGTGACGGACCCGGATACCGGACGCGCCCACCGCCAACTGGCCGCGATCGATCTGCACGGGGACACGGGCCATTTTACCGGAAAAATGTCGGTTCCGGTCTGTGGCGCGCTGGAAGGGCCGGGCGTGGTGGTCTCGGGCAATATGCTCGCCGATTGGTCGGTAATCGCCGCGGTGCGCGATACCTACCTGTCAACGAAGGGCGCGATGCCCGACCGGCTGATGGCGGCCCTCGTCGCAGGCGCGCGGGCAGGGGGCGACAGTCGCGGCTTGCTCTCGGCAGCGTTGCTGGTTGCCTCGCGTGCAGTCACGCCGCTGACGCTGCGCATCGACCGCTCCGCCAAACCGCTCGAAGATCTGGCCGACCTGCTCGCCGCCGCCCGGGCCGAGCCCTATCACGGCTGGACGCGTGTCGTGCCGACCCTCGACGACCCTTATCGCGCGCCCGATCTGGTCGAGCCCGAACCCCTCCCGCTGCCCGAGACCGGGACGGAATAGGTCGGAACTTGGCGCGGGGCGACCGGCCCCGGGCCGCGCCCAACCCTCCCCCCCCGGAAGGGCGCATTGGCGGCCTCGGCGCAGGCATCAACGCATTTAGGGTTTGCGAAATAAGTCACTAAGCGACACGCGTTACAAAGCGCCCACCCGAGGCTCGGGCGCGGCGCTCGGCGCGAAAACCCGCGTCACTCGGCGATGAACCGTTTCATCACCTCCGCCTCCTGCGCCTCCATGAAGCGCTGGGCGGTGGCCATGTGATCGGCCATGATCTTGCGGGCGTCCTCGGCGCGGCCCTCGCGCAGGGCGTCGATCAGGGCGATCTGGTGGTTGCGCCCGCTCTCCCAAAGCTCGCGATTGGGCGGGGCGTATAGTTTTTTGTAGACCGTCAGGTCCGACAGGATCTGCGCCATGAAGCGGATCAGGAAAGACAGGAGCGGATTGTCTGAATGCCGCGCCAGCGCTGCGTGGAACTGCAGAGATTGCACATGCTGCTCGCGTTCTTCCTCGGGCGTGGATGCAGGGACGGAGTAGCGCGCGACCAGCGCTTCCAGCTCGGCCAGATCGTCGGGGGACAGCCTGCCGGCAAGACTCGCCGCCACCTCGGGCTCCAGCGCACGGCGGATCTGGTAGATATCCGCGACGGTGAGATCCTTGAAATAGAAGTAGTTGCCGAGAAGCGCTCTGGCGCGTTCTTCGCTGACTTCCCCCACGAAGGAACCGCCGCCCGGCCCGGTGCGCGTGGTCACCAGTCCCTGGGCCTCCAGCAGTCGCATTGCCTCGCGGATCGTGCCCTTGGCCATGCCGAACCGTTCGATCATCTCCGTCTCGCCAGGCAGGCGATCTCCCTTCTTCAGGCGCTGCGCGACAACCCAGTCCTTGATCTGATCGGCGACGCGGGCGGGGCGAGAGCGTCTCGGTTCGGTGGCGGGCTTGCGGGGCATCGGATCTCTGTTGGGGAAACACACTGGCGTTTCTCCTAGACCAATTCACATCAAAAGAGTAGACAACTATTTATCATGATAAATAGAGGTGGTGCCATGCAGGATTGGGGTGCAGTAGCGCAAGAGCGGCTGGAGACGATCGCGAAAGTTTCCGAGCCCGGTCCCGGCGTGACCCGGCTGCCTTTCGGTCCCGAGCACGAGGCGGCGGTGGAGATCATCACGGATTGGATGCAGAAAGCGCGCTGCAAGGTCACGCTCGATGCGGCGGGCACGCTGATCGGGCGGAGGGAAGGGCCTGAGGGGGCACCCACGCTGCTGATCGGCTCTCATCAGGACAGCGTGCGTGCCGGTGGTGCGTTCGACGGGATCATGGGGGTGGCGCTGGGATGCCTGGCGCTCGAGGCGATTGGCGATCGCGCTCTGCCGTTTTCCGTGGAAGTGCTGGCCTTCGCTGATGAGGAAGGCGTGCGTTTCCCGACCGCGCTGATCGGACCGCGCGCCTTGGCCGGCACGCTCGATCCGTCCGTTTTCGCGATGGTGGACAAGACGGGCGTAAGCCTCGGCGCGGCGCTCGAGGCTTTTGGCGGAGACCCGGAGGGCACTGCGGCGCTGGCGCGCGATCCGGTCAGTGTCGCGGGCTATGTGGAGCTGCATATCGAACAGGGCCCGGTGCTTGAGGGCGAAGACAAGCCGCTCGGCGTCGTCACCGCGATTTCCGGGATCGAGCGGCATCGTGTCACGATCACCGGCGAGGCGGGACATGCGGGCACCGTGCCGATGGAGATGCGCCACGACGCGCTGCTGGCAGCCTCGGATCTGGTGCGCGGCGTGCACGATATGGCGCGCGATCACGGTATCCGGGCGACGGTCGGGCAGCTCGATGTCTCGCCCAACGTGGTCAACGCGATTCCCGCGCGGGTCGATCTGACCATTGAGATCCGCGCCGCCGAAGACCCGGCCCGTGCCGCAATGGGCGCGGCGCTTGGCCCGCTCTGCGCGCTGATCGCGGAGGCGACGGCGACGCAGATCGAGATCGAGAAGACCTATGCGCAGCCCGCCCAAGCCTGCGATGCAGCGCTGCGAGAGGGGCTCGCCGCAGCTGTGCGCAACGTGACCGGAGAGGCCGCGCCGGAGCTGCCCTCGGGGGCCACGCATGACGCTTCCGCCATGGCCGATCTCTGCCCGATCGCGATGCTGTTTTTGCGCTGCAAGGGCGGGATCAGCCATAACCCGGCCGAATATGCGAGCGCCGGCGATATGGGGCAGGCGGTCTCCGCGCTCGCCGCTTTCCTGTCCGATTTTCGTCTCAAGGCCTGAAACGGAGTCCCGAACCACGCTAAGTGCGTCGGATGAAAAGCCTTCGCGACAAGAGGCGCAGCCAATCTCCCTGCAAACCCCCATATCGAACCGATCCGTCCGTCAACAGACCAGCGCAATCCGGCCCGCCCCCGGCCTTGCCCCTTTTCCCCGCTCGAGGAGGCGGGTATTGCTGGCGGCCCGACTTTCAGGAGACAGCCTTGGCCCACACTGATTCCGCCCCCGTCCAAGCCCGCATCGCGCAGACCATTGCCACGGATATCGCGGCGCAGCCCGCGCAGGTGACCGCGGCGATCGGGCTTCTCGATGGCGGGGCGACCGTGCCCTTCGTGGCGCGCTACCGCAAGGAGGTCACGGGCGGGCTCGACGATACGCAGCTGCGGACGCTCTCGGAACGGCTGGGTTACCTGCGCGAGATGGAGGCGCGGCGCGAGACGATCCTCAACTCGATCCGCGAGCAGGGCAAGCTGACCGACGATCTGGCGCGCTCGATCGCGCGGGCCGAAAGCAAGGCGGCGCTCGAGGATATCTACCTGCCCTTCAAGCCCAAGCGCCGCACCAAGGCGATGATCGCGCGCGAGAACGGGCTGGAGCCGCTGTTGCGCGCCATTCAGGAAGACCGGAACGCCGCGCCTGAAGTGCTGGCCGAGGATTACGTTACCGAGGCCGTGCCCACGCCGAAGGACGCCCTGACCGGCGCGCGCGACATCCTGACCGAGGAACTGTCGGAAAACGCCGAGCTGCTTGGCAATTTGCGCGATTTCATGCGCGCCGAGGCCTTCATCGCCGCGCGCGTCGTGCCGGGCAAGGAAGAGGCGGGCGCGAAGTTTTCGGATTACTTCGACCATCGCGAGAAATGGGCCGACATTCCCGGCCACCGGGCACTCGCCATCCTGCGCGCCGCGAAGGAAGAGATCGTGACGATGGAGATCGCGCCCGATCCGGAGACCGGTGAAGACCGCGCGATCGGCAAGATCGCAGCGACCCTCGACACGCAGGCCGGACGCCCGGGCGATCTGTGGCTGCGCGACGTGGCGCGGTGGGCGTGGCGGGTGAAATTCTCGGTCTCGCTCTATGTGGATCTGCTGGGTGAGCTGCGTCAGCGCGCCCATGACGAGGCGATCAAGGTCTTCGCGCGTAACCTGCATGACCTGCTGCTGGCTGCCCCGGCCGGTCCGCGCGCGACGCTCGGCCTCGATCCGGGCATCCGCACCGGGGTGAAGGCGGCGGTGGTCGATGCGACCGGCAAGCTTCTGGAGACCGCTACGCTCTACCCGTTCCAGCCGAAGATGGACCTGCGCGGCGCCGAGGCGAAGATCATCGACATGGTCAAGCGCCACGGGATCGAGCTGATCGCGATCGGCAACGGCACGGCCAGCCGCGAGACTGAACGGATGGTTGCCGACACGCTCAAACTCCTGCCGCCGGGGGTGCGCGCGCCGACGAAAGTGGTGGTCTCGGAAGCCGGGGCGTCGGTCTATTCGGCTTCGGAACTGGCCGCGCGCGAATTCCCCGATCTGGATGTCAGCTTGCGCGGCGCGGTCTCGATCGCGCGGCGCCTGCAGGACCCGCTGGCGGAACTGGTGAAGATCGAACCGCAGAGCATCGGCGTCGGGCAATATCAGCACGACGTGGATCAGCGCCGCCTGTCGCAGGCGCTGGAGGCGGTCGTCGAGGATGCGGTGAACGCGGTGGGCGTGGACCTGAACATGGCCTCCGCGCCGCTTCTGGCGCAGGTGGCGGGGCTTGGTCCCGCGCTGGCTCAGGCCATCGTCGCGCATCGCGACGCGCATGGCGCCTTCCCCTCGCGCCGCGCGCTGATGGAGGTGGCGGGGCTCGGCCCCAAAGCCTTCGAGCAATGCGCGGGCTTCCTGCGTATCCGCGATGGCGAAGAGCCGCTCGATGCCTCGTCCGTCCACCCCGAAGCCTACGCGGTCGCGCGCAAGATCGTGCAAAGCTGCGGCCGCGACATCCGCGAGATCATGGGCCAGCCGACGGCGTTGAAAGGCCTGCGTGCAGAGCAGTTCGTGACCGACGAGTTCGGCCTGCCCACCATTCGCGACATCTTCGCGGAACTGGAAAAACCCGGTCGCGATCCGCGCCCCACCTTCAAGACCGCGCAATTCACCGACGGGGTCGAGGATATCAAAGACCTCAAGCCGGGGATGAGCCTCGAGGGAACCGTCACCAACGTGGCCGCCTTCGGCGCTTTCGTGGATATCGGCGTGCATCAGGACGGTCTGGTGCATGTCAGCCAGCTCGCAGATCGTTTCGTGAAGGATCCCCATGAGGTGGTGAAGGCGGGCGACGTGGTGCGCGTGCGCGTGACCGAGGTCGACATCCCGCGCAAACGGATCGGCCTGTCGATGCGCAAGCAATCCGAGGGCGGCGCTCCTGCGCGGGGCAACGGCCCGGCGCGGCAAGACAAGGGGCAGGATCGGGGTAAACCCGGCCCGCAAGGCCCCCGTGGCAAAGGGGCCGGCAAGGGGCAAGGCAAGGCGCCAGCAAAAGACAGCGGCAATGGTGCCTTCGGCGCGGCGCTGCGCGATGCGATGAACCGGCGCTGAATCCGGGCAGGCGGGTCAGGGCGTGAGGGGCGGCTGCCTTGCGGGTCTATGCTTTGCTCGCGGAAGGCTCCGCGGGACGAAATGACCACGGAGCCTCCGCCTGCAGCACGCCTTTCGCAAAGTGGCGTCATCGCGAGGCTTCGGTCGAAGTCTCCGCCAGGCTATGCGAACCTTTGCCACGGCTCCGCGCCCGATGCGCCACGGGGCCGGACCCAGGCCAAGGAACCTTCGGCCCCTTCCGTCGTTGCCTCCACGAGCTCAGCACCAACGCCGGAACACGCGCCGACATGGCACACGACCACAGTCACAGCCACGACCATGGACATGGCGGACCGGGGCATTCTCATGCGCCGGCGACATTCGGCAAGGCGTTTGCCATCGGCATTGCACTGAATACGCTCTACGTCTGTCTCGAGGCCGCCTTCGGTCTGATCTCGGGCTCGCTCGCGCTGCTGGCCGATGCCGGGCATAACCTGTCGGACGTGTTCGGCCTCGCCATCGCCTGGTTCGCGACCTGGCTGGAGCGCAAGCCGCCCTCGGGACGCAAGACCTATGGCTACAAACGCGCGCCGATCCTCGCCTCCCTGGCGAATGCGGTCATCCTTCTGGTCGCGGTCGGCGCCATCGTCTGGGAGGCCGTTCGCCGCCTGCTCGACCCGCAGCCCGTGGGCAGCGACACCATCCTCTGGGTCGCCGTGGTGGGGCTGATCGTCAACACCGGCACCGCCCTTCTGTTCATGCGCGGCCGCAACAGCGACCTCAACATCAAGGGCGCCTTCCTGCACATGGCCGCCGACGCCGCCGTCACCGCAGGTGTGATCGTCGCGGCGCTGCTGATCATGTGGTTCGGCTGGCAATGGCTGGACCCGGTTTTCAGCTTGGTGATCGCCGCGGTGATCCTGGTGGGCACATGGGGCCTGCTGCGCGACAGCGTGAAGCTGGCGATGGATACCGTGCCTCCGGGGATCGATCTGAAGGACGTGCGGGCCCGGCTGGAGAACCTGCCCGGCGTCGCCAGCCTGCACGATCTGCACGTCTGGGCGCTGAGCACGACGGACACGGCCCTCACCTGCCACCTGGTGATGCCGGAGGGTCGGCCCGATGACGCTTTCCTGCTGAACGCGGCCGATGAGCTGCACGAACATCACGGGATCGGACACGCTACCTTGCAAGTCGAGACCGACCCCGCCAAGGCCTGTCGCCTTGCGCCCGAGGATGTGGTGTAGGCGGAGGTGGGGGGCCGGATCAAGCGATCCTTGGCCCGAACTGGTGCTGCGATTGCGGCTCAGAGCATCAGCCAGACGGCGCCGCCAGCGATCAGTAGCAATGCGTAACCGACGGCCACGATCACCCCGTCACGCGCCAGAATCCCAAGCGAGAACGCCGCGATCGGAAGCCCGACCAAGGGAACCGTTACCGGGATGGCCCCGAGGATAAGCAAGGATCCCCCGGTCACGATGAGGATCACCGCGATCGCGGAGATCGAGACGTTGCCGCGGGCGAGGGGCTCCCATCTGCGATGCATATGCCTGCGCAGCCAGTCAGCGGCCGGACGCAGTCTTTCGGCCGCCTTGCGAACGCGGTCCGCCGGGATCTCTCGTTTGGCCAAGAAGCCCGGCAACCAGATGCCGTTTCGACCGAGGAGCGTGTAGAACCCGATAAGCGCGACCAGAGTCCCGAGCGCACCGCCAATGCCGGGGATCATGCCGACCGGGAGGATCATGAAGATCGCGGCGATCATCAGCAGCGGCGCATGGCCCTGCGAGCCGATTTCCTTGGTCAGTTCGCCGAGCGTAATGGTCTCTTGCCCCTCGGTGAGCCGCTGCAGCCGCTCGATCATTGTCGGGACAGCTTCGGGCCCCGCTTGAGCGTCATTCGAGGTCGCCGCGGACCCGTCCGCGTGGCTTGCCGATGGTTCGATCTTCTTGCTCATTCAGAAACAACATGTCCGGAGGCCGCGTGTTCCCGAAGACAGGCCTCGTGCCGATCGGTTTCGTCGCGATCGCGTTCATATCGCTTCATGCAAAGGCCCCGGCGCGACAGTTGCGCCGGGGCCAAATCATCCAAAACGGGTCGGTCGCTCAGACCTTGTCTTGGGTCTTCGTCTCGAAGTCGCGCGCGGAATGGCGTTCGTGGAGTTGTTCCGCCGGATCGCCGTTCGTGCGGTTGACCATTCGGCCCCGCTTCACCGCAGGACGTTCGAAAATCGTGTCGGCCCAACGTAGCACGTTCTTGTATTCATGCACCGACAGGAACTCCGCCGCGTCATAGAGCCATCCCTTCACCAGCCCGCCATACCACGGGAAGACCGCGATATCGGCGATGGTGTACTCGTCGCCCGCCAGATAGGGCGTTTCGGCGAGGCGGCGGTCGAGAACGTCGAGCTGGCGTTTGACCTCCATCGCGAAGCGGTTGATCGGGTATTCCATCTTGGTCGGCGCATAGGCGTAGAAATGCCCGAAACCTCCGCCCAGATAGGGCCCGCTGCCCATCTGCCAGAACAGCCAGGACAGGCACTCGGCGCGCTTGGCCGGCTCGGTCGGCAGGAACGCCCCGAATTTCTCGGCCAGATAGGTCAGGATCGCACCGGATTCGAAGACCCGGATCGGCTCGGGACCGGAGCGGTCCATCAGGGCCGGGATCTTGGAGTTCGGGTTGATCTCGACGAAGCCGGAGCCGAACTGGTCACCCTTGCTGATATCGATCAGCCAGGCGTCGTATTCCGCGTCCTCGTGACCGAGTTCGAGAAGCTCCTCGAACATGATCGTCACCTTCTGACCGTTGGGGGTCGCGAGGGAATAGAGCTGGAAGGGATGCTCGCCCACGGGCAGCGACTTGTCATGGGTCGGCCCCGCAATGGGGCGGTTGATGCTGGCGAAACGTCCGCCGCTTTCCTGAGACCAAGTCCATACCCGGGGAGGCACGTAATCGTCGCTATCACTCACCTTGAAATCTCCGTCTTGTTGGTGCGTCAGGCTCGGCAATGCACAGCCGGACGCCGCAATTCCATCGGCACGACGATCATCCGACCGGCGCCCCGTTTCTGTCTCTTCGCCTTCGCATCGCCTCGAAGAGTCCTCGTAGACATAGCGGGACTTTGACGCTGTCCAAGGAAAGAGCCGGGAAGATCCGTGTGATCCGGGCGCTATGACCTTCCTCGGGGCGGTGGCCCCGGTCTGCGGATGTCGCCCACTGGGGGGTGACGAACCTTTTGAGATGGAGGCGCGGACGCCTCAACGAAGGCTGGTATCTTCGGAACGATCGGCGAGGTCGTTTCCTGCTAGGCGGCGATTTCTTCCCAGTCGTCTTTCGAGAGAACCTTGCAGAGATCCTCAATGGCCGCTTGTGTCATCTTTTCCGGTGCGAAGCTGCCGTCGATTTCGTAGCGGCTCAGGATCTCCCGTTTTATCCCGGACGTCTGGATCAGGTGCATGCTCCATTCCGCGAAGAGGCGATGTTCCGCGTCCCCTGCACATAAGATACGGATATCGTCGTGCCGAGGATCGCCCAGCAGGCGGAGCAGACATTTTGCGACCGCGTCCCGCTCACCCTCGAGAAGTTGCATGAAACTGCGATCACTGACGATCAGGGCGCCCGTGATGCCATCACGCAAATTATTGATGCGGGATTTCTCGAGGATATCGTCGACGGTTTCAGGCTGCAGATCGCGGTGCCTGGATGAATAGACAAGTCTGGTCAACTGCAAGATGCAAACCCTCCGGCATTTTCGTTTTTTTAGACCGAATGCTCGCGCGCGCCGACGCTGTCAAGCGCCACAGCAGTGCACGTCCCCGCTGAGCGCACTGAATTTCGCGGGCTGCCGATCGTGGCGATCGGTGAACGTTGAGGGGGGGTGCACCTGACAGGCAGATACTTCAGCGCGCTACCTCTTCAGGTGCGTCCCATCCGACAAGAGCGCCTCGTCCATCGGCACGTCCCAGGGCATCGGATAGATCGTGGGCAGTTGGCAGCCCGCAAACCCAACGCCGATGGTCCGCGGCGGCGTCTCGATCCGTGCCAGCGTCCGGTCGTAATAGCCGCCGCCGTTGCCGAGGCGGTGAAGGGTCTCGTCGACACCCACGAGCGGCGCGATCACCACGTCCGGGCGTCTGGGTTCGCCAGAAGCCGGCACGAGGATGTTCCAGATGCCGCGCGCCATCCGGCAGTCAGGGCTCCAAGTATGGAATTCCAGCGGCGCATCTTTCGCGGTGACGACGGGCAACAGGATCTGCGCCCCTGCCTCGTGGACCCTGCACATCCACGGTCGCAGGTCCGGCTCGCCCCTGATCGGCCAGTAGACGGCGACGGTCCGGCCCGCTCGGGGGGCGACGAGCCGGTCGAGACCTTCGATCAGGCAGGCGGTCGCGCGCTCTCGATCGTCCGCGCACAGGGTGCGTAACTTGAGCAGCCGCGCGCGCTCGGCCCGTCTGAACCGCGCCACGTCGCGGGCGGTCTCGGGATCGACGGGGTGTCCGTCGACCAGCAGATGGGCGAAGCAGGCGGGGCTGCCTCCGGCGCTGTCCTCTTCCATCGTCAAGCCATCCCTGCGTGCTGCGCCCTCGATAGTCGGACCCGCGCGCCGGATTTTCAAGCACGCCTCGCGGCGACCGCGCCGGAAGGGCACCGTTCAGACCTGCTGACCACTGGCGACGGGCTTCAATTATTCGTGTTCGGCGTTTTTCCGACAGGCACCCTTTCGCGATTTCGGTCATAAGGCGTTCGCGAAAGCGATATCGGGACATTCGGCGAAGGATCGTCGGCACCTCGTTCGCCTCAAAGTGACCCCCCTTAGAGTTCTCGGTGGCGCGATAGATCGCCGTCAACAAATCCCGACGTGTTGGATTGGCACCGGAAACAGGCGCTGTCGACGCGCGTGGGGACGTACAGGAACGCAGCTCCCATGCAGGCAAAGATGACCGGAATATCCTCTCAACGGGCTGAATTTTCAGCGAAAGGGCTTTTGATGAAAGGCGGATATTTGCTGGCGGCGACGGCTTTTACGTCGCTTGTCGTGACCCCGGCCCATGCGCGGGACCTCAGCGAGCGCATCCGGCTGGCAGGTCGTGCGACTGTCTCCTACGGGCTGGTGCAGGACCGTCCGGCGGCGCCCGGCGCGGCCGACATCTCTTCGCAGGGAATCGCCGCGAATTCCACTACGGTGACCGGCTCCAACAGCATGCTGCTTCTCTTGGGTCTCGGTGCGGTGGGTCTGGCTGCGGCTGCGGGGGCGGGCGGCGGCGGTTCCTCGGGTTCTTCAGGCGCGAGCGACACACAGCCACCATCGCCGGGCATTGCGCCGCGTCTTGGGACCGGCGGCGGCGTCAGCAGCTTCGAGACCAAGGAATATTACGCGAGCGGCGGTCTCGCTCAGACCGAGGCGGCGTATCGTTATGCTGAAGGGGCCTACGGGTTCGGCACACTCGTGTCGGTCTACGACACCGGGACGGATGTGACCCATCCCGATCTCGCCGACAATATCGATGGTGCCCTCTCCTACAGCTATTTCGACAACAGTTCCGATGTCACCGACACGGACGGGCACGGCACGCACGTGGCCGGGATCATCGCCGGTGTGCAGAACGGGCAGGGGATCGAGGGGATCGCTTGGGGGGCCACGCTGATGATCCTGAAAGGCGTCGGAGGCTCGGTGCCTGCGGGCAGCTATGCGGATGCGATCACGCGGTCGGTCAAGGCCGGGTCCGCCTCGATGAACAACAGCTGGTCCTATGTGGACAGCACGGACAAGACGCTTACGATCGACCAGTTTTCGAGCGCCGAGCAGATCCGTCTGCAGCTCGGGTCGGCCACGATCGACGCGCTCGATGCAGCCGCGAAAGCGGGCATGGTCAGCGTGTTCGCTGCGGGTAACGACGGCGGCGCCAATCCCAGCGTGATGGCCGGCCTGCCGGAATACTTCCCGGAAATGGACGGCTCGATCCTCGGCGTCGTGGCCGTCGACAGCAACCATCAGATCGCGAGCTTTTCCAACCGCTGCGGCGAGGCGATGAATTACTGCCTCGCGGCGCCGGGCGTGAACATCCTCTCGACCTATCCGAGCGATCTCGGCGGCGATTACGCCTACATGAGCGGGACTTCCATGGCGACGCCCTATGTCACCGGCGCGGTCGCGGTGCTCAAGAGCGAATTCCCCGAGCTGACAGGTCAGCAAATCGTGCAGATCCTCGAGACCAGCGCGACCGATCTCGGCGCGGTCGGAATCGATCCGGTTTATGGCTGGGGAGAGCTCAATCTGCGGCAGGCACAGGCACCTGCCGGGACGCTGAAAGTCGAGACGACCAGCTCTCTCGACGGCCCCTCCGTGCCCGCAGCCCGAAGCGCGATCAGCGCAAGCCGCAGCGTGGCCGGGGCCCTGCGCGCGACGCTCTCCAACCAGCGAATGATCGTCACCGATGCCTTTGATCGGGGCTATCATGTGCCGACCAGCAGCTTCGTGGCGGATTACGCGGATGCCAGCGCCGCCCGAGCCGCGACGGAAGCCTTCGCGATGGGACGGACGGATGCGATCAATCTGAGCGCGGGCACCGGCACCTTGTCGCTGTCGCGCGGCGACGGTTCCGCGATTGCCGGAACAGGCTGGGTCGACAGCGCCGCGATGGCCGCGCCATACCTGAAATCTTTCGATGCCACATCCGCGCTGCATTACGAAATCGGCCTCGGCGACGGGCTGTCGGCGTCGATTTCGCAGGCAGGCGGCGGGGCTGGAGATATCACCTCGCATTACATCGCCGGCTCGCTCAGTGCCCGGTTTGGCACCGGCAAGCTCTCGATGACCGTCGGCAGCCTGCATGAAGACGGCGGCTTCCTGGGAACCTCGGTGGGCGGCGCGTTCGGTGGCGGCCTGTCCAGCGATACCCGCTTCGTTCAGCTCGGCATGAACGTCGCCCTCGGTGACGGCACCTCTCTCGCGTTCACCGCGGCCAATGGCAGTTCGAACTTCTCCGGAGACGGTTTGCTTCGCTCCGGCAGCGGGCTGCACTCGAACGCCTATGCCGTGGGCCTGAGCAAGACAGGGTTTCTGTCCGGCGATGATCGTGTCTCCATCGGGATTTCGACGCCGATCTCGCTTGCCTCGGGCAAGATGACGATGAGCGTGCCGACGGCCGTCGGGGTCGCCGTCGGAAACGCCCGCTCAGACAAGGTGGTGATGACGACCTCCTCGGTGAATATCGAAAGCGCAGCACCTCAGCCCGACCTTCAGTTCGGCTATTCGCGCACGACGGGGATCGGTCGTCTCGGCGCGGGGCTTGTCTACGAACCCGGGAAGCGTTCAGCGATGGGGGTTTCGCTGGGATGGACGGCGCGCTTTTGAACCGCTGACGCCGGGCGCGCCGATCACGACCGCCGGATGTCGCGCGGACGCGCCTTGCCAGGTTCGCACTTCGCTCCTACAACAGGATCACGCAGGGGAGTCCCGCTTAGGGGACTGAGAGGCTGACAGGGTGAAAACCCGGTGACGCGACCCTTTGAACCTGACCCAGTTGATACTGGCGTAGGAAGCTAGGCGCGCAGACCGGGAAGAGTCTTTCTCTCGTTGCGGGCCATGACAAAAGGCCGTTCGGCCTTTGGTTTCCCAAGCGTCTCTCAATTGGTGTCCTTTGAGATCGAATGCTTGAGGAGCACCGAAACGATGAACATCCCCAACCCCAAGATCACCACCGGTCCGCTGCCGGCGTCGCGCAAGATCTACGTCGAGGGCGCTTTGCATGAAGGTTTGCGCGTGCCGATGCGCGAGATCGCCATGCACCCCACCGCAGGGGAAGCACCGCTGCCGGTCTATGACAGTTCGGGCCCTTATACCGACCCCGAGGTCACGACCGATATCAATGCCGGTCTCGCGCCGTTGCGCCGGGCATGGATCGAGGCGCGCGGCGATGTCGAGAGATATACCGGGCGCGATGTCCGACCCGAGGATAACGGCTTTGCCCAAGGGGCGCGGCTGACGCCGGAATTCCCGGTCAGGCGGCAACCGTTGCGGGCCAAGGGCGACCGCGCGGTGACGCAGCTGGCCTACGCCCGCGCCGGGATCATCACGCCCGAGATGGAGTTCGTCGCGATCCGCGAGAACCAGCTGCGCGAGGCCGTAGGACCGCGCGACGGGCAGGACTGGGGCGCGAACCTGCCCGATTACGTGACGCCGGATTTCGTGCGCGACGAGATCGCCGCAGGCCGCGCGATCATCCCGGCCAATATCAACCACCCGGAAGCCGAGCCGATGATCATCGGGCGCAATTTCCTCGTGAAGATCAACGCCAACATGGGCACCTCGGCCGTCACCTCCTCGATGGAGGAAGAGGTCGACAAGTTGGTCTGGGCGATCCGCTGGGGCGCCGACACCGTGATGGACCTCTCGACCGGGCGCAACATCCACAACACCCGCGAATGGATCATCCGAAACAGCCCCGTGCCGATCGGGACCGTGCCGATCTATCAGGCGCTGGAGAAGGTGAACGGCATCGCCGAGGACCTGACATGGGAGGTCTTCCGCGACACGCTGATCGAACAGGCCGAGCAGGGCGTCGACTACTTCACGATCCATGCAGGGGTGCGTCTGCACATGGTGCCGATGACGGTGGAGCGCGTGACCGGGATCGTCAGCCGGGGCGGCTCGATCATGGCGAAATGGTGCCTGCATCACCACAAGGAGAGCTTCCTCTACGAGCATTTCGAAGAGATCTGCGACATCTGCCGCCGCTACGACGTCTCGTTCAGCCTCGGCGACGGGCTGCGGCCGGGCTCGATCGCGGATGCCAATGACGCCGCGCAATTCGCCGAGCTGGAGACGCTGGGCGAGCTGACGAAGATCGCCTGGGCGAAGGACTGTCAGGTGATGATCGAGGGGCCCGGTCATGTGGCCATGCACAAGATCAAGGAGAACATGGACAAGCAGCTGGAGTGCTGCCACGAAGCGCCGTTCTACACGCTCGGTCCGCTGACCACGGATATCGCGCCGGGTTACGACCACATCCCCTCGGGGATCGGGGCGGCGATGATCGGTTGGTTCGGCTGCGCCATGCTCTGCTACGTCACGCCGAAGGAACATCTGGGCCTGCCCGACCGCGACGACGTGAAGACCGGCGTGATCACCTACAAGATCGCCGCCCATGCCGCCGATCTGGCCAAGGGGCTGCCCGGCGCGCAGCGGCGCGACGATGCGCTGAGCCGCGCGCGTTTCGAGTTCCGCTGGGAAGACCAGTTCAACCTCTCGCTCGACCCCGATACGGCGCGTGAATTCCACGACGAGACGATGCCGAAAGAGGCCCACAAGGTCGCGCATTTCTGCTCCATGTGCGGGCCGAAATTCTGCTCGATGCGGATTTCGCACGACATCCGCGCCGAGGCGCAAAAAGAGGGGATGGAGAGCATGGCCGCCAAGTTCCGCGAAGGCGGGGAGCTTTATGTGCCGCTCAAGGAGCCCGGCGAATGATCACCATCGCAGGCGGCGGCCTCGCGGGGCTGTCCTCGGCGCTCGAACTGGCGCGCGCCGGGGCTGCGGTGCGGGTCTTCGAGGCGGCAGAGGAGATCGGGGCGGGCAGTGTGTCGCGCTATGCGGGCGGGATGCTGGCGCCGTGGTGCGAAGCCGAAAGCGCCGAGGAGGCAGTGGTCACGCTGGGCGCGCGCGCGGCAGACTGGTGGGCCGAGATCACGCCGGTCACGCGGCGCGGCACGCTGGTCCTCGCCCCGCCGCGCGACAGTGCGGAACTGACGCGCTTCGCCCGCCGCACCTCCGGCCATCGCACGCTCGATCAGGCGGCGATCACCGAGATGGAGCCGTCCCTCGCGGGGCGGTTCGCACGCGGGCTGTATTTCGCGGAGGAGGCGCATCTCGACCCGCGCCGCGCGCTGCGCGATCTGGCGCGGGCCGCGCGTGACGCCGGGGTCGAGATCGTGTTGGGAACCACGGCCCCCGCGCAGGTGGATCTCGATTGCACCGGCTTTGCCGCCGACCTGCCTGACCTGCGCCCGGTGCGCGGCGAGATGGCCATCCTGCACTGCCCGGAGGTCGAGATCACCCGCACCCTGCGCCTGCTGCACCCGCGCATCCCGCTCTATCTCGTGCCGCGCGGGCAGGGCGTCTACATGATTGGCGCGACGATGATCGAAAGCGCCGCGACGCGCCCGATCACGCTGCGCTCGCTGACCGAAATGCTCAGCGCCGCTTTCACGCTGCATCCCGGCTTTGCCGAGGCGAGCGTGATCGAAACCGGGGCAGGGCTGCGCCCGGCCTATCCCGACAACCTGCCCCGCCTCGAGAGGCACGGCGGGACGCTTCATCTCAACGGCCTTTATCGCCACGGCTTCCTGCTTGCGCCTGCGATGGCGGCCCGTGTCCCGCAACATTTCTTTCCGGAGGGCTCCGATGCAGATCATCGTCAACGCGAAACCGCATGAGATTGCCGCGCAGGACCTCGCAGCCGCGCTGGCGGAGCTGGGCTTTGCCAATCCCGCCATCGCCACCGCGCTGAACGGACAGTTCGTGCCCCGGGCCAACCGCGCGGACACGCGGCTTGCCGAGAGCGACCGGCTCGAAGTGCTCGCACCGATGCAGGGAGGCTGAGATGAAACTCTATGACACCGAACTCACCTCGGCGCTGCTTCTGGGTACGGCGCAATATCCCTCGCCCGCGATCCTGTGCGAGGCGATCCGCGCCAGCGGCTGCGAGGTCATCACCGTAAGCCTGCGCCGCGAGGCCACGGACGGCGCGGGCACGCAGTTCTGGGACATGCTGCGCGAGACCGGGATGCGGGTGCTTCCCAACACCGCGGGCTGCCATTCCGCGCAGGAGGCCGTCACCACCGCGCGGATGGCGCGCGAGGTCTTCGGCACCGATTGGATCAAGCTGGAGGTGATCGGCCATGTCGACACGCTGCAACCCGATGTCTTCGCGCTCGTCGAGGCGGCACGGACCCTCGCGCGCGATGGCTTCAAGGTCTTTCCCTACACCACCGATGACCTGATCGTCGGAGAGCGGCTGCTAGAAGCCGGGTGCGAAGTGCTGATGCCATGGGGCGCGCCGATCGGCTCGGGGCAGGGGCTGCGCGACCCCGATGCGCTGCGCGCGATGCGGGCGCATTTCCCGACCGTGCCGCTGATCGTCGATGCGGGGGTCGGGCGCCCCTCGGATGCGGCGCAGGCGATGGAGCTGGGGATGGACGGGGTGCTCTTGAACACCGCTGTGGCGAAAGCCGGCGACCCGGTCGGCATGGCACGCGCGATGGCGCTCGCGGTGCAGGCGGGTCGTGCGGGGCATCTTGCCGATCCGATGGAGCGGCGCGACATGGCCGTGCCCTCGACCCCGGTTCTGGGGCTGGCGGAGTTGATGTGATGGAGCGGTTCTACCTGATTACCTCGAATGTCGCGCAGCTGGAGCGTCTGGTGCCGCAGGGCGTCCGACTGGTGCAGCTGCGGCTCAAGGACGTCCCGCCCGCCGAGACCCGCCGCCAGATCGCGCGGGCGCGGAATGTCTGCGCCCGCCACGGCGCGCAGCTTGTGGTGAACGACTATTGGCAAGAGGCGCTCGACCTGGGCTGCAGCTTCGTCCATCTCGGGCAGGAGGACATGGACACGGCGGACTTGCCCGCGCTGCGCCGCGCCGGGATACGCTTTGGCCTGTCGACCCATGATGAGGCGGAGTTGGACCGGGCGCTAGGGCAGGACCCTGCCTATGTGGCGCTCGGGCCGGTCTATCCGACGAAGCTGAAGAAGATGAAATGGGCGCCGCAGGGGCTGGAGCGCGTGGCCCGCCGGAAGGCGCTGACGGGGGGCGTGCCGCTCGTCGCGATCGGGGGGCTGACGCCAGAGCGCGCGCCCGGTGTGTTCGCGGCAGGCGCCGACAGCCTCGCGGTCGTCACAGATATCCAGCAGGCGCCCGACCCGGAGGCGCGGGTGCGCGCGTGGCTGAGGGTCTGCGCACCATGAGCCGCTATGCCCGCCAGATGATCCTGCCCGAGATCGGCGCGGCGGGGCAGGCGAGGCTGACTGCCGCGCATGTTGCCGTCATCGGGGCCGGAGGCTTGGGCTGTCCGGTGCTGCAATATCTCGCCGGGGCGGGCGTGGGACGGCTGACGATCTTCGATCCCGACATGGTCGAGGAAAGCAACCTGCACCGCCAGCCGCTCTATCGGATGGCCGATCTCGGACGCCCCAAGGTCGAAGCCGCGCGCGACGCGCTGCGCGCCCTCAACCCGCAGATCGCGGTCAAGGCGCGCGCTACTGCGCTCGGGCCGCAACGGGCGGAGAAGATCGCGGCGGAGGCAGATCTGGTGATCGATGCCGCCGATAGTTTCGCGGTGTCCTACATCCTTTCCGATGCTTGCCTGAGGGCGCAGACCCCGCTGATTTCCGCGAGCGTTCTGGGCCAGACCGGCTATGTCGGCGGCTTTTGCGGTGAGGCACCCTCGCTGCGCGCGGTCTTCCCGGACCTTCCCGCCTCCGGCGCGAGCTGCGCCACGGCGGGCGTGCTGGGCCCGGTGGTTGGTGTGATTGGCTCGCTGCAGGCGCAGATCGCGCTGCGCGTGCTCCTCGGGACCGACGCGCCCGCCTTGGGCCGGATGCTCACCGCCGATCTGGCGGAGCTTTCCTTCGGCGGGTTCAGCTTTCTCGGCACGCCCGAGCCGGAAAGGCCTCTGCGGTTTGTGTCGGCCGACATGCTGTGTGAAGGCGATCTTGTGGTCGACCTGCGCGGTGAAGACGAAGCGCCCTCGCCGATTTCCGCCGGGGCCGTCAGGCTGCCCGGTTCGGAACTGACGGCGCTGGAGCCCGCCTCCGGTCAGCGGGTCGTTCTGTGCTGCGCCTCGGGCCTTCGGGCGTGGCGGGCCGCGCGCGATCTTCAAGAACGCGGTTTCGAGGCGCTCGCCTTGCTTGCCGCCAAGGCGGATGGGTGATGCAGCGCCGGAGGTTTCCGCGTCGAGGCCGCGTGCGGCGCGGCCGGTTCAGTTCAGCCGCTGCAGATGGCGCGTCAGAATTGCGGCGGCGGACTTGGCGTCCTGACGCCGGATCGCGCTCATGATGCCGTGGTGATCCTTGTCGATCCGCGGGCGCCAGCGCGCGCGGTAATGGACGAGGATGTAGCGGGCCGCGAGGTTCTGCATGTTCTCGACCGATTCCAGCAGGCGCGGCATCTCGCAGGCCTCGTAGATCTTGATGTGGAACGCGCGATTCTGCTCTTCCCAGTCGTAGATGTTGGAGGCCTGATCGCAGGCCTGACGCAGCTCGTCTGCCTGTTGCACCTGTGCGGGCGTCAGGTTGGGCACCGAGTGCAGAAGCGTGAGCGGTTCGAGCGCCAGCCGCATCAGTTTCAGCTCGCGCTGCGCCAGCGGATCCAGTGGCGCGACGTGAACCCCCTTGTTGGGCCGGGACACCACCAGCCCGCGCGCGGACAGCTTGAGCAGGGCTTCGCGGACCGGCACATGGCTCACGTTGAACTCTGCGGCGACATAATCCTGCCGGAGACGTTCGCCCGCGATCAATTCGCCGCGAATGATGCGGCGGGCCAGTTCGTCGGCGATCAGGTCAGGGGTGGGCGCGGCAGGAATGGTCTCGGACTTTCAAGGGGGCGTGTGGGCCGAAGGTCAGGGCATGCGGGCAATACAGCAGGACGGATGGTAGGTCAAAGTCAGAGGGCCGTCTCGGTCCATCCGCTTCATCAGGTGACGCAGGCGCGGCGCCGACAGTTGCCCGCCCATCAGCCCGTTGACCCCGGTCGCGCGAAGATGCCCGAACAGGGCCCGCGCATCGGGGAAATCCAGACGGATGGTCTCGTCCCACGCGGCGATAACCTCCATGTGCCGGGGCATGTCGTGGCTCAGTCCGTCCGCGTCACGATAGGAGGGGGCACCCGCGGCAAGCCCCAGCCGTGCGAGTTCCGGGAAATTCCCGGGACCGAAACTGGTGACGGCGAGAAGCCCGCCGGGGACGAGGGTGTCGGACGCCTTGCGAAGGAGTTCACGCGGCGCGGCCAGCCATTGCAGCATCGACGTCGAGGCGACCAGATCGAGGCGATCCGGCAAATCGATTTCGGTCGCATCCCCCCCGAGGGCGTGGACGCGGGTCCGCTCTGGCCATTGCAGATCGGGCAGCGGCGCTGCGAGGTCGTTGAGCCAGAGCTCCCGTGGCTCCAGCTGCAGAAGGTTGCGCGTCAGAAGGCCGGTGCCATGGCCAAGCTCGATAACCCGCCCCCCGCGTTGCATCATCGGGGTCAGGCGTTCGCTCAGCCGTGCCGCGATCCGGGCCTGAACCAAGGCTGCCCCGTCATAGCTTGCCAAATGGCGCGAGAAGGCTGCGGCGATACGCTCTTTCATCCGATGATCTCCTGCCAGTTCCGCCAGTGGGCGAACGGGAAATGGCCCGTGTCGACCCAGTCGATCGGCTGGCCTGGCCAGGCAGCGGTCATCGCGTCGGCGGGGAAGATGCGATCCTTGCGCGCCGCGATGATCCGATCGAATGCGCCGACCGGCGCCGGGGGCCGAGCCCTGAGCGCGCGCAGCTCGTCGCCCAATGCGGCAATGTCGGGCGCCTGCGGTTGCGGCAGCCCCGCGCGGCGCGCGAAGCGGGCAAGGCTCTGGCGGTCAAGGCCGGCGAGGGTGCCGTCATAAATGTCCGCGCCGATGGTGCGGCGTGGGTCGGTCGCGCCGCAGATCGCGATGGCACGCTCGGGGCGCAGACCACCCAGATGCCGCGCCGCCACTGCCACGCCCATCGAATAGGCGACGAGCGTGATCCGGTCATGCCTCTCTATCCATGCGGGATCGAAGGTTTCGTTACGGTAATCGCTCAGGATCAACAGGTCACTGTCGCCTGCCAGAAGTTCGATCTCGGCGGTCTCAGTGGCCCAGCCGGAATAGAACATCACCAGATGCGGATGCCCCCGCTGCCTGGTCCAACGCGCCCGCATCAAAGCCCCTTCGCAATGGTGAGCATGGCATGGGTGACGCGGCTCAGCTCGTCGGGCTCGATGCTCAGGGGCGGCATGGCGTAGAGGAGCCGTCCCAAGGGACGCAGCCAGACACCGCTTTCCATGCAGAACCGGTGCACGCGACCGACGGGCAGCGGGGCCTCCATCTCGATGACGCCGATCGCGCCGAGCGTGCGCAGGTCGCGAACGCCCGTCATGGCTCGGGCTGGGGCCAGTTCGGTGGCGAGCTGTGTCTCGATGGCGCGGGCTCGGGCCGACCAGTCGCGGCCTTTCCACAGATCCATGGCCGCCGAGGCAACGGCGCAGGCCAGCGGATTGGCCATGAAGGTCGGGCCGTGCATCAGGGCGCCGACAGTCGCGGCCAGCTCCTTGGTCGTGATCGTGGCGGCGAGGGTCATCATGCCGCCGGTGAGCGCCTTGCCGAGGCAGAGGATGTCGGGGGTGACGCCTGCCGTCTCCATCGCGAAATCGGCCCCCGTGCGGCTGAACCCGGTGGCGATCTCGTCGAAGATCAGGTGGATGCCGAAGTGGTCGCACAGGGCGCGCAATCCGCGCAGGTAGCCGGGGTGATGGAAATGCATTCCGCCGGCTCCCTGAACGACGGGTTCGATGATGAAGGCCGCGATGCGGTCGCCGTGGGTGCGGAACAGCGTCTCCACTTCTGCCAGCCCATTGCGCACGGGATCCTCGCTCCACTGCGCGTCGAAGGAGATCGGCGGGCGCGGGACGAAGTGCTGCGCCGAGAGGGCGCGTCCGAACTGGGCGTGCATGCCGGTCTCGGGATCGCTCAGGCTCATCGCCTTCCACGTGTCGCCATGATAGCCGCCCCGCGCGGTTGCGAGGTCCGTGCGCTGGGGATGGCCCCGGTTCACCTGCGACTGGGCGGCCATTTTCACCGCCACTTCGACCGCGACCGACCCGCTGTCGGAATAGAAGATCTGATCGAGCCCGGCGGGCATCGCCGCGACGAGCTGTCTGGTGAGATCGATCACGGGCTGATGGGTGAGGCCTGCGAACATCACATGCGGGAGAACCTCGGCCTGATCCTTCAGCGCCTGAACGAGGGGCGCCGGCGCATGGCCAAAGGCCGCGGCCCACCACGAGGACATGGCGTCGATCATCCGTCCCCCGTCGTCGCGGGTCAGCCAGATTCCCTCCGCCGCAACGATCCTGTGCAGGCGCTGCGGGCGGGCGCGTTCGGTATAGGGATGCCAGACATGCGCCTGTTCGAAAGCCATATCCTTCATCACAGTGCTCCCCGGATGCGATCGAGATCGAGCCGCCAGGCCGCATCGCGCAATCCTTGTGTCGTCAGATCGGACATGAAGGGTAGGCGGCCCAGCGACGGCAGCTCGGCGATGCGGCAGATGGTGTCCTGACTGTCGGCCACCTCGTCGCCGACGAAGGCGATACCGACGAGCGGCACGCCCCGGGCGCGCAGGGCTTCGATTGTCAGCAGGCTGTGATTGATCGTGCCGAGCGTGGTCCGCGCGACGACGATCACGGGCGCGCCCCAGTCCGCCATCTGGTCGGCATAGAGACGGTTGCCGTTCAAGGGCACCAGCGCACCGCCTGCGCCTTCGATGACGAGCGGGCCTTTCACCTCGGGCAGCTCCAGAGAACCGATCTCAACCCGGTCCAGCCTCGCCGCGAGATGGGGGGAGGCCGGGGTCCGCAGACGCCATGCCTCCGGCAGGGTGGGCCGCCCCGTGAGCCGCGCGACGGTTTCGCTGTCGGTTTCCTCGTCCAGCCCGGCTTGCACAGGCTTCCAGTAGCTCGCCTGAAGCGTGAGTGTCAGCGCCGCGCTGAAGACGGTCTTGCCGATGCCGGTATCGGTGCCGGTGACGACGATGGGTGAGGTCATGGGGTAAGCTCCGGTGCAAGGGTGGACAGGGTGCCGAACAGGGTGTCGATGTCGCGAGGCTGCAACCCGCCCGTAAGCGAGATGCGCAGCCGTGCCGTGCCTTTGGGGACCGTCGGCGGGCGCACGGCCCGCAGGTCGAGCCCCGCCGCCTGTAGCCCCTGCGCGAGACGGATAGCGGCATGATCTTCGCCGACGATCAGCGGTATGATCTGGCTGCCGTGATGGTGCAGGCCGATGCTTTCCGCCGCACGATGGGCGTGCTGGCGGAGCGCTGCGGCATGGTTTCCCCATCGCGGCCGGGTTTGCAGCAGATGCAGCGAGTGCCGGACGGCCGCCGCCATCAGCGGCGAGGGCGCCGTGGCATAGATGAAGGGCCGCGCCCGGTTGATCAGGGTTCGGATTACCACGCTGTCGGCGCAGATCAGCGCCCCGCTCGCGCCGAGCGCCTTGCCGCAGGTGTGGATCACGATCATGGGCACGTCGCAGCCCGTCGGCGCGAGCCCCCGGCCATCGACGCCGTAGAGACCCGTCGTATGGGCTTCGTCGAGGATCAGGGTGGCGTCATGGTCCCGGGCGATCGCGACGAAATCCGCCAGCGGCGCGAAGTCGCCATCCATCGAGTAGAGCGTCTCCAGGGCCAGCCAGACCCGGCCTTTGCCGCCATGCTCACGCCAGCTCCGGATCTGGGCGGCGGCGTCCTGGGCGTCGTTGTGGCGAAAGCTGCGCAGGTCCGCCGCGCCGAGCCGCATCCCCTCGTGCATGCTGGCGTGGACCAGCGCATCGTGCAGCACCAGATCGCTGCTCATCGGCAGACAGGTGAGGATCGCCTGATTGGCCTGAAAGCCGCCGCCCATGTAGAGACAGGCGTCCGCCCCGAAGAACGCGGCGGCTTCGGTTTCGAGCCGCTCGAATTCCGCGTCATTGCCCCGCAGCAGCCGCGAGCCGCCCGATCCCACCGGGATACCTCGTGCCAGCGCGTCCGTGATGCTTTGGGCGAGTTCCGCGGAGTCGCGCAGTCCCAGATAGTCGTTAGACGCGAAATCGAGACCTATGCCGGGGATCAGCTCCCGAAGCCGCCCTCTCGCCTCGAGCTGCGCGAGGCGAGAGGCATGACGAGGATAGGGGGTCATGGCTGATCCGCAGTCTCTGGCAGCGCCTCGGGGACCAGTCCGAGACGGGCGAAGAGCAACGCGTCCTTGCTGTCCTCGGGGTTGTCAGCCGTCAACAACGTGTCGCCCACGAAGATCGAGTTCGCCCCCGCGAAGAAGCACATCGCCTGCAGCTCATCGGACATCGCGCTGCGCCCCGCAGAGAGACGGACATAGGAGCTCGGCGCGAGTATCCGCGTCGTGGCGATGGCCCGCACGAGCTCGAACGGATCGAGCGGCGGCGTGTCGGCCATCGGGGTGCCGGGCATCGGGATCAGGAGGTTGATCGGGATGGATTTCGGCGGCTCCGGCAGATCGGCGAGGGTCTGGATCATGCTGATGCGATCTTCCGCCGTCTCGCCCATGCCCAGAATGCCGCCCGAGCAGACATTGATCCCGGCCTGCCGCACGCGCTCGAGCGTCTCGATCCTGTCGGCGAAGCTGCGGGTCGAGACGATGGCGGAATAGAACTCCTCGGACGTGTCGATGTTGTGGTTGTAGTAATCGAGCCCCGCCTGCCTGAGCTGTACCACCTGTTCGTCGTCCAGCATCCCGAGGGTCATGCAGGTCTCCAGCCCCATCGCCTTGACCCCCTCGACCATGGCGATGACCGCGGGCATGTCGCGTGGCCTTGGCGAGCGCCACGCCGCCCCCATGCAGTAGCGCGTGGCGCCTGCCGCCTTGGCCTTGCGCGCTTCTGCAAGAACCCTCTCCACTTCCATCAATTTCGATGCGCTGAGTTCGGAGCCGTTGCGCGCCGACTGTGCGCAATAGGCGCAATCCTCGGGGCAGCCTCCGGTCTTGATCGAAAGCAGCTTGGCGCATTGGATCCTGTTCGGATCGAAATTCGCCCTGTGCACGCCATGGGCGCGGGACAGCAAGTCCATCAGCGGAAGATTATAGATTTTATGTGCGCGATCTTTCATGACGACCCATCTCTTGACTGTGGTGGTCAGAAGATGACGCGGCGCGGCATATCTCAATTTGCAAAGAAATCTATTGTCGGCGCGCTTAGGGGGTCGTCTAAGAGTATGAAATAAAATAAAAATCAATGAATCGTCTGAGCGGTCGAGGTGCAGGGAGGCGTAAACGCTAACTATTATCTATAATCAGGCCGGCGGTGCCGCGATGTGCGGATGGGCGCCACCTCGCGGCCTCTAGTGCGCGGCGCCTTTTGCTATCGCTGGGAAAAAAGCGGCCCCTCGCCGCGCGGTCGGGTGGTCAACGGAGCCCGGGCTTCAAGCGCGGGGCCGGGGAAAACGATACACGCTTCTCTCGATACCGTCGGGGAATTTCTCTCTGGCGACCTGTTCGCCACCGAGCTTTTCGGTCAGGCGCTGAGCGGCTTCGTTCTCGTCTCGCATATGCGTTTCCACCGCGTCCCAGCCATTATCCAACGCCCATGTGATCACCCCTCGCGACGCCTCGGCGGCGATACCGCGGCGCCGGGCATCGCGCGCGATCCACCATGTCAGCTCGTGGCGGGGCCAGCCGTTGGCGTGAACGATGCCGCATGTTCCGACACATCGCCGTTCTTCGACGAGGTCGATCGCCCAGACACCGTGCCCCCGAAGCACCCAGTGGCCGACATCCGCCGTCAGTCTCGCCCAAGCCGCAGCGGGCGACAGCGGCCCGCCATAGAAGCGGGAGGCCGCCGCGTCGCCGAAGAAATCGCAATAGACCGGGAAATCCTCTTCGACCGGAGCTCTCAGCAAGAGCCGATCCGTCTCAATTCGGGGAACCCAGTCAGGGAATGTGTCTGTTCGAGCGCGCATGAAGATAACGCTACCGCCTCCTTTTGAACGACGGAAGCGATTGCCTGCCCTCTTGCGAGCGCGCGCCAGAAGTTGATCCTGTGTGATCTCGAGGCGTCGAGACTGGGATGCGATCTTCGCCCGGATTCAGGAGGAACGCCTATCGCCTCCGCATCACTCGCAGCCAAGAAAAATAGGGGTAAAGCGCCGGTTCCAATTTGCCCGGTTTGCGGGGCGCTGCCCTCCTTGTGCGTCCGGATTTCCATCTTACGCACCAACGCGCGCGCCCTTGCGGCGCAGAGATCCTTCCTTTAGACGCCCGCTCAACCGGTCGCAGCCTACCCGGTCATCAAAACAAGGGTTCAAAAATGAAGACTCTCGTCATCTGCTCGGGTGGCCTCGACTCCGTGTCGCTCGCCCATATCGTCGCCGCTGAGGGCAATCTCTCACGGCTCGTTTCCTTCGACTACGGCCAACGGCACCGCAAGGAGCTTGATTACGCCGCCGCCGCCGCGCGCCGCCTTGGCGTGCCGCATCACCTTATCGACATGCGCCCAATCGGGGCCGCGCTGACAGGTTCGGCGCTGACGGACGATATCGACGTGCCCGACGGGCATTACGCCGAAGAGACGATGCGCATCACCGTCGTCCCGAACCGCAACGCGATCATGCTGGCAATCGGCTTCGGCGTAGCCGCGGCGAATGGCGACGAAGCCGTGGCGACCGCGGTCCATGGGGGCGATCACTTCATCTACCCCGATTGCCGCCCTGCCTTCACCGAAGCCTTCGATGCGATGCAGCGCATGGCGCTCGACGGTTATGCCGATGTGCGGCTGGATACGCCTTTCGTGCATCGCTCCAAGGCCGACATCGTGGCGGAGGGCGCCAGACACGGCACGCCCTTTGCCGAGACCTGGTCTTGCTACAAGGGAGGCGAGGTGCATTGCGGGCGCTGCGGCACCTGTGTCGAGCGGCGAGAGGCGTTCCATCTGGCGGGCGTCGAAGATCCGACCGTCTATGCCGATCCCGGTTTCTGGGCCAAGGCCGTCGCCGACAAGGAGGCGCGCTGATGTTTCGCATCCGCAAGGAATTCCACTTCTCCGCCTCGCACCAGCTTGCCCATCTGCCCGACGATCACCAATGCGCGCGGCTGCATGGGCATAATTACATCGTCGTCGTCGAGCTGGCTGCCGCGACGCTCGATGCGGACGGGTTCGTGCGCGACTATCATGATCTGAAACCGCTCAAGACCTATATCGACGAGAGTTTCGATCATCGGCACCTCAACGATGTGATGGAGGTGCCTTCGACCGCCGAGAACATGGCCAAGCATTTCTACGACTGGTGCAAGGCGCGGTGGCCCGAGACCAGCGCGGCGCTGGTCAGCGAGACGCCCAAGACCTGGGCGGAATACCGTCCATGATCACCCTGCGCATCGCCGAGATTTTCGGCCCGACCATTCAGGGCGAAGGCGCGCTGATCGGCGAGCCCACGCTCTTCGTGCGCGCGGGCGGCTGCGATTACCGCTGTTCGTGGTGCGACAGCCTCCACGCGGTCGACAGCGCCTATCGCCACACATGGGCACCGATGAGTTCCGAGGAAGTCTGGGCAGAGCTGCGCCGCCTGTCGGGTGACCGCCCGCTGACGATCTCGCTCAGCGGAGGCAACCCGGCCATTCAGGATTTCGGACCGCTGATCGCGCTTGGGCGAGCCGCCGGCTACCGCTTCGCCTGCGAGACGCAGGGTTCTGTCGCGCGGCCGTGGTTCGGCGATCTGGATACGCTGGTGCTGTCGCCGAAGCCGCCCTCGAGCGGGGAGCAGGTCGATTGGGACGTCTTCGCCGATTGCGTGGCGGCCGGACGCTCTGCCGGCAGCACCGTAATGAAGATCGTGATCTTCGACCGTGCGGATTATGATTGGGCCAAGGACGCCCATGCCCGTCACCCCGATCTGCCGCTCTATCTTCAGCCGGGCAATCCCGAGGTCGATCCGGACGTCCCGGTCGATCCGCAGGCGCTTGCCGACCGGCTGGGCTGGCTGACGGAAACCGCCATGGCGGACAACTGGTTTGTCCCCCGTATTTTGCCGCAGCTGCATGTCCTGATCTGGGGCAACAAGCGCGGCGTCTGATCCATCGGAGACCCAAATGACCAACTCGATCTACAGCGATCTCAAGCAACTCGGCGGCGCGACCCGCATCCCGGCAAGCCCCGAGGAGGCCGAACTCGAACGGGTGAGCAACCCGCAGGCCGATATCAGCTACAACGTCCGCTTCACGGCGCCGGAGTTCACCTCGCTCTGCCCGATGACGGGGCAGCCCGACTTCGCGCATCTGGTGATCGACTACGTGCCCGGACAGTGGCTGGTGGAGTCGAAATCGCTGAAGCTCTATCTGACGTCGTTCCGAAATCACGGCGCGTTCCACGAGGATTGCACGATCTCCATCGCGCGGCGGCTGGCGGATTTCCTCGAGCCGCAATGGCTGCGCATCGGTGGCTACTGGTATCCGCGCGGCGGTATCCCGATCGACGTATTCTGGCAAACCGGGGCGATGCCCGAGGGTGTCTGGATTCCCGATCAGGGTGTTCCGCCCTATCGCGGGCGCGGCTGACCTTCGCCGCGTCCCGGCCTCGGGGTTTAGTCTTAGAGCCTCGCCCCGGGGCCGTGCCTTCGCATGACGCTCGCCGGACCTGTCGAAGTTATTCTACACGGACCAGCGTCCACATCCCCATGATGTAGTGGCCGGGGATGTTGCAGTAGAGGATGTATTCGCCCGGCTTCAGCGTCACCGTGAGCGAACCGCTCTGACCGGGATCGAGCTCGGAGACCTCGCCGAGATGGCCGGCCTTCTCTTCGTCGACCCGCATTTCGTCCTTGTTATAGGGCAGTTCCTCGGTCGCGCTCTTGACCGGGGCCACGATCATCTCGTGCACGGTGCCCTTAGAGTCGTTCTTGACCTCGAAGGTGACCTTGCCCGCAGGCACGACCGCCGGTGTCGCGGTGACGCCCATCTTCGCCTTCGAGACCCGCTCGCCGGCGCCAGCCATGTTGAAGCCCATGGGCGGCAATTGTCCCAGATCGTCCATCGCGTTGTCGCCCTTGTCCCAGAGCGAGACCTGCACGGTGGCGGGATCGGCGGCCATTGCGGGCGTGATCGTCAGCGTCGGCAGAGCCGCGAGGGCGAGTGCGAGGGTGGTGCGTCTTGTGAGTTTCATCTTCTATTCCCTTCTCGGTGTTGAGGTTTCGACCTTCGAGAAGAGGGATAACGTGTTTGGTGAAGGGTCCGTTTTGACCCAGATCACGTCTCACGCCACTGTGACGGCCGGGCCGAAAACGGCGGAGCGCTGTCGAGATGGCTTCGCTCAAGCGAGGGTGCGCCGCGCGCCCTGGGCATGCCCGCGCAGGGCGACGCGGCTCAGGAGGCCAGTTTTCGCTCGGTCGCGAAGGGGCTGAGGCCCAGCCAGCTCTGCATCGAGGCCACAACGTCTCGAGACCCGTCGAGATCGAGTTTCCGGGCGGCTTTCGACACGGTGGTGAGACCCATCCAGATCTCTGTCATCGTGCGCAGATCCGTCGTGACGAAAAGATCCACGTCGAAGCCCGGATCGACCTGACACAGATCGACATCGCCGCTCGCCTCCACGATCAGCCACCATGAGGATTTCGACGCCGCGAGCTCGGGGAACCGGAAATTGAGGACGGTGCGCCCCGGCGGAAGCGGCGCCGGATCGAGATTGCGGCGCATGTCCCACATCAGCAAAGACACGTCGAGCCGTTCCAGCGAAGGCTCGGATTCCACCCATTTCTGCCCCCATATCCCGAAGGCCTCGACAACCGGCAGAAGGTCCTTTCCTGCGTCGGTCAGAAGATAGTCTACAGCCTGAGAGCCTTCGACAGGATGCCGTTCGACGATCCCGGCCGCTTCCAGTTCCCGCAGGCGCTGTGCGAGCAGGGTGCGCGACATCCGCGGAACGCCGCGCCTGATATCGTTGAAGCGCGTCGATCCCGCCACGAGCTCGCGCACGAGGACGATCGTCCATCGGGTGCAGAGGATTTCGGCCGCCATCGCGACGGGGCAAAACTGGAAGTAGCTGGCGTTGGACATCGGAGATCTCCTCCATTGCTGTTCCCAGCATAGCACGAATTGCGATTCCTTTATTCGGCTTCGTGCCCATGCTCTCTGCTCGGGCGGGCCGGTCCAGTTTCGCCACTGGTTTGAGACACGCTGCGCGCTCATCCTTTCAGAACCGCAAGCAATCGAAACGCGGCAGACGCGCAAGGGGTAGAGCGCGTCGCTGTGCGCCATGGTCTCAGAGGGAGGAAGACATGTCGGATATCATTGAAATGAACGGGCTGGACGGCACGCGCAAGAAGATCACCGGCGCGGACCGAGAGGCCCTTGCCGCCGCCTTGCGCGGCGAAACCCTGATCGAGGGAGACGCAGGCTATGACGCCGCGCGGTCGATCTGGAACGGGATGATCGACCGCAAGCCGGGGTTGGTCGTGCATGCGATGGGGGCCAGCGACATCCAGAGCGCGGTCGCCTTTGCCAAGGAAAAGGGACTTCGGATGGCTGTGCGGTCCGGCGGCCACCAGATCGCCGGTCTCGCGGTCGAAGAGGGCTCGCTGATGCTGGACCTGTCGGGCATGCGCTCGGTTCACGTCGATCCCGAAGCTGGGACCGTCCGGGCCGAGCCGGGTGCGACGCTGGGCGACGTCGATCGCGAGTCGCAGGTGCATGGGCTTGCCGTGCCTGTCGGCGTGAACTCGACAACCGGGATCGCGGGGCTGACACTTGGTGGCGGCTTCGGCTGGATCACCCGGAAATACGGGATGACGGTCGACAACCTCTTGTCGGCCGACGTGGTGCTCGCCGATGGGCGTTGCGTCAAGGCATCGAAGACGGAGCATCCGGACCTTTTCTGGGCGCTGTGCGGCGGGGGCGGCAATTTCGGGGTGGTGTCCTCCTTCGAATTCCAGGGTCACGCCATCGGCACCGAGGTTCTGTCCGGCCTCGTCATCCATCCCTTCTCGGAGGCGGCCACTCTGCTGCCGAAGTTCCAGGAGATATGCGACAAGGCGCCGGACGAGCTGACGGTCTGGTCGGTCCTGCGCAAGGCGCCGCCGCTGCCGTTCCTGCCGGAGGACTGGCACGGGCGCGAGGTGCTGATCTTCGCGGCCTGTTACGTGGGTGATATGGCCAAGGGCGAAGAGGCGATGCGGGAGCTGCGCGCCCTCGGCACGCCCATCATCGACGTGATCGGCCCGCATCCCTTTACCGGATGGCAGGCGGCCTTCGATCCGCTGCTGACGCCCGGCGCGCGCAATTACTGGAAGAGCCGGGACTTCCTGAAGCTCGGCCGCGGCACGATCGAGGCGATACTCGGCGCGGTTGAGGAGCTTCCCGATCCGCAATGCGAGATCTTCATCGCCCATGTTGGCGGCGCAATGGCCCGCGTCCCGTCGGACGCGACCGCCTATCCGCAGCGCGACAGCCACTTCACCATGAACGTCCACACCCGCTGGGACGACCCGGCGAAGGATGCGGACTGCATCGGCTGGGCGCGCGACCTGTTCGACGCCACGGCGGCGGATGCGGCGCCGAGCGTCTACGTGAACTTCCTGCCCGCGGATGACGCGGGTCGCCTCGCCGAGGCCTATGGCGGAAACCTGAACCGGTTGCAGGAGATCAAGGCGCGCTACGACCCGACGAACCTCTTCCGAGTCAATCACAACATCCAGCCGCAGCAGGTGCGGCAGGCCGCGCAATGAGCCGTCGCGCCCCGGACGCGAATGCGCCCCGGGGCCACGGCCTCCAGACAGCAAGGAGCTAGAACGATGGAACAGACTCTCTACGAACGGCTCGGTGGAAAGCCCGGGATCAAGGCGCTCGTCGACGATGTCCTCGAGGCGCATATGGTAAACCCCGCAATCAGTGCCCGTTTCCTGCCATACCGCGAAAGGCCGGACGACCTGAACGACGCCAAGGCGCAACTCTGTGCGTTCTTCGGCGCGGGCAGCGGCGGCCCCGAGCCATATAGCGGACGCGACATGGTGACGGCGCATCGCGGCATGAATATCAGCACGAGCGAATACATGGCCGCGATCGACGACATCATGTCGGTCCTTGCGGCGCATGAGGTCGACGAGATGACCCGCAAGGACGTGCTGATGATCGGCTATTCGCTCAAGGGCGATATTACGAACCAATGAACGTGTCGGACGGGCGGGGGGATCTCCGCCGCTCCCGCGCGATCGCGCGCTGCCTTTTGAAGCGCGCCTACGCCGCTGCGCGGTCGTCGGCCCCGTCCAGCAGCAGACGGATGATATCGGAGCGGGTGAGGATACCTGCGAGACGGCCCTCCCGCGTCACCGGCACGACCTCGGTTCCCTGCGCCGCGAGACGGTTGAGAAGGGTGCCGACGGGCAGGTCATGGGCGACCGCGCGGTCGGGCGAACGCATCACCGCCGAGACGGTGCGGGGCCGCGCCCGCCGGGGCAGGGCGCGCGGCCGGCCCTGCGCGGCGACTTCGTCGAGAAGATCCGCCTGAAGCACGAGGCCGCAGAGCCGGGTCTCGGCGTCGATGACAGGAAGGCTCTTGATGGCATGGGCGCGAAACAGGTGCGCGGCCTCCGGCAGCGGTGTGTCAGGGCGCACCGTGATGAGATCGGTGGTCATGATGTCCGCGCAGGTCGTGCCGTCGAAGCGGTGCTGCGCCGCCTCGGCCTCTGCGGCGGCCAGCAGCCGCCCGAGATCCGCCACCCCGAGATTGGCCGTCTGGTTGAACCGGTCGAGCAATTCGCCCAACTGGGCGCTCGACAATCCCAGCCGCGGCGGCGCATCCGCCGCCCGCTCCGTCTCGGGCTGGCGGAACGGGTAGACCCGCCCGGTGGCCCGGTTATAGACGATCGCGGCAACGACCAGCGTGGCGGTCGTCAGCCCGACCGGCACCAGCGCGAAGAGCGGTCCGATCTCGAGCGCATGTGTCGGATCGAGCGCGGTCAGCAAGGCGACGGCACCGCCCGGCGGGTGCAGCGCGCGCACGAACATCATAGCGGTGATCGCGGCGCCGACGGCAATCCCCACCGACCATGAGCCGGGCAGGCTGCGGACCACGAGCAGCGCGACCAAGGCCGAGGTGACGTTGCCGACGATCGCCGACCACGGCTGCGCAAGGGGCGAGTTCGGAACGCCGAACACCAGCACCGCCGTCGCCCCGAGAGGCGCCACGAGATAGATCGAGGAAAGACCGAACCGTGCGCCGAGGCTCACCACGAGGGCGCAGAGGCTGATGCCGAGCAGCGCCCCGAGGCCAGCCCGGATCTGTTCGCGCCCGTGGAATGCCGGCAGCGCCGGAGCGAGATGATGCCATGCCCGCATGGGAAAGCCCTTCCAGCTGGCCGAAAATCAAACGAATCGCGTTTGTATGCGTCAGAAATGGACGGGAAGGGAACGGGCGCGCCCGCGGAAAAGGACGCTGATCCGCGCGCCACGCAGAATTCGGGATGCCGGTTCCGCGTGGCGTCTGCGGCGGCAAACAATGTTTGCCTGGGGCCGCTCGTGCCGGCTTGCGGGTGACCGCGTCATGCGATGGGGGTTTACCGCGCCAACTGCCCGGGAGGCGCTTTCCGGAGCAAGGTATTCTGGTCGATCATGAATTCGGTGGAAATTGCGTAAGCCGCGGCGCCCATGGCGCGGATGACCGAGCCGAAATGCCCGGCGTGGATTTCGGGGTGATAGACTCCTTGCAGATCGAGGCGCGAGAAATGCCGGTCGACCTCCGCCACCAGCCTGTCGCGGATATCTTGCGGAAACGCGCCGTCGATGATGACGGCTTCGAAATCGATCACAGCCTGGGCGGAGACGATCGCATGGGCGAGGCTTCTCGCCGCGCGCGTGATCCAGAGCGAGAGCGCAGGCTCGAGGGGCGACCAGTCGGCACGGTCGTCGTGAAGCCGTTCGGGGTCGCTCTGCTGTTCCGCCAGAAGGCGCTCGAGCACAGAGAGCGAGGCATGGTCGATCAGGCGGTGGCCGCCGGGCTCGTCGGGAATTCGCAGCGGCCCGAAGCCGCCGGAGTTTCCCGACCGCCCGGAAAACACGCTGCCATTGAGAACGACGCCGCCCCCGATGAAGGTGCCGACGAAGAAATAGACGTAGTCCTGCTTGTCGGTGGGCGGTCCGAAAACCAGCTCTCCACGGCAGGCCGCGGTGCCGTCATTCTCGACGGAGATCGGCCCGGGAAGCAGCGATGCGAGCTCGGTGCGGGGGTCGAAACTGCGCCATTTCTCCAGCTCGTCGGTCGGCGCGTCGAAGTCCTCGGCCCAGTGCCACAGCTCGGAGGGAATCGCGATTCCGCTGGCATCCACGTCTTCACGCTTCAGTTTGGCCGAGCGCAGCAGCGGGCGGAGATTGTCCTTGATGAAGGTGACCAGCGCCGTCCGGGTCGGGAAGCCGTGGCGCGCCGAGCGGCGGGCCATGACGGCGCCGGTAAAGTCGACCACGACCATGTCGAAGCTGCTTCGGCCGATCTTCAGGCCGAGGTAGTGTTTCGCTTCTGGGTTGAGGCGCATCGGCACGGAGGGCTGGCCCACGCGGCCCCGGACCGGATCGCCGCGCAGCAACAGGTCGTCCTGCTCGAGCGCCTTGAATATCTCCGAGACCGCGTTGGCGGACAGCCCGGTTGCGCGGGTCGCCTCGGCTTTCGTCAGCGTGCCGTGGCGGCGGATCAGATGGAGCACGAGACGCTCGTTAAGGTCTCTTACCGTGAGTTGGTTGGTGCCCATGAGCGGCACGGCATTCAGGGTTTTGTCGGGGCGTGCTGTCGTCATCTCTCACCGGCGGGGAAGGTCACGTAGCTTAGTCCTGCGTGGTTCGTGGGTGATCGGATGCTACGCGGCGGCCCGGAGGGGCGCAAGCAACATCGAAAATTTGCTCTAAATAAAAATTCATCCGGAAGTTTTTATTGACAGACGGAAGCTTCGGGCGCTAGCTCTTGGTGACTTCGGGGAAGGGAGGAGGCTTCGCCGGCGGTGCCGCGGCATCGTGAATGCGGGTGCGACGCGCATCCCGATCGGACGCGAGAAAACTTTTCCATGAAGTTTCAATGGATGCACTGAATGCATCTCAGCAAGGGAGGAGACCTGACATGAAGAAGACAACCGCGATTCTGGGAGCGACGGCGCTTGGTCTGATGGCGACCGGGGCCTG
>NZ_NBNZ01000005.1:0-303313 GCF_002213195.1 Thioclava sp. F42-5
TATGCTCCGGTCCGCATCGATCATCGACCAAACCGCCCGCATATCTCTTCAGATATCTATCAATGTCAAAGAGCGCGGAGACAAAATCAACCGGCATCGCCTCAATCCCTTGGGGCGCTACCTGCCAACCGTATCTCCAAAATTTCCTTCGCCGTCAGTCCCTTGCGAGCCTTTCCGGCGCCCCGTTGCGGTGTGTTCCGCTTCGGTGAGGCGGTATTTACGGATCACACCGGGGAGTCGCAAGTGCCTTTTTCAAAAAACTTTCGCTTTTCTCCGACAAATCACTCAACACACTGAAATCGCTCAACTTTGCACACCACCGCAAATGCACCCAACTCACGCCAAAACAGCGCAGGGAAGAATCTTGCGCAAATCACCCACCCACGCGAAACCTCCTGCCAGGCATGCCCCAAGGGCACCCCGCAAACCAAACCGAGTCACCAACGAAATGAACGAAATCGAACAGCCATGAGGACGGCGAACACCCCGAGCCAGAGCCAACCCTCATTAGAAATGACCTTCATCTGCCAGAGGTAGTGGATCACACCCAGCGCGACGGCCGGATAGACCAGCATGTGAATCCGCCGCCACGTCTTGCCCAGCTTGCGGACCGAAGCGTTGTTCGAAGTGATCGCCAGCGGGATCAGCAGCACGAAGGCGGAGATGCCGAAGAAGAGGTAGGGGCGCTTGATCAGATCGCGCGCCGCCTGCCCCCAGAGCATGCCCATATCCAGCACCGCCCAGGCGATCAGGTGCAGCGCCACGTAGAAGAAGGCCAGCAAGCCAATCGCACGGCGATACTTGATCAGGTTGAGACCGAGGAACCGGCGCGCGGGCGTGATCGCCAGCCCGCCGATCAGGAACCACAAGGCGATCTTGCCCAGACGATGCTCGATCCCTTTCACGGGATCGACACCGATGCCGCCGGTCAGTGTCAGCCAGACCACCCAAGCCAGCGGGATCAGCCCGGCGAGATAGACCAACCAGCTGGGCACGCGACGCAGCGCGGTGTTGATCGGGGCGGAGAGCATTGCGCTGTTCATCAATAGTACTTCGCGAGGTCCATGGCCTTGTAGAGCTGCGCGACCTCTTCGCCGTAGCCGTTGAACATCAGCGTCTCCTGACGGCCTGCAAAGAGACCCGCGCCCACGCGCCGTTCGGTGGCCTGCGACCAACGCGGGTGATCCACCTTCGGATTCACATTGGCATAGAAGCCGTATTCGCGCGGCTGCAACTTGTTCCAGGTCGTCGGCGGCTGCTTATCCGTGAGCGAAATCTTCACGATGCTCTTGATCGACTTGAACCCGTATTTCCACGGCACGATCAGACGGATCGGCGCGCCGTTCTGGTTTGGCATCTCTTCGTCATAGAGGCCGGTCGCCAGAATGGTCAGCGGGTTCATCGCCTCGTCGATGCGCAGCCCCTCGACGTAGGGCCAGTCGATGCCGCCCTGTTTCTGGCCCGGCATCTGCTCGGGACGGTAGAGCGTCTGGAAGGCCACGTATTTCGCGGACGGCTGCACGCCGACGCGGTTCAGCAGGTTCGAAAGCTCGAACCCGATCCAAGGCACGACCATCGACCATGCCTCGACGCAGCGGAAGCGGTAGATGCGCTGTTCGAGCGTCACGGGCTTGAGGATATCGTCGAGCGGATAGGAGCCGGGCTTGTCGACCATGCCGTCGATCTCGATCGACCACGGGTCTGTCACCAGCTGACCCGCATACTGCGCGGGGTCGGACTTGTCCCAGCCGAACTCGTAGAAATTGTTGTAGGAGGTGATCTCCTTGAGGGTGTTCGGCTTGGCGTCGGTCGAGAATTTCGACGGTTTCGCGTCGATGCTAGCAAAGCTCGGTCCGGCGATCGAACCAAGTGCCATTGCCCCGGCACCCGCCATGATCTGGCGGCGGTTCAGGAAGTCGGCCTTGGGCGTCACATCGGCCCAGCTCGGGTCGGTCGGTCTCGTCTTGCGCATGGAAATCTCCTCTCTGCCCCTACATATGGAGCGGTGCCCGTCGCTTTCACTTCGGAACTTACAGCGACATTGTTACCTCTAGGCACGTATAAAAATACGCGCCACTATCGAGACTGGATCAACGGGCGCCGCCCAGGCGCCCGATCGGGAGACAAGGGAGAGAGAGATGAAACGCTTCATCGGCGCCGCACTCGCGGCGGTCATCACCGTGGGCGCGAGCGCGGCAACGGCTCAGGAAGCCCACACCTGGACCACCGAAGACACGTTCGACAACGTCACCTTCGCGGTGCAAAACGCGATCATCGGGGCGGGGCTCGTGGTCGATCACGTCAGCCATACCGGTGATATGCTGGAACGCACGAAAGACGCCGTGGGCGGCACCAAGACGCTGTTCACCGGCGCGGACGTCTTCTCCTTCTGCTCGGCGCAGACCTCGCGCGAGGTCATGGAGGCGGACATCACCAACTTTCAGTTCTGCCCCTACACGATCTTCGTCTACCAGACCCCCGAGGACACCGATCACGTGACCGTCGGCTTCCGCTCCTACGAGCAGGAATCAATGCAACCGGTGACCGATCTTCTGACCGGGATCGTCAAAGATGCGCTGATGCTCGACTGACCGATATCTCGACTGACTGATATATATATAGTTCGCGTGCGCACTCGCGCGCGCGAGCGCTCCGCTCAACTCGCGCCTCGCTCGGCCCGCGCCTCCAGTTGGCTCTTGCGGACATGGCGGATCACCTCGACCAGCAGCGCGGTCAGAAGCCCCACGTTCAGCAGCCCGTTCGCCGCGGCCATCCCGCCGAGGATGCGCCATTGATGGGTCAGCAGAATGTCGCCATAGCCCAGCGTTGTAAAACTCACGAGCGAGAAATAGACCGACTGCTCCATCGTGTGGAACACGCCGAGGAGGCGGAAGCAGAAAGCCCAGAGCCAGACGCCGGCAGTGACCATCGCCAAGGCCCAGAGCGCGGCGACGACGACCATCAGCATCAGCTTCGGACGGTGCGGCTCGCGCAGCATCCACCAGTGAAGCCGCGAGAACGTCGCCTCGATCGCCCAGGCGCTGAGCGCGGCGATGCATACGGTCAGAAGCATCATCACCGAACCGATCGCGATCTGAATGGTCATGGGCGTCTCCTCCTGCCCTAGCTATTTCGCGCCGCCGCACCCACGTCAAGCGCAGCGGTGCCGCACTGGACACAGCCGCTTGCCTGCCCTATCTCGATGCGACCATGGCAAAGCATTCAGACCCCAATTCCAAGCTGATCGCCGAGAACCGGCAGGCCCGTTACCACTACGCCGTCCAGGATACGCTGGAGGCGGGCATCGTGCTGCAAGGCTCAGAGGTGAAATCGATGCGCGTCGGGCAGACGAACATCGCGGAAAGCTATGCCTCCGTCGAGGATGGCGAATTGTGGCTGATCAACTCTTATATCGCGAGCCTGAACCAGGCCTCGCATTTCGGCCATGAGGAGCGCCGCAAGCGCAAACTGCTCGTGTCGAAGCGCGAACTTTCACGTCTTTGGAATGCGACCCAGCGCGAGGGAATGACCATCGTGCCGCTGAAGATGTACTTCAACGAGAAGGGCATCGCGAAGATCCTGATCGGTATCGCGAAGGGCAAGAAACAGGCCGATAAGCGCGAAACAGAGGCGAAACGCGACTGGAACCGCCAGAAACAACGCCTTCTCAAGCAGAATTACTAGGGACACAGGGCGGATTTGCCCGCCCCGCCCTTGCGTCTTGCGCACCGCTGAGTCTAAGCAATCCCGACCGGCAAAAGAGGCGCATGACGATGGATGACCCGAAAACGCTCGTATCGACGGATTGGCTCGCAACCCATCTGAAGGATCCCGACCTGCGCATTCTGGACGCGTCGTGGTTCCTGCCGCAGATGGAGCGAGATGCAAAGGCGACCTACGAGGCCAAGCATATCCCCGGCGCGCGTTTCTTCGACATCGACGAAATCTCCGACAACCGCTCGGACCTGCCGCATATGGCGCCGCCGCCCGAGAAATTCATCTCGCGGATGCGCGCGATGGGCGTGGGCGACGGCCACCAGGTCGTGATCTACGACCAGCACTCCGTCTTCTCCGCGCCGCGCGTCTGGTGGACCTTCCGCCTGATGGGCAAGACGGATGTGGCCGTGCTTGATGGCGGGCTCCCGAAATGGGAGGCCGAAGGCCGTCCGCTCGAAGACATGCCGCCGATGGTGCGCGACCGTCACATGACGGTGCAGCGCCAGTCCGGTCTGGTGAAGGACGTCACCCAGGTCGCTCATGCCAGCAAGCTTGGCGATCACGAGATCATCGACGCGCGCCCGAACGATCGCTTCCTCGGCAACGGCACCGAGCCGCGCCCGGGACTGCGTTCGGGTCACATCCCCGGCTCGCGCAACCTGCCCTTCGGCGAACTGCTGACCCCCGAGGGCACCTTCAAATCCCCCGACGAGATCAAGGCCCTGTTCGAGGCCGCCGGCGTCGACCTGTCGAAGCCCGCGATCACGACCTGCGGCTCCGGCGTCAGCGCCGCGATCCTCGCGCTCGCGCTGGAGATCATCGGCAAGTCGGACTGGTCGCTCTATGACGGGTCCTGGTCGGAATGGGGCATGTATAACGACCTCAAGGTCGCAACGGGAGAAGCATGATGCTGAACAATCTCAAGCCGCAGGCGCCGGACAAGATCCTCGCGCTAATGGAAGAATACCGCGCCGATGAGCGCGACCAGAAGGTCGATCTCGGCGTCGGCGTCTACAAGAACGCCGAAGGCGAAACTCCGATCATGCGCGCCATCCACAAGGCGGAAAAGCAGGTCTGGGAGAACGAGACTACCAAGAAATACGCGGGCCTCGCCGGCCAGCCGGAATTCCACGCGGCGATGGCCGAGATGGTTCTGGGCAAGGGCTACCCGACCGACCGCCTGGCCTGCCTGTCGACCGTGGGCGGCACCGGCGCCTGCCGCATGGGCTTCGAGCTCGCACGGATGGCGAATCCCGACACCAAGATCTGGGTCTCCGATCCGACCTGGCCGAACCACCTCTCTATCCTGAAATTCATGGATCAGGACTTCACCACCTATCGCTACTTCGATTCCGAGACCCGCTCGGTCGATTTCGACGCGATGATTGAAGACCTGAAGGGCGCCAAGGAAGGCGACATCGTGCTGCTGCACGGCTGCTGCCACAACCCGACCGGCGCGAACCTGACGCTCGAGCAATGGGGCAAGGTCGCCGATCTGCTTCAGGAAACCGGCGCCGTGCCGATGATTGACCTCGCCTATCAGGGCTTCGGGGACGGTCTGGAAGCGGATGCGGCAGGCACCCGCCTGATCGCCGAGCGTCTGCCGGAAGTGTTGATTGCGGCGTCGTGCTCGAAGAACTTCGGCATCTATCGCGAGCGCACCGGCTGCCTGATGGTTCTGGGCTCGGAAGAGACCAAGAAGACCGTGCAAGGCAACCTCGCCTATCTCAACCGTCAGACCTACTCCTTCCCGCCCTATCACGGGCAGGCGCTGGTCACCCGCGTGCTCACCGATCCCGAGCTTCGCGCCGATTGGGAAGCCGAGCTGGAAGATGTCCGCACCGGCATGCTGGAACTGCGCAAGCAACTCGCGGACGAGCTGCGCAAGCTGTCGAACTCGGACCGCTTCGACTTCGTGGCAGAGCATCGCGGCATGTTCTCGCGCCTTGGCGCCACGCCCGAGCAGGTCGCCGCGATGAAGGAAGGCAACGCGATCTACATGGTCGGCGATTCGCGGATCAACATCGCGGGGCTGAACAAGAACAGCGTGCCGCTGCTGGCCCGCGCACTGATCGACGCAGGCGTCTAAGCACCTACCACAGAATAGAAATTCAAAACGGCGGCCCCTTCGGGTCGCCGTTTTTCGTAGCGGAATTTTCCGCCTTGCGCCCTTGAAATAATAAGCAGGCTCATAATATAGAGGCTTACTTTAATTTCAACGGAGCTCCGGATGCCCGATCAGAGCCTAGGTTTTCTCCTGCACGACGCGACGCGGTTGATCCGCCGTCGCTTCGAGGCACGCGCCAACGAATTCGGCCTGACCACCGCGCAGTGGCGGCTGCTCGTCTACCTCAAGAAGGAAGGCGCGCTGGCGCAGGCCCGGCTGGCCGAGCTGCTCGAGATCGAACCGATTTCGGTCTCGCGCCTCGTCGACCGCATGGAAGAAGCCGACTGGGTCTGCCGCAAAGCTGATCCGAATGATCGCCGCGTCAAGCTCGTGCACCCTTCGGTCAAGGCGCGCAACGCCTTTGAGGATGCGCGCTCGATCGCGGACGACATCTATGAACAGGCGCTGGCCGGGTTGAGCGATGACGAAATCGCGACCGCATTGAACACCCTGCGCCAGATCATCCGTAACCTCTCCGAAGACACCTCCTCCACGTCAGAGACACATCATGAGTGACCAGAACCCGACCGCCGAGAGCGCGGAAACCCAATCGAAACAGAAACAGAAGAAGGGGCCGAAGTTCTGGCTCCTCATTCTCGTGCCCGCCCTGATCGTACTGGGTGGCGCGTGGTACTGGCTCAGCGCCGGTGGCTCGCAAAGCACCGCCAACGCCAATTATCAGATGGCGCGAATCCCGGTAGCCTCGCAGATCTCGGGCCGCGTGACCGAGGTGTTCGTGCATGACAACGAGCACGTCGAGAAAGGCGCGCCGCTGTTCCAGATCGACAAGAAACCCTACGAGCTGGCACTGGCCAAGGCGCAGGCCGCGCTCTCGCAAGCCCGCCTGCAGGTCGAGCAGCTGCGCGCCTCCTACAAGGCCGCGCTCGCCGACGAGAAACAGGCTGCCGACAACGCCGCCTATCAGGAGAAACAGCTCGCCCGTCAGGAGAAGCTGATCAAATCCGGCACCACCACGCAGCAGGCGCTCGACCAACAGCGCACGGCCACGCAAGCCGCGCAGAACACGCTGGCCGCCGCCAAGCAGAAGGTGGCCTCAGCCAAGGTCGCTCTCGACGGCAATCCCGAGATCCCGGTCGACGAACACCCCTCGGTGAAATCGGCGATCGTGGCGGTGAACGATGCCAAATACAATCTCTCGCAGACCGAGGTCGATGCGCCCACCGACGGCATCATCTATCAGGCAGCCTCCTTCAAGGCGGGCGAGATGGTCGGCGCGGGGACAAGCCTCTTCACGCTGGTCGACACCAGCGATGTCTGGGTGATCGCGAACTTCAAGGAAACCGCGCTGACCCACATGCAAGAAGGCCAGTCGGCCACCGTCGAATTCGACGCTTTCCCCGATCGCGAATATCACGCGACGGTCGAGGCCGTCGGCGCAGGCACCGGGGCGGAGTTCTCGATCCTTCCGGCGCAGAACGCGACCGGCAACTGGGTGAAAGTGACGCAACGCGTGCCGGTGCGCCTGCGGCTCGACGATGGCGCAAACCTCGATGGCCTGCGCGCGGGTCTCTCGGCCAGCGTCACCGTCGATACCGCCTCGCAGCCGCGCTACAAGCGTATCCTCGACAAGGCCAACAGCTCGGCCGCCGTGGCGGGCACGACCGAACAGGGGCAGTAAGCCATGGCTGACGCCGCCGAAAAGGAACCCAAGGGAATCAACCCGCATAACGTCCCGCATCGCGCGCTGATCATGGCGTCGCTGATGCTGGCGGTGATCATGCAGGTGCTCGATACCACCATCGCGAACGTGGCCCTGCCCGACATGCGCGCCGATCTCGGCGCGTCGCGCGACACGATCAACTGGGTGCTGACCTCCTATATCGTGGCCGCGGCCATCGTGACGCCGCTGTCGGGCTGGCTCGCCAATCGCTTCGGGCGGCGCGAGATCTTCATGGTCGCGGTGATCGGCTTCGTGGTCTTCTCGATGCTCTGCGGGATCGCGTGGTCGCTCGACGTGATGGTGATCTTCCGCCTCATGCAGGGCGTGTTCGGTGCGGCCATCGTGCCGCTCGCGCAGAACTTCATGCTCGACATCAACCCGCGCGAGAAGCACGGGCAGGCGATGGCGATGTTCGGCGCGGGCATCATGCTCGGCCCGATCATCGGCCCGACGCTCGGCGGTTACCTGACCGAGGTGATCAACTGGCGCTGGGTATTCTACATCAACGTGCCGCTCGGCATGATCGCCATCGCGGGGTCGCTCTTCTTCCTGCCTGAAACGCCCAAGAAGAAGATCGGCTTCGACTTCTTCGGCTTCGCGGCGCTGGCGGTGGCGATCGGCGCGCTGCAGATGATGCTCGACCGGGGCTCCGATCTCGACTGGTTCGCCTCGCGCGAAATCTGGATCGAGGCGGCGCTAGCGATCAGCGGGTTCTGGGTCTTCATCGTCTGGATTCTCAGCGCGAAAAAGCCCTTCCTCGAACCGAAGATGTTCCTCGACCGCAACCTCTCGATGGGGCTGCTGTTCATCTTCGTGATCGGGATCATCCTGCTCGCCTCGCTGGCGCTGCTGCCGCCGATGCTGTCGAATATCTTCGGCTATCCGACGCTGACGACGGGCTTGGTGATGTCCCCGCGCGGGGTCGGGGCGATGATCATGATGCTGCTGATCGGGCGGCTGGTGAAGGTCATCGACCTCCGCATCCTCGTGGTCGTCGGGCTGTCCTTCACTGCCTACTCGCTGCACATGATGTCGACCTTCTCGCCGCAGATGGGTCCGAAATGGATCATCGTCTCAGGCGTGATCCAGGGCTTCGGGCTGGGCTCGGTCTTCGTGCCGATCTCGACGCTGGCCTTTGCCACGCTCGACCCCAAGTACCGCGGCGACGGCACGGCGCTGTTCTCGCTGCTGCGCAATATCGGCTCGTCCATCGGGATTTCGATCGTGACCGCGCTGCTGACGCACAACATCGCGGTGAACCATGCCGAGATCGTCTCTGCGATCAATCCGCAGAACCTTTCGGGCGTGATCAACGGTGCAGGCAGCATCTCGAGAGAGGCCGCGCTCGAGGTGCTCAACAACCTCGCGACGCAACAGGCGGCAATGATCTCTTACGTGGACGATTTCAAGTTCATGATGTGGGTCACACTCGCGGCCATCCCGCTGGTCTTCTTCCTGCGCAAGCCGGATTACCAGAACGGAGGCGGACAGCAGAAGCAACAAGGCGCTCCGGTCACCGAGTAAGCCGACATCAGACGCAATGGAAAAAGGCCCGGGATCGCTCCCGGGCCTTTCGCTTGTCTTGGATGCGGGTCTTAGTTGACGAACTCCGGATAGGCTTCCATGCCGAGTTCCGCCTTGTCGAGCCCCATCATCTCGTCCTCGGCCGGGGCGCGGATGCCCATGACGGCTTTGAGGATGAACCAGATGATTGCCGAGACCACGAAGACGAAGATGCCGACGATGATGATCGAGACGATCTGACCGTAGAAGGTGCCGTCGGGGTTGGTGATCGGAACCGCCAGCGTGCCCCAGATACCCGCGCCGAGGTGGACCGGGATGGCGCCCACGACGTCGTCGATCTTCAGCTTGTCGAGCATCGGAACCAGCAGGACCACGATGATACCGCCGATCGCGCCGATGATAGTCGCTGCACCGAGGCTCGGGGTCAGCGGCTCGGCCGTGATCGACACGAGGCCAGCCAGAGCGCCGTTGAGAACCATGGTCAGATCCGGCTTCTTGTAGAGGATCTGGGTCAGGATCAGCGCAGCGATCGCGCCACCGGCTGCTGCGGTGTTGGTGTTGGCGAAGATGCGCGAGATATCGGCGACGTTGCCCACGGTGTTCATGTAGAGCTGCGAACCGCCGTTGAAGCCGAACCAGCCGAGCCACAGAATGAAGGTACCGAGCGTGGCGAGCGTCAGGTTCGAACCGGGCATCGCCTGGACCTTGCCGTCCTTGTACTTGCCGATGCGCGGGCCGAGGATCAGAGCACCAGCGAGAGCTGCCCAGCCACCGACCGAGTGCACGACGGTCGAGCCGGCGAAGTCGAGGAAGCCGAAATCGGCGTCAAGGAAGCCACCGCCCCATTTCCACGAAGCCTGGATCGGGTAGATGAAGCCCGTGAGGATCACGGTGAAGATCAGGAACGGCCACAGCTTGATGCGCTCGGCCAGCGTACCCGAAACGATCGACGCCGTGGTGGCGCAGAACATTAGCTGGAAGAAGAAGTCCGAACCGACCGAAGCGTAGGTCAGGTCGACCGAATCCGCGCCGACGCCGACAGGCTCGAGCGAAGTCGTCGAGAAAGCGCCGAGCACGCCGTTGATCGACCAGCCGTCGCCCGGATACATCAGGTTGTAGCCGATCAGATAGTACATGATCGCCGCGATCGCGAAGAGCGCGATGTTCTTGAGCGACTGCATGGTCACGTTCTTCGAGCGTACGAGGCCAGCCTCGAGCATCGAGAAGCCCGCGCCCATCCACATCACCAGGAAACCGGTGACGAGGAACATGAAGGTGTTCAGGATGAAGCCGATCTCGTTGGCCGGCGGATCCATCGCCGCAGGCGCGGCGGCATCCTGGGCCAGCGCCGGCAGAGCCACCGCGGTCAGTGCGACCGCAAGGCCGGTGATTTTCGAAAGCTTGTTCATTTTCCTACTTTCCCCTGTCGCGTCTCAAAGCGCGTCGTCATTGGTTTCGCCGGTGCGCACGCGAACCGCCTGCCCGACATCGAGAACGAAGATCTTGCCGTCGCCGATCTTGTCGGTCTTCGCGGCTTTCATGATCGTGTCGACCACCTCGTCGGCGAGGCCGTCAGCGACCACGATCTCCAGTTTGACCTTCGGCACGAAGTTCACGGCGTATTCGGCGCCACGATAGATTTCCGTGTGACCCGACTGGGCACCGAAGCCTTTGATCTCGGTCACCATCATTCCGCGTACGCCGATGGTGGTGAGCGCCTCGCGCACCTCCTCCAGCTTGAACGGCTTGATTGCTGCAATGATGAGTTTCACCTGACATCCCTTCCTTGTTCAGCCCTTTCGATGCCCGCTTGGCGACATCGCACGGTGATAAGAGGCCCTCTGCGCCTCTTTCGCACAAGGAAACGAGGTTCCGTCCGACTGGCAGATTCAGCGGATTCAGGCCCTAATTTGCACAATTTGTGCGCGTTGCCTAATTTTTAGCCACATTGCAAATCTGAAACGTGATTTTTCGCGGGTCCACATCTCGGGTCGGCCCGTGTAGATTGCGCGAAATTAAAACGCAGGCAGCGGAACAGGCAGATGACTCAGAAAGGCGGAGGGCGCGGGCGCCTCGTGGCCGACAAACGCTATTCCTCTTCGAAGCAGAAACCCAAGGCATCGAAACCCGCCAAGCCGCGCAAGACCGCGCGCCGTGGCGGCGGCGGCGGTGGCAAGCCTCCCCGGCGGCACGGACCGGTCACCGGCCTGATCATCGGCCTCGCGCGGCTGATCTGGCGCGTGATCTGGGGAATCGGCTGGCGACTCGCGATGATCGTCGCGCTCGTGGTGGGCGCGGCGACCCTGTATTTCTACTCGACCCTGCCAGACTACACGAAGCTGCTCGACGGCCGCACGCGCGGCTCGGTCACTATGCTCGACGATCAGGGCAAGGTCTTCGCCTGGCGCGGCGAAACCTTCGGCGGGCAGATCGACGCGAAGAACGTCTCCCCCTATCTGCGCGACGCCGTGGTCGCGACCGAGGACCGCCGCTTCTACCATCATTTCGGCATCTCGCCGCGCGGCATCGCCTCGGCGATGGCCATCAACATGCGCGAAGGGCGCGGCCCGTTCGACGGCAACGGTGGCTCGACCATCACGCAGCAGACCGCCAAGCTTCTCTGCCTCGGCGTGAAGTTCGACCCGAAGAAGTGGAAGAACGAAGCCGCCTACGAGAACGACTGCCGGTCGGGCGGTCTGCGCCGCAAGATCAAGGAAGTCCCTTACGCCTTCGCGCTGGAGCTGAAATACTCCAAGGACGAAATCCTCTCGATCTATCTCAACCGCGCCTATCTCGGGGCCGGCGCGCGTGGCTTCGAGGCCGCGTCCGAGCGCTATTTCGGCATCTCGGCAGCGAATGTCGATCCGCAGCAGGCTGCAATGTTGGCGGGCCTTCTGAAAGCGCCGAGCTACTACGCCCCGACCTCCAGCCTGAAGCGCTCGCAGGAGCGGGCCGCGACCGTGCTCAGCCTGATGCATGAGCAGGGCTACCTGACGGATCGTCAATATCTGGACGCGAAGAACAACCCCGCGACGCTGAGCCAAGCGGCGCAGAAACGCGCAGGCGGCTATTTCGCGGATTGGGTGATGGACACCATCCCCGACTTCCTGTCGCGCGACACGACCGAGGACGTGGTCATCAACACCACGCTCGATCAGCGCATCCAGTCCGCCGCCGAAGACGCGATGAAATCGGTCTACGAGAACAAGGTCTCGAAGGGGTCAAAAGCCGAGTCCGCGATCGTCGTGATGAGCGCGGATGGCGCCGTGCGGGGCATGGTTGGCGGTCGGGCCACGAAGGTCTCGGGAGCGTTCAACCACGCCACGATGGCGCAACGCCAGACCGGCTCGACATTCAAGCCCTTCGTCTACGCGACCGCGCTAGATCTGGGCTACACGCCGGATTCGATGGTCGATGACGCGCCGGTCACGGTGAAGATGCCCGGCTCGCCCGATTGGAGCCCGCGCAACTACGAGCGCAGCTACATGGGGCCGATCACGCTGACGACCGCACTGGAGCATTCGGTGAACGTCGCGACCGTGCGCGTCTCCGAGGCCGTTGGCCGTGAGAACGTCATCAAGGTCGCGGAAGGCTTCGGTTTCGCGCAGGACCTGCCGAACCTGCCCTCGGTGGCGCTCGGCGTCGGGGAGTCGGACTTGCTCGACATGACGGGGGCCTATGCTGGAATCCTCAATGGCGGCTCCTCGGTGCAACCCTATGGCCTGACCTCGCTGACACTGAAGGGCGACGACCAACCGCTCTTCGGCAAACCCGGCGGGATCGGTGAGCGGGTAATCTCGCAAAAAGCCGCACAGGAGCTGACCTACATGATGCGCCAGGTCGTGCTGCACGGCACCGGCCGCCGCGCCAATATCGACGGCTACGAGATCGCGGGCAAGACCGGCACCACGCAGAGCGCCCGCGATGCCTGGTTCATCGGGTTCACCTCCGACTACGTGGTCGGCGTCTGGATGGGCAATGACGACAACTCGCCGCTGAAAGGCACCACCGGAGGCGGCCTGCCCGCCGAGATCTTCCACGAGACGATGAGGCGCGTGCTCGACGGCGAAGATCCCAAGCCGCTGCCGATGGCCCATCCGGGCGACTGGCAGGTGCCGGATCAGCAATATCAGGGCCAAAACCAGAGTGCGGGGCAAGCCCCTGCCCAGCGACAGCCGCAACGGCAACGCCGCGACCCGTCTCAGTCGATCCTGAACGAGCTGCTCAACATCTTCGGCACCAACTGAGCGAGCAGACCCGAAAAAGAAGAACGCCCGGACCGCTGGCCCGGGCGTTCTTCTTTTCGACAGGCGCTCAGGCGGGCCGAAACCCGAACCGCTTACCCGGCCTGCTTCAAGTCCTCGATCATCGCGTCGATATTGCCGCGGCGCCGGTCGAGCATCGCACCGATCTCCGCACGCTCGGAGGCGAGCATGTTTACCCCTTCGACGATCAGGTTGAAGAACTTGTCGCTGCCCGAGCGATCGGAGACCTGCCACAGCACCTCGAACGGCGCCTGCCCCGGCAAGCTCGCGAGCGTCTTGACCTCGTAGAAGGTCTTGACCGGACGCGCGCCCTGTATCTGGAACTTCGCCCCCTGAAACTCTCGGAAGCGCTTGCCGTATTTGCGCGAGAGATAGCCCTGGAACGCCTTGGTGAAGGCCGAGAGCTGCGCCGGGCTCGCCTGCCGCGCCGCGACGCCCAACGCCGAGCGCGCGATGACGTTCACATCGGCATATCTCGCGAAAATCCGCTCGAACATCGCGTAGAGGGCGGAACCGGTGCGACCAGAAGCGATGGCCGCATTTACATCGTTCACCGCTTTCTGGATCAGCGACCGCGCCTGTGCATCCGTCAGCGCGAAAGCCGACCCCGGCAACAGGGCCGCCGCGACACCCGCCGCGCCGAGGCCCAGAACATGTCGCCTACTGCGGCAGTAAGTCTTCGTAGGGATCGTAGGCATTCGCATCGCTGGCCTCCTCGCCGTTGAGTTCGTAGCGCCGGTTCTGCAGATACAGAAGCCGACTCTGGGCATAGCTGTCGGCACTATCGTACAGGATCGAATCGACAGTCGTGCCATACATGTCGCGCTTCGCGATCTTGCCGCCGAAGCGCAGCGCTCCCGCGGCGATCCGCTCCTTGTCGGGCAGTGCGTTCAGCGGATCGATCACGAAATCGACCACCATCCCGACCGTATCGCGCGTCGTGGACGGGCCGAAGATCGGCAATTCCTGGTAATTTCCTTCGCCCACGCCCCAGACATGCAGCGTCTCGCCGAAATCGGTATCCGTCTCGGGCAGCGAAAAATCAGTCCCCGCCGGGTCGAAGATGCCGCCCAGCCCGATCGTCGAGTTGATGAAGAAGCGGAAAGTATTCTTCACGGCCGGCTCGGGGCGCCCTTGCAGGAGCGAGTTGAGCACTTTGCCCGGAAGGCTGAGATTGCTGCCGACGTTATAAAGCGTCTTCGTGAGCGGACCGGGCGGGCTGGTATCGGTTGGATCGCCCCGGAAGAACGCCGAATCAAGCTGCTTGTTGAACGCGTGGGTCTTGCGATTGGTGGCCTCGTAGGGGTCGTGAATACCCGTTGCGGGCGGTGCAGGCGCGCAGGCGGCCATCCCCAGCGCGAGCGCCGCAATCAAAGCCACCGCAGGCCGCAGCGCGCGCGGACGCGCCGAAGCTCTTTGTTCCATCCACTGCGCCAAAGTCGCTCCCCCTTCGTTGCGGCTTCAGTCCTGAAATAGATAGAGCGCATCCGGCCTTGTCGCAACGCGAGACACGCAGAACTCCGGAGTTCCGGACCCGTTCGATAGAATTGAACGAAAAAGATCGAGGGAATTAACGCCCTGTTCAGCGCGCGTGCGCCACTCTCGACATGCGCGGCGCTCCAAGCAGCGCCCCCATCTCGGGGAGGGCACGATGCCATATTCCAACACCGAAGAAGCGGTCATCAAACGCAACATCATCAAGGGCCGACGCGAAATGGCCCGCCTGCTGCGCGGGGTGCGTGGGCAATTTGCACTGGTCGCGATATTCGCCGCCTTCATCAATGTACTCGTTCTCGCCGGGCCCCTGTTCATGTTGCAGGTCTACGACCGCGTGCTGCCCGCACGGTCGCTGCCGACGCTGATCAACCTGTTCCTGCTGGTGGCCTTTATGTTCATGATGATGGGCGTGCTCGATTGGGCACGGGGACGCCTGCTCGCCCGGATCGGCGCGGATCATCAGCGCGGCCTCGAAAGGCGCGTGTTCGACGCCGCCATCGTCGACGCGACGGTCAACACGCAGGAGCGGTCGTCCAACAACGCCCTGCGCGATCTGGAAATTCTACAGCGTTACTATGCCTCCCCAGTCGCGGCAGCGGTGTTCGATCTGCCTTGGACGCCGCTCTATCTCGGGGTGCTGTTCGTCTTCCATCCCTGGCTCGGCGCATTGGCTTTTGCCGGGGGCGCCGCACTGATCCTGCTTTCATTCGCGACGCAATTCGTCACGCGCGCGCGGCTGGATGAGACGGCGCAGCTGGAGAACAAGGCCCGCTACCTGGGAAACGACTTTCTTCGACAGATCGAAACCATCGTTTCGCTCGGCATGCGCGAAAGCGGTTTCAAGCGCTGGCAGGCGGCGCGGCACGAATCCATGAACAACGCAATTCACACCACGGATGTCAGCGGCAGCTTCCACGCCGTGATGCGCGCCCTGCGGCTGCTCCTGCAAACCTCGATGCTCGCCCTCGGCGCCTACCTGGTACTGCAGGGTGAGGTGAGCGCCGGGGCGATGGTCGCAGCCTCGATCCTGATGGGCCGTGCGCTCGCGCCGGTCGAACTCGCCGTGGGCGGCTGGACGCAATGGCAGGGCGCCAGCCTTGCTCGCGACCGGCTGGCTGCCCTTCTCGGCGCCCACCCGCCGGAGCGAAAGGGCTCCGAATGGATCACGCCGAAGCCCCAGCTCACCGTGGAAGGCCTCACCATTCGCCCTGCGACGTCCGACCGCGCGACGCTCGACATGATCAGCTTCTCACTCGAACCCGGCGAAGCGCTCGGGGTGATCGGTCCGCTCGGTGCGGGCAAATCAGTTCTCGCGCGCAGCCTGTGCAACTTCCACCGCCCCAGCGCCGGCACGATCCGCCTCGACGATGTGCCGCTCGACCAATACGACCGCGACAACCTCGGGCGGCTGATCGGTTATCTGCCGCAATCGATCTCCTTTTTCCCCGGCACGGTAGCCGAGAATATCGCCCGGCTCGATCCAGCGCCGGACAAGGACCGGGTCATCGCCGCCGCAAAACGTGCTGGCGCGCAACAGATGATTCTCAAACTGCCCGCCGGATATGACACGCCGATCGAGTTCGAGGGAGCATCGCTTTCCGATCGTCAGCGCCAGCTCGTCGCGCTTTCGCGCGCGCTCTATCACGATCCGATACTCCTCGTTCTCGACGAGCCCAACCTGTTGCTGAACGGTGATGCCGGGCCGGGCCTTCATGCGATGCTGAGCGATCTGAAAGCGCATGGCGGCGCGGCGATCGTGATGACCAACAGCCCCGGGGCACTCGCTGAATGCGACCGTATCCTTGTGCTCGATCGAGGTGCGCAGCGCGCGCTCGGCGCGCGCGACGACGTTCTCAAGCGCATGATCGCCTCGGCCACCAAATCCCGTGTTGTGCCCGCCGCGGACAGTGCGGCGTGAGTGACGCGGACGTCCGTTCAGGACAGGAGAGCCGTCGCCAGGCCTCTTCGCTCCATCGCGTTCCGATCGGCTGCGGTCTCGCAGCGATCGTCGCCTTGTTCATCGGATGCGCCATATGGCTGACCTTCACGCGGCTCGCCGGACTGATCCAAGCCTCGGGCCGCATCGAAGTCGATAGTTCCCGACACGTGATCGAGCATCCGACGGGTGGGATCATCGATAAAGTCTACGTCAAAAGCGGCGATCACGTCACCCGCGGCCAAGTGCTTATACGGCTCGATGCGGATGATATCCGCACCGAGCTGGCTATCGTGGAAGCCTCAGAGTTCGCGGTTCAGGCCCAGCGGGCGCGTCTGCAGGCCGAACGAGACGGGACCGAAAGGATCGCTTATCCGGCAAGCCTGTGGGAGGCGGCCAAGCACCGCGAAGATGTCGCGAAGCTGGTCGAGGGGCAAAAGGCTATTTTCGAGGCCCGCAAACAATCTTTCGCCCAGCAACGCGCGGATATGGCGCGGCAGATCCAGCAAATCAGCGCCCAGCGCGACGGAATCGACACTCAGGTCTCGGCCTTGGAACGCGAGGAGCGATTGATCGAAACGGAACTGTCCCTCCGCGAACGGCTGAAGGATCGTGGACTTGCGACCTCGGCGCAAATCCTCGCCCTCACCCGCGAACAGGTTTCGCTGGAGCGACAACTCGGCGCGCTGCGCGCCCAGAAAACGCAACTTACGGTGCAAAGCGGCGGCGTGGTACTCACCGCGTCGCGGCTGCAGTCGCAACGACGGGAGGAAATCGAATCGCAACTCGAGTCCCGCAACGCCCGTGCCATCGAACTCTCGGCGCGCGCGACCCATCTGCGCCGCGAACTGGCGCGGCGCACCCTGCGCGCCCCGGTCAACGGCACGGTGCACGACGTACGTCTGCGCGGCGCGCACGCGGTGCTGCGCCCGGCGGAAATGGCGATGGCGATCGTCGAAACCGGACGGCCGCTCGTTATCAATGCCAGGATCGATCCGATCAACGTCGATGGCGTCGCAGCGGGCCAGAGCGCGATCCTGCGCTTCCCCGGTTTGTCGCGGCGAATATCCAGCGATTTGATCGGAAAGCTCACCCGGATTTCCCCCGATACGCTGACCGACCCGGTGACGGGGGAGAGCTATTATCAAGTGCAGGTCACCTTCGACATTGGGCAGCTCGACACGGAGGAAAGCACCCTCTTGGTTCCCGGGATGCCCACAGAGGTCTTCCTGCAAACCGAGCCGGTCTCGCCAATCCGCTACCTGCTCAGCCCCTTCCTCGATTTCTTCGCACTTGGGGGAGCGGCAGGATGAAGGTTCGGCCCGACACGATCACAACCGATCGAGCAAGACGCGCGTCGGCCAACCGTCCGCAGGCAGTCCGAGCTTCTCCTGCGCCGTCTGGACTGCGTTACGAGTGTTCGCGCCAAGGATGCCGTCCACCGCACCCACGTCATAGCCCTTCGCAACGAGCTTTTGCTGCAGCCGCTTCATCTGCGCCACGCTCAGTCCCGGTTCCGGCGCGCCGGGATCGAGGCGCGGCGCTCCTTCGAGGCGTGTGGCAAAATAGGCCGCGCTGGTGACGTAGACGAAGCTCTTGTTCCACTCGAACAGCACGCGGAAATTCGGATAGACGATAAAGGCGGGCCCCTTGCGCCCCATCGGCAAAAGGATCGATCCGCGCAGGCTGCTGGCAAGCTGCCCTTGCCGCGCACGCACCCCGCGTGCCTTCCAATCGGAGACCGGCAATTCAGTCGTCAGCCCGGTCTTGGACCAATCGAGATCGTCAGGCACCGTGACCTCTTGCATCCACGGCTCGTTCGGCCGCCAACCCATATCGCGCAGCATATTCGCTCCCGACATCAGCGCATCGGGGGCGGACGTCTTCAGACGCACATGCCCATCGCCATCGCCGTCGACACCGTTGCGGAGGATGTCGTCCGGCAGCATCTGCACCTGCCCGATTTCTCCCGCCCAGGCACCGGTGGTTCGCTGGGGATCGAAATCGCCGCGCCGGAAAAGCTTGCCCGCAGCGATCACCTGCGGGCGGAACAGCGCGGGCCGACGGCAATCATGGGCCAGCGTCAGAAGCGCGTCGCGGGTGTTGAAATCGCCCTGCACCGCGCCGTAATCCGTCTCGAGAGCCCAGAACGCCAGCAGCACCCCGCGCGAGACGCCGTAGGTCTGCTCCATCCTGTCGAAGGTCTTCGCATAGCGCTTGGCGTTCTTTGCCCCGTTAACCATCCGATTCTTGCTGATCACCGCGCTCGCAAATTCGAGGAATGTCTTGCGAAACACCCCTTGCGCCCGGTCCGCCCGCAGCACGGCCGGGCTCTGCCGCGCACCGGCGAGGAACGCATCAGCCTGTTGCGCGTTCAGTCCAGCCGCCTGCAGATCGCTGCGAATTCCGGACAGGAAACCGGACCAGCTCCCGCCGCACTGCGCATGGGCCAAGCCGGGGGTGAGCATGGGCGAGAAAGCGAGGGTCAGAATGAGCAAAGCCTTACGCATGGGAGCCTCCGGGTTGCGCGGTTCTCCTCAACGCTATCTTGGGCGACCCAGAGCGACAACCCGATGTGCCAGCCGTGCAAGCCGTTGCAATTTCAGCACTCTTCGCAGACGCAGCATCGGATCATCTAAATGGTTAACTTGCTTTTTACATTGGTGTGATCAGCATGGAGCATGGGGAAGCTGTTGGAGGATGTCATGGAATTCCTGCCCAAGGAGGTCCTTGAAGGACTGCGCGCCGCGCAGAAGCGCGATGCGGCGAAAAAGGCGCGCCTGCGGGTTCTCGCGGGCGGCCAGATCTGGCCGGTGCTGCGCCGGGTTCCAGGCGGATTCGCGCTGGACGCGGACGAGGTCACGCATCTGCGCGGTCATGTCGATCTTTACGACGGCGAGACCCATGTCGCGACCTGCCTGATCGTGGCGTCGGAGATTCAGGGGCATGAGTTGATCTGCACCGTGAAGCGGGAAACCGCGGTCAGCGATCGCGCAGCGCTGGACTTCGTGCAGGAAGCGCCGACTCTCTCGGGCTACCTGACGAAGCTCTGAGCGAGCTAGAGATTTCAAAGGAAAGGGCCGGAAAACCGGCCCTTTTTCATTGCAGATCAGCGAAGGCCGCCTGCAGTCGGTCGACCGCCTCGCGCACCCGCGCCCGCGGCGTGGCGAGGTTGAAGCGCAGGAACCTTTCGCCCCCGGCTCCGAAGGTCGCGCCGAGATTCACCGCGATCTTCGCTTCTTTCAGAACGCGCGACTGGTATTCCTCGGGCTCCATTCCGGTGCCGGAGAAGTCGACCCAAGCAAGATAGGTCGCCTCGAGCGGCATCGAATGCAGTCCTGGAATCTCTGCGATCCCCTGATCGAAGATGCGCCGGTTCTCGTCGAGATAGGCGTTCAGCGCATCGACCCACGCGGCGCCCTCGGGGCTGTAGGCTGCCGTCGCCATCGCGATGCCGAAACTGTTAGGCGAAATCCCCAAGGCAGCCATCCGCTTTGCGAATCGGGCGCGCAGGTCCGGATCCGCAATGATCACGTTTCCGGTGTGGGTGCCCGCGATGTTGAAGGTCTTCGTAGTGGCCGTCATCATCACCAGCGGCAGATCGGGCGCGGCGTTCGCCATCGGGATATGCGTTTCGCCCGGCATCACGATGTCATGGTGAATCTCGTCCGAGACCAGCACCAGCCCGTGGCGCTTCGCGAACTCGGCCGTGGCTTCCAGTTCTGCACGGGTCCAGACGCGGCCGCCGGGGTTGTGCGGCGAGCAGAGGACGAGCATCTTCTCGGAGCCGGTCATAAGCCCGTCCCACGCGTCGAAATCCATCTCGTAGCGACCATCGACCAGCTTCAGCGGGCATTCGCGCACCTCGCGCCCGGCCGCACGGATGACACGCGCGAAGGCGTGGTAGACCGGCGTCATCAGAACGACCGCATCGCCCGGATCGGTATAGGCGTCGACGCAGAGCGCCGTGCCGTTGACCAGCCCATGGGTCGTGAAGATCCAGTCAGGTTCGATCTCCCAGCCGTGCCGTTCGCGCATCCACCACTGGATCGCGGCACGGTACTCGTCCTCGCCGCCCCAATAGCCATAGATGCCCTGCCCGACCATCTCCTCGAGCGCGCGCTGAACGCAGACGGGCGGGCGGAAATCCATATCCGCGACCCACATCGCGATCCCGTCTTCGGGCGACACGCCGTAAACCTTTTCCATCGCGTCCCATTTCTGCGAATGGGTGCCTACGCGGTCGATGATTTCGTCGAAGTCGGGTTTGCTCATTTGCGCCTCTCTCTGGTCGGATTGGGCGCATCTGAGCAAAAGCGAAGCCGGGTTACAAACGGCGTTTTGTCACTGGCACAATCACCGCCGCCATTGCACAGAGGCATTGCTTCGCCTAAATCCCTGCCCATGACGCTACGACCGATCCTGATCCATCCCGATCCGCGCCTGAAAAAGGTCTGCGAGCCGGTGCCCGAAGTTAACGACGAGATCCGCAAGCTCGCCGATGACATGCTCGCGACCATGTATGACGCGCCCGGCATCGGCCTGGCCGGGCCGCAGGTCGGCGTGATGAAGCGGATCTTCGTGATGGATTGCGTGAAGGACAAGGAAGCGGTCCCCGAGCCGATGGTCCTGATCAATCCCGAGATCAGCTGGACTTCGGAAGAGACCAATGTCTACGAGGAAGGCTGCCTCTCGATCCCGGATCAATATGCCGAGGTGACGCGCCCCTCCGAGGTGCGGATGAAGTGGCTCGGCCTCGACGGGCAAAGCCATGAGGAACAGTTCGACGCGCTTTGGGCGACCTGCGCTCAACACGAGTTCGACCATCTCAACGGCAAGCTGTTCATCGACTATCTCGGTCCGATGAAGCGCAAGATGATCACCCGCAAGATGGAGAAGCTCAAGCGCGAGCGCGCCCGTGCGGGCGCCGCCAAGGATCCGATCCTCTGATGGCCGCGCGCGCGTTCATCCCCTATGACGACCGCCGCCTGCATCGCCAGGCCGAGCCGGTCGAGACGATCACCGAAACCGTCCGGATGATCTGGGACGACATGGTCGAGACGATGGACGCGATGCCCGGCGTCGGCCTCGCCGCGCCGCAGATCGGCATCATGATGCGGCTTGCGGTCGTCGATGCGTCGGACAAGCGCGGTCAGGCCGTGCGGATGGCGAACCCCGAAGTGCTTCATGCGTCGGTGCAGATGCGCAAGCACGAAGAGGCCTCGCCCAACCTGCCCGGCGTTTTCGCCCCGATCGAGCGGCCTCGCGCTGTGACGGTGCGCTTCCTCAATGAAGACGGCGAGATGGAGGACCGCGATTTCGTGGGGCTCTGGGCGACGAGTGTCCAGCACCAGATCGACCACCTCAACGGCAAGATGTATGTCGATCATCTCTCGCCCCTGCGCCGCAAGATGCTGGTGCAGAAGTCGAAGAAACTCGCGAAAGGCTAAGCGATGCGCGTCATCTTCATGGGAACGCCGGAGTTCTCCGTCCCCGTTCTGGAGGCGCTGGCCGGCGCGCATGAGGTTGTCGCCGTCTATAGCCAGCCGCCCCGCCCCGCCGGTCGCGGCAAGAAAGAGCGCCCCTCACCGGTCCATGCCAAGGCCGATGAACTGGGGATCGAGGTGCGCACCCCGCGGAATTTCAAAGCCCCCGAGGATCGTGAAGCCTTCGCCGCGCTGAATGCCGATATCGCGGTCGTTGTGGCCTACGGGCTGATCCTGCCGCAGGCCATTCTGGATGCGCCCGCGAAGGGCTGCCTGAATATCCACGCCTCGCTGCTCCCGCGCTGGCGCGGGGCCGCGCCGATCCACCGGGCGATCATGGCAGGCGACAGACAGACCGGCATCTGCATCATGCAGATGGAAGCCGGACTCGATACCGGGCCGGTTCTGCTGCGCGAAGCGACCGAGATCGGCGCGACCGAGACCACCGGCGAGTTGCATGACCGGCTGAGCGCGATGGGCGCCCGGCTGATCCTCGATGCGCTGTCCGAGATCGACTCGCTGATCCTTCAGCCTCAGCCGGAGGATGGCGTCACCTATGCCGCGAAGATCGACAAGGCCGAAGCGCAGGTCGATTGGACGCGCCCGGCCGACGAGGTGATCCGCCATATCAACGGCCTCTCGCCCTTCCCTGGCGCCTGGACCGAGATCGCGGGTGAACGGATCAAGCTGCTGCGCGCCGCCCCGGCAGAGGGCAGTGGCGCGCCGGGCGAAATCCTCGACGGGTTTACGATTGCCTGCGGCACTGGCGCGCTGGAAATCCTCGAGGCGCAGCGCCCCGGCAAGCGTCCGATGTCGGGCGACGACGTCTTGCGCGGCCTGCGCCTGCCCGCTCGCCTCAGCTGAGCGCAACTACCTTCCCAAAACGCACAACTTGCGGCAGACTTGCGGGAAAACCACAAGGAGCAGTCGATGACCCCCCGCATGAGTGAGTTCGCCTGATGGGCGTTCTGTTCGGCTTTCTCGCGACGGCAGGCAGCCGCATCGTCGGGATCGGCTTCGCACTCGCCATCTGGCTGCTCGCGCGCCCGGGAGGCTGGGCCGTGCTCGTGGTGCTGACACTGCTCGCCTTGCGCGTGTTTCCCGGTCACCAAGTTTGAGTTCAGAAGGTCGAGGCCCAGATGTTATTCGTTAATTCCCTGAGCGGCAGCGATATCGTGATGATCGCCATCGCGATGCTGCTGATCCTGTCCGTCTTCCTCGGCGTCCGGATCGTGCCGCAATCCGAAAAACATGTCGTGGAGAGATTCGGCCGGCTGCGCGCGGTGCTCGGCCCCGGCATCAACTTCATCGTGCCCTTCCTCGACCGCGTGCCGCACAAGATCTCGATCCTCGAGCGCCAGCTGCCCAATGCGATGCAGGATGCGATCACCGCCGACAACGTGCTGGTAAAGGTCGAGACCTCGGTCTTCTACCGAATTACCGAGCCGGAGAAGACCGTCTATCGTATCCGCGATGTCGATGCGGCCATCGCGACGACGGTGGCGGGGATCGTGCGCTCCGAGATCGGGGTGATCGAACTCGACGAAGTGCAATCGAACCGTGCCCGTCTGATCGAGAAGGTCCGCGAGCAGGTTGCCGTGATGGTCGACGATTGGGGGATCGAGGTGACCCGTGCCGAGATTCTCGACGTCAATCTGGACGAGGCGACCCGCGCCGCGATGCTGCAGCAGCTCAACGCCGAACGCGCGCGTCGGGCGCAAGTGACCGAGGCCGAGGGCAAGAAGCGCGCGGTCGAGCTCGCCGCCGAAGCGCAACTGTTCCAGGCGCAGAAAGAGGCCGAAGCCCGCCGCATCTCGGCGGATGCCGAAGCTTATGCGACCGAGGTGGTTGCGCAGGCGATCGCCAAGAACGGGCTCGAGGCCGCGCAATATCAGGTCGCGTTGAAACAGGTTGATGCGCTGGCGCAGGTGGCCAAGGGCGAAGGCAAGCAGACCGTGATACTGCCCGCCGCAGCCCTCGAAGCCTTCACCGACGCTTTCCAACTGCTGAGGAAAGCATGATGGACCTGTGGCAACTCCCGTGGGTCTGGGTCGTCGCCGGTCTTGTGCTGGGCGTCGCAGAGATGATCATCCCCGGCTTCATCTTCCTCGGCTTCTCGATCGGGGCCGTCGTCACGGGCGCGCTCGTCTGGATCGGCATCGTCGGAAATTCGGTCCCGATCACGCTGATCACCTTCGCGATTCTGTCGATCATCGCATGGCTCGCGCTGCGCAAGCTGATGGGCGTGCGACGCGGTCAGGTGAAGCACTGGCATGACGATATCAACGAGAACTGACCCCGTGTGACGAAACCGCGTCCGGCGGGTTCCCGCGCACCCCGGGAACTGGAAGCGGCCTATCGATGTTCTCTCGCCAATACGCAGAGAGAGATGAAAATCGACAGGAGATCATCATGTCTGACACGCATAATCACGAACGCTCGGGTCTGGGCGGCATCTACTTCGTTCTGGGCGCGGTCGTCGTTGCGCTCGGTATCGTCCTTTGGCTGATGATGGCGCCCGGGGATGAAAGCGCCACCACCGCGCCCGCAGAAAGCGACGCAAGCTCCACTTCGGTCACGATCGAAAACAGCGACTCCGCTGCCCCGGCGGATTCGTCGGGCGCGACCGCCTCGGGCGATGCTGCGGCGGGCGATACCGCGGCTAGCGACAGCGGCAGCACCGACACCAGCGGCGCTGCTGCCGAGGCCACCACGCAGAGCGGCGGATCGAACTGATTTCCGCCCTTCTGGATCACGCGCAAGTGAAGCGGCGTCCTGCGGGGCGCCGTTTCATTTTGCGCCGCGCTCCGCCTATCTGAGGACAGGAGGAGGAACGCAGGCCATTGCCTCGCGTTTCCTTTACCGAGGGACCAAAGCGAAGAGGCGAGCAGAAATGGCCAAGGATTCGAACCGACAAAGCAGTATCGGCGGCCTGATACTCACCCTTGTGGCGCTGGTCGCGGCGCTGGGTGTCGTGGTCTGGTTGGTTGCGGATACGCCGGTTGACGGCGGCGACGAGGCCGCCACCGATCCACCGAGCGAACAGCAGATGTCAGATCCGAATGCCGCGAAGGTCGAAGTCGCGCCCGACTCGAAGACGAGTGGCCCGGCCACCGGCGGCGATGGCCAGTGACCTAAGCGCCAGTCAGCCCCGAAGCTCTTGGAGGATCGCTTCCGCCGCGGCGCGCGGATCGGGCGCGCGGTGGATTGGGCGGCCAACGACGATATGGTCAGCGCCTGCGTCCACGGCGGCTGCCGGGGTCGCGATCCGCTTCTGGTCGCCGAGGTCGGCCCCGGTCGGGCGCACGCCCGGCGTCACGATCAGCTTGCCGGTTGCCTCGGGCAGCGCCCGGATCATCGCCGCTTCCTGCGGCGAAGCGATCACGCCATCGGCACCCGCGTCGAATGCACGGCCCGCACGTTCGGCGACGAGATCGCTGATCGCACCCTCCTTGATGAGCGCGCCGTTCAGGTCTTCCCGGTCGAGCGAGGTCAGGATTGTCACGGCGAGGATTTTCAGGTCGGTGCCCGCGGCGCCTTCCTTCGCGGCCTTAACCACATAGGGATCGCCATGCACGGTGAGGAAATCAAGGTCGAACTGCGCCAGACCGCGCACCGCGTTTTCCACCGTCGCACCGATATCGAACAGCTTCATGTCGAGGAAGATGCGCTTGCCCTGATCCTGCTTCAGCTCGCTCGCCAGCGCGAGGCCACCGCCGGTGAGCATCCCCAGACCGATCTTGTAGAAGGACACCGAGTCGCCCAACTGGTTTGCCAGCACGAGGCCTTCATAGGCGCTCGGCACGTCGAGGGCGACGATGAGACGGTCGTCGGCGGGCAGGGTCATGTCGGTCATCGCGGAGCGCTCCTTTTCAAGATCGCCCCCTGATGCGGATCAATCACCGCTACGTCAAGCCGTTCGCGGGTTCACAGCCCGCCGATACCACGGCGCTGCGCTTCTCGGGTCAGCGCGCGAGTAAGCTGTCGATGTGGGATGTTCTCGCTGGCTTCGATTCTGACGGGCACCCGCAGCGGCTGCGCGACCCCGGGGATGAAGAATTCTACGATCGCCTCGAAACGGCGTTGCGCGGCATTGTAGATCAGGCGCGCGATATGCGTGGCGTTGCCATGGTGCATGGACCCGGACCCTCCTCTGTGGTCGTCCTCTATGCTTGTCTTCACGTAAACGCTAAACCTTGCGATCTGGTTTCCTCCTGCGGCGAAATGGTCCATCGAAAAGACTTGAAGCGGCGCATGCCACATCCCATTTTTCATAGCGAGACCCGGCCAGGACGGCGCCTAATACAGGGCCAGACACATCCCGGGGGCTTTAAAAAAGGAGAATGCCGATGAACATGGAGAAGTTCACGGAGCGGTCTCGCGGCTTCCTTCAGGCCGCGCAGACGATCGCGATGCGCGAGGGTCATCAACGTGTGGTGCCCGAGCATCTTCTGAAGGCATTGATGGATGACGATCAGGGGCTGTCGGCCAATCTGATCAAGCGCGCCGGTGGCGAGCCTGCCCGCGTGCTCGAGGCCGTCGATCTGGCGGTGTCGAAACTGCCGAAAGTGTCGGGCGGCGACGGGCAGGTCTATGTCGAGCAAAGCCTCGTGCGCGTGCTCGACGAGGCCGAGAAGATCGCCAAGAAAGCGGGCGACAGCTTCGTGCCGGTCGAACGTGTTCTGATGGCTCTGGCCATGGTGAACACGCGCGCCAAGGACGCGCTCGATGCGGGCGCTGTGACGGCGCAGAAGCTCAACGCCGCGATCAACGACCTGCGCAAGGGCCGCACGGCGGATTCGGCCTCGGCCGAAGAGGGCTATGAGGCGCTCAAGAAATATGCGCGCGATCTGACCGAGGCTGCCGAGCAAGGCAAGATCGACCCGATCATCGGTCGTGATGACGAGATTCGGCGCACCATGCAGGTGCTCAGCCGTCGGACCAAGAACAACCCGGTTCTGATCGGTGAACCCGGCGTGGGTAAGACCGCGATCGCGGAAGGCCTCGCGCTGCGCATCATCGACGGCGACGTACCGGAATCGCTGCGCGACAAACGGCTTCTCGCGCTCGACATGGGCGCGCTGATCGCCGGTGCGAAATATCGCGGTGAGTTCGAAGAACGTCTGAAAGCGATCCTCAAGGAAATCGAGGCCGCTGCGGGTGAAATCATCCTGTTCATCGACGAGATGCACACGCTCGTGGGTGCCGGGAAATCTGACGGCGCGATGGACGCGGCGAACCTGATCAAGCCGGCGCTGGCCCGTGGTGAGCTGCACTGCGTGGGCGCCACGACGCTTGATGAGTATCGCAAATATGTCGAGAAGGACGCGGCACTGGCTCGGCGCTTCCAGCCCGTGATGGTGGAAGAGCCGACGGTCGAGGACACGATCTCGATCCTGCGCGGTATCAAGGAGAAATACGAACTCCACCACGGGGTGAAGATCTCCGACTCGGCGCTGGTCTCGGCTGCGACACTCTCGCATCGCTACATCACCGACCGCTTCCTGCCCGACAAGGCGATCGACCTCGTGGACGAGGCCGCCTCGCGCCTGCGCATGGAAGTGGACAGCAAGCCCGAGGAGCTCGATGCGCTCGACCGTCAGATCCTGCAGATGCAGATCGAAGCGGAAGCGCTGAAGAAAGAGGACGATACCGCTTCGAAGGATCGTCTCGAGAAGCTCGAGAAGGAACTGGCGGATCTGCAGGATCGCGCCTCGGAAATGACTGCCAAGTGGCAGGCCGAGCGTGACAAGCTGGAATCGGGCCGCAACCTCAAGGAGCAACTCGACAAGGCCCGGGCCGAACTGGATCAGGCCAAGCGCGAAGGCAATCTCGCCCGCGCTGGCGAGCTGAGCTACGGCATCATTCCGAGCCTCGAGAAGCAGCTCGCCGCGGCCGATGAGGCCGAAGGCGAAGAGCTGATGGTCGAGGAATCAGTGCGCCCCGAGCAGATCGCCGAAGTGGTCGAACGCTGGACCGGCATCCCGACCTCCAAAATGCTGGAGGGCGAGCGCGAGAAGCTGCTGAAGATGGAAGACGAGCTACACAAGCGCGTCGTCGGTCAGAATGCAGCGATCACCGCCGTGTCGAACGCCGTGCGCCGTGCACGTGCGGGGCTCAACGACGAGAACCGCCCGCTGGGCTCGTTCCTCTTCCTCGGCCCGACCGGTGTGGGTAAGACCGAGCTGACCAAGGCGGTCGCCAACTACCTGTTCGACGACGATCAGGCGATGGTGCGGATCGACATGTCCGAGTTCATGGAGAAGCACTCCGTGGCCCGGCTGATCGGTGCCCCGCCCGGGTATGTCGGCTATGACGAGGGTGGCGTTCTGACCGAGGCGGTCCGGCGGCGTCCCTATCAGGTCGTGCTGTTCGACGAAGTCGAGAAGGCGCACCCGGACGTGTTCAACGTGCTGCTGCAGGTGCTCGACGATGGTGTGCTGACCGATGGTCAGGGCCGCACGGTCGACTTCAAGCAGACGCTGATCGTGCTGACGTCGAACCTCGGCTCGCAAGCGCTCAGCCAGCTGCCGGATGGTTCGGATGCAGGCGAGGCCAAGCGTCAGGTGATGGATGCGGTGCGGGCGCATTTCCGCCCCGAATTCCTGAACCGTCTCGACGAGATGGTGATCTTCGATCGCCTGAACCGCAAGGACATGGACGGGATCGTGGAAATCCAGCTCAAGCGGCTGGAGAAACGTCTGGCACAGCGCAAGATCACGCTGGATCTGGACGAGTCGGCTCACAAGTGGCTCGCCGATGCAGGCTACGACCCGGTCTATGGTGCGCGTCCCCTGAAGCGGGTGATCCAGCGCTCGCTGCAGGATCCGCTGGCCGAGGCGATCCTTGGCGGCGAAATTATGGACGGTGCGACGGTCGAAGTCACGGCTGGCCCGAACGGGCTGATCGTCGGCGGTCACGTGGCCCCCTTGGGTGGCACGAAACCCGCCGATGGCGTGCCGCTGCACTAAGAGCCACCTGAAGACGGATTGAGAGGGGCGGAGCGATCCGCCCCTTTTTCGTTAGCATCAAGGGGCGCTGCCCCTCTTGGCTGCGCCAATTCAGCCCGGGATATTTCCGCCAAGGCGAAGAGAGAGTATCTAAGGGATACACCCCCGGATCGAGAGCCCATGCCTGCCCTTTGTCGCCATTGCCTGAAGAGTTTTGACGAGGCACCGAAGCGTTGCCCCGCCTGCGGCAAGGCGCGCATCGTGGCGCATCCGGAGCTGTTCGACCTGCCCATCGCACATATCGATTGCGACAGTTTCTATGCTTCGGTCGAGAAGCGCGACAATCCGGAGCTGTCTTCGCAAGCGGTGATCGTGGGCGGCGGCACGCGCGGGGTGGTGACGACCTGCTGCTACATCGCGCGAATCTCAGGGGTGCGCTCGGCGATGCCGATGTTTCAGGCGCGCAAGCTTTGCCCCGATGCGGTGATCATCAAGCCGCGGATGGAGCACTACGCCAGCGTCTCGCGCGAGATCAGGGCGAAAATGGTGGAGCTGACGCCGCTGATCGAGCCGCTCTCGCTCGACGAGGCGTTCCTCGATCTGGGCGGCACGGAGCGGCTGCACCATGCGCCCCCTGCCCTCCTGATGGCGCGGCTTGCGCGCGAGATCGAGACGGAGATCGGGGTCACCGCCTCGGTCGGTCTTTCGCATAACAAGTTCCTCGCCAAGATCGCCTCGGATCTCGACAAGCCGCGCGGGTTTTCGGTGATCGGGCGCGGCGATACGGAAGAGTTCCTCCGCGACAAGCCGGTGTCGATCCTCTGGGGCGTGGGGGCGGCAACGCGCTCGGCCCTGGGGCGTGCGGGCATCCGCACGCTTGCCGACATTCGCCGCGCGGGGCTGTCGCGGATGGAGGATCGCTTCGGCGCGTCTGGGCGGCGCCTGTTCGAACTGGCGAACGGCCATGATGCCCGCAGGGTCTCTCCCGACTCGCCGATGAAATCCGTGTCAAACGAGACCACCTTTAACACTGACATCGCCGATCGCGAGGCACTGATGGGCAAGCTGTGGCATCTGGCCGAGAAGGTCTCGGCCCGGATGAAGGCGCGCGATCTGGCGGGGCGGACCGTGACGCTGAAGCTGAAAAAGGCGGATTTCGCGACGGTGACCCGGCAGACCCGGCTGGAAGAGCCGAGCCAGCTGGCCGACACGCTCTATCGGGCGGGGGAGACGCTGTTCGACAAGCTGCCGAAGGGGCAGGCCTACCGACTGATTGGGATCGGGTTCTCAGACCTCATGGCGGCGGATGGGCGCGATCCGGCAGGCGACCTGCTCGACCCTTATGCGGGCAAGCGCGCAAGCGCGGAGCGGGCCAAAGATGCGATCCGGGCGCGATTCGGGGCGGATGCGATCCGCAACGGGCGCGGCTGGGACGGGGAGTGACTTACTCCGCGGCGTGACGCAGTCGATGGGACCCGAGATCGGCGATCTGACGCGCCACCCGGCTCATCAGCGCCGCGAACGCATTGAAATTCTCGTTCGGTGCGATTCGGTTCTGGTCCATGTAGAGGGCGCGGTCGATCTCGACCTGGATCGCGTGATAGCCCTCGCGCGGATGCCCGTATCGCTGGGTGATATAGGCTCCGGCAAAGGGGCTGTTGCGCGCCACGTTCAGCCCCTCGCCTTCGAAGATCAGTTCGATCTCGCGCACGATCTCCCGGTCGGCGCTGGTGCCGTAGCGATCGCCAAGCACGATCTCCGCGCGGCGCGGGCCGGTCGTGGCCAGAGCCTCGGAGGGCATCGAATGCATATCGAGCAGAATTGCCTGCCCGAAAGCGCCATGCGCCTCGGCCATCAGCGCCTCGAGCTGCGCGTGATAGGGCCGCCAGACATGGTTGATCCGCGCCTCGGCCTCGATCAACGGAATCTTGCCGCGATAGATCGCCCGCGCACCGGATACCACGCGGGGAATCACCCCGAGACCAGCAGCGACGCGCGGCCCCGGATGCGCCCGGTCCAGCCCGGCGATCAGCGCCGAATCAAGTTCGTCCTCCGCCCGGTTGAGATCGACCCAAGCCCTCGGATATTGCGCACAGAGAAGCGGGGCGCCGAATTGCGGCACATCCGCCAGCAACTCATCGACGAACGCGTCTTCGGAAGACCGCAGGCGCAGCATGTCCAGAACGGCCCGTTCCTGCAGGCTATGCGGGTAGTGTGCACCGGAATGGGGCGAGGCGAAAACCGCAGCGGTCCGCAACGCCTTGGGGCGATCCAGCCGGAACGGCGGCAAAAGGGCTGGGATGTCGGACATGAAACCTCTTATGATCGCTTAATATCCTACACCGGAACGCTTTCGCGCCAAAAGCCTCTTGAAAGCCGTTTCGACTCTTTATATAGACCCCCAGACCGACGCGACACCGCGCCTTTCGGTTCCCTTCGCGGCCTAGCCGCAAGCGCGAATCAAAGGCACCAACGGGGTCGAACGGGTGTGGGCGGTTAGCTCAGCGGTAGAGCACTACGTTGACATCGTAGTGGCCACTGGTTCGATCCCAGTACCGCCCACCATCTATTCACCGCCCCCGGCTTGCAAGCCCGGGGCATTCGTTTTTCAAGGCGCACCGCGCGCCGCGATACAGGAGAAGGCCGATGAAGGTCCGCAACTCGCTCCGCTCGCTCAAGCAGCGTCATCGCGATTGCCAGGTCGTGCGCCGCAAAGGCCGCGTCTACGTGATCAACAAGACGCAAAAGCGCTTCAAAGCCCGTCAGGGCTGAGGCAGCCGAGCCGAAACGAATAAAGGCCGCGCCAGGGATTTCCCGGCGCGGCCTTTTCCTTTGTTCAGCGTTTCGAGGCTGAGAGGGATCGGCGCTTAACGCGCGCCGATCGCCCCGGCCAGAAGCTGCGCCACGGTGGCCTGATCGAGATAGCCGGTGGCTTCCAGCCCGCCTGCGGTCTGATAGCGGCGAATCGCGCGGCGCGTATCCTTGTCAAACACACCGTCGACCTTGCCGGGTTTCAGGCCCATCTGGGCAAGACGTTGTTCCACCAGCGATTTCGCGACACCGGGCAGGTTGAGGGCGGCCTCTTTCGCAGCGGCCGCATCCATCGCGTCGCTTTGCTGATTCTGTTGCTGCAGCTCGGCAATGCGTGCCTCGGCCTCGGCCTTGAAGGCCGGGTCGGAGCGGCTTGCGAGATAATCCCGGTAGCTGGCGATGGTGTCGGCTTTGCGCGCGGCGTCCCAGTCTGCGCGATCCGCAGCCTGAGCCTCGGAGCGGCGATCCGCTTCGATCTTGTCGAGACGCTCCTGCGCGAGTTCCGCGAACAGACCGTCGGGATATTTCTTGAGATAGGCGCGCAGCCCGGCCTCATCACCCGCCTTGCCGGTCTGCTCCCAATAGGCACGGTCCTGCTGGTCGATCTTGGCCTGACGCGCCTCGGCCTCTGCCTTCAGCTCGGCGGCGCGTTTTTCGCCCTGCGCCGTGAGCGCGGTGAGCTGTGCGCGGGTCAGGTAGCTCGTATCGTCGAAGCCGTTGGCCTTCTGCCAGCGCGCGATCGCCCCGCGCGAGCCCGGTCCGAAGATGCCGTCGACGCCTTTCGGGTCGAATTTCAGGATCGTCAGGTACTGCTGCACCTCGCGGCGCTGGTCGCGGCTAAGGTTCAGCGCCTCCTCCGCGGCCTTCGCTTTCTGCTGCGGTTCGTCACGCAGTTGCTGGATGCGCTGTTTCGCCTGAGCGGCATTCACGCCATTCGGGTAGCGGTCGAGATAGAGCTGATAGGCGGTGATCGAATCCTCGGAGCGCGCCATGTCCCAATACGGGGCAGACGGATCTGCTTCGGGCGTCTTCACCGGGGCGGGTTTCTTCCCCGTCGGCTCGGTGACCAGGGTGAGATCTTGCGTCATGTAGCCACTGGCGGTCAGGTCTGCAGATTGCGCCGACCGCATCAGCGAGGCGCCAGGCTCGGTCAGATTGCCCGACATCAGGCTCGCGACGTTTTTCGGGCTGCCGCGCAGCACCGTCACACCTTGCGGAATGTCGAGCGTGCCGATCCCGGGTTGGGTCAGGCCGTTGCCGTTGCCTGCGTCATCCGCCGCGCCAAGCAGCAGCACCGCGCGGCCGGGGTGCGCGGCTAGAACCGTCATCACGGCGGACAGCGGCAGCGCCTCGCTCACCGCTTCGGGCAGCGAGGTGTCGCGGACATCGACCGGCAGATACCACGTCTCGCCGTCGGAATGGGCGAAGCGGCCCGAGAGCGCCACGACCAGCCGGTCGGCCTCGGGCGCGCGGGTCACGAAATCGCGGAAGCGGGAGCGGATCTCGGCGGCGTCGGCGTCATCCTCGATCAGCACCGAGAAACCTGCCGTCTGCAGCTTCGCTTCGCTATCGGTCAGCGCGGTGCCCGAGCGAAGATCGTCGATCCGCTGGTAATTGGAATTGCCCAGAAGCAACGCCAGATCGGCGGCATGGGCGGGAAGGCCTAGCGCCGCGATCGCGGCACCTGTCAGAAGAAGTTTACGCATGGGGTCCTCCATCTCTCTTACGCGAGGAAACCCCTGAGATCGCGGCTGGGTTCCTCAGTCGTAGCTGCGCTGGTCGTCGATGACCTTACCATCATTCGGAAGCGACCCCGGCGCCACCAGTTCGATCACGCCTTTCATCTTGAGCGCCGCGCGCACGCCGCCGTCGAAACGCGTCGGGTCGTCGGCCTCGGTTTCGATCTGCACGGTCATCACGTCCATCTCGCCGTCGCGCGTGGCGATGACGCGGGCCTTCTGCACCTCTGCATGGGCGGAGACGAAGCTCGCCACCTGTTCGGGGCGTACGAACATGCCCTTGATCTTGGTGGTCTGATCGGCGCGGCCCATCCAGCCCTTGATACGCATGTTGGTGCGCCCACAGGGGCTGACGCCTTCCATCACCGCCGAGAGATCGCCGGTGGCGAAGCGGATCAGCGGGTAGTCGGGATTGAGCGTGGTCACGACGACCTCGCCGACCTCGCCGGGGGCCACCGGATCGCCGGTGCCGGGGCGGACGATCTCGACGATCACGCCTTCGTCCACGATCATCCCCTCCATCGCGGCGCTCTCATAGGCGATGTTGCCCAGATCGGCGGTGGCGTAACATTGCAGGCAGGAGATCCCGCGGTCGGCATAGCTCTGGCGCAGGCTCGGGAAGAGTGCGCCGCCCGACACGGTGGCCTTGGTGATTTTCAGAGCCTCGCCCATCTCTTCGGCTTTCTCGAGGATGATGCGAAGGTAATCGGGCGTGCCCGCGTAAACCGTCGAGCCGATATCGGCGGCGGCGCGGACCTGCAGCTCCGTCTGGCCGGTGCCTGCGGGCAGGACGGCGGCGCCGACCGTGCGCGCGGCATTTTCGAACATCATCCCCGCCGGGGTGAGGTGGTAACCAAAGCAGTTCTGCACGATATCGCCCGGACCGACGCCTGCGGCATGGACGAAGCGCCCGAGCCGCCACCAATTGTAACTGACATCGCCGGGCTCGTAGATCGGACCGGGCGACTGGAAGATATGGGCGAAGGCATGTGCGGGTTTCATGACCAGCCCGCCGAAGGGTGGCGCGCCTTTCTGCGCAGAGCCGAGGTCGGACTTGCGTAGCACCGGCAGCCTCGCGAGCGCCTCGCGCGATGTGACAGCTCTCGGGTCGACGCCTTGCAGATGCGCCGCGATCCCCGGAGCTGTCATCGCCGCGCCGATCAGAGCCGGCAGGCACTCCGCCAGAGAGGCCTCACGCGCGTCGGCGCTGCGGGTTTCCAATTCGTCGAAATGTTCGCGCATCTCTCGACCCTTTCCGTTCAGCGGACAGACCGCCCCTGTGCCGCGCCGAAAATGCTGCGCAGCAATTTAATTGAATCAGTAGGTTAGCGTCACGCCAGCCAGCGTTTCCGGCGGCGATAGCTGCGCACGTCGCGGAAGCTCTTGCGGCCTTCGTCGGACATGCCGAGGTAGAATTCCTTCACGTCCGGGTTCTCGCGCAATTCCTTCGCGGGACCGTCCATCACGATGCGGCCGCTCTCCAGAATGTAGCCGTAATGCGCATAGCGGAGCGCGACGTTGGTGTTCTGCTCGGCCAGAAGGAATGTGACGCCTTCGTTCTCGTTGACCGATTTCACGATCTCGAAGATCTGCTCCACCAGCTGCGGCGCGAGACCCATCGAAGGTTCGTCCAGCAGGATCGTCTCGGGGCGGCTCATCAGCGCGCGGCCCATCGCGACCATCTGCTGCTCCCCGCCCGAGGTATAGCCCGCCTGCGATTTGCGGCGCTCCTTGAGGCGCGGGAAATAGGTGTAGACCATTTCCAGATCGTCCTGGATCGCGGCGCGCCCGTCCTTGCGAGTATAGGCACCGGTCAGCAGGTTTTCCTCGACGGTCAGGTGTTCGAAACAATGCCGCCCCTCCATCACCTGGATCACGCCCTTGCGGACCAGATCGGCGGGGGAGCCGTCCTGCACCCGTTCGCCGCGATAGGTGATCGAGCCTTTGGTCACCTCGCCGCGCTCGGATTTGAGCAGGTTGGAGATCGCCTTCAGCGTCGTCGTCTTGCCCGCGCCGTTACCGCCAAGAAGCGCGGTGATCCCGCCCTTGGGCACGCTCAGGCTGACCCCTTTGAGCACGAGGATGACGTGATTGTAGATCACCTCGATATTGTTGACCTCGAGCAGGGTCGTGTCGGATTTCGAAGCGTCGAGCATGGTTCTCTCCGGGACGTTGGGGTGGCCCCCGGCGGCGCGCGCCGGAGGCCGTTTTCGATCAGTTACACTGGTTGGTGATGCCGTTTTCCGAAGCGAAGGCTGCGGAATCTTCTTCGATCAGCGGGTTGAGCACGTCCTTGTCGGATTCGATCCAGTCGGAGGCTTCGTTCCACTTCTTCGCAGCGGCATCCCACTGGAAGACCTTGGCGGAGCCGGGGCCCCCGTGGTTCTCGCAGCTCGCCTTGATCGGCTGGGCGAAGTTCGGCAGGCCGAGCTCTTCCAGACGGGCTTCGGTGAGGTCGAGGTTCTCGAAACCGTCGCGCACTTCGGCGGCGTTGACGTTCGACTTGCCGGTCATTTCCTGCGCCTTGCGGATCGCTTCCGAAATGATCATCGCCGCGTACATGCCGCGCGAGTAGAGCATCGTGCCGACCTCATCGCCCGCACCCGAGGCCTTGCCGGCATCGACGACATATTTCTTCAGGTCGTCATAGACCGGGTAGTCCATGCCGGTGCCGTGGAACGAGAGCGCCTTGTAGCCCGAGGCCTTGTCGCCTGCCGGAGCCACGTCGTTCTCAGAGCCCGACCACCAGACGCCGATGAAGTGATCCATCGGGAAGCGGATGTTGACGGCTTCCTGGATGGCGACCTGGTTCATGACGCCCCAGCCCCACATCAGGACATAGTCGGGCTTGTCACGACGGATCTGCAGCCACTGCGACTTCTGCTCCTGACCGGGATGGTCCACGGGCAGGGTCGACAGCTCGAAACCGTGCTTCTTGGACAGCTCTTCGAGCGTGCGGATCGGCTCCTTGCCGTAGGCAGAGTTGTGGTAGACCAGCGCGATTTTCTTGCCTTTGATGTCGCCACCTTCCTGATCAATGATGTGTTTGATCGCGACCGAGGCGCCATCCCAGTAGTTGGCCGGGAAGTTGAAGACCCACTTGAACACCTTGCCGTTCGCGGCCGAAGTGCGGCCGTAGCCCGGGGTGTAGAGCGTGATGCCGTCAGCGGTGACTTTCGGGATCAGCTGATAGGTGATGCCGGTCGAGAGTGGGTTATAGGCCAGCGCGCCTTCGCCCTTGGTGGACTCATAGCATTCCACGCCCTTCTCGGTGTTGTAGGCGGTTTCGCATTCGGGCGTCTTGACCATCTCACCGCCAATGCCGCCGTCACGCTCGTTGAGCAGGGTGAAATAGTCGTTGAAGCCGTCGGCGTAGGGGATGCCGTTCGCGGCATAGGGCCCGGTGCGATAGCTGAGGTTCGGCACCACCAGTTCGGCGAAAGCCGGGGCCGTGGTCAGCGTCATCGCCGCCGCGACCAATGCGGTTAGGGTCTTCTTCATTCGGTTCTCCTCCCAGAATGTTCGAGTTTTGCGCCGGGCGTTTCCCGGTTCTTTGTGTTGGGCGGCCCGGCCCTCAGTGCGGGAAGGGCCAAAGCCGGAGTTTCTCTTTCGCGACGCGCCAGAGCTGTGCGAGGCCGTGCGGTTCCGCGATCAGGAAGGCCACGATCAGCCCGCCCACGATCATCAGCTCGATATGGGCGGCGAGATCCGTGGGCCAACCGAAGGTGCCGACGAGCACGTTCTTGAGGAAGACCGGCAGCAGCACGAGGAAGGCAGCACCCGCAAACGAGCCGAAGATCGAGCCCAGACCGCCGATGATCACCATGAAAAGGATCAGGAAGGACTTCTGGATGCCGAAGGCTTCGCCCACTTCCGCCGCGCCAAGGTAGACCGCGAAGAACAGAGCACCCGCGATGCCGATGAAGAAGGAACTGACCGCGAAGGCCGACAGCTTCGTCGTCAGCGGGTTCACCCCGATGATCTCGGCGGCGATATCCATGTCACGGATCGCCATCCATTTTCGCCCCACGGTGCCACGCGTCAGGTTGCGCGCGACCAGCGCCACCAGCGTCAGCATCACGAGGCAGAACATGTATTTCGCCATCGCCGAGGTCTGCGCGCCTGTCACGAAGACGCCGAACACGGTGCGCTCGGGCGCGTTGATCTGACCCGAGGCCGAGTAATTGTAGAACCACGGCACCTTGTTGAAGAGCCAGACGAGGAAGAACTGCGCCGCCAACGTCGCCACCGCGAGGTAGAAGCCCTTGATGCGTAGGCTCGGCAGGCCGAAGATCACGCCCACGGCGGCGGTGATGAACCCCGCGATGATCACGTGGAAGAAGATGTTGATGTCCGGGAAGGCCGTCATCAGCTTGTAGACGGAATAGGCACCCACCGCCATGAAGCCGCCGGTGCCAAGGCTGACCTGCCCGGCATAGCCCACGAGGATGTTCAGCCCGATCGCCGCGATGGCGTAGATCAGGAAGGGCACCGCGACCGCGTTCGCCCAGTAGTCGTTGATGAACAGTGGCACGATCCCGAAAGCGACCACCAGCACCGCGTAATAGCGCAGCCGGTCGAACTTGATCGGGAAGGTCTGGCTGTCCTCCCGGTAGGATGTCTTGAAATCACCTGCTTCGCGGTAAAACATCAGCCTCTCCCTTTCGCCAGGGAGAGCGCGTCGTCCCCCGTCAGCAGTCGCCGCGCCGAATCCTCACCCAGGCCCAGAGCCCGGCACCCGCCCCCAGGGCGGCCAGCACGATATTCAGTGTTTGCAAGGTGGTCGGTTCTTCCGGCGGCGCGGCCAGCGCGATCCATCCGAACGCGAGCGCAGCTCCCCAGCCAATCGTGAACACGGTTGCGCAGGTCTTCATCGGTAACGGTCCTCCCAATGATCGTCACATCAGCGCGACGACACTGGGCTCCCCTCCCGTTGACGCCACGATATGCGGCAGCTTGTCGCACCCCTGCGATGCGATCAAGATTTTTCTCACCTTGCCGTGACAGCATCGTGATCATCGGTCAGACCCTCTCGATGATCTTCTCGCCGAACAGACCCTGCGGCCGGAACACGAGGAAGACGAGCGCGAGGACATAAGCGAACCAGTTCTCGGTCGCGCCGCCAAGGAAGGGCGCCCCGATCAGCAGTTCGAACAGTTTCTCGCCCACACCGATGATCAGACCGCCGACGATGGCGCCGGGGATCGAGGTGAAGCCGCCCAGCATCAGCACCGGCAGCGCCTTGAGCGCAATCAGCGAAAGCGAAAACTGCACGCCCGATTTCGACCCCCACATGATGCCCGCGACCAGCGCCACGAAGCCCGCGATGGACCAGACGAGGATCCAGATGAAGCGCAGCGAGATCCCGACCGAAAGCGCGGCCTGGTGATCGTCTGCCACGGCACGCAACGCCCGGCCCTGCTTGGAGTATTGCGAGAACACGGTCAGCGCGGCCACCAGCAGCACCGCGACGATGGCCGCGACGATATCGAGATTGTCGATGAAGAAGCCGTAGCCGAACATGTTGTAGGTGACGGTGTCGATGGTCTCGTTGATGCCCTGCGGCAGCCCCACATCGAGCGTCTTGATGTCCGAGCCCCACATCACGTCCCCGAAGCCTTCGAGGAAATAGGCCATCCCGATTGTCGCCATGAAGAGGATGATCGGCGCCTGGTTGACCAGATGCTTGAGCACCAGCTTTTCGATGATGATCGCGAGGATCACCATCACGCCCGCCGCAAGCAGTATCGCGACGATCGCCGGAATCTCCCACGGAAAGTTCGTGTAGTGATTGCCCGTCATCGCGTTGATGAGATGGGCGAAGGGCACCTGACCCTTCTGGATGCCGACCAGCGTCAGCGCCGCGAAGAGTGCGAGCACGCCCTGCGCATAGTTGAAGATGCCGGAAGCTTTGAAGATCAGCACGAAGCCCAGAGCCACGAGCGCGTAGAGCACCCCGGCCATCAGGCCGTTCAGCGTAACCTCGGCGGCGTAGAGAACGATATCAGGCATGACGCGCCTCCGATGTCTGAATTGCGAAGCGGATGGTCTCAGTCATGGGCCACCCCCAGATAGGCGTCGATCACGTCTTGATTGTTGCGCACCTCGTCGGGCGAGCCGTCACCGATCTTCTTGCCGTAATCCATCACGACCACGCGGTCGGAGAGATCCATCACGACGCCCATATCGTGTTCGATCAGGACGATGGTGGTGCCGAATTCGTCGTTCACGTCGAGGATGAAGCGGCTCATGTCCTCTTTCTCTTCGACGTTCATCCCGGCCATCGGCTCGTCGAGCAGCAGGATCTTCGGCTCCGCGGCAAGCGCGCGCGCCAGTTCCACCCGCTTCTTCAGGCCGTAAGGCAGACGCCCCACCGGCGTTTTCCGGATATTCTGGATCTCGAGGAAGTCGATGATCTTCTCGACCTTCTCGCGGTTCTCGTGTTCCTCGGCGGCGGCACCGGTCCACCACCAACCTGCCTGCGCCACGAGACCCTTCTTCATATGGGTCAGCCGACCGGTCATGATGTTGTCGAGCACCGACATGCCGTCGAACAGCGCGATGTTCTGGAAGGTGCGTGCGATACCGAGACGCGCGACCTGATAGGGCTTCATCGGGCCGCGCTTGACGCCCTTGTAGAACACCTCGCCCTCGGTCGGGATATAGAAGCCCGAGATGACGTTCAGCATCGAGGATTTCCCCGCGCCGTTCGGACCGATGATCGCGCGGATTTCGCCCTCGCGGATGTCGAAGGAGATATCCTTGATCGCCACCACCCCGCCGAAGCGCAGCGTGATGTTCTTCATCTCCATGATGACCCCGCCGATCTGGCGGCCGTCGGCGGTGACGTATCCGTCTTGCATGTCTTTCATTCCGCCGCCTCCGCCATCTGTTTCGGGGCCACGACCTTCGCGTCGGCGATCTTCAGCGTCGCCTTGATCGAGCCCTTGCGCCCGTCCTCGTAGGTCACTTCCGTTTCGGTGTAGATCTCGTCGCGCCCGTCATAGAGCGCCGCGATCAGGTCGGCGAATTTCTCGCCGATCACGTTGCGGCGCACCTTGCGGGTCCGGGTCATCTCGCCGTCATCGGCGTCGAGTTCCTTGTGCAGGATCAGGAAGCGATGGACCTGACAGCCCGAGAGCATCGGGTCTTCGGCGATGCTTTCATTCACCTCTTCGACGTGTTCGCGGATCATCTCGTAGACGCGCGGGTGGCCCGCAAGCTCCTGGTAGGAGGCGTAGGAGATGTTGTTGCGTTCGGCCCAGTTGCCGACCGCGGTGAGGTCGATATTGATGAAGGCCGTGCAGCGATCGCGCCCTGCGCCGAACACCACCGCCTCGAGGATCGAGGGGTAGAACTTCAGCTTGTTCTCGACATATTTCGGCGCGAACAGGCGACCGTCGGCCATCTTGCCCACATCCTTGGCGCGGTCGATGATCCGCAGATGCCCGGTATCTTCCTCGAAGAAGCCCGCATCGCCCGTCGCGACCCAGCCTTCCGGATCCTTGGTCGAGGCCGTACTTTCCGGGTTCTTGTAATACTCCACGAAGGTGCCGGGGCTGCGATAGAAAACCTCGCCATTGTCGGCGATCTTCACCTCGACGCCCGGCGACGGCACGCCCACCGTATCGGCGCGGACTTCGCCATCGGGCTGCTGGGTGATGAAGACCGACGCCTCGGTCTGGCCGTAGAGCTGCTTCAGGTTGATCCCGAGCGAGCGGTAGAAGGAGAAGATCTCCGGCCCGATCGCCTCGCCCGCCGTGTAACCTACGCGAATGCGCGAGAAGCCCAGCGTGTTCTTGAGCGGGCCATAGACGAAGAAATTGCCCAGCGCATAGGACATCCGCTTGCCGAAGCTGACGGGCTTGCCGTCGAGAATGTCGGGGCCGACATCGCGCGCGACCTTCATGTAATGGTCGAACAGCTTCTTCTTCAGCTTGCCCGCATCTTCCATGCGGATCATCACCGAGGTCAGTTGGTTCTCGAAGACCCGCGGCGGCGCGAAGAAATAGGTCGGCCCGATCTCACGCAGGTCGATCATCATCGTCTCGGGGCTTTCCGGGCAGTTCACGGTGAAGCCCGACCAATAGGCCTGCCCGATCGAGAAGATGAAATCGCCCACCCATGCCATCGGCAGGTAGGCCAGAACCTCGTCATTATGGTTCAGGTGATCGAATTCCGAGGACGCCTTCGCAGTCTCGATGATGTTGCGGTTCGACAGGACCACGCCCTTCGGCTTGCCCGTCGTGCCCGAGGTGTAGAGCATCACGCAGGTGCTGTCATAGGTCAGCTCGGCGATGCGCTTGTCGAGCTCGGCCTCGTAGCGCGAATGGCCCGCGCGGCCTTCGGCCTGCACATCCTCCAGCGCGTTCATCCGCGAGTGGTCGTATTTCCGCATGCCGCGTTTGTCGGTGTAGGTGACATGGGTGATTGCATGGATGCGGTCCTCGATCTCGACGATCTTGTCGACCTGCTCCTGATCGCCGCAGACGACGAAGCGCGCGCCGCAATGCTCCATCACATAGGCCATCTCTTCGGCCGCCGCGTCCTGATAGAGCGGCACCGGAATCGCGCCGCACATCTGCGCCGCGACCATCGACCAGTAATGCATGGGGCGGTTGCGCCCGATGATGGCGACATGATCGCCCCGCTCCACGCCGAGGCTCAGGAAACCCAGCGCCATGGCGCGGATTTCCTCGGCCGCTTCGGCCCAGCTCCAGCTCTGCCAGATCCCGAATTCCTTTTCGCGATAGGCGGGGTAGCCACCGTATCGGGCCACGTTCCGCGCCAATAGCGCAGGAATCGATTGGGCAGAGTCCTGCCCCTTCGCGACTGCGTCAGCCAAATTTTCCTCCCTCGCGCCGGTATGTCCGGCGTCCCTCGACCGCTCTGGGCGCTCCTCCGCGCACAGTTCGGCATGGCTCGACAGTCTCTGTCAAAGTTTTCGTGATCTTTTCGTGATTGTAACGAATCCTTACGACTTCGCTGCGCAGCGAAACGCGCTTTGCCGCGCCGTCCGCCGGTGGTAGCAAAAGCCAAGGAGCGGGAGGGGCAAGGTGAGCGAAACAAGCCGCGAGCGGCTGACACAGGCGGGGCTGAACCTCATCGGACAGGCGCTGTCGATCTTCGACAGCGATCTGCGGCTGGCCGTGTCGAACCGGCAATACCAGCTCATGTTCGACCTGCCCGATGCGCTGACCCGACCCGGCACCACCTTCGAGGATACGATTCGCTTCCTCGTGACGCGGGGCGAATACGGCGAGGTGGATGATATCGAGGCCGCCGTCCGCGAACGGGTCGAGACCGCGCGCGCCTTCGAGGCCCATTACATGGAGCGGCAACGCGCGAATGGGCGCACGATCTCGGTCGAGGGCGCGCCTCTGCCCGAAGGCGGCTGGGTCACGGTCTATACCGATATCACGCCGGTGAAGCGGCAGGAGGCACTGTTGCGCGCGCGATCCGAAGAGTTGTCGGGTCAGCTCCTCGACCATGCCGAGGCGCTCGCGGCGGCGAACCGCGAACTCGCCGCGACCAACATGGCGCTGGAGGAAACCTCGCGCCAACTGGCCATCACCGAGGCCCGCACCCGGCAGGTGACCGAGATGATGCCTGCCCATATCGCGCGGGTCGATCGCGACCTGATCTACACCTATTCCAACCGGCGTCTGTCAACCGTGATGCCCGGCTCGCTCGCCAATGCGGTCGGCCACCATGCGAGCGAGGCGCTCGGCCCCGAGACCTATCGCAAGATCACCCCCTGCTTTCGCCGCGCGCTTGCCGGCGAGGCGAGCGTGGTCGAGATCACCCATGACCCGTCGGGCCGCCGCATCCGCGTGGCGCTGACCCCCGATCTCGCCGGCGAGGACAAGGTAACCGGGATCTATATCCTCTCCACCGATGTCACGCACGAAGCGCAGGTCCGCGCGGCGCTGGCGCAAACGGCGAAGCGCGAATTGGCCGCGCAGCTGTCCTCGGGGCTGGCGCATGATTTCGCCAATCTGCTGACGATCATCCTCGGGTTGCAGGGGCGGCTCGAACGGATGGAGGGGCTGCCTGCGGAGGCGCAGGAGGCGATCCGCGCGACCCTTGGCGCGGCGCGGCGCGGCGGCACGCTTCTCGACCGGATCGCCGCGATCTCGGGCCCGCGCGAGCTGCGCCCGCAGGCGGTGGTGCTGGACGATCTCTTCGACGATCTCGCCGCGATGGCGGGGCCGACGCTGCACGATCCGGTGACGCTCGACTTCGCCAATAACGGTCTGAGCGACCCGATCCTGCTCGATCCCGGGCCGCTGCAGGACAGCCTTCTGAACCTGATCCTGAACGCCAATCACGCAATGCGGGCGAAGGGCGGCACGATCAGTATCGAGGCCCGCGCAGTGCGCGACACCTGGGTCGAGATCACCGTCACCGATCAGGGCGGAGGCTTCTCGGACGAGGCGCTCGAACACGCGCTCGACCCGTTCTTCACGACGAAGGGCAAGGAGGGCTCCGGGCTCGGCCTGTCGATGGTCTATGACCAGACCAAGCTCGCGGGCGGCACGCTGCGGCTGGAGAACACCGAGGACGGAGCGCGCGTAACGATGCGGCTACCGCTGAAAGCCGCCGCCCGGCAAGCCGACCCGATGATGGTTCTGCTGGTCGAGGATGACGAGGACATCCGCGCCAGCACCCGAGACATGCTCCGCGCCCTCGACCATACGGTCGTAGAGGCGGGTACGATCGCCGAGGCCGAGGCGCTTCTGAACCTGCCCGACATTGAACTGGTCCTGTCAGATATCCAGCTGCCCGGACCGCGCAGCGGGGTGGATCTTGCCCGCAGTATCGGCGATCAGGTTCCAATGATCCTGATGACCTCGCTGCCACCGGGCGATGCGCTGCGCGCGCAGGCCCCCTGCCCGGTCCTTCAGAAACCCTTTACCGCCGCGCAGCTTGCGGCGTTGCTTGCGGGAGTGCCTCGATGAGTGCCGACCACCCCCTTGTCGCGATCCTCGACGACGAGCCCGAAATTCGCCGGATGCTCTCCGATGCGCTCGAAGAGGCCGGGTTTCGCACGACCTGCTATGCCCGCGCGACCGAGTTCGAAGTTGGGCTGAAGCGCTCTTCGCCGGATGTCTGCCTCGTCGATCTGGGGCTACCCGATCGCGACGGGCTGGCACTGGTGCATCGGCTGGCGCTGGAATCCGGCGCTGCGATCATCATCATCTCGGGCCGCGCGCAGGTGCAGGACCGGGTGACTGGGCTGGAGCTTGGCGCGGATGATTACATCATCAAGCCCTTCGATCCCGCCGAGGTCGTGGCGCGCATCCGCGCCCGCCTGCGCAAGGGGCGTAGCGAAAGTCCCGCGCAGGCGCAAACCGCCCGTTTCGCAGGCTGGACCGCGCATTTCGACCGCTACCTCCTCGTCGCGGAAGATGGGGCCGAAACCTCATTCTCCCATGCCGAGGGGGAGGTGCTGCGGCTGTTTCTCGAAAGCCCGAACCGGCTGATCACCCGCGCGCAGATGCAGGAAAGCTTGGGCGGCGCGGCGGGCGAGAGCTTCGACCGGGCGATGGATGTGCGGATCTCTCGGCTGCGTACGAAGCTTCGCGAAGATCCAAAAAACCCACGCCTTATCAAAACGATATACGGCGCTGGGTACATCTTCCTGGGCGAAGTCCGCTGGAGCTGAGGACATAGCCCGCGCTGCGGGCAGCAAGGCATTAACCTCTTTTTGCTGGCCAAAACCGCTCCGCTCTGATTCACTTCACGAAATCGGGATACAGGGGCACTGCCATGCTCAATCTCCTTCTACACACGCCGACATCGCGACGGTTCTATCGCGTGGAAGTCTCCGACAACCTGTTCGGGGAATATACCGTGCTGCGCGAATGGGGGCTGCAAGGTCAGACCGGTGCCTCCTGCCTGCGCTGGTTCTCCAACCTGCGCGAAGCGGTCCATGCCGCCGAGCGGTTTCGCCGCCGGGCGCAACGGCGCGGCTACGCGCTGAGCGCGGCGGACGCAGGCGGCACGCAAAGCTGACGCGGCGAGCCGGATCGGTTCAATCCTCGGACTTCTCGGCCTTCGCCGCCGCCCTTTCCTCGCGCTTGATCTTCGCCCGCATCTTCTCGAGCCGCGCCTTGAGCCGACTACGCCGCCGGTTCTGATAGGCGGTGATGATCGGCAAGGACACGTAGTAGCAGATGGTCGCCGAGATCACGCCGGGAACGATTCCGCCGATCAAGTAGGGTAGCCAGACGTCGGTGAAGAACCGCTCCAAACCGCTCCATTCGGCATGTTCGGGGGTGAACATCGCCCAGAAGTTATGCAGCAGATCGTGGCTCGCTGCCTGAAAGGTCTGCAGCAGGCTTTCGGGCTCTCCGCCGTGATCGAGCCGGTCGCCCAGGATCTTGTGCCCAAGCTTCGTCGAGAAGACAGCGATGATCGGGAAGGTGACCGGATTGCCGAAGAAGGTGGCGAGGATCGCCGCGAGGATATTGCCGCGCATGATCCAGGCCACGGCCGCCGCGCTAACGAAGTGAAATCCGAAGAGCGGCGTGAACGAGACCAAGACCCCGGCCCAGACGCCGCGGGCGATGCGATGCGGGCGGTCGGGCAGTCGGTTGACGCGGTGCTTGACGTATTGGAAAGCCCGGGACCAGCCCGAACGCGGCCAGATCGCCTCGCGCAGGTTGGCCAGAAGCCCCCTTTTTTCGCGCCGCCTGAAGACCACGCCGCCGTCCTTTCTCCCCCCTGCGCCGTGTGCGTCAGGGTTTGCGCGACAGGTTCCTGATCCGCTCCACCTGCGCCACGTCGCTCTCCGCCTCAAGGGCGGTAAGCAGGCGATGCATATGTTCCGCATCGCACAATTCGACCTCTACGAGCACCGAATAGAAATCCGGCTTGCGCTCCACGAAGTTGAGGTCCGAAATATTTGCCTTCTGCTGGCCGATCAAGGTGCAGATATGTCCCAGCACGCCCGCGTCGTTCGAGATCGTGACCTTGAGCGTCGCGGTATAGGCAGGCGGGTGTTGCCCGGTTTTCCAATGCAGATCGACCCACCGTTCGGGCTGATCCTCGAACTCTTCGAGCGCGGGGCAATCGATGGCATGGATCACCACGCCCTTACCGCGATAGGTGATGCCGACGATCCGCTCTCCCGGGAGCGGCTGGCAGCAATCGGCACGGCGGAAGCTTTGATCGGCGGCGAGCCCCAGAACGGCGCGGGTCGGCTCGATCTCGGCGCCTTCGCGGCGTTGCGCGAGTTCCGGGTAAAGCGCGTCCAACACGTCCGAGGCCGCCAGTTCCGCAGAGCCGAGCCGCGCGAGAACCTCGTCCTGATCGCCGATCCCCAGCGCCTTGCCGGCGGTGCGCAGCGCCTTGTCGGTCACGCGGCGGCCGACATGCTCAAACGCCACCCGTGCCAATTCCTGACCCAGCTTGATGAAGCGGTCGCGATCTTCCTCGCGCAGCGATTTGCGGATCGCCGCCTTGGCGCGCCCGGTCGCCACTATATCGAGCCAGGTCAACTGCGGACGCTGGCCCGAGGCGGTGATCACCTCGACCGACTGGCCGTTCTTCAAGCGCGTCCAGAGTGGAACGCGGATGCCGTCGACCTTGGCGCCGACGCAGCTATTGCCGATACGCGTGTGGATCGCATAGGCGAAATCGATCGGAGTGGCGCCTTTCGGCAGCTTCACCACATCGCCTTTTGGCGTGAAGCAGAAGACCTGATCGGAATACATCTCGAGTTTGACGTTCTCGAGAAACTCGTCGTGATCGCCATCGCCATCGGGGTCCGAGAACCGCTCGCTCAGCGAGGCCAACCATTTCGCCGGATCGACCGCGAAGGGGTTCTGGGCGCGCTCGCCATCGCGATAGGACCAATGCGCCGCGACGCCTGCCTCGGCGACTTCGTGCATCTGGCGGGTGCGGATCTGCACCTCGACGCGCTTGCCGTCGCGCCCCGACACCGTGGTGTGAATCGAGCGATAGCCGTTGGTCTTCGGCTGGCTGATATAATCCTTGAAGCGGGTCGGCACCGCACGCCAGCGGTGGTGGATCAGCCCGAGGACCCGGTAGCAGTCCATCTCGGTGCGGGTGATGACGCGGAAGCCGTAGATATCCGACAGGCGCGAGAAGGTGAGCTGCTTCTCCTCCATCTTGCGCCAGATCGAATAGGGCCGCTTCGCGCGACCGAACACGTCGGCGTCGATATCCTCGTCTTCGAGCAGCGCGCGGATGTCCGCGGTGATCTTCGGGATCACATCGCCGGTTTCCTTTTGCAGGCTGACGAAGCGCCGAATGATCGAGGTGCGCGCCTCGGGGTTGAGTACCTTGAAGGCGAGGTCTTCGAGTTCCTCGCGCATCCACTGCATACCCATCCGGCCTGCGAGCGGCGCGTAGATCTCCATCGTCTCGCGCGCTTTCTGAGCCTGCTTTTCTGGCCGCATCGAACGGATCGTCCGCATGTTGTGCAGGCGGTCGGCGAGCTTCACGAGGATCACCCGCAGGTCTTTCGACATCGCCATGAACAGCTTGCGGAAGTTTTCCGCCTGCTTCGAGGCCGCGTTCGAGAGTTGCAGGTTGGTCAGCTTGGTGACGCCGTCGACCAGCTCGGCGATCTGCTCGCCGAACATCCCGGCGACCTCGCCATAGGTCGAGCGCGTGTCTTCGATCGTGTCGTGCAGAAGGGCGGTGACGATGGTCGCATCATCCAGACGCTGTTCGGTCAGGATCGCCGCCACCGCGACGGGATGCGAAAAATAGGGCTCGCCCGAATGCCGGAACTGCCCTTCATGCATGTCCTTACCGTAGGCATAGGCCTTCCGGATCAGATCCGCATCGGTCTTGGGATTATAATTGCGGACGAGCGCGATCAGGTCTTCGACGTCGATCATTCGCGCTCGTTCCGGCCAATCAGTGGATTACTCGCGCCCTTGCGCGTCCATCAGCGCGCGCAGCATGCGCTCTTCGCTCATGTCGTCCTCGACGGCACGATCGGGGGATTCGCCACCCATGAGCATCGCCATCGAGTCCTCTTCGGGCTCGTCGACCTCGATCTGGGTCTGGTTGCTCTCGATGAGACGCTCACGCAGATCCTCGGCCGATTGGGTCTCCTCGGCGATTTCGCGCAGAGCGACGACGGGGTTTTTATCGTTGTCGCGCTCGACCGTGATGGGAGCGCCAGCAGCGATTTCGCGGGCACGATGCGAAGCGAGCATTACCAGCTCGAAGCGGTTCGGAACCTTGTCAACGCAATCTTCAACCGTCACGCGGGCCATGAATCTCTCCAGAAGAACTCGGATTGAGGGCCCTACTTAGGCTTTGCAGTGCGGAAACACAAGCGCCCATCCACCCCGCCCGCAGGGTTTTGCCCCCCTCATAGCGGAGAAATCGACGATTTTTCCGCTTCCGGAAGCGCTGCAAGCATCTCCATCACGCTTTGCCCCGTCACCGGATGGGGCCAGAGCGGCGCGATTTCGGCAAGGGGAATCAGCACGAAAGCCCTGTCCTGCAAGCGCGGATGCGGCAGGATCAGCTCGCTCGGGGCCTCGCGCTGCTGCGCGTCCTGCGCAAGATTCTGCCAGCGCAAGAAGGCGTCGCGATCCGGCAGAACCTGCTCCTCTGATGCAATCAGGTCAACATCGATGACCCGCGCGCTCCAGCGGCCTTCCCGCACGCGGCCAAATTCCTCTTCCAAGACATGGAGTTGCGCGAGGACATCGCGAGGTTGCAAATTGCATCGCATTTTGCAACAAGCGTTCACGAAGTCGGGACCGGCCCCAGCGGGAACGGCGGGCGTCGACCAGAAGCGGCTAATTGCCACCATGGAAAAACCCAGTTGCTCCAAGCGCTCCAAAGCGGCGCAGAGCGTTTCGCGAGGAGACCCATATTGGCTCGGTAAATTCGCCCCTAAAGCGACCAAATAGTTAGTGTCCATAAAGACAGATTCCGTTTCCCTCGCGAAATGCGATATGTCCTAGTTAAATCTGGTCGGCCCTCCCCGCCTGTGCAAGACTAAGATACGGTTAATCCTTTCCGTATCGGCACATGAGCGATCTGGTCCACCCCACCTGTGCAAGAGGACTGTATGTTCTACAAGGACGAACGACTCGCCCTGTTCATAGACGGATCTAATCTTTATGCGGCCGCCAAGGCGCTTGGCTTTGATATTGATTACAAGCTGTTGAGACAAGAATTCGAGCGCCGCGGCAAACTCGTGCGCGCGTTTTATTACACAGCCCTCCTGGAGAGCGAAGAATATTCGCCGATCCGTCCGCTAGTGGATTGGCTGAATTACAACGGCTTCGCGATGGTTACCAAGCCCGCGAAGGAATATACGGATTCCATGGGCCGCCGAAAGGTGAAGGGCAATATGGATATCGAGCTTGCCGTCGACGCGATGGAGCTCGCACCGCGCCTCGATCATATCGTGCTGTTCTCTGGCGATGGCGATTTCCGGCCGCTGGTCGAAAGCCTTCAGCGTCAGGGCTGCCGTGTCTCGGTCGTCTCGACGATCCGCTCGCAGCCGCCGATGATCGCCGACGAACTGCGTCGTCAGGCCGATAATTTCATCGAACTCGACGCGCTGCGCGAAGTTATCGGGCGCCCGCCGCGCGAGCCGCGCGAAGGCGAAGACGGCAGCGAGAGCTGATCCGGGGCCTGACGCGGGCCGTAATTCGTGATTGAAGGGGCGTGCGGATCACCTGCGCGCCCTTCGTCTTTTCCGGGATCGTTCTCCCGGCTGCTTTTCACGAAAGCCCTGATGCTCGAAAACGTCTCCCTGCTCGGCCTCTTCGTCTCGGCCCTTCTGGCCGCCACGCCGATCCCCTTCCAGTCGGAAGTGGTTTTCGTGGCGCTGCAGACCCTCGGCACCCAGAATATCTGGCTGATGATCCTCGTCGCCGCCGTGGGTAATACGATCGGCTCGCTCGTCACTTATGCGATCGGTCTCGGCGTGACCCGCTGGAAAGATCGCAAATGGTTTCCCGCGAACGAGACGCAGCTCGCGCGCGGCCACCGTTGGTTCGAGCGCTGGGGGATCGGGCTATTGCTGCTGAGCTGGGCGCCCGGAGGCGACCTGATCTGCCTCGTCGCGGGCATCCTGCGGATGTCGATGTGGCTGTTCCTGCCGCTGGTCTTCATCGCGAAAGCGGGACGCTACGCGGTGCTGGCATGGCTGACGGCACAGGCCATCGGGCTTGCAAGCTGATCGCCTCTGGACGCGACGCTGGTGGAGCTTTACGTCTGAACCCGAACAAAGGAGCGCGCGATGAAACCCTCCCTGACACTCTATCTCGCAGCCCCGCGCGGCTTTTGCGCGGGCGTCGACCGGGCGATCAAGATCGTCGAGATGGCCCTCGAGAAATGGGGCGCCCCGGTCTATGTGCGCCACGAGATCGTGCATAACAAATACGTCGTCGACAGCCTGCGCGACCAAGGCGCCGTCTTTGTCGAAGAGCTCGACGAATGCCCCGACGACCGACCGGTGATCTTCTCGGCCCACGGCGTGCCGAAATCGGTGCCCGCCGAGGCTTCGCGGCGCGAGATGATCTATGTTGACGCGACCTGCCCGCTGGTGAGCAAGGTCCACAAGGAAGCCGAGCGGCACTCGAACGAGGGGCTGCAGATGGTCATGATCGGCCATGCCGGCCATCCGGAAGTTCTCGGCACGATGGGGCAACTGCCTGAAGGCGAGGTGCTACTGGTCGAAACGGTCGAAGACGTGGCCAAGATCACACCGCGCGATCCCGACCAACTGGCTTTCATCACCCAGACCACGCTTTCGGTCGATGACACGGCAGCAATCGTCGAGGCCCTGCAGGACCGCTTCCCGAAGATCGTCGGCCCCGCCAAGGAAGACATCTGCTATGCCACCACGAACCGTCAGGCGGCGGTGAAGGCGATGGCCGATCAGATCGACGCGCTGCTGGTGATCGGCGCGCCGAACTCGTCCAACTCGCGGCGTCTCGTCGAGGTCGGCAAGGCTTCGGGCTGCGCCTATTCGCAACTCGTGCAACGCGCCGAGGATATCGACTGGCGCGCGCTGGAAGGCGTGAAGACGGTCGGCGTGACCGCAGGCGCGTCAGCACCGGAAGTGCTGATCGACGAGGTGATCGACGCTTTCCGCCAACGCTTTGACCTGACGGTCGACCAGATCGAAACCGCCCGCGAGGACATCGAGTTCAAGGTGCCGCGCGTATTGCGGGAAGCCTCGTGATGCGCGGTATGGGTCCGAAAATCCCCGGCGGCGCGCTGATCCTCGGCCTTGCCGGGCTGATCCCGTTCCTTTGGGGCGTGCTGGTGGTGCAGACCGGGCAATTCGCCTTCGTCGCCGATCCGCGTGTAGCCGTGCTCGCCTATGGCCTGATGATCTTCTGCTTCATGGCAGGCAGCCTCTGGGGCTTCGCGGCGCGTGCGGAATGGGAGACCGGCTATTTCCTCGCCGTCGCTCCGGTCATCTTCTTCATCGCCTTCGTGGCGCTCGGGATGCCGGTGAATTTCGTGCTGATCCTGGGCTTCCTCGCGCTCTTGCCGCTCGACTGGCTGTTCCAGAAATTCGGCCACACACCGCGCTGGTGGCTCAAACTGCGGATCGGCCTGACGGCAGTCGTCGTCGCCTGCCTGATCGCGATCGTAAGGACGTAACGAGATGAAGCTTTATTCGATGCCCTCCTCAGGCAACAGCTACAAGGTGCGTCTGCTGATGGCGCTGCTGGGCGAGAGCTATGACCGGGTCGATGTGGAATATGACAGCGACGCATTGGCTCAGGCGCATGAAAGCGGGGCCCTTCCCTTCGGCAAAGCACCCACGCTCCAACTCGATGACGGGCGGGTGCTGGGCGAATCCAACGCGATCCTGACCTATCTCGGCGAAGGTTCGCGCTTCGTGCCGGAGGATCGTTTCGCCCGGGCGCAGATGCTGTCCTGGATGTTCTGGGAGCAGAACCAGCACGAGGGCGTCATCGCCGTGCGCGCCGCGATCCTCTGCTATCCGCATCGCGCCCATGAGCGAACGCAGGAGACGCTCGACGCGCTGGAAGTGCGCGGCCACGTCCTTTTGGGCATCATGGAGCAGCGGCTGGAGCAGGCGGATTGGCTTGCAGGCGACGCGATGAGCCTCGCCGATATCTGCCTCTACGCCTATACCCACACCGCCGACACGCGCGGCGGCTATGATCTCGAGCCCTTCCCGGCGCTGCGCCGCTGGCTCGACCGGATCGCTAAGCTCGACGGCTATGTGGGTCTCGATGGCTAAGCTTTACGCATGGACGGATGGCGCGTGCAGCGGCAATCCCGGCCCCGGCGGCTGGGGCGTCTTGATGCGCGCGATGGACGGCGAAGCGGTCGTCAAGGAGCGCGAGCTCAAGGGAGGCGAGGCCGAGACCACCAATAACCGGATGGAGCTTCTGGCCGCGATCAACGCGCTGGAGGCCCTGACCCGCGACACCGCGATCACGATCACCACAGACTCCGCCTACGTGAAGAACGGCGTGACCGGCTGGATCCACGGCTGGAAGCGCAACGGCTGGAAGACTGCGGCGAAGAAACCGGTGAAGAACGTCGATCTCTGGCAGCGGCTCGACGAGGCGCAGCGCCGCCATCGCGTGACCTGGGAATGGATCAAGGGCCATGCGGGCCACCCGGAGAACGAGCGCGCCGATGAATTGGCCCGCGCCGGGATGGAGCCCTTCAAACCGGCCAAGCAAAAATGACCGCCCTACCCGCATGGCTGGGAGATTTTCCCGTGGGTGCGGCGCTGGATTACGCTTCGGTGCTGGTCTTCGCACTGACCGGGGCGCTGGTCGCCTCGCGCCAGCAGCTCGACCTCGTGGGCTTCATCTTCGTTGCCGCGCTGACTGCTATCGGCGGCGGCACCCTGCGCGACCTGCTTCTCGGCCGTGACCCGGTCTTCTGGGTCGGCGATCCCACCTATGTGCTTATCGCGGCGGGGGCGGCGGTGGTCGTGTTCTTCACCGCGCATCTTCTGGAAAGCCGCTATCGTGCACTGCTGTGGCTGGATGCCTGCGCATTGGCGGTGGCGGTACCGGCGGGCGTGGCGATCACGATGCGGCTGGAGCATGGCCCGGTCATCGTGCTAATCATGGGCATCGCCACCGGCACCTTCGGGGGCCTGATGCGCGACGTGGTTTGCAACGAGGTGCCGCTGGTCCTCAAACAGGGCGAGCTTTACCTGTCCTGCGCCTTCGCAGGGGCGGCGAGCGCGCTGGTCGCGACGGCGCTCGGAGCGGATACGCTGCTGGCGCTGCTGATCTGCGGCGGCGTGACCTTTGCGCTGCGCGCCGGATCGCTGCGCTTCGGCTGGAAGCTCCCGGTCTATAAGGCCCGCCCGCCGCGCCAATACTGACGGAAGTCGATTAACCGAAGTAACTCAGCACCACCGGCGCGAGGAAGGCGGTCAGCACCGCGTTCAGCCCCATGCCGATGGACGCAAAGGCGCCCGCAGTCTCATGTACCTGAAAGGCACGCGCCGTGCCGATCCCGTGGGCCGCGACGCCCACCGCGAAGCCCCGCGCCCGCCAGTCGCGAAAGCCCATTAGGTTGAGCATCGGCGTCACCGTAATCGCCCCGATCATCCCGGTCAGGATCACCAACGCCGCCGTCAGCGACGGCTCCCCGCCCAAGCTTTGCGAAATCCCGATAGCCACCGGGGCCGTCACCGATTTCGGCGCGAGCGAGGCGAGCAACTCAGGCCCCGCCCCCATCGCCTTCGCAATCGCCAGAACCGAGACGATGGCCGTGACCGACCCCGCCACCAGCCCCGCTGCGATCGGCAGCAGGGCGCGCTTCACCTTGGGCAGGTTCGCATGCAGCGGCACCGCCAGGCAGACCGTCGCCGGGCCCAGCATGAAATGCACGAATTGCGCCCCGTCGAAATAGCGCTGATAGGGCGTGCCGGTCATCAGGAGCACCGCGCCGAGGATCACCACCGCGATCATCACCGGATTGGCGAAGGGGTTGCGGTTCACGCTTTTGAAGATCGCATCCCCGATCCAATAGGCGATTAGCGTCGCCCAGAGCCACAGCAGCGGTTCGGAGGAAAGATAGGACCAGAGCTTGAACGGATCAGTCATCCACATCGCTCCGCGTCAGCTTCGCCACCGCGACGAAAACCGCCGCACCGACCACGATCGCCAGCATGGTCGACACCACCAGCGCCACCGCCAGCCCCACCCCATGCTCGCGCAGCGCGCCGAGATGCGCGACGATCCCCACGCCCGCCGGCACGAAGAGAAGCGACAGGTGCTGCAACACGAACTGGGCCGTGGGGCGCACGATCTGCTGCACCTTGCCCGAGACGCTCATCACGATCAGCAGGAAGATCATCCCCAGAACCGGGCCGGGAAGCGGTAGCTGCAAGGCGCGGGACAGGATCTCGCCGGCGAGTTGGCAGGCGAGGATCAGGGACAGGGCTGGGATCATCGGTCGGCTCCTTGGGTCGCTTTCGATGCTAAGCCTGCCCGCACAAAAGGAAAAGACGGACTATTCAAGAGCTTCAGGCGAAACACGCTTCTCCCGGCTTCGAGGATCCGGAGCGCAAATTGCGCGAAACACCGGCGAGAATACGCCAATATCTTGTGGATAATGCCGCCATCATCTCCAGATGAAGTGTCTTCCCATTGACTCGCAGGCCTGCTCTACGGACACTTCTCAGTACTCATTCAGATTCGGAAAGTTCGGCAATTGCGCTTCTCTCGGCTACGTCTCAATGGTTTCAAGAGCTTCGTGGACCCCACGGATCTCGTGATCCATGACGGGCTGACCGGCGTCGTCGGGCCCAATGGCTGCGGCAAGTCGAACCTCCTGGAAGCGCTGCGCTGGGTGATGGGCGAGAACCGCCCCTCGGCGATGCGCGGCGGCGGGATGGAAGACGTGATCTTCGCGGGTGCCTCGTCGCGGGGCGCGCGCAATTTCGCGGAAGTCGCGCTGCAGATCGACAATACCGAGCGGCTCGCGCCCTCTGGGTTCAACGACAGCGACGGGCTGGAGATCGTGCGCCGGATCACCCGCGATGCGGGCTCGGCCTACAAGGTGAACTCCAAGGACGTGCGGGCCCGAGACGTTCAGATGCTGTTCGCGGACGCCTCGACCGGCGCGCATTCGCCCGCACTCGTGCGGCAGGGCCAGATTTCCGAGCTGATCAACGCCAAGCCGAAGAACCGTCGCCGCATCCTCGAGGAAGCGGCCGGGATTTCCGGGCTCTATCAGCGCCGCCACGAGGCGGAGCTGAAGCTGAACGGCGCCGAGCAGAATCTGACGCGCGTCGATGACGTGATCGAGCAACTCGCCTCGCAGCTGGCTACCCTCGCCCGGCAGGCCCGCCAGGCCGCGCGCTACCGCACCATCGGCGAAGAGCTGCGCCGCGCCGAGGGGATGCTGCTGTATCGTCGTTGGCGCGAAGCCGATCTGGCCCGCACGACCGCCGAAGAGGCGCATCGCGAGAAGGTCACCGGGGCCGCGCAAGCCGAGAGAGCCTCCCGCGAGACGGCGAAAGCCCGGCAGGGCAAGGAAGACGCATTGCCGCCGCTGCGCGAGGAAGAAGCCATCGCAGGCGCAATCCTGCAACGCCTCACCGTACAGCGCGACGCGCTCTCGGATCAGGAAGATCAGGCGATTGCGCGGATCGAGACGCTGAAGGCCCGGATCGACCAGCTCGTGCGCGACATGGAGCGTGAGGCGGGCCTCAATCGCGATGCGGGGGAGACGATCGGGCGGCTCGAATGGGAGCAGGCGCAGATCGCGAAAGCCTCCGAGGGGCATGAAGACAAGCTGGCCGCAGCGGTCGATGCCGCCCATGAGGCCGCGCAGATTCTGCAGGAGCGCGAGGCGCAACTGTCGGAACTGACCGAGGATGTCGCGCGGCTCGCGGCCCGCCACCAGTCGTCGCAGCGTCTGGTGACCGACAACCGCGCAACGGCCGAGAAATCCGAGGCCGCCGCCGCGCAGGCGAAGGAAGCTGCCGAGGCTGCTGCCGCCGCGCTTGCGAAGGCGAATGCGGAATTCGAGGCGGCCGAAGGCGCACAGACACAAGCGCAAGCTGCCGCCGAAGCTGCCGAAGAGTCGTTGGCCGCCGCCGATGACGCGCGCGCCGAGGCGCAGGGCCGCGAAAGCGCAGCCCGGGCAGCGCGCTCGGAGGCCGAGGGCGAAGCGGGGGCCTTGCGCGCCGAAGTCTCGGCACTGGCTCGTCTGGTCGAGCGCGAAGCCTCCAACGGTCAGCAAATTCTCGACCGTGTCCGGGTGGATCGTGGCTACGAGGCGGCCCTTGGTGCCGCCCTCGCCGATGACCTGCGCGCGCCGGAAGTCGGCGAGGATGACGCGACCGGCTGGCAAGCCCTCTCCGACTATCCCACGCCGCAACCCCTCCCCGCCGGGGTAGAGCCGCTCTCGGCCCATGTCGACGTGCCCGACGTGCTGGTCCGCCGGATTTCGCAGATTGGTCTGGTAGAGGATTATGACGAGGGCGCGCGGCTGCAGGATCAGCTGGCCCCCGGTCAGCGGCTGGTGTCGACCGAGGGCGACCTGTGGCGCTGGGACGGCTATCGCGCCGGCGCCGAGGATGCCCCGACCGCCGCCGCGCTGCGCCTGCAACAGCTCAACCGTCTGGTGGAATTGAAGCGCGATCTCGAAGAGGCCGAGGCGCGCGCTTCGGGCGCGAAATCCGCTCATGAGGCGCTGACCGCCGCGCTGGCCGAGGCCACACGCGCCGATGCCAGCGCCCGCGAGGCGCGCCGCGAGGCCGATCGCCGTCTGGCCGAGGCGGGCCGCGCGCTCAGCCGCGCCGAGGCCGATCGTTCCATCGCCAGCTCCAAGCTTGAAAGCGCACAGCTCGCCGTCGCACGCCACGAGGAAGAAGCTAGCAGCGCGCGGATGGCGCTGCGCGAGGCGGAGAATGCGCAATCCTCCCTGCCCGATCTGGACGCCGCGCGCGGCGACGTCGAGGCTGTGAAGATGACCGTCGAAGCGGCGCGGATGACGATGATGACCAAGCGCTCCGCCCATGACGAAATACGTCGCGAGGGCGAGGCGCGGCTGAAGCGTCGGCAGGAGATCACCAAGGAAATCTCCGGTTGGCGGCACCGGCTGGAGACCGCAGAGAAACGCTCCGCCGAGCTGGAAACCCGCAAGATCGAGAGCGAGGCGGAGTTGAAAGACGCCTCCGCCGCCCCTGAGGAATTGGCCGCGAAACGCGCCGAGCTGTCGGAAGCCATTGCCACCGCCGAAGCGCGTCAGGCCGAAGCGTCGGAAAAGCTGTCGGGCGCGGAAACCGCCCTGCGCGAGGCGCAGCTGGCTGAGCGCGAGGCCGAACGTCTGGCTGGCGAGGCGCGCGAAGCCCGCGCCCGCGCCGAGGCCCGCGTCGACGCGGCGCGCGAAACCGTCGCCTATGCCGCCGAACGCATCCTGGAAGAGACCGAGAAGTCGCCGCAGGATCTGCTGGAAAGCCTCGATACCGATCCCGAGAAGATGCCCGACGCGGAGAAGCTCGACGCGGAAGTGAACCGGCTCAAGCGACTGCGCGAGAGCCTCGGCGCAGTCAACCTGCGCGCCGAGGAAGATGCGCGCGAGGTACAGGAAGAGCATGACGCGCTGGTGCAGGAGAAATCCGATCTCGAAGAGGCGATCCGCAAGCTGCGCGCCGGGATTTCGGGACTCAACCGCGAAGGGCGCGAGCGTCTTCTGACCGCGTTCGAGCAGGTGAACGAGAACTTCCGCACGCTGTTCACCCACCTCTTCGGCGGTGGCTCTGCGAACCTGCAACTGGTCGAAAGCGACGACCCGCTGGAGGCCGGTCTCGAGATCATGTGCCAGCCGCCGGGCAAGAAGCTGTCCACGCTGTCGCTGTTGTCGGGCGGGGAGCAGACGCTGACCGCGATGGCGCTGATCTTCGCGGTCTTCATGACCAACCCCGCGCCGATCTGCGTGCTTGACGAGGTCGACGCGCCGCTAGACGACGCCAACGTTACGCGCTTCTGCGACCTGCTCGACGAGATGACGCGGCGCACCGATACGCGCTTTTTGATCATCACCCACCACGCAGTGACGATGGCGCGGATGGACCGGCTGTTCGGGGTGACGATGCAGGAGCAGGGCGTGAGCCAGCTCGTCTCGGTCGACCTGAAGAAGGCCGAGGCGCTGGTGGCGTAACAGCAAGGGGCTCCGCCCTCGTCGCCGTAGGGCGACAAAACTAAAGGGTGAAGGGGCTCCGCCCTGCGCTATCGCGCCCCGGGATATTTTCATCAAGAAGAAGAGAAGCGATTCCGCTTGCGGGAGAAAAGGCGCGCGCCTAGCCTCGCGTCGAATTTCACATGGAGGGCGCAATGGCCAAGATCGAAGCACGTCTCGAAGAGTTGGGGATTCAGCTTCCCGATGCCCCGGCACCGGCCGCGAATTACGTGCCCTTCGTGCGCACCGGCAATCAGCTGTTCGTCTCGGGGCAAATCTCGAACGGGCCCGAGGGTCTGATCCGCGGCAAACTCGGCGACGGCATGGACGTCGAAGAGGGCGCGATGGCGGCGCGTTTCTGCGGGCTGGCTCTGATCGCCCAGGCGAAAGCCGCCATCGGCGATCTCGACAAACTTCGCGTGGTGAAGCTGGTGGGATTCGTGAACTCCACCACTGATTTCACCGATCAGCCCAAGGTCATCAACGGCTGCTCCGACCTGATGGTCGAGGTCTTCGGCGAAGCCGGGCGTCACGCGCGTTCGGCGGTCTCGGCGGCTTCGCTGCCGATGGGCGTCGCAGTCGAGATCGAGGCGATTTTCGAGGTCGCGTGATGGCATTGCATCCTGATTTTCTCCGGCTTCCGATCGCGCATAGGGCTTTGCACGACTACACGCTGGGCCGCCCTGAGAACAGCCGCGGGGCGATCCGCGCGGCAATCGCCGCGGGTTACGGAATCGAGATCGACGTGCAGCTCTCCGCCGATGGCGTGCCGATGGTGTTTCACGACTACGCGCTGGACCGGCTGACCGCAGAGCGCGGCCCGGTACGCCAGCGAACGGCGGCGGAGCTGGGTGCGATCCATCTGAGCGGCACGGAGGAAGGTATTCCGACCCTCGCCGAAGTGCTGGAGATCGTGAAAGGCCAAGTGCCGCTTCTGGTCGAGATCAAGGATCAGGACGGGGCTCTCGGTTCGCAGATCGGCGCGCTGGAGGAGGCGACGGCGCTGTTGCTGCGCGATTACGAGGGCCCGGTCGCAGTGATGTCCTTCAACCCCCATGCGGTGGCGGCTTTCGGCGAATTGGCCCCGGACGTCGCTGTCGGTCTGACAACCTCGGCCTACCAGCCCAATGACTGGGCTCTGCTGCCCGCGGCGCGCGGCGACGAGCTGCGCCACATCCCCGATTTCGATCGCGTCGGGGCGGCCTTCATCTCGCATGAGGCGAAGGACCTGAACGCGCTTCGGGTGACCGAGCTGAAATCGCTCGGCGTGCCGGTTCTGTGCTGGACGATCCGCTCCGTCGACGAGGAGGCGCTGGCGCGGCGGGTCGCCGATAACGTGACCTTCGAAGGCTACCTCTCGGCGCTTCCGGCTTGACGCGGAGCGCGCGGGGCACAGATTCAGGCAAAGGATCGCCTAACCTCCCGGGATGAAATGGATCAAAGCGTTGAAATCACGCTTTATTCGGATATTTCCGAAATAAGTGAAGAAGAGTGGAATGCCTGCGCCTGCCCCGAAACCGGGGATGGGGAACGGGCGTTCGACCCGTTCACCACGCATCGGTTTCTTGCCGCCCTCGAGGCCTCCGGCTCGGTCGGGCCGGGCACGGGCTGGGATGCGCGGCATCTGGTGGCGCGGATGGGCGATCGGATCATCGGCGTCGCGCCGCTCTACGTGAAATCGCACAGTCAGGGCGAATATGTCTTCGATCACGGCTGGGCCGATGCGTTCGAGCGCGCGGGCGGGCGCTATTACCCCAAGCTGCAATGCGCGGTGCCCTTCACCCCAGTGGCCGGGCGGCGTCTGCTGGTTCTGCCGGGGCTGGAAGAGGCCGGGGGCCGCGCGCTTCTGGCTGGCATGGCGCAGATCGCGGAAGGGGCCGGGGTTTCCTCGGTCCATATGACGTTTTGTACCGAGGACGAGGCTGAGCTTGCCGCCGAAGCGGGCTGGCTGCCACGGATCGGGCAGCAGTTCCATTGGTTCAACGAGGGGTATGAGAGTTTCGACCAGTTCCTCGGCGAACTGAGCTCACGCAAGCGCAAGGCTTTGCGGAAGGAGCGTCAGCGGGCGCAGGCCTTCGGCGGCGAGATCGTGCAGCTGACTGGCGACGACATACGGCCCGAGCATTGGGACGCGTTCTGGCAGTTCTATCAGGACACCGGCGCGCGAAAATGGGGCCGCCCCTACCTGACCCGTGCCTTCTTCGATCTTCTGCACGAGATGCGCGACGACGTGCTTCTGGTGCTTGCGATGAACGGCGACCGCCCGATCGCCGGTGCGCTGAACCTGATCGGGCGCGAGGCTCTGTTCGGGCGCTACTGGGGGTGTATCGAGGATCACCCCTTCCTGCATTTCGAGCTTTGCTACCATCAGGCGGTCGATTACGCGATCGCGCACAAGCTGAGCCGGGTCGAGGCCGGCGCGCAGGGCGAACACAAGCTGGCGCGCGGCTACCTGCCCGTCGCCACCCATTCGGCGCACTGGATTGGCCATCAAGGTCTGCGCGGCGCGGTCGCGGAGTACTTGGAAGCCGAACGCGCCGCCGTGGACGAAGATATCGAGATACTGACCGAAATGGGCCCGTTCCGGAGCCCCTCGGGTGGCAGCGATGAGCAGGCGTGATAAGTAGCAGTGTTAAAGGACGTATGACGGGAGCGATGAATGAATTTCAATGACCTGACCGATGTCAGCGCGTGGCTGACGCAGGATCGGATCGATGCGGCCATCATGGTTGCGGTGAATGTGGTGGCTGCGCTGGTGATCCTGCTGGTCGCAATGGCGATCTCGGCCTGGGCCAAACGGCGCATCGTGGCGCTGTCGCAGCGCTACAAGCGGCTGGACGACACGCTCTTCGGCTTCCTCGGGAACATGGTGAAATACCTGATCCTCGCGATCGGGGTGATCTTCATCCTAAACCGCTTCGGCATCCAGACCACGTCGCTGGCCGCCCTCGTCGGTGCTGCCGGTCTGGCCATCGGTCTCGCGCTGCAGGGCACGCTGTCGAACCTCGCCGCCGGGGTGATGATCATCCTGTTCCGCCCGTTCCGCCAAGGCGACTACATCGCCGCGGGCTCGGAAAGCGGCACGGTGACCGAGATTCAGCTCTTCTACACGGTTCTGACGACCTATGACGGCATCCAGATCATCGTGCCCAACAGCGACATCTGGTCGAGCGCGATCACCAATTACTCCGCCAATCCGACACGTATGATGGATCTGACGATCGGCGTCGCCTATGACGCGGATCTCAAGAAAACGCAGGAAGTGCTGGAGAAGATCTCGCTCTCCGATCCGCGCGCCCTGCCGGAGCCCGCGCCGGTGATCCGCGTGAAGCAGCTCGGCGACAGCTCGGTCGATTTTACCTTCCGTGTCTGGGCCACCACCGCCGACTTCTGGGGGCTTCAGGCGGAATATACCCGCAAGATCAAGGAGGAGTTCGACGCGAACGGCATCGGCATCCCCTTCCCTACGCGCACGCTCGAAGTGGTGCAGGTGCCGAAGATCGAAACCCGCAGCGTGACACGCGAAAGCGGCGCCGCTTGAACTGGCGGCCCGCTGCTGCAAGGCTGCGGGCCAGCTTAACGTATCAGGGAGTAAGCGATGACTTCGAAGCTCGAACCCGAGGAACGCAGGGCGCTGCTGAACGCGCTTGAAGATACCGGATGGCGCGCGGCCGATGGACAGGATGCCCTGATCAAGCGGCTCCTGTTCAAGGACTTCTCCGCCGCGTGGGGCTTCATGAGCCAAGCCGCGCTCTGCGCCGAAAAGATGGATCACCATCCCGACTGGCGCAACGTCTACAACAAGCTCGAGATCACGCTGACGACCCATGATTGCGGCGGCATCAGCGTGCTCGATATCGAGCTAGCCGGTGCGCTGGACTCGCTGGCCGAAGGCGTCGCCGAGGTCGATCGCGACATCGGACGCCCGTTGATGCGACTGGCCGAGCCGGTTCCGAAAGACGAAGACTGACGAAAAACGCCCGGCTCCTTGGCCGGGCGTTTTCCTTTGCACTTGGGCCGCGGATCAGATCTCCGCGAGAAGTCCTTCGCCTGCGGAGGCTTCACAGGTGCCGGGGCTTTCCTCGACATTCAGCTGCTTGACCACACCGTCCTCGACGAGCATCGCATAGCGCTTCGAGCGGTTGATGAGACCCGCGGGCGGCGCCGTGAAATCCATCTCGATCGCCTGCGTGAATGCGGCTTCCGGGTCGGCCAGCATGGTCAGCCCCGCCTCGGTCGCGCCCGTCGCCTCGCCCCACGACTTCATCACGAAGGGGTCGTTGACCGAGACGCAGATGATCTCATCCACGCCCTTCTCCGCAAATTGGTCCTTGGTGCGGATGAAGCTCGGCACATGGGCGGTCGTGCAGACGCCGGTATAGGCGCCCGGCACCGCGAAGATCACGATCTTGCGGCCCTTCATCTTGTCGCCAAGGCTCACGGGTTGCGGCCCTTCATCGCCCATCGCGAGGAGAGTCGCGCCAGGAAGAACGTCGCCGGTCGAAATAGTCATGAAAAGCTCCGATTTGTTCGCGTTGCACTTGTTCCGCCCGTCGATATAGGGTCATGCGCGAGCCGGGCCAGTGGAGAAAGATATGGGTGGAATAGTGATCGTCGGCGCGGGACAGGCCGCAGCCTCGATGGCCGCGAAACTGCGGGCACTGAAATATGACGGCACGATCACCGTGATCGGCGCAGAGCCGGTGCCCCCCTATCAACGCCCACCGCTGTCGAAAGCCTATCTGCTGGGCGAGATGGAGCTGGAGCGGCTGACCCTGCGCGCCCCGGACTGGTGGCAGGAAAACGACATTACGCTGCGGCTCGGCACCTCGGTCACCGCAATCGACACCGAGGCGCGGACGGTGACCCTGTCGGATGGCGAGACGCTGGATTATGCCGAACTGGCGCTCTGCACCGGGGCCACGCCGCGCCGCCTGCCCGCCGCGATTGGCGGCGATCTGGGCAATGTCTTCACCGTGCGCAACCTCGCCGATGTCGACCGGATGCAGCCCCTTTTCACCGCCGGCAAACGGCTGGTCGTGGTGGGCGGCGGTTATATCGGGCTGGAGGCGGCCGCGGTCGCGCGCAAGCTCGGCCTCGAGGTGACGCTGGTCGAGGCGGCGCCGCGCATCCTCGGCCGCGTCGCCTGCAAGGAGACCGCAGACGCGATCCGCGCGCTGCACAGCGAGCGCGGCGTGGAAATCCTCGAAGGGGTCGGCCTGACGCGACTGACCGGCGAGGGAACCGTCACCGGCGCAATCCTCGAGGACGGGCGCGAATTGCCCGCCGATTTCGTGATCGTCGGCATCGGCATAACCCCCGACGAGGAAGTCGCCCGCGAAGCCGGTATCCATTGCGAGAACGGCATCGCTGCCGACGAACAGGGCCGCACCTCCGCGCCCCATATCTGGGCGGCGGGGGATTGTGCCTCCTTCCCCGGCACAGAGGAGCGGATCCGCCTCGAATCCGTCGGCAACGCGATCGACATGGGCGAGCTGGTCGCCGAGAACATGCTGGGTGCAGGTCGTCCTTACACCCCGAAAGCGTGGTTTTGGTCGGACCAGTTCGACGCGAAGCTGCAGATCGCCGGGCTCAATGCGGGCTACGATGAGGTCGTCACCCGCCGCGATGAGGGCAGCAGCTTCTGGTATTTCCGCGACGGCCGCCTGATCGCGGTGGACGCGATCAATGACGCGCGCGCCTACATGGTCGGCAAGCGCCTGATCGAAGCTGGCAAACCCGTCACGTCCGAGGCGGTCGAGACCACGGCAGAGCTGAAAGCCCTGATGAAATGAGAATTATCGGAGGCGCGAAACGCGGGCTGAAGCTGGCGGATGTGGGTGTAGGCGATATGGATGCCCATCTGCGCCCCACGACCGACCGCGTGCGCGAGTCGATCTTCAACCTGCTGACCAATGGCGGGCACGGCAATCCGGTGCCCGAGGCGCGGGTGCTTGACCTCTTCGCAGGTACCGGCGCACTGGGGCTGGAGGCGCTGTCGCGCGGCGCGGCCCGGGTGGCTTTCGTCGATGACGGCACCGCCGCCCGCGCGCTTCTGCGCCGCAACATCGAGGCTATGCGCGCGATGGGCGTGACGGATGTCTGGCGGCGCGATGCGACCAATATGGGCCCCAATCGCGGCCCCGGCTATGATCTGATCTTCCTCGATCCGCCCTACGGGATGGGCTTGGGCGAACGCGCCCTCGCCTCCTGTCTCGAGAATGGATGGATCGCTCCGGGTGCGATGATCGTTTGGGAAGAGAACACCGCGCCGATCCTGCCCGCCGCCCTCGAACAGCTCGACCAGCGCCGCTATGGCGACACGCTCGTAACTCTTGCCCGGATGCCCGAATGACGCAACACCACCCGATCCCGCACGCCGTCCTGTTCGATTGCGACGGGGTGCTCGTCGACAGCGAGCCCGCGACCTTCGATCTGATTCAGGAAGAATTCGCCCGCTACGGCGTGCACAAGACGATCTCCGAACTGGAAGACGCCTTCATCGGATCCACCATCGAGAACGTCTATCAATGGGGCCGCGAGCATGGGGCCGATCTGCCCGCCGGCTGGGTCGACAGCTATTACAAGGCGCTCTACGCGCGGTTGCGCGAGGGGACCGAGCTGATGCCCGGCATCCCGCGCCTTCTCGCGCGTCTCGATGCAGAAGGCATTCCCTTCGCGGTCGGCTCGAACGGCCGGAAAGCGAAGATGGAGGCGACACTGGGCCAGCACCCGGATATCCGCACGCGGCTGGAGGGGCTGCTATTCTCGGGTCAGGACATGGGCATGCCAAAGCCGAAGCCCGATCTCTACATCCATGCCGCGCGCCATCTGGGCGCCGATCCGGCGGCCTGCGTGGTGATCGAGGACAGTCCTACCGGGGCGCGTGCGGCGAAAAACGCGGGGATGCGTTGTTTGGGCTACTCGCCGAAAGGCGACAATCCGCGGCTCGCGGCGGAAGGCGCGGAGCTCTTCACCGACATGCGTCAGGTGCCGCGGCTCATCGGCCTCGACCCCTGATCTTCGGCTTGGCTAAAATATCCCGGGGGGTGAGCCGGGATCAGCGGCCTTCCGGTGGAGGGACGCCCCGGCGAACGCCCGAAGCGCAAACGTAGGGCTTTGACGCAGCCAGCGGGGGCAGCGCCCCCACTAACGCCTGAACCTTAGCGCCAGGTCGGGTGGAAGCGCCCCGCCGGCGAGGTGGTGAAGATCTCGCAGCCATCGGCGGTCACACCCACCGAATGCTCGAACTGCGCCGACAGCGATTTGTCCCGCGTCACGGCGGTCCAATCGTCGGCCAGAACCTTTGTCTCGGGGCGGCCGAGGTTCACCATGGGCTCGATCGTGAAGATCATGCCCTCTTCGAGCATCGCGCCGGTACCCGCGCGCCCGTAATGCAACACGTTCGGCGGCGCGTGGAACACCTTGCCCACGCCGTGACCGCAGAAATCGCGCACCACCGACATGCGGTTGCTTTCGACGAATTTCTGGATCGCGTGGCCGATATCGCCAAAGGTGTTTCCGGGCTTCACCTGCTCGATGCCGACCATCAGCGAGTCATGGGTGACCTGAATCAGACGTTCGGCCTTGCGGCTCAAATTACCCGCGACATACATGCGCGAGCTGTCCCCGAACCAACCGTCGAGGATCACGGTCACGTCGATATTGATGATATCGCCGTCCTTCAGTTTCTTGTCGCCCGGGATGCCGTGGCAGACGACATGGTTCACCGAGATGCAGCTCGCGTGCTGATAGCCGCGATAGCCGATGGTCGCCGAGGTCGCGCCCAACTCGCCCACGCGGCGTTCGATGAAGGCGTCGAGTGCTGCGGTCGTGACCCCCGGCTCCACCAGGTCGGCGACCTCGTCGAGGATCTGCGCCGTCACCTGCGAGGCGGCGCGCATTCCTGCAAAATCGCTCTGATCGTAGATCCGGATCCCGTCCTTCGTGGTGCGGCCCTGAGTATCGTCCAACGGTCTGCTCCTTAAGGGTTTCGGCCTTTAGATAGTCACAAAAGCGGGGCTTGGCCAGTGCCCGGGCTTTTCGCGCCCCGTTCCGCGCCCTATACCAAGTCGAAAGGAGCCTGATACATGCCAAATCCCACTGCAGCGATCCTGATCATCGGCGATGAAATCCTCTCGGGGCGCACCCGCGAGGGAAACGCCCATTATCTGGCCGGACAGCTGGTCGAGCGCGGAATCACCTGCCGCGAGATCCGCGTGGTGCCGGACGACAATGACGTGATCGTTGCCGCGGTGCGGGAGCTTTCGGCAGCCCATGATCACCTTTTCACCAGTGGCGGGATCGGCCCGACCCATGACGATATCACCGCCGATGCGGTAGCCGAGGCGATGGGGGCAAAGCTCGACGTGCGCGAGGATGCCAAGGCGATCCTCGCCGCGCATTACGCCGCGCGCGACGCTGAGTTCACCTCCGCGCGCCTGCGCATGGCGCGGATCCCCGACGGGGCCGAGCTGATCGAGAACCCGGTCTCTGCCGCGCCGGGTTTCTCGCTGGGCAATGTCCATGTCATGGCGGGCGTGCCGAACATCTTTCAGGCGATGGTCGAAGGGCTTTTGCCGAAGCTCACCGGTGGCGCGCCGATGCTCTCGCGCAGCCTGCAGGTGCTGCGCGCGGAATCCTCGGTGGCCGACGATCTGCGCGCGCTGGCTGGCCGCTTCCCCGACCTTTCGATCGGTTCTTATCCTTTCGTCCAGAAAGGCCGCTACGGCACCAATCTCGTGCTGCGCGGCACCGATCCCGATCAGGTCGAGGCGGGCTTCGCCGCGCTGAAGGCCGCCTTCCCGGAGGGCACATGATCGACGCCTACGCGATCATCGACGCGACCTGGCCAGCCGCCGAATATCGCCGCGCAGGCGGGTTTCTGATCCGCGACGGGCAAGGCGGCGGATCGCGCGTCAGCTGCGCGACGCTGGAAGTCCCGCTGGAGCAGGCCGACATTCCCGCCGCCGAAGCTGCGCATCGCGCTTTGGGCCAGCGTCCGCGCTTCATGATCCGCGCGGGAGACGAGGCGCTCGACGCGGTTCTGGAGGCGCGCGGCTACGAAGCTTATGACCCGGTGCGGATCTGGTCCGCGCCGATCGCCGCGATGCAGGGCGAGGTCCCGCCCGTGACCGCTTTCGCCCATTGGCCGCCGCTGCAGATCGCCCGCGACCTCTGGACCGAGTTGGATGTCGGGCCCGAGCGGCAGGCGATCATGGACCGCGCAGAGGTACCGAAAACCTGCGTTCTGGGCCGCAAGGACGACCGGGCCGCGGGCGTTGCCTATATCGCTCTCTACGAGGACGCGGCGATGCTCCACGCGCTCGCCGTTGCGCCGAAATACCGCCGCATGAGCCTCGCGCGCGAGATGATCTACGAGGGCGCTCGCTGGGCCGTTGAGGCCGGGGCAGAGCGGTTCGAGATGATCACGACGCTCGCCAATGACGCCTCGAACGCCCTCGCCGAGAGCTTCGGCATGGAAGTTCGCGCGCAGTATCACTATCGCCGCGCGCCGGAGGTGGCATGATCCGCCGTGCGCCACTCCTGCTGGCCAGTCTGCTCGCCGCCAGCCTGCCCCACGCCGCGTGCGCCGCCTCGTTAGATCTGACGTTGCCCGCCGGCGCCACCCAATCCGCGCAGGAAACGAGCCCCGCCACCAGCTACCAATTGGCGGTCGGTCCGTGGCAGGACGGCAAGCTCGAGACCCGCGATCTCGAGGGTGCGCGCTCCGACACGGCCTATCAACTGCGGGCCAATCAGAATACGACGCTACAGATCCTCGCGCCGCTGCGCGATCAGCTCAAGCAGGCGGGCTACGACATCCTCTATGAGTGCGACACGCGGGCCTGCGGCGGCTTCGATTTTCGCTACGCGCTCGACCTGCTGTCCGAGCCCGCGATGCATGTCGATCTGGGCGATTTCCGCTACATCGCGGCGCGCAAGGATGCCGATTACCTTGGGATCACCGTCTCGCGGTCGTCCGAGTCGGGCTTCATTCAGGTGACCGAGCTGCGGGTGCAGGACGTCACCCCCGCTCGGCCCGACGACCCGCTCGGCGCGCCGCAAACCGCGCCGGTTCTGCCGCGCGCCGATGCCCCGGCCGTCGCCCGCTCCGCGCTTGCGCAGACGCTGGAGTCGCAGGGCTCGGTCGCGCTCGACGATCTCGACTTCCCATCGGGGGCATCCGCGCTCGGCGAGGGCGATTTCGCCTCGCTGCAGGCGCTGGCCGAGTTCCTCAAGGCCAACCCGGATTATCAGGTGATGCTGGTGGGTCATACCGATGCGGTCGGTTCGCTCGCGGCCAATATCGCGCTGTCGAAGAAACGCGCGCAATCGGCACGGCAAAAATTGATCGGTGATTACGGGGTGGCGGCGTCACAGGTCAGCGCCGAGGGGGCGGGCTTCCTCGCCCCGCGCGCAAGCAATCTGACCAAAGAGGGACGTGAGAAAAACAGACGGGTCGAAGCGGTTCTCACCTCGACCCGGAGTTAGCGCCAGCCGGCGGAATGGCCCGGCGCGGGAGGGAGTTCGGTCTCACCAGTTGTCGGGGCCCTTCTCGGCGAAGGTCTTGGCGAGGAAATCGATGAAAGCGCGCACTTTCGGCTGCGTGAAACGCCCCGGCGGATAGATTGCGTAGATGCCCAGCGTTTCCATCGGCAGATCGGGCATCGCTTCTTCCACGAGGCCCTCGCGCATCGCGTCGGCATAGAGGAACGAGGGCAGGTAAGCGATCCCGAGACCGGCCGTCGCGGCATGCAGCAGCGACTGACCGTCATTGACCGTCAGCCAGCCCGCCGAGCGGACCTGACGCCGTTCGCCCGAAGGCGCGGTCAACTTCCAGACATTGCCCGCCGACTGGTTCGAATAATGCAGCAGTTTGTGGTTGTTGAGATCGTCGATCCGCTCGGGGCGGCCGAATTTCTTGAAGTAGTCTGGCGAGGCGATCATCCGGCGCGAAGTCTCGGTCAGCTTGCGCGCGCGCAGGCTCGAATCCTCCAGTTCGCCGACGCGGATCGCCATGTCGAACCCTTCGGAAATAAGTTCGACGTAGCGGTTGTTCAGCACCATATTCACGGTGATTTCGGGGAATTCCTGCAGGAATTCGCCCAGAACGGGAGAGAGAAGGTTCACACCGAAATCGGTGGCGACCGAGATGCGCAGCAGCCCCGAGGGCGCCGTCTGCATCGAAGTCACCAGCGCATCGGCCTCGCCCGCATCGTTGAGAACGCGACGCGCGCGGTCGTAATAAGCCAGCCCGATTTCCGTCGGCGAAACGCGACGCGTGGTGCGATTCAGAAGACGTGCACCGAGGCGCGCCTCCAACGCCGAGACATGCTTCGACACAGCCGATTTGGAGATGCCCATCTTCTTGGCTGCATCGGTGAAGCCCCCCTGATCCACAACCGTGGCAAAGGCTTCCATTTCAGTCAGGCGATCCATCCCAAACACCCTTCGGCTTGTAATTTCTGTTTCTTATTTTCCGCTTATCGAGACGAAATCGGGCGCAATTTAGACTTCGCGGCGACAATACGAGGGTAACAATGGGAGAGAATCCCGCAGGTTGGTGACCTCTGCGAAACGGTGGCGCGTTCGCTCTGACGCCGCGTTTGACGTGACAAGCCTGGCCTTGCGCCGCAGAGTGCGGGCCAAATCAGGGAGGGTTACATGAGCCAATATCCGCATATCTTCACGCCGCTCGATCTGGGCCACGTGACGCTGCCGAACCGCGTGCTGATGGGCTCGATGCACACCAATCTCGAAGAGCGCGGCGACTGGAATGCGGTGGCCGAGTTCTATGCCGAACGCGCGCGCGGCGGTGTCGCGCTGATGGTGACGGGCGGCATGGCCCCTAATAACGAAGGCGGCGTCTTCCCCGGCGCGGCGGGGCTGTTCACCCCCGAGGACATCGCGCATCACAAGATCATCACCGACCGCGTTCACGAAGCGGGCGGCCGCATCGCGATGCAGATCCTGCACGCCGGGCGCTATGCCTATGGCCCCGATTGCGTGGCGCCCTCTGCGATCAAGTCCCCAATCTCGCCTTTCCCGCCGAAAGAGCTCGACGAAGCCGGGATCGAGAAGCAGATCGCCGACATCGCCACCGCCGCCGCGCGCGCCCGCGAGGCGGGTTATGACGGCGTCGAGGTGATGGGCTCCGAGGGCTATTTCCTCAACCAGTTCCTCGTACGCCACACCAACAAGCGCGAAGACGGTTGGGGCGGCTCGTTCGAGAACCGGATGCGCCTGCCCGTCGAAGTGGTCAAGCGCGTGCGCGAAGCGGTCGGCCCCGATTTCATCGTGATCTTCCGCATCTCGCTGATCGACCTGATCCCCGACGGCTCGACCTGGGAAGAGGTCGTCACCCTCGCGAAAGCCGTCGAGGCAGCGGGCGCCACGATGCTCAACACCGGCATCGGCTGGCACGAGGCGCGGGTGCCGACCATCGTGACGTCGGTGCCGCGGGCGGCCTTCACCTGGCTCACCGGGCGGCTCAAGCCCGAGGTCTCGATCCCGGTCATCACGTCCAATCGCATCAACACGCCTGAAGTCGCCGAAGAGGTGCTGGGCGACGGCTGCGCCGACATGGTGTCGATGGCGCGCCCCTTCCTCGCCGATGCGGATTTCGTGGTGAAGGCGAAAGAGGGCCGCGCCGCCGAGATCGCACCCTGCATCGCCTGCAATCAGGCCTGTCTGGACCACACCTTCCAGGGCAAGGTCTCGAGCTGCCTCGTGAATCCGCGCGCCGCGCATGAGACCGAGATCGTCATCACCAAGACCGAGGCGCCGAAATCCGTCGCCGTCGTCGGCGCGGGCCCGGCGGGCCTGTCTGCCGCGATCACCGCGGCCGAGCGTGGCCATGCCGTGACCCTGTTCGACCGCGCCTCGGAGCTCGGCGGGCAGCTGACCATGGCGCGCGCGATCCCCGGCAAGGAGGAATTCCACGGGCTCACCGACTGGTTCAAGACCATGATCGAGAAGACCGGCGTGACGGTGAAGCTGGAGACCGAGGCCACGCCCGATCTCCTCGCCCCCTTCGACGAGATCATCATCGCAACCGGCGTGCAGCCGCGCGACCCGGAAATCCCGATCGAGGGCGGGCAGGTCGTGAGTTACATCGACATCCTCAAAGGCCGCGTCACCGCCGGCAAGCGCGTCGCGGTGATCGGCGCGGGCGGCATCGGCTTCGACGTGGCCGAATTCCTGACGGTGACCGAAAGCCCGACGCTGGATCTGGAAGAGTGGAAGCGCGAATGGGGCGTCGGCGATCCGGCGCAGACGCCGGGCGGGTTGACGAAGCCCGAGCCCGAAGCCCCAGCCCGCGAAGTGACGCTGCTGCAGCGCAAGAAGGAAAAGCTCGGCCGCCGCCTCGGCAAGACCACGGGCTGGGTTCACCGCGCGGCGCTGCATATGAAGGACGTGAAAATGATCGGCGGCGTGAATTACGAGAAGATCACCGCCGAGGGGCTGCATGTCACTTTTGGCGAGGCGCGCGAGAACCCGACGCTGATTGAGGCCGATACGGTGGTGCTCTGCGCGGGCCAACTCTCGGACCGCTCGCTGGCCGATCAGCTGATCGCGGCGGGTCGCAGCCCGCATGTGATCGGCGGCGCGGATGTGGCGGCGGAACTCGACGCGAAACGCGCCATCGATCAGGGCACCCGGCTCGCCGCCGCGCTCTGATCAACTCTTCGGATTGGAAGAAATATCCCGGGGGGCTCGCATCGCGAGCGGGGGCAGAGCCCCCTCCGTCTTCAAATCTGTCGCCGTCCGGCGACCGGGGGGCAGAGCCCGCTCCCGGCCTCAGCTTGATCGCCACGCCCCGCCATCTGCGCCAAAGCGCATCGCCAGATCGGCGACCAGCGCCATGTCCACCGCATCCAGCGGCCCCTCATGGCGCGGGCGGAAGCGCAGGCGGAAGGCGGGCAGGATCGTCGCGAGCGGCGCTTCCGGGTAGCCAAGGCTCGAGGCCAGCGCGAGGAAACTCTCGGGGTCGACTGCGGGCGCAGCAGCGCCCCGCTCCGGCCAGATCGCCAGGCCCTGCCGCGCGAGGCGCTGCCAGTCGAAACGCGGGCCCGGGTCGATCTTGCGCTCGGGCGCGAAATCCGAATGGCCAATGACGTTCTCGGGTGCAATTGCCCAGCGGCGCATGATCTGCGGCAGCAGCTCTTCCAGCGCGGCCATCAGCGGCTCGGGGAACGGACGATCGCCTTCGTTATCCAGTTCGATCCCGATCGAGCGCGAATTCACATCGCCCAGCCCCTGCCAGCTTCCCAAGCCCGCATGCCAGGCGCGCATCTCCTCTGGGACGAGCTGCTCGACCGAGCCATCACGCCCGATCAGCCAATGCGCGGAGACCTCCGCCTCGGGCAGGCAAAGGCGCGTCCGCGCGGCCTCGCAGGACCACATCGCGGTGTAATGGATAATGATCAGTTCCGGCACCGCCCCCTCGCGGCGCGGGCCGTAATTGGGCGAGGGCCAGTCGGCGCTCACTGGCGCGCGGTCTGGAACGGCGTCGGATCCCAGTCGCAGGCGAAACCGTCGCCATCGGGATCGAGGTTCAGCCGGTCTTTCTGCGGCCCGCCTGCGGAGAGGAAGGCGCGTTGCGCCTGATCGGCAGAGACGTATTTCGCGCAGGCCTTGCTCGACGAGGTCAGCTTGATGCCCGAGCGCTTGTAGACCGAGTCGCCCGGACGGTTGGACACCGACAGCGCATAGGCAGCGAGGTTCGGCCCCGAGCTGTCCTGATTGCTGATCGTGTTCTGCGCGGGCGCGCTGCTCGACGCGGTGGTGTCGAAGTTCGGCGAGCTGGCCATGGTGCTGGAACCGGCAGTGCTGTTCGACGCGTCGGTCTCCTGCAGCGCGGCCATCGCATCTGCCCCGATCGCGGCGCCGCTATTGTCGCTGCTGTCGGAGCTGGAGGTCGAAGGATTGTCGCCGATGGTGCCGCCCGCATCGATGGTCGGTGCGGAAAGCGCGTTGGTCGTGCCGGGCGTCGCCGTGCCGGTCGCGTCCAGCGGCGCGCCGGGCGCATCGGGGTTGGTCGAGCCGTTGTCGGTCGGCAGGACGCTTTGTGCCGAAGGCGGCACGATGGGCTGGCCGCGCAGTTTGGCCTCGCGACGGGCTTCGGGGCCGCTGTCGGGGATCGAAGAGATACAGCCCGAGAGGGCCAGAACGCCGCCGAGGATCGCGAGTGCCTGTTTCATGTTACCACCATTTCTCCGGTTTGGCCGAGAAGCCCGCGGCCTGTTCGAGGACGTGGGCGTGGTTCAGCAGATCGCCCTCTTCCCAGGGCCGCCCGATGAGTTGCAGCCCCAGCGGAAGGCCCTTGCTGTCCAGCCCGCACGGCACCGAAACGCCGGGAAGGCCTGCAAGGTTCACCGTCACGGTGAACACATCTTGCATATACATCTCGACCGGATCGGCGCCGTCCATCTCGCCCAGACCGAAAGCGGCAGACGGGGTGGCAGGCGTCAGGATCGAATCGATGCCCTGCGCGAAAACTTCTTCGAAGTCGCGCTTGATCAAGGCGCGCACTTTCCGGGCGCGGTTGTAATAGGCGTCATAGAAGCCTGCCGACAGCACATAGGTGCCGATCATCACGCGACGCTGCACCTCGGGGCCGAAACCTTCGGCGCGGGTCTTCTCGTACATGTCGACGATGCCCTCGCCTGCCGCGAGCTTGGCGCGGTGGCCGTAGCGCACGCCATCATAGCGCGCGAGGTTCGACGAGGCTTCCGCGGGAGCCACGACGTAATAGGCGGGCAGCGCGTATTTCGTATGGGGCAGCGAGATATCGACGATCTCGGCCCCCGCATCTTTCATCATCGCGATGCCGTCGTCCCAGAGCTTCTGGATCTCGGCGGGCATACCATCGATGCGGTATTCTTTCGGGATACCAATCTTCTTGCCGCGAATGTCGCCGGTCAGCGCGGCCTCGAAATCCGGGACCGGAATATCGGCGGAGGTCGAATCCTTCGGATCGTGCGAGCACATCGTGCCAAGCATGATCGCCGCGTCGCGCACCGATTTGGTCATCGGACCCGCCTGATCAAGCGAAGAGGCGAAGGCCACCACACCCCAGCGAGAGACCCGGCCATAGGTCGGCTTGATGCCGACGATGCCGGTGAAGGCGGCGGGCTGGCGGATCGAGCCGCCGGTATCCGTGCCGGTCGCGGCAAGGCACAGGTCGGCAGCCACAGCCGCGGCCGAACCGCCCGAAGACCCGCCCGGGGTCAGTTTCCGGTCATCGATCTTCCAGGGGTTCACCGCAGGGCCGTAGCAGGCGGTCTCGTTCGATGAGCCCATCGCGAATTCGTCCATCGACAGCTTGCCGAGCATCACCGCGCCCGCGTCCCACAGGTTCTGCGTGACGGTGGATTCGTATTCCGGCTTGAACCCGTCGAGGATGTTCGACGCGGCCTGCGTCGCCACGCCCTTGGTCGCGAAAAGATCCTTGATCCCCAGCGGGATGCCGCACATCGCGGGCGCGTCGCCCGACTTGATGCGCGCATCGGCGGCCTTGGCCTGCTCCAGCGCGATCTCAGGGGTCTTGTGCACGTAGGCGTTCAGCGCGCCTGCGCCTTCGATTTCGCCCAGGCAGGCCTCGGTCAGCTCGACCGAAGTCACATCGCCCTTCTTGAGCGCATCGCGCGCGTCGGCAATCGTCAGTTTGTTCAGGCTCATTCGACCACCTTCGGCACGGCAAAGAAGCCCTCGCGGGCATCGGGGGCGTTCTTGAGGATTTTCTCGGGATAACCGCCATCGGTCACCTCGTCGACGCGGCGCTTGAGGCGCATCGGCGTCACGGAGGTCATCGGCTCGACGCCCTCAACGTCGACCTCGTTGAGCTGCTCCATGAAGGTCAGGATGCTGGAGAGTTCCTGCGCGAGCTCGGGCAGATGGTCTTCGGGCACCCGGATCCGGGCCAGATGCGCCACTTTGCGGGCGGTGTCGATATCGATGGACATGTGCTTCTCCGCTTGTCTTGGAAGGCGGTTTAGCCCGAGCCACTGGGGCTTTCAAGCGCCGCGCCCCGGCATCGGCGCGCCCCTGCCCTGTCCCACGCGAATTTGCGCGCTAATCTTGGAACATGCGCAGGGCTTATACGTCACCCTGTCACAACCGAAGTGCCTAACGGAGGAAATCCATATGAAACTCATCTGGCTCGGCCATTCCGGCTTCCGCATCGAAACCGGCGACGCCGTGATCCTGCTCGATCCGTTCCTCACCGGCTCGCCGGTCTTTCCCGACGACAAGCGCGGCGAGGCGATCGAGGGTGCGACGCATCTGCTGCTGACCCACGGCCACGGCGATCACGCTTCGGACGCGGTGCCGATCGCGAAGGAACTGGATATCCCGATCTACTGCATCCACGAGCTGTCGATCATGCTCGGGGCCGAGGGGGCCGAGACGGTCGGTTTCGGCAAAGGCGGCACGGTCGATCTGGGCGGTGTGAAGGTCACGATGGTGAACGCGACCCATTCCGCCTCGGTCGATTACAAGGACGGCAACCCGGCCTATGCGGGCCAGCCCGCGGGCTTCATGATCGAGGCCGAGGGCCACACGATCTACGTCAGCGGCGATACCGACATCATGGCCGACATGGACTGGATGGGTGAACTGCACAATCCCGATATCGGCATCCTCGCGGCGGGCGGCCATTTCACGATGGACATGAAGCGCGCGGCCTGGGCGTCGAAGAAGTATTTCAACTTCAAGACGGTCATCCCCTGCCACTACAAGACCTTCGATGCGCTGGAGCAATCCGCGCAGGCGCTGATCGACGGTCTGCCGGGGGTGGATGTCATCGAACCCGAGATGCTCAAAGCGATCGAAATATAAGCTGCAGCCCGCCGGGCGAGGGCTGGCTTTGCTTGCAGCCTGAAGCCCGGCGCGCTAGCTTCTCGCCCGGATCGGGAGGCCGAATAGATGTCAGACTTACTGTCCTTCAAGGAGATGTGCGAGCGGTTCGACGTGACCCCGCGCACGCTGCGCTATTACGAGTATATCGAGCTTCTCAATCCCCAGAAGGAAGGCCGCTCGCGCTATTACGGCCCGCGCGAAATCGCGCGGATGACGTTGATCTTGCGCGGGCGTCGATTTGGCTTCTCGCTCGAGGAGTTGCGCCAATGGCTGCTGATCTATGATCAGCAAGGCACCGAAGAGCAGAACCGCGTCTGGGTCGAACTGGCCGACCGGCAGCTTGACGTGCTGACGCGACAACGCGAAGAATTGGACGCGGCAATCGACGACCTCCGACAATTGCGTGATCAGGTTCAGGACACTCTTGATTCTTGAGCCTGAAATGCATTCCTTAACGTCAGCGAGGTCGTGTGAACGCCTTGTGAGCTTGACGATTATGGCCAGTTTCGACGAAAGAAACTTGCTTTACCGTACGGTAAAAATTCCCTGACATTACGTCATTGGATTCGTGACGCCACGTTACGGTGACGCGAACGTAAAGAAGTCTTGTATTGTGACTGCGGACAGACGATCTGCCGCGTCGCATTACGCAAAGGAAACGCGAGGCAGAGAGTATGACCGACACAGTAATGACGATCCGCGAGATGTGCGATGCCTTCGAGGTGACCCCGCGCACCCTGCGGTTCTACGAAAGCAAGGAGTTGCTGTTTCCCATTCGCGAGGGACAGAAACGGCTGTTTACGCGGCGCGACCGCGCCCGGCTGAAACTGATCCTGCGCGGCAAACGTTTCGGGTTTTCGCTGGAGGATATCCGCCAGCTGCTGGACCTCTACGAGATGGGCGACAAGCAGAAGACGCAGCTGAACGAGACGATCAAGCTCGCACAGCAACGTCTGGAGGAAATGACGCGCCAACGCGAGGAACTGGGTCAGGCGATCGACGAACTGGCCAGTCAGATCGAGTGGGCGGAGAAGGAACTGGAGAAGGCGCGCCACGACGACGCGGCCTGATCCGCGACGACTAAAGGGAGCGAACCATGTCGAGCTTTATCGCCAACACCAAAGACATGCAGTTTGTGCTGCATGACCTGCTCAAAGTTTCGGATTCGGACGTGCCGGGTTACGAAGAAATGGACCGCGACTTCACCGAGGCCGTTCTCGACGCTGCGGGCAAGGTCTCGTCCGAGGTGCTGGCCCCGCTGAACGAGGTGGGCGACAAGGAAGGCTGCGTGCTCGAAAACGGCGTGGTCCGCACGCCCAAAGGGTTCGACAAGGCATTCGAGGCAATGAAAGAGGGCGGCTGGACCGCGCTCGACTGCGATCCTGAATTCGGCGGTCAGGGCATGCCCTACCTGCTGAACTGCGCGGTGGGCGAGATGTTCGTCTCGGCCAACATGGCCTTCAATATGTACCAGGGCCTGACCCACGGCGCCTATTCGGCGATCCACACCCACGGCACGGACGAGCAGAAGCAGACCTATCTGCCGAAGATGGTCACCTGCGACTGGACCGGCACGATGAACCTGACGGAGCCCCATTGCGGCACCGATCTGGGTCTCATGCGCACCAAGGCCGAGCCGCAGGATGATGGCTCCTACGCGATCACCGGCACCAAGATCTTCATCTCGGCGGGCGATCACGACCTGTCGGATAACGTGATCCACCTCGTGCTGGCGAAAGCGCCGGGCGGTGGCGAAGGCACCAAGGGCGTCTCGCTCTTCATCGTGCCGAAATTCCTCGTCAACGAGGACGGCTCGCTGGGCGAGCGCAACTCGCTCTCGGTCGGCAAGCTCGAAGAGAAGATGGGCATCCACGGCAACGCGACCTGCGTCATGAACTACGACGGCGCGAAGGGCTGGCTGCTGGGCGATCTCCACAAGGGGATGCGCGCGATGTTCACCATGATGAACGAAGCGCGTCTCGGCGTCGGTCTTCAGGGCTATGCCGTGGCCGAAGCCGCCTATCAGGAAGCCGTGGCTTACGCGAAGGACCGCATTCAGGGTCGCGACGTGACCGGCGTGAAAGCGCCCGAGAAGGCCGCCGATCCGATCATCGTGCACCCGGACGTGCGCCGGATGCTGATGGACCAGAAGAGCTTCGTAGAGGGCGCCCGCGCCTTCACCTTCTGGGGCGCGCATCTGATCGACCGCTCCCATGCGCTCAACGACGCCGAAGCCGAAGGTCTGATCTCGCTGATGACCCCGGTCATCAAGGGCTTCCTTACCGACAAGGGCTTCGAGACCGCCGTCTCCGCGCAGCAGGTCTTCGGTGGCCACGGCTATACCGAGGACTGGCCGATGTCGCAGCATGTGCGCGACGCGCGCATCGCGATGATCTACGAGGGCGCCAACGGCATTCAGGCACTCGACCTCGTGGGCCGCAAGCTCGCAGCCGACGGTGGCAAGCACGTCATGGCCTTCTTCGAGATGGTCAAGGCAGAGTGCAAGTCGCATGACGACGATGAGCGGATGAAGCCCTTCACCGATGCGCTGAAGAACGCCTCCAAGCAGCTTCAGACCGCGGGCATGTTCTTCATGCAGAACGGCATGAAAAACCCGAACGCGGCGCTGTCGGGCAGCTATGACTTCATGCACCTGATGGGCCACGTCTGCCTCGGCCTGATGTGGACGCGGATGGCGAAAGCCGCCTTCACCGCGCTCGACAACGGGGCGTCGGACACTGCCTTCTACGAAGGCAAGATCGCGACGGGCCGCTACTACATGGCGCGTCAGCTTCCCGCCTGCGCCATGCATCTGGCGCGGATCGAGAGCGGTGCGGACCCGGTCATGGCGCTGACCGACGACCAGTTCTGAGACGAACGGATCAAACGAAAATGAACGGCGGGCCTCGGCCCGCCGTTTCAATTTTCGATCACCGCCATGTCAGGCGAAGTGTAGCGCCGGGCGATTGTTTTGCGGCCATGCAGGTCTAACCTCGGAATCTCAACCGAGACACGATTCCCGCCGAGCCCCGCCGCCATGTATCTCAATAACGCAGAAACCCACCGCCGATACGATGCCGCGCTCGCAGAGCTGCGGGCGCGGGGCGTGTTCCGCTCGACCCGTCCTTCCATGGGCGCGCGGGTACTGCATTGGCTGGGCTTCGAGCCGCGCCCGATTCCCTATCTCGACTGGAAGCAGAACCTGCTGATCTTCGGCGCCGGGTTCGCGGTGGCGCAGCTGCTCGTGGATCATCTGCTGAGCGCGACGGAGGGCATGTCCTACGCGCCGCATCTGGTAACGCTGGTGATCTCGGCGCTCGCCTTCGGGGCGCTGATGGCGCTGTGGCAGATCCACCGCAAGAACAAGCTCGGGCTGAGCGATTGGGACGACCTCTAGGCGCGGTCCCGGTGCTTGGCTTCGGAGCAAGGGCGGTCTGGCCAGCGCGCAGGTTTCTTCCTAAGCTGCGCGCAACCTGACGCGCCTTCCCGCGCTACATTGCCCCGGAGCCTGAATGCCCAAACGACTGCGCCTGACCCGTCGCTTTCCCGTCGCCATGACCAATGACGCCTATCGCAGCCTCAACCGCTTCGCGCAGGAGGCGGAAATCACGCCCGACGAGGCGCTGACCTTCCTGTTCGAGCATTTCAACTCCGTCACCCACGAGGAAAATCTCAACCACCGCCTGCGGCTGTTCAAGGCCGAGCTTGGCGAGCGCAAAGCCTGATTTCGAAAGGACATCCATGACCCGCCTGTCTCTTGCTTTCGCTGTCGCATCCCTTGCCGTCTCGGCCCTGCCCGCCTTTGCCTTCGACTCCGCCGACCGCAACGCTGTCACGCAGGAGGTCGCGGGCTTCACCAAGGCGGTGGAAGAGAAGGACTACTCGGTCTTCTTCGACACGGTGCCGCCGAAGATGATGCAGGCCATCGCGGATCAGACGGGCGTACCGAAAGAACAGCTCGAAGAGATCATGCGCAAGCAAATCAACGACGCGATGGCCTCGGTCACGATCGACGAGTTCGAGATGAACACCAACGAAATGAAAACCGGCGAGACGTCTTCGGGCCGGGCCTATGCGCAGATTCCGACATCGACGGTGATGGAGGTGCCCGATATGGGCAAGGTGCGCTCGACCAATACCACGCTGGCGCTGCAGGATGGCGAGGAATGGTATCTTGTGCGCATCGACAGCCCGGCGCAGATCGCGGTATTGCGCAAGGTGTATCCCGATTTCGAAGGAATCGAGTTTCCCAAGGGAACGATGCAGGCGGTGCGCTAACCGCGCCGCTCCTCTCGCTTTTTCCGTGCTTTCCGTTCACGTCCGTTCACCTCTCGCAACGGAACGTCACCCTCTCCCTCGCGTTGGACGCAACGTCGTGATCGAATGACGTTGCGGCGGAATGCCCACGAGGGGCTTACGTTCGCGTCACTTAGGGGCCAGATTGGCATCGTGATCAGGGAGGACCGCAACGAATGGCGGCACAACTTTATTGCTTCGGAGAGTCGGGGAACGCTTACAAGGCGGCGCTGACGATGGAATTGGCGGGCTACGACTGGGAGCCGGTCTATGTCGATTTCTTCAACGGCGAGGCGCGCAGCGCCGAATACCAGGCGCTGAACGAAATGGCCGAGGCGCCCGTCTTCAAAGAGGGCGACCTGACCCTGTCGCAATCCTGCGTCATCCAACTTCACATCGCGGAGCAGACCGGCAAATTCCTCGCCGAGGACCGCAACGAAATGCTGCGCTGGATGTTCTGGGATGCGCAGAAAGGCTCGGGCCAGCAAGGCGGGTTGCGCTTCCTGATGAACTTCCTGCCCGAAGAGAAGCGTCCGCAAGAAGCGATCGGCTGGCTCAAGGGCCGCGTGCTGACCGCGATCAAGACGCTTGAGAAACATATGGAGGGTCGCGACTGGGTCGTCGGCGACCAGCCCAGCTTGGCCGATTTCGCCTGCTGCGGCTATCTCTACTACCCCGAGCCCTTTGGGTTCGACCGCAAGGAATTCCCCAATATCGACCGTTGGCTGGATGGCATTGCTGCCCTGCCCGGTTGGAAACACCCCTATGATTTGATGCCCGGCAATCCTTCCGACCGGGCGTGAGGAGGAACCATGACGGAAGCCTATATCTATGACGCAGCCCGCACTCCGCGGGGCAAGGGCCGCAAGGACGGCTCCTTGCACGAGGTCAGCTCGGTCGCGCTGTCCGCGCGGCTGCTGAACGCGGTGGCCGAGCGCAACAACCTCGAAGGCCATGCGGTCGAGGACGTAATCTGGGGCAACGCGACCCAGGTGATGGAGCAGGGCGGCTGCCTTGCGCGCTCGGCGGTGCTTCTGTCGGATCTCGACGAGCGCATCCCGGGCCTGTCGATCAACCGCTTCTGCGCCTCGGGCATGGAAGCGGTGAACCTCGCCGCGAACCAGGTGCGCGGCGGCGCGGGCATGGGCTATATCGCAGGCGGCGTCGAGATGATGGGCCGTGTTGCGATGGGCTCGGACGGCGCGGCAATCGCCGTGGACCCGTCGCTCGCGATGAAGACCTATTTCGTCCCGCAGGGCATTTCGGCTGATATCATCGCCACCGAATACGGCTTTAGCCGCGAAGACGTCGACGCGCTCGGCGTGGAATCGCAGCGCCGTGCGGCGGAGGCGATCAAGGAAAACCGTTTCGCAAAATCCATCGTGCCGGTGAAGGACCAGAACGGTTTGACCATTCTCGAGCAGGACGAATTCCCGCGTCCGGGCACGACGATGGAATCGCTCGGCAGCCTGAAGCCGTCCTTCAAGGAAATGGGCGAGGTCATGCCCGGCTTCGACAAGGTCGCGATGCTGAAATACCCGCACCTCGATCACATCAACCACGTCCATCACGCCGGCAACTCCTCGGGCATCGTGGACGGGGCCGCCGCCGTGCTGATCGGCAACAAGGAATTCGGTGAGGCGCATGGCCTCAAGCCGCGCGCGCGCATCCGCGCCACCGCGAAGATCGGCACCGATCCGACGATCATGCTGACCGGCCCGGTGCCCGTGACCGAAAAGATCCTCGCCGATTCGGGCATGTCGATCTCCGACATCGACCTGTTCGAGGTGAACGAGGCGTTTGCTGCTGTCGTGCTGCGCTTCATGCAGGCCTTCCAGGTCGACGCATCGAAGGTCAACGTCAACGGCGGCGCGATCGCGCTTGGCCACCCGCTCGGCGCCACCGGCGCGATCATCATCGGCACGCTGCTGGACGAGCTCGAACGCCGCGACCTGAACACCGGTCTGGCCACGCTCTGCGTTGCGTCCGGCATGGGCGCTGCGACCATCATCGAGCGCGTGTGAGGGAGGAACAAATGGCTGATTTCAAATACGAACTTGGCAGCGACGGCGTTGCCGTCATCACTTGGGACGTGCCCGAGAAGTCGATGAACGTGATGAGCATGGAGGGCTTCGCGCTTCTCGACAGCTTCATCGACAAGGCGCTGGCGGATGACGCCGTGAAGGGTGTCGTCATCACCTCCGGCAAGCCCGATTTCGCGGGCGGCATGGATCTCAACGTCATCGCGCAGATGCGCGAAGGCGGCGCTCAGGCGATCTTCGACGGGGTGATGCAGATGCACCATGTCCTGCGCAAGATCGAGCGCGCCGGCATGGACCCGAAGACCAACAAGGGCGGCAAGCCGATCGCAACCGCGATCCCCGGCACCGCGCTCGGCATCGGCCTGGAACTGCCGCTATCGACGCACCGCACTTTTGTCGCGGACAATCCGAAGGCGAAGATCGGCCTGCCCGAGATCATGGTCGGTATCTTCCCCGGCGGCGGCGGCACCACCCGCGTCTCGCGCAAGCTCGGCGCGATGGCGGCGGCGCCCTTCCTGCTGGAAGGCAAGCTTTCGGACCCCAAGAAGGCGAAAGCTGCGGGCCTGATCGACGAGGTCGTCGAGGATCCGCTGGCCTCCGCGAAGGAATGGGTGCTGAACGCCAAAGACGCCGATCTGGTCAAACCGTGGGACGCGAAGGGCTTCAAGATGCCCGGCGGCGCACCCTATCACCCGGCGGGCTTCATGACCTTCGTCGGTGCTTCCGCGATGGTGCATGGCAAGACCGCGGGCGTCTATCCGGCGGCCAAGGCGCTGCTCTCGGCGGTCTATGAAGGCGCGCTCGTGCCCTTCGATCAGGCGATCAAGATCGAGGCGCGCTGGTTCACCAACGTTCTGCTGAACCCGTCGTCGACCTCGATGATCCGTTCGCTCTTCATCAACAAGGGCGCGCTGGAGAAGGGCGCGAACCGTCCCGACGTGTCGGACCAGAGGGTGAAGAAGGTCGGCATCCTCGGCGCGGGCATGATGGGCGCAGGCATTGCCTATGTCTCGGCCAAAGCCGGTATCGAGGTCGTGCTGATCGACAACAGCCAAGAGGCCGCCGATCGCGGCAAGTCCTATTCCGAAGGCATCCTCGACAACGGCATCTCGCGCAAGAAGGTCACCGAAGAGGGCAAGGCGAAGACGCTCGGCCTGATCAACGCGACCACCGATTACGCCGCGCTGGAAGGCTGCGACCTGATCGTGGAAGCGGTGTTCGAAGATCCGGGCGTCAAAGCCGAGGTCACCAAGAAGGCCGAAGCCGTGATTCCGCAGGATGCGATTTTCGCGACCAACACCTCGACCCTGCCGATCACCGAGCTGGCCAAGGCCAGCGCACGCCCCGAGCAGTTCATCGGCATCCACTTCTTCTCGCCCGTTGACAAGATGATGCTGGTCGAGATCATCAAGGGCGCCGAGACCGGTCCGGTGGCCGTGGCCAAGGCGCTCGACTTCGTGCGCCAGATCCGCAAGACGCCGATCGTGGTGAACGACGCGCGCTTCTTCTACGCCAACCGCTGCATCATCCCCTATATCAACGAGGGGATTCGCATGGTGGCCGAAGGGGTGAACCCGACGCTGGTGGAACACGCCGCGACTATGGTCGGCATGCCGCTCGGACCGCTGCAGCTGGTAGACGAGACCTCGATCGACCTCGGCGTGAAGATCGCGAAGGCCACCAAGGCCGCGATGGGCGATGCCTATCCCGATGAGGCGGTCGATGACGTGCTGTTCTGGATGGCCGACGAAGGCCGGATGGGCCGCAAGTCGAACGCGGGCTTCTACGACTATGACGACAAGGGCAAACGCCAAGGCCTGTGGGATGGGCTCGACGCCAAGTTCCCGCGCGCCGACGAGCAGCCCGACGTGCATCACGTCCAGCATCGCCTGCTGATGGCGCAGGTGCTGGAAGCCGTGCGCGCCTTCGAGCAGGGCGTGCTGGAAGACATCCGCGAGGGTGACGTGGGCGCGATCCTCGGCTGGGGCTTCGCCCCTTGGTCGGGTGGCCCGTTCTCGTGGCTCGACATCCTCGGCGCCGGCAAGGCGGTGGAAATCTGCGAGGCGCTCACCGCGCAATACGGTCCGCGCTTCGAAGCCCCCGCCCTGCTGCGCGACATCGCAGCCAAGGGTGACACCTTCTATGGTCGTTTCGGCGACGGTCAGGCCGCGAAAGCCGCCTGATCCGACGGCGCCAGAAAAACCAGAACGCCGGGACCGAAAGGCCCCGGCGTTTTTCTATGCGCGCGCCTTCCTCTGCGCCGAAGCGTTCGCCTATTCCCCGGGCAAAGGAAAACGCCGCACCCTGGTCTGGGGTGCGGCGTTCGGCCTGTCAGAATTTCAGGAGGGGATCAGGCCGGGCTATCACTCTGCCGCGTAAGCATGTGCGGTCAGATCTTCGTCGATCAGCCCCGCGACGATCGAGCGCGCCATCTCGAGCGACAGCGTCTCGTAGTTCGGGCCTGCATCATCGTCGAAGAGCGCTTCGAGCCGGTGGCTGTTGACCGAACCGCAATGGACCATGCCAGAACCATTAGCGTAGACGATCTCCTCCTCCTCAAACTCCAGCACGATCACGTCGATCGGACGGTGGGGTGTAATCCGATCGATCCCGCGATAGCCTTCAAGTGCCGAAGCGGGGATCACGGCGAAGGGGTCACCGTAAATTGCCTCGGCCATGTCGCTTTCCACCATCATGTTCTGTTCAGGCAAAAGCAGCATCGGGGTTTTGTTGCCCAACGCGCCGACCGGCACGGCGAGCGGCTTGCGATGGTCCGGGCAACGCCCGTGACCGAGCCAGAGTTGAGTCCGTTTGACGTCCGCGACGGGACGCAGGCCACTGTCGAAAGTCATGACCATGTCACCGGCTGCGATCGCTTCCACCGGGCGCCAGCCCATGGCGGTGGCGATGCGCGTTCCGGCGACGATTCCCGACGCAGCTCCGTTGTCGAGCATTCGCCCGGAGGTTGCGCCCGCCAGAGCGGTATCAAAGGCGCAATCGTCGTCCCAGGTCGTCGTTGCACTGCGGGTCATGTCGGTCTTCCTTCTGAAAGTCGGCGAGGCCATTTCTTGGTCCTACCCAGATCAATTGATTCCTAGGGAGTTTCCGGGGCCGAAAGGTGACCGAAATGTGGCAAACCTATACTTTCGGACAGTAAGTTGCTCACGGACCCGTGATTGACCTATCTTTTTGGATAGGGGACACGCTCGATTGACCTATCTTTTTGGATAGGGGCGCGTTCACCGGCCGTAAGAATGGCCCAAAATGCGTCGCAATCTGCAATCGCGCGAAAATTTAGAATCGGTAATCGAACCGCGCGATGTCTTCGGCACAGAGTTTTGAAACCACTTCAGCGTCGACATCCGAAAAATACTCGCGCCAGTTGCGCTTCCGCGCGGAAATGTTGGATCGCGCGAAAGGCGTCACGGAAAACCCCAGATGCGTCGCGAGGGGTTCGGCATCGGCCTCTACATCTTCAAGGCGAATATAAAGGTCGCAAATCTCCTCCCCGTCCGGCAGCCGCATGTAGCTGCCATAAGGGGCCGCCGCGAGCGATGCCTGGGTGTGCGGATGGTTTATGAAGTCCGAAAAGCTGAGTGACTTTGCTAATGCCACGGCCGGATGCGTCATCTGCTGCTCGCGCAACCAATGGTAGTAGCTGACGACCCGATCCCACGGGTTCCGCACAAGTGTGAAAGTGAAATAGGCCCGAGCCTGCTCTTCTGTATAGAGCCCCAGCCCGTCGCTCAGCGTGGAATGCTTCCAAAGCCGCCCTCGCGTCTCGCGGCCCGCCAGCCTGCGTTTGCGCCGCTGCGCCTTGGGCGTGTCTCCGATCAGAAGATCGTCCGCCATGGCGCGGTCCTCCAGCGCGAGCGTCAGCGCCGTGCCGCCCGTCTTCGGGATGTGAACGAAGATATAGCGACGGCCATGCGAAACGATCATGCGCGAGACACTATCTCTGACGAAAGATGACGCAAACCCTCTTTCCTTTCGCGCGGAGCCGCCTGAAGATGCCCGAACAATTGAGGAGGAGGTTTTCATGGGCTGGCTTGCCGACGAGACGGGTTTGGAGAAATGCGCGGCGAATTACGCCCCGCTTACACCTTTGTCGCATCTCAACCGCGCGCTGGAGGTCTTCCCCGAGCGACCGGCGGTGATCTACGGCAGCCGCTCTTATAATTACGTCGATTACCACGCGCGCGTGAGCCAGCTCGCCTCGGCGCTCAAGGCGCGCGGCGTGAACTCGGGTGACGTGGTAGCGACGATCCTGCCCAACACCCTGCCGCAGATCGAAGCGCATTTCGGCGTGCCCGCCTGCGGCGCGGTGCTGAACGCGATCAACACACGGCTTGATGTCGATACCGTCGCCTATATCTTCGAACATGGCGGCGCGAAGATCGTGCTCTGCGACGTGGCCTTCCTGCCGGTGGCCGAAGAAGCCGTGAAGAAGATGAAAGGCCCCGCGCCGCAGATCGTGGAGGTGGCCGACCCCGATCACGGGTTCGAGCCGACCGGGCATTACCTCGAATACGAGGCGCTGGTGGCCGAGGGCGACCCGATGTTCGACTGGATCATGCCGGAGGACGAATGGGAGAGCATCGCGCTCAACTACACCTCCGGCACGACCGGCAAGCCCAAAGGCGTCGTCTATCACCACCGCGGCGCCTATCTCTCGACGCAGGCGAACGCGATCTCGTGGCGGATGCAGCTTTACCCGGTTCTGCTGACCATCGTGCCGCTGTTCCATTGCAACTCCTGGACCCATAGCTGGATGGCCCCGATGATGGGCGGCACGGTCGTCGGCTGCCGGGATGTGACCGCGAAGAACATCTATGACGCGATCGCCGATCACGGGGTGACGCATTTCGGTGGCGCGCCGATCGTGCTCAACACCATCGTCAACGCCAAGGACGAGCATCGCCGCCCCTTCGATCACGTGGTCGAAGTCTTCACCGCCGGCGCCCCGCCGCCCGCCTCGACGCTGGCCGCGATCGAGCCTCTGGGCTTCAACGTCACGCAGGTCTACGGGCTGACCGAAACCTACGGGCCAGCCGTGGAATGCACCTGGAAGCCATCCTGGGACGGCGCAACCGGCGAGGAACGTGCCGAACTGAAGGCGCGCACGGGCGTGTCGATGCCGATGCTCGAACAGGTCACCGTTCACGATCAGGGCAAGGAGGTCGCCCGCGACGCTCAGCATCTGGGCGAGATCGTCTTCCGCGGCAACATGGTGATGAAGGGCTACTTCAAGAACCCGCAGGCGACGCGCGAGGCCTTCGAGGGCGGCGTGTTCCACTCCGGCGACATCGCCTTCATGCATCCCGACGGCTACATCAAGATCACCGACCGCGCGAAGGACATCATCATCTCGGGCGGGGAGAACGTCTCCTCGGTCGAGGTGGAAGGCGTGATCTGCGCCCACCCGGCGGTCTCGCTCGCCTCGGTCGTGGCGAAGCCCGACGAGACCTGGGGCGAGGTGCCCTGCGCCTTCGTCGAGCTGAAGGAGGGCAAGGAGGCGACGGAAGAGGAGTTGATCAAGTTCTGCCGCGAGCGGCTCGCGGGCTTCAAGACGCCCAAGCGCGTGGTCTTCTCCGAACTGCCGAAAACCTCGACCGGGAAGATCCAGAAATTCGAGCTGCGGGCCGTGGCCAAGCTGCTCGACGCGTAGGTCTTTCTTCTACGCGTGCGCGCGCCCGCGCGAGGGCGCGCGCAAAAGGCTCAGCTTTCGCTCTCGGCGCAATGCTGGCGGAAGGCGCGCGACAGCATGTCCAACTCGGTGCGCAGCAGGTCGATCTCGGCGCGCAGATCACCCGCGAGCGGCGCGCCTGCGACCAGAGAGAAGCGGTCGATCACCTCGCCATCCGATTTGCGGCAGACGAGGAAGGTCAGCACCCCCTCACTCAGCAACTCCGCCGGGATCGGCTGCGAGAGGCGCCAGTCGCCCGGCTCGCCAGTCAGCAACAGCCCTTCCAGCACCTCGCCCTGATGGCGCACCTCAAGATCGGGCGCCTCTTTCTCGTGGCTCACCGCCTCCCAGCGCCCGGCCTTGATCCGTGAATTTTCCAGCATCCTCGCCTCCGTCACAGCTCGGCGCGCGGGTAGCGCGCGAAGGTGAGATCGCGGATCACCACCTCGTTCATCCGTGGGTTTTCGAAAATCAGGTCGACCCATACCTTTTCCAACCGCCGCTCGTTCATCCGCGTATAGGCCAGATCGAATTCGACATAGCGCGCGCCCTCGCCTTGGGGCAATTCGCGCACCAGCTGCTCCGAATTGGGGCCGTGCTTGATGTTGAGACGGCAGAACACCTCCAGTTCCCGCTCGCACTCCAGCTGCATCTCCAGCCGGATGAGATGGTTGAGTTGCAGCCCGCCAAGCGCCGCATCGGGTAGGTCGAGCACCAGCGACAGGAACGAGCCTTCGAAGCGCAGCACATCGAGCCGCAGCCCGAACGGCGCGAGCGTCTCGCCCTTGGTATTACGGATCTGGCGCAGCGTTATCTCGGACCGAGGGCAGTCATGGAACAGGGTGAGGTCATCGCCAAGCTTGTCGCGACTTTGCGCCCCCGCGATCCCATGCGGATGCGCCTTCACCCGCCAGAGCAGCGGACGCCACGCCCAGTCACTGCCGGCGGGCTTGCGGACCGACGTATCACCGGGAAAGGCCGTCAGCCGCTGCTCGGTCGCGCGGAGCACCGTGTCGAGCTCGTTGCGCAGCGCGCGCGCCCGGGCGCGCAGACTGCGCAGTCCATCAGGCCCAAGCGTGGGCACCGTGGACGCCGCATCGCGCCAGCGCCGCAAGCTGCGCCGCTCGGCAATCCGTTGCAACAGCGATCCGCCGTTTCGCCCCGCCATGTCCCCGCCCTTCTTTCCCGTCCTGCCGTTGCCGCTTGCGGCATCACAGCAGTTATTCCTTATCAGCGGATTCTGAGAAAGGGAAATTTCCGGGCGAAGTCATCATGTTCCGGCGTGGCGACGCGCGCTTGGAGCGTCACGTCCGCACGGTCAGTTCGCGGCGCGGATCGCGGCGATGAATTTCTCCAGCAACTGGCGCTGCTGGGCGTAGCTCAATTCGCCTTCCTTCAGCGGCATAACCGACAGCGCGGTGATCCGCCCGCCAAGCGCGGTGACGCCCCGCAGATAGGTCTTGGCGATCGGCGGTCCGCCGGTGCCGGAGCGATCCTCGACCCGCAGCAGCAAGGTGCCATCGGCGATATCGGTGCCCTTGATAGTGACGTCGCCCGCCTCGCCAGATCGCGACAGCGCCGCCCGCCCAATCTCGGAATGGAAGAAATCGCCGATCTTCTTGAGCCGATCCCGTGACAGCTTGCCGGAGCCATCCTCCAGCGCGGGCGGCCCGACGGTGACGCTCAGCAGCGCGGGCTCTGGCGCATGGGCATCCTCGGCATTGCGCGAGATTGCAGCGCAATTGCCGAACAGCGCGAACCCCCCCGCACCGGAATTGCGCAGGCTTTTCGGATCGACGCACCAGCCCTTCGGCGCGGCTACCGTCAGCGCGCCATTCGCGAGCGTGGTGCGGGCCTTCGCGACCTGCGCCGAACCGAAGGCTGTCGGCTGACACCCCGCCAGCAATCCGGTGACCCCCAGCGCGAGGGCGAGGGGGGCCAAAAGACGCGACGAGCGGTGTTTGACAGCAGAAATCATGAGTTTTGAGATAGCCTCAGGGCCCTCAACGCGCAAGTCTGCCGGGGCTCGCCGCACTGCGGCTGCGCGGGGTTCAGCCCAATGTGATCCGGCGCGCAGCTGCCGCGCCATCCTCCGGATCGTGGCTGACCATCAGGCAAGGGATCCGCTCGGCCGCGAGATGCTGCAGGGTGAAACTGCGGATCTCGGCCCGCAGCTCCGCGTCGAGCGCGGCGAAGGGCTCGTCGATCAACACCGCGCGGGGCCGGGCAAGCAGAGTGCGCATCAGCGCCGCACGGGTGCTCTGCCCGCCCGACAGCGTCGCCGGATCGCGATCAGCCATGCCCGCAAGCCCGGCCTGTTCCAATGCCACCTCGACCGCCGCGCGCCGGGCCGCCTTGCCCTTCACCTGCCCGGGCAACCCGAAGGCCAGATTGTCGCCCACCGAGAGATGTGGGAAAAGCTGCGCCTGCTGAAACAGCATCCCGATGCCGCGTTTCTCGGCGGGCAGCTGCGTGACGCTTTCGCCATCGAGCAGCACATCGCCCGAGGCCGTGAACCCACGCGACAGGTGCCCGCCGATATGGGCGAGCAGGCTCGACTTGCCGATCCCGGACGGCCCCATCAGGCAGACGGTCTCGCCGGGCGCCACGACCAGCGACAGCGACGCGAAGAGCGGCGCGGATGTGCCGGGCGCGGTCAGGCTCAGATCGATCAGCTCGAGGCTCATGCCACCCCTCCGCGCAACCCGCGCCGATTGCGATGCCACCATGCCGGCACGGCGATCGCCAGCGCGAAACCCAGCCATGGCAGCGCCGCCTGCATGAGCGCGAGGATCGCGGCCAGCCGCCGATCCGCCCCCGAGGCCAGCGCGACAGCTTCAGTCGCCAGCGCCTGAACGCGCCCCGCCCCGGGCAGCAGAACTGCGAGATATTGCGCGACCGACACCGCGACCCCGATCGCCGCCGCCGCGCAGATCGGGCCCAGCAGCATCGGCAGCTTGATCCGCAGCAGGCGTCGCGTCGGCCCGGCCCCGAGGCTCGCCGCACTGGCGAGATGCGCCGGGTCGAGCGCGCGCCACGGCCCGGCCAGCGCGATCATCACATAGGGAAAGACGAACAGCAGTTCGGCCCATGTCACCGCGACCGGCCCTGGCGGCAGGCCGAGCCAGAGGAACCCCGTCGTCAGCCCCTGCAGAAACCCGATCTGCGGCAGCAAAAGCGGCAGGACGATCAAGGCGCCGAGCGGCAGGCGCTTGCCGGAGCGATCCTCGCTTTCCAACCAGAGCATCGCGAGGATCACCGCCAGCCCGGTCGAGACCAGCGCAAGGGACAAGCTGGTCAGAGCGGGCCCTGCCCAATCCGCGCTGGCCCAGCGTTTGAGCGTCAGATCGGCGGGCATGGCATCGGGAAAGCGCCAGAAGCTCGCGAGGCTCCACAGGATCAGCGCGCCGAGCGATCCGATCGCCAGCAGACCGCCCGCCCCGATCAGGCCAGCGCCGCTCCAGTTTCGCCGCGAGGTGCCGCGATTCCCAGTGCGGATCGCCGTCTTGCCCAGCCGTGCCACCGCGCGCTCGCCGGCCATCCAAAGCGCCGCACTCGCACCCATCACCGCCAGCAGGATCACCGCCAGCGCCGAGGCGGGCACCGCCTGCGCGGGATCCGGCGCGCCGTAGAGCCGCAGGATCCGCACCGCCAGCGTCGGCGGGTTCGACGGCCCGAGGATCAGCGCCATGTCCACGACCGACAGCGAAAAGGCCAGTACGATCAGCGCCGGCAGGCGCAGTGCCGGGTAAAGCTGCGGCCAGACGATCCGCGCCCAGACGCGCCCCGGCGCATAGCCAAGCGCGCGCCCCGCCGCCATCTGCGCCGCCACCGGTCGCTGCGCGACGGCCACCAGCGTCATCAACGTCAGGAACGGCACCTCTTTCAGCATCAGCCCGACGATCAGCGACAGCCCCCACGGATCGCCCACCGTCACGATCTGCGGCGGCAAGTCCCAGCCAGTCGCCCAGGGCGAGATCAACCGCGCGGCCCAGCCCGAGGGCGCGATCAGGAAGGCCAGCCCGATCGCCAGCGCCGCATGGGGCACCGCGAGCAGAGGCGTCAGCCAGCGCGACGCCGATTGCCGCGTCACCAGCCAGCGCGCGAGCGGGATCGAAGCCGCAAGCGACAGCAGCGTAGCCCCCAAACCGATCACCAGCGTCAGCCGCAGCGAGGTGAGGATACCGGGCGCGGCCAATGCCTCAGCGAAACCGTTCCAGCCCAGCGCGACGCGCCCCAGCCCCGGCTGCCAGCCAAACGCGGTCGCCAGCGTCAGCGCCGCGCCCAGCAGCACCGGCGCGCCGATCACCAGCGTCAGGATCGCCCCGGCGAGCCGCATCGGAACCTCACTTCGTGTAGCGCTGCGCCCAGTCCTCGGTGAGCTTGGTCATCCAGCTCGGGTGCGGCTCGGGCAGGGTCGGGCCCAACTCCTCCAGCGTCGGCAGCGCGGGCGCGGTGGGCAAATCAGCGAAGGCCTGTTTCGCCGCCTGGTCCAGCTTCGCCGGATCGAGCACCGAGAAACTTCCCAGCACGCGGATGTCCTGCATATGCGCCTGCGTGGCCGGATCGAGCAGGAAATTCGCGACCAGCTCCGCCCCCGCCTGATGCGCCGCGTTATAGGGAATCGCGACGTAGGAGATATTCCCGATCGTGCCGCCCTCGGGCACCCAGACGCGGACAGAGGGCGGCAGCACGCCCTGCTCGATCATCGCGGCGGGCGCGGCGGGATCGAAGAACATCGCGAAATCGACCTCGCCATCGGCCAGCAGTTGCGCCTGCGCGCTTTCGTTCTCGGGGAAGGATTTGCCTTCGCGCCACATCAGCGGGCGCAACGCATCGTACCACGCCCAGAGCGGCGCGGTTTCCTTGGTATAGGCCTCGTCCGTCACGGGCTGCGACAGCGCCGCCGGATCGGGCGCCAACTCGACCAGCGCCTGCTTGAGGAAGCTCGCCCCCATGAAATTCGACGGGTTGGGATGGGTGAAGCGGCCCGGATGCGCCTTGGCCCAATCCAGAAGCCCCGCCATATCCTTCGGCGGTTCGTTCACCCGCTCCGCATCATAGGCGAAGGCGAATTTCGCAAGCCGCCACGGGCTCTCATAGCCCTCGGTCGGCACGGTGAAATCGGTCGTGGCCGCCGAGCCTTCCGACAGGTCGAGATATTTCGCATTGGGCAGATCGCTCACGAACGGCCCATGCAGCAGCCCCGCTTCCTTCATCGCCAGAAAGTTCGGCCCGTTGATCCAGATAAGGTCCACCGCGCCGCCGTCATCCTTGCCTGCCGCCTTCTCGGCCTGCACGCGCGAAACGGCTTCGGCAGTGTCGGACAGTTTCACCTGCTCGACCGTGACACCGTATTTCTCCTGCATCTGATCGGACACCCAATCGATGAAAGCGTTGGTGCGCGGATCGCCGCCCCAGGCGTTGAAATAGACCGTCTGGCCCTTCGCCTCAGCCTGCGTCTGCGCCCAATCGGCGAAGGCGGGCGCAGCGAGCGGCAGCGCGAGACTCGCGGCAAGAACCGGGGCGGCAAGAAGGTTTCTCATACTCTCTCCGTTCAGGAAAACGCCCGCCAGCCCATCAGCCAGCGGGTCACGGTGGTCACGAAACAGGCGGCGGCGAAGATCCCGGCAAGGATCGGGAAGGCTTGCGGAAACAGACAGATCGCCGCGAAGAACAGGATCGTCTCGGCGCCTTCGGTCAGCCCGCCGAGGTAGTAGATGCCCTTGGTCGGATAGGCGTCGGTGCTCATCCCGCGCTTGGCGGCGATCGAGGCGAAAGCGAGGAAGCTCGACCCGGTGCCGACGAAGGCCGCGATCAGGATGGAAGCGGCGAGCGCGTTACGGGCCGGATCAGCCAGAGCGAAGCCCACCGGGATCAGCGCGTAGAACAGAAAATCCAGCGCGATATCGAGGAACGCACCGCGATCGGTCGGCCCCTTGATGCGGGCAATAGCCCCGTCGAGCCCGTCCGCGACCCGGTTGATCAGGATCAGCGCCAGCGCCAGCCAATAGGCGTGCAAGGCCAGCGCCGGAATCGCGAGCAGACCCAGCGCGAAGCCCGCCACCGTCACCTGATCGGCGCGGATATCGCGCGCGGCCAGCGCCTCGGCGGGAGGCTGCATCATGGCACGTTGCAGCGGCAGGAGAGCAGCATCGATCATCCGCGCCTCCAGGTCATGAAACGCTCGGCGATCCGCAGCGTGCGCGGGTTCACATGAGCCTGCCGCCAACGCCCGGCGGCGTTCTTCGCGGCCTCCGACCAGCTCGGATAGATATGCGGCGTCGAGAGAATCTTGCCCAAGCCCAGCCCGTGCCGCATCGCCAGCGCGAATTCCGCCAGCACCTCGGCCGCATGCGCCCCGCAGACCGTGGCACCAAGGATCTTGTCGGAGCCTTTCGCGGTGACGATCCGCACGAAGCCGCTCCCCGCCCCTTCGGCCAGCGCGCGGTCGAGATCGCCGAGCGGATAGGTCGTGACTTCGTGATGCACGCCCTCGGCCTCGGCCTGAGTCGCCGTGATCCCCACCCGCGCCAGTTCGGGCGTGGTGAAGACCGCATGCGGGATCGGCGCGGCATGGGCCTTGAACCGCCAGAAGGGCGACGCCAGCGAATTCGCCGCCGCGATCCAGCCCTGATGGCCCGCGGCGTTGGTAAGCTGCAAGGGCCCGGCCGAATCGCCTGCGGCGTAGATATTCGGCATCAGCGTCTCGAGGTAGTCGTTCGTCTCGATCACTTTGTTTGCCGGAATGCCCAGCTCCTCCAGCCCAAAGCCTTCGAGCCGCGCCTTGCGTCCGACCGCGACCAGCAGCGTGTCGAACTGAATCTTGGAGCCGTCTTCCAGCTCCAGCCATTTACGTCCATCCGTGCTGGACTCGTCCCGCCCGAAGCGGATCGCCTTCGCACCAAGCTTCAGATCGGCCCCATCGGCGCGCAACGCGGCCGCGATGGCGTCCGAGGCCTCGGTATCTTCACGGATCAACAGCCGCTCCGCCGCCTCGACGACCGTCACGCCCGCCCCAAGACGCGCCAGCGCCTGCGCTATCTCGCAGCCGATCGGGCCACCGCCAAGGATCACCATCCTCTCGGGTGGCGCAGGCATCGCAGCGAGCGCCTCCCACAGCGTGTCCGAAGTCAGGGGCTCGACCGATCCGATCCCCTCGATCGGCGGGATCACCGGAGCCGCGCCGGTCGCGAGCACGACGCCGCGCGTCGTCAGGCGCTGGTCGCCCACGCGCACGGTCCACGGGTCTTCCAGTCGCGCATGGCCTTCGATCACCTCGACGCCCAAACCTTCATAGCGCTCCACGGAATCATTCGGCTCAATCTGCGCGATCACCTCGGATATCCGCCGCGTCATGACGGACCAATCGACCGAGACATCCGCGCGCACGCCCAGCGCCTCGGAACCGCGTGCCACACCCACAGCCCTCGCCGAGGCAATCAGCGCCTTCGACGGCACGCAGCCGAAATTCAGGCAATCGCCGCCCATCGGGCCGTCCTGCACCAGCGTGACTTTCGCCTTCGCTTGGGCCGCGACATAAGACGCCACAAGCCCCGCCGCCCCTGCGCCGATGACGATCAGGTTGCGGTCGAACTTGGCCGGGCGCTCATAGCCGCGATAAGCGCGCTTGCGCGCCCAGAATCGTAGCGCCGCGCGCGCCACCCACGGAAACACCGCCAGCGCCGCGAAGGCACCGAGCAGACCCGGCGAGACGATCCCCGACAGGCTGTTCAGATCGCCCAGCTGCGCCCCCGCCGCGACATAAACGGCAGTGCCGGGCAGCATGCCGAGCTGCGAGACGGCATAGAACTTCCACGCCTTCATCCGGGTCAGCCCGAAGGCGAGGTTGATGACGAAGAACGGCACGACCGGGATCAGGCGAAGCGAGAACAGGTAGAACTCGCCGTCGCGCGCGGCGCCTTTCTCGATCTTCGCAAGCCGTGGGCCAAGCCGCCCGCGCACCCAGTCGCGCATCAGGTAGCGCGCGACCAGAAAGGCCAGCAGCGCCCCGATGGAAGACGCGAAGGAGATCAGCACCAGCCCCTGCCAGAACCCCAAAAGCGCGGCACCCAGCAGCGTCAGCCAGACCGCGAAGGGCAGCGACAGCGCCGTAACGACAACGTAGGTGACGAAGAACCCGGTGGGCAGCGCCAGCGGATGCGCCTCGCGCCACGCCGCGAGACTGTCGCGCAGGGCGCGCAGCCGTTCGGGGTCGGGATCGGCCACCAGAAAGGTCGCGATCACCGCCACAGCGATCAGGCCAAGGAATATCAGAGGTTTGCGCATGGTCCTCCCGTGGGTGACGCCCCAGTGATAGAGGCGATGCGATCTTTCCCCAAGTCGTTTCACGCGCGGATTTCGTTACGCGCTTTCTCTCGGGTTCGCTATTTGGCACTGTTACGCAGAAAACGGAGGCGGGGATGCATTTCATTGCAGTCGATGGCGGAGGCAGCGGATGCCGGGCGGTGTTCGCCGATGCGTCAGGCCGCGTCATCGGGCGCGGCGAGGCCGGCTCCGCGAATATCGCCTCCGACTACGACGCGGCGCGGCGGAATATCTTCACCGCCATCGAAACTGCGATGGGGCCCCTCGATGCACCGAAGATTCGCGCGGTGCTCGGGCTGGCCGGGGCGAACCATGCGCCCGCCGCCGAGGTTTTGGCCGCCGAGCTGCCTTTTCCCGCCCGCGTCGTACAGGATGTGACGACCTCGGTGCGCGGCGCCCTAGGACCGGAGGACGGTATCGTCGCGGCCATTGGCACCGGCTCGTTCTTCGCGCGGCAGCTGGGCGGTCAGCAACACGCGATCGGTGGCTGGGGCTTGCGGCTGGGCGATGAGGGCTCGGGCGCTTGGATGGGCCGGGCGCTCGGAATGCGGGCGGGGCGTGCGCTGGATGGTTTCTGCCCGGTGACGCCGCTGCTGCGCGACTTCCTCGACGAGATGAACGGGCGCAACGGGCTGATCGCGTTCAGTCTCGACGCCACACCCGCCGATTGGGCGCGGTTTGCGCCGCGCGTCCTGCAGTCGACCGACCCTGCCGCGGTTGCCGTGCGCGAGGCTGCGCAGACGGAGATTCGGGAGGCCATCGCACTGTTGCAACCCGAAGAGCCGCTGCCCGTGACGTGGCTCGGCGGACTTGGACAGGGTCTGGCGGTGCGAGATTGGCCGCAGCGGGCGGCGAAAGGCAACGCGCTGGACGGTGCCTTGGCATTGGCGATGGAGGATGCGTTTTGGACAAGTTGATCCTGACGGGCGCGCGCGTTTTCGATGGCGCCGCCTTCCACGAAAACTATGCAATCGTGCTGGAACAGGGTCGAATCTCGGCGCTCTGCCCGATCGCCGAGCTGCCAGAGGGCGAGGTGATCGAGTTTCCGGGAGGCACGCTCGCGCCCGGGCTTGTCGATCTGCAGGTGAACGGCGGCGGCGGCGTGATGCTCGACGGGCGCGCGACGCTGGAGACGATCGCGACGATCTGCGCCGCGCATGCCGATCTTGGCGCGACGACGATCCTGCCGACGCTGATCACCGACACCCGCGCCGCGACCCAGACCGTGCTGGCGGCAGGTATCGCCGCCGTGTCGCGAGTGCCGGGCTTCGGCGGGCTGCATCTGGAGGGCCCGCATCTCGACCCGAAGCGCCCCGGTTGTCACCCGCCGGGCTGCATCCGACCGATGGACGAAGAGGATATCGAGACGCTGCTGGAGGCGAAGACCGGGCTGCCCGCGCTGATCGTGACTCTCTCGCCCGCCAACGCGACACCCGAGCAGATCGCGCGCCTCTCCGATGCCGGTATCGTTGTCAGCCTCGGCCATTCCGATTGCAGCTTCGCTGAGGCCCAAGAGGCCATCTCGGCAGGCGCGCGGATGGTCACCCATCTCTTCAATGCGATGAGCCAACTGGGCGCGCGCGAACCCGGTCTCGTCGGCGCGGCGCTGTCGCAGCCGGTCTCCGTGGGGCTGATCGCGGACGGCATCCATGTGCATCCCGAGACGATCCGGCTGGCGCTGGAGGCGAAACGGCAGGGCGAGGTCTTCCTCGTCTCCGACGCGATGGCCTGCGCCGGGTCCGATCTGACCGAGTTTGATCTCGCCGGTCGCCGCATCCTGCGCCGCGACGGGGCGCTGCGGCTGGAGGACGGCACGCTCGCCGGGGCCGATCTGTCGCTGCCGCAGGCGGTGCGCTTCATGATCGAGACGGTTGGCGTATCACCGGAACAGGCGCTTGCGATGGCAAGTCGTATCCCGGCCGAGGCAATTGGCGCGCCGGTGGGCCGGATCGTCCCCGGTCTCGCAGGCGATCTGGTGCATTTCGATGACGATTGGCGCCTGACCGAAGTCTGGCAGGGCGGTCAGGCGAAATCTTCCACCGCATAGCCCTGAATGTAGAGCAGCGCGCTCAGATCACCGAAGTTGATCCGGATGTCGCATTCGGCGGCAACGGAGGGCTTGGCATGCAGCGCCACGCCCGCACCGGCGAGCTTCAGCATTCCCAGATCGTTCGCCCCATCGCCCACGGCCATGACCTGCGCATGATCCAGCTTCAGTTTTTCCGAAATTTCCAGCAAAGCCTGAACCTTGGCCTCGCGCCCGAGGATCGGCTGCGAGGGCACGCCCGTCAGCTTGCCATCCTCGACCAGCAGCAGGTTCGCGCGGTTCTCGTCGAAGCCCAGCGTCTCCGCGACATAGCCGGTGAAGGCCGTGAAGCCGCCCGAGACGAGCACACAGTAAGCGCCATTGGCCTTCATCGTCGCGACCAGATCGTGCCCACCGGGCATGAAGCTGATGCGGTTCGCGATCACCTCGGAAATCACGCTCTCGGGCAGCCCTTTCAGCAGACCGACCCGCTCGGTCAGCGCGCCTTCGAAATCCAGCTCGCCATTCATCGCCCGCGCGGTGATCTCCTTCACGCGTTCACCCACGCCCGCCACGTCGGCCAGCTCGTCGATGCATTCCTGCTGGATCATCGTCGAGTCCATATCTGCCAGCAGCATCTGCTTGCGACGCCCCTCGGCGGGCTGCACGACCAGATCGACGCCCAGCCCCTGCAGGCCCTCCCACGCCTCCCAACGATTCGACGGCACGCGGTTCACCATGAACTCGGCTGCGACATTCGGGTTGAGCCAACGCGCATCGCCACCGCCCCATGCGCCACAGAGCGCATCGAGCGTGCCTTGATCCAGATTGGCCTCTTTCGGGTCAGCGATCAGCGTGGCGGTAAACATGCGCGCTCCTTGGGGAATATCGGCTCCGAATTTTGATGCCGGAATTAGACCAATTTCCCGGCGCATGCCAGAGCGTCGCCACGGGGCAACCTGCGCCTCCTCCCCGGGTGTCGGTCGCCTCGCTATTTCTTGGCTTCACCCGTTCCGGAACGCTCCGCGCGCGTTGCTATCTCTGTCTGGCAGACTTCGCGGAACGTCTTCCAGACCTCCGCCATCTCGGGGTCGGCTTTCAGTTCGGCGATCCGCGCATGATGAGCGTCGATCGCCGCGGTGTGCAACGCGGACAACACCGGATCTTCGAGGAAGCGGCCCATCTCGCGCCGGATCGCCAATCCATAGCGCAGCATGGTCCGGTTTTCTTCGCGCGCAGAGCTGCGTTTGCGCGCATAATTGGCAGTCAGCCGGTCCGGCCGCACCGCGTCGCCGCGCTCCATTTTCAGTAACAGGCTTTCCGCCGAGCGTACCGAATAATGCGCGAGCCATGCCTGATCATATCGCCCGCGCACATCGTAGCCGCGATCCGTTCCGACACGGAATTTACGCGGCACCGGGACGCCGGCACCGTCGAGCCAACGAATGCCGCGCCGTCGCTCCATCTGCGGACGATGGTTGTTCCATTCGAGGACCGTCGGCGTGACCTTTGCGATCGTCTTCACGCCACGACGGGCACGGCGCGCTCCGGGTCTCATGTCGATCGCCCAGGTGAACCGCTCGGTAACGAGACCTTCTTCGAAGCTTTCTCGCCCTCCGAACCCGAAGAGCAGCTCGCCGAAGGAGATCGCATCGGGATAATCGTGCAATGCCAGAAGCCCCGGAAGGGTGCCATCCGCCACGTCGATGTGCAGAAATTCGTCGGTATCGCAGATCATCGTGTAATCGGCCTCGCGATGGCGCCGCAATTGCGACCCGTAAGCCAAGGCGTGTCGATGGAAGCGTTTGGTGTCCGCCAGATATGCTGGGTTGGGCAAGTGTTGCACGACCCCGAGAGCATCGAGCCGGTCAAGAATCGCATCCGTGCCATCGAAACAGTCGTTCGAAAAGACGATGAAATCGGTCACCCCGAGATTGCGCCAATGGGCCAACCATTCGAGGATGAAAGGCCCTTCGTTCTTCATCAGGGTGATGATGCAAATTCGCATCGGCGTGATCACGGCTGCCTCCGGGGCGCTGTCTTTAGTCATGTCTGAAAGCTCTTGGGTCGCCCAGTTCGAGCGGAGTGACGCGAACAAATGTCACGAACTGAACGATTTATCATACTGTTTATAATATAAAATTCTGCCTTGGCTCATATGCTCGCCGGCGCGTATCGTTGAAACGATACAACATCACGACCGCCGCACCAGTCTGCATCGAGATCCGGCATCATTTTGACGCAGGTGTGGCCTCGCGATGAATTCTCCCCTTGCACCAGAGCGGACCCACGCGTACATCCGGCGGCGGGACACCCTTCCCCAACGAAGGGCACATATCTGGAAGGATACCAGCAATGGCTATTCAAGCTCCGGCTACGCGGCCGGCAAACCCGCGTTTTTCTTCGGGCCCCTGCACGAAGATCCCTGGTTTCTCCCTCGACATGCTCAATGACGCGCCGCTGGGCCGTTCGCACCGTGCCGCTATCGGCAAGGCGAAGCTGAAAGAGGCGATCGACACCACCCGCGAAATTCTGGGCGTGCCCGCCGATTACCGCATCGGCATCGTGCCCGCCTCCGACACCGGCGCCGTCGAAATGGCGATGTGGTCGCTGTTGGGCGAGCGCAAGGCGACGATGGTCGCTTGGGAAAGCTTTGGCGCCGGCTGGGTGACCGATGTGGTCAAGCAGCTCAAGATCGAGGCCGAGACGAAGACCGCCGACTATGGCGATATCGTCGATTTCTCCACCATCGACTTCAACACCGACGTCGTTTTCACGTGGAACGGCACCACCTCGGGCGTGCGCGTCCCCAATGGCGATGCGATCCCGGCGGACCGCGAAGGCCTGACCATCTGCGACGCCACCTCGGCCGCTTTCGCGATGGACCTGCCGTGGGACAAGCTCGATGTCACCACCTTCTCCTGGCAGAAAGTGCTGGGCGGCGAAGGCGGTCACGGCGTGCTGATCCTGTCGCCCCGCGCGGTCGAACGGCTGGAGAATTACTCCCCCGCCTGGCCGCTGCCGAAGATCTTCCGCATGACCAAGGGCGGCAAGCTGAACGAAGGCATCTTCAAGGGTGAGACGATCAACACCCCCTCGATGCTCTGCGTCGAAGATTACCTCGTGTCGCTGAACTGGGCGAAATCGGTGGGCGGGCTGAAAGGCCTGATCGCGCGCGCCGATGCCAACGCGAAAGTCGTGTGGGATTTCTGCGCTGAAAAGCCGTGGATCGCGAATCTCGCCAATGATCCGGCGACCGCGTCGACCACCTCGGTCTGCGTGAAGTTCACCGACGATCGCATCAAGGATGGCGCAGCCTTCGCCAAAGCCGTGGCCAAGCGGCTCGAGAATGAAGGCGTGGGCCTCGATCTCGGTGCTTATCGCGACGCCCCGGCCGGTCTGCGCATCTGGTGCGGCTCGACCGTCGAGACGGCGGATGTCGAGGCGCTGATGCCTTGGGTCGAATACGCCTTCGAGGCCGAGATCGCCGCGCAAGCGTGATCCGTGACAGATTGGCGGGCCTCCGGGCCCGTCCTTTCCCGATATCCTGAAAATTCAAGGAGCCCAGAAAATGGCCCCCAAGGTTCTCGTCTCCGACAAGCTCTCGGAAACCGCCGTCCAGATCTTCCGTGACCGTGGCATCGAGGTCGATTTCGAACCCTCGCTCGGCAAGAACAAGGAAAAGCTCGCCGAGGTGATCGGCAAGTATGACGGTCTCGCCATCCGCTCGGCCACCAAGGTCACGGCGAAACTGCTGGAAAGCGCGACCAACCTGAAAGTCGTCGGCCGCGCCGGTATCGGCACCGACAATGTCGACAAGGAAGCGGCGAGCAAGAAAGGCGTGATCGTGATGAACACGCCCTTCGGCAACATGATCACCACCGCCGAGCACGCCATCGCGATGATGTTCGCCGTTGCGCGTCAGATCCCCGAAGCCGATGCCTCGACGCAGGCCGGCAAGTGGGAAAAGTCGAAATTCATGGGGGTCGAGCTGACCGCCAAGACGCTCGGCGTGATCGGTGCGGGCAATATTGGCGGCATCGTCTGCGACCGCGCGCGCGGTCTGAAGATGAAGGTCGTGGCCTATGATCCCTTCCTGAGCGAAGAGAAGGCGGCCAATATGGGCGTCGAGAAGGTCGAGCTGGACGAGCTGCTGCGTCGCGCCGACTTCATCACTCTGCACGTGCCGCTTACGGATTCGACCCGCAACATCCTCTCGAAGGAAAACCTGCAGAGAACCAAGCCCGGTGTGCGCATCATCAACTGTGCGCGTGGCGGCCTGGTCGACGAGCAGGCGCTGGCCGATCTGATCAAGTCGGGCCATGTCGCAGGCGCGGCCTTCGACGTCTTCGCCGAGGAACCGGCGACCGATAACGTCCTCTTCGGCCTGCCGAACGTGGTCTGCACGCCGCACCTCGGCGCCTCGACCACCGAAGCGCAGGAGAACGTGGCCCTGCAGGTGGCAGAGCAGATGTCGAACTACCTGCTGGACGGCGCCGTCGAGAACGCGCTCAACATGCCCTCGATGACCGCTGAAGAAGCGAAAGTCATGGGCCCCTGGGTGAAACTCGCGCAGCACCTCGGCGGCTTCATCGGCCAGATGACCGAGGACGCGATCAAGGCGATCAACATCACCTTCGACGGTGTGGCGTCCGAGATGAACCTCAAGGCGCTCGACGCGGCTGTCGTTTCGGGCATCCTCAAGGCCAGCCAGCCGGACGTGAACATGGTCTCCGCCCCGGTCATCGCGAAAGAGCGCGGCATCCAGATCTCGACCACCTCGCAGGACCAGACCGGTATCTTCGAGGGCTACATCAAGGTCACCGTCGTCTCGGAAAGCAAGGAACGCTCGATCGCGGGTACCGTGTTCTCGGATGGCAAGCCGCGCTTCATCCAGATCAAGGGCATCAACATCGACGCCGAAGTGGGCGAGCACATGCTCTACACCACCAACGACGACGTGCCCGGCATCATCGGCAAGCTCGGCACGATCCTCGGCGAGAAGGGCGTGAACCTCGCGAACTTCACCTTGGGTCGTTCCAAGCAGGGCGGCGAAGCGATCGCCATCGCCTATGTCGACGAGGCGGTCAGCGCGGACGTTGTCGAGGCGCTGAAAACCTCGGGCGGCTTCAAGCAGGTCAAGCCGCTGGAATTCGTCCTCGGCTGACTTAGCTGAACGGTTGAAACCGGGCCCTCCGCCGTGCGCGGGGGGCCTTTGCATTGGAAGGGGCACTCATGCGGACCTACGCGATCGGCGACATTCACGGGCATCTCGACAAGCTGCGCGGGGCGCATGACCTGATTGCGGCGGATCGCGACGCATATGGCGAGACAGAGGCCCCGATCGTGCATGTCGGCGATCTGGTGGATCGCGGACCGGACTCGGCGGGGGTGATCGACTACCTGATGAAAGGTCAGCAGAGCGGCGAGAACTGGATCGTGTTGCGCGGCAATCACGACCGGATGTTCCTGAGCTTCCTCGACGATCCCTATACCGAAGACCCGATCCTCAGCGCAGAGGTCTCCTATCTCAATCCGCGTGTGGGCGGCGAGGCGACACTGGAGAGCTACGGCATCCCCGACGCGTTCTCGCGCCCACTCGACGAGGTCACATCGGAGCTTTCCGCCATCCCGCAGGCCCATCGCGACTGGCTCGCTGGACAGCCCGCCTATTTCTCCCGCGGCGAGGCGATCTTCGTTCACGCCGGCATCCGCCCCGGCGTGGCGATAGAGGATCAGGTGGAGGATGATCTCCTGTGGATCCGCAAACCCTTCCTGACCGATCCGCGCGACCACGGGGCGCTGATCGTGCATGGGCATACAAATATCAAGGCGGCCACCCATTACGGCAACCGCCTCAATCTCGATTCCGGCGCGGGCTATGGCCACCCGCTCTCGACCGTGGTGATCGAAGGCCGCGACGCGTGGCTGCTGACCCCCGAGGGCCGGGCCGAACTGCCACGCGGCTAACGCTTACCGCGGCTCGAAATAGTCGAGCGGGATTTTCAGGTAAGACCGACCATCCCCCTCGGCCTCGGGCTTGCGCCCGCCGCGGATATTCACCTGCAAAGCGGCCAGCATCAGCTTGGGCAGCGGCAGGGTCGCATCGCGTTCTTCACGCGTCTTGATGTACTCCTCGCGGCTGATGCCGTCCTTGACGTGCTTGTTGTGCTTTCGGTGATCGGCCACGGTCGCGCCGGTCTGCGGCTCCTTGCCCTCGCCGGGATAGTCGTGCCCGATGAACAGCCGCGTCTCGGCGGGCAGATCGAGAATCGCCCGGATCGAATCCCACAGCTCGGCCGCAGAGCCACCCGGAAAATCCGCCCGGCTCGTGCCGCTTTCGGGCTGCATCAGCGTATCATGCACGAAGGCCGCATCGCCCACGACATAGGTGATCGAGGCCAGCGTATGCCCGGTCGAGAGCATCACCTTCACATCGAGATTGCCGATCCTGAACGTCTCGCCCTCGGCGAACAGGTGATCCCATTGCCGCCCGTCCTGCGGCAGCTCGGGCGTGTTGTAGATCTCGGCCCAGAGGCTTTGCACCTTGCGCACGCGCTCGCCGATGCCGCGCTTGGCGCCCAGTTTCTCAGCCAGCCAGACGGCGGAGGAGAAGTGGTCGGCATGGGGATGCGTATCGAGCACCCACTCCACGTCGATCCCCTCGGCCTTGACGTAATCGAGGATTTTCTCGGCATTGCCCAGCGTCGTGGCACCCGCCTGCGGGTCGTAATCCCAGACCGGATCGACCACCGCCCCCTTCATCGTATCGGGGTCGTGAAAGACGTATTGCCAGCTTCCGGTGGGACGATCCCAGAACCCTTTGACGATCGGGTTGGCAGTCATGTCGGCCTCCTAGTCATATTCGATTTCTAGAATGTGTTCCCTATGTCACGAGTTTCAACCCGGTGCCCTTGGCAAATGACGTCTCGTCATAACCATGCGGGCGCGCTGGCGCGGGGTCAGCCCATTCGCTACCCTCGCGCCGACCCAAACATTGGAGGCTACCCATGACCGGTATCGTCATTCTCTCCGGCACCCGCACGCCTATCGGCACGTTCGGCGGCACGCTGTCCGGCTTCGCGCCGATCGACCTCGCCACCCATGTCTCGAAAGAGGCGATCTCGCGGGCGGGCGTGTCGGCGGACAAGATCGGTCAGGTGGTCTTCGGCCATATCATCAACACCGAACCGCGTGACATGTATCTCAGCCGCGTGGCGGCGGTGAATGCCGGCGTCCCGGTCGGCACGCCCGCGATGAACGTGAACCGCCTTTGCGGCTCCGGCGTGCAGGCGGTCGTGTCCGCCGCGCAGATGCTGATGCTGGGCGATGCCGATTTCGCGCTGGCAGGCGGTGCCGAGGTGATGAGCAAATCGCCCTATATCCTGCCCGCCGCCCGCTTCGGTCAAAAGATGGGCGACACGAAGATGCTCGACATGATGACCGGCGCGCTGTCGTGCCCCTTCGGCACCGGCCATATGGGCGTGACCGCCGAGAACGTGGCCGCCGAGTGTTCGATCTCGCGCGAAGAGCAAGACGCCTTCGCGATGGAAAGCCAGGAGCGTGCGGCGAAAGCGATCTCCGAGGGCCATTTCAAGGAAGAGATCGCCCCCGTCGAGATCACCACGCGCAAGGGCACGACCGTCTTCGACACCGACGAGCACCCGAAACAGACGAGCCTCGAGAAACTCGCCTCGCTCAAGCCGGTCTTCCAGAAGGACGGCTCGGTCACCGCGGGCAACGCCTCGGGCATCAATGACGGTGCGGCGGCACTGGTTCTGGCCCGCGAAGAGGCCGCGAAAGAGGCGGGTCTGACCCCGCGCGCCAAGATCACCGGCTACGCCATCGCGGGCGTCCGCCCCGAGGTGATGGGCCTCGGCCCGATCCCCGCCGTGCGCGCGCTGCTGGAAAAGACCGGCATGCAGGCCTCCGAGTTCGACTGGATCGAAAGCAACGAAGCCTTTGCCTCGCAGGCGCTGGCCGTCTCGCGCGAGCTGGGTCTGGATGCGTCGAAGGTGAACCCCGATGGCGGCGCGATTGCGCTCGGCCACCCGGTCGGCGCCACCGGCGCGATCCTGATCGTGAAGGCCCTGCATGCGCTGGAGCGCACCGGCGGCAAGCACGGCCTCGTCACCATGTGCATCGGCGGCGGCCAAGGCATCGCGCTCTCGATCGAACGTCTCTGAGGCCCGGTCTTTGAGGGTCAAGCGGGCGGGCAATCCATAGCAATTTAAGGATTTTCCCGCCCGCCCATCATCGCGGTTAACCCGCCTTTCACGCAGCACTGCAACTCTGCCTCCCGGACCACACGGGGGGCTTTGCCGCGTCCATGCACAAGGCGATCGCAGAGAAACTGGCACGGGAACGCCGCGGGCGACTCGCGGCGGAAAAGCTGTTGGAGCAGAAGCGCCAGGAACTCTTCGCCGCCAACCAGAAGCTGGCCCAGCACGCAAGGATGCTCTCAGATCAAGTTGTGGAGCAGCGCGAAGGTCTTGCCCGCGCGCTTAGCGAACGCGAAACCCTGCTGGGAGAGAACAGCCGCGTGCGCAACGATCTCGAACGGGCCAATTCGCTCGCCCAGATCGCGCAGGCGCGGCTGTGGCACGCGGTCAATTCGATCTCGGACGGCTTCGCGGTCTTCGACAGCGATCTGCGCCTCGTCGCCGCCAACCAGTTGTTCCTCTCCTTCTTTGAAGGCGAAATCGCGATCGGCGTCGGCGTCGCCTATGACGAAGTGATGCGGATCGCGGCAGAGCGCGGTGTCTTCGACCTGCAGGGGCGCGATCCGCACGATTGGCATTTCGAGATGTGCGAACGCATCCGTCGCACCGAGATCCCCCCGATGGCGCTGCGCACGCAGGATGGCCGCTGGTTCCGGCTCAACGACACATGGGGCGCGCAGGGCGATCTCGTCACCTTCGCGCAGGACATCACCGGCGCCGTCGCGCGCGAAGCGGAGTTGCGCGACGCCCGCGACCGGGCGGAGGCGGCGAACCGCGCGAAATCCGCCTTCCTCGCCAATATGAGCCACGAGATCCGCACGCCGATGAATGGCGTCGTGGGCATGGCGGACCTGCTGGCCGAGACCGATCTGTCCGAAGAGCAGCGCTTGTTCGCCGAGACCATCCGCTCCTCCGGCGAAGCGCTTCTGACCATCATCAACGACGTGCTCGATTACTCGAAGATCGAGGCGGAGCGGATGCGGCTTTACCCCGAACCCTTCGATCTGGAACGCTGCCTGCACGAGGTGACGGTGCTCTTGCAGCCCTCTGCCAAGGACCGCGATCTGAAGCTTCTGGTGGATTACGACCTGTTCCTGCCCACCCGGTTCGAGGCCGATCCCGGACGGATGCGTCAGATCCTGACCAACCTTCTGGGCAATGCGGTGAAATTCACCGATGCCGGTCACGTCCTCGCCCGCGTCGTAGGAGTCGAACGCGAGGCCGGTCACTACGAGCTGCACATCACCGTCGAAGACACCGGCATCGGCATCGCGCCCGAACTGCTCGATCACGTCTTCGGCGAGTTCAATCAGGTCGAGGCCGAGAGTAATCGCAAGTTCGAAGGCACCGGGCTTGGTCTCGCGATCACCCGCCAACTGGTGGAGTTGATGGGCGGCGAGGTCTGGGTGGACAGCGCGCTTGGCGAAGGCTCGTGTTTCGGCCTCAAACTGGTGCTGCCCCGCGCCGAACCGGTCGAGGCGATCGACGCCCCCTCTCCGCCGATCACGCTGCGCGCGGCGCTGGTGGTCGACGATCTTCTGGTCAATCGCGTCATTCTGGAGCGGCAATTGCAGACCTACGGGCTGGAGGTGACGCTTTGTCGCTCGGGCGAAGAGGCGTTGCAGGTGATCGAGGATGGCAGCGCCTTCGACGTGATCCTGACCGATCATCGGATGCCCGCACTTGATGGGGTGGCGCTGGCGCAGAGGCTTCGGGCGGATGGCGGCGACGTGCCGATCCTGCTGCTCAGCTCCGATCCGGAAGCGGCGAAGGCCGCGATGGACGAGGGTGTCACCGGCTGTCTGCAAAAACCGGTGCTGCGCTCGGAACTGTTCCGCGCATTGCAGGACCTGTCGCGGGCCGCCGAAGCGACACCTGATCCGCCGCCTCCCAGCCCGCCGCCAGACCTGACCGAGCGGCGTGCGATGCGGATCCTCGCCGCCGAGGATAACCGCACCAATCAGCTGGTCTTTTCCAAGATGGTGAAGGATCTCGATATCGATCTGCGCTTCGCCAATAACGGACATGAGGCCGTCGCCCTGTGGCGCAGCTTCCAGCCCGATCTGATCTTCATGGACATTTCGATGCCCGGCATGGACGGGCGCGAGGCGGCGCGCGAAATCCGGGCGTTGGAAGGCGCGGCACATGTGCCGATCTGCGCGCTCACCGCCCATGCGATGGAGGGCGACAGCGAGAGCATCCTCGCCGCCGGGATCGACCACTACCTGACCAAGCCTTTGAAGAAACGAGAGATTACCGAACGCATCCAGTCGGATCGCCCCGCAGATGCACGCCCAACCGCGGTCGACCAACCCGCCTAGCGGTAGTCGGCCAGCACCGCCAGGAACGCCTCGGCAAAGCGGTCAAGCTTCGCCTCGGGCAGGTTGGAAATCCGGGCGAGATCGTCGCGGTTGCGAGGCTTCGTCTCCGCGATCTTGCGGATCGTCGAGGCCGAGCAGGAGAGCGGGCGATCATAGCCATCCGCGCCGCGTTCGAGATTTCTCTGCGCATCGGCCAACCGGTCGTAAATTTCCCCCTCGGTCGAACCTGCGAGCTTGCGGCGCAGCGGGTGCATCTCTTCCACCGCGCCGGCGATCACCTCCAGAAACTCCGCGCCGTAGCTTTCCAGCTTCTTCGCACCGACACCGCTGATCCCCGCCATTTCGTCGAGCGTTCCGGGGCGTTTCTCGGCCATCTCGATCAGGGTGCGGTCGGTGAAGACGACATAGGCAGGCACGCCCTGCGCCTCGGCCAGCGCGCGCCGCTTCGCCTTCAGTGCCGAGAGAAGCGGCGCGTCGTCGTCGCTCACCAGCGTCCGGACCACGTGTTTGGTCTTCGCCTTCGCCACCAGATCGCGGCGCAGCGTGATCGACTGCTCGCCGCGCAGGATCGGATGGGCAGTCTCGGTCATCACCAGCGCGCCGTGCCGCGATGCGTCGGGACGGATCAGGTCATGCCCCATCATCTGCCGGAATACCGCCTGCCATTGCGGACGGCTCAGATCGCGCCCGACCCCGTAGGTCGGCAGCTTGTCATGGCCCCATTGCTTGATCTTGTCGGTCTGCGAGCCCAGCAGAATCTCGATCAGATGCCCCGCGCCGAACCGTTCCTCCGAGCGCAGCGCGGCGGACAGCGCCTTGCGCACGGCCTCGGTCCCGTCGAACACCTCGGGCGGCGTATCGCATAGGTCGCAATGCCCGCAGGGCGCGGCCTCTTCGCCGAAATAGCGCAGCAGCTTCACCCGGCGGCATTCGGTCGCCTCGGCCAGACCCAGCAGAGCATTCAGCCGCCCGTGATCGGCCTCCTTGCGCTCGGGCGGGGCGAGCCCTTCGTCGATCTGGGACCGGCGCAGCTTGATGTCGTCGGGCCCATACAGTGTCAGCGTCTCGGCGGCGGCACCGTCGCGACCCGCGCGACCGATCTCCTGATAGTAAGCCTCGATGCTCTTGGGCAGATCGGCATGGGCGACCCAGCGGATATCGGGCTTGTCCACGCCCATACCGAAGGCCACCGTCGCGACCACGATCAGCCCGTCTTCCTGCTGAAAGCGGGTCTCCACAGCGCGGCGGTCATCGGCCTCCATCCCGCCGTGATAGTGACAGGCGAGATGCCCGGCCTCGCTCAGCGCCTTGGCCAAGCTCTCGGTCTTCGCCCGCGTGCCGCAATAAACGATGCCGGATTGCCCTTTTCGCGCGGCCGCGAAGCGCAAAATCTGTTGGCGTGGCTGATCCTTGGGCGAAAAGGCCAGATGGATATTCGGTCGGTCGAAGCCGCGCAGGAAGCTCTCGGGGGGCTGCCCGTCGAACAAGCGCGTGACGATCTCGGTCCGGGTTTCTTCGTCGGCAGTCGCGGTAAAGGCCGCAAGCGGTACGCCGAGACTGCGGCGCAGCTCGCCGATGCGCAGGTAGTCGGGGCGGAAATCATGGCCCCATTGGCTGACGCAGTGCGCCTCGTCCACCGCGATCAGACTGACGCCTGCGCGCTTCAGCAGGTGCTGCGCCCCGCCAGAGGCCAAACGCTCGGGCGCCATGTAGAGAAGCTTCAGCCGTCCTTGGTCGATCGCGGTGAAGACCTCCTCGGTCTCCTCCTCGGTATTGCCCGAGGTCAGCGCGCCCGCCTCGACGCCGGCCTGTTTCAACGCGCGCACCTGATCGCGCATCAGCGCGATCAGCGGCGAGACCACCACGGTCACGCCCTCGCGCGCCAGCGCAGGCAATTGATAACAAAGGGATTTTCCGCCGCCCGTCGGCATGATCGCCAGCACGTTCCGGCCCTCGATCACCGCGCGCACGATCTCTTCCTGACCGGGTCGGAAGGCGTCGAACCCCCAGACCCGCGCCAGTAGCTCTGCGGGGGCTTCGGCAGCCGCAGCCGCAGGCATCAGAAGCTGTTGCCGTAGAAGAAGGCCGCGTTGTTGAACAGCGCCTGACGGATGATGATCAGGATGATGAAGGCCACCAGCGGCGCCAGATCGAGCCCGCCCGTGTCGGGCAGGAAGCGACGGATGCGCCCGTAGATCGGCTCCAGCAGGTTATTTAGGCCGAACCAGATTTGCGCCACCAAGGGTTGGCGCAGGTTCAGTACCTGAAAATTGATAAGCCAGCTCATGATGATATGGGCGATCATGACGAACCAGATGACGTTCAGGATCAGCACCAGGGCCTGAAAGAGCGTGACCATCGAAACCTCCGCTTTGGATCGCAAAGACAGGTAAGCGAGGCGCCGCGGCATTGCAACCGCAGGCTCACGCGCATTTTCCGTAACGTCTCTCTTGACCGTCCCGCGGCGTCGCAGCACCAGTGCCCGCATGTACCCCGTTATCCGTATGGCCAAAGAGATCGTGAAGTTCCGCAACGCCCCGGCGCTGCCGATCACGGGCACGCATGTCAGCCAGCATATCTGCTGGCCGTGGGACATCGACCTCTGGATGGAGCTGAACAACGGGCGCACGCTGACGCTCTACGATCTCGGGCGAATTCCGCTTGCGATCCGCACAGGGCTCTGGGGCGCACTGAAGCGCAACAAATGGGGCATCGTGGTCGCCGGGAACACCACGCGCTATCGCCGCCGGGTGCAGGCCTTCCAGAAATTCGAGATGCGCTCGCGCTGTCTTGGCTGGGACGATCGCTGGATCTGGCTAGAGCATGCGATGTTCACCGAAAGCGGCGAATGCACCTCGCATGTGCTGATCCGTGGTGCCGTGACCTCGAAGAAGGGCATGATCCCACCGGCGCAGGTTCTGGCCGAGATGGGGCAGGACGCGACCTCGCCGCCGCTGCCCGAATTCGTGACCGCCTGGGCCGAGGCCGACCTCAAGCGTCCCTGGCCGCCGCAGATGTGACACTGCCGCGCCCGCGGCATGCCCCGACCGTCGAACCCCTTGCCAGACCGTCCCTTTTCGGGCTTGATCGCCGCAATTGCTGGCGCGGCGGGGAGAGGGCGACATGATCACGGCGAAGAAACGCATCTGGGGCTGGTGGTTCTTCGACTGGGCGAGCCAACCCTATAACACGCTGCTGATCACCTTCATCTTCGCGCCCTTCGTGAAAGACCTGATGGGCTCGGGCACCGCGGCGCAGACCGTCTGGGGCTATGGCGTGGGCATCGCGGGGATCATCATCGCGCTCGGCTCGCCCTTCCTCGGCGCGATTGCCGACCGATCGGGGCGGCGGATGCCGTTCATCTGGGTCTTCTCGGTAATGTACGTTCTGGGCGCGTGGGGGCTATGGTACGCGGTGCCGGGCGATTTCAAGCTGATGGCGATCATGATCAGCTTCGCCATCGGCATGATCGGTATGGAATTTGCGACCACCTTCACCAATGCGATTCTGCCCGATCTGGGGCCCCGCGAAGAAATCGGGCGCATCTCCGGCTCGGGCTGGGCGTTCGGCTATATCGGCGGGATGATCACGCTGTTCATCATGCTTTTGCTGCTGCAGGCGAGCCCGACGACCGGGAAAACCATGCTCGGGATCGAGCCGCTGTTCGGCCTCGACGTCGCCACGCGCGAGGACACCCGCGCGGTCGGGCCGCTCACCGCGATCTGGTACGCGGTATTCATGATCCCCTTCTTCCTCTGGGTGCGCGAGCCGCGCAAAGCCGATGCGCTACCCATCGGCACGGCTCTGCGCGGCGCATGGCCGGAACTGCGCGCGACGCTCCGCGCGCTGCCACATCGGCGCTCGCTGACCTCGTTCCTGCTCAGCTCGATGTTCTATCGCGATGCGCTCAACGGCATCTACACCTTCGGCGGGCTCTACGCGGCGGGCGTGCTGAACTGGTCGATCACCCTGATCGGCATGTTCGGCATCCTCGGCACGATCACCGGCGCGACTTTCGCATGGCTCGGCGGCAAGGCGGACGACCGCTGGGGGCCCCGCACGGTCATCATCACGACGCTCGTGATCCTCACGCTCGTGGTGCTCGGCATCGTGATGATCTCGCGCGAAAGCGTCTTCGGCATGGCCGTCACCCCCGACAGCAAACTGCCCGACATCGCCTTCATGGTACTTGGCGGCATGATCGGGGCCTGCGGCGGCGCGCTGCAATCGGCCTCGCGCACGATGATGGTGCGTCAGGCCGACCCGGAAAAGATCACCGAGCATTTCGGCCTCTACGCGCTGTCTGGCAAGGCCACGGCCTTCATCGCGCCGCTTGCAATCGGGATCACGACGCAGATAAGCGGAAATCAGTCGACCGGCATCACGCCGATCATCGTTCTTTTGCTTTTGGGCCTGGTCCTGCTAGGCTTCGTGAGAAGCCACGGAGACCCTGCGCCCGAAGGACCCCCCTCACCATGATCGCGAAATTACTCGCCGCCGCTCTTTCTTTCAGCCTGACTGCCGCCCCCGGATTCTCCGAACCGCTCGCCCGCCAGCTTTTTGGCGCGGAAGCGGTAGCCTCGGCGCAGGCGCCCTCTGCCATCGGCTTCTATTCGCGCGGCTGCGCCGCCGGGCTGCAACGGATGCCCGAGAGCGGGCCGACATGGCAGGCGATGCGCCTGTCGCGCAATCGCAACTGGGGCCAGCCTGCAATGCTGACCTATCTGCAGGACCTGTCGCGCTACGCCGCGACCCTGCCGGGGTGGAACGGGCTCTATATCGGTGACATTTCCCAGCCGCGCGGCGGCCCGATGACCGGCGGCCATGCCAGCCACCAGATCGGGCTGGATGCCGACATCTGGATGCTGCCGGCCACGAACCTCAATCTCAGCCGCGCCCAGCGGGAGAAGATCTCCTCGATCTCGGTGCGCACCGCCGACCAGCGCCATATCAACGGCAACTGGACGCGGCAGCATCTCGAGCTGATGCGCCATGCCGCCGCCGATCCGCGGGTCGACCGCATCTTCGTCGCCGCTGCGGTGAAAATCGCGATGTGCAACACGGTGCCGCGCAACGACCGCGCTTGGCTGCAGAAAATCCGTCCGATGTATGGCCACAACACCCATTTCCATGTCCGCCTGAAATGCCCGCCCGGTGCGCGCTATTGCCAGACGCAGAAGCCGACCGTGGCGCAGCTGTCGAAGGGAGGCGACGGCTGTGACGAGACGCTGAACTGGTGGGTGACGGATTACCTCAACCCGCCGAAAACCGCAGCGAAGCCCAAGCCGAAAGGGCCGCCGAAAAAGAACGCCAAGACCTACGTCATGTCGGACCTGCCTAGCCAATGCCGCGCCGTTCTGTCTTCGCGCTGATCGCGGGGGCGGGGCTGGCGGTTCTCGCGGGGCTCGCGCCGGCCGGACCGGAACCGCGCGCCCGCTTCCTGCAAAGCTATCACTGGACGATGCCGGGCGTGAGCGTCTTCGGCGGCTTCTCGGGGCTCGAGCTGGGCCCCGACGGGCGCAACTTCATCACCCAATCCGACCGCACGACGATCTGGCGCGGGCGGCTGGACCGGGACGCGCAGGGCCGGATCAGCGACGTCGAGATCACCAACGGGCCGAACTGGCTTCACAGTTCCAAGGGCCGCGTGCTCAACCGCCATCAGGGCGACAGCGAAGGCTTGGCCCTGGCGCCCGACGGCTCGGTCTACATCTCCTTCGAAGGGCTGGCGCGGGTGTCGCATTTCCCGACCGACGGCGGTCCGGCCGAGCTACTGCCGCGCCCGGATGCCTTCGCGAAGATGCAGAACAACTCCTCGCTCGAGGCGCTGGCGATCGACGATCAGGGCACGCTCTACACGATGCCCGAACGCTCGGGCGCGAAGGACAGGCCCTACCCGGTCTGGCGCTATCGCGATGGCAAATGGGATCAGCCCTTCGCCATCCCGCGCTCCGATAACTGGCTGCCGGTCGGTGCGGATTTCGGGCCCGATGGCCGCTTTTATCTGCTGGAGCGCGACTTCTGGGGCCTTCTGGGCTTCCGCTCGCGCGTGCAGGTCTTCGACATCAACGGCGATTCGATCTCGGGGGGCGAGGTTCTGCTGGAAACCGGCGCGGGACGACACGACAATCTCGAGGGCCTGTCGGTCTGGCGCGACGACGAGGGTGCGATCCGCCTGACGATGATCTCCGACGACAATTTCCGGTTCCTGCAGCGCACCGAAATCGTCGAATACGTCCTGCCCAACACGCGCCGCACCGCTAAGAAGGATTGACGCGCGCGTCGTGACGGCGTATCGCGCGCCCTTGCCCGGGCTGGTCCGGGCCATGTCTCCGCTACCATGTAAAAACGGTTGAACATCATGACCCGCTATATTCCTGGCATCATTGCCATGGCCGCAATCGTCGTGGCCTCGAACATCCTGGTGCAATTCCTCGTCGGCGACTGGCTGACCTGGGGCGCCTTCACCTACCCCTTCGCCTTCCTCGTCAATGACGTGATGAACCGTGTCTACGGCCCCGGTGCCGCGCGTCGCGTGGTCTTCGCGGGTTTTGTCGTGGGGGTGATCTGCTCGCTCATCGGCAGCCAGATCATGCTGCAGGGTGACGGCTTCACCTATCCGGCGGTGACGCTGCGCATCGCGCTCGGCTCCGGCGCGGCCTTCCTCGTGGCGCAGATGACCGACATCTTCGTCTTCGACAAGCTGCGCGACGGCGTCTGGTGGCGCGCCCCGGCGATCTCGACCCTGATCGGCGCCTCGCTCGATACGCTGATCTTCTTCTCGGTGGCTTTCTCGGCCGGGCTGACCTTCCTCGAGCCGGGCAACGACGTGTCCTGGGCGAATGAGACCCTGCCTCTGTTGGGCGTCGGGCCGACAGTGCCGCTCTGGGTGTCGCTCGCCACCGCCGACTGGCTTGTCAAACTTGCCCTGACTTTGATCGCACTGCTGCCTTTCAAGGCACTCGTCACGAAACTTTCTCCAAGACTTGCGTGATTTTTCTTGCCACACACAAAATCTGTGGCACGCTGTGGATAACGGCAACGCATGAAAGGAGGTGGTCCAGTGTCTAGAGTGATAGTGGAGAGAGGTGTCGGGACAGTGAGGGGGGCCGTGGCCTGAGGGCAAACCCTAGGGCAAAGAACCCTGACTGGGACGGCTGGATCCTTCGGACCCTAACCGGACCATCTCCGTAGATCTCGGAGGGTCATCTCGAATAGAGATGGCCCTTTTCGTGGGGCGCTCCGTAGCATACGGGGCGCCTTTCTTCGTTGACGCCGATCACAGACGTGATCACGTTTCGCGCCTAACCTTCCCCCGCGTCATCTTTGTGGGAGGATACAATGCGCTTCACTTACCTCATCGCCGCGGCATGTCTCGCCGCGACGCCGGCCATCGCTCAGAACGCCGATGTCGGCAAAGTTCTCTATGGCCAATATTGCGCCAGCTGTCATGGCGACGACGGCACCGGCACCGGGCCGATGGCCGAATATCTGACCGTGAAACCTGCCGATCTGACCGGGCTTGCCGCCGCGAATGACGGCGCGTTCCCGATGCTCAAAACGATCCACATCATCGACGGGCGCACGGGCGTGCGGGCACATGGCGGGCCGATGCCGGTCTTCGGCGAGGTGTTCATGGACCAGGGCGGGCACGGCGCGCCGTATTACACCGACGTGCTGGCCACGCGCGGGCGCGTCCTCTCCCTCGCGACATATCTCGAATCGCTCCAGAAATAGGCGACAAGACGTTCACTGCTGGGCCGGGTTCGCGGGGTGATCTCGACTCCGCGAGCCGGATATGGTTTGCAGGAAGCCGGGCGTCAGAGCCTTATTGGACGACATATCACCGGGAATGCAGATTGATGAGCGATATTAACGCGCTGAGCTTCGAAGAGGCGATGAAGGCCCTCGAGGAAGTCGTGGGCAAACTGGAACACGGCGACGTGCCCCTCGACGAGTCGATCAAGCTCTACGAGCGCGGCGCCAAGCTGAAAGAGCATTGCGCCAAGCTTCTGAAGGAGGCCGAGGCGCGGGTCGAGAAGATCACGCTCAATACCGACGGCGCACCGCAAGGCACGGCCCCCGCCGAAGGTCTGTAAATGTTCTCCTCCCGTTTGAAAGAGGTGCAGGCGGCCGTTCAGGTCGCGCTCGATGCCGCCGTGGCGCGCCAGCCGGAGGGGCCGTTGCGCGACCCGATGCATTACGCGCTGCAGGGCGGCAAGCGGCTGCGCGCCTTCCTCGCGATCGAAAGCGCCGCGATCTTCGGAATTCCCGAAGCTCAAGCGATGCCCGCCGCCGCCGCGGTCGAGGCGCTGCACGCCTACAGCCTCGTGCATGATGATCTGCCCTGCATGGATGACGACGATCTGCGCCGCGGCCAGCCGACGATTCACGTGAAATGGGACGAGGCCACCGCCGTGCTCACCGGCGACGTGCTGCAGACGCTTGCGTTTGAGCTTTGCGCCGATCCCCTCCTCGGCCCGGCAGAGCGGCGCATCGCGCTCAGCCTCGCGCTTGCCAAAGCCTCCGGCGCGGCGGGCATGGGCCACGGTCAGGCGCTCGACATCGCGGCGGAAAGTGCCACCAATCCCCTTTCGCTGAGCCAGATCACCGCGCTGCAGGCGGGCAAGACCGGGGCGCTGATCTCCTTTGCCTCCCGCGCCGGCGCGATCCTCGCAGGCGAAGACGAGGGCCCTCTGAGCGATTTCGCCGATGCGGTCGGTCTGGCCTTTCAAATTCACGATGACATCCTAGATGTGACGGGCTGCGAAAAGGCCGCCGGGAAGCGGGTCGGCAAGGACGCCGAGGCCGGCAAGGCGACCTTCGTTTCGCTGCTCGGCCTTGCTGGCGCGCGGCTCCGCGAGGGCGAGCTGATCGACCAGGCGATAGACGCGCTTTCACCTTACGGCGAGGAAGCGGAAAACTTGCGGGCCGCTGCGCGTTTCGTTATCTCCCGCGAAATGTAGCTCGCCTAGGGGGCAGCCAATGAGCGACAACCCGAACGACCAAACGGCCACGCCGCTCCTCGACAAGGTGCGACTGCCGTCCGATCTGAAAGGCCTTTCCGATGCCGAGCTGAAAACGCTCGCCAACGAGTTGCGCGCCGAGACGATCTCGGCGGTGTCGCAAACCGGCGGACATCTGGGCGCGGGTCTCGGCGTCGTCGAGTTGACGGTCGCGCTGCATGCCGTGTTCGACGCGCCGCGCGACAAGATCGTCTGGGACGTCGGTCACCAGTGCTACCCGCACAAGATCCTGACCGGGCGCCGCGACCGCATCCGCACGCTGCGCACCAAGGGCGGGCTGTCGGGCTTCACGAAGCGCTCCGAGTCGCCCTACGACCCGTTCGGCGCGGGCCATAGCTCTACCTCGATTTCGGCCGCGACCGGCTTCACGATGGGCCGCGAGCTGGGCGCTGAAACTGGCGACGCGATTGCCGTGATCGGTGACGGCGCGATGTCGGGCGGCATGGCTTTCGAGGCGATGAACCACGCAGGCCACCTGGGCAAGCGCATGTTCGTCGTGCTCAACGACAACGAGATGTCGATCGCCCCGCCCGTCGGCGCGCTGTCGAGCTATCTCACGCGGCTTTACTCCGAGGCCCCGCTGCAGGACCTGAAATCCGCCGCCAAGGGCGCGGTCGGTCTGCTGCCGGTGCCGTTCCAGCTGGGCGCGCGCCGCGCGAAAGAGATGCTGAAAGGCATCGCGATGGGCGGCACGCTGTTCGAGGAGCTCGGCTTCTCCTATGTTGGCCCGGTCGACGGACACGATCTCGATCAGCTTCTGCCGCTGCTGCGTACGCTCAAGGCGCGCGCGACCGGCCCGGTATTGATCCATACGCTGACGAAGAAGGGCAAGGGCTATGCCCCCGCCGAGAGCCGCCCCGATGGCGGTCACGCCACCGCGAAATTCGACCTCAACACCGGCGAGCAGAAGAAATCGCCCTCCAACGCCCCGAGCTACACCAAGGTCTTCGCCGAAAGCCTGATCAAGGAAGCGGCGAAAGACGAGAAGATCGTCGGCATCACCGCCGCCATGCCGGACGGGACCGGACTGAAGCAATTCGCGGGCGTCTATCCGCGCCGCTGTTTCGACGTGGGCATCGCCGAGCAGCACGCCGTCACCTTCTCTGCCGGTCTCGCGGCCTCCGGTATGAAGCCGTTCTGCGCGATCTACTCGACCTTCCTGCAACGCGGCTACGACCAGATCGTCCATGACGTCGCGATCCAGCGCCTTCCCGTGCGCTTCGCCATCGACCGCGCCGGTCTGGTGGGCGCGGATGGTGCGACCCATGCGGGCTCGTTCGACGTGGGCTTCATGTCCTCGCTGCCCGGCATGGTCGTGATGGCCGCCGCCGACGAGGCGGAGCTGGTCCATATGGTCGCCACCGCCGCAGCATATGACGACGGCCCGATCGCCTTCCGCTATCCGCGCGGAGAAGGCATGGGCGTCGACATGCCCGAAGAAGGCGTGCCGCTGGAAATCGGCAAGGGCCGGATGATCGCGGAAGGCGCGCGCGTTGCGATCCTCTCCTACGGCACCCGTCTGGCCGAGGTTCTGAAAGCCCGCGAAGCGCTGCAAGCCCGCGGCCTTGCGCCGACCATCGCCGATGCGCGTTTCGCGAAACCGCTCGACACCGATCTGATCGACCGGCTGGTGGCGGAGCACGAGGCGCTGATCTGCATCGAGGAAGGCGCGGTGGGCGGCTTCGGCAGCCATGTCGCGCAATACCTCTCGGATCAGGGCGTCTTCGATCACGGATTCAAGTTCCGCTCGATGGTGCTGCCCGACACGTTCATCGATCACGCCTCGCCGGAAGATATGTATCACTCGGCGGGCATGGATGCGCCGCAGATCGAGGCGAAGGTGCTCGAACTTCTGGGCGTTGCGGTCGCGAAACGCGCCTGAGATAAGTTTTCCTTATTTTCGAGGCGGCTGCATAAGTTCAACTTATGCGGCCTCCGCCTCCTCCAGCAGCCCTTCCTCGACCAGCCGCCGCGCCCAGCCTTCGGGCCCGTCGAAAAGATGCGTCTTCCAGCCGAAGGTATGCGCCGTCGCGATATTGTCGGCGCGGTCATCGGTGAAGATCAGATCCGAGCCGGACAGCCCCGACGCGTCCTCGACCATCTGATAGATCTTCGGATCGGGCTTCGTGACGCCCATATGGCCAGAGATGAAATCGCGGTCGAACTCGCGCAGGAACGGGTAATGCGTTGCCGCGAAATCGTAGCTTTCGATCCCGAAATTCGTCAGCGAGAAGACCGGTATCCCCTTGGCCTGCAGGGCTTTCATCAGCCGCTGCGAATGCGGGATACCCGGCGAGGCCATCTCGATCCAGTCGTCGTGCCAACGCCGGATCGCATCGCGCCAGCTCGGGTATTTCTCGGCCCATGCGTAGATCGTCTCGCGGAAGGGCGCGCCGCGGTCGATCTCGTCATTCATGCCGTGCAGATCGACCTCTGTGAACATCTGCTCGCGGGTCTCGCGCGGCATGATCCGGTCGTAATGCCGCTCGGGTTGCCATTCGATCAGCACGTTTCCGATGTCGAAGATAACTGCCTCAACCATTCTTAACCTCTCTTGCCGCCGCCCGCGCCACCCGGTCGAGCGCATCCGAGAACCGCGCCCGATCCGCCTTGGAGAACGGCTTGCCGCCGCCCTGCCGGAACGGATCGGCAGAGCGCAGATCCGCCATCAAATCCCGCGTTGCCAGAACGTTGCCGATATTGGCGGGCGTCAGGGCCTCGCCATCGGGGCGCAGGACGCGCGCGCCGGACTCGACGCATTTTGCCGCCAGCGGAATGTCATTGGTGATCACCACATCACCCACGGTCGCCCGCTCGGCGATATACATGTCGGCCACGTCCGGCCCCTGATCGACATAGACCATCTCGACCAGCGGATTGGGCGAGGGCCGCAACCCGCCGTTGGAGACCAGCATCAGCTTGATCCCGAGACGGGTCGCGACCTTCTCGGCCTCGGCCTTCACCGGGCAGGCATCGGCATCGACCCAGATCACGCCCAGAGCGCCTCGGCGTGGAACTCGATGTGGTCGGGAATGAAAGTTGAGACGAAATAGTAGCTGTGATCGTAACCTTCCTGAATCCGGAAGGTGCCGGGCTGACGGCGCGCGGCCATCGCCTCGGCCAGCGCCTCGGGCTTCAGCAGATCGAGGAACTGATCCGAGCCGCCTTGGTCGATCAGCACTTCGCCGTCGAACCCACGTTCGCGCATCAGAAGCGTGGCATCATGCGCGGCCCATGCGGCCTCGTTGTCGCCCAGATAGGCGCTGAACTGCTTGCGGCCCCAATCGCTTTGCGTCGGGTTCGCGATCGGCGCGAAGGCCGAGACGGACCGGAAGCGCTCGGGCTGGTGCATCGCCAGCGTCAACGCGCCATGCCCGCCCATCGAATGGCCGGTGATCGCCTGCCGCTCGAGATCGATCTCGAAAGCGGCGTCGATGGCGTTCGGAAGTTCCTCGGCGATGTAATCCCACATCCGGAAATGCGGCGCCCACGGATCCTGCGTCGCGTTGACGTAAAAGCCCGCGCCCTGCCCCAGATCGTAATCCTCATGGTTGGCGACGCCCTCGCCGCGCGGCGAGGTGTCGGGGAAAACGAGCGCGATCCCGTGCTCGGCCGCAAACGCCTGTGCGCCTGCCTTGGTCATGGCGTTCTCATGGGTGCAGGTCAGTCCCGAGAGATACCACAGCACCGGAACCGGCCCGTCCTCGGCCTCGCGCGGCAGGAACAGCCCGAAGGTCATCTCGCAATCGTTGACCTTCGAGGCGTGCGAGTAGACGCCTTGGACGCCTCCGAAACAGCGGTTTTCCGAGATCGTTTTCATCAGAGCCTCCTTAGCCGTGAACCCAGTGGATGACCGCCGGAACCGTGAGGATCGAGACGGCGGTCGAGACGAGGATGGACGCCGAGACGCGCTGCGGCGCCACCCCGAAATGCTGCGCCAGAATATAGACATTGCCCGCGACCGGAAGGGCGGCGGCGGCGATCATCACGCCTGCCGCGAAGGGATCGACGTCGAAGATCAGAAGCGACGTGATCGCGATGGCCGCCGGATGCAGGAAGAGCTTGCCGAAGGACAGCCAAACCGCCGGCGCGGGTTTCTCCGCCGATTTCCCCGCGAGCGACGCGCCAATGGCGAACAGCGCGCCCGGCGTGGCGGCGGCGCCCAAAAGCGTCATGAATTCCTCAAGCGGACCCGGCATCGGCAGCTTCAGCCCCGCCCAGGCGAGCCCCGCCACCATCGAGACGATCATCGGGTTCTTCACAAGCCCCAGCGCGATCGGCGCGAGAGAGACCTTCCCGTGCCGCGCGGCGGTGATGAAGATCGTGATGATCGAGGAGAACACGATCAGATCGCAGCTCAGCACCATCAGCACCGGCCCGACCGCTGCCGGTCCCAGCAGCACCACCAGCATCGGCACGCCGAGAAAGCCGGTATTGCCGGTCATCGAGGTATGCGCCTCCATCGCCGAGAGCGCGGTGGGCAGCTTGCGCGCCTTGGCGACTGCGAAACTGATCAGCCAGACCGCGCCCGAGCCGGTCAGATACGCAAGGATGAACTGCGGATCGACGAGCGCGTCCAGATCGAGATTGGCGGAGAATTTGAACAGCATCGCCGAGAGCGCGAAGTAGAAGACGAACTTCGTCAGCCACGCGGTCGCCTCGGCGGTGAAAAAGCGGATCTGTCCGGCGAACCAGCCAAGCCCGATCAGGGCGAAAAAGGGCAAGGTCTTCAGAAAGATCTCGAGCATGGCCAAGGGCTAGCATGCGCCTTTGGCAAGTGCCAGATACGGAATGTGACCCATGTACCCGTGGAAAGGCGGGGATGCCTCCGGCGGGGATATTTTCGCCAAGCCGAAGGCAAATCGCAGGTCGGCGTCAGCCGCCGCCGATCAAGACACCGGCCGCAAAGACCAGCGCGCCGCCGAGCACGACCTGGAAGGCCGCGCGCAGGAAGGGCGTTTCCATGAAGCGGTTCTGGATCCACGCGATCGCCCAGAGCTCGATGAACACGACGATGATCGCGATGGTGGTCGCGGTCCAGAAATCGGGGATCAGGTAGGGCAGCGCGTGGCCCAAGCCACCCAGCATGGTCATCACGCCCGAGGCGATGCCGCGCTTGATCGGCGAACCGCGGCCCGAGATCACGCCGTCATCATGAGCGGCTTCGGTGAAGCCCATCGAGATGCCCGCGCCGACCGAGGCCGCGAGGCCCACGAGGAAGGTGGTCCAAGGATTTTGGGTCGCGAAGGCGGTGGCGAAGATCGGCGCGAGGGTCGAGACCGAGCCGTCCATCAGTCCGGCGAGACCCGGTTGCACCCAAGTCAGGATGAACTGGCGATGGGCCTGACGGTCTTCTTCTTCCTTCTCGCTCTCGGGCAGATGCGTGCCGGTCAGCTCTTCGGCCTTCTTCTCGTGGCCGAGTTCGGCTGCGGCGAGATCGCCCAGCAACTCGCGCGTGCTGGCATCAGAGCTACGCTGGGCGGCGAGCGTATAAAACTTGCCCGCCTCGCGCTCCATCGCCTCGGCCTCGCCGCGGATCGTATCGAGTGATAGGTTCTTCGTCAGCCAGATCGGTTTGCGGTTGTAGAAGCCCGCGACATGCTCGCGACGGATCAGCGGGATTACCTCGCCGAAACGCTCCGTGTGCCGGGCGATCAAGAGGCGGCGATGCTCGTCTTCCTCTTTCGCCATCTCGTCGAAAATCTTCGCGGAGCCCGGAAACTCATCGCGCAGATGCTCGGCATATTGGCGATAGATGCGCGCGTCGTCCTCCTCGGAGGAAATCGCGAGCGCAAGCACTTCCTGTTCGGAGAGATCGTCGAAACGGCGGCGTGACGCGAAACCGGGAAGCATGGGAGGCCCTCTTTTTTAGAACGGTTCTAAAATAGGCGGCTTTGCCTCCAGTGCAAGGCAGTATTTTGAACCATTCAGTTCATTAGGTCTTGATTTCCGAACCGAACGGTTCATATTGCATTCCGAACCAAGTAGTTCAGTTATGGAGAACCGCTATGAAACGTCTCGCTTACGCCCTTGTTCTGTCCGTGTTTGGCGCGACTGCCGCGTCGGCTGGCGTCGGGGATTTCTCGCTGCCGCGTCTGGACTTCCCGACCACCGGGGCTCCGACCGTCACGCAAGGCTGCAACGATCTGACGCAGGTCTGCGCGGATAATTAATCGCGTCCAAGATGCGCTTCGCCCCGCTCGGCGGCGAGGCGCATCTGACGTTCGCGCTCGCGGAAGCGGTCGCGATCGGCATCGGAATACTCGCCGATGCAGCGGTGACAGGAGACGCCTTCCTCGTAATCGGGGTGGCGTTTGTCTTCCGCGGAAACCGGACGGCGACAGGCGTGACAGCTGTCGTAATCGCCTTGCTTGAGGCCGTGGCGCAGGCTCACGCGCTGATCGAAGACGAAGCAGTCGCCCTGCCAGAGCGAGCCGTCTTCGGGCATGTCTTCGAGATATTTCAGGATGCCGCCCTTGAGGTGATAGACCTCGGGCACCCCTTCCGAGAGCAGGAAATTCGTCGATTTCTCGCAGCGGATACCGCCGGTGCAGAACATCGCGACGCGCTTGTTATGGAAGCGATGCGCATTGTCGCGCCACCATTGCGGAAATTCGCGGAAGCTCTTCGTGCCGGGGTCGATGGCACCCTCGAAAGTGCCGATCTCGATCTCGTAATCGTTGCGCGTATCGATCACCACCGTGTCGGGCGAGGAGATCAGCGCATTCCAGTCCTGCGGCTCGACGTAATGGCCGACGCGGGCTTTGGGATCGATATCGGGCTCGCCCATCGTGACGATCTCGCGCTTGAGCCGCACCTTCATCTTGCCGAAAGGCATCTCGGCCGCCGCGCTTTCCTTCCATTCCAGATCGGCGCAGCCCGGCAAGCCGCGGATATGCGCCAGCACCGCATCGATCCCTTCACGGGTCCCGGCGATCGTGCCGTTGATCCCTTCGTGCGCGAGCAGGAGCGAGCCTTTCACACCTTGCGCGCAGGCAAGCTTCGCCAGCGGGGCCTTCAAGGCCTCGGGGGACTCGAACCGGGTAAAATGGTAAAGGGCGGCAACGGTGAACATGGGCCCCGCATTAGCGCCGTGCAGGGGCATTAGGCAAGAGCCGTTGACCATGTGGGGCCCGCGCCCTACCCATGGAGAGACCCTGCGGGAGAGACAAAATGACCAAAGCCCTGATCGTGATCGACGTGCAAAACGATTTCTGCCCCGGCGGCGCGCTGGCGGTAGCGGGGGGCGACGAGATCCTTCCGCGCGTGAACACGCTGATGACCGAGTTCGACACCGTGGTGCTGACGCAGGATTGGCACCCGGCGGATCACTCTTCTTTCGCGAGCCAGCACGAAGGCGGCGCGCCCTTCACGCAGATTCACATGGAGTATGGGCTGCAGACCCTCTGGCCGGATCATTGCGTCCAAGGCAGCAAAGGGGCGGAGTTCCACCCCGATCTCGCCGTGGACCGGGCGCAGCTGATCATCCGCAAGGGGTTCCGGCGCGGCGTCGACAGCTATTCGTCTTTCTTCGAGAACGACCACAAGACGCCGACCGGGCTTGCGGGCTACCTGCGCGACCGGGGCGTCGAAGATCTGACCTTCGTTGGGCTCGCTACCGATTTCTGCGTCGCGTGGTCGGCGCTGGATGCTGCGAAGCTGGGCTTCCGCGCGACCGTGATCGAAGGCGCCTGCCGGGCGATCGACCTCGACGGCTCGCTGCAGGAGGCGCACGGCGAGATGCGCTCTGCCGGTGTGAAGTTGGAGGCCTGATCCATGGTCGACATCGCGAGCCGCGTCTATAACCACAAGTGGAAGATCGACCCGATCGTGCGGTCTCTGATCGACACCGATTTCTACAAGCTGTTGATGTGTCAGTCTATTTTTCGCAATAAGCCGGAGACGCGGGTCAAGTTCAGCCTGATCAATCGCAGCAAGTCGATCCGGCTGGCGGAGTTGATCGACGAGGCGGAACTGCGCGAGCAGCTCGATTATGCACGCTCGTTGAAACTGTCGCGCGGGGAGAGCACCTGGCTGCGCGGCAACACGTTCTACGGCAAGCGACAGATGTTCCGCTCGGATTTCATGGAATGGTTCGAGGGCTATCAACTGCCGCCCTACCATCTGGAAAAGCGCGACGGGCAATATGAGCTGACCTTCGAAGGCAAGTGGCACGAGGTCATGCTCTGGGAGATTCCGGCGCTCGCGATCCTGATGGAGCTGCGCGGTCGGGCAGTGCTGAACACGATGGGGCGGTTCGAGTTGCAGGTGCTTTATGCCCGCGCGATGACGAAGGTCTGGGAGAAGATCGAGGCGCTGCGCGAGTTGGATCACCTGCGGATCGCGGATTTCGGCACACGGCGGCGGCACAGCTTCCTGTGGCAGGACTGGTGCGTGCAGGCGATGCTCGAAGGCTTGGGCGACATCTCCGAAGGGGGCGCGTTCACCGGGACCTCGAACTGCCTGATCGCGATGCGGCGCGACATCGAGGCCGTGGGCACCAACGCGCATGAGATGCCGATGGTCTATGCGGCGCTGACCAATAGCGATGCGGAGCTGGCAAAGGCGCCCTACAAGGTGCTCGCCGATTGGCACGAGGAGCATGACGGCAACCTGCGTATCATCCTGCCCGACACCTACGGCACGAAGGGTTTCCTCGATCACGCACCGGATTGGCTGGCGGGCTGGACCGGTATTCGCATCGATTCGGGCGATCCGGCGACCGGCGCGGATATCGCGATCGACTGGTGGAAGGCACGCGGCGAGGATCCGCGCCAAAAGCTGGTGATCTTCTCGGACGGGCTGACCGTCGACAAGATTCGCGAGTTGCACGCGCAGTTCGCCGGGCGCGTGAAGGTCAGTTTCGGCTGGGGTACGCTGCTGACGAACGACTTCCGCGGGCTGGTGCCGCATGACGCGCTTGCGCCGTTCAGCCTTGTCTGCAAAGCGGTCGAGGCCGATGGGCGTCCGACGGTGAAATTGTCGGACAATCCCGAAAAGGCGATGGGGCCGGAGGCGGAAATCGCCCGCTACAAGCGCGTCTTCGACGTCGGCCAGCAGCAGGCGATGAAGGTCATGGTCTGAGCGATCAGGTCATCGCGTTGAGGATCAGGTAGAACACCGCCGAGAGCGCGGCCGAGGCCGGGACGGTCACGATCCACGCCGTGGCAACAGTCATCATATGCGAGCGGCGCACCAGTAGGCGGCGTTTGCGCTCTTCCGGCGGGACGGGTTTGCCCTTGCGGGTGCCCAGCTCACGCGCGCGTTTCTCGGCGTGCCACTCGCGGTAGAAACCCACGCCGAAGATGCCGCCGACCGCGATATGCGTCGAGGAGACCGGCAGACCCAGCCAGGACGCCACGATCACGGTGATCGCCGCCGACAGCGCCACGCAATAGGCGCGCATCGGGTTGAGCTTGGTGATCTCGTTGCCGACGAGGCGGATCAGCTTGGGCCCGAACAGCAACAGACCGAAAGAGATGCCAAGCGCGCCCACGGCCATCACCCAGAACGGGATGTCGACCTGCGCCGCGATATCGCCCTGCTCCACCGTGTGCACGATGGCGGCGAGCGGACCCACCGCATTGGCGACGTCATTCGCACCATGGGCGAAGCTCAGCAGCGCAGCAGAGACGACGAGCGGCAGGCCGAACAGCGTCTTGAGGGACTTCTTGCGATTCTCCATTCCCTCGGATTGGCGGCGGATCATCGGGATCGTGATCAGCCAGCCCACAAGACCGGCGACGAGCCCGATCAGGACGGCCTCGACGATCGTGATCTTGAACAGGTGCTTCAGGCCCTTGAGCGCGAGATAGGCAGCGAAGGCCCCCGCCATGATCCCGATCAGGATCGGCACCCATCGCCGGGCGGCCGCGATCTTGTCGTCGACATAGATCACCTTGGACTTGATAAGTGCGAGGAAGGCCGCCGCGATCACCCCGCCGAGGATCGGCGAGATCACCCAGCTTGCCGCGATCATCCCCATCGACGCCCAGTCGACCGCGCCGAAGCCCGCGGCCACGATGCCCGCGCCGACGACGCCGCCGACGATGGAGTGCGTGGTCGAGACCGGCGCGCCCAGCCATGTCGCGAGGTTCAGCCACAAAGCCGCCGCCAGAAGCGCCGCCATCATCGCCCAGACGAAATGCCCGGAATCGGGCAAGACGGTGGGTTCGATGATGCCTTTCGCGACGGTCTTGACGACATCGCCGCCCGCGACGAGCGCGCCCAAGCTTTCGAAGATGGCGGCGACGATCAGCGCCCCGATCAGCGTCATCGCGCGTGAGCCCACGGCGGGGCCCATGTTGTTGGCCACGTCATTGGCGCCGATGTTGAGCGCCATATAGGCCCCGATCGCGGCAGCGAAGATCACCACCAGCTGGCCAGGCTGACCTCCCACCAGCACGGCGGCCACCAGTCCGGCGAGCACGATGAAGGCCAGCGCGACTCCCGGCGCAACCATGCCGCGCGCCACGAATTGCGCGGCGCTTTCGACACGACCGATCCGCTTGAGATCCTTGTCGAGCGTTTTCCACTGATTGACGCGGGACTCGTTGTCTTGATTGGCCACCGTCACGAACCTGTCATCTAATTGTCAGAACCCGCGCGGGGTAACGGGTTTGACCCGCTGTGACAAGGCGTCAGGCCCGTTTCGGCGCTCAGAGCTTGCGCAGAATTTTCTGCAGCTCCTCTTCCGCCACAAGCTTCGCGGCCTCCTTCGGCGCGAACCATTTGCGCTTGCGCTGATGTTCCTCGGGATAGGACTTCATCAGGGTCTCCACCCGCAGCGGGAAGACGACGACATCGGTGGGCGTCGCCAAGCCGCTATCAAGGATCTTGTCATAACGGAATGCCCCGGCGGGCTCCTTGTCGATCTTGCCGACCACTCCGGCCTCTTCCCACGCCTCCTGCTTGGCTGCGCCGGACAGCGAGCGTCCCCGCATCGGCCAGCCTTTGGGGATGACCCACCGCCCGGTATCGCGGGAGGTGATCAGCAGAACCTGGGTCTTTCCGTCACGGATGCGCAGACAGAGCGCGCCCACCTGCAAAGAGGCGGGACGATAGCCCAGCAGGCCCTTGGCGACGGATTTCGCCCATTTCATCGACTGGTCTCCCATGGCGGCGTACGGTTCTCCAAATGCTGTGCGAGATCAAGCGCACGTTCTACATATAGTTCTTGGCGCGGATCGGAAGGCAGGGCCCGGGTCACAATCCAGCCAGCGGAGGCGAAGGCCCTCAGCGCCACGAAAAGCGGCAGGAGTGCCTCCTGATCGGGCGGAAGCGGTCGCAGGCTGCGATAGCCCTCGACGAGCCCAGCCGCCTGTTCGCCCCAAAGCGGGTCGCCCCAGCCCTGCACCAGCGCCGTCGCGAGGTCGTAGAGCCGGTAGCCCGGCCCGCAATCGTCGAAGTCGATCAGGGCGAGCCCGTCCGGCGTCGACAACACGTTCTCACGCAGGCAATCGGCGTGGATCGGACCATAGTCCTGTGCCTGTGCCAAAAGCACACGCGCAAGGTCGCGGCCCGAGGACAGCGTTGTGGCCTCAACTTCCGAAAGCTGAGGATGTTCCCAGAAACGACCCCAAAGCGGACGCTCCCCCAGAAACCCCTCGCCATCCCACGGGTTCCGGTCGAACCCGTCGGGCGGGGCGGCATCGCTGCTGATGTGAAGCTGCGCGATGAGGCGACCCAGCGCCTGGGCCTCGGCGCGCACTGCTTCTGGCGTCCCGGCGAGGGGCTGATCGCCCGCGCCGATCGGCGTCCCATCCAGCCAACCCACGCAAGAGGTGACGCGGTCCTCCACGAGCCCTGTCAGAGCGCCCTCGCTCGTGCGCACCGGGCGCGGCACCGGCATCCCCTGATCGGCGAGGCTTTCGCACCAGCGCAACTCGGCCTCGACCCCTTCGCGGCCCTGATAACCGGGCCGGTGCAAACGCAACGCGACATGGCGTCCATCCTTCAGATGCGCCTCGAAGACGATATTCTCGCGGTTCTTCACCAGTCGCGGCGGCTCGGGCGCACCTCCCCATGAAGCGAGGGCAGACTCCGCCATCGCCCGTGCGGTCTCGTCCGAGATCATGCAGGAAGCTCCTCGAAACTCTGCGAAAGCTTCTCCAGAATTTCATCGGCATCGCTGCGATTGAAGACCATCGGCGGGCGGATCTTGAGAATGTGTTGCGCCCGGCCCACCCGGCCCATCAAGACATGGCGCTCGCGCATCGCCTCGACGATCCGGCCAGCAGCTTCGCTGGCGGGCTCGCCGTCCCGCGCCAGTTCGATCCCGAGGAACAGGCCAAGGCCCCGCGTGTCGGCGATCAGCGGATGGGACAGGTCGCGCAGCCCTTGCAGAAGGTAGTCGCCGACCTGTGCCGCGTTCTCCTGCAAGCCTTCGTCCTCGATCACCCGCAACGTCTCCATTGCGGCTGCGACCGAAACGGGATTCCCGCCGAACGTGTTGAAATAGCCGAAAGCCTCGCGGAAGGCGCCCATCACCTCGGGCGTCGCAACAAGGCCAGCGACCGGGTGCCCATTGCCCATCGGCTTGCCCATCGTGACCACATCAGGCGTGACGCCCAGCCATTCGTGCCCCCAGAAATGCGAGCCGATCCGGCCGAAACCCGGCTGCACCTCGTCGCACAGGATCAGCCCGCCCGCGCGGCGGATCGCCTCGACGGTCGGGTCTAGGAAACCGGGCGCGATGCCGGGCATCCCCTCATTGGCGAAGATCGGGCAGAGCATGAGCCCCGCGAAGCCGTGGCCGCTCTCCTCCAGCTCGGCAATCGCCTGCGCGACGTTGGCCGCAAAGGCTTCGGACTGTGCCTCGAGCGATCCGCCCAAGGGGGTAAGACTGTCGGGCGCCGGCACCCGGCGGATATGGTCGGGCCAGCCCCCGATCGGCGGGCGGCGGGTCGACAGATGCGCGACGGCGGTGGTGTTGCCGTGATAGGTGTTGTCGGTCGCGATGAAGCCGCGCTTGCCGGTCACCGCCTGCGCCATGCGCAAAGCGACGTCGTTGGCCTCGGACCCGGTGCAGGTCATCAGAAGCTGACCGTCGAAGGCGAACTTGCCCAGCAACGCCTCGGCATAATCCAGAATGCCCTCATGCAGATAGCGCGTGTGGGTGTTGAGCGTCGCAGCCTGTTCGCAGATCGCCTTCACGATGCGCGGATGGCAATGGCCGCAATGGGCGACGTTGTTATAGGCGTCGAGGTAGCGCTGGCCGTCGGCGTCGAAAAGCGAAGCGCCCTCTCCCCGCACGATCTCCACCGGGCGGTCGTAGAAGGTCGGCACGTTCGGCCCTAAAAGCCGTTCGCGCCGGTCCAGCAGATCACTCCCCATCCGAGACCTTCCCGCGCAGCGCTTTCTTCTCGCCGTGAATCGCCTTGGCCTTCAGACGCCGCTTCTTCGAGCCGAGCGTAGGTCGGGTCGGGATGCGTTTCTTGGGCTTTTCGCAGGCCTTTCGGATCATCTCGGCGAGGCGGTCGCGCGCGATCTCGCGGTTGCGCGCCTGACTGCGCGTGTCCTGCACCAGCAGCAAAAGCGCGCCGTCGCTGGTCCATCTGCGCCCCGCGATCCGGCGCAGGCGGTTCTTCACCGGTTGCGGCAGATGCGGCGAGCGTTCGGCCTCGAAGCGCAGCTCCACCGCGGTCGAGACCTTGTTCACATTCTGCCCCCCTGGACCTTGCGCCCGGGTGAAGGTTTCGGTGATTTCCCAATCCTCGATGGTTATCTGATCGTTGATCCGCAGCATGGGCCACAAGCTAGCTCACGCTGCGAAAAACGAAAGCCCCCTTTACCCCGCCAGCAACCGCGCCCCGTCATGGCCAGTGATGCGCACGCTCATCAGCGTGCCTTCGGGCTGGTCGATCTCGAATGCCACCTCGGCAAAGCCTTCGGTGCGCGCGACGCGCGGGGTCTCGGTCAGCACGCGCTGTTCGGTGCCGAGTTGCGCGTCGAGATGGGCGGCCAGCGCGGCCTCGCCCTTCGCGCGCAGCCGGGCCGCGCGCTCCTTGACGATCGGGCCTTTCACGGCGGGCATCCGCGCGGCGGGCGTGCCCTTGCGCGCGGAGTAGGGGAAGACATGCAGGAAGGTCAGCCCGCAATCGTCGACGAGCCGCAGGGAGTTTTCGAACATCTCCTCGGTCTCGGTCGGGAAACCCGCGATAATATCCGCGCCGAAGACAATCCCGGGGCGCAGCTTGCGCGCTTCCTCGGTAAAGGCGATGGCGTCGTCGCGCAGGTGGCGGCGCTTCATCCGCTTGAGGATCATGTCGTCGCCCGCCTGAAGGCTGAGATGCAGATGCGGCATCAGACGCGGCTCACTAGCGATCGCGAGCATCAGGTTCTCATCCGCCTCGATCGAGTCGATGGAGGAGATGCGCAGGCGCGGCAGGTCCGGCACGAGGCGCAGGATTCGCATCACCAGATCGCCCAGACGCGGCTCACCCGGCAGGTCCGCGCCCCAGGAAGTCAGATCGACCCCGGTGAGGACGACCTCGTTGAAGCCGCGATCCACGAGGCGCTTGATCTGCTCGACCACGACGCCCGCCGGGACGGAGCGCGAATTGCCGCGCCCGAAGGGGATGATGCAGAAGGTGCAGCGGTGATCGCAGCCGTTTTGCACCTGCACATAAGCGCGATGGCGGCCGAACCCATCGATCAGGTGACCGGCGGTCTCCTTCACCGACATGATGTCATCGACCATCACCCGCTCGGTCTCGCCGATGAAATCGGGGCCTTGTGGGGCGAGCTGCGCCCAGGTGTCGGCCTGCATTTTCTCGTGATTGCCGATGATCTTGGTGACCTCGGGCATCGCGGCGAAGGTGTCGGGCTCGGTCTGCGCAGCGCAGCCGGTCACGATCACCGGCACGTCCGGATTCTCGCGCGCGAGACGGCGGATTTCCTGCTTGGCCTTGCGCACGGCCTCGGCCGTCACGGCGCAGGTATTGACGACCACGGCCCCTTCGAGCCCGGCGCCTGCAGCCAATTCCTTCATCGCCTCCGTCTCATAGGCGTTGAGACGGCAGCCGAGAGTCGAGAAAACGGGCGGTTTCATATCGCGTCCAGAAAATCTTGGGTGAGGGTCGCATCGAACACATGCGCGGTGGGGCCGGTCATCCAGACGCCATCGTCGCGCCAGTCGATCTCCAGCTGGCCGCCATCGACATCGACGAGGACACGCTTGCCGGTGAGGCCACGCAGATGCGCAGCGACGGCGGTGGCGCAGGTGCCCGAGCCGCAGGCGAGCGTGATGCCGGTGCCGCGCTCCCAGACGCGCATCCGCAGATGGTCGGGGCCGATCACGCTGGCGAATTCGACATTGGTGCGCTCGGGGAACAGGGGATCATGCTCGATCACCGGGCCCTGGCGATCCACTTCGACCGCCTCGGCATCGTCCACGAAGAAGACGCAATGCGGGTTGCCCATGCCGACCGCGATCGGGTCGCCGCCCAGCGGCAGATGCGCGGGATCGATGCCGGGCAGAATCGGAATTTGCGCCGCTTCGAGAATCGGCGCGCCCATATTGACCGAGACCATCCCGTCCTCGCGCCGCACCGCGCTGAGGTGCCCGCGTTCGGTCACCAGCGTGACACTCTCCCGACCAAGCTGGCGCATCATGTAATCGCTCACGCAGCGGGTCGCATTCCCGCAAGCGCCGGCCCGCGTGCCATCGTTGTTCCAGAAATCGAGCGTGAAATCAGCCCCTTGGGCGGGGCGGATCACGGCGAGCTGGTCGAATCCCACGCCGCGATGCCGATCACCGAGCGCACGCGCGAGCGCAGGCGTGACCGGATCGTCGCCCGCGCGGGCGTCGATCACGACGAAGTCATTGCCGAGCCCATGCATCTTCATGAAGGGCAGTCCGCTCTGTATGCGCTTTGTATTCATGGCGCGCGATATACGCCTGCGCCAAGGTTTTTTCCAGATGTGCAATTTTTGTGAATTTTATGCCTTGACCCCCCCGGCGGGGGTTTGTAGAGACGCGCCCTGTGATGGGCCGTTAGCTCAGTTGGTAGAGCAACTGACTTTTAATCAGTGGGTCGCAGGTTCGAATCCTGCACGGCTCACCATCACCCTCAGAAACCCGGGCTTCGGCCCGGGTTTTTGCGTTTTGGGGTCTGCGGTTACGTGAGCCGCCCTCGGCGTCAGAAATAACTGCGCACCAAGGCCCCCGAGAGCAGCACCCAGCCGTCGGCCACCACGAAAAAGGCGAGCTTGAACGGAAGCGCCACGACCGCAGGCGGCACCATCATCATCCCCATCGACATCAGCACCGCCGAGACGACGAGGTCGATGATCAGAAACGGCAGGTAGACGAGGAAGCCGATCTGGAAGGCGCGCGTGACCTCGGACAGCATGAAGGCGGGCACGAGGGTCGAGAGCGGCGCGGCATCGAGGCTTGTCGGGGCTCCCGTCGCGGCGGTGCCGTTGCGCAGATCGGCCAAGGCCGCGAAGGTGTCGGGATTCGTGCGCCCTGCCATGAAGATGCGGAAAGGCTCTATCCCCTTCGTAAACGCCTCCTGCCAGTCGATCGCGCCTTCGACCAGGGGCTGGCCCGCGACGCGCCAACTCTCAAGGAAGACAGGCTCCATGATGAACCATGTCAGGAATAGCGCGAGGCTGATGATCAACATGCTTGGCGGCGACTGCTGAAGTCCGAGGGCTTGACGCAGAATCGACAGCACCGTGACGATGAACGGGAACGCAGTCACCATGATCGCGAGCCCCGGCGCGAGGCTGAGAAGTGTGATTGCCGCGATGATCAGCAGCGAGCGCCCGGCGAGGCTGTCGCCCTCCCCGACAGAAAGCGTGATGTCCTGGGCCTGCGCCGGCAGGGCCGCGAGGATTAAGGTTAAGGCTGCCAGCAGGACAAACCTTGGCGCTGGAGAGCGCGCGAGGCGGACGTCGGGAACGGCAAAGGGTAGGCGGCGAGGCATGTCACAGGCCGTTTTGCAGATCGGCTACCTCGGTGAGCCGTACCGCAAGCTGCCCGTCGCTGCCGTCAATCTCGGTCAGCTCGCCGCGCGCGATCAGCTTGTCTCCCACGTAGAGTTCGACCGGGTCGTCCACTTTCCGGTCGAGGGACAGCACCGCATCGCGCTTCAGGCGCAGCAAATCGCGCACCAGCGGGCGGGCCTTGCCGACTGAGATGGTGATCTCGATCGGCACCTGCGTGAAGGGATTGGCGGTCGAGGCATTCGGCGCGGTCTCATTCATCGGGCTTGTCCTTCGCGTTGGCGGTGAAATAGGTCGTGACCGCGCGCGAAATGGCGGCGATGACGGCGTCGAGATCGACGCGGGTCTCGGTATCGGCGAAGCGCAGATAGACCTGCCCTTCGCCAAGGCTGGGCTCCGCGACGAATGCGAGCGGCAAGTCTGCGCTCGGCGCCAGCGCCTCTTGGATCTGCGGCAATGCGGTCGGATTGCCGACCACCGTGATCGGCCTCGCGCAGAGATCCCCGGCAATCGGCATCAATTGCTCGGCCACGACGGCGCCAAGCGACGCACGCGCGAGCTCGGGCAACAGTTTTCCGCAGATCTCGAGCAGAAGCGGCTCGAGCGCACCGAGCATGTGCTGGCGCGCCTCGTTATAGGTGAAGCCCAGCGCCTGCAGGTTGCGCCCGAGATCGCCGTGAAGTCGCGCGGTTTCGGCGTTTTGCGCGGCGACCGCATCGTCCCAGCCTGCCTGGTAACCGGTCTCGAACGCGGCCAGCTTGGTCTCTTCCAACTCGGCCGGGTCGAGCGCGATTTCACCCGCCTCGCTCGCCTTCGGCTCAAAGGATTCGAGTTTCAGCCTTTGGCCCATCACGCTTTCTCCGACGGTTCTTCCATCCAGCTACGCAGGATTTCGACGGTTTCGGCCTGACGCTCCTCGATCATCTTCTTGAGGCGGTCAACCGGATCGGCAGGGCGGTCGAGATCGAAATCCGTCTGTCGCGCCATCGGTAGATCCCCGAGGTCGAAGTCGGACACCAGCTGCATGTTCATATCGGGCATCTCCCCATCGTCGATTTCACCGGTGAGCGTCGTTGAAGACCGGGAGTTCTCCTCTGACGTGGCATTTGGCGCCGGCAGTTCCGCGGCTCCTTCTCGGGTTTTCTGCAGCAGGATCGGACGCGCGACAAAGAGGCCGAGCACAAGCGCAACGATTGCGAGCACCGCGATCTGGATGATCTGCGTCAGATCGAGGGCCATGCTGTCGATGAACCCGGCGTCAGCGAGGGTCCCCGCTTCCGGCAGCGCCTCGAACTGCATGGAGCGCAGCGTGATCACGTCGCCCCGCGCCTCGTCGAATCCCACCGCGGAGGCCACGAGCTCGCGCAGATCGGCCAGTTCGGCATCGCTGCGCGGCGTCCAGCTAGGTGTCCCGTCGGGATTGGTGCCGCGCACCCCGTCGACCAGCACCGCGACGCTAAGCCGCTTGAGAGCGCCGGGCTTGCGAAGCAATTCACGACGCGTCTCAGAGACTTCGAAGTTGGTGCGCGCGCGCGTCTCGCTCGTACGGCTTTGCGACTTGCCGGTCGCGCCAGTCCCGTTGTCGGGCAGGTTGGAGGCCACGGTCGTCGCCGGGGGTGTCGTCGAATCGGAGGTTTTCGAGGTTTCGGACGTGTCGGTCGCGATCGCCACCCGGCCCTGCGGGTCGAAGCGACGCTCGGTGATCGCCTCGCGCTCTGTCACGGTGTCGAGCGCCACCTCGACCACGGCATCCCCGGGACCGACGCGCGCCTCCAGCAGCCGTTCGACGTTCCGCTTCAGCGCCAGAGCGCGAGTCTCCCCGCCGCCGGGCAGCGCGGGATTGTCGCTGAAGGGAATGAGCCCACGCGCCGAGTCGATTACCGAGACATCTTCGGGCGTCATGCCGGTTACCGCCGAGGCCACGAGATAGCGAACGGCCTTCGCCTGCGCAGCGCTCAGCCCCGCAAGAGCCGGCGTGATCGTCACAGAGGCCGTCGGCTCAGGCGTTCCGCGAAAAGGCGCATTCGTCGGATGCGCGATATGCACGCGCGCCGACCGAATAGACGGCACCGCAGCGATGGTTCGCGCCAATTCCCCTTCTTTCGCGCGCCAATAGGCGGCGTCAAACATCTGCGAGGTCGTGCCGAAGCCCGAGAGCGAATCGAGCAGCTCATAGCCTGCGCCACCGGTCGCGGGCAGACCTTGCGAGGCGAGAGTCATGCGCAATTCGTCCCGCTTCGGCGCGGCGACAAAGATCGAATCGCCACGCACCTCGTAGGCCACCCCGCGCTGTTCGAGCGCGGAGATCACCTCGCCCGCCTCCGCGCTGCCGAGGCCCGCGTAAAGCAAGGCCAGCGTCGGCTTCGACGCGATCGATCCGATTGCTAAGACCGTGGCGACCATCGCAATCACGCCGAAAACCGCGGCGAGTTTCCGGCGCATATCCAGGCCAGCCCAAGTGTCGATGAGTTGCTGCAAGACGAACCTCCAGAGAGCGGGCGTTCTGCCCGGCGTCACGGGCACCTTCCTTCATTGCGATTAACAATCGGTTAGTCCGACTCGGCTATTCCAAGCCTCGACCCGACACAGCGAGGCCCCCATGACGGAAGCCACTGCCGAGGCGGACGAGCCGCCTAAGAAGAAGACCAAGCTGATGCTCCTGATCGGCCTCGTCCTCATGCTTATGCTGGGGAGCGGTGGGTTCTACGCGGTCTATTCGGGGCTGGTTCTCGCGCCTCCAGAGGCCACGCATGCCGCCGCTGCGCCGGAGGCGCATACACCGGAGGCACTTCCCGACATCGCCTATGTCGCACTCGACCCGCTCGCAATTACGCTGAGCGGCGCCTCCGCGCGCCATCTGCGCTTCGCGGCGCAACTCGAAGTGCCGAGCGCCTATGAACATGACGTAGAGCTGTTGAAGCCGCGCGTGATGGACGTGCTGAATGGGTATTTGCGCGCCGTCGACGTCAGCCTTCTGGAAGACCCGAGCGCGATGATGCGCCTGCGCGCGCAGATGTTGCGACGGACTCAACTGGTCACCGGAGACGGGCGCGTGCGCGACCTTCTCGTCATCGAATTCGTGCTGAACTGAGGGAGAGGCTGATGCAATTCCTTGCCGAAATCACATCCGGACTCGCAGCCTTGGCGGCGGCGACCTATTGCTTCGTGCTCGCGCGCAGGCTCAAGCGTTTCAACCAACTCGAAACCGGGATGGGCGGGGCCATCGCCGTGCTGTCCGCGCAGGTCGACGACATGACTCGCGCGCTTGAACGGGCGCAGGCCACCGCGGGCACATCCGAGCGACAATTGCGCGCGCTGACCGAACGCGCGGAGGCGGGGGCGGAGAAGCTCGAGCTGCTTCTTGCCTCCCTGCATGATCTTCCCGAAGACGGTGAACCACGCCGCCGCGTGCTGCGCCGGCGGCAACGCGAAACGGATATCGAGGCCGCGCAATGAACCGCGCAGCCGAACGCAAACCCGGTAGGCGCAGGCCCCGCCCGGGCCGCGGTGCCCTCTGGATCATCGCTGCGCTTTTTGTCCTCTCCGGCGGCATGCAGCTTGCACAGAGCGGAGCTTGGGCGCGCGATACCGTGGAACCAGCGCACGAGACACAGGCGACAAAACCGCAGGACGGTTGTATCGACGACGCCGGGTTCACGGCGATGCTCGCCGATCTCAAGGCGCGGGAAGCGAAACTGGTCGAACAGGAAGGACTGCTTACTGACCGCCGCAATGCGCTCGCCCTTGCCGAAACCCGCTTGGAAAAGCGACTGAACGATCTCGTCGCGGCGGAAGAGGCGCTGTCCAGGACCGTCGCCGTGGCGGAAGAGGGTGCCGACAAGGATGTCGGAAAGCTCGTTGCGCTGTACGAGAACATGAAGCCGAAACAGGCCGCGCCGCTTTTCGCCGAAATGGACCCGAATTTCGCCGCCGGTTTCCTCGCGCGCATGCGCCCCGCCGCCGCCGCTGCGGTCATGGAGAGTCTCGAACCCAAAACGGCCTACGCGATCAGCGTGCTGATGGCAGGCCGCAACGCGGGCGCACCGCGCAACTGAGCGATGTTTGAGGCTCTTGGGCCTTTCTTAAACCGAATCATCCAAAGTCGCCCGAGAGAAACGGAAGAGGCTTTCCATGATCGGCGTCATCGGGATCGTGATCATCTTCGTGATGGTGTTCGGCGGCTATGTCGCGGCGGGCGGCAAGATGGGGATTATCCTCAAATCCCTGCCTTTCGAGATGATCATGATCGGCGGCGCAGCCGTGGGCGCCTTTGTACTCTCGAACGACCTGGCCTCGATCAAGCATACGCTGAAGGATGTCGGGAAGGTCTTCAAAGGCCCCAAATGGAAACCCGACGACTATCGCGATCTTCTGTGCCTTCTGTTCGAATTGATCCGGCTCGCCCGACAGAACCCCGTCGCAATCGAAGAACATATCGAAGATCCGGAAAAATCCTCGATCTTCGGAAAATATCCGAAAATCCTCCACGATCACGAGGCGGTCGACATCATATGTGACACGATGCGATCGGCTTCGATGAACTACGACGATCCCATGCAGGTGGAAGAGGTTCTCGACAAGCAACTCGAGGCAAATTACCACCATGCCATGCATTCGAGCCACGCTATGCAGTCGGTGGCCGACGCGATGCCCGCCCTCGGGATCGTCGCGGCAGTGCTCGGCGTGATCAAGACGATGGGCTCGATCGATCAGCCTCCGGAAATTCTCGGCAAGATGATCGGCGGCGCGCTTGTCGGCACCTTTCTCGGCGTGTTCATCGCCTACGGATTCATCGCCCCTTTCGCGAGCCGGATGAAAGGGGTGACCGACGAAGACAGCCACTTCTACAAGCTTATCCGCGAGGTGTTGATCGCCAACCTGCACAACCACGCGACCAATATCTGCATCGAGGTCGGTCGCCAGAACACGCCCCACCATATTCGCCCCAGCTTCTCCGACCTTGAGGAGGCCTTGAAGTCGGTGAAGTCGGAGGCGGCATGAGGCTCTGGTTCGCACTTCTATTTCTGCTGCCCCTCGCGCCGGCACATGCAACGGTGATTCCGGTCAAATCGGGGGAGCATGACGGCTTTTCCCGCCTTGTCGTCTATCTACCGGCATCGGCGAGCCGGGCGATTACGCCTGTCGATGGGGGGATACGGATAGATACTGACGCCCCCGAGCCGCAATTCGCGACCCAGAACGTTTTCGAGTTGATACCCCGTGACAGATTGCAGGCGCTCGCGGCACAAGCCGATGGCGGGTTGTTTCTGAAACTCGCGCCCGGGGTCGCGCCTGAAACCTTCTCGCTCGAGAGCGGCGCGTTTGTCATCGACCTCAAGGATCCTTCTCCAGGTCAAAACGTCCCCCCGGTAATTGCGACGGGTGAACATCGATCGCAGACCACGTCAACGAAGCCCCCACCAGCCTCTCGGCCCCGCCCGAAAACCGTTCAACCCGTGAGGATCGGAGACGACTACCTCGACCTGTTCTGGCGAGCTACGACTGCACAAGAGGAGCCTGCCAACGCGCCGGTGAATATCTCTGATGGCGCGCCCAAACCGCCCCTCCCCCCGAAACCCGATCCACGGCTCGATGGCATTGAAGAGCGCCTTCTACGCCAGATGTCGCGCGCGGCATCGCAGGGGCTCGTCTCGCCACAGATGACGCCGACCGAGGAAAAGCCCGCGCAAGGGCGACACGCTCCACCACCCACAGGCGACAGGGCCGCCGAAACGGCTGAAATTCCGCAGGCGCCTCCGGGCCCGAGACCTCCACCGCATCTTGCGATCGACTCGGTTACAGCGATCGACCGTGACCAACTTGCCACAGGCCTCCAGGCGCCTCCCGAGGTATCCGGGTGCCCGCCCGACCGATATTTCGAGCTCGCGAACTGGGTCGACGAGCGTCCGGCCTTCGCTCAGATCAGCGATGCGCGAAAAGGCCTCTTGGGCGAATTCGACGCACCCAATCCGCGTAAGGTGACAGCATTGGCGCGGCTTTACATCGCCTTCGGCTTCGGGACGGAGGCCCGCGCGCTGTTGCGCGATATGGGCAAGGATGGACCGAGCAAGAACGCGCTGCTCTTCGTGGGAGCGGTGCTCGACGCCGATCCTGCCGCCGCCACCTCGCCGCTTGCTCAGCTCACCGATTGCAATGGCGCGGTCGCGCTTTGGGCCTTCCTCGCAGCTGACCCGCTTCCCGAAAAACGCGATGTTGCCTTCGCGGCGCTTCGCCGACATTTCGAGGCGCTTCCAGCCGATTTGCGGCGGTCTCTGGCGCCAAACCTTGTGGCACGCCTCACGCAGATCGGAGCGGCGGATGTGGCACGATCGCTCGAGCCGGCTGTCAGCCGGATCACGACCGGGGATCGACGTGCGCTCGACACGATGGAAGCCGAAATCCAAGTGGTGGAGGGCGATCCGCAAGCTTCGGGGCGCCTTGAAGCGCTTTCGAAGACGAACTCGGCGCAAGGGCTGCGCGCGTTGATCTTGTGGCTCAACAGCCAGATCGACGCGGGTGGAGCGGTCGACCCGGCAGCTCTTGCGAATGCAGAGGCCTTGGCTTTCGAACTCGCCGACGCGCCGGAGGCTCCGGAATTGCGTCGTATCGCCGCGATTGGCCACGCCGCGAATTCCGAATTCGGCAAAGCCTTCGAGATTTACTCAGATGCGACCGAGATCGCGGATTCGAAGGGCACGCTCGAAGCGATATTCTCGCGGTTGGTTGGGCAAGCCGGCGACGGGGATTTCCTTCGAACCCTTTATGACCAATTGCCCCTAGCTGAGAAAGCCGCGCAGACCTCCGGGCTGCGACAAGAACTGGCCGGACGTGCAATATCTCTGGGAATGCCTGCCGTTGCCGTGCGCCTTCTCGGACAGGCCGATCCGTTGTCGGTGCAGGACAAGACTCTGCTCGCGCGGGCCGCGCTCCTCGAACTGGATCCAGCTGCCGCCGTCGCGCACCTGAAGAATTTGGAGGGTAAACAGATCGAGCAGATCAGAGCCGCTGCCTTGTCTCGACTCGGTCGCCACGACGAGGCGCGCGCCGCCTACCTTCGCGCGGGCAATCCGGAAGGGGCCCGCGCGCAATCCTGGCACAAGGGCGATTGGTCAAGCCTGGATGCCCCTCCAGATGCGGTAGAACAGCGTTTCCTGGAAACTTTCGGGGCGACGTCCTCACAAACGAAGGAGGTGAAAGGCGGGCCGCTCACGCGGGCCCGCAGCCTGTTGGAGCAAAGCCAGGCAGAACGCGAAACGCTGTCGAAAATGCTTGATCGCCTTGCTTTGCCCCCTGTTCAGCAGTGACGGGCAAAATCTTCGGAAACGGATTCTAAAGCTTTGCCCGCTAGGTCTGGGGTCGCAAGAATTGCACTGCAAAGGGAAAATCCCATGCCTTGGTTTCGGCGGGCACTTTATATCTTATGTCTTACCCTCACCCCGCTATCCGCGGCGGGGCAGCACCAGCGATGCGAGGCCGCCGCGAAACAAGCCTCGCGCGAAAGCGATGTGCCTTACACGGTACTCATGGCGATTTCGTTGAATGAGACGGGTCGCAAGGGAGCAGGTGGCTTCCAGCCCTGGCCCTGGACCGTGAATATGGAGGGGGCGGGACACTGGTTCGACTCCCGGGATTTGGCTCTGGCTTACGTATTCAAGGAATTCAAACGCGGCGCGCGAAGTTTCGATGTCGGCTGTTTCCAGATCAACTTCAAATGGCATGGGCAGCATTTTTTTTCGATCGAAGACATGTTCGACCCGCTGACAAATGCACGATATGCGGCGCGGTTTCTGAAATCTCTCTATGCCGAAACCGGGGACTGGACGAAGGCTGCCGGGGCCTATCATTCGCGCACGCCGAAATATGCGAGGCGCTATTCTGAACGCTTCGCGCGTCTTCATGCCAAGCTCGCAGGCAAGGTCGAACCTGAAAAGGTGGTGAATACCTCCGCCACGCGGGCAACCGCCGGGGCGCCTGAGATTCCGGAGATCGTATTGGCACGAACCGAACCGTCGGCGCAAAGCAGGGATAACCAATATCCCCTCCTGCTTCGCTCGGAAGGAACAGAGCCTCCAGGCGTGGGCGGTGCTCCGGGAGCCTCGCTCTTCATCCGAGCCGCGCAAAAAGCGCGAGGAATGTGATGGCGTCGCCGCTCGTGCACCGTGCGTTTCAACCCACCATCATGCTGGCGCTCGCACTGATGGCGGTCATCGCGATGATGATCCTGCCGGTGCCCTCCTGGATTCTCGACATCGGCCTGGCGACCTCCTTCGCCCTCGCGATCCTGATCTTCACTGTCACCTTGTTCATCGAACGACCGCTCGATTTTTCCGCCTTTCCGACGATTCTCCTCGCAACGCTGATGTTGCGGCTCTCGCTTAACGTTACCTCGACGAAACTCATCATCGGCAACGGCCATACAGGCACCGGCGCGGCGGGTGGTGTGATCGAGGGGTTCGCGAATTTCATCATGAGCGGCTCGGTCCTGATCGGGCTCGTCGTGTTCTGCGTGATCCTGATCGTGAATTTTATCGTGATCACGAAAGGCGCCGGGCGCATGGCAGAAGTCGGCGCGCGTTTCGCGCTCGACGCCATGCCGGGCAAGCAGCTTGCGATCGATAGCGACATGAATGCGGGCGCGATCGACCACGCCGAAGCGCGGGAGCGGCGCGAACGCGAACAGGCGGAAACCACTTTTTTCGGCTCACTCGATGGCGCGTCCAAATTCGTGAAAGGAGACGCGGTCGCAGGTTTGTTGATCACGTTGCTCAACCTCGTCGTCGGTCTGATCATCGGCACGGTGGTGCATGGAATGCCGCTCGATCGCGCGCTCGAAACCTATGCGATCCTCACGGTCGGCGACGGCCTCGTCAGCCAGATACCCGCGGTCATCATCTCGATCGCAGCGGCGATCCTGCTTTCGCGTGGCGGCGCGAAAGGCTCCACCGATCTGGAATTGTTTCGCCAGCTTGGTAAATATCCGGCCGCGCTGACCACCGTGGCGGTCCTGATGGCGCTGTTCGGTCTCGTGCCGGGGCTGCCTTTCGTGCCCTTCACCACGGGAGCCGTCCTCCTTGGCGGGGCTGCCTTCATGCTGCGGCGCGCAGAGCGGGCGCGCGCCCGGCGCGAGGCGATGAAGATGCCCACGCCCGACACCGGGCCGAAACAGAAGTCGATGGGCGACGTGCTCGACATCGACGACATCCATGTCGAATTCGCCCCCGATCTGGTGAAGATGGCGCTCGATCCCGCCACAGGTCTCGACGCGCGGATTTCGAACATGCGCAACCATGTCGCGGCGAGTTTCGGGCTGATCCTGCCGGAAATTCGGTTGACCGACGACGCGACGTTGCCGCCTGGACATTATCGGATCCGCGTTCAGGGGGTGGAGCAGGCGCGCGACCGGCTGATGCCGGAGCATGTGCTGGCACTGATCGCGGACAATCGCGATTTCCTGCCCGACGGGGAAGAGGTGCGCGAACCCGTCTTCCACGCCCCAGCCCTTTGGGTGCCCGCTCATCAGCAGGAGGATGCGGCGCTCGCAGGCTCGACGGTGGTCGGGCCGACGGAGGTGCTCGCGACGCACCTTCTCGAGGTAATCAAGGCGAATTTCTCGCGTTTGATGACGTTACGGGCGTTGCGGCGGCTGCTAGACGAGGTCGCGAACCTCTCCGATCCGACGCGCGCGCAGGCCAATCGGCGCGTCCTCGACGAGTTGATACCCGACAAGGTTCCGATCGACCTGCTTCTAGCGGTCCTGCGCTTGCTGCTCGATGAACGGGTCTCGATCCGAAACCTTCTGTTGATCGTCGAGGCGATCTCGGAGGCCCGCCACCTGCAAACCCCGGAGCAGATTTGCGAGCACGTTCGCCAGCGTCTCGGTTTCCAGCTCGTCGCCGATCTGCGGCGCGACGACGGCACGATCCCCCTGATTCAACTGGCGCCCGATTGGGAGGAGCGGTTCGGCAAATACACGATCGGCGGCGACGCGAGCGGCGATGTCGCTTTACCGCCCGATCTGTTCAACAAACTCGCTGCGAATATCGCCGAAAAACTTGCTGGCGCGGCACAGGCGGGCACGTTCCCGGCGCTCGTCTCTTCGGGACGCAGGCGACGGTTTCTGCGCACCGTCATCAACGCAAAAGGTCTGAACGCGCCGGTTCTGAGCTACGAGGAAATTGGCCTCGAGGCGCGGCCCGCGATGGTCGGGCAGGTTCCGGCATGAGCCCGCCGCTTCTAGATCAACTCGCAGAGATTCTGCAGAAAACGCAAAGTTTCTTGCTGATAGGTTTCGTCATCTTGCTTCGGGTCGGCGGGATCGTCGCAATGGCCCCGGGATTTGGCGAAACCAGCCTGCCGGCGCGGATCAAGACCGGCGTCGCACTCGCGATAACGCTCGTGATGATCCCGGCTCTCGTCCCCAGGCTCGCCACTGTCGATCTTGGGGCAAGCCCGCCGATCTGGCTGATCTCGGAAATCGCGATCGGCCTGTTCCTTGGGTTCGGCTTGCGCGCTTTCGTATTCGCCTTGCAGATTGCGGGCACGATGGCGGCACAGTCGAGCTCGCTTGCGCAACTGCTTGGCGGTATGAGCGGCGAGCCGCAACCCGCGATCGGAAACCTGCTGATGATCGCCGGAATCGCGGTGCTTATGAGCCTCGGGTTTCATGTCCGGCTCATCGAGTTCATGATCGGCACCTACGACGTTCTGCCCGTCGGCGAGTGGCCCAACCCCGAGGCATTGCGCAGCTGGGGCGTCTCAGGCATCGCGCAAGCGTTTTCGCTGGCCTTCACGCTTGCCGCCCCTTTCGCGGTCACCGGGTTGATCTACAACGTCGCGCTCGGCGCGATTAACCGTGCCATGCCGCAGCTCATGGTGGCTTTCGTCGGCGCTCCGGCGCTGACAGGGGGCGGCCTGATCCTGCTCGCGCTTTGCGCTCCGACCGCGATCGCGATCTGGCGCGAGGCGGTCATGGCCTTCCTCGCCAACCCGTTCGGAGCGGTGCGATGAGCGAGGACGAAGGCGGCGAAAAGGAATTCGCCCCGACACCGCACAAGCTGGAGGCCGCGCGTCGCAAGGGCGATCTGGTGCGCTCCTCCGATATTTCGGTCGCTGCCGTTTACGGCAGTTTTCTCGCGACGCTTCTTGGCCTTGGCATCTTCAGCCTCACGCGGTTCGGCAGCGGCGCGATGGCAATGCTCGATCGCGCCGATGAGATGGCCGCGCAGTTCTTCGGTGGCGGGACGGCCATGGGCGGGCGCGTGATCGGAGAACTCCTGCTGCCGCTCGCCCCGTTTTTCGTGGTGCCGATGGTCGCCGCGCTGGTCGCCTATTGGGCGCAACGCGCGGTCGTTGTCGCGCCTGACAAGATCCAACCGAAGCTCAACCGGATCAATCCGCTGAAAAATGCTGCGCAGAAATTCGGCCGCAGCGGATTGTTCGAATTCGCCAAGAGCGTGACGAAACTCGCCGTGATCGCGACGACTCTCTTTCTCTACCTCAGGGCGCGCGCGGAGCTGATCTTTCTGACGCAGCATCTCGAACCGGTGCAGATCGCGGGCGTGTTGTTTCGTATGATCGCCGAGTTCCTGATGATCGTAACCGCGCTCGCCGCAGCGATAGGCGTCGTCGACTATCTCTGGCAACGAGTGGAATTCCTGCGGCGCAACCGGATGACGCGCAAGGAACTGACCGACGAGATGAAGCAATCCGACGGCGACCCTCATCTCAAGGCGCAGCGGCGCCAGAAGGGGATGGAGCTTGCGATGCGGCAATCGGTTCCCGACACCGCCAAGGCCGACGTCGTGATCGTCAACCCGACCCACTATGCGGTCGCGCTGAAATGGAATCGCGCCTCGGGTCGCGCCCCGGTCTGCCTGTCGAAAGGGGTCGATGCGATCGCGGCGCGGATACGCGAAATCGCGGCGGAGAACGCGGTACCCTTGCATTCGGATCCGCCGACCGCGCGCGCGCTCTTCGCGGCAATCGAGATCGGAGAGGAAATCCGTCCCGAGCATTACAAACCCGTCGCGGCCGCGATCCGCTTCGCGGAGAAGATGCGCAAGGCGGCGGGTAGAGGCGCGGCATGGCGCAAATGAGCAAACTGCAGGTCGCGCGTCTAACGAAACTCGCCCGGTTGACGCGCATGCAAAGCGAGGCGGAACTCGCCGCGCTCGCACGGCTGAACGCCCAGGCCCGCGCGCTCGATTTGCGCATTGCGAGCCTGCAAGCAGAAGAGCGGTCGAGCCGGGCGACGCTCGCGCTGGACCCGACATTCGGGCAAAACACGCTCGCTTATCTCCGGTATCTCTCGCTGGAAGAAACGCGGCTTCGCGCTGCGCGTGACGAGCTGAATCCCGCGATCGCGAAGCAGCATGACGCGACTGCACGCGCGGTCGGCCGACATGACGTCGTCACGAAACTGGGTCGCCCGAAACGCGAAATGCCCCGCTGAGGCGCGGAGGCTCTGGTTTTTCGCGGTTCGCCGCTGGGCGGCCTGCGCTCAACTGTCCTGACGCACGATATCAGAAACCAGAACCGCAAGAACACTCGGGCCCAGAATGTTGCGGGCCGTCTCGGTCAGGGCCCGGCGCAAGCGCGACATGTTCGCAGAATCGGTGAACAGACCCTGAAACCCGCCGGTATTCGCGTGATCGAACAGCACCTGAAGGAACGCATCACGCAGTTTCGGCTCGGCGCGATAAACGGCTTCGGTTTCGCCCGCCTTCACCTCGAGGCTCAGCGAAAGGATAACCATTCCGGAGATGTGCGACTCGGTCACCAGCGGCACGATGAACTGGTTGTTGAGCTTGACGAATTCGGAGGTGACCTCGCCTCCGGCGCCATTAGCGACGGCGACCGGGTCACCATGCGAGTCGGTTGCGGCAGCAGACTTGCCCGCCTCCGCCTCCGCAGCGGCGGGGGCCGTCGGGGGGGCTGCGGGCGGCGGAGCGGGACGCAGAAAATAGCCAGCCGCGCCACCGCCGGCGAGGCCGATCAGACCAAGGAGAAGCGGGAGAAGTTTGCCAAGCATCAAGGCACCTCAGAACGGCAGAAGAACATCGGCGATCTGCTGGCCGTAACGCGGCTGCTGCACATCGGTGATCTGCCCGCGCCCACCATAAGAAATCCGCGCCCCCGCGATCTTGTCATAGGTGATTTCGTTCTGGCGGCTCACATCCTCGGGGCGCACGAAGCCGGTGACGATCAACTCTCGCACTTCGAAATTCACTCGCACCTCCTGGCTCCCCTGAATGCGCAGCACGCCGTTCGGGAGTGTCTCGATGATCGTGGCGGCCACGCGAAGGGTCAGCTTCTCGTTGCGCGACACTTGCCCGTCGCCGGAATAGGAGGAGTTCGAATTGGTCGCGACGGCATTGGCCATGTTCGCTCCCGCAGGCAGCCGCTTGTCGATGCGCTGCGGAATGCCCAGCATCGAAGGCACCCCCATCGTTTCGGAGCCGTTACGCGAGCGGCCTGTGGAATTCGAGATTTCAGCCTTGTCGTTAATCTCTATCACAACCGTGAGAATGTCACCGCGCTGGGCGGCGCGCTGATCGCCCAGAAGCGAGTTGCGCGCGCCCGACCAAAGCGAAGCTTCCTGCTCGGGCGTGCGGGCCACGGTCGTGGCGGGCAGCGGCGAGGAGGCCATGGCATAGAACTCGTTCCCGCCTTCGACCGGCGTGAAATCGGGGGCCTTACCGACCTGTTCGAGCCGCCCGCAGGCGACAAGCGCAATCGAAAGAAGCAACAGTGCAGGAGATTTCATCGCGAATTCCTCTTTCGGGTCCCGTCATCTCGCGACATGGGCGGTTCCATCCGCGCCAAGCGTTGCGGACACCACGGTTTTGGAGGCCGCGTTCATCACGCGGATCGTCTCTCCGATCCCGGCACGGTCGAGCGCGCGGCCTTCGGTACGGATCTCAAGCGATCCGAGGCGGAACAGCAGCGGGATGATCTGGTTACGCTCGACGATCGCGGGTTGGCGGAGATCGCGCGCGCGGATCGGGCGCCCGGCATAGATCACCGTGCGCGTCTCGAGGCCGACGGCCTCCTCCGACCCGCTCAACGCCCCGACCACTTCGCCCGGCCGCAGCCCGACATCCGCCCGCGTGACGATCGTGCGCGCGCGCAAAGTGTGGAGCGCGACGAGCGTGTCCGCCGAAGCTTGGCCTGTCAAAAGGCCGGCTAGCGCAATCAGGATCGCCCGAAACAGCATCAGCGCACCTGCGTCGTTGCGCCGAGCATCTGGTCCGCGGCCGAAATCACCTTCGCGTTCAGCTCGTAGCCGCGCTGCGCCTTGATCAACTCCGTGATCTCGCGCACCGGATCGACCGAGCTTTCCTCCAGATAGCCCTGCCGCAGCGTGCCCAATTCGTCCGCGCCGGGCGTGTTCACGTTGGGTGGCCCCGAGGCCCCGGTTTCGAGAAACAGGTTCGAGCCCATCGCCTCGAGCCCTTTCTGGTTCGAGAAATTCGCGAGGGTGAACTGCCCCAATAGTTGCGGCGCCACCTGATTGCTGAAATAGGCATAGACCTCGCCCTGAGCGTTGATGGCGATCGCCCGAGCATCGTTCGGGATCGTCATCTCGGGCATGACCGGGTAGCCGTCGGAGGTCACGATCTGGCCTGTGCCGTTGCGTTTCAGCCCACCATCGCGCGTATAGGCGGAGATGCCCGATGGCAGCATCACCTCCAGATATCCATTGCCATCGATCGCGACGTCCAGATCGCCGCCCGTGGCGCTGAGCGAGCCCTGCGCGACATTGACCGTCACCGCGGTCGGGCGCACCCCGAGGCCGAGCTGAACGCCGGCGGGAATGGTCGTCCCGTCGGTCGCGTTGATCGTGCCAGGGCGGGTCGCCTGCTGATAGAAGAGATCGGCGAATTCGGCGCGGCGCGCATTGTAGCCGGTGGTCGACATGTTCGCGAGGTTGTTGGAAATCACCTCGACGCGCATCTGTTGCGCGCTCATGCCGGTGGCCGCGATCTGAAGCGCTCTCATGTCATGGTCTCCTGTTAGCGGGCGAGCGTCTGGATGACGCTGCGAATTCGTTCGTCTTCGCGTTCGAGAAAGGCCTGTCCCATCTCGTAGGCGCGCTGGACCTCGATCATGCGTGCGATCTCGGTGACCGGATCGACGTTGCTGTCTTCGAGAAAACCTTGCATCAGCACTGCGCCCTCGACGGGTTCGGCGCCCGCCTCGGCGGTGAACCGCGTGCCGCCGACGTGGCGCAATCCGCTGGGATCTGTGGGAAGATAGACGCCGACCTGCGCGATCGGCTGGCCATTGTTGGACAGCGTGCCATCGGCCGCGAGCGCGACCGAGCTCGCCCCGGACGGGATCGCCACCGGGGTGCCGCCGGAATCGAGGAGGCGATAGCCGTCGGGCGTCAACAACTCGCCTGCGGCGGAAGGAATGAAGCTTCCCGCACGCGTCAGCTGATTGCCCTGCGGGGTCTCGATCATGAAGAACCCCTCGCCCTCGATCGCGAAGTCAAAGGCCCCCCCCGTCTGGGTCAGCCCCCCCTGGCTCCGGTCGATCATGCGGCCATGCGCGCGCGCCATCGACAGCGAAGGCTCGTTGCCCTCGAGCCCCGAAAGGTATTCGGAGAAAATCACCCCTTCGCGCCGGAAGCCCGTCGTCGAGACATTCGCGATGTTGTTGGCGACGGTGCGCATTTCGCGCATCAGGCCGGATTGCCGCGTCAGCGTGGCATAGATCGCGTTATCCATCTTAGCCCCCGGCGATGATCGGCAGGAGGGTGCGGGTGAAGAACTCCACCAGCTTTTCCGACATGAAACTCATCGACACCCAGAACACGACGAGCATCGCGCCCACTTTCGGCACGAATGTCAGCGTCATTTCCTGCACCGAGGTCAACGCTTGAAAGAGGCCGATCGTCACCCCGGCGACAAGGGCGACCGACAGCAGCGGCGCCGCGATCAGCACGGCGATCCACAGGCCCTGCCGGAGCGTGTCGAAGAAAATCGCGTCCTGCATCACACCGGCATCCTGAGAATTTCCTGATAGGCCTCGACGACCTTGTTGCGGACGGTCACCGCGGTCTCGATCGCGAGTTCACTCTGCGCGAGGGCCTGCACCAGCGCGTGCGGATCGGCCTTGCCCGTCATTGCAGATTTGGCGGCGTCTTCGCCTGCCTTTACCGCATCGACGAAAGAACTCGCCGCCTGTTCGAAAAGGGGGCCCGGCCCGGAACCACCCGTTTTCGGCGGGACAGCGGCCCGGGCCTGGGCGTAGCTTTGCGTTGCAAGGGAGGTGTTCAAATCCATTCTAGATCTCCTCGGTCCTTAGCGGCGAAGCAGTTCGAGCAGGGAGACCGACATTTGCCGGGCCTGATCGAACATGCGCAAATTCGCCTCGTAGCTGCGCTGCGCTTCGCGCGCGTCAGCGATTTCGACCACCAGATCGACATTCGAGCCGTCGTAGTAGCCGTTCTCGTCGGCCATCGGATGGCCAGGATCGTAAATACGTGTGAGTTCCGTACGGTCGAGCCGGACCGGGCCGAGCGCAACCTCCCCGGTTCGTCCGCCCGCCTCGACGACCTCCTCGAAGGCCGCCATCTTGCGGCGATAGCCGGGGGTGTCGGCATTCGCGATATTTTCGGAACTGTGCCGAAGCCGCATCGCCTGCGCTTTCATGCCCGAGGCGGAGAGCGCCATGGATTGAGTGAAATCGGTCATCCTCATCCCCTCCCAAGCGAACTGCGCAAGATGTTGAGTGAGGAGCGGTAGATCGCGAGCGACAGGTCATGCTCGCGCTTCACCTCGACCGAGCGGACCATCTCCTCTTCCAGCGAAACGGCATTGCCATCGGGCGAGGTCACCCCGGGGGAGGCGAGCGGTTCCGGTCCGGTCGTGATCGTCGACGCGGCGCCGATATGGCCGGGCCGCGTCGCGCGCAGGTCGCCGCCGACCTCGCTACGATAGAGGTCTTCGAAAGGCGGCAGATCCCGCGCCGCGTAGCCGGGCGTGTCCGCATTGGCGATATTTTCCGCAACCGCGTTCTGGCGGGCTGCTGCGTGTCGGGCCATCGCACTGGCCATTTTCATGATCTCAATCTTCTCGAACATCGGGGCTTCTCCTCCGAGCTATCAACCAAGCTTTAAGAGCGAATCGTTTAGAAAACCTTTCGAGAACATCGGAGGCCAGAATGGCATTTGCGGGATTCGACCTGTTGCACGCCGAAATGCGCGCTATCGCCAGCGCCCACGCCGTCGGGCGCGTGCGCGAGGTGCGGCGCGGGATGATCGAGGTCAGTGGTCTCGACCGTTCGGCGGCCCTAGGCGACCGCGCGACGATTCGCTGCCAAAGCGGGCGCGAGATCGGCGCGGAAGTTCTGTCGCTGACGCGCGGGGCGGTCACCGTGCTGCCAGACGGAGCCGCCGATGGCGTGGCGATCGACGACGAGGTGGAGCTGCTCGGTCAGGGCGGGATCGCTCCGCATGACAGCTGGGTCGGGCGCATCATCGACCCGTTCGGAAAGCCGCTCGACGGGCAACCGCTGATCCACGGCGCGCGCGAGCGCGAATTGCGCGCAAGCCCTCCGCCTGCCGCCCAGCGCAAGCGGTTGGGCGGCCGGTTGGAGACGTCACTCGCCGCTTTCGACACGATGCTGCCATTGGTCCAAGGCCAAAGGGTCGGCCTTTTCGCGGGATCGGGCGTCGGAAAATCCTCGCTATTGGCGAGTTTCGCGCGCGGGGTGTCTGCCGATATCGTCGTCATCGCGCTGATCGGCGAACGCGGCCGGGAATTGCGGGAATTCGTCGAAAAGACCCTTGGCCCGGAGGGGATGGCCCGCGCGGTGATCGTCGCCGCAACCTCGGATCAATCGCCGCTGGTGCGCCGTCGCTGCGCCTGGGCCGCGATGGCCGTGGCCGAGCATTTCCGCGATGCGGGCCAGCACGTGCTTTTCCTCGCCGACTCGATCACGCGCTTTGCGGAAGCCCATCGTGAGGTCGCTTTGGCCGGGGGCGAGCCCGCATCGCTGCGCGGCTATCCGCCCTCGACCTCCTATCAGATCATGGCCTTGGGCGAGCGCGCGGGCCCCGGCGCCGAGGGTCAGGGCGACATCACCGGTGTCTTCTCGGTCCTCGTGGCCGGTTCCGATATGGACGAGCCGATCGCCGATATCCTGCGCGGTGTGCTCGACGGGCATGTCGTGCTGGAGCGCGAGATTGCGGAGCGTGGGCGCTTCCCGGCGATCAATTTGCTGCGTTCGGTCTCGCGCTCGCTGCCCGACGCGGCGGATCCCGAGGAAAACCGGCTGATCGGCAAGGCGCGCAGCCTGCTCGGCGCCTATGACCGGGCCGAGATGATGGTTCAGGCGGGCCTATATGCGGAAGGCTCGGACACACGCATCGACGCGGCGATCAAGGTCTGGCCCGAGCTGGACGCCTTCGTTGCCGAACCCGCCCCCGACGGCATCGCGGGTAGTTTCGCGCGGCTGCGCACGATCCTGTCGCAGGTGCCGGGATAGGGTCTACATCAGGTCCCAAAGCAGCTTCGCGGCCAGCAACGTCGAGGTCGTCACCAGCAGCGGCTTGATCAGCCGCGCGCCCACCCGCATCGCAAGCCGCGAGCCTAGCCGCGCCCCGGCGATCTGCGCCAGCCCCATCGCGATGCCGAGCACCCAGAGCGGCGAGCCGACCAGCAGGAACCCCGTCAGCCCCCCGATATTCGACGAGAAGTTCAGCAGTTTCGTATGTGCCGTCGCCTTGAGCACGCCGTAACCCGCCAGCGTCACGAAACCGATCATGAAGAACGAGCCCGTCCCCGGCCCGATCAGACCGTCGTAAAAGCCGATCACCGGCACGAAGGCGGCGGTGAACAGGCCGGGCCGAATACGCTGCACCCGATCCGTGTCGTCCAAACCAGGCCGCAAAGCGAAAAACGCGGCGATTGCGACGAGGATGAACGGCAGGGCGATCTCGATCTTGTCGGTCGGGATGCGCGACACGAGAAGCGCCCCCGCGAGCCCTCCGAGGAACCCGATCACGGAGGCCAGTAACTGTTTTCGCAGCACCACATGGCCCGAAGCCGCGTAGGAGATCGCCGCCGTCGCCGCGCCGAACGTGCCCTGAATCTTGTTCGTCGCGAGCGACTGCACCGGCGGCACGCCCGCCAGCAAAAGCGCCGGCACCGTGATCAGCCCGCCCCCGCCCGCGATGGAATCGACCACCCCCGCCGCGAAAGCCGCGCCGATCAGCATCACCACCAGATCGAGAGGAAGTTCAAACATTTGCACCCCGGTCAGAAGACAGCCGCCTCTTGTCCTGCCCGCGCCGCGAAAAGTAAAGCCGTTGCCTCAACGGGGCCGCAGCCGCTATCACCGACCCATAGCCTTGCGGAAGACCCAGATGACCCACTCGCGCTCCGAAACCGTCCCCCCCTCCGCGAAGGCCGCGTCGTGATCGCGCGGACCCACCGATATGCGCCGCTCGACGCTTTTGCGGCCCCTGCGAAACCCTATACCCAGATCTGGCGCGGGATGCTTGGGCTGGGCGTGATCGTCGCCTTCTACCTGCTCAGCGGCTGGGCGATGATCCTGTTCTTCTCCTCGATGCTCGACGATTTTTCGATGCTCAGGCTGTTTCAGGAAATCGCCCATGGTTCGACCCCGCGCGGCCTCGCCATCCTGCTTGCAACCTTCGCGCCGCTTCTGATCGCGACCTTCCTCGTCAGCCGCCACTTGCACCACCGCGCGGCGGCGACGTTGTTCGGAAAGCAGAGCCTCTCGACATTTGCGAAGGTGCTGCCGACGCTGTTGCTCTTTGCTTTTTTCTCTTTCGCGCTCACCCAGCTCAGCGAATCCACGGCCCGCTCCAATTCGCTGATGAACGTGCTGGGCTGGGCGCCGATCGCACTGCCGCTTCTGTTCGTCCAGATCGCCACCGAAGAGGTCCTGTTTCGCGGCTACCTGCTACAGCAGCTCGCAGCGCGCTGGCGCAGCCCCCTAGTCTGGATGGTCCTGCCCTCGGCGCTCTTCGGGGCGCTGCACTATTCGCCCGGCACTTATGGCAGCAACGCGTTCTGGCCCGCGCTCTGGGCCTTCGGCTTCGGCTGCCTCGCGAGCGACCTGACCGCGCGCACCGGCAATCTCGGGGCCGCCCTCGCGCTGCATTTCGCCAATAACTTCGGCTCGCTTTTCCTTGTGGGCTTCTACGGTCAGCTCGACGGGCTGGCGCTCTACACGATCGTGATCAATACGCGCGACTTGTGGGACCTCTTGCCGTGGCTCGTTCTCGACATGCTGCACCTGTTGATCGCGTGGCTGTTGATCCGCCTCACCCTGCGCGTCTGATTGCAATTCACGCAGGGGCGGCGTATTTCAAGCCAAACCGACCCGCCCCAGCGAGAGGCTCTTACGATGAACTGGATCACCAATTACGTCCGTCCTCGGATTAACTCGCTGTTTTCGCGCCGCGAAGTGCCCGAGAACCTTTGGACGAAATGTCCCGAATGCGGGACGATGCTGTTCCACCGGGAGCTGTCGGACAATCTGAACGTCTGCACCAATTGCGACCATCACCTCGCGATTACGCCCCGCGTGCGCTTCGAGGCGCTGTTCGACGGTGGCATCTTCTCCGAAGTGAAAGTGCCCGAACCGATCGCCGATCCGCTGCATTTCAAGGATCAGAAACGCTATCCGGACCGGATGAAGGCGGCACAGAAATCGACCGGCGAGAAAGAGGCGATGCTGGTGGCCGAGGGCGAGATCGGGCGCACGCCGATCGTCGCGGCCGCGCAAGACTTCACCTTCATGGGCGGCTCGATGGGCATGTATGTCGGCAACGCGATCATCGCGGCGGCCGAGCGTGCGGTGAAGCTCAAGCGTCCACTGGTGCTGTTCTCGGCGGCTGGCGGCGCGCGGATGCAGGAAGGTATCCTGTCGCTGATGCAGATGCCGCGCACCACTGTCGCCGTGCAGATGCTCAAGGAAGCGGGCCTTCCCTATATCGTCGTTCTGACCCATCCGACGACCGGCGGCGTGACCGCCTCCTACGCAATGCTGGGCGACGTGCATATCGCCGAACCCAATGCGCTGATCTGCTTCGCGGGCCCTCGCGTGATCGAACAGACGATCCGCGAAAAGCTGCCCGAAGGCTTCCAGCGCGCCGAATATCTGCTCGATCACGGGATGCTCGACCGCGTGACGCATCGCATGAAGATGCGCGACGAACTGATCACCATCCTGCGCATGCTGATGAACCTGCCGCCTGCGGTGAAGGGCGATCTGCCCGCGCCGGAGAAGGCCCCCGAGGTAGCGGTCGCCGAGGCGGCTCCCGAGGCCGAGGCGAAGCCCAAGACCTGATCTTCGTATTGGCTGAAATATCCCGGGGGGCGGCGCCAGCCGCGGGGGCAGCGCCCCCTCCCCGGTCCGCCATCTGAGGCCGGAGGGGCCAATGACGCAAAGCTCCGATGACATTCTCGACCGCCTGATGGCGCTGCATCCCAAGGTCATCGACCTGTCTCTCGACCGGATGGAGCGGCTGCTTGAGGATCTCGACCATCCCGAGCGCGACCTGCCGCCGGTGATCCATATCGCGGGCACCAATGGCAAGGGCTCGACCCAGGCGATGATCCGGGCCGGGCTGGAGGCTGCGGGCAAGCGCGTCCACGCCTATACCTCGCCGCATCTTGCGCGCTTCCACGAACGTATCCGGATCGCCGGAGCGCTGATCTCAGAGGACGATCTCGCCGCGCTTCTCGATGAGGTCGAGGCGGCGAATGGCGGCAAGCCGATCACCTTCTTCGAGGTGACGACGGCGGCGGCGCTTCTGGCCTTTGCCCGGACGCCTGCGGACTACACGCTGCTGGAAGTGGGTCTCGGCGGGCGGCTCGACGCGACCAATGTGATCGACAAACCCGCGCTGAGCATCATCACGCCGGTTTCGATCGACCATCAGCAATTCCTTGGCGAGACGCTGGCCGAGATCGCGGGCGAGAAGGCCGGGATCCTCAAGCGCGGCGTGGCCTGCGTGGTCGGTCCCCAGCAGGAGGGGGCGCTCGACGTGATCGAGGCGCGGGCGGAAAAGCTCGGCGCGCCGCTTCTGGTGCATGGCCAGCATTGGCAGGTCTGGGAAGAGCGCGACCGGTTGATCTTCCAGGACGAGAACGGCTTGCTCGATCTGCCGCTGCCGAACCTGCCCGGCCCGCATCAGATCGCGAATGCCGGGGCAGCGCTCGCGGCGCTGCGGCACCTGGGCTTTGACGAAGCCGCCTGCGAGGCGGCCGTGACGAAGGCCGAATGGCCCGCGCGGATGCAACGGCTGCGCCACGGACCGTTGGTCGACGGCGCGCCCGAGGCCGAGGTCTGGCTCGATGGCGGGCATAACCCGGCGGCGGGCGACATGATCGCGAAGACGCTGGGCACGCTGCCGCAGCGCCCGACCCACCTGATCTGCGGCATGCTGAATACCAAGGACGTGACCGGGTATCTGCGTCCCCTGGCCCCTCACGCAGCGAGCCTTCTAGCCGTGTCCATCCCTGGCGAGGCGAACACCCTCTCGGCGGAAGACACCGCCGAAGCGGCGCGCGCGGTCGGCATCGAGGCACGCCCGGCGGCCTCGGTCGGCTCGGCCATCGCGGGGATCGTCGCGATCCATCCGCATGCCCGCATCCTGATCTGCGGCTCGCTCTATCTCGCGGGCCGGGTGCTGCGCGAGAACGGCTGAAGCTGCGGCCTTGCACGAGCTCTGTGCGAGTATGCCGGTGGCTCACCTGCGCCCGCGCCCCTATCTTCGCGTGAACAGGAAAGGAGACCACCATGCAGCTTGAGCTTGGGATCGACACGTTCGGCGATGTGACGCGCGGCGAGGACGGCCTGCTGCGCAGCCATGCCGAGGTGATCCGCGACACGCTGGCCGAAGGCGAGCTCGCCGATCAGGTCGGGCTCGATTACATCGGTCTGGGCGAACATCACCGCCCCGATTTCGCAATCTCCTCGACCGAGCCGATCCTCTCTGCGATCCTCGCGCGCACCGAAAAGATCAAGGCGGGCACCTCCGTGACGGTGCTGTCCTCGGACGATCCGATCCGCGTGTTCCAGCGCTTCGCCACTCTGAACGCGCTGGCGCCGGGGCGGGCCGAGATCACCATCGGGCGCGGCTCCTTTACCGAGAGCTTCCCGCTCTTCGGGCTCGACCTGAACGATTACGAGGCGCTGTTCACCGAGAAGTCGCAGATCCTGCATCTGCTTGCGACGCAGGAGAAGGTCAGCTTCGATGCGCAGATGCGCCCGCCGCTGAAGAACGTCACAGTCTATCCGCGCCCCGAGACGCCGCTGCAGATCTGGCGCGGGGTCGGTGGCTCGCCGCAATCGGTGGTCGAGACCGCCGCGATGCAGATGGATCTGATGCTGGCGATCATCGGCGGGGATTCGACCCGGTTCAAACCGCATGTCGACCTCTATCACCGCGCGCATGAGCAGCTGGGCACCAAGCCCGGCAAGATCGGTGTCCACTCTCCCGGCCATATCGCCGAGACCGACGAGATCGCGCAGGAAGAGTTCTACGAAGGCTACGCGCGGATGCATGACATGATCGGGCGCTCGCGCGGTTGGCCGCCATTCCGGCGCGAGGCCTACCTGTCGGAGATCGAGCATGGCTCGCTCTACGTCGGCAGCCCGGAAACCGTGGCGCGCAAGATCGCGCGGACGGTGAAAGCCTTGGGTCTGTCGCGATTCACGCTGAAATACAGCGGCGGGCCGCAGAACCCCGCGCATCTGCGCAAGACGATCGAGCTTTACGGCACCAAGGTGCGCCCGCTTCTGGCGGAGATGCTGGCTTAAGCCTCCGCCGCCCAGCCGTCTGCCTGCATCTCGCGCAGGCGGCTGGCGGTGCGCTCGAATTCGAACGTGCCTTCGCCTTCGACGTAAAGCCGCTCGGGCTCGTCCGCGGCCGAACAGATCAGCCGGACCTTGGCCTCGTAGAGCGCGTCGATCAGCGTGACGAAGCGCTTCGCCTCGTTGAAGTTGGAGGCCGAGAGCAGCGGGATATCATCGAGCAACAGCACCTTCACCGCATCCGCGATGGCGAGGTAATCCGCAGGACCCAGCGGCTGCGCGCAGAGATCCCAGAAGCTCGCACGACCGACCCCGTTGTGGAAATGCGGGATTTCGACCGTGCGTCCCTTCACCGGGATATCGAGCTTGCCGTGATGATCGCCCCCGGTCAGCTCGTCCCAAAGCGCATCCATCTTCGCGCGCGCCTCGCGGCCCGCCGGTGTGAAATAGACCTGCTGCCCGGCCAGACGGTTCTGACGATAGTCGTTTTCGGAGGCCAACTCGTAGACGTCGAGCTTCTCGCGGATCAGCCCGATGAAGGGCAGGAATAGCTGCCGGTTGAGTCCGTTCTTGTAGAGGTCCTCGGGCACGCGGTTCGAGGTGGTAACGATAGTCACGCCACGCTCGAACAGAGCCTCGAACAGACGCCCCACGATCATCGCGTCGGCGATATCGGTGATCTGCATCTCGTCGAAGCACAGCAGCCGCAGCGAGCCCGCCACCGCTTCGGCCACGGGGCGCATCGCATCCACGGTATTGGCGCGGCGCGCATCGTCGAGCTTGCCTTGGACTTCCTGCATGAAGGCGTGGAAATGCACCCGGCGTTTCGGCACGTCGGTCTGGCCGAAGAACAGGTCCATCAGCATGGATTTCCCGCGCCCGACACCGCCCCAGATATAGAGGCCGCGCACGCCTTCGACCGGCTTGATCTTGCGCTTGAAGAAGCCGCGTTTCACCGGCTCGGCGGCGGGGGCATTTTCCAGCGCGCGGCGCACGCGCTCCAGTTCGGGCAGGATGGCGCGTTGGGCGGGATCGGGGTTGAGGTCCCCGTTCTCCACCATGGACTCGTAAAACTCGGGCAGGCTGCGTTTCATGACGTTCCGATATAGCGCGCTCACGGGATTGAAAAGCCCCGCGGCTTGCGCGAGCATCCGATCCGGAGGAGGACCCCATGGCCAAGGAATTACCGCTGCTCGGCGCTGCGCTGAGCCTCGATATGCTCGCGCATCATCGCGACTGGATCGTCGCCGATCAGCGCGATCTGGAATTGCAGAGCTTCTGCTGGCCGAACGCGACGGATGCGGACCTGCGCAAGATGGTGGCACGCGCGAAAGACCTGCTCGACGGCTATACCGGACGGCTGGGGCTGCATGGGCCGTTCACCTCCTTCAACATCGACTGCGCCGACCCGGAGATCATCGAGATCATTCGCGACCGGATGCTGCGTGTGCTGGAGATCACGGCGGAACTGGGCGGCGATCAGATGGTGATTCACTCGCCCTACACCCTCTGGAAGGAGGCCGATCTGGAGCAGAACCCCGCGAACGCGTTCATTCAGGTCGAACGCGTGCGCTATGTCCTCACCCCGGTGATCGAAAGGGCAGAGGAACTGGGCGTGACGCTGGTCATCGAGAATTGCGAGGACATCACGCCGAACCTTCGCGTCGAACTGGCCGCGAAGATGAAGAGCGAAGCGGTGAAGGTTTCGCTCGATACGGGCCATGCGCAGTTCATGCATCGCCGCTGCGGCGCGCCGCCGGTCGATGTGTTCGTCCATGCGGCGGGCGCGGCGCTGGAGCATGTCCACCTGCAGGATATCGACGGCTATGGCGACCGCCACTGGCACCCGGGCGAGGGCACGATCGCGTGGCATTCGGTGTTCAAGGCGCTTGGCAAGCTGCCCAAGATGCCTCGCCTGATCCTCGAAGTGAATGACGAGATTGGGGTGAGAAAAGGCGCGGAATATCTGGAGTCTCTGGGACTGGCGCGGTAACGGCTACGTGCGGCCCCGGCCCTCTCCTTGTGAAGGGTGAGGGCAAAGCGTAATCTCTGCGCCGCAGAAAAGCCGACAGGAGTTCACATGGCCAAAAAGACCCCGCAACGTCTTCACCTCGTCTTCGGCGGCGAGCTGGTGACCCCGAGCCGCACCGAATTCAAGAATGTCGACGATATCCATATCGTCGGGATGTATCCGAACTACGCTTCCGCCTATGCCGCGTGGAAGGCCGAGGCGCAGCGTACCGTCGACGACGCCCACACCCGCTACTTCATCGCGCACCTGCATCGCCTGCGCGACGAAGAGCTCGAGGTTTCGACCACCGAAGAGCTCGGCAGCTAAGGCTGGCATGGCGGGCTCTCTTCCTCTCTGGCTCAGACTGCGGCTCTCGGCCCTGCGTCCTGCGGGACCCAAGGCGAAAGCCGCGGTCGAGGCCGGTCAGGGGGAAGATCGCGCCGACGCCCCGCTACTGTGGATCTGGGCTGCGGGGACATGCGCGGAGGCCGCCGGGCTGGTCGCGCGCAGGGTCGCGGCGCGGATGCCCGATATCCGCATCGCGATGACGGTGCGCGGCTCGGAGAGCGCGCCGGATGGGCTGCCCGATCAGGTTTTCCTGCGCGCCGCCCCCGAGGATCGCCCGGCCTCCGTCCGTCTCGTGCTGGATGCGTGGCGCCCCGATCTCGTGCTCATCATGGACGAAACGCTGCCCGCCGCCCTGATCGCGGAGACGCAAACCCGCGGTATCGCCAGCGTGCTGGCCGACGCGAAATTCGGCGGGCAGGACGGGCTGCGGCTCGACGATGTCTCGCTGGCGCTGCTGGGCCGAATCGACCGCATTTACCTGCGAGACGAGGCGAGCCTAGAACGGGTGGACGACCGATTGAGCGGCCCGGTAATCGTGGTCAATGATGGCGCGCTCGGCGAGCCACCGCAGCCGCTTCACGGGTCCGAGGCCGAGCGCGCCTCGATGGCCGAGTCGATGGGCGCGCGTCCGGTCTGGCTGGCCGCAGCCGTGCCCGAGGCCGAAGTCGGCCCGGTGACGGCGGCGCATCGCTACGCTCAGCGCCACGCGCATCGGCTGCTGCTTCTGCTCGTGCCGGATGATGAATCCCAAGGCGAAACCCTTGCCGCGCAACTGACCGCCGAGGGCTGGTCGGTCGCGCGCCGCTCTCTCGAGGGCGAGCCGGAACTGACGACCGAGATTTTCATCGCGGACGACGCGCAGGAATACGGGCTGTGGTATCGGCTCGCCGCGCTTAGCTACATGGGCGGCACTTTGTCGGGGACCGCACAGTCGCCGCGCTCACCGGTCGAGGCGGCGGCACTTGGCTCGGCGATCCTGCATGGCCCGAAACTTGCGCCTTTCCGCGAGGATTACCTGCGGCTCGAGGCCGCGAAAGCCTGTCGCGGCGTCGTGGTGCCGGAGGATCTGCCCGAAGTGGTGGCCGACCTGATCGCGCCCGAACGCTCCGCCCAACTCGCCCATAACGCCTGGGCCGTGACGTCTGGCGGGGCCGGTGCGGTGGAGACCATCGCCCGCGATCTTGCCGAGATCCTGTCGGGTACTCAGCCCGCAAGGGTGGCGTGATGGGCGCGCCCGGTTTCTGGTTCAACGCCCCCGATGCGCCAGGCCTGCGGGCGCGGCTGCTGTCTCCGCTTGGGGCAATCTACGCAGCGATGACGAAGCGGCGCGTGGCGCAGCCGGGTCTGAGGCTCGACGTGCCGGTGATCTCGGTCGGCAATATCAACGCGGGCGGGACGGGCAAGACGCCGACGGTGATCTGGCTGGTGCAGCGGCTGGCGGCACGCGGTGTGACGGCGCATGTAGTCACACGCGGCTATGGCGGATCGCTCGAAGGGCCGGTGCGGGTCGACGAGCGCAGCCACCGCGCCGAAGAGACCGGGGACGAGCCGTTGCTGCTTTCCGCCTTCGCACCGGTCTGGGTCGCGCGAGACCGCGCTGCCGGGGCGAGCGCCGCGGTCGCCGCCGGGGCACAGGTGATCGTTCTGGACGACGCCCATCAGAACCCCACGCTGGAGAAAGACCTCTCCATCGTGGTGGTCGACGCCCATAAGGGTTTCGGCAACGGGCGGTGTCTGCCCGCCGGACCGCTGCGCGAACCGATCGAGGCTGGGATGGCCCGCGCGGACTTCCTGCTGTCTATCGGACCGGAGACCGCACAGGCCGATTTCACGAATTTCTGGGGTTCCAGAATTTCTAAACCGCACCTGACGGGCCAACTCGCGCCGCTGCAGACGGGCATGGATTGGGAAGGGCTTCCCGTCCTCGCCTTCGCGGGCATCGGCCATCCCGAGAAATTCTTCGCCACGCTGCGCGGTCTCGGGGCTAACCTGCTGCGCGGCGAGGCGCTGGAAGATCACCAGCCTTTCACGACGCGCCTCTTGCAGCGGATCGAGACGGAGGCCGACATGCTCGGCGCGCAGATGGTCACGACCGAGAAGGATGCGGTGCGCCTGCCCGACAGCTTCCGTCCGAAGGTTCTCGCGCTGCCCGTGCGGCTTGCGATCGACAACTCCGCAGAGCTCGACGCCGCGCTCGACCAACTCGGGATATGAGAAAGGCCGGCCCCGCGGGACCGGCCTTCGCTTGATCTGTACAAAAGCTCAGTTGGCTTGCTTCGCCAGCTCGCCGTCGAGAATCTTCTTGAAGTCGTCCCAAGCCATGTTGGAATGCTTCTCGCCATCGATGATGAAGGTCGGCGTCGCGTCGATCTTGTCGTCGCCCGCGTTCTTCTGGAAGGTCGCGACCATCTTCTCGGCGCGCTTCTCGTCGTTCATGCAGGCGGTGACCTGATCGTTGCTCAGCCCGGCCTGCAGGCCGATCTTGCGCAGATTGTCCGCGATGGTCTGCGGCTTGCCGTCGCCGATCCACTCCTTCTGCTTGTTATAGATCATGTCCGAGATCGCGTAATATTTCGGGTCGCCGCCGCACTGCGCGATCAGACCCGCCCAGACGCCGAACTTGTCGAAATAGACTTCGCGCTGGATGAACTTCACCTTGCCGGTATCGATGTAGTTCTTCTTCAGTTGCGGATACTCGACCTTGTGCCATTCCGCACAGTGCGGGCAGGTGAAGGAGGCGTATTCGATCACCGTGACCGGCGCATCTTCCTGACCGAGAACCACGTCGGGCAGAGTCTCGACATCTTTGCTCGCCGTGGCTTCCTGCGCTTGCGCCGCAGTGATCAGGCTCGCTTCGCTATGCTGGCTGGCGTACCAGCCGCCCGTAGCGAGGAGGCCCATAACGGCCGCGCCGCCGAGGATCGAAAGAGTTTTGCTCATTTATCTGCCTTTCTTCTGTCCAGCCCGCTCTGCGGACTTCGATAGAACGTTTCTTGCCAGTTCTTCCAGCGCCGATTTCAGACCGGCATCGCTACATTCCGCAACGCGCGCCTTCGCTTCTTCGATGATACGGGGATCGGGCGCCTTGGGTTCAGGTTTCGGTTTCGGTGCGAATTGCGCCTGACCATCGGCAAAGCCGGTCGGCGCCGTCTGCGTCAGCGAGATACGCGAGATCGCGTTATAGCCGTAGCAGGCATTCACCTTGTCACGGATTTGCGGCAGCTGCATCTGCAGCATCGGCGCCGCCGCTCCGGTGGTCAGCAGGGTAAGGGTCGCCCCGAAGCCGCCTTTCGTGTAGCCGATCTTCACCGGGCGGCATTGCGCGGCCGTCTCAGGACCCACGACTTCGGCCCAATGGGTCAGCAGACGCGACACCGCGAAACCCCGCGCTTCGCCCGCGGCTCGGATCCGGTTGCGCAGCAGCCCGCCCGCGGCTTCAAAGCCACGCATCCGCCGATCCGGCGTCTTTTGCGGGTCGCTTTTACTCATTCGGGGCGGTTCCTCTTGATCCATCCCATTCTAGGCAGCACATCGGGCCGGGCCAACCGGTCGGCAAGAGGGGAGCATAAACATTGCGTGACGGTAAAGGGGCAATCGGCGAAACCCTGCTCAACTGGTACGACACCCATGCCCGCGTCATGCCGTGGCGCGTATCGCCTGCGGATCGGGCAGAGGGCGAGCGACCCGACCCCTACCGCGTCTGGCTCTCCGAGGTGATGCTGCAGCAGACCACGGTCGCCGCCGTGCGCGACTATTTCCGCCGCTTCACCGAGCGCTGGCCCGATGTAGGTGAATTGGCGGCGGCCGAAGACGGCGACGTGATGGCAGAATGGGCGGGGCTCGGCTATTACGCCCGCGCCCGCAACCTGCTGAAATGCGCGCGTGTCGTGGCGGATGAGATGGACGGTCGCTTCCCCGAGAGCGCGGCGGAACTGCAAAAGCTGCCCGGCATCGGCCCCTATACCTCCGCAGCCATCGCCGCAATCGCCTATGACGAGCCCGTCGCCGTGGTCGACGGCAATGTGGAGCGCGTGGTTTCGCGCCTCTTCTCCGTCGACACGCCCCTTCCCGGCGCGAAAGCGGAACTGACCGACCTGACCGCGCAGATCACGCCCGATGACCGACCCGGAGATTTCGCTCAGGCGATGATGGATCTGGGCGCGACGATCTGCACGCCGCGCAACCCGGCCTGTGGCATCTGCCCGCTGATCGACAGTTGCACCGCGCGGGCCGCCGGTATTGCCGAGACGCTGCCGCGCAAAGCCCCAAAAAAAGAAAAGCCGACCCGTCGCGGCTTTGCCTATGTGGTGATGAACGCTGAAGGCGACGTGCTGCTGGAACGTCGCCCGGACAAGGGACTTCTGGGCGGCACGCTGGGCTTTCCCGGCTCGGACTGGTCCGACGCGCCGACACCCGCCCCGCCGGTGCAGGCCGACTGGATTCTCTCCCCCGTCGAGGTGCGCCACACCTTCACCCATTTCCATCTGATCCTTCAGGTCCATGTCGCCCGCAAGGAGACCGAGTCCATGACCTCGCGGACAGATTTCCGCCCGGGCGATCTGCCCACCCTGATGCGCAAGGTCTGGGATGCCGCGCAGAGCGCCGATGGGTCGCAAGCTGAATGATTGTATCGGGTTAGCGTTCGGCTAGTATGACCGCGCCCGCATCGCTCACGAGGCCCCGATGTCCAGCCGCGACGAAATCCGCCGCCCCTCGCACGCCCTGCCCTTCTGGCTATCGCTCGGCACCGTGCCGCTGGCGGGGATCGAGGCGTGGGTCGGCGGCTGGACCCTGATCCTGCTGCCCGCCTATGCGTGGTGGCTGACGACGGTGCTCGACCAGCTGCTGGGGCATAACGAGGACCAGCCCGACACGGAAACGCCCGAGGACGACCTGTTCTGGTATCGCGCAATCACGTTGATCTGGTTCCCGATTCAGGCGGCAGTGATCTTCGGCACGATCTGGTGGGTGACGCATACCGATCACCTGAACGGCTTCGAGATCGTCGCCCTGATGTTCGGCGTGGGCGTGATCTCGGGCACGATCGGCATAGTCTACGCGCACGAATTGCTGCACCAGAAGTCCAGGCTGGAACGCTGGCTGGGCGACCTGCTGCTGGCCACAGTCCTTTATTCCCATTTCCGGACCGAGCATCTGCTGGTCCATCACCTCTGGGTCGGCACGCCGCGCGATGCGGTCTCGGCACGCTACAACGAAGGGTTTCACCGCTTCTTCTGGCGGGTGATTTTCGAGTGCCCCCGCTCCGCCTGGAGAGCCGAGAAGCTGAAGCTGCGCCGCGCGGGCCGCCCTGTCTGGCACCGCTCCAACCCGTTCTGGCGCTACGGCGCATTGCAGGTGCTGGCGCTGGTCGTGGCGGCGCTGCTCGGCGGATGGATGGGGCTCGGCCTGTTCCTGCTGCAAGCCCTCTTCGCGGTCTGGCAACTGGAGCTGACCAACTATGTCGAGCATTACGGCCTGACCCGGCAATACAAGGGCGAGGGGCGTTACGAACATGTCCTCCCGCGCCATAGCTGGAACGCCGATCACACGGCCTCGAACTGGCTGCTGATCAACCTGCAGCGCCACTCAGATCACCATTACAAACCCGATCGCCGCTTCCCGCTGCTGCAGACCTACGATGCCGAGGAAGCCCCGCAGCTGCCCTTCGGCTATCCCGGTATGACGGCGCTCGCGATGGTCCCGCCGCTCTGGCGCCGCCGGATGAACCCGCGCGTGCGGGCGTGGCGGCGGAAATACTACCCGGATGTCGAGGACTGGACGCCCTATAACACGGGCATGACGCCGTTGCCGCGCGGCTCTTTCTGACGCGCCCCTTCCTCTTGATGAAAATATCCCCGCCGGAGGCTCCCGCCGGCGCAGCCCGCACAGGCCTCAGGTCACGACGCGCATCGTCAGGTTGATCCGCCCGCCCTTCGGCATCAGCGGCGAGGTGCCGGGCTTCACGCGATCGATTCCATGATAAAGGAGCCGCGCCTCGCCCCCCATCACCATCACGTCACCCGAACGCAGCCAGATGCTTTCGGTCTTTCCGCCGCGGGTACGGTTGCCGATGCGGAACAGCCCGTCATCGCCCAGCGAGACCGAGACGACGGGCTGGTCGAAATCCTGCTCGTCGCGATCCTGATGCATCCCCATCTTCGCACCTTCGCCGTAGAAGTTGATGAGGCAGCATTCGGGGGCGCGACTCGTGCCCGAGACCGCCTCCCAGATATCGAGGATCGGTTGCGGAATCGCGGGCCACGGCTGCCCGTCGGGATGAGTCTCGGAATATCGGTAGCCCCGTCGGTCGGAGATCCAGCCGAAGCGCCCGGCCGAGGTCATGCGCACCGACATCGGCTTGCCGTAAGGGGTCATCGGCGAGAAAAGCGGTGCCTGCGTGACGACGCTACGCAGCGTCTCGATCAGCGCCTTTTGCTCCTCGAGACCGAGCCAGCCGGGGTAATGCCGGAAGCCACGGATCTCCTGCGGGTCGGGGCGAGATATTGCGTGTTTCGGATTTTCTGTCATTTTCTCGCAATCTTCCTCGGGGGAGCCTTCTTGCAGGCCGATTTTCCCCTCCTTATATACGCTTCGAAGCCGATGGCGGACCACACCGCCAGATAGCAGAACATGAAACCGAAACCCAAGGGATAGGGGCCGGGGGCCTGAATGGACCCGTTCCCCGTCATATCGCCAAGAGAGGTAACATCATGGGTAAAGTCATTGGTATCGACCTCGGGACCACGAACTCCTGCGTCGCCATCATGGATGGCGCACAGCCCCGAGTGATCGAAAACTCCGAAGGGGCACGCACCACCCCCTCGATCGTCGCCTATACTGACGACGAACGTCTGGTCGGCCAGCCGGCGAAACGCCAGGCGGTCACCAACCCCTCGAACACCGTCTTCGCCGTGAAGCGCCTGATCGGTCGCCGCACCACGGACGCGGAAGTCGAGAAGGACAAGAAACTCGTTCCCTATTCCATCGTCGACGGCGGCAATGGCGACGCATGGGTCGAAGTGAAGGGCGAGAAATATTCCCCCGCACAGGTTTCGGCCGTGATCCTTCAGAAGATGAAGGAAACCGCCGAGAGCTATCTGGGCGAAGAAGTCACGCAGGCCGTCATCACCGTGCCTGCCTACTTCAACGACGCCCAGCGTCAGGCCACCAAAGACGCTGGCAAGATCGCCGGTCTCGAAGTGCTGCGCATCATCAACGAGCCGACCGCGGCTGCGCTGGCCTATGGCCTCGACAAGAAAGAATCGAAAACCATCGCGGTCTATGACCTCGGCGGCGGTACCTTCGACATCACCATCCTCGAGATCGACGACGGTCTCTTCGAAGTGAAATCGACCAACGGCGATACGTTCCTCGGCGGTGAAGACTTCGACATGCGCATCGTCAACTACCTCGCTGACGAGTTCAAAAAAGAGCATGGCGTTGACCTCACCAAGGACAAGATGGCGCTGCAGCGTCTGAAGGAAGCTGCCGAGAAAGCGAAGATCGAACTGTCGAGCTCGAGCCAGACCGAGATCAACCAGCCCTTCATCTCGATGGGCAAGGACGGCACTCCGCTGCACATGGTCATGAAACTGACCCGTGCGAAGCTGGAGAGCCTCGTGAGCGATCTCATCAAGGCCTCGCTGAAACCCTGCGCCGCCGCGCTGAAGGATGCCGGCGTCTCCAAGGACGAGATCGACGAAGTCGTGCTCGTCGGCGGTATGACCCGTATGCCGAAAGTCGTGCAGGAAGTGACCGGCTTCTTCGGCAAGGAGCCCCATAAGGGCGTGAACCCGGATGAGGTCGTGGCGCTCGGTGCGGCCATTCAGGCCGGCGTTCTGCAAGGTGACGTGAAAGACGTCGTCCTACTCGACGTGACGCCGCTGTCGCTCGGCATCGAGACGCTGGGTGGCGTGTTCACCCGCCTGATCGATCGCAACACGACGATCCCGACGAAGAAGAGCCAGGTGTTCTCCACCGCGGAAGACAACCAGAACGCGGTGACGATCCGGGTCTTCCAGGGTGAGCGCGAGATGGCTGCCGACAACAAGATGCTCGGCATGTTCAACCTCGAGGACATCCCGCCGGCCCCGCGCGGCATGCCGCAGATCGAAGTGACCTTCGACATCGACGCGAACGGTATTGTCTCCGTTTCGGCGAAGGACAAGGGCACCGGCAAGGAGCAGAAGATCACGATCCAGGCGTCCGGCGGCCTGTCTGACGAAGAGATCGAAAAAATGGTTCAGGACGCCGAGGCGAACGCCGACGCGGACAAGTCCCGCAAGGAACTGGTCGAAACCAAGAACCAGGGCGAATCGCTGCTGCACTCGACCCGCAAGTCGCTCGAAGAGCATGGCGACAAGGTCGATGCCTCGACCGTCGAAGCGATCGAACTCGCGGCCAACGCGCTTGAGGAAGCCCTCAAGACCGATGAAGCCGGCAAGATCAAAGGCGCGATCCAGAACCTGACGGATGCGGCGATGAAACTCGGCGAGGCCATCTACAAGGCCGAGCAGGAGAAAGCCGGTCAGGGCGAGAGCTCCAACGACGAAGACAGCCCGCGCGATGTCGATGACGATATCGTCGACGCTGACTTCGAAGATCTGGGCGAGGACGAGCGCAAGTAATTGCGCATGGAATGTCGGGCGGGCCTGCCTTTTCCAAGGGCGGGCCCGCCTGCGTTCCGCCAAGGGGGTAACCAATGGCAAAACGCGACTATTACGACGTTCTGGGAACTGCCAAAGGCGCCTCGGCCGAAGAGATCAAGAAAGCCTATCGCAAGAAGGCGAAAGAGCTTCATCCCGATCGAAATTCCGACAATCCCGATGCCGAGGCCCAGTTCAAGGAAGTGAACGAGGCTTATGACGTCCTCAAGGACGCCGAGAAGAAGGCGGCTTACGACCGGTTCGGTCATGCGGCGTTCGAAGGCGGCATGGGCGGCGGGCGTCCGGGCGGCGGTTATGGCGGCGCGGGCGGTCAGGGCGACTTCGCCTCGGCCTTCTCCGACGTCTTCGAAGACCTGTTCGGCGACTTCATGGGCGGCGGCAGAGGCGGTCCCGGCGGTGGGCGTTCGCGCGCACAGCGAGGCTCCGACCTGCGCTACAATATGCGCGTCACGCTCGAAGAGGCGTATCGCGGCACCCACAAGACGATCAACGTGCCGAGCTCGGCCGCCTGTACGGCGTGTAACGGCTCCGGCGCGGAGGGCGGCTCCGAGCCGCAGACCTGTCCGACCTGTTCGGGTCTGGGCAAGGTGCGCGCGCAGAACGGCTTCTTCACGGTAGAGCGGACCTGCCCGACCTGCGGTGGTCAGGGTCAGGTGGTGAAGAACCCTTGCAAGGTCTGCCATGGCGCAGGCCGCGTGGAGGTCGATCGCCAGCTTCAGGTCAACATCCCTCCGGGGGTCGAGACCGGCACCCGCATCCGTCACGCCGGCGAAGGCGAGGCGGGGCTGCGTGGTGGTCCGTCGGGCGATCTCTACATCTTCATCGAGGTCCAGCCGCACGCGATCTTCGAACGCGAAGGCACCGATCTGCATTGCCGCGTGCCGGTCAGCATGGCGACCGCAGCCCTTGGGGGCGAGGTCGAGGTGCCGACGATAGACGGTGGCCGCAGCCGCGTTAAAATCCCGGCAGGCAGCCAATCGGGCCGCCAGATGCGCCTTCGCGGCAAGGGTATGCCCGCGCTGCGCGGCGGCGGGTCCGGCGACATGTTCATCGAACTGGCCGTCGAAACCCCGGTGAACCTGACCGCACGGCAGAAGGAAATCCTCAAGGAGTTCCAGGGGATCGAAGCCGAGAACAACCCGGAAGGTGCGAGTTTCTTTAAGAAAGTCAAAAGCTTCTGGGATGGCATGACCCAGTGACAGACATAGGAAAGGCGCCTTCGGGCGCCTTTTTTCTTGGTCTGACAGAGGGCGATTAAGGCTTTCTTCAATCCGAATCGTTCATGGTCTGTTTCATGGACCAGACGCCCCATCATATGGAGGAACCTCCGCTGCCGCTGTTTGCCAGCGGGACTGCGGTCCGTCCGCCGCCGCGTGCGTCCAAACGTTCCTATCTGCTCGACCACCGGCACCGGCTGCGCACGCGGTTCATGGAAGGCGGCGCGCGGGCCCTGCCCGATTACGAACTGCTCGAACTGGTGCTGTTTCGCGCCATTCCCCGGCAGGATGTGAAGCCCCTCGCCCGCCGCCTGATCCAGACCTTTGGCGATTTCGGGCGGGTGGTCTCCGCCCCGCCGAACCGGCTGCGACAGGTGACCGGCGTCGGGGAGGCTGTGGTGATCGAGTTGAAGCTGGTCGAGGCGTCAGCACAAAGGCTCGCGCGGTCGAAGGTAATGCATCGCCCCGTGCTCAGTTCGTGGCAGGCGCTTGTCGATTACTGCCACATGGCGATGTCCCATGCCGAGACGGAGCAATTTCGCCTGCTGCTGCTGGATCGGAAAAACGCGCTGATCGCGGATGAAGAACAGGGCCGCGGCACGGTCGATCACGTCCCGGTCTATCCGCGCGAGGTGATGAAGCGTGCGCTGGAGGCAAATGCCTCGGCGCTGATCCTCGTCCATAATCATCCCTCTGGCGATCCCACTCCGTCAGAGGCGGACATCGTCCTGACCCGACAGATCGACGAGGCAGCGAAGCTCTTCGGCATCGTGCTGCATGATCACCTGATCCTCGGCAAGGATTGCGAGATCAGCCTACGCTCGGAGGGTTATTTTTGAGCGGTCAGGCCCTGAGATTCGAACCCGTCAAGCGGCAGAACCACCGTGCCGCCATCGGAGGGGCAAGCGGGCAGATCGAGCGTGATCGGCATCGCGGCAGTCCCCGTGCCATGCATCCGCATCAGACGCCCGCCGACGGATTTACCGCAATCCTCGGGCGAAAAACTCGCCTCCAATTGCAGCCGGAGATCTGTAAGGGTCTTGGGCGCAGTATAGATCTCGATGCGCTTGCCATCGGCGGCGGTGAAGCTTTGCATATACCCGCCCAGCGACGTGTCCGGCGAACGCGGCTTCGTCGCGTCGAGGTGGCCAGCGTCGTCGAACTGCGCGCCGTTCTCATAGGCGTTGAGATGCAAAGGGCTCTCGGCTTTCGTCACCCAGATCGCCCGGTTGATCTTATCAAGGCCGGAGGCTCCGGCTTCCAGCTGCGCGATCATCGCACCGTCAGCAGTGACTTGCAGCGATGTCGTGGGCGCGAGAAGCGGCAGTACCGCCTCGAAAACCCCCGACGCATCCGTTTGCCCCGCGATCGAGAGCGATTCGTCACGGATCGCCAGATTCGTATCGGGATGGCACGGCGCGTTCAGTTCCAGCTTGGTCAAGCCGTCTCCGACTGGGCTCACCGACAGCACCGGGTTGTCGCAATCGGTGGCACCGGTTTTCAGCGGCATCGGTTGCGGCAGAGGCGCGTTGAACTGGTCGCCAGAGGTGCGCACAGTCGCCGGAACGATCCCGACGCCGGGATCGGCCGCAAAATGATAGACCGGAGGATTGCGCAGCACGGTTTTCGAAATCAGCCGGACCTTCGGCTCTTCGCGGGGCGGCGCGGCACGCTTTTCCCAGGTCTCGCTTCCGACCGAGCTGGCGACCAAAGACGCACCGAGTTGCGGACGCGGGCCCACGCTTTGCATCACATGACCAGTCGCGGCGGCGAGCAGGAATGTCGCTCCGATCATGGAAATCTTGCGAATGGTGCGCATCGCCGCCTCGAACTCGGTCTTAGAAAACTGCTTAATTTTTTCCTAATGGCCGAAAGCGGCGAAGCTGGGGCGCGATTGGGGAAATCGTGCACCCATAGCTGGCTTTGGGTGGGGTCACCCTGCCAAGAGAGTCAATGACTCCAACAAGATATGGAAAAGGCGGCCGAAGCCGCCTCAACTTTGCCATATTCCCGTCAGAGTTGTGTCAAACGAGCTGCCCGTGGCAATGCTTGAACTTTTTGCCCGAGCCGCAGGGGCAGGGATCGTTGCGCGACGGCTCGCCCCAGGTTGCCGGATTGGTCTCGTCAAAGCCCGGCAGCGGCTCTCCCACCACCTCGACCTCGGGCGCAGCCTCGGCCGCCGGCACCTCGGCGGGCGCGAGCTGCTGCTGTTGCGCTTGCATCATCTGCGCCTGCTCTTCTTCGGTTAGCGGGCGGATGCGGGCCAGCTGCTGGGTCACGTCCGAGCGCAAGCTGTCGAGCATGATCTCGAACAGCTGGAAGCCCTCGGTCTTGAATTCCGACAGCGGATCGCGCTGCGCATAACCGCGGAAACCGATGGTCTGGCGCAGCTGATCGAGCGTAACCAGATGTTCGCGCCATTTCGCGTCAATGATCTGCAGCAGGACCTGCTTTTCGATCATCTGCATCGTGTCGGCACCGAAGGCTTCGGCTTTCTCGGCCATCAGCGTATCGGTCGCATCTTCGAGACGCTCGGTGACGACCTCCTGATCGACGCCCTCTTCCTCGGCCCATTCCGCGATCGGAACGTCGAGGTTGAGCTGCTCGATCACCGCCTGATGCATCCCTTCGACATCCCATTGATCGGCATAGGATTTCGGCGGCATGTAGCGGTCCACGAGATCTTCGATCACTTGCACGCGCATATCGCGGGTGATCTCGCCGACCTCTTCGGTTTCCATGATTTCGCGACGCTGCGAGAAGACCGCTTTCCGCTGGTCGTTCATCACGTCATCGAATTTCAGAAGCTGCTTGCGGATGTCGAAGTTGCGGCCTTCGACCTTCGCCTGCGCACGCTCGAGCGACTTGTTCACCCACGGGTGGACGATCGCTTCGCCCTCTTTCATGCCCAGCTTCGAGAGGACCGAATCGAGCTTGTCGGAGCCGAAGATCCGCATCAGGTCGTCTTCCAGCGACAGGAAGAACAGCGAGCGGCCCGGGTCACCCTGACGGCCCGAACGGCCGCGCAGCTGGTTGTCGATGCGGCGGCTTTCGTGGCGCTCGGTCGCGAGAACGAACAGGCCGCCCGCTTCCAGAACCTTCGCCTTTTCCTCGGCGGTCGCCGCATCGATCCGCTTGCGGACCTCTTCGGGATCGGCGTCGGGATTCGCAGCGAGTTCGTCCTGAACGCGCATCTCGACATTACCGCCGAGCTGAATGTCAGTGCCGCGGCCAGCCATGTTGGTCGCAATGGTCACCGCACCCAGACGACCGGCCTCGGCGACGATGGTCGCTTCCTGCTCGTGCTGACGGGCGTTGAGGACGTTGTGCTTGATGCCGGCCTTCTTGAGCATGTCCGAGAGCATCTCGGATTTCTCGATCGAGGTGGTGCCGACCAGCATCGGCTGCCCCTTCTCGTGGGCCTTCTTGATCGCCTCAACGACAGCGTCGTATTTCTCCTGCGCCGTGCGGTAGACGCGGTCATGTTCGTCTTTCCGCGCGATCGGACGGTTGGTCGGAATCTCGACCACGCCCAGCGAGTAGATCTCGGCGAATTCCTCGGCCTCGGTGGCCGCGGTGCCGGTCATGCCGCCCAGCTTTTCGTAGAGACGGAAGTAGTTCTGGAAGGTGACCGAGGCGAGCGTCACGTTCTCGGGCTGAATGTCGACGCCCTCCTTGGCTTCGATCGCCTGATGCAGGCCTTCCGAGAGGCGGCGCCCCTTCATCATGCGGCCAGTGAATTCGTCGATCAGCACGACCTCGCCCGATTGCACGACGTAGTTCTGATCCTTGAAGAACAGCTTGTGGGCGCGCAGGGCCTGGTTCACGTGGTGCACGATGGTCGTGCTTTCCGGATCGTAAAGCGACTGCCCCTCGGGCAGAACGCCTGCCTCCATCAGGAGGTTTTCGAGGAAGTCATTGCCCTCTTCGGTGAAGGTCGCTGTGCGGGCCTTCTCGTCGATGGTGTAATGATCCTCGGTCAGGCTCGGGATGAACTTGTCGAGCGTGATATACAGCTCCGAGCGGTCGTCGGACGGGCCAGAGATGATCAGCGGCGTGCGCGCCTCGTCGATGAGGATCGAGTCGACCTCGTCGATGATCGCGTAGAAATGGCCGCGCTGCATCATCTGGTCGACCGACGTCTTCATGTTGTCGCGCAGATAATCGAAGCCGAGCTCGTTATTCGTAGAATAGGTGATGTCGGCGGCGTAGGCTTGCTTCTTCTCGGGCTCGGCCTGGAAGGGCACGACGACGCCGGTGGTCAGACCCAGCGCACCGTAGACCTTGCTCATCCATTCCGCGTCGCGCCGCGCGAGATAGTCGTTCACGGTGACGACATGCACGCCCTTGCCCGCCAGCGCGTTCAGGTAGGCCGGGAAGGTCGCGACGAGGGTTTTCCCTTCGCCCGTCTTCATCTCGGCGATGTTGCCCTGATGCAGGAAGATGCCACCGATCAGCTGCACGTCGAAGGCCCGCAGGCCGAGTGCACGCTTCGCGGCTTCGCGGCAGTTGGCGAAGGCTTCGGGCAGGATCTTGTCGAGGCTCTCGCCCTCTTCCTGCACGCGGCGCTGAAAATCGCGCGTCTTTTCGATGATCTGTTCGTCGGAGAGGGCTGCGTATTCCTCCTCCAGCGCGTTGATCTTGGCCACCAGCGGGCGCACCGATTTCACCTTACGATCATTCGACGTGCCGAAGACCTTCTTCGCGAGTGTTCCGATGCCGAGCATGTAATCTCCGAGGGTAGCTGACCAGATCGTTATTCCCTGTGCCTTGCCGCATAGGGTTTGCTTGCCTAGAAGAGCTAGCGAAACAAGGCCGAAACGGCTCTTACAGACCCTTGGCGATGTAAGGGGCGACTGCCAGAGTGTCAACGCCGCCTAAAGACGCGGCAGAAAGGAAGTGGCAAGGATGCCGAATCTGACGAAACTGCTTGCGAGCGTAGCGATCTGCGCGATGACTGCCGGAATCGCACAGGCAGAGGACGCAAAAGCGCCTGCACCCGCTGGGGATACCGCGAAATCGGAAACCGCCGCCAAGCCGCGCACCGACCTGAGCGCCGACACTGTCGTGGCTACCGTCAATGGCCAGGACATCACGCTTGGCATGATGCAAACCGTGCGCGACGGCCTGCCCGCACAATACCAGCAGCTGCCCGACGACAAGCTGTTCGACGGCGTCCTGCAGCAGCTGATCCAGCAGACCGCGCTCGCACAGCTCGAGGAAAAGCGCATCACCCAGCGCGATAAGATCGCCCTCGAAGTGCAAAAGCGCGCTTACCTGTCGGGTGCGTTCCTCAACTACACCGCCGACAAGGCCGTGACCGACGAAGCCGTGCAGAAAGCCTATGACGCGAAATACGCCAAGGCCGAGCCGACCAAGGAATATCACGCCGCCCATATCATCGTGAAAACCAAGGAAGAGGCCGAGAAGATCAAGAAAGAGATCGATAACGGCGCCGACTTCGCGGAACTGGCGAAGAAGAACTCGACCGATGGCGCTGCGGCGAATGGCGGCGATCTGGGCTGGTTTAAGCTCGACGCGATGGTCAAGCCCTTCGCGGACGAGGTCGCGGGCATGAAGGAAGGCGAAGTCGCCGGTCCGATCCAGACCCAATACGGCTGGCACGTGGTGAAGCTGCTCGGCACCAAGATGGTCGACGCTCCGAAACTGGCCGATGTGCGCAAGAAGCTGGTTGGCGATATTCGCCAGGAGGCTGTGCAAAACCGCGTAAAGGCTGTTGTGGACGAAGCCAAAATCGACAAGATGACCGACGGGATTGATCCGAGCGTTCTGAAAGATCAGTCCATCCTAGGTAGCAACTGATCGATCAAAAGGCGGGCGCGATGGCGAAGAAAAAGTCGAAGGACACCAAGGAGCTGAAGGCCAAGGTCAAAAAGCTCCGCGCCAAGGTGAAGGCGCTGAAGTCCGACCTTTCCGACGCGCCCGCCCCTGCCGCGCCTGCGGCACAGACCAAGGCGAAATCGGTCACGATCTCGCCGCTCGCCCCCGCGAAATTTCCCGATCTTCCGGAAATCGCGGGGGTCGAATTCGCCTCCGCTGCGGCGGGGGTCAAATATGCCGGCCGCACCGACGTGATGCTGGCGCGGATTGCGCCGGGCGCTTCGATCGCGGGCGTGTTCACCACGTCCTCCACCCGCGCGGCCTGCGTTCTCGATTGTCAGGAAAAGCTTGCGATGCGCGCGCCGGACGACGCCGGTGCCGCGATCATTGTCAACTCCGGCAATGCCAACGCGTTCACCGGGAAACGCGGTCAGGAGAGCGTCGACAAGGTCACCGGAGCGGTGGCCGAAGCGCTCGACATGCCGATCAGCCGCGTGTTCTCCTCCTCCACCGGGGTCATTGGCGAGCCGCTTCCCCATGACAAGATCGTCGCGGTGATCGACAGCCTGACGCAGCGCCTCTCCCCTGCCGGGATCGAGGATGCCGCGCGCGCGATCATGACGACCGATACCTATCCCAAAGGCGCTTTTGCCGAAGTTCAGGGCGAGGGCGGCAAGATCAAGATCGCCGGGATCGCGAAAGGCTCCGGGATGATCGCGCCGAACATGGCGACGATGCTGGTCTATATCTTTACCGATGCGAAAATCACGCCGGCGCGGCTGCAAAAGATGCTGTCGCGGCAGGTGGATGACACGTTCAACGCGATCACCGTGGACAGCGATACGTCGACCTCGGATGCGCTGATCGTCGCGGCGACCGGGAAATCCGAGGCCGCCGAGATCGCCGATCTGCGCTCGGAGCCGGCGAAGGCGTTCGAGGCCGGTCTACGCGGCGTGATGATGGATCTCGCGCATCAGGTCGTGAAAGACGGCGAAGGCGCCACCAAGTTCGTCGAGATCCGCGTGACGCGGGCGCGCTCGAACGAGGACGCGCATAAGATCGCGATGTCGATCGCGAATTCGCCGCTGGTGAAGACCGCGATCGCAGGCGAGGACGCGAACTGGGGCCGCGTCGTGGCGGCAGTCGGCAAGTCCGGGGCCGAGGCCGATCGCGACAAGCTCAAGATTTCCTTCGGGGACATGGTGGTGGCCGAGAAAGGCTGGCGCGTGCCGGATTACTCCGAGGAGGCCGCGAGCGCTTATATGAAGAATGACGAGTTGGTGATTGGCGTCGATCTCGGGCTCGGTCGCGCATCGAAATCGGTCTGGACCTGCGATCTCACCCACCGCTACATCGACATTAACGCGGATTATCGTTCGTGAAGATGGTTCTGGTATCCGCCGTCGCCCTGATCGACGCCGACGGGCGCGTGCTTCTGGCACAGCGCCCCGAGGGCAAGTCGATGGCGGGTCTCTGGGAGTTTCCCGGTGGCAAGGTCGAGCCGGGCGAGACGCCCGAGGCCGCGCTGATCCGCGAGCTGGACGAAGAACTGGGCATCCAGACCCATCAGAGCTGCCTCGCGCCGCTGACCTTCGCCAGCCACGCCTATGACGACTTTCACCTGCTGATGCCGCTCTTTGCCTGCCGCAAGTGGCAGGGGATCGTCAGCCCCCGCGAGGGACAAACGCTCGCCTGGGCGCGGGCGCGCGATCTGCGCGATTACGAGATGCCGCCAGCGGATATCCCGCTGATCCCCATCCTGCGCGACTGGCTCTGAGCGGAGTCCGGACGCGATTAACCTTCGTGATCCTGTCCGCAATCTCTCGCACCTGCCCCGCCTCGGTTCACTTATTTGTCGCGGATCCTCCAGAGCTTGCGCTTCTAGCGGGCGCGCAAAGTAAGAACCGCACGCCCAGAGCCCGCAAATCATAACCACAAATGCAAAACGGGGGCGCGAAGGCCCCCGTTTTCATATCTGTAGGATGGTCCCGAAGGATCAGAGCGTCCGCTCGACCTCTTCGCGCTCGAAAATCTCGATGACATCGCCGGGGCGGATATCGTCGTATTTCTCGAAGGCCATGCCGCATTCCTGACCGGAGGGCACTTCCTTGACCTCGTCCTTGAAGCGCTTGAGCGTCTTCAGCGTGCCTTCGTGGATCACCACGTTGTCACGCAGCAGGCGCACGCCAGCCGAACGACGGGCGACACCCTCGGTGACGCGGCAACCAGCAACCTTGCCGACGCCGGTGACCTTGAACACTTCGAGGATCTCGGCATAGCCGATGAAGTGTTCGCGGATCTCGGCCGACAGGAGGCCCGAAGCGGCAGCTTTGATGTCGTCCACCAGATCGTAGATGATCGAGTAGTAGCGGATCTCGACGCCCTTCTGGTTCGCGGCGTTGCGCGCAGGCGCATTGGCACGAACGTTGAACCCGATGACCGGCGCGTTGGACGCCTCGGCCAGCGTGATGTCGGATTCGGTGATTGCACCGACGCCCGAATGCAGCACACGGACGCGCACCTCTTCGTTGCCGACCTTCTCGAGCGCCTGAACGATCGCTTCCGCCGAGCCCTGCACGTCGGCCTTCACCAGCACGGGCAGTTCGGTGACGCTTTCGTCGGCCTTGGCTTTCGCCATCAGCTGTTCCAGCGTCGTCGCGGCACCGGCAGCGGCGCGTTTGTCCTTCGCGGCCTGCTCGCGGTATTCGGCGATCTCGCGGGCCTGCGCCTCGGTCTCGACGACGTTGAGAACGTCGCCAGCCTCGGGCGTGCCGTTGATGCCGAGCACCTCGACCGGAACTGACGGACCGGCCTCATCGACGCGGTCGCCCTTGTCGTTGATCAGCGCGCGGACCTTACCCCACTGCTCGCCGACGACGAAGATGTCGCCTTTGCGCAGCGTGCCATTCTGCACCAGCACCGTCGCGACCGGACCGCGGCCAACGTCGAGCTTCGCCTCGATCACCGCACCTTGCGCGGCGCGATCGGGGTTCGCCTTCAGTTCGAGCAGTTCGGCCTGAAGCGCGATCGCTTCGAGCAGTTCGTCGAGACCCTTGCCGGTCTTCGCCGAAACTTCCACGTCCTGCACGTCACCCGACATCTCTTCGACGACGACTTCGTGCTGCAGAAGCTCGGTGCGGACCTTCTGGGCGTTCGCCTCGGGCTTGTCGCACTTGTTGATCGCGACGATCATCGGAACGCCAGCGGCCTTCGAGTGATTGATCGCTTCGATGGTCTGCGGCATCACCGAGTCATCGGCCGCCACCACGAGCACCACGATATCGGTGACATTCGCACCGCGTGCACGCATCGAGGTAAAGGCCGCGTGGCCGGGCGTATCCAGGAAGGACAGCGTCGCGCCGCTCTCGGTCTGCACCTGATAGGCGCCGATGTGCTGCGTGATCCCGCCAGCCTCACCCGAGACAACGTTCGCCTTGCGGATCGCGTCGAGCAGCGAGGTCTTGCCGTGGTCGACGTGACCCATGATCGTGACGATCGGCGGGCGCGGCTGCAGATCTTCTTCCTTGTCGTCGACCTGATCGATGACTTGCTCGACATCCGCATCCGACACGCGCACGGCCTTATGACCGAATTCCTCGATCACATATTCGGCGGTATCGGCGTCGAGCGTCTGGTTCGCGGTGACCATCATGCCCATCTTCATGAGCGTTTTGACCACATCTGCGGCGCGCTCCGCCATACGGTTGGCGAGTTCCGACACGATGATCGTCTCGGGGAGCTGCACTTCGCGGGACTGCTTTTCAGCACGCTGCGTACCGCCCATCGCCTTCTGGCGCGCTTTTTCCTGCTTGCGCTTCATCGCGGCAAGCGAACGCTGGCGGCCTTCGCCACCCGAAAGCGCATCGCTCAAGGAGAGCTTGCCCGAACGGCGGTTGCCGCGGTCGTTGCCCTTGTTGTTACGATCGTTGTTGCGATCGTTGCGCGTGTCACGCTCGCGATCCGTCTTGCGCGGACCCGAGGAGGAGACGCCCTTGGTCTCGGCGCGGGCAGCCGCTGCTTCGACCGCGGCCTGATCGACCGGCGCATCTTTCTTCGGTCCGCCCTTGCGGATCTCTTCTTTCTTCTTGTCGCGAAGTTCGGCCTCGCGCTTCTTGCGCTCGTCCTCTTCTTCCTTGGCCTTCAGGGCCGCTTCGCGTTCACGCTCCTCGCGCTCCTTGGCCTCAGCCTCGGCGCGACGACGCTCGCGCTCTTCTTCGCGGGCTTTTTCCTCGGCCTCGCGGGCGGCGGCCTCTTCGGCCTCGCGCGCCTTCGCGGCCTGAAGCGCCTTCAGGCGACGCTCCATCTCGGCGTCGGAAATCCCGGCGGGGCGCTTCGACGGATCGCCAAGGGAAGGTTTGTTGCCCCCGCCCTTACCAGCGCCTGCCGCCGGTTTGTTCAGCACCCGCTTCTTGCCTTTCGTCTCGACCACGACGTTCTTAGTGCGCCCGTGCGAGAAGCTTTGCTTCACCTGCCCGGGGCGCCCGCCGCCCAGTCCGAGAGTCTTTTTGCCGTCCGTATCGCTCATGCCGTCTTCGTATCCTTCATGGCGGTCTTGCCGCCGTCCTGCTTGCGTACGCCCGCAAGCCTCGATGCGTCTTCAATTACGCGCCGGGTGAGGCCACCGGCTGCAAGCGCGCCGTGTATCGCACGATCGCGGCCGAATGCCAAACCCAATTCCTGAGAGGTGAGGCAGCCGAACCAGCGCCCGCCTTCGGGCGTCCAAAGCTTGCCCTTGCCCCTGTCCGAGCCGTCGCTTGCCTGTAGCAGCACTTTCGCGCGCCCCTCGGCCAGCCAGCCCTTGACCTTCTCGAAGCCGACAATCGCTTTGCCGGCCTTTCGCTCCAGAGAAATAAGCTCCACAACGCGAGAGGCAAGGGCCTGTTCCACCAATTCCACCAGATTCTCAGGGGTTTTGACCGCCTGCTTGGCTGCACGGGGGAACAATCCCTTTTTCATCGCCGTCTCGATGATGCCGCGATCGGACGTCACCCAGATCCCGCGGCCGGGCAGCTTGCCCGCCACGTCCGGGTAGACCATCCCGTCGGGTCCGACCACGAAGCGGACAAGCCCCGCCTTCGGCTGAACATCGCCGGTGACGATGCAGCGCCGTTCGGGCTCGTCGTGATTTTTCGGCTTTCCGCCGCGACTCATCTAAGCTCCTCTCCGGTCGGGACCGAGGCTTACGCCTCGGCCTCCTCCGCGGTTTCCTCTTCGCCTTCGTCTTCCGCGTCGCCTTCCAGCTCGGACGGGTCGACCCAGCCCAACTGAATACGCGCGGTCATGATCAGGTTCTGCGCCTCTTCGAGGCTCACGTCGAATTTCTCGAGCAGACCTTCATCCTTCACGCGCTGACCGTCGACCGTGGTCCAGCCACCGGCCAGTTCCCAGTCGGCGCAAGTCGCGAAATCTTCCAGCGTCTTGACGTCGTCTTTCGCGAGCGCCTCGATCATCTGCGGGGTCAGGCCTTCGAAGTCGAACAGCGACTGCTCGACGCCCATTTCCTTCGCCGCCTCCAGCGCCTTGCGGTTCTGCTCTTCGATCACGTCACGGGCACGGGCCTGCAGTTCGCCTGCGGTGTCCTCGTCCACGCCTTCGATCGACAGCAGCTCGTCCATCTCGACATAGGCCACTTCCTCGAGCGAGGTGAAGCCCTCGGCCACGAGGAGCTGCGCGAAGAACTCGTCGAGGTCCAGCGCGTCGACGAACAGCTTGGTGCGCTCGGCGAATTCGGCCTGACGGCGTGCCGATTCCTCGGCCTCGGTCAGGATGTCGATGTCGAGACCGGTCAGCTGCGAGGCCAGACGCACGTTCTGACCGCGGCGGCCGATGGCGAGCGACAGTTGCTCGTCCGGCACCACGACTTCGATCTTCTGCGCTTCCTCGTCGATCACCACTTTCGACACTTCGGCCGGCTGCAGCGCGTTCACGAGGAAGGTCGCCTGATCTTCGTTCCACGGGATGATGTCGATCTTCTCGCCCTGAAGCTCGCCGACGACGGCCTGCACGCGCGAACCGCGCATACCGACACAGGCGCCGACCGGATCGATCGAGTTGTCATAGGAGATGACGCCGATCTTCGCGCGCGAACCCGGATCGCGGGCCACGGCCTTGATCTCGATGATGCCGTCGTAGATTTCCGGCACTTCCATCTTGAACAGTTCGGCCATGAATTCCGGCGCGGTGCGGCTGAGGAAGATCTGCGGGCCACGGGTCTCGCGGCGCACGTCTTTCACATAGGCACGGATACGGTCGTTCGGGCGATAGCTCTCGCGGCCGATCTTCTCGTTGCGGCGCAGAATCGCTTCGCCACGGCCCACATCGACGATGATGTTGCCGTATTCCTCGCGCTTGACGATGCCGTTGATGATCGTGCCGACGCGGTCCTTGAACTCTTCGTACTGGCGATCACGCTCGGCTTCGCGGACCTTCTGCAGGATGACCTGCTTGGCCGATTGCGCGGCGATGCGGCCCAGATCGACCGGCGGCACCTCGTCGACGATCTCATCGCCGACCGAGGGATTTTCGAGATACTGCTTCGCCTGCTCGACGGTCAGCTCGGCCTGATAGTTCTCCAGATCCTCGTCTTCGACGACGGTGCGGACACGGGTGAAGGTCGCCTTGCCGGTCTTGCGATCGATCGAGACGCGAATGTCCATCTCTGCGCCGTAACGCGACTTCGCCGCACGCGCGAGACTCTCTTCCATCGCCTGGATCACCAGATCCGGGTCGATCATCTTTTCGCGCGCCACCGCCTCGGCGGTCTGCAGAAGCTCAAGCTGGTTGGCTGCCGTGATGGCCATCTCAGTTCTCCTCCTCGGGGGAATCGTCAATCTCGTCAAATTCAGCTTTGTCGACGCCTTCGGTCGCCTTCTTCTGGCGCAGCATCTCGTCGATCAGCTCATCGGTCAGCACCAGCTTCGCATCTGCGAGCCAGTCGAACTGGAGGCCGATCACGACGTCTTCGCCGTTCTCGTCCAGCTCGATCAGGATTTCCGAGCCTTCGGTGCCGCGCAGGATACCCTTGAAGCGCTTGCGCCCGTCGATCTGCTCGGAAGTCTCGATCTTCGCCTCGTAGCCTTCCCAGATGTCGAAATCCTTGAAGCGCGTCAGCGGGCGATCGATGCCGGGCGACGACACTTCGAGCGTATATTTGTCCTCGATCGGGTCTTCCACGTCGAGGGCCGCGGACACGGCAGTCGAGATCGCGGCGCAATCGTCCACGACGATGCCGCCATCGGGGCGGTCTGCCATGATCTGAAGCGTGGCCGTCTTGCCGCCCTGCAGCCGCAGCCGCACGAGCTCGAAGCCCAGCCCCTCGATCACGGGGGTCACGATCTCGGCCAGACGCCGGTCGATGGCGGTCTTGGCGATCAGGTCGGTCATGTCTCTCTTTCCGATCCTACAAAAACAAAAAACGGGCCGTTGCGGCCCGTCACACGTTTCCGGTGGGCGTCAGGTTTGGACCCCGGCGCGCCGCTGTTGAACGCGATATAGTCCTGTATCGCAGATTCCGCAAGTGGAATCAGGTCTGGGCACCCGCCCTCGGGTTGTCGCGCCAGACGCGGAAGTTCAGCGCGCCCGCCAATGTCAGCCAGACGAGATAGGGGAAGACCAGCAATCCGGCCAGCATATCGAGCTGCAGGAATGCCAGCATCATCGCCGCTACTGCGACCCACAGACAGATCAGGACGAGGAGCCCGAGCCACAACCGATGCGCGCCGAAGAACACCGGCGTCCAGAGCGTGTTCAGCGCGATCTGCACCGCAAACAGCGCAAGCGCGATCTGGCTCCCGGCCTCGGGGGCGATGCGCGCCGCAGCGTAGGCGACCGAGACATAGAGATAAGTCCAGGCCACGGGAAACACCCAGTTCGGCGGCGTGAAGCCCGGCTTCTTCAAGCCGACATACCATTCGCCCGGCTTGAAGATGATGCCGGTTGCAGCCGCAGCCGCGGAGGCCGCAAGAAACAGCAGGAAATAGGTGAGCGTCATGGCGGCCTCGGTGGAAATCCGGTGTCAGATCAGGATCTAAGCTCATCCATCGCGCGGACAAGCCCGGCCGTGATCCCCGGCTCGGAAAGCGCATGTCCTGCCATCGGCACCAGCTGAAGCTTCGCCAGCGCCCAGCCCTGCGCCAGCCGATAGGCCGAAGTCGGCGGACAGATCATGTCGAGCCGCCCCTGCACGATCGTCGTCGGGATATGCTCGATCTTGTAGCGGTCGCGCAGGATCTGGCCGTCCTCTTCAAGGAAGGCCGCGTTCTGGAAATAGTGGTTCTCGAGCCGCGCGAAGGCACGCGCGTAATCGGGCGAGGCTTCGCCCGGCGGACCGTCATAGCGCACCGACGCCAGCGCGTTCTCCCACATCGCCCAGTGCCGCGCATAGCGCGCTTCGGCCATGTAGTCGCCCGAAAAGAGCCGCTTGTGATAGGCGCCGATCAGATCGTGCTGCTCGTCCTCCGGAATCGGACGCCGGAAATTCGTCCAGAGGTCGGGATAGAAATTCCCCGCGCCGCCGCCGTAGAACCAGTCGAGCTCCGCCTGCGTCGCAAGAAAGACGCCCCGAAGAATCAGGTTCGAGGCCCGGTCGGGATGCGCCTGCGCATAAAGCAACGCCAGTGTCGCCCCCCAACTGCCGCCGAAAACCATCCACCTGTCGATGCCGAGCGTCCGGCGGATCTGCTCCATATCCGCGATTAGATGCCATGTCGTGTTGTCGGCGACGCTGGCATGCGGGCGCGACAGGCCGCAGCCGCGCTGATCGAACAGGATGACCCGGTAATGCTGCGGATCGAAGAATCGCCGCATCGTCGGCGAGCAGCCGCCGCCCGGCCCGCCGTGGCAGACGACGACCGGCTGGCCCTCGGGATGGCCGGATTGCTCGACATAAAGAATATGGCCATCGCCCACGTCGATCCGGCGCTGATCGAAAGGCTCGATCGGCGGATAAAGATGGGCGCCCGATGCGCGCTTTTGCCCTGCAGTTCTGTCCATATCCGGACTATATAGAGCAAAAGGCGCGCCCGCCATGGGCTGCCCTAAAATCAATGCGAGGAGAGCAATGGCAGATCCGGCAAACAGCATCGACCCGTCCGAAGTCGCCAAATTCGAAGCGATGGCCGCCGAATGGTGGGACCCGAACGGCAAGTTCAAACCGCTGCATATGCTCAACCCCTGCCGTCTCGACTACATCACCACCCAGATCGCCACCCAGTTCGGCCGTGACCTGAAAGCGCCGCGCCCGTTCGAGGGGCTGCGCCTGCTGGATATCGGCTGCGGCGGCGGGCTTCTGTCCGAACCGATGGCGCGGCTCGGGGCCGAGGTCGTGGGGGCGGATGCGGCGGAAGGGAATATCCCCGTGGCGCGGCTGCATGCCGAACAGTCGGGGCTCGAAATCGATTACCGCCATTGCGCGGCGGAAGATCTGGCCGCGAAGGGTGAGCAATTCGATGTCGTCCTCGCGATGGAGATCATCGAACACGTCGCCGATCCGCAGGGCTTCGTGAACACGATCCAGAGCCTGATGAGGACGGGCGGGCTGATGATCTGCTCGACGCTGAACCGCAATCCGAAAAGCTATATGGTCGCGATCATCGGCGCCGAGCGGGTGATGCGCTGGCTGCCGGTGGGCACGCATGAATGGTCGAAATTCGTCACGCCCGACGAGCTTTACGAGCTGTCGCGCAACGCAGGGCTCGACCCGGTCGACCGCCGTGGGATGGTGTTCAACCCGCTGGCGTGGACATGGTCACTCTCGGAGCGCGATCTTTCGGTGAATTACGCCATCGCAGCGGTGAAGCGGTAAGGGGCGCTGCCCCTCTGCCTTCGGCATTCACCCCGGGATATTTCGGCCAACACGAAAAGAGGTGATTTTCGCCCCGGGTCAAATATCCCGGGGGACTCTCTGAAAGAGACGGAGACCGCGCCCCCTCTTACTTCTTCTTCGGACGGAAGGCTTTGATCCGGGCCGGATCGGTCTCGATATAGCCCGCGCCGATCAGGTCGAGGCAATAGGGCACGGCGGCGAAGACCGCATCGAGGCAGGTCGCGATGGCCGAGGGTTTTCCCGGCACCATGATGATCAGCGATTTTCCCGCGATCCCTGCCGACTGGCGCGACAGAATGGCGGTCGGCACTTCGAGCAGCGAGGCGCGGCGCATTTCTTCGCCGAAGCCCGCGAGTTCCTTCTCGATCACGTCGAAGCAGCCCTCGGGCGTCTCGTCGCGCGGCGCGGGACCGGTGCCGCCGGTGATCAGGATCAGATCTGCTTCCGCCTCGACCAGCTCGCGCAGCTTTGCCGCAACGCTCTCGCGCCCATCGGGGATGATGTGACGCTCGATCTCCAGCGGCGAGGTGATCACGCCGCGGAGATAGTCCTCGCAGCCCGGACCGCCCTTGTCTTCGTATTCGCCCCGGGACGCGCGGTCGGAGACGGTGACAATGGCGGCCTTGGGCTGCGAAAAACTCATTTCTTCACTCGCGCGTTGCGGGTTGCGATCAGCTTCAGGCGCAGCGCGTTGAGCTGGATGAAGCCTGCCGCGTCTTTCTGATCGTAGGCACCTGCGTCTTCCTCGAAGGTCACATGGGCCTCGGAGTAGAGCGAATAATCCGACCAGCGCGCCACGGTCCGGGCCGCACCCTTGAAGAGCATCAGCTTCACCGTGCCGGTGACATATTCCTGCGTCTTGTCGATCAGCGCCTGCAGCGCCTCACGCTCGGGCGAGAACCAGAAGCCGTTATAGATCAGCTCGGCATAGCGCGGCATGATCGAATCCTTCAGGTGGCCCGCGCCGCTGTCGAGCGTGATCTGCTCGATGCCGCGGTGGGCCTCCAGCAGGATCGTGCCGCCGGGAGTCTCGTAGACGCCGCGCGACTTCATGCCGACGAAGCGGTTCTCGACGAAATCGAGACGGCCGATGCCGTGCTTTTTGCCGTATTCGTTCAGCTTGGTGAGGATCGTCGCGGGCGACATCGCCTCGCCGTTGATCGAGACCGCGTCACCCTTCTCGAAACCGATCTCGATATATTCGGGCTCGTTCGGAGCCTGCGTGATCGGATCGTCAGTGCGCTGGTAGACGTAATCGGGCGCCATATCTGCCGGGTCTTCCAGCACCTTCCCCTCGGACGAGGTGTGAAGCAGGTTCGCATCGACCGAGAAAGGCGCTTCGCCGCGCTTGTCCTTTGCGATCGGGATCTGGTTGGCCTCGGCGAATTCCAAGAGTTTGGTGCGCGAGGACAGATCCCATTCGCGCCACGGCGCGATCACCTTGATCGACGGGTCGAGGGCATAGGCCGACAGCTCGAAGCGGACCTGATCGTTGCCCTTGCCGGTCGCGCCATGCGCCACCGCATCGGCGCCGTGCTGATGCGCGATCTCGACGAGATGCTTGGAGATCAGCGGGCGCGCGATCGAGGTGCCCAGCAGATAGAGCCCCTCGTAGACCGCATTGGCGCGGAACATCGGGAAGACGAAATCGCGGACGAATTCCTCGCGCGCGTCGAGAATATGGATGTTCTCCGGCTTGATGCCGAGCATCTCCGCCTTCTTGCGCGCCGGCTCGAGTTCCTCGCCTTGGCCGAGATCGGCGGTGTAGGTGATGACCTCGCAGCCGTATTCGGTCTGCAGCCATTTCAGGATGATCGAGGTATCGAGGCCGCCCGAATAGGCAAGCACGACTTTCTTGGGCGCGGACATACGGCATCTCCCGGTTTTCTTGTTCCGCGACGGAATAGAAGCTTTTTTTCCAATGAACAAGGGCCGCCCCGAAGGACGGCCCTTTCGCATCGGCTTTAAGCGAGATCAGCTCTCGGTGGACGGATCCACGAGCGGATCGGTGGTTTCCCCGGTCGCGGCGAGATCGCCTTCGACGGTGGCGTCCCCGGTCGTGCCGTCGCCGGTCGCCACATCGCCATCGGCGGGCGGCTCTGCCGTCGCGGTCTCCGGCGGGGGCAGGTCAAGCAGTTGGTGCAGATAGGCGAGCGCCTCGGGCGAAAGCTCGCGACCGTTCGAGGCGGCGAGAAGCGCATCGTTTTCGTTCGTGGCGGTGTTCGCGATCTCGGTTTTCAGATCGGTGACCTTCTGCTGCGCAGCGGCCAGATCGGCCTCATAGGTCGTCGCTGCCGCCAGTTCTTCCTCCAGCGGCGCGAGCTGCGCATCATAGCCCTCCGCCTCGGGGTCAAGCTCATCGATCGCTGCCTGGATATCCTCCACGCTGCGGACATCCCGGGATTCAAGTGCCGCCAGCGCATCCTGCGCGTCGGTCAGGTTCTGCTCGGCCTCGGCCGCAGCCAGAACCGTGTCGCGATAGGCTGCAATCCGACCCACCTGGCTGTTCGGCGAGGCGTTGGCGAGCGCTGTCGCGCTGGCATGGGCGGCATTGAGGCCTTTCAGTTCGGAGGCCAGCGCGCCGTGATTGCGCAGCTCATCCTCGCTCAGGCTCGGCTTGCCGTTCGGACGCGGCGACTCGTTGACCGCGTATTCGGTCGGGGTGGTCGAGCGTTTCTTCGTCGCGGTCGTACCGCGCGACGCCGTCTTCACGGTGGAGCGGCTGCTGTGTTGCGACTTGTTGTTAAGTTTGCCGGAGAAGAGATCGTCGAGGAATTTCGCCGGGCCGCCGCCATGCGTGGCAGCTTTGCCGGAATTGCCCGGGCTCGTGGGACGCCCGGCCGATGCGGATTTGCCCGCCGCGCCGGATTTGCCGCCCGCGTGGCCGTTGCCGCCCCCGTTGCCGCCGCCATGGCCACCGCCATTACCGCCACCGTTCCCACCACCATTGCCGTTCTTGGCAAACGCGGCATCCGCGCCGGTGAAATGGCTGGTCGCCACCGGGGCGACGACGAAGCTCGCCGCGACAAGGGCGACGATCGAAGTTTTTCTCAGGCGCATGCGGCCCTCCTCTTTTTGTTGCTCGCGACACGTTTTCAGCACGAATACCGTCGAAAGTGGGCAAAAAAGCGGCGGCCTTTGCAAAATGCGCAAAGCTTCGCCCAAAGCGCCCCCGGGTTGCGCGTAGTCCCGCCGAACGGCCTTCCCCCTTGCAAGAGCGGTGCAGCTTCGTCATGGCTTTCCTTATGAGTGAGTTCGCCCTTTCCGCCCAAGCCGCCACCCGCGCGCTGCGTGCGCTCTTCGAGCCGACGCCGCTGCAACTCAATGCGCATTTGTCGAAACGCTTCGAGGCGGAGGTCTGGCTCAAGCGCGAGGACCTGACGCCGGTGCGCTCCTACAAGATTCGCGGCGCCTTCACCGCCATGCGGAAATTGCGCGAACGCGACCCCTCGGCGGCGCATTTCGTCTGCGCGAGCGCCGGAAACCATGCGCAGGGCGTGGCCTTCGCCTGTCGGCATTTCGGGGTGAAAGGCACGATCTTCATGCCGGTCACGACGCCGCAGCAGAAAATCGACAAGACCAAGACCTTTGGTGGCGATGCGGTCGAGATCGTTCTGACCGGCGACTATTTCGACGACACGCTCGCCTCGGCGCAGGAATTTTGCCGCGACGCCGGAGCGCATTTCCTCGCCCCGTTCGACGATCCGGATGTGATCGAGGGACAGGCCTCGGTCGGGGTAGAGATCCTCGACCAACTGGGCGGCGCGCCGGATATGGTAATCCTGCCCGTGGGCGGCGGGGGCTTGGCCGCGGGCGTCACCGGCTATCTTCGTGCGACCGCCCCCGGGACGGAATTCCGCTTCGTCGAGCCCTTGGGCGGTGCGAGCCTGACCGCAGCGGTCAAGGCGCATGAGCCCGTGACGATTTCGCAGGTGAACAGTTTTGTCGACGGTGCCGCAGTCGCCCGGATCGGCGCGCGCCCCTTTGCGGAGCTTGGCTGGGTCACGCCCGAGCAAGTCCATCTTGCGCCGGAGGATCGCATTTGCATCACGATGCTCGAGATGCTCAATGTCGAAGGCGTCGTATTGGAACCCGCCGGCGCGATGTCGGTCGATATTCTCCCGGAACTGGCCGATACGATCCGCGGCAAGCGCGTGGTCTGCGTGACCTCGGGCGGCAATTTCGATTTCGAGCGGCTACCGGAAGTGCGCGAACGCGCCCAGCGCTATTCGGGCCTGAAGAAGTATTTCATCCTTCGCCTGCCGCAACGGCCCGGTGCCCTGAAGGATTTCCTTCAGATGCTTGGCCCCGACGACGACATCGCGCGCTTCGAATACCTGAAGAAGTCGGCGCGGAATTTCGGCTCGGTCCTGATCGGGATCGAGACCAAACGCGCCGAGAACTTCACAGAGCTCTTCGCTAAGCTCGACGCCGAGGGCTTCGTTTGGCGCGACATCACCGAAGACGAGACCTTGGCCGAGTTTCTTATTTAACGCCTCCTTTCCGATAGGCCGCCCATCATATGGGGGCGTTAGATTTTCGTTGTCCTTGCACTGCGCCGCATTGATGCGTCCGCCGTTCGATAGTTACGGCCCCGCTTCGGTAGCCGAACCAATTTTCGAACTCTGGCCGTAACCACGCTTGTGATCTTCCGTTCTGCGCAATGCAGCGCTTGGCGCGATCTACCTGGCACCTTACCTATGCGGCCGGGGTGAATTCCGATAGCCGCCCCATGAATTGCAGTTTGGACAAGCTGTAGGTCTCGCGGATCGCGCCCAGATCGACCTCCGCGGAGCGTCCGGCGGCCGCCATGCGCTCTCCTTTCTGACAGGCACCGCCGAAATCGCGAAAGCCGAGATTCCAGGCAGAGCCCTTCAGGAAATGCAGATCTTCTTCGACCCGATCGGGGCGCCCGCCAAGCGCCATCACGACGGCCTCGACCTCGTCGAGAAATAGATCCACGACCTCGGAAAAGCCCTCTGCGCCTATTTCAGAGCGCAATTCCTGTACCCGTTCCCAATCAATCATCGCGCCCTCCAGGCCAATCGATCCGACACCAACCGACGCTGACCATAGGGCCGCACCCTTTCGATTTTCTTAACGTCTGAGCCGGCCGGTTTTCACCGAATCTTAGGGACTCTGCGGTTTCAATGGTTGCAGAGGTTTCGGATGATGCAGATGGCGCAAAGACACGAGGTTCCCGTTGGCGCGAGCCGACCACCCTTGGCGGGCACGGCGCGGCACGTTCTGGTCGTGGACGACAGCCGGATGCAGCGCCGCATTCTGTCGGCGCAATTGTCGCGCTCCGGCTATCAGGTGAGCGAGGCTGAAAGTGCGGAAGAGGCAATCGCGATCTGCGCCCAGTGCGAGCCGGATATCGTGATCTCGGACTGGATGATGTCGGGGATGAGCGGCCCCGAATTCTGCCGTATCTTCCGCGACTTGCCGCGACGCAGCTACGGCTATTTCATCCTTCTGACCACCAAGGCCGAGAAGACGGACGTCACGCGCGGTTTGGAAAGCGGGGCCGACGATTTCCTCTCGAAACCAGTCAACGGAGAGGAGCTTCGCGCAAGGCTCAGCGCGGGAACCCGCATTCTCAAGATGCAAGAGGAACTGACCGAGAAGAACCGACTGCTACGCGCGGCGCAGGAGGTGATCGACCGCGACCTGCAGGAGGCACGCAAGCTACAGCAGAGCTTGGTGCGGGTACGTCACGCACAGTTCGAAGCGGCGGAGGTCTCGTTGCTCTTGCGACCGGCGGGCCATGTCGGCGGCGACCTCGTCGGGTACTTTCCGATCAACGAACGCCGGGTCGGCCTTTACGGCATCGACGTGTCGGGACATGGCATTACCTCGGCTCTGATGATGGCACGGATTGCGGGCTACTTCTCCGCCGCCGCCCCCAGCCAGAACCTCGCAATCTACCGCAACGCACAGGGTGAATTGCGCGGCCGACGCCCGGCGGACCTTGCGCGACATCTCAACGAGCTCGTGCTGAGCGAGATGAACACCGAAACATATTTCACGCTAATCTATGCCGATATCGACCTGCGCACCGGCAAGGCGGAGCTGGTGCAGGCCGGGCACCCCTATCCGGTCCTGCAACGGCGCAATGGTACGGTGGAGTTTCTCGGCGAGGGAGGACTACCGATTGGTCTGATCGAAGGCGCCACCTACGAAACCTTCACCGTTCAACTGACCCCGGGAGACAGGCTGGTTCTGGTCTCGGACGGAATCACCGAAGCCTGTGACCGAGACGGCGAAATGATCGATCAGACCCGACTGGCCCGGATACTCCGCAAGTTTTCCGGGATGGCGGGCCCAGCGCTGCTGGATGCGATATATCGCGAAACCGAGCAGTTCGCCGAGGGCGAAATCGCGGACGATGTCTCGGCGGGCGTTCTGGAATTTCACGGCCCCGGCAGCACCGCGCGACGATCAGTGCTCGTTTCGGACAATGGCGAATGTGACCCGATTGCAGAAACGACAGGAGGATGAACCACCGCAACTAAGCTCCCACCGAATGAAACGACCCCTATTTTTCAGCGGCGAAGCACCCGCCGGAAAAACGCGCGCTCGCCTTCATTCGCAAGCAAACCGAGCGCCTCCTCGGGATCGGCCCAATGCGCCGTATGAAACGGCTCCGGCGGGAGGCCGCGCTTCAACACCGGGCGCGCCAGCCAGATCGAACACAGCTTCTCCGCCCAGAACTCGTATTCGGGCATGTAGGTGAAACGCCGATAGGCCCCAACGCGGCGCAACCCGGTGATCGCCCAACCGGTCTCTTCGAAGACCTCACGGTGCAGCGCTTCGATCGGCCCCTCGCCCGGATCGATCCCGCCGCCCGGCAATTGAAACTCCGGCACGGGATGGGACTGATGGGTCAGAAGCACCCTGCCGTCGCGGATCAGGATCGCGTAGGCACCGGGGCGCAAACGATACCGCTGACCGGATTTCACCCGCTCTCCGAACCTCGCGATCATGTGCTCTCCCTTGGGTCTGCGGTTGCCGCGCCTATATTGGGGCTGTATGGCAGGCTCCGCGCTGCCCGAAAACCCCTCTGAGCCTCTCAGGAGCACCATGTCCAAGTTATCCCAAATCGCATGGGACGATACAGTTCTGCCGTTTCAGCTCGACCGCTCTGACATCCGCGGCCGGGTTGCCCGCCTCGACGGCGTGCTAGACACCGTCCTGTCGCAACATGATTACCCCCGCGCGGTCGAAATGCTGGTGGCCGAAGCCGCCCTTCTGACCGCGCTGATCGGCCAGACCGTCAAACTGCGCTGGAAGCTGTCGCTGCAAATCCGCGGCAACGGCCCGATCCGCATCATCGCCACCGACTACTACGCCCCCGAGAAGGAGGGCGCGCCCGCCCGCATCCGCGCATGGGCGAGCTTCGATGACGAGAAGCTCGATCCCAAAGCCGACCCGTTCGAACAGATCGGGCAGGGCTATTTCGCGATCCTGATCGATCAGGGCAAAGGCACGACCCCCTATCAGGGTATCACGCCGCTGACCGAGGGCTCGCTGCGCGCCTGCGCCGAGGCGTATTTCGCGCAATCCGAGCAGCTGCCCACGCGATTCTCGCTGTCCTTCGGGCGCTCGATCCTGCCCGGTCAGGGCGAAAGCTGGCGCGCGGGCGGCGTGATGCTGCAGCATATGCCCCCAGCCTCGCCCTTCGCCGCCCAGGAAGGCTCGGGCGATCAGGGCCTGCTGACCGCCGACGACATCCTCGATGGCGAGGAAGGCGAGAACTGGGCCCGCGCCAATATCCTGCTCGACACGGTCGAGGATATGGAGCTGATCGGCCCGACCGTGCAGCCGACCGAGTTGCTGGTGCGCCTGTTCCACGAAGAGCGGCCGCGCGTCTTTGATCCGCAGCGGGTGGAGTTCGGCTGCACCTGCTCGGCCGACCGCGTGCGTCAGTCGCTCTCGATCTACTCGGCGCGCGACATCGCGCATATGACCACCGATGAGGGTACGGTCACCGCGGACTGCCAGTTCTGCGGCGCGCATTACATTTTCGATCCGCTGACGCTTGGCTTCGAGGCGCAGAAGAACCCCGACGGGTCGCTGCGCGAAGCGGGAGGCGAGGGAACGAATGAGTGATCCGCTCGCCCCGGTTCTGGACGCCTTGGCGCGACCGGGGCGGCCCTCTTCGGATTACGATCTGAATCCGGAAGTGATCCTGCCCGAGGGACGCAAGCTGCGGCCCGCGGGCGTTCTCGTCGCCTTCGATACGTTCGGGCCGGAGCCGCGTCTGCATCTGACGAAGCGAAGCTCGCATCTGCGCCACCATCCCGGCCAGATCGCCTTTCCCGGCGGCAAGGTGGATCCCGATGACGAAGGCCCGGTCGGCGCGGCGCTGCGCGAGGCGCAGGAAGAGATCGGCCTGCCTCTTGACCATGTCGAGGTGCTGGGCACGTTCGCTCCCCATGAGACGGTGACGTCCTTTCTGGTGACGCCGGTGCTCGCGCGCATCCATACCCCGTTCGAGGTCATCCCCGAAGCGGGCGAGGTGGCCGAGGCGTTCACCGTGCCGCTGTCGCATATCACGCCCGAGAATTTCCGCGTCGAGTCGCGCCGGTGGCGCGGCACACGGCGCAGCTATTTCGTGGCGCCTTACGGGCCCTATTACATCTGGGGCGCCACCGCGCGTATATTGCGCTCATTGGCGGACCGGATGGCGGGATGAGACTGACCGGAGACTGGATCGAGGCAGAACCGACCCAACGCGTGCTGAAGATGCTCGAAGAGGGCGGGCATCAGGCGCTTCTGGTGGGCGGCTGCGTGCGCAACAGCGCCTTGGGCGCGCCGGTCAACGATATCGACATCGCCAGCGATGCGCGGCCCGAACGGGTGATCGAACTTGCGAAGGCGGCCGGGCTGAAGCCGGTGCCGACCGGGGTCGATCATGGCACGGTCACGGTGGTCGCCGACGGGCATCCGCATGAGGTCACCACCTTCCGCCGCGATGTGGAGACCCATGGGCGGCACGCCACGGTCGCGTTTTCCGACGACATCGCGGAGGACGCGGCGCGGCGCGATTTCACGATGAACGCGCTTTATGCGCGCTCAGACGGCACGGTTCTCGACCCGCTAGGCACGGGGCTGGAGGATCTGGCGGCGCGTCATGTGCGCTTCGTCGGCGAGGCCGAAGAACGCATCCGCGAGGATTACCTGCGTATCCTGCGCTTCTTCCGGTTTACCGCGTGGTATGGGCACGATCTCGACCCTGACGGGCTGGCCGCCTGTGCCGCGAATACCGCTGGAATAGAGACGCTTTCGCGCGAACGCCTTGGCGGCGAAATGCTCAAATTGCTGGCCGCACCCGATCCCGTTCACGCTGTGGCGGCGATGGCGCAATGCGGGGTTCTCACAGCCGTGCTGCCCGGCGCTGATGCGACCGCGCTCGGGCCGCTCGTGCATCTCGAAGATCGCCCCGCAGATCCGATCCGCAGGCTGGCAGCGATTGGCGGCGAGGACGTGGCCGAGCGGCTGCGTCTGTCGAAGAAGGACACACGGCAGCTCGAGGCCCTGCGCGCCTCGCTGTCCGACAGCGACGACCCGACTGTCCTCGGCTATCGGCTCGGCGCCGACACTGGGGCCGATGCGTTTTTGCTGCGCCAAGCGCTCATGGGGCAGGAAATGCCGGAGGGCTGGAAAAGCAGGGTCTATTTCGGCGCAAAACAGCAATTTCCGGTGCAAGCGCGGGATCTGATGCCCCGCTATGAGGGTAAGGCTCTGGGCGATACGCTGAAGACGCTCGAGGCGCGCTGGATCGACTCCGGTTTCACGCTGACGCGCGAGGATTTGCTCGCCGCGCTTTGAACCGCGCCGCAATCGACTATATCGGGAGAGGAAAGAGAGACCCATGTTCGATCCCTTCTCCCCCGCCGAAGGCGCCCCGCCGCGCCAGCTTGGCGCCTTCTTCCGCTGGTGCCTCAAGGGCAGCTGGGGCGCGATTGCCGTGGCCAGCTTCGGCACGACCATCGCCGGCGTGATGGAAGTCGTCTCGGCCTGGCTTCTGGGACAGGTGATCGACGCTGCACTGAACAGCGAACGGGCCGCAGTGATCGGGGCAAATGTCGGGCTTCTCGTCCTGTTCGTCGCGTTCTTCCTGCTGATCCGCCCTCTGACCTTCGGCATCAGTTCTGCCACCAACAACCTGCTGATCAGCCCCAACGTGATGCCGCTCGTGCTTTCGCGGCTGCATCGCTGGACGATGGGCCAGTCGGTCACCTTCTTCGACAACGACTTCGCCGGCCGCATCGCGCAAAAGCAGATGCAGACCGCCCGTGCGGTAACCGACACGGTCACCGAGATCATCAACACCGGCCTCTTCGCGCTGGCCTCGATCGTCGGCTCTCTGATCGTTCTGGCCCAGATCGACCGCTGGGGGGCCGTGGGCCTCGTATTCTGGACCTTCGGGCTCTACCTGATCATCCGCCTCTTCCTGCCGCATATCCGCGGACGCTCGCGTGAGCGGGCGTCCGCCCGGGCGATGGTGACGGGGCAGGTCGTCGACACGGTCACCAATATCAAGACGGTAAAGCTGTTCGCCCATGCCGAGCACGAGGATCGCGCGGCGCTGGAGGCAATGCAGAAGTTCCGCCAGAAGACCTATTCCTTCGGCATGGTTCAGAGCCTCTATCGCGTGGTGCAGATGGCCTATGCAGGGATCGTTCCGGTGATGCTGGTCGGCGGCGCGATCTGGCTCTGGTCGCAGGGCGAGGCGACTGCGGGGGCCATCGCGACCTCAGGCGCCATCGCGATCCGGCTGTCGCAGATGTCAGGCTGGGTGAGCCAGGCGCTGATGTCCGTCTGGACCCATATCGGCGAGGCCGAGGATGGGATGCGAACGCTTGCCCATATGCATGACCTGACCGACGCGCCCGATGCCCGGACGTTGCGCCATGTCGAAGGCGAGATCCAGCTCGAAAATGTCGACTTCGCCTACGGCCGTCGCAGCGGCGGGATCGCGGATATCAACCTGACCATCGCGGATGGCGAGCGGATCGGGATCGTCGGGGCCTCGGGTGCAGGGAAATCGACGCTCGTTGCGTTGCTGCTAAGGCTCTATGACGCTGAAAAAGGGTCTATACGGATCGACGGGCAGGATATTCGCGAGGTCACGCAGGAAAGCCTGCGCCGCAATATCGCGATGGTCACGCAGGAAACCGCGATGTTCAATCGCTCGGCGCGGGAGAACATCCTTTACGGCAAGCCCAACGCGACCGAGGAGGAGATGATCGCCGCCGCGAAACAGGCCGAGGCGGATCACTTCATCCGCGGCCTCGCCGATCACGAAGGCAATCGTGGCTACGACGCCAAGCTGGGCGAGCGTGGGGTGAAGCTGTCGGGCGGGCAGCGCCAGCGGATCGCCCTTGCGCGCGCCTTCCTGAAGAACGCGCCGATCCTTGTGCTGGACGAGGCGACCTCGGCACTCGACTCGGAAGTCGAGGCGCAAATCCAAACCGCCCTTCACCGGGTCATGGCGGGCAAGACCGTTCTGGCGATCGCGCACCGCCTCAGCACCATCGCCGAGATGGACCGGATCGTCGTGCTGGAGGAAGGGCGGATCGTCGAACAGGGTAGCCATGACGAATTGCTGGCGATGAACGGCCTCTACGCGCGCTACTGGGCGCGTCAGTCCGGGGGCTTCCTGACCTGCGACGACGCGGAGGATGCGGCGGAATAGGGTCTTTTCTGACCGGCGCCACGCCGCTAGAGAATGCGCATGACCTATGAAATTGAGCGACTGTCCCTGCATGCCGACGGCGTGACCCATGGCCCCGAGGGGACCGTGCATGTCGCCATGGCGCTTCCCGGCGAAGTGGTCGAGGGCGAGGTGGTCGACGGCCGCATCGCTCAGCCGAAGATCGTGACGCCGTCGCCCGATCGCGTCAAAGCGCCCTGCCCGCATTACCGCTCCTGCGGGGCCTGCTCGATGCAGCACGCGTCGGAGGCGTTCACCGCCGAATGGAAAATGGACGTGGTACGTCAGGCGCTGACCGCGCGCGACCTGCCCGTGCCGGAGATGACCATCGCGACCTCGCCGCTGAATTCCCGCAGGCGGGCGACGCTGTCGGGGCGGCGCACCAAGAAAGGCACGCTGGTCGGCTTTCACGCCCGCGCCTCGGACACGGTCGTCGAGATTCCGAACTGCCTGATCCTGCGGCCCGAACTGCTGGCCGCGATACCGATGCTGCACGAGGCGACCGCGATCGCAGGCTCGCGCAAAGGCGAGATCGCTTTCACACTGACGCTTTCGGAGGCAGGTCTGGAACTCGCGGCACAGGGCGGTAAAGACCCTGATACGGCCCAATTCGAGGATTTGTCGGGTCTGGCGCATCGCCACGATCTCGCACGGCTCAGCTGGAACGGGCAGATCATCGCGGGGCGGCGGCCGGCGATCCAGCAATTCGGCAAAGCCAAGGTCGTGCCGCCGCCGGGTGCTTTCCTGCAAGCCACCCATCACGGCGAAGCGGTGCTGACCGCCTTCGCCAAGGCGGCGATTGGCGATGCGAAAAAGGTGGCCGATCTCTTCGCGGGCTGCGGGACGTTCTCTCTGCCGCTGGCCGAGCTTGCCGAAGTGCATGCGGTCGAAGGAGTCGCAGCGATGACCGAAGCGCTCGATCAGGGCTGGCGTCAGTCGCAGGGCCTGCACCAGGTCTCCACCGAGGCGCGCGACCTGTTCCGCCGACCGCTTCTGCCGGACGAACTGGCGAAGTTCGACGCGGTGTTGATCGATCCGCCGCGGGCGGGCGCGCAGGCCCAGATCGCCGAGATCGCGACCTCGAAGCTCAAGCGCCTCGTCCATGTCTCCTGCAATCCTGTGACCTTCGCGCGCGACGCCGAGACGCTGATCGCGGCGGGCTTCACGCTCGATAAACTACTGGTCGTGGATCAGTTCCGGTTTTCCGCTCATGTGGAGCTCGCGGCGCTTTTCACCCGCTAGATGCGAGGCCGAAAATCGGTTAGAAATGTGGCAAAACAGCAGCTTTCGAATACAGGCCGAACATGAATCGTCGAACCCTCCTCTTGGGCGGATGCGCCCTCGCAACGCTGGCCGCCTGCGGCGATTCCAGCAAATTCAAATCCTATAACGGCCCCGCCGTGACCCAGATTCAGCTCTTCAAGTCGCAGCGGATGATGTACCTGCTGCATGGCGACAAGGTGCTGGAAAGCTACAAGGTCGGCCTTGGCGGTGATCCTGTCGGACCGAAGCAATTCGAGGGTGACGGCAAGACGCCAGAAGGGCTCTATTACATCAACCGGCGCAATCCGAATTCTGCCTATTACCTGTCGATCGGCATCAGCTATCCGAACCCGCAGCAGGTGGCCTTCGCGGAGTCTCAGGGCAAGAAGCCGGGTGGCGACATCTTCATCCATGGCCGCGACGGCAAGAACAAGGGCAAGGGCCGAGACTGGACCGCTGGCTGCATTGCGGTGAAGGACAAGGAAATCCGCGACATCTACGCGATGGTCCGCGACGGAACGCCGATCTTCATCTTCCCCTGATTGCCCCCCCGAAAATTACAAAGGGCCCCGCATGGGGCCCTTTTTTGCTTGCGGCGGGTCTTCGGCTCAGTTGCCCGTGACCATCGTCCACCAGATCTTGCCGGAGGGCTCCTGGTACCACGAGAAGCCCATCTGGGTCGCCGCCGGGTTCAGGATCACGTCGCGCGTATCGGCGACCTTCATCCAAGCCGCGAGGGTCTCCATCTCGGTTTCGTAGGTCTCGGAGATATTCTCGCCCAGCACCTGCCCCGGATAGCCAGCACGCTGCGCCCGGGTCAGCGGCGAGGAGCCGTCGGAACCCCAGTGCCACGGGCGGTTCTGCGCGGCCATGTCCTTGGAATGCGCGAGTGCCGCCGTCGTCAGTGCGTCATTCAGCACCAGCGGCGCGGCCCCGCGCGCCGAGCGCAGGCTGTTCACAGATTCCAGCACACGCTGCGGGATCACCGAGCGGTCACTCGCGGTGATGTTGTAGACTTTCGGCAGCGGCAGGCCATCGGGGCCAAGCTTCGGCTGCGTGTCGGTCGGCTGGCAAGCTGCCAGTGCCACAGTCGCAGAGATCGCAAATACGGTAGCGCGCAACATCTTTGGTCAGTCCCTCGTTAAACCGTCAATCCGCATTACACGCTTGTACTCAGCCGCGCAAACCCCTCTGTCGATTTGCGGGCCGATCCCCGCCAGTTTGATTTGCCGCGGCCGTGCGATCACATTATATTTATCGCAATCGTCCCCGTCGCGAACCCGGAGCCTGAGATGTCACACACGCGCAAGCCCTTCGACCGCCGCGCCTTTCTCGGCGCCGCCGCCTGCCTTGGGGCGGGGCTCGCGCTGCCCGCCGGAGCGCAGACGCCCGATGCCGGGCAGGAGCAGTTCGAGACCACGGCCTTCACCAACCAGCGGCGCAATATCTCGAGCTTCCAGAACCGCGACTGGCAGTCCTATTTCTCGAATTTGCGCAACGGCGCGATCCTCGTCGACACCCATTCGCGGGCGCTGCATTACTGGTCGGAGGATCGCTCGATCTACCGGCTCTACCCGACCTCGGTGCCGGTCTCCGAGGAACTCACCCGGCGCGGCCGCACCGAGGTGATCCGCAAGGTGAAGGGGCCGAGCTGGGCGCCGACGCCTTCGATGAAGAAGCGCAATCCGGAATGGCCCGATTACGTGCCACCGGGTCCGGACAACCCGCTGGGCACCCACGCGCTTTACCTATCGTGGCGCTATTACCGCATCCACGGCACCCATGACACGCGCAAGATCGGCCGTAAAAGCTCGAACGGCTGCATCGGGCTTTACAACGAACATATCCAGGAGCTGTTCGGCTTCGCGAAGATCGGAACGCAGGTGCTGCTGATCTGAGGCGCGCCGCTCGACCGACACGGAAAACCCCCGGCTCCGCGTAGGACCGGGGGGCTTTTCAATCTGCGTAGCGGTCAGTCGTGTCCACCCGCGGCGTGGGCGTGGTCGGACGCGCCGCCCGAGCCATCGCCCGAAGCATCGCTGGCTCCCGAACCGCCCGACAAGCCGTCGAGCTTGCCACGGGCGCTTTGCACCATGACGCCCAGCATCTCGTCTTCGCCGGGCGTGTCGACCGATTGCACGAGGTTTTCCTCGTGATTTTGCGAGTAAATCACGTCGTCTTCCGTCGCCCACGGATTTGCATGGCCGGCCCAGGACGCGCCGGCATAGAGAGCCGCCAGAGCGGCCAGTCCGATAGTCTTGATCATTCTCGTTCCTTTCTGCTCTGCGCGTCCCGATCGTTGCCGGTCCGCAGGATGCGCCTTCACGGCGATCCCCTTCCCCAACGTCAGGAACATATAGGAAGAGAGCCCCACTAATCTGTGAGACAGGTCGTCGCAGATTGCGAAAGTCGTATCAGTCCAGCCAACCGGCGAGGTTTTCCTGCACGACGTCCATCAGCGCCTTGATGTGCAGATCGTCGTCGTTGAGGCAGGGGACATAGGTGAATTTCTCGCCGCCCGCATGCTCGAACGCCTCGCGGATTTCGCCGTTGATCTCCTCGAGCGTCTCGATGCAATCCGCGCTGAAGGCGGGCGAGATCACCGCGATATTCTTCTTCCCGGCCTTCGCCAGTTCCGCCACATGCTCGACGGTGTAGGGCTTGAGCCATTCCTCGGGACCGAAGACCGACTGGAAGGTGGTGTCGATTCCGTCCTTGTCCCAGCCGAGCCGTTCGCGCAGCAGGCGCGAGGTCTTTTGGCACTGACAGTGGTAGGGGTCGCCCTCCATCAGGTAGCGCTTGGGCATCCCGTGATAGGACGCGACCAGCACGTCGGGCTTGTCGTCCAGCGTCGCATAGACCCGCTCCACCGATTGCGCGAGAGCGTCGATATAGGAGGGTCTGTCGAAATATTCAGGCGCGACGCGGGCGGCGGGCTGGCGCTTCTGTTTCATCAGCGCGCGGAAGAACTGGTCGTTCGCGGTGGCCGAGGTTGCCCCTGCATATTGCGGATAAAGCGGCAGGAACAGGATCTTCTCGCAGCCTTGCTCGACCATCTTGTCGACCACCGACTGGGTCGAGGGGTTGCCGTAGCGCATGCAGTAATCGACGACGACTTCCTGCCCGTAGCGCGCCGAGACCGCATCGCGCAGCTTTGCGACCTGCTGCTTGGTAATCGTCATCAGCGGGCTTTCGTCGGCCTCGTTGTTCCAGATCGTTTTGTAGTTCGCGCCGGAGGTGAAAGGCCGCCGCGACAGGATGATCAGCTGCAGCAGCGGCTGCCACTTCCATGCCGGATAATCGATCACACGCCGGTCCGAAAGGAACTCGTTCAGGTAGCGGCGCATCGACCAGTAATCGGTATTGTCCGGGGTTCCGAGGTTGGCGACGAGCAGACCGATCTTCGCTTCCTTGACGGGCGGATGATCGGCGGGGGCGTGGGCAAGGCGCGGATTTGCGGCGTTGGTCATCGTGTCACTGTCCTGTCGTCAATTATCGCGGAACTTCCACCCGACTTAACGGGTTTCCCGATCTGTGCCAATGCGGCCTATTCAACCGGGACAGGATCACTTACGGTCTTCACATGGCAATGGATGACATGACCGGGAAAAAACCGGCACCGCCCGCGCTCGACCCGTCACGGGACGCGCTGTTCCTCGATTTCGACGGATGTCTCGTGGATATAGCGCCGCGCCCGGACGCGGTGATCGTGCCGCGCGATCTGCCCGGCATCCTGACCGAGCTGTCAGAGGCGCTCGACGGCGCGCTCGCGGTCGTCTCGGGGCGGTCGCTGCACGAACTGGAACGGTTTCTCGAGGGGTTCGAAGGCCTGATGGTCGGATCGCACGGCTCGGAGGCGCGCGGGATGGAGCCGCCGATGGCCGAGGCGCCGCAGCATCTGGGCGCGGTGAAAGAGGATCTGGCGGGCTTCGCGCAGGAGCATGATCTCATCTTCGAGGACAAGAGCCACGGCGCCGCGATCCATTTCCGCTCCAACCCCGCCAAGCAGGGTCAGGTCGAAGCCTTCACCGAGGCGCTGACCGAGCGCTATGACGGCTTCATGATCCAGCCCGCGAAGATGGCCGTCGAAATCCGCCCCCAGGGGTTCTCGAAGGACGGCGCCTTGGCGATCCTGTCCGACCTCGCGCAGTTCGACGGGCGCAAGCCGGTCTATGCGGGCGACGACACGACGGACGAGCCCGCGCTGGCCTGGGCCGAGGAACATGGCGGCTTCGGAATCAAGGTCGGCGACGGAGAGAGCGTCGCACGCTATCACCTCGCCGCACCGACGAATGTGCGCGACTGGCTGGCCGCCGCGTTGCGCGTTGAATGAGGAACGTCACATGGGTCGCCTGATCTGCATCTCGAACCGTATTCCGACCGGGGCCAATCCTTCGGGCGGGCTGGTCGTGGCGCTTGGCGACGTGCTGGAGGAGACCGGCGGCATCTGGATCGGCACCTCCGGCGAAATCGCGGAGAAACCCGCCGCGGAGCTACGCGAGATCGAGGGCGGGCCGTTCAGGCGCTACTGCTTCGATCTGACCCAGGAAGAGCAGGACAACTATTACGCGGGCTATTCCAATTCGGTCCTTTGGCCGCTGTTCCACGGGCGCGCCGATCTGATGGATATCCACCACCTCTATCTGGGCGTCTACAAGCAGGTGAATCGGCGGATCGCGAAGCTCGTGGCGCCGTTTCTCAAGCCCGACGACAGGATCTGGGTGCAGGATTACCACCTGCTGCCGCTGGCCTACGAGCTGCGCCTGATGGGCGCGACCAACCCGATCGGTTTCTTCCTTCACACGCCCTTCCCCGGGCCGACCGCGATGCAGGCGCTGCCCAACGGGCGCGAAGTCTGCCAGTGGATCGCGAATTACGACCTCGTGGGGCTGCAGGCAGAGCGCGACGTGCGGGCCTGCCTCCACTCGATGATCGAGATCGCCGGGGCTTCCGATCTGGGCGCGGGCTATGTGCATCTCTCGCCGCGCCAATGTCGGATCGCCGCCTTCCCGATTTCGATTGATGCGCGGGAATTCCAGGACCTGGCAGAGGCCGAGTTCGAGAACCTCCCCGCCGGGATCGTGAAGGATCATCGCCGGCTGGTGATAGGCGTCGACCGGCTGGATTATTCCAAGGGCGTTCCGCACCGCTTCCGTGCCTTCGGCGAATTTCTGGAGCGGCACGAGGATTGGCATCGCCACGTCTCGCTGCTGCAGATCTCACCGCCGACCCGCGAGGGCGTGCAGGCCTATGACGATATCCGCGAAGAGACCGAGCATCTCTCGGGCCGCATCAACGGCCAATTCGCAGACATCCAGTGGGTTCCGATCCGCTTCATCAACCGGGCGGTGCCGCGCGAGGTTCTGGCGGGGCTCTATCGCGCCTCGCATGTCGCGCTGGTGACGCCGCTGATGGACGGGATGAACCTCGTCGCGAAGGAGTTCATCGCAGCACAGAACCCCGACGATCCCGGCGTGCTGATGCTGTCGCAATTTGCCGGCGCGGCCGAGCAGATGGACGCGGCGCTGATGGTGAACCCGCACGACCCGGAACAGGTCGCGACCTCGATGCTGACTGCGCTGATGATGTCGCGCGGCGAGCGGCGGGAACGCTACCGGTCGCTGATGGAAGGGCTGACCACTTATGACGTGCATTGGTGGTCGAAGTCCTTCCTCGACGCGCTAGGCTGAGCCGGGCTTGTCGCCGCTCGGCCGCTCGGTCGTTCCAAGCGCATCTGCGAGCCGCTGCGCCGCCGATCCCGGGCGCAACGGTTTCTGCTGATCGGGATGCGGCTTCCAGCCGGTGAGCCAGACCATGTCGAAGGTCGCGCGCACCCGGCCATCGGGCTCCTGATAGGTCTCGATATAAAGACGCAACGCCTCGGCCAGCACATCGCGGCGCAGGAAGCGGCGATCACGCGCGGCGAGCGCATTGGTCTCGCCCATCGCCCGCAGGTCCGAAAGAAGGCGCAGCGGCGTCTCGTAGGTCACCTTGCGCGTCACCGCATCGGCGACGGGCAGCGCCAACCCGGCTCGCTGGATCAGCGCGCCGAGATCGCGGATTTCGCCCATCGGCACGATCCGCGGGCTCAAGCCTCCGGTGATCGTGGCTTCGGCCTGCGCCAGCGCAGCGCGCAGCTCGTTGAGCGTCTGGCCGCCGAACATCACGCCGATGAACAGCCCGTCGGGTTTCAGCGCACGCGACGCCTGCACCAGCTGTCCGACCGGATCGTTCGCCCAATGCAGACACAGCGCGTGAACCACGAGATCATGCGCGCCTTCCTCGAGATCGAGCACATCCGTATCGGCCACCACCTTCGCGTCGGGAAGGATTTCGAGCCAAGGTTCGGGAAAAGCGGAGATCAGGGCCGGCTCCGTAAAGGTCCTGTTAACCTCTAGCAGTCTTTCCTCGAGCTCAGCCGCCGCGTCCTCGTGCAGGAACAGTTCGGGCGCGCGGGCGGCGCGTTTCCTGTGGCGCTCTAGCGCCTCGCGGTCGGTCAGAAGGGGCGGCGTATCCATGGCAGATACCCTTAACGAGGTTCGGGGCCGGATGCTAGCGGCGGGACGTCTGGGATTGCGCACCCTCTTCCCGCCGCGCTGCATCGCCTGCGGCGACGCGGTGGGCACCGATTTTGGCCTCTGTAGCGCCTGCTGGTCGGATGCCACTTTCGCGCGCGGCACGGTCTGCGACGCCTGCGGTACGCCCCTGCCCGGAGAAAGCGAGACCGCCATCCTTTGCGACGACTGCCTCACCCATCCGCGCCCATGGGCGCAGGGCCGCACGGTGATGCATTACTCTGGCACCGGGCGCGATCTGGTACTGGCGCTGAAACATGGCGACCGGCTCGATCTGGTGCCGCCGCTGACCGACTGGATGGCACGCGCCGCCGCGCCGCTTCTGACACCCGACACGCTGATCGCGCCGATCCCGCTGCATCGGCTGCGACTGCTGCGACGACGCTACAACCAAGCGGCGGAACTCGCGCGCGCGCTGGCCCGGCGCACCGGGCACGCCTATTGCGCCGATCTCTTCAACCGCACCCGCGCCACCGCGAGCCAGAAAGGGAAAAGCCGCGAGGAGCGCCGCACCAATCTCGACGGTGCGATCACCGTCGCGCCGCGCCACGCCGCGCTGCTGCAGGGGCACCCGCTTCTCATCGTCGATGACGTGATGACTTCGGGGGCCACGCTTTCCGCTGCAACGGAGGCGGCGCGAAATGCCGGGGCAGAGCGGATCTGCGCTGTGACACTGGCACGCGTTGCGAAGGCGCCCTAAATCCCTATAGTCTCGCAGACCAAAGGGAATACACTATGAAACGCGTCGAAATCTACGTCACCAGCACCTGCCCCTTCTGCATCCGGGCCAAGCGCCTGTTGGACAAGAAGGGCATCTCCTACGAGGAAACCGATGTGGCCCGCGAGCCGCAACTGCGCGCCGCGATGACCCAACGTGCCAATGGCCGCCGGACCGTCCCGCAGATCTTCATCGGCGGCGAGCCGATCGGCGGCTGCGACGAGCTGCATGCGCTCGAGCATGCGGGTAAACTCGATCAGATGCTGGCGGGCTGACGATGAAGGCGGCGCTCGTTCAGCTTTCGGTCACGGATGATCCGGCACGGAACCTGCCGGTCACGATCGATTTCATCCGCGATGCCGCGTCGAAAGGCGCGCAACTGATCGCGACGCCCGAGTGCACCAACCTGATCTCGTCGGATCGCGCGCATCAGAACGCGGTCCTGCAGCACGAGCATCACGATCCGACGCTGGAGGCGCTTTGCAACGAGGCAGAGCGCCTCGGCGTCTATATCCTGATCGGCTCGCTCTGCCTGAAATCCGGAGACGATGCGCGCTTCGCCAATCGCTCCTTCCTGATCGGGCGCAAGGGCAATATCAAAGCCCGCTACGACAAGATCCACATGTTCGACGTGGATGTGTCCGAGACCGAACGCTACCGCGAATCCGAAGCCTACCGGCCCGGGCGCGAGGCGGTTCTGGGCGCCACGAAATACGCCCAGCTGGGCCTGTCGGTCTGCTACGATCTGCGCTTCCCGCATCTCTACCGGACGCTGGCGCAGGCCGGGGCGCAGGTGCTGACGATCCCGGCGGCGTTCAACGACACGACCGGGGCCGCCCATTGGGAGGTTCTGGTACGTGCCCGCGCGATCGAGAACACCTGCTTCGTGCTCGCGCCCGCGCAATGCGGCACCCATGCCGCGCATGGCGGTCGACCGCGCCGGACTTGGGGCCATTCGCTGGCGGTCGATCCGTGGGGCAAGGTGCTGGCCGATGGCGGCACCGAGCCCGGCGTGACGCTCGTCGATCTCGATCTCGACCAGGTGGACGCGGTGCGCTCGCGGCTGCGCTCCTTGTTCCATGACCGGAGCTTCGACGGACCGTGAGCACCTTGCCCGAGAACGATCCGCTCGCCGCGACGCTGTTCGCCGAGGTCTTCATGGCCGATCAACTGGCGCGCAACGTGGTGAGCCGCGCCCTGCCGAAGGGTATGGAAATCTCGCATTTCTCGGTGCTCAACCTGCTGGCCCATATCAACGAGGAACGCACGCCCGCCCAACTGGCCGAGGCGCTGCATGTCACCCGCGGTGCGATGACCAACACGCTCGCCAAGCTGGAATGGGCGGGGCATGTGCATATCCGGCCCGACTGGGACGATGCGCGGCGCAAATGGGTCTCGCTCTCGCCCTCGGGACGGCGCGCGCGTGATGCCGCGCTGGCCTCGCTGATGCCGATCATCGGGGGGATCGTGCGCGACCTCGGTCCCGAAAAGGTCCGAGCCACCCTGCCGGTGCTCCGCGAATTGCGCGCCCGCCTCGGTCAGGCCTGAACGGATCGGGGGGCTCTGCCCCTCTGGCCTGCGGCCATTCACCCCGGGATATTTCCGCCAAACCGAAATCCGGAATTTTCGCTCTTCTTCAAATACCCTAGGGGAGCGCGGTACGCGTGGGGGGAAGAGTTCCCTTTTCCCTTTTGATTGTCGCCCTCCGGCGACGGCGGCGGAGCTCCCTTTCAACGTTGCGAAAACGAAAAGACCCCGCCGTATCGCACGGCGGGGCAAGGCGCGTGCCGAGGAGCGGTCCTCAGGCACCGGCGGTAACTTCTAATTCTTGAGAGAGCGGAGCCTCAGTTCATCTCGGCGCGGATCTGCTGGCGCAGCAGGTCGATCGGGACCTGTTTGCCGTCGCGCTTGAACGTCCAGTAGGTCCATCCGTTGCAGGAGGGCGCGCCTTCGAGATGGGCACCGACCTGATGGATCGAGCCTTTCACGTCGTCGCCGATCAGCGTGCCGTCGGCGCGGACCTTCGCCTTGTGGCGACCGTTGAGCGAGTAGAGCTCCTCGCCCGGGCGCAGCATCCCGCGTTCGACCAGCTGGCCGAAGGGCACCCGCGGCTCGGCGCGTTTCGAGGTGGAAACCTCCAGAGCTTCCTTGTCGAACTTGCGGATCTTGGCGAGGCGCTTGAGCGCGACTTCGCGATAGGCTTCCTCGCGTTCGATACCGATGAAATCGCGGCCCAGCATCTTCGCCACGGCGCCGGTCGTGCCGGTGCCGAAGAACGGGTCGAGGATCACGTCGCCGGGGTTGGTGGTGCCGACGAGCACGCGGTGCAGCAGCGCCTCGGGCTTTTGGGTCGGGTGGGCTTTCTCGCCGTTCGAATCCTTCAGACGCTCGCCGCCATTGCAGATCGGGATCACCCAGTCGGAGCGCATCTGCACCCCTTCGTTGAGCGATTTCAGCGCTTCGTAATTGAAGGTGTATTTCGCGCCTTCGGATTTCGACGCCCAGATCAGCGTCTCATGCGCGTTCGTCAGGCGCTTGCCGCGGAAGTTCGGCATCGGGTTCGATTTGCGCCACACGACGTCGTTCAGAATCCAGAAGCCTTGGTTCTGCAGCTCTGCGCCCATGCGAAACACGTTGTGATAGGAGCCGATCACCCACATCGCGCCGTTCGGCTTAAGGATGCGGCGTGCGGCCTTCAGCCATTCGCGGGTGAAGTTGTCGTAATGCGCGAAGGAGCCGAACTGGTCCCACGCGTCATCGACCGCGTCGACCTTGGAATTATCGGGGCGATGCAGGTCGCCGCGCAACTGTAGGTTGTAGGGTGGATCGGCGAAGATCAGGTCTACACTGTCCTCGGGCAGCGAGTTCATCATCTCGATGCAATCGCCTGCGAGAATTTCGTTCAGGGGCAGTGCATTGCGCACCACCGGAGTCTTGGTCTTTGCCATTTTTAGCCTCTTAACTGCCCGCCTCAGGGCCCAATATCTGGGTGCCGGCTTTGTGCCGATCTATGGCTATAAAAATGAGTCAAAGCCGATTCATCGTCAATTTCTTTTTTGAATCAAGGGCTTATATAATTCGCTTGGCACAAGATATTGTGGACCGGCTTGAAGCTTCGTCTATGAACGGGGGTAACCCCTAAATCTAGAAGCGCCTGCAGATGATCCTTCGTCGCGTAGCCCGCATTTCGTTCCCAGCCGTAGCCAGGATACTGTTGCGCCAAATCCACCATGAGCAAATCGCGGGCCTCCTTCGCGAGGATCGAGGCCGCCGCGATCGACAGGCAGCGCGCGTCGCCCTTCACGATCGGCTCGCAGGAAAGTTGCAGATCGGACGGCACGCGGTTGCCATCGACGAGGACGTGATCGGCGATCCGGGCGAGGCCTGTGACCGCCCGGCACATCGCGAGATGCGAGGCGTGATAGATATTAAGCGCGTCGATCTCCTCGACGCTGGCATGGGCCACGCAGAACTCGGCGCAGTCCATGATCCGGGCCGCCAGATCGGCGCGGCGCTTCGCGCTGAGCTTCTTCGAATCGTTGAGCCCCTCGGGAATGCAGGCGGGATCGAGAATGACCGCAGCGGCGGTGACGGGCCCGCAAAGCGGTCCGCGGCCGACTTCGTCCACGCCCGCGACGACGATCAGGCCGCGCGCGAAGGCGGCTTCTTCGAAGGAAAAGTCAGGTGAGTCTGCCATGCGTTGGGAATGCCCCGAACCGGCAGGTCTGTTCAATGAAAAAGCGGGGGCCCGAAGGCCCCCGCACTGCTCGACGACGCTCTTCTTGGCGTCTGCCGCATGTCTTAACGCCGACGGAGACGGATACCGCGATCCTCCAGGCAGTTGCTGCCGTAGACTTTCTCGACCCCGTGACGCCCGGTGCGCATCGTGAAGGCGCAGTTGGCGGGCAGCGTATGCTCGGTGCGGCGGTCGAGGCAGGAGGCGGAAACCACCTCGCCCCAGCCGCGGCGGGTCTTCACGCGCTGCACGCATTCCGCAGGCAGGTAGATGCGGTCTCGGTCATGGCGATAGCGGTCGTGGTCGTAGCGTTCCTGCGCGCGCTTGCGGCGGGCTTCGGCGGCGCGACGCTCGCGCTCACGGCGTTCACGCTCCAGTCGGCGCTGCCGGTCCTGCCAGCTTTCATAGCGCGGCTGCGCCTTCTTCGCCTTGTGGTCGTTCTTGTTCATGCCGTCGAGCAGCAACGCGGCGGCACCGACCCCAAGCAGGATGGTTAGCGCCTGACGGTCCTTCTTGCCCAGCGCGGCGGCGGGCGTGGCACTGATCGCGACGGAGCCCAGCGCGAGGGCGAGGGCGGTGATGGCGGCGGTGGCCTTGGTCTTGAGGCTCATGGCTTCGGTCCTTTCACTCGGCAGCCCGAAGGCCGCGTGACGTCGATGAACCGAGATTGGGCCGGGGGTCGAAAGTCAGGCAATAACGGCCCCCTGCTATCGGATAACAGACCGGCCAACCCCCTTTGGCTATTGAATAACACGGGCATTGCGCGCAGCGTGTTCCACATGAAACATGCAGTCCTCATATTGGCGTTTCTCGCCTCTGCCTCGGCCGCGCAGGCCGAGTGCTATGCCGACTACAAGGCCAAGCGCGACAACCCGTTGCAGCTGCAATACGGGGTTGCGCAGGTCTCGGACTCGGCCTGTTCGAAAAAGGCGGCGGCGCGCGAATTGGCGCCGAAGCTGAAAGCCGATGGGTGGACCTTGCTGACGGTTCTCTCCACATTCGGCCCCGATGGCTTGGAGCAAAGGAAGGCCAGTGCCGGACAATATTTCCTCCGTTACTGACAGTTTGCGATTGGGCTCGCGCGCGGTCGTGGGCGGGATCGTCGCCGTGGTTGCGATTCTCGCGGTCGCTGCGGTGCTACTATTTGCGAACCTGCCGAATGCGGATGCGTTCAACGCGCGAGTCGAGCAGATCTTCGTGCAGAACGACAACCTGACCTCGCAGGCCGAAATCAAACTGCTGGAGGTGCTCGCGCAATCGGGCACCGCGTTCTCCGACGTGCTGGCGAATTACCGCGTGATCATCTTCATCCTCCTGATCTTCGCCGCCGCGTTGCTGATCGCGACGATCGTCTTCCTGCTGCTGCTGATCGCGCTGAACAAGCGCATGACCGAGATCCGCCGCGCCGGGATCGAGGTGCAGAGCCTGCGCATCCTGCGGGGCGAAAACGCGGTCATGCTCAACGATATGGGCTTCACACTGACCCCGGCGGCCATCGAGACGCTGTCTGTTCTGGCCGAAGCGCGGATGGATGACGACATCCTCACCGGCGCGCAGATCGAGGCGATGATCTCGGGCCGCGACGAGGCCGATTGCGACGAGGCGGCGGGCGCCACGCGGATCAAACGGCTGCGCGACAGCCTCGGAAATCAGCTCGTCAGCGAGCTTCTGGTGCGCAACATTTCCCGCAAAGGCTATGCGCTTAGCGTGGCCAAGGATGCGATCCGAGTCGACTGATCCGGTTGCGCCACTGTCACATGGGCCCTATATCGCAGGGTCTGTTGACCTGCGGGGGAGCCATGTCCGATACGCCCTTCTACCTGATCGACGAGGCCCGACTGCGCGAGAACATGCGCAAGATCGAGCGTCTGCGCGAACGTTCCGGCGCGAAAGCCCTGCTGGCGCTGAAATGTTTCGCGACGTGGTCGGCCTTCGACATCATGAAGCCCTACATGGATGGCACGACCTCCAGCTCGCTGTTCGAGCTGCATCTGGGACGTGAGAAATTCGGCAAGGAAACCCATGCCTATTCGGTCGCCTGGGCCGATCACGAGATCGACGAGGCCATCGGGTATGCCGACAAGATCATCTTCAACTCGCTGAGCCAGCTGGATCGCTTTGGCGAGAAGGCGGCGCATATCGAGCGTGGCCTGCGCCTGAACCCGCGTTTTTCGACCTCCGGCTTCGATCTGGCGGACCCGGCGCGGCCGTTCTCGCGTCTAGGCGAATGGGATGCCGAGCGGCTCGAGGCGGCGATGGATCGCATCTCGGGCGTGATGATCCACTACAATTGCGAGAACGCCGATTTCGCGCTGTTCGACCATCAGCTTTCGCGGATCGAAGCCGAGTTCGGCGATATTCTGAAGCGCCTGAAATGGGTGAGCCTTGGTGGCGGCATCCATTTCACCGGCGAAGATTACCCGCTCGACGATCTGGCCGACCGGCTGAAGAAATTCTCCGAAGATTTCGACGTGCAGGTCTATCTCGAGCCTGGCGAGGCCTCCATCACGCAGAGTGCCTCGCTCGAAGTCACGGTGCTCGACATTCTCGACAACGGCAAGAAGATCGCCATCGTCGACAGCAGCATTGAGGCGCATATGCTCGACCTGCTGATCTATCGCGAGACCGCGAAGCTGCCGCAACAGGGCGAATACGAATACCAGATCGCGGGCAAAACCTGCCTCGCGGGCGACATCTTCGGAGAGGCGCGGTTCGACAAACCGCTCGAAATCGGCGACCGTATCTCGATTGCCGATGCCGCCGGTTACACGATGGTCAAGAAGAACTGGTTCAACGGCGTTGCGATGCCCGCTATCGCCATCCGCCGCGAAAATGGGAACATCGACCGGATTCGCGACTTCACCTATGAGGATTATCGCGCCTCATTGTCCTGAGGGCCCACAAGAGCCCCCTTCCCCTGTCCGCAAACAAAGGAGACAGCCGAAGTGAAAAAGAACGTGCTCATCATCGGAGCGGGCGGCGTCGCCCAGGTCGTGGCGCATAAATGCGCGCAGAACAACGACATCTTGGGCGATCTGCACATCGCCTCGCGCACCAAATCGAAATGCGATGCGATCATCGAAAGCGTGCATGAGAAAGGCGCGATGAAGGTCGAGGGCACGTTTGAGGCGCATGCGGTGGATGCGACCGATTCCGAGGCCGTCGCCGAGCTTATCCGCAAGACCGGGTCCCAGATCGTGATCAACGTCGGCACCGCCTTCGTGAACATGCACGTCCTCGATGGCTGCATCGCCACCGGCGCCGCCTATATCGACACCGCGATTCATGAAGAGCCCGACAAGATCTGCGAAACCCCGCCTTGGTATGCCAATTACGAATGGAAGAAGCGCGACCTGTGCGCCGAACATGGCGTGACTGCGATCCTCGGCGCGGGCTTCGATCCGGGCGTGGTGAACGCCTATGCGCGTTTCGCCATCGACCAGATGGACGAGGTGAAGTCGATCGACATCGTCGACATCAACGCGGGCTCGCACGGCAAGTATTTCGCGACCAATTTCGATCCGGAGATCAACTTCCGCGAATTCACCGGAGTCGTCTATTACTGGGAAGACCAGCAGTGGAAAGAGACGAGCATGTTCGCCTCGGGCCACGAATGGGATCTACCCGTCGTAGGCCCCTCGCAGGCCTACCAGTCGGGCCATGACGAGGTGCACTCGCTCGCCACCAACTATCCGCAGGCCGACGTTCGCTTCTGGATGGGCTTCGGCGATCACTACATCAACGTCTTCACCGTGCTGAAGAACCTCGGCCTGTTGTCGGAACAGCCGGTGAAAACCGCCGAGGGTCTGGAAGTCGTGCCGCTGAAAGTGGTGAAGGCCGTGCTGCCCGACCCGTCGAGCCTCGCGCCGAACTACACCGGCAAGACCTGCATCGGCGATCTGGTGAAAGGCACGAAGGACGGCAAGGACGTGGAGTATTTCGTCTATAACGTCGCCGATCACAAAGAAGCCTACGAAGAGGTCGGCTCGCAGGGCATCTCCTATACGGCGGGTGTGCCGCCGGTTGCCGCCGCAATCCTGATCGCGCAGGGCGACTGGGATGCGAAGACGATGAAGAACGTCGAAGAGATGGACCCCAAACCCTTCTTCACCGAGCTCGACCGCATGGGCCTTCCGACCCGCGTGATGGTCGGCGGCCTCAAGGGCGAGGACAAATCCTGGACCGAGGTTTGAGCGGTCGCACCAGAAACACGAAAGGCCCGCATAGCGCGGGCCTTTTTCATGTCTGATTGGCGATCCCGGCAGGATTCGAACCTGCAACCTGCCCCTTAGGAGGGGGCTGCTCTATCCAGTTGAGCCACGGGACCGCACAGCGCCTTTGATGCCGCCAAAGAGCTTGTGGCGCAAGTCCATCGCGGTGGTGCTGCGAAAAACCGCAGCCGCTATGCCGCGCATCTAGTGCGGTCGTGAATTCGGGAACTGGGTGGGAAGAAAGAAAAGGGAGCGCAAATTGGCCCACTGCGCCCCCTTTCGCGTCCCTCGCCCTGACGAATCCGACAGGGGCGCGGGTCTGTCCAGGTATCGAGCGGAGATTATCCGACCCTATAACCGTTAACGCTAACATACTGGTCATCATTCGCTTGCGCAAGGGAAATGTTTGGCGCTAACAAGAGGTGAACCTTGAGGAACTGCCCTTGTCCCGCCCCATCGAAACCCGCCGCCCCTTGACCCTGCGCGATGTCTCCGAAGCCTCCGGCGTCTCCGAGATGACCGTGAGCCGCGTGCTGCGCAATCGCGGCGATGTCTCTGATGCGACACGCGAAAAGGTCCTGCAAGCCGCGAAGGCGCTTGGCTACGTGCCCAACAAGATCGCCGGCGCGCTCGCCTCGCAGCGGGTGAACCTCGTGGCCGTGATCATCCCGTCGCTGTCGAACCTCGTCTTCCCGAAAGTCCTGTCGAGCGTATCCGACGAGCTTGAGGATACCGGGCTGCAGCCGGTCGTGGGCGTGACGAATTACTCGCCCGAGAAGGAAGAGCAGGTTCTCTATGAGATGCTCTCGTGGCGCCCCTCGGGGGTGATCATCGCGGGGGTCGAACACACGCCCGCCTCTCGCGCGATGCTGCAGAACGCGGGCATTCCGGTGGTCGAGATCATGGATGTCGATGGTGAGGGGATCGACTCGGTCGTCGGTATCTCGCATCGCCGCGCCGGGCTGCACATGGCCGAGGCAATCATCGCCGCGGGCTATCGCAAGATCGGGTTCCTCGGGACGAAAATGCCCGAGGATCACCGGGCGCGCAAACGGCTCGAAGGGTTCAAGGAAGGGCTCGCCAAGGCAGGGATCGAACTGGCCGATACCGAGTTCTACGGCGGGGGATCGGCACTCGCGAAGGGCCGCGAGATGACGGAGACGATGCTAAAGCGCTCGCCCGATCTCGATTTTCTTTATTATTCGAACGACATGATCGGCGCCGGCGGTCTGCTTTGGTGCCTCGATCACGGGATCGACGTGCCGGGAAAGATGGGTCTGGCCGGGTTCAACGGGCTCGAACTGCTCGACGGTCTGTCGGTGCGGCTCGCCACGATGAATGCCTGCCGGGCCGAGATCGGGTGCAAGGCGGCGCAGATCATTTCGGGTCGCTCGCAAAGCGGGATGATCGGCGGCGAGGTGATCGAGCTGGAGCCGACCCTCGATCCCGGCGACACGATCCGTAAAGTCTGATCAGTCGAGGCGGCAGCATCCGGTCAGCGCGCGACGACCTGCGGATGTCTTCAGGAAGAGATCGAGCCCGATCGCGTAAAGCGCATCGCTCATGCCATCGGAACACGTGCCGCCCTTGAACACCACGAAGCCCTCCGTGCCTTTTCCCGACAGTTTCATCCCCACCGTCTCGGCCTTTCCGTTTTGCGGAGCCCCTGACCATTCGACATCGAGGTTTTGCGCAGCCTCCCCCGCCATCTCGAACCGAAAGAGCCCCGGCGCGTAGCGCAGCGACCAGAACGGCTCCGTCCCGGAACAGGCGAGCGGCACCTGTTCGGTCCACCACGGCGGCATCGGAACGTCCTTGAGAAATCGCGCCGCAGCCCACCCCGTGCGTCCATCGACATTCAACCTCAGCCATTTTTCGTCCGCGGATGCGCCCGTTATCTCGATGCCTGTCGCTCCGGGGGACAATGTGCCTAGGACGGGCGCCGATGCGGTCGGCTCCGCCCGGAGATTGAGAACATCGTCGGCAGCGACGCCGGTGACCGCCGCGTAGTGGGGAAAGTCCTCTGCCAGAACGGATCCGGCAGAACTCATCGCAAGAGCCAGACCGAGGCCAATCGTTCGGATGGTATTCGCGGCCATAACAGCGCTCCTTTTCGAAACGAGCCTGCCTGAAAAGGCACTAACGCCGCGCCCCCCAGCTGATCGAGGCGTATTGACGCGTGTAGAATTCGCCCAGAAGGCCGATCATCAGGATCGCTAGCCCGACATAGAGCGGATATTCCCAGTTCGAGAAATGCGGATTGTAATTGATGAAGGTGAAGCCGCGCGCCTGATCGATCGTGTGGAACAGCGGGTTCCAGTTGAACAGGATCAGCATCTTGTGCGGCAGATTGTTCGCGAGAAACATCTTGCCCGAGGCGATCATGTTGGCACGGGTGTAGACCTGCTGGATCACGCCCACCACTTCGGGCGCCCAGGGCTTCGCCGCCAACAGCACAACCCCGACCGCGAGCCCCGTGAACCACGCCAGCAACACCATCCCGAAGGCACCGACCCAATCGTAGATCTCGATCGGCTTGAAGGCCGCATGGTAGATGTAGAGCACTGTCACCATCGACAGCACCTGGATGTAGAGCGCGCTCAGCGCCGCCGCGGAGATCGAGACCGCGGTGGTCATCGGCGCGTGTTTCATCATCGCCGAGGTCGGCCCCTCAGATCCGAAGACCGCGCCCAGGGTCTTGGTATGGGTCATGTAGAGGAAAATGCCGGTCATGATGTAGAGCAGGAAATCGCCGCGCACCGAGCTGGACCGCATCCCCAATATGCTGAACATGACGTAGAAAGAAATGACCAGCATCATCGTCTGGACCATGTTCAGCAGCAGGCCGATCAACGCATTGCCGTGGGTCTTGCGCAGATTGCGCACGGTCGCATGGTAGATCAACTCCAGCAGGCTGAAGGTCGTCCCGAGCTTGGTCGCTTTCGTCTCCGGTCTGAACATGTTCCTGCCGATTCGGGCGCGTTGCGGCCCAAGCTAGGTCGGATTGCTTGCTCAACCCTTGTCGCCGCATCATAAGGGGGGAGTTGGAGCATAGCAATTGGGCCTTAACAAGGCCGGGAGAGGCGTGACGATGGATTTCGAACATCTGATGCGAGTGATGCGGCGACTGGCGCTCGAGGCAGGCGACAAGATCATGGAGATCTACGACTCGCCGGATTTCGAGGTGAAGTCGAAGTCGGACAACTCGCCGGTGACCGAAGCCGACGAGGCCGCCGACGCGCTGATCTCCGCCGGGCTGCGCGCCGAATTTCCCGACGTGCCGCTCGTCACCGAGGAGCAGGCCGCGAGCCATTCGCAGGAGGTGTCGACCTTCCTCATCGTCGATCCGCTCGACGGCACGAAGGAATTCGTGAAGCGCCGCGGCGATTTCACCGTCAACATCGCCTATGTCGAGAATGGCAAGCCGGTGCGTGGCGTGGTCTATGCGCCCGCCAAGGGGCGGCTGTTCTACACACTGGCCGAGGGCCGCGCGGTCGAAGAAGACGGCCCCTTCGACAAGGAGCGCCCCGGCAAGCAGCAGCCGATCACGGTTTCGATGCCCGACAATCGCGGTCTGATGGTGGTTGCGTCGAAATCGCATCGCGATCAGGCGACCGACGAATACATCGGCAAATACGCGGTGAAGGATATGGCCTCGGCCGGGTCGTCGCTGAAATTCTGCCTTGTCGCGACGGGCGAGGCAGACCTCTATCCACGTCTGGGCCGCACGATGGAATGGGACACGGCGGCAGGTGACGCGGTTCTGCGCGGCGCAGGCGGCGAGATGATCCGCTTCGAAGATCATGCGCCCTTCACCTATGGCAAGCCTGGCTTCGAGAACCCGTTCTTCATCGCCTACGCTCCCGGCGTTCTGCTGGTGAAGTGATGTCTGTCCTCATCGTCATTCCGGCGCGCTACGCGTCGAGCCGTTATCCCGGCAAGCCCCTGGTCGAACTGACCGGCGCCACGGGCGAGAAAAAGACCCTGATCCAGCGCAGCTGGGAGGCGGCGACGCAGGTCGGCGGCGTCGACCGGGTCGTGGTGGCCACCGATGACGCCCGTATCAGCGACGCCTGCCAGGCCTTCGGCGCGGAGGTGGTGATGACCTCGGAGAGCTGCCGCAACGGGACCGAGCGCTGCGCCGAAGCTGCCGCAACGCTTGGCGGTGACTACGATATCGTGGTGAACCTGCAAGGCGACGCGCCGCTGACTCCCGCCTGGTTCATCGAAGACCTCGTGACGGGGTTGCGCGCCAATGACTGGGCCGAACTCGCGACCCCGGTGCTGCGCTGCGAGGGCGCAATGCTGAAAAGCCTGCTGGAAGATCGCCAGAACGGGCGGGTGGGCGGCACCACGGCGGTGTTCGGCGCAGGCAATCGCGGGCTCTATTTCTCGAAAGAGGTCATTCCTTTCACCTCCGAGAGCTACGCGGACGAAGCCCCGACGCCGGTGTTCCACCATGTGGGCGTCTATGCTTACCGACCGGACACGCTGGCGGCCTATGCAGGCTGGCCGATCGGGCCTCTGGAGACGCTCGAAGGGCTGGAGCAATTGCGTTTCCTAGAGAACGGGCGTGCAGTGCTCTGCACAGAAGTCGAGGCGCGCGGACGGCAATTCTGGGAACTCAACAATCCATCAGACGTGGCCCGGATAGAATCCATGATGCAGCAGATGCAGCTCCCCTGACTGCGGCGATTTATCGCCGAACACGCGTAAACCGCGAATTTTCACGGCGTTGAACGAAACAATTTTCGCGTTTGCAGCATTTCTTCCTTTTGGAGTGCTCAACGCGAAAACCGGTCCCTTGTTGGATTGAGGCTTTGGGGACACAATAAACCAACTTCTGACGATTTGATCGTAGCAACCCTATAGGTGACGAATGAAAAGCAAGGTGACGAAGGCGATCTTCCCGGTGGCCGGCCTCGGAACCCGCTTCCTGCCCGCGACGAAGTCGATCCCGAAAGAGATCCTCACGCTGGTGGACCGCCCGCTTATCCAATACGCCATCGACGAGGCGCGCGCGGCCGGTATCGAGGAATTCATCTTCGTCACCTCGCGCGGCAAATCTGCGCTCGAGGATTACTTCGACAACGCCCCCGAGCTCGAAAGCGCGCTCTCGCAGAAGGGCAAGACCGAGATTCTCGACGAGTTGAAGAAGACCAACATGGATAGCGGCGCGATTGCCTATGTCCGCCAGAACCAGCCGCTGGGTCTGGGCCATGCGGTCTGGTGCGCGCGCCGTCTGGTGCATGACGAAGCCTTCGCCGTGATCCTGACCGACGACGTCATCGCCGCCGACAAGCCCTGTCTGCAGCAGATGATGGAAGCCTATAACGAGACCGGCGGGAACTATGTCGCGGCGATGGAAGTCCCCGCCGACAAGACCGCCTCCTACGGTGTTCTGGATGTGGGCCCGGGCGACGGTCCGCGCCTGCCCGTCAATGGCATGGTCGAGAAGCCCAAGCCCGAAGATGCGCCCTCGAACCTCGCGGTGATCGGTCGTTACATCCTGACCCCGCGGATCATGTGGAACCTCGATGCGCGCAAGGCGGGAGCCGGTGGAGAGATTCAGCTGACCGACGCCATCGCGCAGGAAATCCACGGCGGCAACTCGGTCTACGCCTATCGCTTCGACGGCCAACGTTACGATTGCGGATCGAAAGCGGGCTTCCTGCAGGCAACGGTGGCCTTCGGCCTCCAGCGCCCGGATCTGAAGGACGAGTTCGGCGAGTATCTCTCCGATCTCTCCGCGATGCGGCAGGCTGCCGAGTAAGCGATGAAGCATGTGTTGGTGACGGGCGGTGCGGGCTATATCGGCTCGCACGCCTGCAAGGCGCTGGCCGCGGCGGGCTACGTCCCGGTCTGTTTCGACAATTTCTCGACCGGCTGGAAAGAAGCGGTGAAATTCGGCCCCGTCGAGGAGGGCGATCTGGCCGATCGTGCCCGGCTCGACGAAGTGTTCGCCAAGTATCAGCCCATCGCTGTAATGCATTTCGCGGCGCTCAGCCTCGTCGGCGAGTCGATGAAAGATCCGGCGAAATATTGGCGCACCAACGTGAATTGCGCGCTGAACCTGATCGAGGCGGCCGTCGATGCAGACTGCCGCAACTTCGTCTTCTCCTCGACCTGTGCGACCTACGGCGATCAGGACGGGGTGGTGCTGGATGAGAACACAGAACAGCGCCCGATCAACGCCTATGGCGGATCGAAACGCGCCATCGAAGACATGCTGCGCGATTTCGACGCGAGCCACGGGATGAACTCCGTGATCTTTCGCTATTTCAACGTGGCGGGCGCCGATCCCGACGCAGAAGTCGGCGAGCAGCACATCCCCGAGACGCATCTGATCCCGCTGATGCTCGACGCGATCGCGGGCAAACGCCCGGCGCTGACCGTGTTCGGCTCGGATTACGCGACGCGCGACGGCACTTGCATCCGCGATTACGTGCATGTCTCCGATCTGGTCGATGCGCATGTGCTGGGTCTGAAATGGCTCGAGGATGGCAAACCCTCGCGGGTCTTCTGCCTCGGCTCTGGCAACGGGTTCTCGGTGCGCGAAGTGATCGACGCCTCGCGCGCGGTAACCAATCGCGATGTTCCGATCGTCGAGGGGGACCGTCGACCGGGCGATGCGGCGTCGCTTGTGTCGGGCTCGAAACGGGCGACCGAGGAACTTGGCTGGCAGCCGAAGCGGTCGGACCTGTCCACCATGATTTCCGATGCATGGCGTTGGCATCAGGCGAAAGAGTATGAATACTGACCCCGAGGCAGGGTCAGGAGTATGGATGCCATCGCGCCATGAGCTTTGGGAGAGCTACAGGCTGCGCCTCAAGCGCAAGCACTTCCTGTGGCGCGCCCTGCGCAAGCGGCATCAGCTCGACAGCGTCACCAACCGCACCGGCAAGATAAGGCCCTGTGCGATCCTCGCCTTCGCGGTCATGCGCAACGAGGCGCGGCGGCTGCCCTTTTTCCTCAAGCATTACCGCAAGCTGGGCGTCGATCACTTCCTGATCGTCGATAATGGCAGCACGGATGACACCGCCGCGCTGCTGGCGGAAGCGCGCGACGTCTCGCTGTGGCAGACGGCGGGCAGCTACCGGGCCTCGCGTTTCGGGCTCGATTGGGTGACATGGCTGATGCTGCGCTACGGACACGATCGCTGGTGCCTGACCGTCGATGCGGATGAGCTGCTGATCTACCCCTATCACGACAGCCGCCCCCTGCCCGCGCTGACCGACTGGCTCGACCGGTCCGAGCAGCGCTGTTTCCCGGCGATGATGCTCGACCTCTACCCGAAGGGGCCGCTGGGCGCGCAGCGCTATGAGGCGGGGCAGGACCCGCGCAAGATCCTGAGCTGGTTCGATGCCGGGAATTACATGATGACCCGGCAGGACCGGACCGACGCGCTGTGGATTCAGGGCGGACCCCGGGCACGGGCGTTTTTTGCCCACAACCCCCGGCAAGCGCCGACCCTGTCGAAAATCCCGTTGGTGCGGTGGCATCGCCGGTGGGCCTATCTGAACTCGACCCATGCGCTGCTGCCCCGCCACCTGAACCAGACCTACGACACGGAGGGCGGCGAGGCGATTTCGGGGCTGCTGCTGCACACCAAGTTTCTCGACGAGATCGTGGACAAGTCGAAGGAGGAGAAATCGCGCGGCGAGCATTTCGGCCAGCCCGCGGAATTCGACCAGTATTACGACGCGCTGGCCGCCGATCCGGAACTCTGGACGCCGCATTCGACGCGGCTCGGCGACTGGCGACAACTGGAGGCGCAGGGGCTGATGTCGCGCGGCGGGTGGATGTAAATTTGTTGACTTGGGGGCAACAATACTGACGTGAGCGTGAAGCGCGGGCTTCTCAGTTGCAAGCAAACCGGGTAAGTATCGGAAGATATTGATAACCCGTTAAAAACTTGCCGATTTGAACCGGGCGACCTTTAACGATTTGAAAACTACGATACGAGCATCACGGGACCGAAGCGGCACGAAATGACCGCGACGTCGAAGAGGGACGGATATTGGGACTGAGAGAAATCGCCAGACTGCGCCGCAAGCGCAGAATTCGGCAGATTCGGGCTTTCCGGAAAAGCCGCGAACTCTCTCTCTATTCCGATCGCACCGGCGACATCCACCCCGAGGATATCCTCGTCTTCGTCACCGCCCGCAACGAACGCATCCGCCTGCCCTATTTCCTGCGCTATTACCGCGAGATGGGGGTCGGCCACTTCCTGTTTGTCGACAATGGCAGCGACGACGGCAGCGCCGAGTATCTCGCGCAGCAGGAGGATTGCTCGGTCTGGAGCACGGAGGCGTCTTACAAGGCGTCGAATTTCGGCATCGACTGGATGAACTGGCTGCTGCGCAAATACGGCACCGGGCATTGGACGCTGACGCTCGATCCGGACGAGTTCTTCGTCTACCCGTTCTGCGACACGCGGCCCATTCAGGCGCTGACCGACTGGCTCGACACCTATGGCATCCGGTCTTTCCCGGCGATGCTGCTCGATATGTATCCGAAAGGGCCGATCGACGCGCAGCCCTATCGCGAGGGGCAGAACCCGTTCGATCTGGCCTGCTGGTTCGATGCGGGCAATTACATGATCTCGCAGAACTCCGAGACCAATAATCTGTGGATCCAGGGCGGACCGCGGGCACGCATCTTTTTTCCCGACGCGCCGAAAAAAGCCCCCTCGCTCAACAAGATACCGCTCGTCAAATGGGAGCGCGGGAATGTCTATATCTCCTCGACCCATGCGCTGCTGCCGCGCGGCCTCAACCAGGTCTACGACACGATCGGCGGAGAGATGGTCTCGGGGTGCCTGCTGCATGCGAAGTTCCTCTCGCCGCTGACCGACAAGGTCGAGGAAGAGTTGGAGCGCAAACAGCATTACGCGGGTTCACGCGAATACCACGCCTATGCCCGCACGATCTCAAAAGAGCCCGATTTGTGGTGCAAATGGTCGGAGAAATATATCAACTGGCGCCAGCTCGAAATCCTCGGGCTGATGTCGAAGGGCAATTGGGCGTGAGGAAACAAGTCGCGTGACAGTCGGATTCATCATGATGTGCCACACCGCGCTCGACCGGGCCGCGCAGGTCGCGCGGTTCTGGTCGGAGGGCGGATCGCCCGTGGTGATCCATGTCGATGCCCGCGTCACCGCGCATGACTATAACGGCTTCAAGAAGATGCTCGCCGATCTGGAGAATGTCTCCTTCTCGCGGCGCTACAAATGCGAGTGGGGCACGTGGTCGCTGGTCGCCGCCAGCCAAGCTGCGGCCGAACAGATGCTGGCACTGCATGCCGACGTGCGCCACGTCTATCTGGCGTCGGGCTCCTGCCTGCCGCTGCGCCCGCTGCACGAGCTGACCGACTATCTCGACGCGCGGCCCTATACCGATTTCATCGAGAGTGTGACCACCACGGAAGTCGGCTGGACGGTTGGCGGGATCGACATCGAACGCTTCACGCTGCGCTTCCCCTTCTCGTGGAAAAAACAGCGGCGGATGTTCGACCGCTATGTCGAGTTCCAGCGCCGCGTAGGCTTCAAGCGACGCATTCCCGACGGGCTGGTGCCGCACTTGGGCAGCCAGTGGTGGTGCCTGACGCGCCAGACCCTGTCGGCCATTCTGGAAGACCCGGATCGCGCGCTTTACGACCGCTATTTCAAGCGCGTCTGGATCCCCGATGAGAGCTATTTCCAGACCCTCGCAAGGCTCTATTCCACCTCGATCGAGAGCCGCTCGCTGACGCTGACCAAGTTCGATTTTCAGGGAAAGCCGCACATCTTCTACGACGATCACCTGCAGCTTCTGCGGCGGTCGGACTGTTTCGTGGCGCGGAAAATCTGGCCCAAGGCGGACAAGCTCTATCGGACCTTCCTCGACAAAAGCCCCGGGCGGTCCGTCATGGCGGAGCCGAACCCGGCCAAGATCGACCGGCTGTTTTCCAAGTCGATCGAGCGGCGCACACGCGGGCGGCCCGGCCTCTACATGCAAAGCCGTTTTCCCAGAAAGGACCACGAGAACGGCAAGACCTCGGCACCCTATTCGATCTTCCACGGCTTCTCGGATCTCTTCGAGAATTTCGACGGTTGGCTCGCGAAATACGTGGGTGCCCGGGTTCACGGTCATCTCTTCGCCCCCGAACGCGCAGAGTTCGCGGGTGGCGAGCGGATGTTCAACGGTTGCCTGACCGACGACGCGGCGCTGCGCGATTACAACCCGCGTGCCTTCCTGACGAACTTGATCTGGAACTCGCGCGGGGAACGGCAATGCTACATGTTCTCGCCGCGCGACAATCAGGCGAATAACTGGTTCACCGCGACCGATCCGAATGCGCAAATCTCGGTCATCACCGGGGCCTGGGCCCTGCCGCTGTCGCGCCGCAACGAGAATTTCACGACGATCCGGCGCGAGGCCGCGATGCTGCAAAAGCGCGAGCTGGAGCATCTGGATATTCTCCGCTCGATGTATGTGAAGGCGCGGGTGCGGATCTGGACCGTCGCGGATTTCATCGAGAACCCGATGGAGCCCCTGCAGACCATCATCGACGAGATCAGCCCCCGCGCCACGCGCCGCCTGACCGAAGCGCCGCAGATGGTCGATCTGTCGGGGTTCAACCAATTCCTGCAAAATCTCAAGAACCAGGGGATGCAGCCACTCGTGATGGGGGATTTCCCGCTCGAGCAAAGCGGGCAGCGCGACGCCGTCCGCCGGGGCCGCCCCTATCTGGTGAAATAACCCATGCCCAAGTTTGAGAGTTTCGTCGTCTTCGCCGAGATGCGCACCGGCTCCAACCTCGTGGAAGCCGCGCTGAACGATCTGGACGGCGTGAGGTGCCATGGTGAGGCGTTCAACCCGGCGCTGATCGGGTACCCGAACCGCAAGGAGCTGGTGGGAGTCACCAAGGCGCAGCGCGACGACAATCCTCTGGTGCTGTGGAATGCGATCAAGTCTCAGGATGGGCTGAACGGCTGCCGCTATTTCCACGATCATGACCCGCGGATGCTGGCGGTCTTCGTGAACGATCCGAAATGCGCGAAGATCGTGCTGACCCGTAACCCGATCGAAAGCTATGTCAGCCTGATGATCGCGCGCGCGACGGGCCAATGGAAGCTGGGCGATGCGAAACACCGCAAGGCCACGAAAGCGCGCTTCGATGCGGAGGAATTCGAGGCGCATCTTGAAGGGCTGCAGGATTTTCAGGTGACGTTACTGAACGCTCTGCAACGCTCGGGACAGACAGCCTTCTATATCGATTATGAAGATGCACAGTCCGTCGAAGTGCTTAACGGTCTGGCGAATTGGCTGGGCGTCTCGGGGCGGCTGAAACAGTTGCCCGAGAACCTCAAGGTGCAGAACCCGGAGCCGCTGGAGGCAAAGGTCGCAAATTTCCCGGGGATGGAGGCGTCGCTGGCGCGACTCGACCGATTCAACCTGTCGAAGACCCCGAATTTCGAGCCCCGGCGCGGTCCCGGCGTGCCCGGTTTCATCGCGAGCGAGGCGGGGCTGCTTTATATGCCGCTCCGGCCCGCGATGGATGCGCCGATCCGCGACTGGCTGGCCGCGACCGGCGATCTGGTCGAAGGGTTCAGCCAGAAAACCCTGCGCCAGTGGAAACGCCGCCATCCCGGCCATCGCAGCTTCACCGTGCTACGCCATCCCCTGATGCGCGCGCATCTGGCGTTCAATGCCGTGCTGAACTGGGACACTATGGACGAGACGCGCGCCGTTCTGCGCGAAAGCTACAAGCTGCCAATCCCGAAGGAAGGGCAGAGCATCGCGCAAGACGACTACGCCGAGGCGCTGATCGCTTTCTTGGGCTGGCTCAAATCCAATCTCGCGAACCAGACGAGCCTTCCGGTGAACACGCTCTGGGCCACGCAATCCGCGGCGCTTCAGGGCATCGGCCAGTTCGCGCTTCCCGACCTGCTGGTGCGCGAAGAACGGATGGCCGAGGACTTCGCCTATCTCGCCAGCATGGCCGGGGTGGAGGCGCCTACGTTCGCGCCCGGAGAGACCGACACCGCGGCGATCAAGCTCGCTGATATCTGGACGCCCGATCTCGAGGCCGCCGCGCGCGAGACCTATACGCGCGACATGATGCAGTTCGGCTTCGGAAACTGGCGAGACTGATCTTGGGCCATGGAAAAAGCGCGCCGGGAGGACCGACGCGCTTTTTCGATTTTCATTCGAGAGCGATTCAGGCCGCCTGACGGCTTTGCGCTTCCGTCAGCACTGCGTGCAGCGTAGAGGGATCGGTATTCGCCCGCAGCTTCTCGCAGGTTTCCGGATCGCGCATCGTGCGCGACACGAGGGCCAGCGCCTTGAGATGCTCGACGCCGGAATCCTTCGGCGCGAACAGCGCGAAAACCAGATCGACCGGCAGCCGGTCCACCGCGTCGAAATCGAGCGGCTTTTCCAGACGCAGGAAGACACCCACGACCTCGCTCAGCCCGTCGAGCCGCGCATGCGGAAGCGCAACACCATGGCCGACGCCGGTCGGTCCGAGGCTCTCACGCTCCTGCAGCGCATCGACGGTTTCCGAGGCGTCGATCTTGTAGCACGCCGCCGCGATGTCACCGAGATCCTGAAACAGGCGTTTCTTGCTCGTGACATTCGACAGCACTTTGACCGCGCCAGGCACGAGAAGTTTAGATAGGTCCATGAACTCGTCTACTCCGCGCCCGTTCCGGGCCGCTCATTTGCTGTTGCGCGGGTCGATCCAGCCGACATTGCCGTCTTCACGCCGATGAACGACGTTGACCCCGCCATGTTTCTCGTTGCGGAAGACGAGTAGCGACGCGTCGGACAGCTCCATCTGCATGACCGCTTCACCGACCGAGAGCGTGGGAACCTTGGTTTCCATCTCGGCTACGATCATCGGAGCGCCTTCGCGCGTCTCGCCGGTATCGTCATCCTCTTCCGAGGCGAGCACATATAGACCTGCAGCTTCGAATTCAACTGGTTCGGCACGGTCGCGGTGATGATCTTTCAATCTGCGTTTGTGGCGCCGCAGTTGCTTGTCCATCTTTTCGCGGGCCGCATCGAAGGCCGCGTAGATTTCGGTGGCATGCCCCTTGGCCGAGGCGGTCAGCCCGGTCGACAGGTGCACCGTCGCTTCGCAGATATATTCATGCGCATCGCGCGAGAAGGTGATCTGCGCGTCGGTGGGACGCTGCATGTATTTCTCGGCGACTTCGCCCAGCTCCGACTTGACGTGAGATTGCAGGGCCTCTCCGACATCGATTTGTTTGCCGGTGATTTGGTAACGCATGGATTTCCTCCTTCACGCATTGGGCCAGTGACCCCAGCCTTGGGGCTGAGGTGTTTCGGGCCGGTTAATCTCTTGAAAAGTCGCGTCGAGTCTGAATTCGCCCGGGCCCTCTTTCGGGGACCTTTCGCGCGCCGGACCCCTCTCGGGGGCCGCAAGCGCGCCCGGGGAGTGGGGGCGAACATCACGCATCTCTTATGTATTTGGGGATGGATCGCAGGGGGTGTCAACGGGTGACCCTCGCTGCGGTGCAAAACTGCCGAGGGTCGGAGCCGCTTGGGCGATCCGTAGAGCATGCTCAGAGGATGCGGAAATGCTGCCCGAGATAGACGCGGCGCACGTTTTCGTCCTGCACAACCTCTTCTGCGGTGCCCGACATCAGCACCGTCCCGTCATGAAGGATGTAGGCCCGATCCACGATCTCGAGCGTTTCGCGGACGTTGTGATCCGTGATCAAAACCCCGATACCGCGATCCTTGAGCTGACCGACGAGGGCGCGAATCTCCGACACCGCGATCGGATCGACGCCCGCGAAAGGCTCGTCGAGCAACAGATATTTCGGATCGGCGGCCAGACAGCGCGCGATTTCGCAGCGACGGCGTTCACCGCCCGACAGCGCCAGCGCGGGCGCGTGTCGCAGGTGGCCGATCGAGAAATCGCCCAGCAGCTCCTCCAGACGTTCCCGCCGCGTGTGCGGGTCCGGCACGGCGACCTCGAGAACCGCCATGATGTTCTCTTCGACCGAAAGCCCGCGGAAAATCGAGGCTTCCTGCGGCAGATAGCCGATCCCGAGCCGCGCGCGGCGATACATCGGCAGGCCCGTCACATCGCGTCCGTCGATGAGCACCTCGCCCGCATCGGGACGGATCAGCCCGGCGATATTGTAAAAACAGGTGGTTTTCCCGGAACCGTTGGGCCCCAAAAGCGCCACGACCTCGCCGCGCGACAGATCGAGCGAGACATCGCGAATCACGGGGCGGCGCTTGTAGCTCTTGCGCAGCCCGCGGATCTGCAAACCGCCGTGACCCGCGACCGGGGCCAACCCGGCGTCGCTCTTGGCGGCATCCTCGACCATCACTTGCTCCCGGCGGGCTTCAGAAGCGTGCGGACACGTCCATCCATCGTGCCCGTGCCGGTGCTCAGATCGACATTGAGCTTGTTGCCCGACATCACGTTGTTGCCTTGGGTCAGAAGAACCTTGCCCGTCATCACGACGGTGCCCGCCTTCACGTCGTACACGGCTTCCTCTGCCTCGGCGGCTTCGGTGGGCGACACCAGCGTGACACCGCCGGTCGCATGCAGCTTCGTGATCTCGGAGCGTTTGTCGCTGGCGTAGAACACCTCAAGCTCGGCCGCTTTCATATGCATATCGCCTTGGGTGACTTCCACATTGCCGGAGAACACCGCCTGGCCGCTTTGCTGATCGACGTTGAGCGAGTCGGCCGTGACCTCGACCGGGGCGGTCTTGTCGGCGCGCAGACCGCCGAAATTGACGCTTTGCGCCATCACGAGAACCGGGAACGAAACCACCATTGCGCAGGCGGTGAAAAAACGCGCTCGAAACATCCACACCCTCATTGTTGCGGCTGATATACCAGCTTCACACCCTGTTTGAAAACAAGATCGTGACCGCTGCCATCCGCCGTCGGGACGATCTGCATATAGCCCGCATCGAGCGTTCCGAAAGGGGATGTCCCGTGAATGGGGCCGGGCGAGGTCAGAACGCTGCTATCGGTCTGAAGTTCAATTTTCTCGGAATTCACCCGATAGCCGTCGGAGGTCTGCATCGCGACCTTCCCGGTCAGATCGATACGGTTCGAATTGGGCTGAAACAGACCCTCATTCGCGCTCAGATCGGTCACATGGCCATCGGGTGCGGTCAGCTTTGCCGCGACCTGATCGGCACTCGCGCCCTGATCCTGCGCGGGCTGGGTGCGCGCCATTGCTGCGGTCACCGAGAGCGTCGCGCCGGTATCGGTCACGCCGGAATATTCGGGCCGGGTGACCGCATTTTCGCGCGCGAGTTTCTCGACATCGACTTTGGCATAGGGGATCGCGGCGCTCGGATCGATCCGACGTGAAACGAGGAAGATCGTCGACAACAGCGCCAGCGCGAGCAGCGGCAGCACGATCTTCGCCCAGTTCACCAGTCGCGTATGGCTATTGTCGTACATCATTAGACGATCCCGGCCCTCAGGCAGTCGTGGATCTGCAAGAAGCCCACGGGTTTCTCATCTTCGACGACGAAAAGCGCGGTGATCTTGCGCTCGTTCATCTGCGCCACCGCAGCCTCGGCCAGTTGTCCCGGCGCGATGGTGCGCGGATTGGCGGTCATCACCTCGGAGACCTTGTGCTCCAGCAGCCCCTGCATATGGCGCCGCAAATCGCCATCGGTGACGATCCCGGTCAGACGGCCCGCCTCATCGGTGACGCCGACGACGCCGAAGCCCTTCTGGCTCATCATCAACAGCGCATCGGACATCGGCGTGTCTTCCGCGACAAGCGGCATATCGCGATGCATCAGGTCCGAGACTTTCGACAGGCGCGCGCCCAGCTTGCCGCCGGGATGGAACGTGCGGAAATGCTCGGCGGTGAATTCGCGGTGCTCCATCAGCGCGACGGCCAGCGCATCGCCCAGCGCGAGCGTCATCGTCGTCGAGGTCGTGGGCACCACGCCCGTCCCGCAGGCTTCCTCGGCCTTGGGCAGCACCAGCGCGAGATCCGATTGCCGCAGCAGGGTCGAGTCCGGGCGGCTCGCGACACCGATCAGCGGAATCTGAAAGCGCCGCGTATGGGCGATCAGGTCGGCCAGCTCCGGCGTCTCGCCAGAATTGGACAGCACCAGCGCCAGATCGTGCCGGGTGACCATGCCCAGATCGCCGTGGCTCGCCTCCGCCGGATGCACGAAATGCGCCGGTGTCCCGGTCGAGGCCAGCGTCGCCGCGATCTTGCGCCCTATATGGCCCGATTTCCCCATGCCGGAAACGATCACGCGCCCCTCGGTCTTGAGGATCATCGACACCGCGCGCGAAAACTCGCCATCGAGGCTCGCCGCCAAGGCTTCGAGCCCGGCGACCTCGATGCCGATCACGCGGCGGGCGATGTCGGAATAATCAGTGGTGGAAGATGTCATTGGGTTCATCCCAGCCCAGCAGATCGAGCTTCGCACGCGTCGGCAGGAAATCAAAACAGGCCTGCGCCAGCCCGATCCGGTTCTCGCGCTCCAGCCGCTTGACCAGTTCAGCCTTGATCTGGTGCAGGTAGAGCACGTCCGAGGCCGCATATTCCATCTGCGCGTCGGTCAGCTCCGCCGCGCCCCAGTCCGAGCTTTGCTGCTGCTTGGAAATGTCGACGCCGACAAGCTCCTGCACCAGCACCTTGAGCCCGTGGCGATCGGTGAAGGTCCGCACCATCTTCGAGGCGATCTTGGTGCAGAAGACCGGCTTCGTCTCAACCCCGAATGCGTTGTAGAGGGCCGCCACGTCGAAGCGCGCGAAGTGGAACAGCTTCTCCACCGACGGATCGGCCAGCATGCGGCACAGGTTCGGCGCTTCGGTCTGACCTTGGGCGATCTTCACCAGATGCGCGTCGCCATCGCCCGACGAAAGCTGCACGAGGCAGAGCCGGTCGCGGCGCGGGTCAAGGCCCATCGTTTCGGAGTCGATGGCCACGACGGGACCGAGATCGAGCCCGTCGGGAAGGTCGTTTTGATGCAGGTGGATTGCCACGGCGTATCCTTCTTTAACGTCTTGCCGGGCATATAAGCCTTTTGCCGCGTTCTTGCCAACGCGAGATGGCGAAAGGCAGCCGAGGTATGGCGCTTGCTTCGCCGATCAGCTCTCGCGTGACGGCATGGCGCCGCTCGACTCGTCGGGGTCTTCCAGCGGCTTCCAGGTAATCACGCGGTAGATGTAGAGCAGGACGAGGATCACGATCACGCCGGTCGAGACCGGGTTCACCCAGCTTGCGACTTCGCTGTACTGCTTTCCGAGCAGATAGCCCGCAACGGTCAGCAATGCCGTCCAGAGCGCGCTGCCCACCGTGGTGTAGGCGAGGAACGGCAGGAAGGGCATCCGCGACATGCCAGCCGGCACCGAGATCAGCGTGCGCGCGCCGGGCAGCATCCGCCCGAAGAACACCGCTGCCCAGCCGTGCTTGTCGAACCATTTCTTGGTCCGGGTAATGTCGCGGGGGGTGATGCCGATCCAGCGACCGTGGCGGCTCGAGAGGTGACACAGACGCTTGATCCCGATCTTCAGACCAATCCAGTACCAGAGAAGCGCCCCGATGACCGAGCCGATCGTCCCCGCGACGATCAAACCGATCAGCGAAAATTTCCCTTGCGCCGCCATGTACCCCGCGAGCGGCATGATCAGCTCCGACGGGATCGGAGGAAAAACGTTTTCCAGCAACATCAGCCCCGCGATGCCGAAATAGCCGAAGGACGCGATAACGCCGGTAATCCAGTTGAACATGTTGTCTCCTTTGGCGACGAAAACCGGAACGGCGCGTCTTGGTCGGGTGGGTTAAACTGAGGTATCTGTCCGCTTCATTCAGCGGCCTCGTGCGGAGCCTTTGTTTGGCGCCCGTCGCCGCGTTGTTTCAGGCGTAGCTGCCCCAACTCGGCGCCGCGCCCCCGGCGTTTGCCGTCTTCGCCGGTCAGGTAGGCGCGGGCTTCCTGCTCCAGCATCTCCTCCAGCCGCGACGCCAGTTCCCGACGCTTGCGAAAACTGCGCAGCTGCTCGGTCGACAGGCTTTGCGGCAAGAAGCGTTGATGCTCCCCGGCGTTATAAACGTCGAGAGAAAGTCGTCCGGCGACGAGGATATTGTCGCGACTGCTTTCCGCCAGAACGGTGAATACCACGGTTTCCATCTCTTTCGCGTCGTCAGGCAGGCTGGAGAATTCCAGTGCGACATCCACGAGATCTGAAATCCGGCCCAGATCCCGGTACTCCGCAGTGTTCAACGGGCCCTTGATCGACTCGTCGGGTTGGGAATCCCCGAAAGGAGCGAAGCCGCCGGAGTCGCTGGCGATCGAGTGATAGGTTTTCCCGTCGACCACGAGATCGGCGAGAAGCGCTTTCACGAAGATTGGCTCGGCACCCATATTGCCAAGCATCAGATGCCCGCGTTCATGGCCGCCCGCGACCCGGGTGAGCAGCAGTTTCGAGCGCCGTTCACGCCGAAAATTCTGCAGTAGAAGTTGCAGGTAGACCAGCCAGACGAACGCGGTGACGATCTGCACCGCGATGCTCACAACCTGATTATGGTCGACAAGCCACTCCATCTTCATCCTTCTGCATCGGTCGCACGTAGTGTTCTATCGGCAACGCGGCAGAGGGGCGTCCGGGTCCGGAAACCTGAAGAAATGAGGAGCGCAGGACCGGTTTTGCCTCGTCAGTCGGCAAGAACCAGCAGATCACGGCTCGCTACGCTGACCTCGGCTTCGGTGCCGACCTTGGGCGGCGGGTTGCCGGGGCGGTTGAACGTGTCGAGCGCGATGAGCTGCCCTTCCACTTCCATTTTTACCCGCAGGATCGAGCCGAGGAAATGCGTCTCGACGATCCGCCCGGTGAACACCGTGTCATTGCCCTCGCGGCGGCCCAAGGCCAGAACCTCGGGCCGTGCGGCCAGCGTCACCGGAGTCCCCTGCCCCATGGTGACCGGTTCGGAGAGGATCACCTCGGTATCGCCGACCCGCAATGCGCCCCGCGCGGGATCGGCCACCTCGGCCTCCAGCGCGTTCAGCGTGCCCACGAATTGCGCGACGAACCGGGTCTTCGGCTGATTGTAGATTTCGAAAGGCGCACCGATCTGCTCGGCGACGCCACCATTCATCACCACCACGCGATCCGAGATCGACAGCGCCTCTTCCTGATCGTGGGTGACGAAGATCGTCGTGATGCCCAGACGTCGCTGAATGTCGCGGATTTCCTCACGCAGGCTCACGCGGATCTTGGCATCGAGCGCGGAGAGCGGCTCGTCCAGCAGCAGCACGCGCGGCTGAATCGCGAGCGCCCGTGCGAGCGCCACACGCTGCTGTTGTCCGCCCGACAGCTGGAACGGGTAGCGATTGCCCAGATCGGGCAGGCCGATCAGCGACAGCATCTCGGCGACACGTGCCTTGATCTCAGCGCGCGGACGTTTCGCCACGCGCAGCCCGAAGCCCACGTTCTGCGCGACTGTCAGGTTGGGAAACAGCGCGTAGGCCTGGAACACCATACCGATATTGCGCTGGTTCGCCCCCATATGCGTCACGTCCTGCCCGCCGATGCGGATCGCACCGCCCGAGGGGGACTCGAAGCCTGCCACCATCCGCAGCACCGTCGTCTTGCCGCAGCCCGACGGGCCAAGGAGCGAGATGAATTCGCCCTCTTCGATGGAGAGGTTGAAATCCTTCACAACGCGGTTCGCGCCGAAGGATTTTTCCAGATGTTCGATCTCGAGAGAGGCCATGGGTTACCGCTTTGCGTTCGTATGTTTGGAAAACCGGGTGACGAGTTGAATGAGCCCCATGCAGATCCAGGTGATCGAGAAGGCGATCACCGCAAGCGCGGCGGGCTCGTAAGCCTTGTTCGCGCCGGTCAGCTGCATGTAGGGGCCGAAGGCCGGCCGGTTGAGGAGCGAGGCGAGGACGAACTCGCCGATGACGATGGCGAAGGTAATGAAGGCGCCCGAGAGCACCGCGACCAGCACGTTCGGCAGGATGACGCGGGCAAGGATCGTGCTCCATCCCGCGCCGAGGCTTTGCGCCGCCTCGGTCAGCGTACCGACATCGATGGTGCGCAGGCCGGTATCGACGGCGCGATACATGTAGGGCAGCGAGAGCGTGGCATAGCCCAGCATCAGCAGGACATTGGTGCCCGTCGTCGTGCCGGTCAGCGGCAGGATCGACGACGTGTTATAGAGCCGGATATAGCCGAAAACGATCACGATTGGCGGGATCACCAGCGGCAGCAGCGTGATGAACTCCACCACCGGGCGCCAATGCGGCAGGCGCAACCGCACCCAATAGGCGGTCGGCACCACGATCAGCGCCCCCACGAGGATCGTGAAGATCGCCATCACGACGGAGTAGCTGAAGGTCTCGCGGAATTGCGGATCGGCCAGCACCGAGCGGTAAGCGTCGAGCGAATACACCCCGCGCCGCGCCCGCAGCGAGAATTCCAGCGTACCGAGCAGCGGCAGGGCGAAATAGAGCGCCCCGAACGCCAGCGCGAGCCATGACCAGAGTTTCTTGGATTTCATCGCATCCACCTTTCCGAGCGTACGCGCAGCCAGACATAGGCGAGGTTGGCTAGGCCGGTGATGACGATCATCCCGAAGGCCAGCGCGTAGCCCAGATGCGGGTCCTGCAGCACATCGCCACGGATTTGCGCGTAAAGCATGATCGGCACGATCGACATCGACGAACCGGTGAGCGCATAGGCCGTCGCCACCGCACCGAAGCTATTGGCGAACAGCAGCGCCAGCGTACCGAGCAGCGAGGGCCAGAGGATCGGCAGCGCGACGATGCGCCAATACTGGAAGCCGGTCGCGCCGAGGATGCTCGCCGCCTCTTTCCATTCGCGCTTCAGACCGTCCAGCGCAGGGGTGATGATCAGCACCATCAGCGGGATTTGGAAGAACAGATAGGTGATCGTCAGACCGAAGAAGCTGAGCAGGTTGAAGCCGTGCGTGTAGATGTTGAAGCCGAACCACGACTTCAGCAGCACGGTCACGAGACCCAGACGCCCCAGCGTCGCGAGAAAGGCGAAGGCCAGCGGCACGCCCGCGAAGTTCGAGGCCACGCCCGAGAAGGTCATCACCGGACCGCGCAGCCATTTCGGCAGGCCGCCCAGCGTGACGGCCGCAGCGAGCGCGAACCCGATCAGGCAGCCTACAAGCGCAGTGGCGAGGCTGATCCTGATCGAAATCCAATAGCTCGCGAGGATCGTCGGTTGAAACAGGTTCACGAGGTTCGACAGCGTGAAACCCCCGTCACTCGTCCGGAACGCGCCCACCACGATATACATCGTCGGGGCGATCAGGAACAAAAGCGCGAAGAGCGTGAAGGGAACCATCCCCACCCAAGTCAGCGGCAGCTTGCGGCTTTGCATCGGGCCTCGCCTTACAGAAATTCCAATAAAGTCGCCCCGCGCGATCAAGCGCGGGGCGTTTTCTTATGCCGGTTCGGTTACTGGACGTTCGCGCCGACGACGCTGTCCCAGCCGCCGGTCACGACTTCCTTGTTCGCAGCCTGCGCGTCGAGCGACGGGAAGATCGCCTTGGCATAGCCTTCCGCCGGAGGCATCGCGTCGAGCATCTTCTGCGGAACCTTGCCGTTGGCCGACAGGTCGTTGAAGCGGATCGGGTGGCAATAGCCTTCCAGCCAGCCGAGCTGACCTTCGTCCGAATAGAGGTATTCCATCCAGAGCTTGGCTGCGTTCGGGTGCGGCGCGTAGGCCGAGATCGCCTGAACGTAGACACCGGCGACCACGCCCGATTTCGGCACGACGACGTCGACCGGCGGGTTGCCGTTCAGCGTGTCGCGACCGGCCAGAGCGTTATAGTCCCACTCGATGACGATCGGGGTCGCGCCCTGTGCGAGCGTCCCGGTCTTGCCGATGACGGGCACGAAGTTGCCGTTCTTGTTCATCTCGGCGAAGTACTTCAGGCCAGCTTCACCCGAGGCTTTGCCCGGCTCGCCGCCTGCTGCGACGCCCGCGGCCAGAACGCCGAGGATCGCCTGGTTCGAGGCGCGCGGATCGCCCGCCAGAGCCACCGAGTTCGCGTATTCCGGCTTGAGCAGATCCGACCAGTCCTGCGGCACGTTGTCGACGATGTCCTTGTTCACCGCGAACGACAGCACACCGTAATAATCACCGTACCAGTAGCCTTCGGAATCCTTGGCGCTGTCCGGGATCGTGTCCCAGGTCGAGACCTTGTAGGGCTGGATCAGACCTTCGTCCTTGGCCGCCGGGCCGAAGGAAAGACCGACGTCGATCACGTCGGGCGCCTGCGGACCCTTGTTGTCCTTGTTGGCGCGGATCGCCTCGAGTTCGTCGGCCGAGCCCGCATCGGGGTTCAGCTCGTTCACGGTGATCCCGGGGTACTTCTTCTTGAAGCCGTCGATCACGCCCGAGTAGTTGCACCACGAATGCGGCAGCGCGATCGTGGTCAGGCTGCCTTCTTCCTTAGCGGCGGCGTAGAGGTCATCCATGCTGTCGGCGAAGCTGGTGCCGGTGCTGGCAGCGAGGGCCATCGCGCTGGCTGCCGCAAGATAACGGAACTTGAAGGTCATATTCAGGTCTCTCCCCGTTGATGGAGGGCGGTGCCGCATCATGCGGTCCTGTCCCCCGAGCTATGTCTTTCGACGATTGTGCCGTCCGGTTGGCTCCGGCATCGGCGTCCCTTTATGCGGGTCTTGTAACAGAATTTTGGCAAGATTGATCATGCAGTCAATTTACTTATCAACACGAGCCACAGATGCGTGAGCCGCAGGCGCGTGCGACGACCTTCCGGCCGCCGCACGCAGATTTTATAGGCACGCCTCGTAGAGCGCGCGGGTATTGTCGGCGGTCATCTCGACCGGATTGCCGCCACAGGACGGATCTTCCAGTGCCATCTCGACCAGCATGTCGAGATCCTCGCGCTTCACGCCCATCTCGGTCAGGTTAGCCGGGATGGACAGTTCGGTGCGCAGGCTCTCGATGCGGGCCTTGAAGCCATCGAAGCCGCCCGGGATGCCAAGGTAAGCCGCCGCGCGGTTGATCCGCTCTTCGATGGCTGCGCGGTTGAAGTCGAGCACCATCGGCATCACGCAGGCATTGGTCGTACCGTGATGGGTGCCGTAGACCGCGCCGACCGGATGGCTTAGCGAGTGGATCGCGCCGAGCCCCTTCTGGAAGGCCACCGCCCCCATCGCCGCCGCCGACATCATGTTGGCGCGCGCTTCCAGATCGTCCGGCGTCGTGAAGGCGCGCGGCAGGTTCTCGAAGACCAGCCGCATCCCTTCAAGCGCGATACCCTGGCTCATCGGGTGGTAATGAGGGCTGCAGAACGCCTCGAGACAATGCGCCAGCGCGTCCATCCCGGTGCCCGCCGTGATGAAGGGCGGCATGCCGACCGTCAGCTCCGGATCGCAGATCGTGATCGCGGGCATCAGCTTCGGGTGGAAGATGATCTTCTTCTTGTGAGTCTCGGAATTGGTCAGAACGCCCGCGCGCCCGACCTCCGAGCCGGTCCCGGCGGTCGTCGGTACGGCGATGATCGGCGCGATGGCGTCGCCATTGGCGCGCGTCCACCAGTCGCCGATATCTTCCAGATCCCAGACGCTGAGCGAGCTGTCCTGCCCCGCCATCAGCGCGATCATCTTGCCCAGGTCGAGCGCCGAGCCGCCGCCGAAGCAGATCACGCCGTCATGGCCGCCCGCTTTATAGACCTCGATCCCGGCGGCCATGTTGCCCTCGTTCGGGTTCGGATCGACCTCGGAGAAAACCGCGCGGCCCAGACCCGCGCCGTCCAGAACGTCGAGCGCGGCAGCGGTGATCGGCAGCGCCGCCAGCGCCTTGTCGGTCACCAGAAGCGGCTTGTTCATGCCCACGGATTTGCAGTGATCGGCCAGTTCCGAGATCCGGCCGGGGCCGAACTTGATCGTGGTCGGATAGGACCAGTTTGCGGTGGGGGCAGTCATTTCGTCACCTTCTTGAGATGGTAGGATTTCGGACGCGTCAGCGCGTGATAGCCCAGCACCGAGAGCGAGCCGCCACGGCCCGTTTCCTTGCAGCCGGTCCAGCACAGCGCCGGGTCGAGATAGTCGCAGCGGTTCATGAAGACGGTGCCGGTCTGCAGCCGCTTGCCCATCGCCTCGGCGCGGGCCGGATCGGCGGTCCAGATCGAGCAGGTCAGCCCGTAGTCGCAATCGTTCATCGCGGCGATGGCTTCCTCGTCATCCTTCACCGGCATGATGCCGACGACGGGACCGAAGCTTTCCTCGCGCATCACGCGCATCTCGTGGTTCACGTCGACGAGGATCTGCGGCGCGAGATAGGCGCCGCCATCGTCTGCCGGGAACAACGAAGGATCGAGCAGCGGCTTCGCGCCATCGGTGATCGCGTCCTCGATCTGGCCGCGCACCACTTCGGCGAAACGCTTGTTCGCCATTGGGCCGAGGGTCGTTTCCGGCTCGAACGGATTGCCGAGGGTCAGCTTGCTTGCCCAGGCTGCGGCCTTTTCGACGAAAGCGTCGTAGAGGCTGGCATGGACGTAGATTCGCTCGATCCCGCAGCAGCACTGACCCGCGTTGAACAGCGCACCATCCATCAACCCGTCGACCGCCGCGTCCAGGTCGGCGTCTGCGGCGACATAGCCCGGATCCTTGCCGCCCAGTTCGAGGCCCAACCCGGTAAAGGTGCCCGCCAGCGCGCGCTCCACCGCGCGACCGCCGCCGACCGAGCCGGTGAAGTTGACGAAATCGAACGCCTTCGCGCTCATCAACTCTTCCGACACCTCATGCGTGAGGTAGACATTCTGGAACACGTCCTGCGGCACGCCCGCCGCGTGGAAGGCTTCGGCGATGCGTTCGCCCACCAGCATCGTTTGCGTCGCGTGCTTCAACATCACCGTGTTGCCCGCGATCAGGGCCGGGACCAGCGAGTTGATCACCGTCATGTAGGGGTAGTTCCACGGCGCGATGATGAAGACGACGCCTACGGGTTCGCGCGCGATCTGGCGCAGGAAGCTGTCGCTCTGCTCGACCACCATCGGGGCCAGCGCCTCTTCAGCGATCGAGGCCATGTAGCCCGCGCGCTCGTTCATGCCGCCGAATTCACCGCCATAGCGGGTCGGGCGGCCCATTTGCCACGCGAGCTCCTCGACTACTAGGTCTTTCATCTCGTTGAGCTTGGCGATGCCCGCCTCGACGAGCGCGATACGCTCGGACAGCGGGCGCTCGGCCCATGCCGGCTGCGCGGCGCGCAGGCCTGCGGCCAGCGCCTGCGCGTCGGAGGCGCTCAGCGCCTCGCGTTCGGCATAGACCTGCCCGTCGACGGGCGAGATACATTTCAGGGTCTTGGTCATCATGTCTCCTTGCGGGGTGTAGGGCCCCGCGGGTCTGTCAAAACTCAGGCGCGTTCGAAACCGCGCATCCGCTCCCAGTCGGTCACAACTCGGTTCTGTTCTTCGATTTCCCAGCGGGCGGCGCGCACGTAATGGGCCATCACGTCCTCGCCGAAGGCGGATTTGAGCATGTCCGAACCTTCCAAAGCGCCCAGCGCCTCGGTCAGGGATTTCGGCACCTCGGTCACTTCGCCCGCCTTGTAGATGTCGCCCGCGGCTTCCGGGCCCGGGTCCATCTGCTGCTCGATCCCGGCGAGCCCCGCCGCCAGAAGCGCGGCGCAGGCCAGATAGGGGTTCAGGTCGGCGCCGCCGATGCGACATTCGACGCGGATGGATTTCGTGTCCTCGCCGCAGATACGGAAACCCGCCGTGCGGTTGTCCAAAGACCAAACCGCTTTCGTCGGCGCGAAAAGCCCCTCGCAGAAACGCTTGTAGCTGTTGGTGTAGGGCGCGAGGAAATAGGTGATGTCACGCGCATGGGCCATCTGCCCGCCGAGATAGTGGCGCATCAGCTCGGACATGCCATTGGGCGCGTCCTTGTCGAAGAAGGCAGGCTTGCCACCCTTCCAGAGCGACTGGTGCACGTGGCTCGAACTGCCCGCCTTGTCGGTGTGGTATTTCGCCATGAACGTCGCCGACAGCCCGTGGGACTGGGCGACTTCCTTGGCGCATTGCTTTACCAGCACATGCATGTCGGCGGTCTGCAGACCGGCCGCATATTTCACGTTCAGCTCTTCCTGACCGCGCTCGGCCTCGCCCTTGGAGCATTCGACCGGCACGCCCGCCGCATAAAGCGCGTTGCGCATCGCGCGCATCGCCGGTTCGGCGCGCGAATTGCCCATGATCGAGTAATCGACATTGTAGCGCGCGACCGGGGTCGGCTCCGGATAGCCCGCGTCGAACAGCTGCGGATAGCTTTCCTCGAACAGGAAGAACTCCAGCTCGGTCGCCATCATCACGTCATAGCCCATGTCCTTCGCGCGCTTGAGCTGCGATTTCAGCATCTGGCGCGGCGCATGGGGGATCGGCTCGTGGCTGTGATGATCGAGCAGATCGCAGATCACCAGCGCCGTGCCCGGAACCCAAGGGATCAGCCGCAGCGTCTCCATGTCGGGTTTCATCACGTAATCGCCGTAGCCGCGTTCCCAGCTCGACGCGTCATAACCCGGCACCGTGACCATCTCCATGTCGGTCGCCAGCAGGTAGTTGCAGCAATGGGTCTCTTCCCATGCGCTGTCGATGAAATGCGCCGCGTGGAACCGCTTGCCCTGAAGCCGTCCCTGCATATCCACAAGGGCTGCGATGACGGTATCGACCTCGCCAGCATTGACCGCCTTCTTGAGCGCGTCGAACGACATTTTTCGCGACATGAATTCCTCCGGGATCAGGGTCACCGCGCGAGAGTGCCGCGCGGTGCAAGGCCCTACAAGAGGGCAAATAAGAGCGGGCAGGACGGGCTGCCCGCCGACGAGATCAACCGCAACGGTAGGGCGGGCCTGCCTTGCGCATCGTCTCGTTATACTTGCGGAAGATGTCGACGACTTTCGCCTTCAACTCGCTCTCGGCCGCGATCTCGTCCCAGAACTTGTGCGCCGCATCCTCGACCTTCTGCCATTCGGCATCCGGGATCGTGGTGAGCTGCATGTCCTCGCCATCGACGCGCAGCTTCGCCTCGCCCGACCAGTACCAGTACTGGCGGTGGTAATGCGATTGATCGAAGCAGGTCTTCATCAGCGTCTTCAGACGATCCGGCACTTCGTTCCAACGATCCATGTTGGCGAAGAAGTGGCCGATCCATGCGCCCGAGATGTTGTTGGTCAGGAAGTAGGGCGCGTTCTTGCCCCAGCCCGAGGTGTAATCCTCCGTGATGCCCGACCATGCGACGCCGTCAAGCTCGCCGGTCTGCAGCGCGACTTCCACGTCTTCCCACGGGATCGTCACCGGCACCACGCCGAATTGCGCGAGGAAGCGCCCGGCGGTCGGGAAGGTGAAGACCCGCTTGCCGTTCAGATCGTCGAGCGACTTCACCGGTTCTTTCATGGCGAAGTTGCACGGGTCCCACGAGCCCGCCGAGATGTGCTTCACGCCCACGGCCGAATACTGCTCGTCCCAGATCTCGTTGAGACCCCATTCGTTGAACAGCGTCGGCACGTCGAGCGAGTAGCGCAGGCCGAAGGGGAAATAGCCGCCGAAGACGGTGACTTCGGTGGGCGAGGCCATCGAGTCGTCGTCGGATTGCACGGCGTCGATCGTGCCCGACTGCATCGCGCGGAACAGCTCGGAGGTCGGCACCAGCTGGTCGGCGTAGTAAAGTTCGATCTCCATCTCGCCATCGGCGATTTCGTTGAAGGTCTTGATGCAGTTATCCACGACCTGTTCAGCCAGCGCGGGGCCGGCATAGGTCTGCATACGCCACTTGATCGGCGTGGTTTGCGCGACGGCCGGGGCCGCAAGGCCCGCCGCAGCCGCACCCACCGCACCGGTGGTGAGAAACTGTCTTCTTGTCGTCATCACTCTCTCCTTGTTGGTTGATCCCGGTTTTTCCGGGTTATGGTTATCTTCCAAGCACCGCATGCGGCAGCCAGAGCGCCAGCTGCGGAAAGATCATCACGAGGATCAGCGTCAGGACCATCACGCCCACGAAGGGGATCACGGAGGCGTAGATCACCGGCAACGTGAATTCCTTCGGCGCCATCGCCTTCATCAGGAACAGGTTATAGCCGAAGGGGGGCGTGAGATAGGCAACCTGACAGGTGATGGTATAAAGGACACCGTACCAGATCATGTCGAAGCCCAGATGCCGGGCGAGCGAGACATAGACCGGAGCCACGATCACCAGCATCGCCGTGTCGTCGAGGAACATTCCCATCACGAGGAAGCTCAGCTGCATCAGGATCAGGATCTGCCACGGGCCGAGACCGAGGCTGTCGGTGAAGAAATCCTCGATCGCGCGGCCCGCACCCAGACCGTCGAACACCGCCCCGAAGGAGAGCGCCGCGGTGATGATCAGCATGAACATCACGGTGATCTTGAGCGTGTTCTCGGTCGCGACCTGGAACACCTGCCAGGTGAAGCGCCGCTTGATCACCGCCGCGAAGACAGCGGCCAGCGCGCCGATCACCGAAGCTTCGGTCAGGCTCGCCCAGCCTTTGAGGAATGGCACCATCATCGCAATGAAGATGAACACCGGCATCAGACCCGCACGCAGCAGACGCAGTTTCTCGCGCATGGTGATCATCGCGCGCTCTTCCGCATCCATCGGCGGCGCGAGGTCGGGGTTCAATTTGCAGCGGATCACGATATAGGCGACGAAAAGCGTGGCCATCAGAAGCCCCGGCACCGCGCCGGCCAGCCACAGTTCGGAGACCGGCTGGCGTGCGATCAGCGAGAACAGCACCAGCACGACCGAAGGCGGAATCAGGATGCCGAGGCTCGACCCCGCCTGAATCACGCCCGAGATCATCAGCTTGTCGTAGTTCCGGCGCAGCAGTTCCGGCAGCGCGATCGTCGCCCCGATCGCCATGCCCGCGACCGACAGCCCGTTCATCACCGAGATCATCACCATCAGCATGATTGTCCCGATGGCGAGGCCGCCCGGTAATGGCCCGAACCAGACGTGGAACATCCGATATAGGTCTTCGGCCAGACGGCTCTCGGACATCACATAGCCCATGTAGACGAACATCGGCAGCGTCAGCAGCGGCGTCCATTTCATCAGCTTCATGACCGAGCCGAAGCCCATCTGCGTGCCGCCCGGCCCCCAGAGCCAGAAGGCCGCGACGACCGCGACGAAGCCGATCGCGCCGAAGACGCGCTGGCCGGTCAGCATCATCAGCAGCATCGTCGAGAACATCAAAAGGGCGATGGTGTTGTGATCCATCAGATTTCCTCTCCGCGAATAGTCGCGACATCGCGGATCAGAAGCGCCACGGCCTGCAGGAACAGAAGCGCGAAGCCCGTCGTGATGATGACCTTGATCGGCCACAGCACCGGACGCCACGCGGTCGGATTTCGCTCGTTGTATTCGAAGGAATAGACCGTCGAGTCATAGGCCGAGTAGACCATGATCCCGAGATAGAAGAGCAGCGCGAAGACGGTGAAAGCATCCCACCACGCCTGCCCCTTCGCCGACCAGCGGGAATATAGCAGGTCCATCCGCACGTTGGTATCGCCCTGCAGCGTCCACGGCGCGCCCAGCATGTAATAGGCCACCAGCGTGAACTGGGCCATTTCCAGCGTCCATAGTGCGGGGATCTGAACAATCTTCGTCACCGACGAGAACAGCATGATGCCCATGATGACGTAGAGCAGGTACATCGCCAGTTTGCCGAGCTTGCGATTGAACCCGTCGATCAGGCGGACATAGGCGACACTCCAGCGTGGCATCAGGCGGCCTCCCCGTTATTTGCGGTGATCCGTGACAGCGCGGCTTGCAGTACCGGCGCAAGCGTCGCGGCCATCGCCTCCTGCGCGGCGGGATCGGCGATCAGATCGTTGCGCAGTTCCAGCATGACATTCGGCAGCCCCATCGGCGTCGCTTGCAGCGCCAGCGTATGACAGACGCCATCGGCGCCTGAGTAAGGTTCGTTAAGACGCGTATCGAGCTCGGTGACACGGCGGGCTTCCTCGAGAACCGCCTGCGCAAAGCTCGGATCGGCGTCGTGGATCACGCCGAACTCTACCGCGCGGGGCTGACCGAACCAGATCGGCGTGAAGGAATGCACTGTGACCAGTGCAGTGGCTTGCCCGCGCGCCAGCCGCTCGGCAACGAGACCGCCCAGAGCCGCGTGGAACGGAAGATAAAGCGCCTCGGTGCGGGCGCTGCGGTCGTCCGGTGTCAGCCCCGCATTGCCGGGGATCTCGTGGATCTCCGATTGCACGGGCATGGCTCCGGTATGATGCGGCGGGCGGTTGAGATCGTAGATCAGCCGCGACTGGCAGGCCGCAACCAGCGGTGCCTCCAATTTCGCGGCCAGACCGCGCGCGAGGCCCAGCGCGCCGGGATCCCAGGCGATATGCGCGTCGCGTTGATCGGGGGTCAATCCCAGCTCGCCCCAAGGCGCGGGAAAGGCATTCGACGCATGTTCGCAGACCAGAACGATCTGGCCCGAACGCTCTGCGCCTTCGATGTCCACCGCTGCATGCGCGCTGTTCAAACTGGTCCCTTCCTGTTGCAAGGCGCGATTCTGCGTCGCGTCCTTAGAGTCAGGCTCGCCCCGGCACCTCGTGTCTGTCAAGAAAATTTCAGAGAAGAAAATTCTGTTACAATCATTTCTAACGTGATTCGCACGGGAGTGCCCGATTTGTCAGCAGCCACGCAAAGCATCGAAGACAGGCTCCGGTCGGGCATCGAAGAGATGACCCGGACCGAGAAGCAGCTCGCCGGACATATCCTGCGTCACTATCCGATGGCGCTTCTGGGATCTGTCGCGCAGCTGGCGCGCGCCGCCGAGGTCTCCTCTCCCACCGTCGTGAGACTTGCCCAGAAGATGGGCTATGGTGGCTATCCGGGACTGCAGCAGGCGGTGCGCGACGAGCTGGAGGCGCAGCTTGTCTCACCGCTCGTCAAACATGACCGCTGGGCGGGGGATGCGCCCGATACCCATATGATCAACCGCTTCGCCGATACGGTTCTGGGCAACCTGCAGGCGACCCTGAAGCAGATCGACCATGCCGAGTTCGACGCCGCCGCCGCGATGATGGCCGATCCGAAGCGGCGCATTTTCGCGACCGGGGGCCGGATCACCGGCCCGATCGCAGCTTATTTCGTGGCACATATGAAGGTGATCCGGCCCGGGGTCGAGCTGCTCGAACCGCTATCGAACAGCTGGCCGCCCGCGCTTCTGGAGATGCAGAAGGGCGACGTGCTGCTGGTATTCGACATTCGCCGCTATGAATCGAGCGTGCTGCAATTGGTGGAGATGGCGGTCGAGCAGGGCGCGGAAGTCGTGCTGATCACCGATCCCTGGGTCTCGCCTGCCGCGGCGCATGCGCGCTATCGGTTTTCGGCGCAGATCGAAGCGCCCTCGGCATGGGATTCAACGGTCGCGATTCAGGTTCTGGTCGAAACCTTCATGGCTGCGATCCAGTCGCTCACTTGGGAGGAAACCTCGGCCCGCATGGCTAGGCTCGAGGCGCTTTACGATCGCGCGCGCTTTTTCCGCAGGAAATAAGACGGTGCGCGGGCCGCTGCACGAGGACGCGCCACCCGAAAACGAAAAAGTCGCGCAACCCAGATGAGTTGCGCGACTTTTTAGTAGTGGTGCCCAGGAGAGGCACACCTGCGGGAATCACAAGATTTCTGCAGGGGATCATATGCACCCATTTTTACTGTGGAAATCGTCGCTCTCCCCTGAGGAGAAGGCAAGTTTGAAGCAAGCCCGCGTGGGGCAGTTTGTGGGGCAGAATGATCACAAGCGAAAACATCTGCATCGCCGGCATCGAACGGCGCGGACGTGTCTATTACATGCGGTTTCGCGTTCCCGCGCGCTTCGCTGAGGTTGAGACACGGCGAGAGATCAATGTGACATTGGGCACGCGAGACTATGAGGAGGCCAGGGCGCGCTTTGCTCTAAAGAAACGCGCGATCTTCAAGCAATGGGAAGTGCGATTGTCTCAGAACGGCCCTTGCATGACACCTGACGCATACGATGCCGCCATGTCGCTCCTCGACGATCTTGGCCTTTCCTACAAGTCGATGGATGAGATCCTTGCAGGTCCGGTCAACGACCTTCTGGTTCGCATTGAGAAAGCCGCGACCCAAGGCCTGTCTTCGGCCTCTCTTCCCGCAGCCTTGGGTGCAATGGAATTTCCCAGAACGCTCCTGTCGGAAATGCCGCCGATAATCGAAGAGCTGAAGAGCGCCGACATCGCAGCAAAGAACCCACGCCAGTTGCGGGCTTGGAGGAACAAATACCTGCAAGCGGCATCGTCCTTTGCGGAGATCGTCTCCGACAAACCGGTTCTGGATCTGACTGAGCCCGACGCAGTTGCCTACCGAAGGCACTGGAAAGAACGCCGTGATCAGGGCGACGTCACGACCGCATATGCAAACAAAAAGTTACGCTTCGTTCGCCAACTCGTTGATGCGTATCACGAGCGCTTCGACGTACCTCCGAGCCAAAGAAGCAATCCGTTTGAAGGCTTCTCGATCGAAAAGCTCGCCGGAGAGACATCAGAGGAAAACAGGAAACTGGCTTTCCCGGTCCCTTGGATCCAACAACACCTGATCGAACAGAAGGGTCTCGAAGGTCTTAATGCGGAGGCAAGAGACATTTCGACGATCTCGGCAGAATGTGGAAGTCGGCAAGCCGAGGTCTTTGATCTCCCACCGGGAGACATCTTCTTGAATCACGCTATCCCGCACATAAAGCTTCGTGTTGTTGATGATCCGGAGTTCAAGAGGCAGCTCAAAAATGGCGCGTCCGTTCGTCCAGTCGTTTTGCTCGGGGCAGCTTTGGACGCCATGAGGCGTCACCCGCAAGGCTTCCCTCGCTACCGCGGCAAGGATGCGTATTCGGGGGCGGTAAATTCCTATTTCCGTGAAAACGAACTGTTCCCTCCCATTCCTGAAGGTGAGAGCGGTAAATATACAATTAGCTGCACCCGCCACACATTCGAAGATCGGATGCGATTTGCCAAAATGACGAACGAGGAGCGCGCATATCTGATGGGGCACTCAGTCGGTCGCGTTCGTGGACGACCAGTGTATGGATCAGGCCCAGACCTTCAGATGCGCGCGCTATACCAAGAAATGGTTTCTTTTCCGACGAAGACCTGGGAACCCCGCCCCATACAGGTCCTACGACACGAGATTGATAGGCTGGCTTCCGATCTCGGCTTCCGCGTGGAGTAGAAACTACGAACTGAAACTCTGGTTGGACCCGATGCGACTTTTCTGAGCTGCTGAACTCTGCTCTCACAACGAGACAAAGGCCTGAAACTCCGGCGTCCGGCGATCCAAAACAACGTAGGCAGAGCAACACCAACCAGGCTCCGGTCGCCGCTGGACGAAAGAGCGGAGGCAGGCTATCTGATACTGGAATCAGAGCTGATCATGAAGCGGATCGCAAAGGTCAACCGAAAGAGCTATGTGAGAGAGAAGGCGATCTTCCTCGCGATTTCCTCAAGCGCCTTACCATATGTCTCGATCGCGTTTGCAGTGCTCATCGCCGAGCGAATCCAAATCATCGATATGCACCCCGCGACGCTGCCTACGGAAATGATCGGCGCCGCCAGCGAGGCCGTTTGAGCTCGGAACTCGCCCGCATCTCGCAACGCAAGGCCTCGCCCTTGTGTCTCTTCAAACATGCTGCCGAGCCAGACAGGGTCGAGAAACTGCGCATCTGCCGGATCGCCGAGGCGGCGCAGATGTTCGAGGATCAGACGTCGTTCATCTGCGCTGCAATAGGTCAGGTATGCGCGCCCGGCCGACGTTCTCAGAACGGGCAACCGATATCCGATCATGGCGCGATCGATCGAAAGCGGCGAGCGACCATGTGTTGTTTCCTGGATAACCATCGCCGCGTTGTCGTAGATCGACAGGTCGAGCGGCCAAACGAGTTTGGACCCGTATTCCGCCAGTAGAGGCCCTGCGACGTGACACAATTCGCTATCCTGGCGCGCACTATCTCCGAGACTTGCGGCGAAACGCGTTACGCGCACCCTGTTGGAACTGGATGAAAAGGCGACATAGCCAGCTTCTTCCAGCGTCTCGAGAAGCCGGTAGACGGTTGGGCGCGGGATGCCGAGAGATTTGGCGATCTCCCCCGGACGACAGGCGCCAGTCTCGTTGATATGGCGCAAAATCGCCAGCCCACGGGTCAGGGCCCGAACGGACTCGCCTTTTCTTGTTCCGGATGCAGGGGATGTCTCGCGCGCGTTACTCATCCTATCAGCTTTGCATGACGCGCGCGAGCAGGGAAGGCTCAGCTTTCCGCGACCACCGGGTTGCGCAGCACGCCAATGCCGGAGACCTCGATCTCGCAGACGTCACCGTCCTTCATGAAGACAGGCGGGTTACGACGTGCGCCGACGCCGCCGGGCGTGCCCGAGACGATCACATCGCCCGGCAGAAGCGGCAGGATAGTCGAGCAATAGGCGATCAGGCGCGGGATCGAGCAGACGAGCATGTCGAGCGTCGTATCCTGCATCACTTCGCCATTCAGGCGGGTCTGAAGCCGCATCACCGTCGGATCGGGGATTTCGTCAGCCGTGACCATCCACGGACCGAACCCGCCCGTCCCGGCAAAGGTCTTGCCGGGCATGAACTGATGCGTGTGCTTCTGCCAGTCGCGAACCGAGCCGTCATTGTAGCACGCATAGCCCGCGACGTAGTCGAGCGCGTCAGCCTCGGAGATGCGACGGCCTTCCTTGCCGATAATCACCGCAACTTCGCCCTCATAGTCGAACAGGCCGGATTCCAGCGGCTTGACCAGAGGCTGATCGTGTCCGATCTGGCTCCCGGCATAGCGCGCGAACAGAACCGGGCTCGGGGTCTCTTCGCGGCCCGTCTCCTCGATATGGGCGTGATAGTTCAGACCGACGCAGATGATCTTGTCGGGGTTGGGGATGACCGGATCATGCGTGACCGCGTCGAAAGCGTAATCGGCGGGCGCGCCGGCCAGTTTCGCAGCCTCGGCCACCAGCCCTTGCGCGAGAAAATCGCGCAGGCTCGGCGCGTCAAAGCGTTTGCCGAGATCGACGATACCAGCCTCAGTAACAAGGCCATAGCTCGCGCGGCCCTCATGGGTGAAGGAACACAGTTTCATTGTTCAGACCATCTCCTGTTCTTGAATGGCAATCGGGTTGGGCAGGATGCGCGCGATCAGCGCTTCCAGCTCGGATTTCGTATCGGCACCACCGAGCGTGTGCCGGTCCGGGCGCAGAACGGTCGCCCGCGCCCCAAGGCGGGCCAGATGTTCGGCTGCGTTGGAATTGGCCGTGGTGACGAGCGCGACGCCCTCGGGCAGATCGATCCCGTCCGCCAGATCGGCTTCAGTGATGACCACCCATTGATGCGGATAGGCTTCGTCCATCCGGCGCCCGTCGCTCAGGCGCGGCTGGCCGAAGAGACGCCCTGATTTATCGCCCACGCCAAGCCCGGGACCGATCGGGGGCGCGATGCTTTCCATCCGTGCGGATCCATCGGAATTCGGCAGGGCAGCACGCAGGGCTTCTTCGGTGCCGCAAGTGTTGATCAGCCCGCCCAGCCGCACGGCGGTCTGAATATACTCACGGGCGTTGGGCTTGCGCTCGCTCTCATAGCTCTCCAGCAATGCCTCGGCCTGCTCTCCGGCAACTTTGCTCTGACAGATCAGTGCGAGTTTCCAGTAGAGGTTGGCAACATCACGCGTGCCGGCACACATTCCCTGCCCCATAAACGGCGGGGTTTGGTGACACGCATCGCCTGCCAGAAGTAACCGCCCCTTGCGCCAATCCTCGGCCACCAGCGAATGGAAGACGTAAACCGCGGTGCGCTCGAGATCAGCTTCCTCGGGCGTCAGCCAATCCGAGAGCAGCTCCCAGACACGCTCAGGACGGCTGATCTCGGCTGTATCCTCACCGGGCTGCACCGTGATCTCCCAGCGACGACGTTTGCCGGGGCCACGCACATAAGTCGCCGGGCGGTCCGGCACACAATACTGGATCGAGTGATCGCCCAACTCAGGCTTTTCATTTTTTAAGATGACATCAATAACGAGCCAGCGCTCGTGGAAGCCGTAATCCTCCATGCCGCTTTCGATATAGCGGCGGATCAGAGAACGTGCCCCGTCACAACCCACGACATATTTCGCGGCAACCCGCTCAACTTTGCCACGCGACATGTCTTCAAAGCGGATTTCCACCTGGTCGCCCTGATCCTCGACGAAGAAGGCCTCGCAGCGGGTTCGGACAGTAACTTCGGGCCGCTCCACCAGCGTGTCGCGCAGTAGTTTTTCAAGATCGGGCTGATGAAAACGGTAATTGGCGCGCCAACCTTGCGGACCTTCGCCCTGAGGCCGCGGCCAGTCGAGCAGCAACTTGCCCTCAGGCGACACGAACCGCATGCCTGGATGCAGCGCCGTCATCGGCTCCATCGCATCGGCGATCCCGATCCACTGAAAAACGCGCATCACCTCGGCATCGAAATGCACCGCGCGCGGCAGGTGATAGGCGGCACTTTCGCGCTCGAGAACCAGCGTCTTGAGCCCGCATTGCGCCAGAAGATGCGCCAGCGTGGCGCCTGCCGGGCCGTAGCCCACGATTGCGACATCGAAGTGTTCCATCACGCGCCTCCCTGTTTCGCGAGTTCACCATAAAGCCAGGGGCATTCGGCCACGGGCGGCGAGCGCTTGCCGCGTGCCGCCGCGTCGAGACGCATGTCACGCAACCGCTTACGCCCGTCCTCTTCGGAGAGATACAGCCGCTCGTGCCCCCAGAAACTCGGGCCGTCATGGGTCTCGTGCGGCTCCCATGTCTCGGGGTCGATCTGCCGTCCGCCCCAGCCGTTCTCGACAAAGAAGCCCGACGGCGAATTGGCGTAGTAGCTCGTCATGTAATCATTGGTGTGGCGGCCCAATGTATAGGCCACCCGACCCTCTTCGAGCTGCGCGAGATCGTAGCCCTGGCCGACATCGTCGAGGTTCTGGAACTCCACCATGAAATGATGGAAACCCGCCTGCCCCGAGCCCACCATCGCAAAGGAATGGTGCCTTGCGTTGAGGTGGAAGAAATAAAGACCGTAAGGCTTGAGCCCGTAGTCCGAGACATGGAAATCGAGTATGTCACGGTAGAAGGGCATCATCACTTCAATGTCCTTCACATGCAGCACCGCGTGGCCCATACCGAGCGGCCCGGTCATGAAGCCATCGATCGGACGACCCGGCACGAACGGGTCCGAGGCGATCATCGGCGCGTGGAACAGCTCGACGCGATTGCCCATCGGATCCTCGAACCAGATCAGGTCTGAGACAAAGCGCCGGTCGGCCAGCTCCTTGGTTCCGAGATGCACACGGACGCCTGCCGCATCGAGCCGTGCGGCGTAGGATTGCAGATTGTCCTTGCTCGCCACCTCGAAGCCAAGAAAGGCCAGCGTTTCGCCCGGTTCGTCCGAGACCAGCAGCCGCTGCACCCGGTCATCCATCCGGAAAGCCAGCGCCTTGCCGCCGCGGTCGATCTTCTGCATACCAAGCAGTTTTCCGGCAAAATCGCTCCAATCGTCGAGCCTGTCAGAGCGCACGCCGAGATACCCCAGTGCAATGATTGCCATGGTCGTCTCCATCACTTGAAAAGATTGTCCCTTGGATAATTTTACCGCGCGTTTGGCACGACCCCGAGGGGATCCCCCTGCCCGTCCGAGGGGCGGACAGGGAGCGGCGTCATTGCCCCACGGCCTCCTGGGCGCGTTTGAGCACGGCCTCTGCCGCCGCCTGATCGGGCTGCTCGGCCACCCATTTTGCGGGTGCATCGGCCAGCGCCTTATCCCAGGCGGCGCGATCCTCATCGGTCAGTTCGGTGAAGGTCACGTCTGGATCGGCGCGGAAGGCCTTTTCGATCTCGGCATCGGTCTGATCGACAACGCCCGCGATCCATTCGGCATTTGCGCGACCCGACATCTCGTCGATGACCTTCTTGTCGGCATCCGACAGGCTGTCATAGGTATTCTTGTTCATCAGGATCGCCATCGGAGAGGCCGTGAACCGGATATCTGTGACGTATGGAGCCACCTCGTTCAGGCGGAAGGTGCGATAGGCGTCCATCACCCAGACGGCACCCTTGACCACGCCGCGCTCGAGGTTCTCATAGACCTGCGGCGCCGGCACGGAGACACCGGACGCTCCAACCATCGAGAACAGGGTCGAGCCGAATTTAGATGGCGTGCGTAGCTTCAGCCCCTCGAGGTCGGAGGGAACCTTTACGGACTTGTCCGTCATCAGGAAGCGATAGCCCGGCGTAGTGAAGAGCGCGATTACCTTGTAATCAGCATATTCCTTATCGAGCATCCCGTCATCTGCGAGCGCGTTGAGGATCTCGGTGCCATCGGCCGACGTCGCGGCCATCCCGGGCAGCTCGACCACACCGGAACCCGGAAAGACACCAGGTGTGTAAGTCGGCACTACCAGCGCGATATCCGCGACGCCCGCTTTGACCAGTTCGGCCTGCGCGGGCGGAGCGCCGAGCATTGATCCCGGGTAGAGTTTGAACGCATTCCCCGCCGAGAGCTTTTCATTCACCTTCTCGATCCATGGTTGCAGGATCTTGGCCGAATAGAACCCCTGTGGCGGCTCGAAACTCGAGACACGCATTTCGCGTGCCAAAGCGGCGTTGCCCGATGCGGCTACAATCGCCGCGAGGGCGAGAGATTTTACGATTGTCTTCAGGAACATGCTTTCCTCCCTAAGTGACGTTCCAAATCAGAATTTCATAAGCGGCAGCCAGGTCACGATCGCCGGGATCGCGATGATGGTGCCCACCCGGATCAGGTCGGCCAGCACGAAGGGGGAAACGCCTTTCCACAGCTCCACCATTTCGATGTCCGGATTAGTGGTTTTAAGAACGAACAGGTTCATCCCGACCGGTGGCGTGATCAGCCCCATCTCGACGACCATCACCGCGAATATCCCGAACCAGATCAGGTCAATCCCGGCGGCTTGGGCGATCGGCACGAACAGCGGCACCGTCAACAAGAGCATGGCGAGGCTGTCCATCAACGTGCCGAGCACGAGATAGATCACGAGCATGAGCAGGATGACGAGGATCGGTTCTGCGATGATGCTGGAAAACAGCCCCGTCAAAGAAAACGGCAGACCCGATAAAACAAGAAAGAAGTTGAAGAGATTCGCCCCGATCAACACCAGATAGAGAGCCCCGCAAGTCAGCGCGGTATCCATCGCCGCGTTGAAGAACCCAGCGCGTGAGAGCCGTCTTGAGAGCAGCCCGTAGAGCAGCACCACTGCGGCCCCGATCGCAGCCGTCTCATTGGCGGTAAACAGGCCTGAATAGAGGCCACCCATGATCAATCCGAAGATGCCCAGCGGCGGAACCAGTTCCCGCAACGCAGCCGCCCGCTCATCACGCTCGGCTCGCTCGCGGCTCGGCGCCTGGCTCCACCCCAGCCAAATAGGCACCCAGATCGCGAGGCAATACAGCGTCACTGCCAATGTGATCGGACCGGCCGTCGCAAGCAGGAGTTCGCGGATAGATTGCTCGGCGAGGAAGGCATAGATCACCAGAACAGTCGAAGGCGGAATCAGAATTCCGAGCGTGCCACCTGCGGCAATCGAACCCGCTGAGAGCGACCGGGTATAGCCCGCTGCCTGCATCTCTGGCAGCGCGATCCGCCCCATCGTCGCCGTTGTTGCAAGTGACGACCCCGAGATCATGCCGAAGCCAGCGGAGGCGCCGATCGTCGCAAGCGCGAGACCGCCCCGGCGATGCCCGATCAGAACGGACATCGATTGGTAGAGCTTGGAGGAAAGCCCGGACTGCGCGGCAAGATTTCCCATCAACACGAAGAGGGGCAGCATCGTAAGCGTGTAGTTCGTCAGGCTGTCCCAGACCGTAGTTGCCCCGATAGTCATCGCACCATGCAGGCCGATGATCGCCCAGGCACCGATCAACCCGGTCAGCCCAAGAGCCACCGCGACCGGAACTTCGAGAAAGATCATCACGATCGCAGCAAGGAATCCCAGGCCGCCGACTGCCAACCCGCTCATGCGTCTTGCCCTCGTTTGCACTCAAGCCAGAGCCCTACGAGAGCGGCAAAAACCGCGGCGGCAAGCGTTACCGTCGTGACGGACAAAATCAGCGGCATCGGAATCCCGAGGCTCGCGGAGGTTTCTGCCGAGCCAAGCTTGGACCACGTGTTCACGCCCACCAGCCACAACAGCACGAAGGCAAAGAGAACGGAAGCCACGGCCCCCAGCATCCCCAGCGGCCGTCCGAACCTGTTCGGCATCAGCTCTGACAACAGTTTCGCTGTCACATGGCTCCGCAGGGCGTAGCAGACTGGCATAGACAAGAGCGCGCCGAGTCCAATCGAGAATGTGGTCAGTTCGATCGCTCCCGGCACGTTGACCCCGGAAAACTTTCGGAGGATCACATCCGCCACGGTCACGCCCGTCCCCAGCAGAAAACATCCCGCCGCAGCGCTGAGCAGTGTGACAGAGATCACAGGTGTCATTTTCTTGGCCATTGCCGACGCCTCCTCCAAGCGCGTGAAGGCAAAGCGCATTGCGCTGTCTTCACGTTGAGCATCTCTTTAATCGGTCCCGGCCTCTCCACACCGCAACCATATCCCCCAGATGTCACTTACCCGCGGCGGAGCAACATATTGAAGCGGCAGGGCGAGACTGTCCGCTTGGTGGACAAAATTACACAGTGACGTGATGGCCTAAGATGGCAATGATCTCCAGCCAAGAAACCCTCGGCGCTGACTTCGGAAGTGGATGCACGCAGACGCTTCGTATCCAATCTCAAACAACTCTGGCTCAAACGGCGGCCCGCGTCATTTGGTCAACGAAACTTAGGCGGCGACGGACGAACTGCTCGGTCTCATTCGCCGAGTTAATTCGACTGCGATGGTTTTCCTTCGAAACGATCGGGCTTTATCGCCCGCGTTAATCGACGTTGTGAATGAGAGTTGTGCGACCCAAACCAGATATTCGTTCTAAGAGCGGCGAAATACCACATCCGGTCCTTTCGAGCACAAAGTTCGAACCGGCCTCAGTGCCGCCGTTCGCCGCCTCTCGAGTGCCGCTGCGCAGCGTTCCTAAACCGGTGATTCGGGCACGCATGTCGGATGTTTCGGTCCGGATGGCAGAAAATCCTGGTGATTTCGAAGTTGCCCAGAGGTTGTGCCGGGAATGGCTGGATTGGCACTGGCGCCACTACCCGAGCGACTGGCCGCGCGGGGCCGACAACCCGATGGACCCCATGAAATTCGAGGCGATTGTGCAGAAATTACCAACGCTCCATGAGCGACCGGGTGGCGGCATCATCATATGGTCGGTGGATGGGCAAGCCGTTGGGTGCGTGATGTATCGTGAAGCGGAAAAGGAAGCAGGCCTCGCTGAGTTCAATCGGATGTTCGTGAGCGAGGGTGGTCGGGGCCACGGGCTTGGGCGGCTGATGCTGGAGTACATGTTTGAGCAACTAAGAGCGGACGGCTACTGCATGATGCATTTTTCCTCTGCAAATCGGCTAACTCACGCCGCGATGTACGAAGCGGCCGGCTTCTCGGATATTCCGCATCCCACGGGTTTTCCCGACGAATGGCGAAAACGTGCCTATGTTATGGAGCGCACCCTCATTTAGCAGCTGCAGACCGGTCATTCGAAGCTGACCAGTCATCTGTGCGTTTCATCCGGATGTCCGCAAGGCCGCAAACCAACCGCTCATACCCATCCGCAGCATTTGTCACTCTGGGCTTGAAGCGGAACTGCTCAGGGTCGTCTGGTCTAATCTCGCGGCTTCGTCAGAGCCTACTGGCTGCCGCGATCGCGAGCACGAAGGAGCCGTTACCGACTTACAGTGGCATAACGCCGAAAAACTATTGACCCAAAGAAGTCTGTAACTGGATGCGTTTCTCTATGTTGCACCTTCTTGACAATGCTTCATGGAGGCGGTGGAAGACCATTTTCGAACCGGCCTTAAGTCAGCCTTCTCCTGGCGTCGATCTCTGACCACGCTTCGGTAAGGCAGACCTATTCGATCGCAACGCCAACGGCTTTGCTGATCTCCGTGTGCGCTCTGTCGGCGTCAGCCCGAAGGAAACTCTGGTCTGAGCTGATGATGAAGGTGGTCGATCCGGCACGTGCCTGAGCCGTGGCGTCCTCTGGACTTCCGGGCAGGATCGCCACGGGTCGTCCTGCTCGCCATGCGGCGGCGTGCACGCGCTCCGTGGCACGGCGCACGTGTTCGGGCGCCCCTTCTTGTCCTGCATAGGCCGCGCCGAGATCTCCACGCCCAATGAACACCCCATCGAGACCTTCGATCGCAAGAATTTCGTCTATATTCTCGACTGCCTCAGGATCCTCGATCATCGCGATGAGGGTCACGCGACTGTCCTCCGTCTCCATGTGATCCGCTTGGCTTTTGCGTCCGAAATCGCCCGCGCGTGTCGTGGGCGCGAAGCCGCGTTTGCCGGTGCGATAGCGTCCCGCGGCGACAATTGCACTGGCGCTCTCGGCATCGGTAACATGCGGCACGAGCACCCCATCGGCACCACAATCGAGAGCCGATAAAATCGCTTCAGGCGCGCCGGACTGGACTCTCACGATCGCGGCGATCCCAGTCGCGCGGCAGGCGAGAATGATCCGGTCGGTGGTTTCACGGTTGAAGGGCGCATGCTCCTCGTCCACGACGATGAAGTCATATCCGACGCTGCCCATGATTTCCGCGGGCATCGTAGCGGGGATCTTTAGGAAGGTTCCGAAGAGCACCTCCCTCGCAAGAAAGCGCTCTCTGAAAGTAAGCTGCGTGGTGGTCATTTCGATCTGCTTCCTCGTTCAGCTATCCGCAAGGCCAATGACCTGGGCAGCGTTCGTGGCCACCATCAGACGCACGTCAGCATCGGAATAGCCGAGCGCAAGGCAGGTCGCGATGCCGCGCCGCAGCCCTTCGAGCGGCGTGATCGTGCCGGTCTGGCCGAGATCGGAGCACAGGATTGTGCGCTCGGGGCCGACGCAGTCAATGAAGGCGCGCAACTCGTCTTCGGTGCGATTGCGGAACTTGGACCCCGCTGCAAAGAAAGCAAGGGAATGTTCTGCGAAGGCGCCCATATCGGTGATCTCTTTCACATCCTCGAAAGAGGCGCCGACAATGTCCTCCGGATGGGTGAAGATCAGCCGCTCGACTCCGCGCTTGCGTGCCTCGGCGAAGACGATCTTAGTTTCGGAGACGTGGATATGGCCGCTGGCCAGAGCCAGGCCGGAATCTGCGATCACGTCGAGAATATCGAGAAGTTCGGGCCGCAGCTTACCGTTCTCAAATAACGGCACTCCGGAGGCAGGGCGGATCTTCGACGTGGCGGCGGGATGAGACCAGCCCGCGGTCTTTTGCCATTCGAGGTGGTTCTCGGCGGCAAGCGTCGGCATCCAGACTATTCGGCCATCCATCGCGGCGGTATGCTCCACCGCGTAGGGGTTCAGGCCGCCCACGACGTTGTTCAGGACGATCCCGGAATAAACCTTGGTCTTCAGGTCTGGATGATGGTCGCGGATCATCCGTGCGCACATCACGCCCGAATAATCGTGGTCCTTGGTGACCACGGCTTTCAGACCTGCTTTGGAATAGACTTTCGCCAGATCGAGATGATCGATCGCGCGCGGGGCAATAGAGGGACCGCTGTGGACGTGCGGGTCAACGGCACCCTGCAGTATGTCGGTGATGCGGTCGGCTTCGATCCGTTCGATTTGTTCGATATCGATCATCGTTGTCTCCTGGAGGTCTTGTGACGCGTTGCCCGTCCCTCCGCCTTCAGGTGGGCGCAGGAGCGGACGATCTTCGTGCGGCCTGTGGCCGCTCAGGCGTATTCAGGGCGACGGGGGGTGAATACGTCGAGGTTCAGTACGGCCTCGTCGCCCACCACGACCGCGTGATGCATGACGTTGGGCGGCACCACCAACATCCCGCCCGGCCCCAGTCGCACGACGTCATCGCCAATGTGGAAATCGCACTGGCCCTCGATTATGTAGGCGATCTGCTCGTGCGGATGCTTGTGCGGCTTGGGTTCGTGATCGGGTTGCAAGCGATGCAGTGCGACCGTCGCGCCCTCGCCAGAAAACGCCTTTTGCTCAACGCCGGGGCGAATCTGTTTCCATTCCATGTCATTCCAGTTGATGTTGTGAATGCTCATCGCAGGTCCTCCAAATTGTCCTGTTCGTGGTAGGGGGGGAGCGCCGCGTCAGAGACTTTCGCGCGGCACGAACTGTTTCCAATGATCGTCAAGTTCGGGCATGTCCGCGAAGGCTTTGCGCGCATCCGCGGCACGCCCTATGAGGTCGTTCGCGGCCATACCCTTGTCTTTGCAATAGGTATCGAGGGTTTCGACGCTCTCGCGGATGACGTCAAAGCCGCGCAGCATGACTGCTGAGGCGAGCCCCGCAGCGGACGCACCTGCGAGCATCGCGCGGGCGACATCATGCCCGCCGGTAACCCCGTTGATCCCGATAAGGTCGGCCTTGCCGTTCAGCGTGGCCCGACACAACGCCAGCCAATGACAGGTGAGCGGCAGGTTCCAGAACCCACCGAACCCGCCCGACGTACCCAGCATCGGTTCTTGCGTGTCCAGATCGGGGAGCATGCCGAGCAAACGCCCGGCCACAATCGCCGCCTGTCCGCCCGCATCTGCTGCGGCCCGGGCAAGCTGTGGCACGTCGCTCGACTGTCCCGTCAATTTCACCCAGACCGGAATATCGAGCCGCTCGGTCATAGCACGCGTCAGCTCAGCCACGCGGTTGGCGGCGGTTTCGGTCGAGACCGCGCCCTTGGCCGCTTCTCGCGCATAGGGGGTGCCGATATTGAATTCGAGAACTGGCAGCCCCGCCTGCTGCACCTGCAACGCCATATCCAGGGCGTGATCGAGGTCGGCGAGGATCACGCTCGGGATCAGCAGGCAGTCATGATCGCGTGCGATCCGGTAATGCGAGATGCATTGATCGAGCCAGGCCTCGAAGCCAAGCGGATGCAGACCCGAGCGCGACAGGATCATCGTCGATGGATCAGCATCCGGTCCCCATGGCACCGGTCGCCATCTTGAATCGAGGGCGACGTATTCCGCTGCACGCAACTGCGCCTTCGCAGGCAGGCTTTCGTTCGTGGATTTCATCACGACCGCGCCGGCGCCAGCCTTGATCGCCGCTTTCAGGCCGCCATCGGCAATCATGTGTTCCGCGGGCGCTGCGATGACCGGATTCTTCAGGGTCAGATCGCCGATATGGGTCTCGAGGCGAGGCATGGCTCAGTCCACCAGGAGATCGGGAAGGAAAAGGACGAGGTCTGGAAAGACCGTGATGATCGCGAGCACGACGATTGCGAGCCCCACCATGGGCAGTGCATGCACGGAGATAGCTTCGATCGGGCGTTTGGTGACGCCGGACATCACATAGAGGCATAGGCCCACCGGCGGTGTCGCGAAGCCGATCAAGCAGTTGAAGACAACGACCACGCCCAGATGCACCGGGTCCAGTCCAAGCTGTTGCCCGATCGCCATCAGGGCGGGCACCGTCAGGATCAGAATGCCCACCGTGTCGAGGAACATCCCCAGCACCAGAAGGATCAGGTTCACCATGATCAGGATCACCCATTTATTGTCCGAAACGGTGGTCAGCGTATGCACGACAACTTGCGGCAACCGTTCAATAGAAAAGATCAGCGCAAGAACATGGGCAAAGGCGATAAGAAGGTAGATCGCGGCGCTCACCGTTGCGGTCGATAGAAAAACCTCGCGCAGCCGCGGCAGCGTGAGCGCGCGATACCAGAGCCCAGCGACCAGCAGAGCATAGATCACCGCGACCGCCGCAGCCTCGGTCGGGGTAACGACCCCCCCGCGGATGCCGCCGATAATGATGACTGGCAACAGCAGAACCGGGGCGCATTGTCCGAAGCTGCGCGCGATTTGCGACAAGTTCATTGCGGGCAGCTTGGGATAGCCACGCTTGCGCGCAATGAGCATCGCATAGGCAGACAGGATCACCGCGAGGATGATACCCGGGACAATTCCGGCAACGAAGAGCTTGGAGATCGAGGTGCCCGACAGCGCACCGTAAAGGATCATTGCGATCGAAGGCGGCACGAGCGGCGCCATTATCGAAGACACTCCGATCAAAGCGGCGGAATAGTCTTCTTGGTAGCCTTGGCGCTTGAGTTCCGGTGTCAACACAGTCCCGAGGGCCGCCGCATCCGCCGCAGCGGAGCCGCTTACACCGCCGAACAGAAAGCTGCCCCAGATCGCGGTTAATGAAAGCCCGCCGCGGAAACGGCCGACAAGCGAATTGGCGAAGCCCACCAGCCGTTGAGTAAGGCCGCCAACGTCCATCAGATTGCCTGCGAGGATGAAGAGCGGGATCGCGAGCAGGATGAAACTGTCCTGCCCAGCGAACATCCGCTGCGGCACCGCCAGCAGGAAGCGCAGATGATCAGTCGCAACGAAATAACCCAGCGAGGAGAGGCCGAGCACGAAGGCAATCGGTACACCCATCAGAAGCGTCGCGAAGAAGAAGATGCCAAGCCAGATCATTGTGCGTTCACCGAAGGGTCAAGTGTTGGGCGGCGGGCCTCGAACAGCAGCTCGACGAGGCTCGCGGCGACATGCAGGGCGATCAGCGCCGCGCTGACCGCGATCGAAATGTGCAGCCAGAACATCGTGATCGGGAGTGCGACGGCCGTTCCTTCACCCGTTCGCACGGCGAATTGCCAGCCATAGATCATCAGACAGATCATCGCCGCGAGGATCAGAAGTCGGCCCGCGATGCGGATCGCCACACCGATCGGGCGAGGCATAGCGTCGACGAGCAGGTTCATGCCGATCATCTCGCCGCGTGAATAGGCAAGTCCCACGCCAAGCGAAGAGATCCAGATCATTGTGTAGCGCAGAACTTCTTCCGACCACGACAAGGAGGCGCCGACTACGTAGCGGAAGAAGACTTGGAGCGCTGCTATGATGACGACTGCCACCATGCCGGTGATCAGCAAGGTTTCGAGGATCGTCACATAGATGCGCACGGGGCGCGACAGAAGCTGCGGCAGGTCACGGGCCATCATCTCGGATCTCCATTGAATGAGAGGTCGGGCCCCGCAGGGGATACCGGGGCCCGAAACACCGCAAAAGTCAGTGGCCGGCTTCGGCCGCCTTGACGAAATCGGCGATCAAAGGATCACGATCGGTGTATTTCTTAATCACCGGAGCCCAAGCTTCGTGCAGCTGGGATTTGAGCGTGTCGGAGGCTTCGGTGATCGTTACCCCCTCGTCAGCGAGCTTGGTCTTGAGTTCTTCATCATAGGCTTTGACCGCCATGACCTGCGGCTTGACGACCTCGCGCGCGGCATCGCGAAGGATCTTCTGCTGATCGGCGGTCAACCCGTCGAAGACATCCTTGTTGATCAGCATCATTCCCGGCCAGAAGTAGTGACCGGTCATGGTCACGTTCTTGGCGGCATCATAAAGCCCTTCAGACTGAATCGAGGTCAGGTTGATTTCCACAGCGTCGATTGTCCCGGTCTCGAGGCCGGAATATACCTCACCATAGGCCATCGGAGTGGGGTTTACGCCCACGGCCTTCCAGATGTCGAGGAACAACTCAGACGGCGCGACACGGGTCTTGAGGCCCTTGAAGTCGGAGAGGTCCTTGATCGGTTTCTCGGTACTCAGAAAGTTGCGTTGACCGCCCTCATAAAGTCCGAGCCCAATCATCCCATGCCCCTTCAACTCGTCCATGATCGCCTGCGCCTCGGGCGAGACGGCCATGCGGGCGAAATCATCGTAATCGCTCATAACGTACGGGAGCTGGAAGGCATCGACCGCTGGGTCGAGCGTCGAGAGCGCGGAAGAGGAATTGATCGTCATATCGAGCGTGCCCATCTGCACGCCTTCCATCAACTCTTTAACATCGCCCATCTGGCGTGCGGGGTAGATGTCGATCTTGATCTCGCCGTCGGATTTCTCATCAACGGCCTTGGCGAAGCGTTCGGCCGCGTCGTGAAACGGGTGCGTTTTGAAAACCGCGTGGCCAAGGGTGAGCGTTACCGGGTCCGCGAACGCGGAACTGGCAGTCAAGGCAAGGCCGGCAAGAAGGCCGCCGATCTTCGTGAAAGTTTTCATTTGATCCTCCCAAAAGTTCTCAATATAAGAACTGTAGTTCTCGATATGAGGCTTGCACTATCCTGTGGCCGTGTCAAGAACCCTTGGGGAGAGTTGTTTGATCGAGAGGCATTCATGAAGACGACGCGCGTGAAGACGTCCGATATGGCGCTGGCAATACTGGAAAAAGTCGCTTTCACAGACGTTGCACCAAGCCAGACTGAAATTGCCGAGGCGGTGGGCATCGTTAAGAGCGCCGCTCATAAGCACCTGAATACGCTTGAAGAAACCGGTTGGATCGCCCGCGACTCGGGCACCGGGCGCTACTATCTCGGCCCCAAAGCTTGGATTGTAGGACAGCGCGCAACGGCGATTCGCGATTTGGCAGAGACTGCACGAGAGAGAATGCGCGCCAAGCGTAACGAAACTGGGCTTGCCGTCGTTCTGAGCTCTGTCAATAAGCGCCGTCTGAGCGTCATTGCTGCGCTTCACGGAACCCATGCGATCGAGATCGGTGTCCGTCAGGGAAGCGAGCTTACTCTTCACGCGTCGGCGCAAGGCCAGGTTGCCCTCGCGTTCGGAGGGGCCGAGGTTGCCGAGGACTTGCTGGCCGGAGAGCTGGAACCATTGACGCCGAAGACCATCACCGATCCCGACCTATTGCGGGCCAGGCTCGCTGAGGTTCGAGCGTCCGGTTTCGCCTGTGCTCCAGAAGAAACCCTTTTAGGGGTAAACGTGGTGGCCGCTCCGGTCTTCGATCACAACGGCGCTCTTATCGCGACGGTAGCTCTGATCGGATCGATTCAGCATCTCACGAACCCGCCCGAGCAGGCTCACATCGACGCCATCCTTGAGTTGGCGCAGTCCATATCGGTGACCTGTGGGTATCAGGGTCGCTCCCCTACCGCCCTCTCTCCCCCGAGGTAGGCGTGAAGATGTTTTGTTGTTTCAATCGCCCGCGCGCGGATCAGCACAGCGAGAATAGCGTCCTAATGAAGGCAAGAGCCCCGCTGCGAGGTGCTCCGCCACGCCGAAGACGAAGTACAGGAACGCAATGACGGTGGTAACGAGAACGATGTCCATGAACATTTAATTGCTGGATTTTCAGGCGCCGGGAAACGGCGGCCGAATAATCAATGTAGTAAGCAGAAATTCGTTTCTAAAGCCGAGTGAGGCAAGCTTCTTCTCAACGAAAACGCATTTGCGAAAATGGCTTTCATGAAAAGCAGCCATTCGAAACCGATGCTGCGAAGTTCAGCTCGCTGCCCTGCCTGCTTCGGCGTAGTGAACGGCCCGAAGCTGACCTTCGAGGCCTCTCGAATGCCGCAGCGCAGCCTTCTTAAACCGGTCATTCGGGCAAGCATGTGGCATTACGAAGTCGCCGAGTGTCCACTGTGCGGACCGCTCCGACGTTCGCCTTATTTGCTCAGATTTTGCCGCGCCTACCCGACCACGTCCCTGAGCTTGAAATATGCAATCGTTGCGGCGACGTAGAGGCGGCGAAGTTCGTGGAACGGGATCGGTGCGATACGAGTCAGCGGGAGGGGCAGTGCCTCTCGGCGACCGGTATCGATATAGCTGCCAAGCCATTCTCCCATCTTGCTTTGCAGCGCCATGCCGCGCCCCTGACATCCGACCATGATGACGAGGCCAGGCTGGGGCTCATGGAGATGGGGAAGGCTGTCCTGCGTGATCGCTACGCGACCGCCCCATCGGTATTCGATCGGGTAGCCTTCCACATCTGGAAAGGTTCGGATGAGCATCCGCTCGACATGTGCGAAGTCCTCCGGCTTCGTCGGGTCGCCGAAGGTCCCGCGACCGCCCATGAGCAGGCGACCGTCCCGATCCTTGCGGAAGTATGCCAACAAGCGCCGAGTGTCCGAGGCGACGATTCCGCCTGGCATGATCTTGGCATCAAGATTGCTCGAAAGCGGTGCGGTAGCGACCTGGAAGCTGTTCGCGGCGATATAGCTACGCTCGAGCTTTGGCCAGATCTTTCGAGAATACGCGTTCGTGCAGACTGCGACCCGCGGTGCCGTCACGGTGGCGCCGGACGCCGTTCGCAGTTGCCATTTTCCTGACCGGGACGAGATGTCGGTCACCGGGCTCCGTGAGGCTATGCAGACGCCTTCGGTGAGTGCGCCGCGTGCCAGGCCGCGGGAGTAGCTCAGTGGTTGGACGCTGCCGGCCCTGCGATCTATCCAGCCACCGAATCCAGTGTCGGCTCCAAGCCGAGAATGCACCTCGTCGGCCGTTAGTTCATCGACGTCCGCCCCGTACTTCTTCCATTGCTGGCAGCGAGAAATTGCGATGCGTAATCCGGCTTCCGAATGCGCTGGCTGTACCCACCCTTGGCGCGTGTCGTCGCAGTCGATTCCGTAGCGGTCGATCAGCTCGAAAACCTTGCCAGCGGTTGCACCGAAAGCTTCGATAGCCGCGGCGCCAGCCTCGGGTCCGAACATCTCGATCATATCATCGGGGTCGTATTTAATGCCGGGGATGACCTGTCCGCCACTGCGACCGGAAGCTCCCCAGCCAACATCCTCTGCTTCCAGAAGGGTAACCGAGCGCCCTGCTCGCGCGAGATGGATTGCCGTCGAGAGGCCCGCGATGCCACCGCCGATTACTGCGACGTCTGCGGTCGTGTCGCCTTCGAGCGGATAAGTTTCCGGTGCAGGGGCCGCAGTCGCTTCCCACAATGATGTCATGCCATCGGACATTCCCGCCGTCCTTATCTGTTCAATACGCGCCTCAGGAAATCCTGGGTGCGATTGTGTGTCGGATTGGTAAGCACTTGCTCGGCCGGACCGTCCTCGACAATCAGGCCCTGGTCCATGAAAAGGACCCGGTCGCTGACTTCTTTCGCGAAAGCCATTTCGTGTGTGACGACCAGCATGGTCATGCCCTCGTCGGCCAGGTCGCGCATCGCCCCGAGCACCTCTCCGACAAGTTCCGGATCGAGCGCGGACGTGGGTTCGTCGAACAGGATCGCCTCGGGATTCATCGCCAGGGCTCTCGCGATCGCCACGCGCTGTTGTTGCCCGCCAGACAGAGCGCCGGGATAGACATCTGGTTTCTCGCCGAGACCCATCCGGTTAAGCAGCTCGCGGCCACGCTCCTCAGCTTCCTTACGCGGCATGCCCTTTACGTAGATCGGCCCTTCGATCACGTTCTCAAGTGCGGTCCGGTGAGGGAAAAGATTGAATTTCTGGAAGACCATCGTGACCGAGGTGCGAATGTCGCGGATCCGCGGGGACTTCCGATCGACTTTCTCACCGTTGACGGTGATCGAACCCGCCTCGTAGCTCTCGAGCCCATTGACGCAGCGTAGTAGCGTCGACTTTCCGGATCCGGAGGCCCCGATAAGGCAGACGACCTCTCCTTTTTGAACTTCGCAGTCGATGCCCTTTAGGACTTCGAGCGCTCCAAATTTCTTGTGGACTTCGTCGAGGCGTATCATCGGGGACCGAACCTCCGTTCCAGGTAAGATGCAAGGGCGATCAGCGGAATGCTGAGGGCGAGGTAGAGTAGCGCAACCAGCGTGTAGACGGTCATGTTGTCGAAGGTGGAAGCCGCGATGAGCTTGCCCTTCATCGTCAGGTCGGCCACCGTGATCACCGAGGCTTGGCTGGTGTCCTTCAGGAGCATGATCATCGTATTGCCGTAGGGCGGCAGTACGGTGCGCACCGCTTGCGGCAGGATCACTCGTCGCATCATAAGCGACCACTTCATGCCAATCGTCTGTGCGGCTTCTATCTGACCTTTGTCGATCGCCTCCAACCCCGCACGGAAGTTCTCGGCCATGTAGCAGGAGTAGGCGATCCCGAGGCCGAGCGTGCCGGCCTGGAACGCAGTCAGGTCAATGCCGAAATCGGGAAGGACGAAGTAGATGTAGAAAAGCTGGACGAGGATCGGAATACCACGGACGCCGTTGACGATACCCTTCGAGATCATCACCAGAGGCCAGAGTCCCGAATAGCGCATCAGTGCCCATATCAGCCCGAGCAGTGTGGACAGTATCAATGCGCAGATCGTAAGTGAAATAGTGATCACCGCGCCCTGTAGAAGGATCGGCAGATATCCTGCCGACTTGTCCAGAAATTCTGTCATGTCGTTCGTCCTTCCGACGGGCGGCGTTACAGCAGGCCCCACTTCTTCGCGAGGTCGTCGATCGTGCCGTTCTTCTTGAGTTTGGCGAGGGCATCGTTGATTCGCTGCATCAACTCGTCGTCGTCCTTGCGGACGCCGATGGCGATATCGCCTGCATACTGGCTGTCGTAATTGGCCAACTTGATGCCGTCATAGCGGTCCTGTGACAACTGATAGGAGATGATCGGGCGATCGCCCATGCCTGCCGCGATACGACCGCGTTGCACCTCGGCGAGGATATCGGCGAGCGAGTCGTAAACGCGAAGTTCGCCGAAGTTGCCGGCCTTTTGGAGTCTTTCGAGATAGACGGTGCCCTGCTGGACACCCACCACCTTGCCTTTCAGCTCGCTGAAATCGGCGCTGATGCCGCCCTCGAAGTCGTCACTTACCACCCAGCCTTCGCCATAGGGCAAGATTGGATCGGAGAAGCTGATCGCCTTCTTCCGAGACTCGGTGATTAGCATTGCTGCCGAGATGATATCGATTCGCCCAGAAGTAAGTGCGGGAATGAGCGAGGAGAAGTCGACGGCCTCCACCTGAGGATCAAATCCGGCCTCCTCGCCGACCGCGTTGATCAGGTCCACCATCATGCCCTGTACCTCGTTCGATTCAACGTTGAGGAAGGTGAACGGGACGCCTGTGGCGGTCGATCCCACTTTAAGAGTCTCCGCGGACAAGAGCGTTGGAGCCGCGGCCAACGCGAGCATTGTCGCGCCGATCAGCGTGTTCTTGATTGTCATAAGTAGTCCTCCTTGTTGGTATTTTATGCGTTCGGTCGGCCAGAAGAGACCGCCCGGGCCGTGTGGATCAGCTGAGCCGAAAGCTCGGAGCTGAGTTTTTCGATTGTCCAGCGGCTTGTTGGGCCTGAGATGTTGATCGCGCCGATAACTTTGCCGTTGGACCCGAAAACCGGGGCGGCGATCGCGAGGTCGCCTACGTAATATTCTTCCTCCGCAATCGCGAAGCCGCGGTGGCGCGCAACTGCGATCTGCTCCATCACCGCCTGTTTGTCGGTGATCGTCTTTGCCGTGTACGGCATTGCCTTCGAACCCGAGATCAGGTCTTCCGCCTGTTTTGTGTCGAGCCTGGAGAGGTAAGCGCGCCCTGATGCTGTGCAGAACATCGGAATGCGAGTTCCGAGCGCCATGTGGATGAATGTCCGCTGGTTCGCCACGAACCGCGCGACGAACACCATGTCGGTGCCATCGGGAACCGATAGGTTCACTGATTCCGAGCAATTTCGGTTCAATTCCGCGAGGTGGGGATTGGCGCGCTCGATGAGCGGGTTCATCGAAAGATAGGAGGCGCCAAGTTCGAGTGTTCTTGGAGTGAGAACCCACCGTCGGCTCTCGTCCCGGGACAGGTATCCAAGTTGCTCAAGCGTATAAGTGAAACGTTGCGCCGCGCTTTTGGTGATACCCGCCAGATTTGCAAGCTCGGTCAGGCTCAGCGAGGCGTGGCCCTTGAAGGCTCGCAGTACCGCGAAGGCTTTCTCGACCGCTTCCACATACTGCCTCGATCTCTTTTCAGACATAAATATCGCTCTGCAATACAATATAGCGCATAGCAATAGATTGAATTACATTCAGGCGATGGGTCAAGCCCAGATCGCTCCGAACCGAAGACGGCCCACAAATCTCCACAAACCTATTCGGGAGCAGGGAGCAGGGAGCAGGGAGCAGGGAGCAGGGAGCAGCTTTCTGGAGCTTGCAGAGATGATCCAAGGATGATTTCACTCGTACCGAGTGATCCGCCCATACCAAACCGACATATGGGCTGAGAAAGGATGCAAAGGGTCCGATGCCGCGCAGCGTAGGTGAATTTGACGACGGCAGCTCATCGGATTTCTTTGCCAAGAGCAGCTCGCTGTATCTACGAAATTGCGCCGTTTTACGGTTGAGAGCCTGGGCTTGAAGCGGTCATGCGGCGACGCGGCAAGCCTGTCTTGAGACCCGCCCAGCCGTAACAGCGCGCTCGGCCCAGAGCTAACCTTCGTTCCAAGCGCCGTGAATGATGGGTCTCAGCCCTATCCTGCCGGTCGCGGCGCCGCGCTCGTAGAGTCCGGAGAAGACAATCACGGCAAGCGGACTTGCCGTGCCGCAGCGAAGCCCAAGCAACGGGCTCATCTTGGGGGACCGGACTTCAATTTTGGGTTCGAATATTAGGTCACGAATCCCCCTCGTGCAGGACAGTTGTGGAGACTCTCTCCACATGCGAAGACTGTTCCCAAAAGGCCAAGAGCAGACAGATGAACCCGATTACACAACAAGAGATCAATAAGGCCGCCTGGGGCGCCTGTGACACATTCCGCGGCGTGGTCGATCCCTCGATCTACAAGGACTACGTCCTGACCATGCTATTCCTGAAATACGTCTCGGACGTCTGGAAGGACCACCGCACGCGCTACGAAGCCGAGTATCCGGACGCACCCGAGCTGGTCGACGCCATGATGCAGGAGGAGGCCTTCGTCCTCCCCGAGGGAGCCGCGTTCGATGCCCTGCACAAGCGCCGCTTCGAGGCGGGTAACGGTGAGCGTATCGACAAGGCGCTGCATGCCGTCGAAGAGGCCAATGGCGCCAAGCTCAAGGATGTCTTCCAAGACATCAGCTTCAACTCGAACAAGCTGGGCGACGAGGAGCAGAAGAACGACATCCTGCGTCACCTGCTCGAAGACTTCGCCAAGTCCGCACTCGATCTGCGTCCGTCCCGCGTCGGCGCGCTCGACATTATCGGCGGCGCCTATGAATATCTGATCTCTCGCTTCGCCGCCTCGGCTGGCAAGAAGGCCGGTGAATTCTACACCCCTGCCGAGGTCTCCGAACTCATGGCCCGCATCGTCGATCCGCAGGAGGGCGATGACATCTGCGACCCGACCTGTGGCTCAGCCTCGCTGCTCATGAAATGCGGGCGCCTTGTGCGTGAACGCAGCGGCACCCGCCGCTATGCCCTCTTCGGGCAAGAGGCCATCGGCTCCACCTGGGCGCTGGCCAAGATGAACCTCTTCCTGCATGGCGAAGAGAACCATCAGGTTGAATGGGGCGATACGATCCGAAACCCCAAGCTGCGCACCTCGGACGACATGCTGCGCCACTTCGATATCGTGATCGCCAACCCACCTTTCAGCCTTGAGAAATGGGGTGTGGAGACAGCCGAGAACGACAAGTTTGTCCGCTTCCGCCGGGGCATTCCGCCCAAGACCAAGGGCGACTATGCCTTCATCCTGCACATGATCGAGACACTGAAACCCGGCAGTGGGCGCATGGCCATTGTCGTGCCCCATGGCGTGCTGTTCCGCGGCTCGACCGAAGGCAAGATCCGCCAGAAGCTGATTGAGGAGAACCTGCTGGATGCCGTGATCGGCCTGCCGGAAAAGCTGTTCTTCGGCACCGGTATTCCCGCGGCTGTCTTGATCTTCCGCAAGCGCAAGGCGGATGACAGCGTGCTGTTCATCGACGCCAGCCGTGAGTTCGTGGCGGGCACCAACCAGAACGTGCTGAGCGAAGAAAACCTCGTGAAGATCGAGCAGACCTTCCGCGCCCGCGAGACGGTGGACAAATACGCCTATCGCGCGACCAAGGCCGAGATCGTCGAGAACGACTTCAACCTGAATATCCCGCGTTACGTCGACACCTTCGAGGAAGAAGCCGAGATTGATCTGATGGCCGTGCGGGCCGAGCGGACGCGGCTAAAGGACGATCTGGCCGAGTTGGAAACCCGGATGGAAGGGTATCTGCAGGAGCTGGGTTATGGAGCTTGACGGATGGGAGAAAACTCGACTTGATGAGCACATTACCATTAAGCATGGTTTTGCCTTCTCCTCAGAATATTTCGATCCCAATGGTGAAGATATCGTTCTAACGCCGGGAAACTTCTATGAAGAAGGTGGTTTTCGTCCGCTCGGAGAAAAGCAGAAGCGGTATAATGGTCCAATCCCAAAAGACTACATTTTAAGCTCGGGCGACATGCTCGTCGCAATGACTGAACAGGCCCCAGGACTGCTCGGCTCGACTTTGTTCGTGCCTTCCGTAGGTCGCTACCTGCACAATCAACGTCTGGGGCTTATCCAAAAGCTCGAAGGCTCGAGAATCAATCTGAACTTTCTTCACCTTCTTCTCGGAATGCCCAGCATTAGACGACGCATCTCGGCAGAGTCTGGTGGCACAAAGGTAAAGCACACGAGCCCTTCGAAAATTACTGGCTTGGATGTGCTTCTCCCCCCACTGCCCGAGCAAAAGAAGATCGCGGAGATCCTGTCGACATGGGACCGGGCCATCGAGACGGCCGAGGCGCTGCTGGCCACCGCCCGCACCCAGAAACGCGCCCTCATGCAAACCCTCCTCACCGGCAAACGCCGCTTCCCCGAGTTCGAGGGCCAAGAGTGGCGCGAGGTGCGACTGGGGCATGTGGGTGTCGTTTCTTCGGCTGGGGTCGATAAAAAGACGGATCCGAAACAGCCCGAAGTGCGACTTCTGAATTTCTTGGATGTCTTCCGCCGAGAGTTCATTTTCGACAGTGAACTTGACCATGTTGTGACCGCACCTCCCGCCAAAGTCGAGCAATGCAATGTCAGCCGCGGAGATGTCTTCTTTACTCCGTCGTCGGAAACTCGCGACGAAATAGCCATTCCGGCGGTCGCCGCCGAAGACATGCCGGGCGTCTGCTATAGCTACCACGTCGTTCGCTATCGTCTCAAGGAAGACTGGGACTTGAACTTCCGAGCCTTCGTGTTCCAGACAGACGATTTCCGGCGTCAAGCTTACCGTCTCGGTGACGGAAGCGGTCAGCGATACGTCATTTCGCAGAATAACTTTCGCCAGATGCTCGTTCGAGTGCCCGGCTTGGCCGAGCAGAAGAAGATCGGTGCGGTTCTTAAGGCTGCGAGCGATGAGGTCGAGCGTTTGGAGAAGGGCATCGAAAAACTCCGCACCGAGAAAAAAGCCCTGATGCAGCAACTCCTGACCGGCAAACGACGGGTGCGAGTTTAGTATGTCGCATGAAGTAGCAGCGCCTCCGATTATCGACTTTTCTGAAGCTTTGCGCGGCGCGAGCTCCATCAGGCGTGGCTTCATCAAATGCCGGCTCGTCCATATGCAGGATCGCTCTTTTGTGTTGCCGGATATACTTCTTTCGAGTGAGTTGAAGGGCGAATATTACTCGCCGAAATTTTTCACTCCGAACCAGATTGCATTCTTTGGGGATGACGGCTCTGCAGATTTCTGTCGCCTTACACTTGAAATGCTAAACGGTAAGAACGTCGAGGTCGCCTTCTTTCGACGCGATGTAGTTAAGGCGTGTTCTGATGGCGCCTTCATTTACAAGTGCGCCTTCTCTTCAAGCGCCCCGAAAGGGCTGCCCACTCCCTGCGGTAAATGGCGGCGAAGAGATAAGTCTTTTGAAATATTGGCCTATCACCACACTAACGGCAGTGCAGAAAGTGGCATCAAGGCCAGTAAAGAGCTCTGGTCATCACCTTGGAACATCCAAGGCAGCAAGAAGCTTGAAAATATCGGCTATTGCTACTTCACGAGCATACCGGCAATCAGGTCTGAGTTGCACCTTCGAGAAGTCGCCATGTCTCAGATGGGCACAGCTCACTTTCTGCCTACGAATGCTCCTTACAGCGCAGAGTTCGCATCAGCACTTGCTGTTCCTAAGCGGACTCCCAAAGACATGGATCGCAGCTTAGGGTTCTGGGTTGATCTTGAAACAGTATCGCCCAGCCATATTTGGCTTCACCGCCCATGGAGCGCGCCTGCATACTACGAAATTGTTCTGCCCCGGGTTTTTCGGCTGGGGGTGAACCCAGGCTACCACCTCCCACTGGATGGCAACCGTATTTCGATAGACCCTGCGCAAGCAAAAGTGTTGAAATATGTTGTCGTAGGCGATGCTTCTTCCCCCGAAGGCCTCGCAGCCCCTTATAATGAAGAAAACACGCTGCTTCTCGCGAAAATTGACGATATTTCAAACGGTTCGGAGATTATCTCCCGCTGGAAGGAGAAACAAAACAGCCATCTTTTCCCATCGATGAGTGTAGAGATGGCAAGAATGATCGAAAATAGTTCCTGATATGCATTCGATGACTCCAAATACCCGCGAAGAAGCCACAGCCAAGCTGCCCGCGCTGCATGTGCTGATGGCAATGGGCTACACCTATGTCAGCCCGGGCGAGGCGCTGACGATGCGCGGGGCTGGCGCGGGTGTGCTTTTAGAAAGCGTGTTGCGGGGGCGCCTGAAGCGGTATCGGTTCGATCATCGGGGCAAATCCTGTGCACTCTCCCCCGGCGGCATCGATGAGGTCGTGCGGACCTTGAGCTCGACCGGCCTGACCGAAGGGCTGATCCCGGCGAACAAGGCGCTGACGTCGCATATCACCAAGGGGATCACCGTCACCGAGTTTGTCGATGGCGAGAAGACCAGCAAGACCATCCCGCTGATCGACTGGACCGATGTTGGGGCCAATGAGTTCCACGTGGTCGACGAGTTCAGCGTGCAGCGCCCCGGCGGGCTTGGCAGCTACCGGCCCGACATCGTGGTCTTCGTCAACGGCATTCCGCTGGCCATCATCGAGGCGAAGCGCCCGGTTTCCACGACGCGTGACAAGGCGATGGTCGAAGAAGGCATCAGCCAACACCTGCGCAACCAGCAGGGAGACGGCATCCAGGACCTCTATGCCTATTCGCAGCTGCTTCTGTCGATTTCCGGCTCGGAGGGGCTTTATGCGACCACTGGCACCAAGAAGAAGTTCTGGTCGATCTGGCGCGAGGAAGAGCTGTCCGAGGCTGAGCTTTCGGCTATCCGCAATACTCAGCTGACGCCTGAGCAAGTAGACAGCCTCTTTGCCGAGCGCCCGGGCTATGCCTTCGCAGACTACACACGCCTGCACGCAGCGCCTGTTGCTGTTACAGAGCAAGACAGGCTTATCATTGGGCTTCTGCGCCCCGACAGGCTACTGGATTTCACACGGCGCTTTATGTTCTTCGACAAGAAGCTTGGCAAGATCGTCGCCCGCTATCAGCAGGTTCGCGGCGCGAAGGCAATCATCGAGCAGGTGTCCAAAAAGAAACCGGACGGAAGCCGCGAAGGCGGTGTGATCTGGCACACGACCGGGTCAGGCAAGTCGAACCTGATGGTGTTCCTGACCAAAGCGCTGCTTGTTGAGCCGGAGTTGGCCGGCGCAAGGGTGATCGTCGTGACCGATCGCGTCGATCTGGAAAAACAGCTGGCGGGCACCTTCCTGACCGGTGGCGCCTTTGGCTCCGAGGTGGCAACCAAGAAAGACGGCGAGAAAGCGAAGGTTCAGTCAGGGAAAGAGCTGGCTGTTCGGATCGGCAGTGGCAGCGAGCGGATCATCTTCACGCTTCTGCAGAAGTTCAACTCGGCGACCAAGCTTCCTGAGTGCCGCAACCCCTCGGACCAACTCATTGTGCTTGTGGATGAAGGGCACCGCAGCCAAGGCGGAGAAAACCACGAGAGGATGCGCAAGGCGCTGCCCAATGCAGCTTTCATAGCCTTCACGGGCACGCCCCTTCTGAAGGACGACAAGACCCGAAACAAGTTTGGGCCTATCCTGCACGCTTACACCATGCAGCGCGCTGTTGAAGATGGGGCTGTGACGCCGCTGGTCTACGAGGAACGGCAACCAGTCGTCGATATCAATGAGGCTGCAATCGACGCCTGGTTCGACAGGATCACCAAAGGCCTCACCGACAGCCAGAAGTCGGACCTTAAAAAGAAGTTCTCTACCCGTGGTAGCATCTACCGAGCCGCCAACCGGATCGACCTGATTGCGTGGGATATCGCCGAGCATTTCAGCGAGAATTTCAAGAAACTCGATCTTGGGCTGAAAGCCCAACTCGCGACAGACTCAAAACTGTCCGCAATCCGATACAAGGCGGCACTTGATGCGACCAATTTGGTGACCAGTGCCGTCGTCATCTCCGCACCTGACACGCGCGAGGGCCATGAAGACACTGATGAGACCAAGACACCGGAAGTGCAGGCTTGGTGGAAGGACAATGTCGGCAAGGATCCCAAGTCCTACGAAGACGGCATAATCGAGGATTTCAGCACAGATGGAGATCCGGACATACTGATTGTCGTCGACAAGCTGCTGACCGGCTTCGACGAACCGCGAAACGCGGTGCTCTACATCGATAAACATCTCAAGAGCCATAATCTTTTGCAGGCGATTGCTCGCGTCAACCGCTTGCACGAGGCGAAAAAGTTCGGCCTGCTGGTCGATTATCGCGGTATCCTTGCCGAGCTCGACACCTCCATCCAGGACTATCAGGATCTGGCCGCACAGACGCAGAGCGGCTACGACATTGAGGATCTTGCCGGAACGGTGGCCAACATGGCCACCGAATATAAACGCCTACCTTCGCTTCACGACGGGGTCTGGGCCATCTTTAAGGCGGTGAAGAACAAGCACGACTGGGAGCAATACCGTCAGCTCTTGACCCCACGCCTGTCCGATGACGGCACCGGTCACATGGTCGACGACAACCAGAAGATCCGAGAGGATTTCTATGAGGCGTTGACCGAATTCGGGATGTGTCTCCAGCTTGCCCTGTCCTCTCGCGCATTCTTCGATGATGGCGCGTTCGATGAAGCCCAGATACGGACCTACAAGCGTGATCTAAAGTTCTTCACCGAGCTGCGAACACAGGCGAAGCGGGACGCCCAAGAAACTGTCGACTTCTCCGCATACGAACAGCAGATCCGCAAAATGGTCGACACGCAAGTGATCGGTCAGGATATCAAAGACCCGCCCGGCGTTCTTCAGGTCGGCACGCTTGGAGAAGACGACCCTGAGAGCTGGTCTGATGAGAAGACACGCACCGAAGCCGACCTCATCAAGACCCGGATCCGGAAAACTATCGAGCAGGACCTGATCGATGACCCTTATGCCAAGCGAGTTTTCTCGGAGCTCCTCAGAGACGCCATTCGGCAAGCAGAGGCATTGTTCGATCACCCCGATAAGCAATACGTGCTGTTCAAGGACCTTCAGGAGCAAGTCGACCAACGCAAAACACCTGGTGTCCCGGATCGTTTTGACGGACATCCCAAAGCTCAGTCCTACTTTGGCGTGCTGAGGGTCGAGACAGAGGGTTCCGAGGCCGAACTCACCGAGGAACGCATGGTCGAAGAGGCGTTTCACATCGACGAGACCGTGGAGAACGCAGTCAAGACACACTCGATCAACCCCGGCAACATCGAAGGCGAGATCCGGAAGCAACTTTTGCCCCACTATTTCAAGGTGCTCGGCGGCCTCGACGCGGCCAAGTCGCTCATAGACGAAATCGTGGCAATCGTCCGTGCGGGACGGACCAAGGGTGTCCAATGACCGTCGATCCGGTTCTGACCTATGGCGGAGAGACCCTCTCCTATCGGGTGCAGACCGATGGCTCTCGGACGACGAAGATCGCTATCCACGTCGAGCCAGACGGAGAAGTCATCGTTGATGCGCCAGACGGTGCCGACCCCGCAGAGATCCGCAGAGCGGTGCACAAGCGTGCTCGCTGGATCTTTACGCAGGTCGAGAAGACAAGAGAGCGTTTCAGGCATGTGCGGGACAAGGAGTATGTGTCCGGCGAGGAGGTACTGTATCTGGGCCGCCGATACGTCCTGAAAGTCATCAAGGGCGACACGCACCGTGGCGCGGTTAAGCTAAAAGGAAATCGCCTTGAAGTTCCCAGCCGATCGGGCTCGCCTGAAAGCGTCAGTGCAGGCGTCTGGGCATGGTATCGTGTGAAGGCACGAGACTACTTTGATCGGCGGCTTGCCGAATGGGAACAGAAGCTACCTTGGGTAAGCAGCCGCCCACCGTTTCGCCTGCAAGAAATGGAGAAGCGCTGGGGAAGCTGCACGGCCGATGGGACCATTATTCTAAATCCCCACCTGATCAAGGCACCGCGAGAGTGCATAGACTACGTCATTCTGCACGAATTGGCGCATCTCCGGCATCACAACCACAGCCCAGAGTTCTGGAAGACCATCAGCTTTGCCGACCCAGACTGGCAACGAAAGAAGGCGCTACTGGACGGCGCCGCTGAACAGCTCACTGCCAAGTAGCATCCTGACCGGTCTGGGGAGCGACCGCTCGACCTTGGTGTAGGGCGGCGCGAAGCATTGCACGCCAAACATTGATTTTCTTCGAAGAAATCAGCGCTCGGCGCCCATAAGTTTGCGCAATATTCGCGCAATAGTTTGCGCGCTTTTCCTATAACGTTGCGCTTGCAAAATCAGCGCTCAGTAGAGATTTCTCTCAAAAAAACTTTAGCGGATTTCCGTTTCTCGAGAAAGAAAAATGAACCCATATTGTCCAATTTTCCATTCCGGTCGTTAGGCGCTCACCAGTGCGGGGAGCGGTCATTCGCAGCGCAGGGATCAAGGCCCGCAATGTGCAGAAAGAAAGCTTCTGCATAGCCAGGGCCGTCAGCAATAGGGTAGGGGTGCGGCCGGTCCCTGGCTGTCATTATTTCTTTTGGATTCAGTCAAGCCGTGGCATAAAATACCGCAATGGAATACCGAGGCCTCCGCCTCGTCCTCCACGTATTGGACTGCATAGAAGCGTCCGGGCAATTCACCGCGATCGGAACGGGATGATCGGAGGGGTACCAAATTGAACAAGGAGTTCAAAGAGGTCAAAGCCGACATCGGCGAAGGAAAGGAAGCTTCGACGACGGTCCGAGAGTTGCTTCGCTGGTTCGGTGCCCGCAGGCGCCGCACCGGGGTCGTCAAGAGAATACAAACCGAGTTGGATAATGCGGGTATCATAACCAGCCCAGATTTCACTAAGGTCTGGATTGACGCAGAAATAACGTTCAAGAAAGCGCCGGTTGCAGCGGCTGCTACCAAATCTTCCGGTAGCGACCAAGGCGAGGATGGTGCAGCCTATGCCCCAAAAGAGGCAAACTTCCTCATCAGCATGCTCAAGGCTGCCAACTGCGGTGTGGTTTCCGTCAACCCGCAGGATACCGTCGAGAAGGCGATTACCCTGATGCTGGCGCACGATTTCTCGCAGCTGGCGGTCATGTCGAACGAGCGCACGCTCAACGGTGCGATTAGCTGGAAGACGATCGGCAAGCGCTTGAGCCACGAGAATAATCTCGTCGAAGTGAGAGACGCCATGGAGACGGCCGTCGCTCTGGAAGAAAGCGAAGCGCTGTTCAAAGCTACGAAATTGATCATCGAGCACGAATTCGTCTTCGTCCGATCCTCAACCGACAAGAAGGTTACTGGTATCGTCACTGCGACAGATCTGAGCGAGCAATTTCAGTTTCTATCAGAGCCATTTCTCCTCATCGGACAGATTGAGAACCAGATCCGAAAGCTGATGAATGGAAAGTTCACTACCCAGACTTTGCAGGAGGTCTGTGGCGACACGGACTCGGAGAGAAGGGAGCGAATTCAATCTGTCGTCGACCTAACGTTTGGTGAGTATCTTCGGATAATTCAGAAGCCAGAGAACTGGAAACTGCTCGACCTTCGTGTAGACAGGGGCGTATTTTGCGCTGAGCTGGATAAGGTCCGCGAAATCCGAAACGACGTGATGCACTTCGATCCGGACGGGATCGACGAAGAGCAATACGATCAGTTGAGACGATTCTCAGGGCTGATGGAAGAACTGGATGCCTTAGCGCAATAGATATAGGCATCCACCCGGATGGGCGCGGAACTGACCGAGAAAATTCCTCTGTTCGTAGCTACTCCGATGACACTCTGGGAGATGCTCAAGCCGCACCTTCGCGGCCTATGATGGCCCTTTGCTTCAAGCATTATCGTGAGGGGCTGGCTCTACGGAGTCCGCACTCCACTTAAACCAACACTGCTTCCCAGAACGCGTTTTTCGAGAACCGTTTGCAAAAGATCCGCAACCCCATCTCCGTTCAAGTGGAGGCCGATTTCGTCGAGCGGCTTGTCTTCCGAGGCGGTCTGCGAGCCCCAGTTGAAGCTCGTCACAACGATGTCGTCATGATCCCAGAGCAGAGCTTTGCCGTGGAGCATGGCATTCTTGCCTTGCACCTTTCTAAGATCGACTCCCGCGCCAGCCATCTCTCCTGCGGCGCGCACATCGCGCTTCTTCACCTCGCCTGAGGGCACCGAATAAAGTGCCTGAACGGTCGAAATACGCTCAGATGCCAAGTGAGCTGGATCAAAGACGTTCTGGATCATCGGCGACCCCATTCGATGCGTCATCACGACCAGGCGTTCGCCTGCATCATGAGCGGCGCGGCGGAGCAGCGGCAGGTGATCGGGTGCGGCGAGAATTCGAAGGCTTACGGGGATCGCCTCTACGGCCCTCGCAGGTTCGAGTAGCCGAACAGGCTTCGACCTTAACGCTGCGCGCATGGCCTGCATGGCCTCTCGCGAGTCGCGGGACGATGGGACCGCCGCCGTTATGGCCCCGAAAAGATCGAGGCAGCTGGCAACTGCGCTATCGCGCAGTTCGATTGACAGCTCGTGGGCGCGAAATGGTGATTGGAGCCAGTTGCAGGACCCCAGCAACGCACGAGCTCCATCGACCCCGTCGTCTGCGACAACAATCTTTGCATGGCTGTGCACGGGTTCAAGATGGGTTGCGACGCCCGCGCCGGCCGCCCTCAATCTGGTCTGTAGCTCCGCCATTGCTCGCGTGTGCTTGTGCTCTTCGTCGAGAGATGTGCCGAAGAAGAGGTGGACCCGGACGCCACGCCGGGCGGCACTTTCAAAGGCGGCCCAGACACGGTCTTGTCCATGGCGGGCATTCGCGTCGTCCTGCGCTGCGACGAAGGTTGAGAGCACAAAGATATCGCTACGTGCCGCTTCGACGACCTCCTCGAGGCGCGCAAGATGATCGCCGCCGCCGAACAGTATCTGATCTGGCACCAAAGTCGTCTCGATCGGTGTGTCGAGACATGTCGGTCGCGCAGGTTGACTGGGTCGAGCGACTGGTAAACGACCAGAGGCGAGATGCTCGCGTACAGCCTCGCGAAGTTCGTCGCTCGCTCCTTCGGGAAGGGCACCATCCCTTGCGCGGGCGAGGTCAAGATGAATGTAGCGCTTCTCGATAGAGGAGTGATTGGCGTGGACCATGGTGAAGACCTCTCCGGGGCGCAGCGACGAACTGAGTAGCTGCCGAACACGCTCTTCCATGGAGGCGTCTGTCTCTGCCTCATCGTCGTCTGGAAAGTCGACGACCGTCGCCCCTTTCGGAATTTTCTTTACCGGCTTGATCACCACCTCGCGGCGGCGAAACACTGACCCCCCCAGTTTGTCGAAGACAAGGCTTACAGTAATCTCGCGACGCTGAGCTCGTTCGGGCAGCGATCGCCCAGCCAAGAGATGGGCGCGGGCCGCTTCGGTAATCGCGAGTGCAGGTTCGGGCTCGAAACGAACTTCGATCAAGCCGAACCGCATCAGGCGGCTCACTGCCGCTTCTGCGACCTGACGGGGAATGCCGAGCTCAACCGCCACCGAGGCGCTCGTTCCCGGACTCTGATGCAGTGTGAGAAGTAACTCTTCTTCGACGGGGCTCCAGCCCCATCGACGCTCGATGATAGCACGTGCACGATACAGTACAGCTGGGATCAAAAGCGTCATTCAATCACCTTTCCGTTCTCGCTGCAGGCGATGATTGAAGCCGATGGCAACGATTCTGGGTCGTCTGGCGCCGACATCTGTTCGATCTTTCTCAGCAGAGCCCCCAGGAATTCGAGACCATGTCCGGACCCGCGTTCGGGTTCGGACCATTTGATCGCGTTCTTGAGGAAGCCGGCCGATGTGACGAGCACAAGCTTGTGCTTTGCGCGGCTGAGTAGCACGTTCATGAGACGGCGATCCCCGACGATGCCGAGCGCATGCCGCCCCATTTTCTGATTGTTGCGCACGGTGCTCACCATCACCAGATCAGCCTCGCCACCTTGAAAACTATTGACCGTTTGGACGAACACACCGTCGCCTTTGGGGCTGGCAAAGCCACTCAAAAGGCCAGTCTCGCGGTCGATGCGCGAAGTAACTCGCGCCTGGAGGGTGCGGCACTGTGCGGTGTAGGGCGACAAAATCGCGAGCGTTGGAGTGGCGCCTTTTGTGGGGCCTAACCGGTCAAGGGCCTCGAACAGCGCTGTGGCCTCGGCCCGGTTGCTGGGAGAAGTGCCGTCAAATGTCTCAAATGCTCTCACCCGGGCCCGGCTTAATGGCGGTAGGTCGAGCAGGACGACGGGGGCTGACAGCGCCTCGCTGGCCGGAGTGATCGGACAGGGTCGGTCCGCAATGCGATCCACTGTGGTCAGTCGACCTCCATAGAACGTATTGGAAACCAAGCCGCAGATCGCAGGGTGCATGCGGCTCTGTTCGGTGAGCATAGAGACCGGCCCGCCAAAGACGGAAGTCATCTCTTCGGTTGCCTCGGCGATTTCACGAAATGGCTGCTCCAGTCGGAGCGCCGCCCCGAGTACATCGGCGCGAAGTTTCGGATCGCGTGCCACGGCGTCGAGTGACCTCCCTACCTCATCCGGGAGGTCCGACACGGCGTCGATAAGTTCGGGAGCGTCGGTGACCAGCGCTTCACCGGCTTCGTCGCGATAGAGACGCGCCTTGCGCTCTGCATCGAAAGGCGCCAGCTGGCGGTGGTCACCGATCAGGACGCGGCGGGCGCCCAGAAGCAGGGCGCCGATAAGTTCCGGACCACTCGCCCGTGCGGCCTCCTCCACGATCACCCAGTCGAACTGCTCACCCTCCGCGACCATTTCTTCGATGACAGAGGAATTTGCCGTCGCCAGCGTCACGTCTGCGCTGCGCAGGATTAGGTGCTCTGTATCCCGCAAGATCGCCTCACCCTCAGGGTCTACATCGCCTTCGGATCTACGCCTGCTCAGAACCCGCTCGACAGCTTCCCGCCGACGGCGCGAAAGTGGGCTCGTATCAGCGAGCACGAATGCATCGAGAAGCGTGCGCGCCTGGTCTCGAAGTTGGGTTTCATTCAGATCCGGATCTGGGCGCTCAATGCGTACGATGATAGGATCGCGCTCCACTTCCGAAAAATGCTCCCGCAGCTTGCGCTCCATTTCCGCGAGTGCGTCGTGGTTTTGCGCAGCAATGAGGACGCGTGCGGTCGGGTTGGATGTGAGGATGCTGCCGACCAAGCGTGATACGAGGAATGTCTTTCCGACGCCAGGCGGACCGACAACCAGGTCGATCGAGTGGCCGCGGCAGATAGCTTCCCACGCATCGGTCTTTGACGGATCGAGTTCGTCGGGCGGAAAGCCCGGCGCGGCCATGGCGTTTAGTGCGGGGTCAAGGCCGACGCTCCGAGGGTTTCCGATCGCGCGGAGGAGATCAATATTGTCTCGCGCTACGACAACATGCCGAAGCCGTCGGCGGATCTGGGTCTCAGTGCCGCGGTCCGGCCGCGGCCGCAGCAATACGCGCGCCTCAACAGGTAAGTTTCCTTCATGCCGAAACACGTAGAGCCGCCGCCCGTCTTCATCGATGACGTCCTCAAGTGACAGCTTTGGCGCTGTAGGGCCCAAGGTAAGCGCGTCCGACACTGTCAGCGTCCACTCCACAGTGCCGTCATTGCGCAACATTTCTCGTTGTAACTCAGCTGCGGCCTCCATGCGCCCGAACTTGGCTCGCCAGCGATCTCGCTCCGCGTCCGTGCGCGCCGCAACCCGCACAAGCCCTGGCTCAGGGGCATCCACAATCTCGGCCGGATAGTGATGCAACCGTCTTTCGAAAAGCGCCGCGACCTCAATTAGGACCAGCGCGTGCCATTCGACCGGATCAACGGCGCTCGGGGCTGTCGCCTTGTCCGCTCCAACCGACTTCCACGCCATTGCCCCACCGCCGGTTCGTGCGACGCGGTCGCGGGCCTCTTGAAGGTCACGCGCGACATGCACTCTTGCGTCTATCGCTTGGGAAGCAATCGCTCCGTCACCCTGGCCGCGCACTCTGCAGCCGGTGATACGGGCGATCCGATCGTCTTCAGCGAGAGGACGGACGTCGTAGACCGCGCGTTGGCTGAATACCTGGATCGTGCCGTCACGCCGACCAGGATTGCGCCAAGCCTGCGGTGCATTAGCTGTTAGGTCTTCCTGGATGAAGGCCAGAAGTGCGTCCGTATCTGCGGCGGCTATGAGTCCTCGCGTCAATGCTGGAGCATCGCGCCGAAAGAGATCACGCGCAGGTGCCACCACCAACTCATACCGACCGCTCGAGCCCACCCGCTCCAGTTCCGAACACAACTCCTCGATCTCGGCAGCCAGAGCGTCACCCTCGATGAACGCGAATTGAGGCGGCACACGGAGGCGGTCGAGCAGTCGCTGTTCAAGCGGTAGGAGCGCTGTGCGGTCTGCGTCGCTCTGTAGCAGGAGCCGGGCGGCAATGGTCCCAAGGTCGCGCCAGTCTTGGCTGTGAGAGACGACGGTGCCAGGTCGCAAAAGACCAGCACCTCCGCTGCCAAGTGAACCCACATGGATGCAACCTTCGTAGCCACCGAGCTTCAACTCCAGAGGCTCGATATTGACCGTGAAGATGGTGCCATCAGCGATACCACCGTGGACGAGATCGGCCGCATGGAGATGACCCAGTCCACGTACGAGCCGCGCGATTTGACGCCAGATGCTGGCCCGGCCTGACAATGTCCGTGCGGCATTTTCGAGCATGCGGCGGCTTCGGCCAGTGAGGGTCGCCAGCGTTCCGTCCGCGCCAGCCAAGCGGATCCCGATCTCGCGATCATCTTCGACGAGGTCGATAACCTCCAGCAGGACCTCGCGCGCTGTTTTTCGAGCCAGAACGCCTCGGACGCGTCGCACAGTGTCCGCGAGTATGCGCGCGACATCGCGATCGACGGCTGCGCCGGTTTTTTCGATTAGCGATAGCAGATATGGCTCCCCGTCAGCACGATCTGTGGCCATCCAGAGACCTGAAGCACTCCGAAAACGTTGTCCTCGAAGCCCGTGCTCAATCTCGAAACGCTGATCGAGCGGCACTGTCGATTCGACTTTGCGCTGCTTTTGCCCCAACCGGCGTCCCTCTTACTGCTTGTTTATATGCGCTCCATATTGGGTCCGCTCATGCAAAAAGTACAAGGGAGGCCATGAGTTTTTTGAAAAAAGCGGGTGTCCGCAAAGCGTGTTGGCTGGTTGTGTGGGACGGCGCACAGGAGTGGCAGCCCCGCTGCGGCTTTCCCACGCCTTGAACCGGACAACATGATAGGAATGTTCAATCCGCGGGTTGACGCTTCCACGCTAAACGCGGCTACGTACTTGCGCGGCGAGCATGGGGGAATGGATGCACCATACAGGTCATGTCGTGGCTGGTTGCCCACGCTATGGCGCGCCCTTCGATCTTCTGGGCCGAAGGTTTCTGAGATTTCGAAAATCGGCCGTCTGCCCGCGTCATGGAGAAGGTCAGCATGAACCACGAGGGAGTGCTGCGGAAATATTTCCGCCATTCCAATATCTCCGAAACACCTTGAGATTGATGCATGCCAGAGTCTAACAGGCGCGCAGTGCGGACATCCTCCTGCTGTTGCGACGCTCTTATCAAGTCGGCTGGTTCAATTCTCGCCAGATGAATCCTCAGCCACCTTGTGTAATCGTTTAGGGTTCTTCGTCGTTGGTCCACAGCGGAGTTGGCTGCATTCTCGCTATGCAAATGGCAGCAGGCCTTTACGCATCAGTGGCCAAGTTACGGTCACTTTGCCGAACAAATTGTGGCTATCGACCGCCTCGGGTCATGATCTACCTCGCTGTCCATAGGGTGGGAAGCCGACTTTTTCTGGACTGTTTGGCTTGCCGATCACGCAAGGGGGAGCTGATTTGTTCTTTGTTTGTAGCGCCCACATCTGGTAGTTTCGTGACATGGTTTTTCTATGGATAGTAAAATGGCAATAGTTAGACGAAAGTGTTTCATCTCTTACCACCATGCCGATCAGGAGGCCGTGAACCAGTTTGTGAAAGATTTCGACCATGAGTCGGATTGTTTCATCGCGCGCGGCCTGGGCGAGGAAATGCCAGGTGACATTATTCAAAGCACTAACACTGACTACATTATGAGGCGCATCCGCGAAAAGTTCCTCGGCGGATCGACCGTAACGATTGTACTAATGGGGCGTTGCACTTGGGCACGAAGATACGTTGATTGGGAACTACAGTCTTCGCTCAGACGAGGTGAGATGACGACCCCGAACGGTCTTCTTGGCATCAAACTCCCATCTTTCGGGGGGTTCCCCGCACGCTTCAATGGCAACCTTTCAAACGACTGGCCGCGCGTCGACTGCTATGCTCGGCATATGGATTATCCAGAATCAACGGCTGAGTTGGTAGCGAACATTGAAGCGGCGTTTCAGCGGCGGACCACCCATGCTAAAATGATCGTAAATCCTCGTGAGAGGATGTCCTATAACCGGCAGTGCTGAGCGAAATGGGAGAAGAAACTGAGCAAGCGAAAGCCGACTTGATCGCTTTTGTCCTCGATAGTGACTGGAATTTTTCGTTTCAGATCGCCCTGATGCCCGCAGTCATCATCGGAATCGTGCTCGTGCTCATGATTGTCGTTGTGCGACGAATGGCACATCGCCGCATGTCTGACTTCGAGATCGACAGTGCGGAAATGGGTTTCGGCGATGCAAAGTTCACATTCAAGCCGAACGATACTGATCGCCAGATCGCTTACTCGATTTGGGTCGAATTGAGCACGCGGAAGGTCGGGCTGCCGATTGATCCTGACGACGACGTAATCTCCGAGATTTATGACAGTTGGTATAGCTTCTTTAGCGTGACAAGGGAATTGATCAAAGACATCCCAGTCTCGAAGGTGCGCGGTGACAGCACAAGCAAGATTGTCGACTTATCTGTCGAGGTTCTTAACGAAGGCCTTCGGCCGCACCTTACGAAGTGGCAAGCAAGGTTTCGTCATTGGTATGAACATCAATCCGAAGATTTGGCTGACATCGATCCGCAGGCGTTGCAGAAGAAGTTTCCCCTCTACGACGATCTTATGGAAGACCTATTGGCAGTCAACGTAAGGTTGATTGCCTATCGCAAAAAGATGAACGAGTTGGTGCGCGGTTAGAATTTTTCAGAGCGAATGGTGGCTCCGACGGTCCGAACGAAATATCGTGGCGGCGGGGTAAAGGCCCGCTTAGGTGCCGACAGCGAACTTCCTGGTCCAATAAGGATGCTTGAGGCGCGGCTTTCGCAGAATGGCCGTCGGCCAGTCGGAAACGACGCGATCTCTGGCGCTTGAGCCAAGGGGTGTGCGGAATGGAAGTTTCCCGACGCACCAGACGGAAAAATCGAAAAAATTCCGACTGACGAATCTCGGCGTTTTTTCCGGCCGCGCAAACTTATGCGCAAATCACGCAATCTTATGGGTAGAACGCAAAGCTTTGCGCAAACCTACACTTGGCGCTGGCTGGGCCGGTTTGCCACGGACCGCTTCCTACGCACTGCTGCCGTATTGCCTGGTCTTTGCGATGTCCCTCGCGATCTGGCGGGTGTCTTCGTGTTCCTCGCGGGTGATGGCCGGAAGTCCATGTTCAAGCAGCAGTGCGGCTTCGAAGGGCAGACTTGGCAGATGTTCTTCAAGCCGTGGCATTCGGCGACGCCCTTGCAGGTCGGTCCTCTGTGCGGGTCGGAATAGTTCCGGTGGAACTGCTTCAGCGTCTGGCCCTATGGACAGATGTATTGATTGTTTTCGGCGTCCCACTCGAAGTCGGCCCGGGTCCAGGTACCATCGTTGCGGCCCGACTTCTCCAAGACGGGGATGGCGGCGCGATCTTGCGCTCGACCCGCCAACCCAGCATCGGCCCGGTGCCATAGGCGGTATCCGCGGCCAGGCGTTCTGGATGCAAATCGAACTTGGCCTTCACCCGGTCCAGCATGGTGCGTGTCGAGCCGACCTCCGCCTGCCGATCGACCGCGTCGCCTCGATCAGGCTGGCATCGACTGCCATGCGCTGCCCGCTCACCAAGCCTTCCTCGATGCTGCGTGCGACCGTCATCTCGAACAGGTGGCGTAGCAACTCACTGTCACGAAACCGGCCATGGCGGTTCTTCGAAAAGGTGGAGTGATCCGGCACCCGGTCAGCAAAGTCGAGGGGGCAGAACCAGCTATACGCCAAGTTCAGATGCACCTCTTCGCAGAGGCGCCGCTCGGACCGGATGCCGGAGCAATAGCCGACCAAGGGCATGCGGATCAGCAATTCGGGATCGACAGACGGACGGCCCTGCAAGATGGGCACGGATGCCGCTCAGGTCGACGAACCGATCGATGGATCGAAGCAGGTGATCTTGCGGAACACGATCCTCCAGCGAGAACTCGAAGAACAGCACTGGCTGAGCCTCCTGCTTCGGTCCCATCATCGCCAATCCTCCCACCTGATGTCGAAATTGAATCAGCGCCACGCCCAGCAATCAAGCGCGAGTCTTTCAACGGAATACGCCCTTTTTCGCCATACCTTGAACGCCGATTTTGTCAGCTGGTCGAAATTTGAAGCAGTATGCGTCTCATCGCTCATTTGGATAGAAACCTTAACAAGTGAACGAAGAGCGCTGATTAGCGTTACCCCACGCTAACGCTATGGTGCATAGTGTTTTCTTGGAGTAACGTTAGTTCTTATCGGAACGAAAGAGCCATGGTTTATTGACCTCTCACTGGCTCACTTAGGTTTTGAGGGTCGCGAAGGGGTGACACGATGGCGCAAAAGCTCCTGGTGCCACTGGCGGTTAAGCGGGAACTGCAGAGGATCGGCAATCGCATCCGCGCGGCACGACTTGCGCGAAACCTCCCGATGCAGCTGGTGGCCGAGCGCGCGATGACCACCCGCCAGACAGTTGGCCGGATCGAGGCTGGCGATCCCAAAGTTTCCTTCGGCACGGTTCTCGCCGTGCTCAATGGCCTTGGCATGCTGGAGTCAGTTTCCGGCATTGCGAGCGCCAAAAGCGATCCCTTCATGGAGGCGAAAACCGTGGAACTCCGCTCGCGCCGCGCTCGCCTGCCGGGCAATAGAAGGCGCAAGGCCTCTCCGGAGGACGGAACATGACCGCCCGCATTTAAGTGTATTTGGACTGAGAGCCTGCGTACATTTGAGCTACACACCGCTTCCCCATCGCCTAATCAGAACAGGACATATGTGGATCCTAACGGCGCGCCAGAATACAACGCGACTATTGAACAGTTTCCTTGATTTGCTGGACGTTTTCTTGCATCGAGGTGGCAATAGGGGTTGCGAAATGAAGCCGGTCAAAGATTTTTCGTTCGAAAAGCGAGCAGCTGAGAAGTATGCTGCACGAGCTAAGGATGAGCACGATCTTCGCTCTGGCGTCGTTTCTGTTGCGGAATTAGCTCGCTTAAACGGCGGTGGTCGTAAGAAGATCAAGCTGATCGGGCCCTCAGCGCGCATGCAGAAGCTGGCCTCTTTCTATTGATCCCCGGCCGTTACCAACGACCCAAGGGAGTTGGCCACCGGCCCTCATCCCGATTATTCACTTCCTAAACTATATTCTCGCCGCCGAGCAGTAGCAGTGCACTCCAACTTGAGTTGCGGTGCGCTCGTGGCAGCTCGTTGCGCCACAGCCAACATCTTTCGCTCCAGAAAACATGCACCAAAGCCACAGAAATTCGCTTCGGGATTTCCGTGTTTCCGAGGTTGAACCGATCTACTCGAGACAACTTCTTCGCCGGAGCCATCGTGAAACCGTCATCCTGTCGTCTTGAGAAAGCATTCCAATTTCTGATTGAAGCTGTCGCTACCCGCTCTGACGGTGAGCGTTTCTTGCCTGTCGTTCTTCACCTTGAAAAGCAAATCAGAGACCGCGAGAGTCAGGAGTCAGACTTGGCCCGGATCAAGAGGCTCGCGAGTGAAAGGCGTGACCCGAGAGATCACCGGGCGGAAAGTCACTGAAATTGATAAATCTGCAGCGAGTGTAAGAACGATGTTTCGCCGCATCCGCCGGGGGTGCCTATGCGGGCGACAATTTGCCTTCCTTTGCCGCTCCGCACTTTCTTAGGCATCATCAAAAATGGTGCTTCCATGATCCCGATACAGCGGGCCAACTGAACGACACCATTACCGCTGAGATCGCTACGCGATTCATAGAGAACACGTCATCTCGGCTTTTTCTCCCCGTATTCCTCAAGGGCCGCCATGAGATCGTGGCGGCCTTCGGAAAGCCTGTCCGCCAACCTCATACTTCGCCGGTTTCGAATTTTGTTCGCGTGGATTTCCGCGACCGTCTCGGCAATATAGTGACGTTTTACGATCTCGGTGCTCGCATGATGCGCTGCTGGCTTTGCAAGTTCGATCCCGGCAACACCGTGATGGGCAATGGCGTCCGAATAAAGCATGACACGAAGAGTGGTAAAGCTGTTGCCTGAGAGCGCCTGGAACACACGCGGGACGTATGTCGCGGCGGCAGGAGAACCATCCGGCAAAACGAAAAGTTGGCGCCTCTCCCGGATCAGTCTTTCCCTTAAGGTGGTGAGCATGACCGGGGAAGCGTCGCCGAGGACGAGCGCGTCGATGAAGCGCCCGACCTCCGAGTGAATCGGAAATTCAAAGACTTCGGGGCGCCGAGCATGGGTCTTTTGAATCTCGGTCCGGATCACCCATTCTTCGCGCTCCCAGAACAGGGTCTCGCCAAACACGAGCTGAGCCGAGGCGTTACGAAGCGGCGCGTTCGCAAAGACCGCAAGGATTGTCGCTCCGTTGCGCATCTGGTGCCGTTTCCTGGGATGCTCCTCAGCGGCGGCGCCGGCGAGGAGTGCCTCCGCCATATCGAGGACCCGATCGGTAGAATTCCCGGTACGCGCCAGAGCGAAAAACTTGAGGGCGCGCTGACCGGTTTCCCGGACCGCATAATCTCGACAGTAAGCACTGAGATGCCGTGTAATCTCGTTTGGAGCTCCGCTGTATCTGGAAAACAGCAGGAGCGCATCGACAGTGGCGCGCATAGTCGCCCATCGCAGCCCTTGCGGCCGCAGCATGAGCCGTGTCTTCAAGTCCTCGAGATATCCGTCGATTCCTGACAAAGTAAGCTCTGCATCGAGCTCACGCTTCCCTGCCGACCAAGCGTATTGACACAGCTTTTCGCGCATTCTCAACACCATGCTGCGGGCGGGCACCTGCATGCCCGCTTCTTGGCCCGGCAGCCCGTCAGCTGCGCGGCGCAACTCGCTCTGATAGCCCAAAGGGAGACTGTCGGGCCGGACGGAGACATGGCGTCTTTTCGGCGCGCGTTGTTGCGGCGGGGCAATGGGGTCCCACCCCCGCGCTTCGTAGGTCGGTCGAAGCACGCAGACATCGTGTTTCCGCACTCGCGACGGCTGGTAGCCCGTCGTTTTGTCAGACGCATTTTTATCCCGCTTAGCTTTCGAGGATCGGCGCGCCTGACGGATTTCCCCCAGAAACGACGGCTGGCAAACTGCAAAGACTTCTTGGAGATGATCGAGCCAGACCGCACGTTCGGGTTCCGGGCTGTCCCCGAGCCAATTTCGGATATCGCCTGCGGTTGGTGACGAAAGATTATGCGCCATGAGGAACTCGAAGAATCCGTTCGCGGTCTTGATTGAAGGTTCGGACAAGTCCGCAAAACCCGGCAGTTGTGCAAGACGTTTCCAAACGGGGTGCGCAAGTATCTCGTGGATCTTCATGCCTGTGCCGCCGTCACTTGTGGCGAGACCATCATTCTTTGGGCGCGCCGCTCAAACCTTTTTTGCTGCAAGGTCCGGGTCTGCCGATCGCGGTCGATGAACGCATAGTGCTGTCGCAGCGTCTTTTCGGTGTCGCCGGTCAGCGTTTCGAGCTCCGGATAGCACGTCGGATCATGGAAGATCTCGATCGTGCAAATGCCGTGACGGAAGTTGTGGGGCAACAGCGGCAGCCCAATGTGCGTGGAGCACTCGGCAAGCCAGCCGTCGAAGGTCGAGAGCACGAGAGCGCGGGGTTCGGCTTCGAGTGCAGGAAAGACATGATCCGAGAGAGCCGCGCCGCCGAACAGGGGACGGATGCGAGAGAAGTAGAAAGACAGAATGCGATAGCCTTCGGCGCCGAGCCCGTCCCTGTCGAAGACGAAACGCGGCAAGTGTTGGTTGCGAAGTGTCATCGCGTCCCCGTTCTTGAGGAGTTCGTTCGGAATGTGGATTTCCAGACGCGGGCGGGTCTTGTCTACGCGATGATCGTAGAAGGTCTGAGGATGATCTGAGAGCCTTAAGTCAGAAATGACGTTCGATTTGCGAAACGGCGCCCCCTCGAGTTCGATCGCGGCGAATGCGGCACAGACTCCATACATCCTGGCCTGCCGCAGAAGCTTAGCAGCAAGACGCCATTGGTCCGCAGTGAGAGGTTGCGTGGCAGGTGATCGGCTGTAGGCGAGAAGGTCGATGCCTTCAATCTCTGCCAGTTCCAGCGCCGCAAGCGCCTTTTCGGCGTAGGCGAAATGCTGAGTCTCGAATAGCTCCATGGCGACGGGGTCATTCAGAAGGTCCCTGCACCAGACCTCAACTTTAGCTGACATCATTTTGCTGGCCGCTTGGCCTTCGATCAGAACCGGCAGTGTCTTCGTGAGCCGTTCGACCTTGTCTGCCTCCTCCGAAAGACCCTGCGTGGATAGGGTCCGTTTCAGGTTCAACGCGTAGGAGAACAGGGTGCGCGGGGCGAGGCCGCCCGAGGTGCCAGACTTCTTGCATAGACGGATCAGCGTCTTCTCGATCAAGTCAGATCGGAACAAGGCGGTCAGACCGTTGACGCTCGCAAGATCGCAGTCGGCCTGGACCGTCCGCATATAGGTGCGCAAAGACGCAATATAAACGGCCTTGCAACTTTCCGAATATTCCTTGGCAGTTGCGCAGCGCGCTTCTTCGGTGAGCATGTCGTCATGGTAGACGACCGTTGCGTCCCGAACCCAGGTTTTGGCCTCCTCGTCCAGAAACGCGGGGAGCTGAGTGTCGAGGCGGAGGACACCGGCGAGAGTGCCAAACTCGTCGTGCGGCAGGAGCGGAAGACAGTTTGGGAACTGCCGAAGGTAGTCCAAGAATGCAGCTGCTTGCTTGATACGGCTCCACTCGTCAGTGTTGAAGCAATCCTCGCGCAGTGAGATGATCCGATCGCGCGTGAGATCGGACATGTCCCAACCTCTGGCACGAGCCAAGTCGACAAGCTTGGGCAGGTTGAAGGTTTGTCTCTCCTTGACCAAGGCAGCGTCGATCAGATCGGGAAGGATCGCCCGCAGCTGCGCGAAACCGTCTTGACGTTCTTGACGTGCACGCCGGGCCTGAAGCTCTCCCGTAAAGGTTTCGACCATCCGCCGCCCGTCGGATTGATATTGCTTGTAGGTCCGCGGCGTAATGCCCCAGTCGAGAAGCCTCGCGTTCAAGCGAGCATCTCCTTTCCGGTATTTTGGGGCGACCTGAAGGTAGATCTCCAAGGACCCCTCGAGCGTTTCGAGATGGCGCTCCAGATATCCGCGCTTGCGGAACAATCGTTCGAAGTGTTTCGCATATTGCCGCTCAGTGCCGCTCTTCAGGGCTTGGCCGAAGTGGAGAATGTCGAGCATCGTTGGGTCGTTGACGGTCAATTTCTTGTCCTCTTGGTGGTGTCGTTATCGGGAAGATTGGCCGTTATCGGGATCGCGATAATAAAAACCGGGGAGTTTACCTGTGCCGAAAACCTGCCGTGGGATGTTATTTCGAGCGTTATCGGGAAATCTCGGCACCAGCTCCAAAGAGAGCTGAAAACACACTCGTTTCCGGAGTTTCAGCGTCTTTACGTCGCTGCATTGGATCAGGAAACGGGCTTTGCAGACCGGTAGACGTGACTGTGAAAGACGGAGCAGGCGAGCCGATTGCTTGGGCGCGGATCAGCGCAGGAATCCAACGTCGGAGACGCGGACGAGCTTCACCATCATCTCGTCCGAGTTGTACGCCGTAATCATAGCGCCACTGCTGGTTCCGGAGAGAATTTCGAAGTGTTGACAGGGGGACACCCGTCATCCGGCTGACCCAAGCGATGTCCGCGAGGGGTTCTCTTAGCTGCGCTTTCGTTGCGTCATCGCTCGGCGCGATGCCGAACAATTGGCGCCAAACGTTGGCTTCAGGGTATAGTCCGTGGATCTTATCGATACCGAAACGCTGGGTGATGTCGGTTACCGAATTGCGACCGACACCGAGGTAAAGGCGCAGTTCCTGTGTGTTGAGCCCGGCGGGTTTCGCCGGAGTAATCGGATCTCGATAGAGTTCGAACGACATAAGCCATCTCCTTTTTCAGGAGATGGGTTCAGGTCAGCCTTCGCGGAAACAAAAAGGGAAACGGCGCCTATCTTGGAAGCAACCGTGGTTCAGAAAGCAAAGGGCCACCGCGGAACCCGGGCTGAGATCTCAAGTCTTCGAGACGTTGGACATTCGCAAGAAAAGTCTTCGCAAGATCCGCGCGCCCATGGACCGACAACTCATTCGGTCGCCTGAGCTTCCGTTCTACAGACTGTACCCAGTGAACATTCAGCTGCTCTGGAGAACGATCGCCAGCATATTTCATCAAACACGGGACAGGGTTGCGCCCAGGAGAGCACCCTGCGTCTTTTGCTGCGGCGTAAAGCTCCCGCCAAGCTTCCGTCCAAGGCAAATCGATGAAGTCACGCAGTGCGATCAAGGTTCTTTCATAGCGAGGCGCCTGAGCCTGAGTTTTAGAAGACGAGGCAAGGTTACCGAAATCGCAGCTAAGCAGTTCGGCAACTGAAGGTGTACTTGAAAGACCATTCGCGGCGCTTGACCTGAAAAGTGCTTTAGCTGCGGCTTTAACGGAGCGCTTGGTACTGTCTCCGTATCCGATCCTTGCAACCAACTGACCGAGTTCCGTCGAGAGACCAGCAGGCAGTTCCTCGAAGGATGAGCGGCCATCCGGCAGAGGGCCGACCAACTCTTCGGGTCGATATGTTGCGAGCTCAATGAAGCCCGCAGCGCGATCCATTGCGCGCGCCGCACCATGGACCCGCGCCCGTTGTCGCGTGGGCACTGTGTCGAGCAGTTCGATTAAAAAGTCTCGGTCCACGGTCCTTGGCGGAATGCCACGATTCACAGATACCGCACGAACCGCCGACAACATATTCAGTTCGTTCTCTGTGAAACCGACCTGTCGCAGCTTTTCGAAAAATGAAGCCCAGCGCCTAAGGACGGGATCGGCACGCCTTGCGGGTTTAGCCACCGCAGCCGATTTGTCCTTCTCTCGATGCGCCGGCATATGCTTAACGAAGCCGCTTGGTTGTTCAGGCAGAAGCTCGCGTGGGAAGTCTTCGTGTTCGAAAAGAGCATCTATCGCGAAAGCTCCAGTGCGAAAGTGCGCAAAGATATAACCTTCGAGAGAGATGCAGGTGCGAGCGAACCATGCGGGCGTCAACTCATGCGGAGCAAGACCATGAGAGATGGCAAGTTTCGATACCGTTTCGATCCTGCTTTTGAGCGATGTCATGTCCCGATTGCTTAGCTCTCGTCTGAATTCCGACCAGGCTTTGGCCTCCGCAGTCTCGGCATACTGACTTCGCCCGAAATCGGGGATACTGAAGTGTCGAATTAGCCTGTTTAGATAGTCCTCAAGAGTCTTCTTCGACGGCCGATCAAACCCGAGCTCCGCTGGTTCTATCCCGCGAAGCGCCTTAAGCGTCTGCTCGGTCAAGAGTTCCTTCGGGGAGATGTTGACCGATGCTTCGCAAAGCTCACACAGCACCGCCACACGATACACGAAGGCAAGAGCCATCCGAACAGAGGCGGGGGCATCTTGGTACTCCTGCTCAAGCCGTTCCGGCATTGGCGCATTTGCGCGATGATCCTTGGCGCGCGGAAGCGGCCCGATCGTTTCATCCGGAAGAAGACCTGTGCTCTTCGCTAAAGTACTGCCTTGTAAGCGATCCAAGACTCGACAAGCACTCCGGAAGTACATCCGGTCACCACCGCTCAAACGGGCATTTATTTGGATCGCAAGATCTCTATCAATTTGGCCAGGGTTGATGCCGTCGGGTAGAGTTTTCCGGAGCAGATAGAATGGGTTGACGGCCCAATCGCTGATCTCGAGACGTGCGAGCCTCTGGAGCGCGACGATTGGGTCAGAATCGACAACTTCCCCGGAGGCGAGAAATTGAAGGTCAAGAATCCGCCTCCGCCAGGATTGGTAGCGGGTCAGTTCGCACTTGAAGACCCGCTGAGCCCGAGCTGGAATCTCGTTCGATGGAAATCGTTCAGATAGCTCGGTCCCGCTGTAAGACATCATCATGAGTGGCACGCTCTCGATTTTAGAAAGGAGGGTGAGAGATGTGCAAAGCACGAAGGGATTACCGGCTCGCAAAAGCTCGGCAGGCGGGTGAGAGCTCGAGAGAGCTTGATATATGCTCGTAACATTCATGCGTAGAATATTGGTCGTTTGTTCTCGGACAGAAACATCTGCCGCGTTCTGTCGGTCGTCTCGTTCAAAACTGAAGCCGCACCGGATACTTCTTGCGTCGCGCCGGTCTTCCGGAGGACCTCGGCTCACCGCGCGACACCCCGCCTGGCGGATCGTCCACGCGGACGGTGGCAGAGCTCTGCGGTGCAGCTTCCGCGAACCGGTCGATCGGGCGGGTATGCGGCGTCGAGATCCCGCTGAGTGTTAGCTAAGCGGGACCTTCCGGCCGTTCGCCGCACGCGCTCAATCTATGCTGCGCCTGCACGGTCACCTGGGAGGAAGGGCGGACAGCGGCCATTCGCTGCGCCATCGATGAACGACTGCTCCGCAGAGAAGAGTGTATCTTGTTAAAGGATGCTTTTCGCGAAACGATCGAATTTGCTGTTTTCTCGATAAAGCGTCCGGACGACGATTGCCGCCACGATCCCGGTGGCGGCGCCTCCCAGAACGTCGGTGACGTAGTGGGTGCCGACGTAAACGCGCGACAGACAGATGAGGAAAGCCATCGCGAAGAATGCCAGCGCCCGTCGCGGAAGCTTCTGAAGCGCAAATGCCATGGCGACTGACATCGAGGCAGTGGCGTGGTCGGACGGAAAAGACCAGTCGGCGCTCTTGGCGATAAGAAGGTTGGAGGCTCCGGCGTCATATGGGCGCACGCGGTGGATGAAGAGCAGGATGCCCTGATTGATCGCAAGCCCCAGAAGGAACGCAAGCCCGGCGCAGATTGCAACATGACGCAGATGCTGCCGGTTTTCCCGGCTCCACCATTGCAGGACGACGACAAGCACGATGAAGGGCACACCCGTTTGAGTGATTGCGATCATTGCTTGATCGACAAAGGCGTTGTGGCCCGCGAAGGAATTGATCCAGTGAGTAATCGCTGCGTCCATTGCGAGCCTTTCATCGAACAAGCTGAAGTGCGGCAGGCAACTCGAAGGGCACCTGCTTCATCATCTTTTCGGGCTTAGTGGCATCGTTCATGGATTGCACGGGCTGAACGAAATAGCTGGCGAACTTGTGTTCCCCCGCGTCTCGGTCTCATCGTCCTTAGCCAAGCCCAAATCCTAACCCCAGGAAAGATACTGGGAAGTCCCTCTGGATTGCGTCGGGAAGCACCAATGAATGCGCCGCATATCATACAGCGCGGCCGAATTGTAGCTCTCCAAGCGATGCCTGTCCCTACCGCTCACAAATATCCCCCGGTTTGCGGAGCGCCTCGCGATAGGCATGACACCGACTTCATAACAACGTATTACTCTGGCATGGGATTTTCACTCGACCAGATCTTGCCTTCTCTCCAGAGCTTCGGGCTCTGGTCCTACTGGATCATAGGATTCGCCGCGCTCTTCGAAGCAGTTTTCGTAACCGGCATCATCATTCCCGGAACCCTCGTTGTGGATGCGGGCGGCCTGCTCGTTCAGCAGGGCGCACTCGATTTCCTCGATCTGGTCTGGTTCGTCGCGATTGGTTCGGTTGTGGGCGGCGAAATCAGCTTCTGGCTCGGCCGCTGGTTGCGCCGTGGGATCGAGAAACGCAGGAAACTGGAGGACTCAAAGAGTTATCGTCGAGCGGTCCGGCTCTTTGAACGCTATGGCGGATTCGCACTGGTGCTGGGCCGTTTCCTTGGACCTGTATCCGGGCTCGTCCCGCTTGCTGCCTCGGCCGCTGGCATGCCGCGACGCCGCTTCCTTTTATGGAATGCCATCAGCGGCTTCCCCTACGCGCTCGCGCATGTCGGCTTCGGTTTTGTGATCGGGCATGTCGCATCGAGCCTGGGCCCATACGCCTCGCGGCTCGGTCTCTTCGCCGTGGTGGTCCTCGTCGCATTGCTGCTGCTCTGGTGGGTGATTTTGCGGATCTTGCGCCTGATGCCCTTCATGATCTCGCTCTTCACCTCAATCGGCCACGCCATCCGCGAGAATCCCGACGTGCAGAAGTGGTCGAAGCGGCACCCGAAGACTGCTGCTTTCCTCGCGCATCGGTTCGACCGAACGCAGTTTTCCGGCCTGACGGCTACGCTTCTGGGTTGCGCGACCTTTTATATTCTTTGGATTTGGCTCGGGTCGGTCTTCGACTTCCTAATGGCCGAACCTATCGTTCTTGTGGACACACGGCTCGCAAACCTTATCCACGCCTTCTGGTCGCCGGAACTGCTGCGTCTCGCGGCGCATGTAACCGCGCTCGGCGATTGGCGCGTCATCGGGCTCGTTGGCGCGGCGGCTGGAGCTCTCCTCCTGGAGCGGCGGCGCCCGGACCTGCTGGTGGGTCTATGCGTTGCTCTGGGCGGTGATCTCGCATCGGTGAATCTACTCAAGCGTATTTTCCACCGCCCGCGCTCCGACCTCGGCTATTTCACTGAGGTCTCGGGAAGTTTTCCCTCCGGCCATGCGGGGCTGTCGGTCGCCTTCTACGGGTTTCTATTCTTCATCCTTTGGCGTGTGAAGTTGTTCCGGGCACCAGCGGCCCTGGTGGCCGCTGTCACCCTGGCGTTCTTCGTTGGACTAAGCCGGATTTATCTCATAGAACACTATCTATCCGACGTTCTGAACGGCTGGCTCGTCGGCGCGATCTGGCTGCTGGCGGGCGTCGCCGTGTCAGAATGGTGGCGCGACAGCAGGCCGTTGCAGCCCTCCCCGAACAGAGGTGGACCCAAGCAAATTGCGGCCTTCGGGCTCGCTGCGGTCTGCGTGGCTACAGCTGCGTGGCCAATCGTGAACTATGACAAGGCGCGCAACGTTTCGATCCCGGTCCAGGCAGACATAAAATTCGACACGGTGGACGCGCTCGTCGGCTCAGGCCGTCTGCCCGGCAGCACGGAATCCGTCGCCGGAACGGCCCTTGAACCGATCAACATAATGCTTCTGGCGCGCGATGAGGCGGAGGTAGAGAAGGCGCTCGACAAGGCCGGCTGGGTGCGGGCAGCAGATCCCGGATTGGCGACGCTGACGCGTGCAGCGATTGCTGCCTGGAGCAACGGTGCCGACGCTACCGCTCCGGTGACTCCATATTTCTGGGATAATCAGCCGAATGATTTGGCCTTCCAGAAGCAGACCCAAGACGCCACTTTGCGAAAGCGCCATCACATTCGGCTTTGGCGAACGAACTTCGTGAACGCCAAAGGCCAACGCCTATTTGTCGGCGCCGCAAGTTTTGACGACGGACTCAACTGGGGCGTCGACTGGGGTTTGCTGCACCACATTGACCCGAATGTCGACGCGGAGCGCGATGGGCTGGTCAAAGATCTTCGTAACGCCAATCAGGTTGCCGCCAGCAGCACCCTCCGCCTGTCGCAACCACGGCTCGGGCAATCAGTGGCTGGCGACCCATGGTTCTCGGACGGCATCGCGGCGATACTAACGCTGCGCTGAGGATAGAGCGCCGCCGAGCCTTCGGCGCTTCCGACCAACGTGCGTCGAAATAGTAGAAGTTCGATCATCGAGGGCACCGCAAAGGCACAACACAAAGAGTCGACTTCCTTCCTCGCCATCGCAAGGCGTCGCGTCGTGAAACCGAAGGCAAAACAGACATTAGCTGCAGCGTTCATCAATGACCCCTTTGGGCCGACCGCGACGGGTCCGTAGGTCAGGGCGGGAAGCGATCATTCGCTGCACCCAGCGCCAAAGACCGATAAGCTGATAAAGTCGGCTTCTCAGAGTGTGGCGCCCGATGCAGATGCGCCACGCCGGCGTATCTAAGACACAGGCCGTTTCGGCCGTACGCCGGATGGCTCAGGCAGTTTCAGGGCGGTAGATGCATTCGGCCAGAGTGGTGCGATTTAGATCGGCGATGAACGCCGCGTTGGCAGTGGCCAATCGAGTTTTGAGCCGGCATTGTGGGGTCAGGGGACAAGTGTTCCCCTCGGGTGCAAAGCACTCGACGATCGCTTGATCGCCTTCGAGTGCGGCGACCACGTCACCCAGCCTGATAGTTTCGGGCGGTCGGGCCAGGATCGCGCCCCCGCCTCCGCCACGTCGCGTTTCCAGCCAACCGTTCGCCGCAAGGGTCGAAATCACCTTGGCCAAATGATTGCGGGAGACCCGGAACTCTTCAGCCAGCTCGCCCGTGGTGAAGGGCTGTTCGGGGGTTCCTGCCATGCGCATCAGAACGCGCAGGCCATAATCGGTGAAGGAAGTGAGGCGAATTGTCGCAATCCTTAATTGGTATTTGAAGTGCGCATTGTGCGGATGATATGCGCATCAAAAATACCAATTCATTCCAATCCGCGCAAGATGCCGGGAGGACGTGAGAGGGGGCGCCGATGCACGACAATCCAGACGCAGAGTTCGAAGTCGAGACCCGCGCATGAGTATCAGCAACGAAACTCCCTTCTCGCAGTCGCACGGCAACCGGGTTGGCGCGTGGCTTTCCTGCCTTGTCGTACAGCCATTCCTGACGCGGATCGTCCGCCGGATCGCGAAACGGCATCCCTCGCTTTTTGCCCGCCTTGGCCCACATCAGGGCACCGATTTCCTGATCGACCCGCAGGAGTTGCCCTTTGCCTTGCATCTGCGACCCGACCCGCAGGCACCTCTCCTTCGGGCGGTTCCCCGCGAAGGCCTGCAGCACGCAGAGGCTACGATCCGCGGTCGGTTCATGCTGCTGCTGGAACTGATCGATGCTGAACATGACGGCGACGCGGCCTTCTTCTCGCGCGATCTCGAGGTGAGCGGCGATACCGAGGCGGTTGTGCGACTGCGCAATGCGCTCGACGACATGGACGGCTCGCTCGCCGAAGAAACGGCGGCGATGTTCGGCCGCCCGGGTCGCGCGGTCCTCACCCGGCTTCGGCGAGCGTATCACGGCGAAATCGAGACAAGAGAGAACCAATGAGCCTTGCCGAATTGATCTGCCCCGCAGGGACACCTGCCGCCCTGCGGACCGCCGTGGATGCCGGAGCGGACGCTGTCTATTGCGGCTTTCAGGATGCCACCAACGCGCGCAATTTTCCGGGGCTGAACTTCACGCCTGACGAATTGGCCGCATCAGTGGCCTATGCCCATGAGCGCGGCACGAAGGTTCTGCTGGCGCTCAACACCTATCCGCCCGCGGGCAAGGTGGACCTCTGGCGGCAGGCCGCCGAAACCGGCGCCCTGCTTGGCGTCGACGCCTTCATTGTCGCGGACATGGGTGTGGCCGATTACATCGCGCGCACCTATCCGGAAATCCGTCTGCATCTGTCGGTTCAGGCCGCGGCTTCCAGCCCCGAAGCGATCCGCTATTATTGCGAGAATTTCGGCGTCAAGCGTGTGGTTCTGCCGCGCATCCTCACGATCCCGGAGATCCGGCATATCCGGAAGGAAATCCCCTGCGAAATCGAGACTTTCATCTTCGGCAATCATGGTTTGATGGTCGAGGGGCGGTGCAGTCTCACCAATTACCTCACGGGCCAATCGACCAACATGGACGGGGTCTGTTCGCCCGCGTCGGATGTCGATTACGTGCGTGAGCCGGACGGGTCCATGTCCTCGCGGCTTGCGGGGTTCACCATCGACCGCTTCGGTCCGGATGAAAAAGCGGGTTATCCCACCATCTGCAAGGGTCGCTACACCGCACCTCATCGGCCTGAAGGCTACTACGCCTTCGAGGAGCCCGTGAGCCTGAACCTCTCGCGCCTGCTGCCCGAGTTGATCGACGCGGGTGTCCACGCGTTCAAGATCGAGGGCCGGCAGAGGTCGAAGAGCTACGTGCGGGGGGTCGTGAGCGCTTTTCGCGCGGCGGTGGACGACATCCGCGCCGGACGCGAGGCCAACATGGCTGATCTTGTCGCCCTGACGGAAGGGCAGAAACAGACACAAGGTGCCTTCCAGACCAAGAAATGGCGGTGAACCATATGACGAAACTGACCCTCGGCCCCATCGCCTTTCACTGGCCCGCAGATAAACGCCGCGACTTCTATGCGCGCATCGCCGATGAAGCCCCGGTCGATGAAGTCTACCTGGGCGAGGTGATTTGCTCCAAGCGCGCGCCCTTCCACGAGGCCGACTTGCCTACCATCATCGATCGGCTGGAACGGGCGGGCAAACGAGTGATCCTGTCCACGTTGGCGGAGGTCATGCTCAAGCGCGAGCGCAAGGCGACTGGCGATCTCGCCGAGATGGACACGCCCGAGATCGAGATCAACAATGCGGCGGGGCTCTTTGTGCGGGGAAAGCGCCCGCATCGTATCGGGCCATTCATGAATGCCTATAATGAGGCCACAATCGCGTGGATGGCCAAGCAGGGCGCGACCCATGTCTGCCTTCCGTCAGAGATGCCGGCTTCGGCTATCGCCGTCGCAGCGGGCGCCGCGCGCAAGCTCGGGCTCGGTGTCGAGGTGCAGGTGTTCGGTCGTGCCTCACTCGCCGTCTCGGCGCGCTGCTACCACGCCCGCGCCCACGGCCGGACCAAGGATAACTGCCAGTTCATCTGCGAGGCGGACCTTGATGGAATGCCCCTGCGCACCCGCGACGACAAGCCCATCTTGCGGGTGAATGGCATCCAGACCCTTTCGGAAAGCTATATCGACCTCCTGCCAGAAAGTGCGCGGCTCGTGGCCGACGGGGTCAGTCATCTGCGGTTGATGCCGCAGACGGTAGACATGGTCGCCGTGGCCAAAGTATTTCGCGACGCTCTCGACGCGCGAGTGCCCCTTGCGGAAGCCGAGGCGCGCCTTGCCACCATGTGCGGGGAGGTCGGACTAAGTAACGGCTTCTATCACGGCGAAGCTGGGTATCGTCGGATCGACATGGCAGCAACGGCCTGATGCCCGCACCTCTCGTCGCGAAATTCGCGCAACGGAGGGTGTCCATTCGGACCGGCTCACATCAGGTTGTTCGAGGAGCAGAGCGCATCAAGCGAGCGTTGCATATGCAAGCTCGATGGTCGTTACCGAACAGACCAGCGGGTTCCCTATAGCCCCAGTGGCGCGAGATAGAGCACCAGCAACAGGAGGCACACGCCTGTCAGCGCCACATCGAAGCCGC
>NZ_NBNZ01000006.1:0-273732 GCF_002213195.1 Thioclava sp. F42-5
AATCCTACTCCCGCAACCAATTCTACCGAACTCGGGTCAAGACGCTGCGCAGCCGCCTTCGGGCGGTCTCTTGCGTTGTGCTAAGCCCCCCAGAAGCAATGGGGAAGCAGGCGTCTCCGCAGTTTCTTGCCCAAGTCGAGCTGATCGTGAACGAACCGAAGGTCCGCGAAGCGAAATCCATTGCCCAAACATCGTTCGGACCAACGGCGTCAGCGCGGTCATCTCGCAGCTTCGCTTTTACTCTTCGTTTCGGCGTCTTGTTCCGCAGCTGCAGCCCCAAGGCTCTGTAAACATTGTAGACCTTCCTGATGCTGACATCCCAACCCTCCCGGTCGAGAACGACGTAGACACGCCGAAAGCCATAGCGCACACGCGTCTCGCAGATCTCTTTGATCCGCCGATTCAGCTCTGCCGGATCGATGCGGCGAGATTTGTAGTGGTAGCTTGAGCGGTCGCACCTCAGGGCCCCACATGCCCTGCGGATCGAGACCGCCCAGTCTGCGCACATCCCGCGAACCAGTTCACGTCTCCGTTCCGGCTTCAGAGTTTTCGCCGCACGACATGTCTCACAACATCTCACGGTCAAGTGTCAGATCCGCCACGATCCGCTTCAGTCGTGCATTCTCATCTTCAAGCTGCTTCAGCCGACGCATCTCATCAGGCAACAACCCGCCGTATTTCTTCTTCCAGGCGAAATAGGTCGACTGCCCGATCCCAGCCTTGCGACAAATCTCGGCAACTGATGTGCCTTCCTCGCCTTGCTTCAGAATGAACGCCTGTCTCGCGCTTCCGTGAACTTCGATGCTTCATGCGTTTCCGCTCCTCTCCCAGCTAGGAAAGCTTAGCTGAAAACTCCAGCTTCAAACGGTCCAGTTTCCGGGGATCAGATCAAAGTTGGGTCGGACTCTAATCGCTGGTGGAGGAAAAATCCCGTGGCAGGTCACATGGTATGGCGGCTGCATCCGTTCTTCGGCGGGCGAACCTGCGGGGCCGGTTCCCAATGAAATTTGGCGTAGGTTCCAAATTGAGGACAGGGTTTTCAATCGGGTGCGCCGCTTGCAACGGCGCGAAAAAAACGGTGGTGGAAAGCCTGACGAAGTCAGCCCTAGAGGAAATGCGCGGGGTCTAGGCGAATTTCACGTCGTTCAGCTATTCCAACGTGCCTTAGGGCGCGAGCGGCCATGCGGAGCTGCGCACCGATCCGACGGGCGCGAAAGCCAGAGGCCTGTTTGGTTATCGGCGTTGGTTTTCCTGAGTCTATCTGAGAGACGGTATTAAAAGGATTTGTAATGCCGTAGTCCGCGGCGCGGTCTAGCTGCACGCCGCAAGCCGGTTCGACTTGAAAGCTTTTCAATTCATAGGCTTTGCAGATCAGCGCATCAGCGAGGGCGACCTCTTTGGACGCCCGCGCAAGAAGTTTTCGCGCCCCAGAAGGCGAAATTACGTAAGCAGCAGCGCCGCTCCTGTCTTGATAGAGGCGGAGTAGTTGGTGCTTGGACCCGATCGCGCGCCCAACCTTACTAATGATCTTCTTGCGCGTCCGTACCTCAAGGGTCACATGCTCAATGCCTTCGATTTCGTCAATCGCATTTAGGACACTGGGCGTCTGATAGGAAAGAAGCGCATCGTCTTCTAGTATGAGGGTGCTTTCATCCTGTGCTGCGGCAAATTTCCACGCCTCCACATGGCTTAAAAAGCATGCTTTCTCGGTATCTTTGAGAGGGCGCTCCCAGCTTGACCATTCAAAAGAATTCTCATAATTCATTACCATTTCTGGCGTGAATGCATCGATCCTCTGAAAAGGTATTTTCAGCCTGTTCAGCTGATCGGCCATAAATGACATGCGCGCGGTCGCAGTGCTCAAATTAATTACCAGGCAGTACATAGGCGTACGCATACTCCGAGCGATTGGTCTGGTTTGCTGTTAGCTCAATCTCGCCTTTTTGTCCATTGGGATGCCGGTTCAAATCGAAGATCTGATTGAAACGCTTCAGGACCCAACCTTTAGCGTATATAAGTTAACTCGATCGCGTGATCTTATTATTTTTGTCGGCAAGGGACCATAGGTCTTCGTAAACGATATTTATCGCATTCACTTCGGAAGTTACGCTAAATTTTCGCACGGCCCTTTTTCTGGCGGCTATCGATTTTTGATGGTATAAGTCTTTGTCCTTGAGAATTCTTATTAGAGCCTCTGCTGCTAATTCGGCGCCCTCTATTGGTACAACCGCGCCACATGAGCCGGTGTCTGTATCATTTTCTCCCACGAACTCTTTGAAGTAGCCGGTCTCACTCAAAATCACTGGAAGTCCGGTAGCCATGGCTTCCAGAGGCGTCATCCCATATCCTTCATAACGGGGGAGTGCCACGAGCGCTCGGCATCCCTGCAATATCTGTTGCAATTTGTCGGGATCTACTTCTCCCAAAAAAACAATCCGACTTGAAAGCCCAGCTGCTTCTGCGCGTTTCTCTATTTTTTCCTGGAATTTTTGGTGTTCGGGTCTCGCCGTTCCGACAACAATAGCGCAAGCTCCCGGCAGGTCCGGAAGCGCGGTAATCATAGCGTCGATAAAAAGGTCCGTGCCTTTCTCTGGACGCACGCGCCCCACCGTTATGATCCCATATTCCCCGGGAAGTTGCAGTTCTTTCCACTTGCGCTTATAGCTTTCTTCTTGGGCGGGTAAGAAGTGCTCCGTATCCACTCCATGAGGCACTACTGCAACCACATTAGGCACATATTTGGCGGCCTCTTCAGTTGTTGCAATTACCGCATCCATTCGCGAAATTAGCCAGCGTGGCCAAGCTGAATGGCGACGTTGTGCGGCTGAGGTGAAAACAATTCTTATTGGCAGGCGCAGGACATCTCGGGCCAATATAGCAAGTTGCATTTCAATGTTTCGCCGTGTGTGCCAAATTGAAAATTTACGTCCGGCAGGAGGCTCGCGACATTCCCGGAGAGCGCGGAAAAAACCAATCGGTTTTGCGCATTTCGGCAATGCGTAACCAACAAGCGCTACATTCAGTAAATTTTGCTGCTGCCGTAACACCGCTGCCGCAGTTGAAGATACGCCTGTGAACCTTTTTTTGAAGTTCGTGACATATAGGCTAGCTGTCGATTTTTTCATTTGGGCGCCCTGACATCAACACCGATACGTAAGCAGCTTGTGTGAGTGAGCTAATATTGGCAGGTGCCACACGGGCTTGGGTAGTATTTATTGCCAAATACGCTCTGTCTTCCTGCTTGACTAATCGAAGCTACTTTCCGCAGTTTTCAAGCACATCAATTACGGTGCGGTGGATGTGCCAGATTTTTCATCGCATCATCAAGGGGCGGTGCCCTCTCGATATCTTCTGAGATTTCGTTACAGAGCTTTCATCTTCCAGGTCGCAGGATTTCACTGACTTAGATCAGTCGGAAATTTGATCTCGAAAACCTCGGTAGAGCGCCTTTGCCTGACGGTCTGCGCAGGCGCCGTTAAGTACCTCTCCCTTTGATTTCATGGACTTGCGCTTCCTATTTCGATGTCTGCAGCTTCGAAAGCTAGGGGGGTATCAGATGAATGTCGAGAGGCTGTCTCTGAAAATTGCCAAGCCTGCGCTTCACTAGTGGCTTGGTTGTAGTGTTTGCGCCGATCCTCCAGTTTTCCGCGGCCTCCGCAAGGCTCATGAAGGTGCCAATGTTGCGCCATTGATCCGAGCGACAGTGGCGACGGGCGTTTAAACACTCGGCCCGCAGCTTGCTGTTGAAGGCCTCGATGAAGCCGTTGTCGGTTGGCTTTCCGGGCCGTGAGAAGCCCAAGGTGACCTGCCTGGCATGAGCCCAGAGATCGAGGTCGCGGCAGATGAACTCATGGCCCTCATCGACCCGTATCGTTTTTGGGTGGCCGGGCTTGCTACAAATCCGTTCAAGCGTATGAACGACATCTTCACCGCGATACCGAAACCGCACATCCGTCGGTGGACAGTAATGTGAATGACTGTCGACGATGGTCAGAAACCGCGGTTTCTTGGGTAACGCGAGCTGATCGTGAACGAACCGAAGGTCCGCGAAGCGAAATCCATCGCCCAAACACCATTCGCAGCGACAACTTTCTGGCGGTCATCGCGCAGCTTCGCTTTTACCCGCTTGCTCTGCCTCCGGCACTCGCAACCCGCAGACGCTCAAGCCTGACCATTCGCGTCACGACGCGGCGAGGCCAAAATCGCGCGGGGAGATTGCGATATCGGCGATCGTGTAGGCGTCCAGCGTCGTCAGGAACGCTGCGCGCGCCTCGGCCAAGGGCGCGATGAGGCGGCATGCGGCGGTAATCGTGCAGTCGCCGCCGCTGCGCATACATTCCACGAGGTCGAAATCCGTCTCCATGTGGCGCACGATCGTCCCCACGCCGATCTCCTGCGCTGGCCGTGCAAGTCCCAACCCGCCGGAGCGTCCGCGTTGCGCCACCAGAAAATCCCCCCGGGTCAGCGCGTTGACGACTTTCATCATAGTGCTGCGTGGTGCGCGATAGGCTTCGACGAGTTGATCGATCGTGAAACGTCGGTCTTTCATCGAAGCGGCGTAGATCATCACGCGCAAGGCGAGGTCCGTGGTGTCGTTCAAGCGCATTCGCACTTCTCCTGATGCAGCCTCCTCAGCGACCCGTCTCGTACCACGAGACCGGACAGAATGTCGCACGGGAAAAACATACCTGTGATTGGCATCTTAATGGCTGAGCAAATAGATGCGTCTTGTTGGTATGTTTATAGCCTAGGAGACAGGAATGGCAAAGCCGCTCTCAGAAGAAACACTCGCGATCATTGAAGCTACTGCGCCGGTCGTGGCGGAACACGTCGATCAGATCGTGCCCGTGATGTATCGGCGGCTGCTGGCCGCTCCCGAAATTCGCGCGCTCTTCAACATGTCGCATCAGCATGGCAACTCGCCGCAGCACAAGGCGCTCGCGGGTGCCCTGGTGGCCTATGCGACCCATATCCGGAACCCCGGCGTCCTCGCGGACGCCTTGGAGCGGATCGCGCAAAAACACGTGGGCCTGCAGATTCTCCCCGAGCATTATCCGCATGTCGGCGAAGCATTGCTCGGGGCTGTCGCGGAGGTGTTGGGAGACGCCGCCACGCCTGAAATTCTGAACGCCTGGGGCGAAGCCTACTGGTTCCTCGCCGATACGCTGATCGCCCGCGAGGAACAGATTTACGCCGGTGCGGAAGAGCAGGACGGCGGCTGGCGTGGCTGGCGGCGCTTCAGGGTCGGTGCGAAAGAGAAGGAAACCTCCGAGATCGCGTCCTTCACGCTCTATCCGGTTGACGGCATGCCGGTTCTCAAGCATCGCCCCGGCCAGTATCTGAGCTTCCGCTTCACCCCTGCGGAGGGCGAGGAATATCGTCGCAACTACTCGATCTCCTCGGCGCCGGATGGCCAGTCCTACCGGATTACGGTCAAGCGCGAACCCGGCGGGCGGATCTCCAACTGGCTGCACGACACGGTCGAGGTCGGCGCCGAATTCGACGTGGCCGCGCCCGCCGGCGAATTCTTCCTCGATCCGAAGGGCAAGCAGGAAATCGTGCTTCTGTCGGGCGGGGTGGGTCTCACGCCCATGATCTCGATGCTCGAGAGCTACGGTGGCGGCGATCTGCGGATGGTCTATGTCCACGCCACCCGGAATGGTCAAACCCATGCGCTCAGCAATACGCCCCGTACAAAGGCACATGAAACCCATGTCTTCTACGAGGCGCCGGAAGAGACTGATGTTGCGAACGGTGTACATTCCGGACGTGTCGATCCCAGCTGGCTGGTCCAGATCAGCGATGCCGAAAAGGCCGACTATTTCATCTGCGGCCCGACCGGGTTCATGCAGGAGATGGTCAAGGGCCTGAAGGCCGCCAATGTGCCGGACGCGCGGATTCACTACGAGTTCTTTGGGCCCGCAGCCGCCCAGATCGGCTGACAACGCGGCCCGGCGCTCTGAAGAACGAGCGTCGGGCACGCGCCCCGTGGTTCCGGTTATCAATCGGAATGTCGGTCTCTGTCCGGCGTGATCGCGCTCACGATAATCGAAGTTTGGGCAGGGTTCTTCCGACCCTTTTCGCCCCGCGGAACGGCAATTACCTCACCCGTGTTCTCCTCCTGCCGGCCGATGGTCGGCGCATGAAATGGAAGGAGACTACTATGACCTATAGCCTCAAATCGATCGCCCTCGTCGGCCTTCTCGCCTCTGCGGCTCCCGTTGCGGCCTTGGCCCAGGATAGCAACGCCGCTGCCGGTGTCTCGACTGACATGGGCGGCAGCGCTTCGGTTGCTGCGCAGGGTGCGGGCACCGATGTCGGCGCGAATGTGGATACGGGCGCCTCGGCGGATGCGGGCACGACCTCCGGCATGGGCCAAGGCGAGACGGTGAAGACCTACGGTCAGCTCATCTCGAGCCTGAAGGCGAACGGTGCCGCCTCCACCGATCAGTTCTCCGATTATCAGGTCGGAACCGATGGTGAGGTGGAGATCGTCGCGCTGTCGGACCTGAAGGGCAAAGGTGCCGAGAATGGCTCTGCGGCTCTGAAGAACGCGGCCGGGTCCGACGTCGACGCCGATTACAGCCAGCTGCCGGACGGCGTGTTCGACGGCACCGGCTACACCGCAGATGACGTCGAAACCGCATTCATCGATACCGATGGCAACCTGGTCGTCGTGGTCAACGGCAACGCCTGATCGACCCTCACACCTAAATCCTCCCCGGAGCCCCTCGTCGCACGCGGCGGGGGGCTTTCTCATGTCGCGCTCGGCCCGGGGGTAAGTGCGGTCCATCGCATCAGCGGTGGAATAGATTGATGTCAGCGGCACGCTTACGTGGACGGCCTAAAGATGACGATTGCGGTGCGCCACGGCGGCAACGAAGGGTTTGCGCCAATGGTCGGAGCGCTGCTATCGAGGACCGGACAATGCGCCGCCTCCATCCCGCAAAGGGGAGGGCGGTAACAAAGCGAAGCGAGGCCCCATCCAAGGAGCCTCGCAGCACGCATTATCTCAGGACTGGAATACCTCCACCGTCAGAGGCCTGCCCCTATTCCGCGCCCTCGGCGGACAACGGATCGGCCACGTTCTCCAGCGACTCCTGTTCTGCATCGATCCCGATGACCGCTTCGGTGACGGCCGCGACCGTCATCAGGGCACCGGCGAAGAGGTAGCCATAGAACACGTTCCAGGCGGAGCCCGTGTCGATCAGCGCGCCGAAGACCCAGGGCGAGACGATGCCGCCCGCGGCGGTGCCGATCGAGTAGAAGATCGCGATGGCGAGCGCCCGGGTCTCGAGCGGGAAGACCTCGCTCACGGTGAGATAGGCGGAACTCGCGGCCGCAGAGGCGAAGAAGAAGATCACCGACCAGAGCGCCGTGAGCGTGATCGCCGTGAGGTAGCCTTGCGCGAACATGTAGCCGGTGGCCATCAGGAGTGCGGCAGACAGGCCGTAGCTGAGCGAGATCATCACGCGGCGCCCGATCTTGTCGAACAGCCGCCCCAGAACGATGACGCCGAGGAAGTTGCCGATGGCGAAGGGCACGAGGTAAAGCCCGGTGTTCTTCGAGGGCACGTCGAAGAAGTTCGACAGAACCAGCGCATAGGTGAAGAAGATTGCGTTGTAGAGAAACGCCTGCGAACTCATCAGGATGAGGCCGAGCAGCGCCCGTTTGCGGTGCGTCGAGAACATCGCCTTGACGATCTTCATCAGAGAGAAGGATTTCTGCGGCCGGATCTTGATCTTGTCGTCGTCCGGAACCTCCGAAAGCTCCTCGCCGGTTTGCTCGCTCGTGCGCTTCTCGATGTCGCTCACGACCTCCTCGGCCTCGTCCAACCGGTCATGCGTGGCGAGCCAGCGCGGGCTCTCCGGCAGATGGCGGCGCATGTAGAGGATGATGCCGCCGAGAACCGCGCCGATACCGAAGCCCAGACGCCAGCCGATATCGATCGGGAGGTAGTCCGGGTTGAGCAGCACGATCGTCGACAGCGCGCCGAGGGCCGCACCGAGCCAGTAGGAACCGTTCACGCCGAGCGCGACCTGACCGCGCACCCTCGCCGGGATCATCTCGTCGATCGTGGAGTTGATCGCGGCATATTCGCCGCCGATGCCGAGGCCGGTGATGAACCGGAAGGCGACGAAGCTCCACAGGTTCCACGAAAAGGCGGTCAGCAGCGCACCGACGAGATAGACGGCGAGCGTGATGAAGAAGAACATCCTGCGCCCGAAGCGGTCGGTGAGATAGCCGAACAGGAGCGCGCCGAGAACCGCGCCGGTGATGTAGAACGACGCGATCATCCCGATCTGCGAACTCGTGAAGCCAAGGCTTTCGGGTTCCTGAAGAACGCTGGAGACGGCCCCTTTCAGGGTGACTTCGAGTCCGTCGAGAATCCACGTGACGCCGAGCGCGACGATGATCGTCAGGTGAAATCGAGACCACGGCAAGCGGTCCATGCGGGCGGGAATGTCAGTTTGAACCGTTTTGCCGCTCTCGCCAGCCATGTCTGCCTCCTATTCCTATCGATCAAATCAGCTTCAAAACAACAAGATCTGATCCAGAATGTTCCTGCGAGCGTACGCGACCGGTGGCGCAAGCCGGGGCTCCGCTGCGGATATGAGAGGCTGCAGGGCGCCTCTCTCCTCGGGGGCGCGCATTGTGATGCGTTTGAAATCGTTGACAAACCGTCGCGGGGCTGAGCGAGCGATCACGCCGCGCTCGTCGGGCTCAAGCTTTTTTCGTCTCGTCGCGGCGGGTCGTCACGCGCGCAGCGTTCGGGCTTTCCGGGCCAGCCTCTTCCCGAAGGCCCATAGATCGAACCGCGGCGCCGCGGCGTCAGCCGATCGTGTCGTGGTCGTCGGCGAGGCATTCCGAATGGTCGCGCAGCACCTCGAGCACCCGGCACTCCGAGGTCGGCCCGCCCCGACATTCGCCGATCATCCGTTCCAGTTCGCGCTTGAGCGCCTCGAGCCGCGCGATCCGGGTCTCGACCTCGCGCAATTGCCGCCGCGCGATCGAATCTGCGGCCCCGCAATCGCGCGCAGGGTGGTCCGACAGGTCCAGCAATTCGCGGACCGCTTCGAGCGGGAAGCCCAGCTGGCGCGAGTGCCGGATGAAGGCGAGCCGGTCGAGATCGGAATCGCCGTAGCGCCGCTGGCCGCCCTCGGTCCGCCCGGGCTCGGGCATCAGGCCGATCTGCTCGTAATAGCGGATGGTCTGCACCTTGGTTCCGGTGCGGCGGGCCAATGTTCCGATCGTATGCATGCTGCACCTCCCTTCACGGTTGCGTGAGTGCGGATTTCCCCCTTGAACCTATAGTTGCTGTAGCTCCTATCTTCCCCTCTGTCGAGAAAACCACGCGAGAGGACAGCAGATGACCGAGACAGCAGATCTTCAGGAATGGCGCGTGACGGGCATGGATTGCGGCGCCTGCGCGGCGAAGGTGCGCGGCGCGGTCGAGGCTCTGCCCGGTGTCGACGGGGTCGAGGTGACGCTGATGAACGAGCGTCTGCGGCTGCGGCTCGATACGGCGACCACCTCGCGCGAAAGCGTGGAGAAGGCGATCCGCCGCCTCGGCTACGGCGTCTCGGCCAAGGGGGCTGCGCCGGAAAAGCCCAAGGGCGGCTTCGTTCTTCCCGAGGGCGCCCTTCCGGCGGCGGGCGAGACGGATGAGACACCTGCGGTCGAGAGCGCGCCAACGCCGCCCGCCGATCCCGCGTGGTATGCGACCCCGAAGGGGCGCTACCTGATCGCGACCGGGCTTATGCTGGCCGCGGCCTGGGTGGTGGAGCTGCTGGTCGGCGGCCCGATCGCGCATTGGGTCTTCGTGCTCGTCACCGTGATCGCCGTTGCCCCCGTGGCGCGGCGCGCCGCCCTGATGGCGCGGGCGCGGATGCCCTTCACCATCGAAATGCTCATGAGCATCGCCGCGATCGGCGCGCTCTTCGTCGGTGCGGCGGAGGAAGCCGCGCTCGTCGTCTTCCTGTTCGCGGTGGGCGAGATGCTCGAGGGGCTTGCGGCGTCGCGCGCCCGCGGCTCGATCCGGGCGCTGGCCGATCTTGTGCCGAAGACCGCACGGCTGGTCACGGGTGAGCGGATCCGCGAAGTTCCGGCCGACAGCCTCGCCATCGGACAGATCGTGCAGGCCCGTCCGGGCGATCGCATCCCGGCGGATGGCACAATCGTCTCCGGCAATTCGGGCGTCGATGAAAGCCCTGTGACCGGCGAGAGCGTGCCGGTCCTGAAAGAGCCCGGCGATGCTGTCTTCGCGGGCGCGATCAACACCGAAGGCGAGCTGCGCATCCGTGTCGAGAAAGCCGCCGAGGACAACACCATCTCGCGCATCCTGCACCTCGTCGAGGAGGCCGAGAGCGCGCGCGCCCCGGTGGAGCGGTTCATCGACCGGTTCAGCCGCGTCTACATGCCCGCGGTGGTGGGCGTGGCGCTTCTGGCCGCGATCGTGCCGCCGCTGGCTTTCGGCGCGCCCTGGGAGACGTGGATCTATCGCGGCCTCGCGCTCTTGCTGATCGGCTGCCCCTGCGCGCTGGTGATCTCGGTTCCCGCCGCGGTCGCCGCCGGGCTCTCGACCGGGGCGCGCCGCGGGCTGTTGATGAAGGGCGGCGCGGTAATGGAGACGGCGGCCAAAACCAGCCTCGTCGCCTTTGACAAGACCGGTACGCTGACCGAGGGTCGGCCGCAGATCACCGATCTTCTGCCGCTCGACGGGACCGAGGCTGAGCTTCTCGCCACCGCCGCGGCGGTCGAGACCGGCAGCAGTCACCCGCTCGCACAGGCGGTTCTCGCCCGGGCAGAGGCGCGCGGGATCGCGGTGCCGCAGGCCACTGCAGCCACGGCGATCCCGGGCCGTGGTGCGCGCGCCGAGATCGACGGCGCGGTCTGGAATGTCGGGGCGCCGCGGCTGGCGACCGAAACAGGCGTGCTCAGCGCCTCCGACAGCGCCACCCTCCACCGGCTGGAAAGCGCGGGCAAGACCGTCGTCGCCGTCTTCACGCCCGAGCGCCTTCTGGGCCTCATCGCGCTGCGCGACGAGCCGCGCGCCGATGCGGCCGAGGCGGTCTCCACCCTCAAGCGCATGGGGGTCTCCTCGGTCATGCTGACCGGCGACAATCCGGTGACGGCCCGCGCGATTGCCGACGGGTTGGGCATCGAAGCCCGTGCCGAGCTGCTGCCCGAGGACAAGGTGACGGCAGTGCGCGATCTGGGGCGGGATGCGCATGTGATGATGGTGGGCGACGGCATCAACGACGCCCCGGCGCTCGCCACCGCCCATATCGGCATCGCGATGGGATCGGGCACCCATGTCGCCCTCGAGACCGCGGACGGAGCGCTGCTGCGCGACCGGGTCACCGATGTCGTCGAGCAGATCCGGCTGGCGCGCGCGACGATGGCTAACATCCGTCAGAACGTCGCCATCGCGCTCGGGCTGAAGGGGGTGTTTCTGGTGACGACGCTGCTCGGTCTCACCGGTCTCTGGATCGCGGTGATGGCCGATACCGGGGCGACCGTGCTGGTCACGATGAACGCGCTGCGCCTGCTGCGGTTCAAGGCGGAGGCAAATGGCATCTGACGCTGGGCTTAAACCAAGGCGACGCCTGCGAAATATTCATGCAGGTGCAGCAGCGCCATATAGGCCACGAGGCCAAGCGCTGCACGCCCGAGATCGGCCAGCGTAAGCCCCGCGAAGGGGGGCGCCGCTCTCGTCCGGCGCAGCGTCTCCGCCCAGACCTCCGGACCCATCTCCCGGCGGCGTTTGCGGTCGATCAGGCGCATTCCGAGCAGGGCGAAGCCGCCGAGCGCACCGAACAGCAGGACATGCGCCAGATCGCCGTTCGGCAGCAGGTGCAGCCCGGCCCAGCTCGCGAGGCCCAGCAGCATCGGGTGGCGCGTGAGCCGCACGAGACCGGGACGCTCGGGGTCGAAGCTTTTGCGGCGGCTGCCGCCGAAGGAGAACGGGTTGGCATGGCCAAGCGCGACGGCGAACCACATGCAGACCAGCGCCATCCCAATCTTTGTTGCCTCCATCGCCCAAAGGGTGGTGGGCCAAAGGTAAATCGGGTCCGGCCATGCGGCGGCGCGGATCAGGATCAGCAGCATTGCCGTCGACAGCAGCGAATAGCCCAGCCCGAAGCCTGCGTGTCCGAAGGCAGCCACCAGCCGCGCCCTCACCGTTGGGCGTGTCGGGATCGAATGGGTCGCGAGGAACGCCGCGAACACTCCGCCATAAGCCAGCCACATCATTGCGCCCTCCGTCTGGGTTGCCACAGCACCGGAGCATAGAGGATCGCGAAGCCGAGGAAAGCACCGCACCACGCCACGCCGGAGACCGAATAAAGCGCGCTCACGTTGAGCCAGCCCGCGAGGAGCCGCGCGATCATCGCGACGAAGAGGGCGGCATAGACCGCGACGGTGCCGGTGCCGGCCTCCAGCGGGCGACCGGTATGGCCGAGCGAGGCGCGGCTCATCACCGCCAGCGTCATCCCGCCAAGCGCGCCCGCCGTCCACAGGTGCATCGCGGTCGCGGGGGCGAGGGCGGCGGGAAACAGGATCGCGAACCCAAGCGCCAGCGCCCCGAACGGCAGGCAGGCATAGGCCAGATGGAGAACGAAAAGGATCGGCGCGCGCAGCGTCAGCCCGCCTTTCCAGCGCCACAGCCGCGCGAGATGCAGCACGCCGGTCGCCAGCAGCAGCGCGGCGGTCAGCCGCATCTCTGGCGAAATGACCCACGCGAGCAGTGCCGCGCCAGCGACCAGCATCGCGAGCTTGTCGAAACGTTGCATCGGCGGGGCGGGGCGTGCGGGGTGGTTCTCCTTGACCAGCCAGTTGCGCGTGAAGGAGGGGATGATCCGCCCCCCGATCAGCGCGACCATCATCAGCACGGCGGCAAGGCCGAGCCGCATCCCGATACCCGCGGCCGCATAGCCGCCACGCGCGGCTTCGATCAGGAACAGAAGGTCCGCGAGGGTAAAGATGCTCAGCAATCCCAGCACCGGCAGGTTGCGCCAGTTCTTCCCTTCCACGATCTCACGCAGCACGACGCCTCCAAGCGCGAGCGGGAAGGCGAGATCGACGCTCGCGACCAATGCCAAGGGCAGATGCGCCGAGGCCAGCAACCCCAACCGCCCGAGCGCCCAGAGCGTGACGAGGCCAAGCAGCGGCCAGCCCACGACCGGCAGTCGTCCGGTCCAGTTCGGCACCGCCGTCAGCAGAAAGCCCGCGATCGCCGCGCCGAGATAGCCGAAGAGGAAGGCATGGGCGTGCCAACTGACCGGGTCGAGCCGCGTCGGCAACGCGATCAGCCCGGTGAGTGCCGGCACCCAAAGCGCCATCGCCAGAGCGGCCCAGACGGCGCCGAAGAAGAAGAACGGGCGAAAACCGCCCGACAGCAGCGCCGGGCCTTGCCAGCGGCGCATCTGCTCTGCGGAAGACATGGCCATGATCGGCTCCTTTCAGTTTTCGGCGGCGTCCATCAGCCGCCGGATGTGACATGCGAAGGCGTAGGTCGCAGGCACGGCAACTACCGCGCCCAGCCCCAGCGAGACGACCGGAGTCGCGACCGGCAGCCCCACCCACGACCCGATCAGCGAGGCGAAGAACACGTTAACCGCGAAAGCGCCCCAGCCGAACGGGTAGAGCAGCAGCGCGATCCGGGCAGGGGACCAGCGCGCACTCATCGCCGGGCGACCACCCGCGCCACCACCGCCAGTGCCGCGACGAGCGCGAGCGCCGCCAGCGCGAACCAGAACTCGGCGGTGGCCGATTGCGCCTGCGGGATCGGGCGATCGAAGCTTGCCGCCTGTGCGGTGAGCGGGGCGAGGGCGAGAAGAAGGGTCAGTTTACGCATGTCAGGTCTCCTGTGTGAGCGAGCGGTAAATGTCGGGCAGGGCGCGCAGCAGCCGTTCGGGCCGGGGCAGCAGGGTGAAGCCGCCGCGCCCGAAGATCCGTGCGAACCAGTCCTGCCCGTCCTCGTCGATGATGACGCCGTGCAGGCTCTGGCCCGCGCGGCGGGCCTCGCGCACGGCCATGTGGCTGTCCTCGATGCCGTGCTGGCCCTCGTAATGGTCGAGGTCGTTGGGCTTGCCGTCGGTCAGCACGATGAGCAGCTTGCGGCTCGCGCTTTCCTGCGCGAGCTGTGCCGAGACGTGACGGATCGCGGTCCCGAGGCGCGTGTAATGGCCCGGGCGCAGCGCCGCGATGTTGGCGTGGATCGGCGGGGCCATCTGGGCGTCGAAGCCTTTCACCCGCGTCAGGAACACCCGGTCGCGGCGGAGCGACGAGAAACCCCAGATCGCGAAACGGTCGCCCGCCGCGTCCAGCCCCTCGGCCAGCGCGGACATCGCCTCGCGCGCTATGTCGATCACGCAGCTTTCGCCGATCGCGGCCTCGGTGGAGCGCGAGGTGTCGATCAGGAAGGCCACGGCGAGGTCGCGCTCGACCTTGCGCAGGCTTCGCCAGATCCGGTCGCTGCCCCGCCCGGTCGCGGCAAGATCGGCGCGGCTGGCGATGACGGCGTCGAGGTCCAGCTCGGTCCCGTCGATCTCGCGCGGGCGCAGGATGCGGCGCGGTTGCAGCGCCTCGAACTGACGGCGCACGGCGCGGATATAGCGCGGATCGGCGCGGAAGGTTTGCGCGGCTTCGGGCCGCGCGGGCGCGTCGAGCACCCGGCAGTGACCCTCCATGTAGGCGCGGCTGCGGTGGTTCCATTCGGGATAGACATGCTCGCCCGCCAGCGCCTCGTGCTCCGCCTCGGCGGGCGAGAGGTCGAGATGCAGCCGCAGACGCGTCGCGGCCTTGCGATCATGCCGCGTCAGGGTGATCTGGTCCTGATCCTCGGCGGCCTTGGCGGCGTTCTCCTCGTCATCGTCGTCGACCGAGCGATTGACGTTAAGCGCCTCGACCCAGGACAGGATCGACTCGAAGCGGTGGATGATGAAGCTGTCGCGGCGGCGCGCCTGATCGAGATCGCGGCGCTCGCCATGCTTGCGCTGCGTGCTGGCCATCGCGGCCGGGGCGGAGGCGGGGGCATCGGCCTCTTCCGAGGCGGCGCTGCGGCCTGCGGTGTTGGGGGCAAATTGCAGCCAGATCGGCACCGGGGCAAGCGGCATGTAACCACGTGCGCCCTCCGCCGTCTCGGGCAGCGGGGCGGGGGTGCCATCGGCGGAAAGCTGGTCGCAGAGCGCGGCCTCCAGCGCGGCCTCGGCCGCCGGGCGCGACAATCTGCGGCGACGTGCGAGGGTGAGCGCCGCCATCTCGTGGTAGGGCGCGCGCAGCCCGATGCAGCGGCGATAGGCCAGATCGCAGGCTCGCGCATTGGCACGGATCTGCGCGCAATCCATCGCCGGGCCGTCGGTCTCGACGGGCAGATCGGGCATCGCGTCGCGGCTGAGCGCAGCCAGTGCGGTCAGCCAGAAATAGGCCGCGCGGTTGAGATCAGATCGGGGGAAGACATCCATCACCGGCGGCAGGCGCAGCCGCGCGCCGTCGAAGCGGGCGACGTGCTCGGTCTCGCGCCCGGCGCCAAGGCGACGCCGGACGGGTTGGCGGTGACGGACCGGGGTGGCCGGGGCCTCGACGATTTCGACATCCGCACCGCCGCCAAGCGCGCGCAGCAGCAGCGCGAGCGAGGGGCGCAACGCGGCCAGCTCGACCGCGGCGTCGGGATGGCGATCGTCCCGACCGATATCCTTGGCCAGATCGTGCCAGATTTCGCCTACGGTTTCCTCGGGCTCCATCAGGTCCATCAGTTTCATGGCGTGCTCCTCAGCCGTAGATCGTGGCGATCAGGTCGCGCAGCGCCTGCTGCACGTCCGCCTCGTCGCTGAGCGCCTGGACCACGGCGGTCTCCAGCGCCTCCTCGATCGCGATGCCCGCGCCGATCAGCCGCGCGGCATAGACCAGAAGCCGGGTCGAGACGCCTTCCTCCAGATCCATGCCCGAGAGCTTGCGGATATGCCCGGCGAGGCGCACCAGCGGCACCACCTGGGCCACCGGCAGGCCGGTCTCGGCGGTGATCACGCGGGTTTCCGCATCGGGTTCGGGAAAGTCGAAGGCTATCGAGAGGAACCGCTGCCGGGTCGAGGGTTTGAGCCGCTTGAGTACGCTCTGATAGCCCGGATTGTAGGAGGCCACGAGCATGAAGCCCTCTGGCGCGTCCAGCTCCTCGCCGGTGCGGTCGATGATCAGGCGGCGGCGCGAGTCGGTGAGCGGGTGCAGCACCACGGTGACGTCCTTGCGCGCCTCCACCACCTCGTCGAGATAGCAGATCGCGCCTTCGCGTACCGCCCGGGTGAGCGGCCCGTCGACCCATTCGGTCTCGCCGCCCTTCAGCAGATAGCGCCCGATCAGGTCCGCCGCCGACAGGTCGTCATGGCACGCGACGGTGTAGACCGGCTTGTTCAGCCGCGCCGCCATATGCTCCACGAAGCGGGTTTTGCCGCAGCCGGTCGGCCCCTTCAGAAGAAGGGGCAAACCGTTGTCATGCGCGCGCTCGAACAGGGCACATTCGCGGCCGGTGGGGTGGTAGTAGGGGATGCGGTCGTTGGTCATGTCGAGGGACATCATCATTCTCCTGCCACGGGGGTTGCGGGACCGGGGGCGATGACTTCACGCCGGCGCACCGCGACGAGCGAGTAGATGAACAGAAGCGCCCCCAGCACGACCGCCGCCCCCGCGCCGAAGCGCATCAGGTAGAAGATCGACAGGCTGTCCTGCACATCCATGTAGTAGTCGCCCACGACCCGCTGCATGTGGGTCTGGATCGTGCCTGCGAAGGTCAGAACGAAGGTCATGAAGGCCATGCCGCCGGTCATCAGCCAGAACGCGCCCATGTTGAGGACCTGGTTGTAGGGATCGCGCCCGCGCAGCATCGGCATCGCGTAGGTGAAGACCGCGAGGTTGAGCGCGACATAAGCCCCGTAGAAGGCGAGGTGCCCGTGCGCGGCGGTGATCTGCGTGCCGTGGGAGTAGAAGTTCACCCCGTGCAGCGTGTGCAGGAAGCCCCAGACGCCCGCGCCGAAGAAGGCCACGGTGGACGAGCCCAGCGACCACAGGAGCGCTGCCTTGTTGGGGTGGTTCTTGCGGCCCTTCCAGACCATGACGAAGGCGAAGGACATCATCAGGAAGAACGGGATCACCTCGAAGGTCGAGAAGATCGAGCCCACCCATTGCCAGTAACCCGGCGTGCCGATCCAGTAGAAGTGGTGCCCGGTGCCGAGGATACCGGAGAACAGCGCGGTCGCGACGATGACATAAAGCCATTTCTCGACTACCTCGCGGTCCACGCCCGTCAGCTTGAGCATCAGGAAGCCGAGGATCGCGGCCATCACCAGTTCCCAGGTCGCCTCGACCCAGAGGTGCACGACCATCCACCAGTACATCTTGTCGAGCGACAGGTTGTCGGGGTTGATGAAGGCGAAGATCCACAGCAGCGACAGCAGCCAAAGGCCCATCAGCAGGACGTTGGTGATCGCGGTCTTGCGACCCGCCAGCACCGTCAGCGAGATGTTGATCAGGAAGATCACCGCGGCGACGAGGATGCCGAACTTCACCCAGAGGGGCTGTTCGAGGAACTCGCGCCCGCCATGGATACCGACGAGATAGGAGCCGACCGCGCCCAGCGTCCCGATCATCAGGATCGCGAGTTGCAGATAGGCGAGCTTGACCGAGAAGATCTCGCGCTCGCTTTCCTCGGGCACGAGGAAATAGGCCGCGCCGAAGAAACCCAGCAACAGCCAGACGATCAGCGCATTGGTGTGGATCATCCGGATCACGTTGAAGGGCAGTACTTCGGACAGCGTGTTGGGCGAGACGTAGATCCAGCCGGCCAGAAGGCCGCCCAGAACCTGCACGCCGAACAGCAGCATCGCGCAGTAGAAATAGGCTTTCGCCACGGATTGGGATTGGTATTTCATCGGTTTGTCTCCTCAGCCCGCATCATTGGGCGGCCAGCCCTGCGTGTCGGTGTGATCGGCCCAGCGGAGGAATTCCGCGAGTGCGCGCATGTCCTCTTCGTTGATGTCGAAATGCGGCATCTGGCGGCGGCCCTCGATGCCGGAAGGCTGCGCCGCGATCCAGGCGTCGAGCGTCTCGTAGGCGCCCTGCGGATCGTCGGCGACGCCCCAGCGGGTCATCACGTTGCCGACCTCGGGCGCGAAATAGGCACCTTCGCCATGCAGGGTGTGGCAGTTGATGCAGGAATTGCGTTCCCAGACGGCCTTGCCGCGCGCGACCTGTTCGGTCAGCGGGGCGGAGGCGGTTGAGTTGTTCACGATATAGAAGTGGCTCTGCGCGGTCAGTGCGATGAACACCAGCACGAAGAAAATGGATCCTCCGTAAAAGATGTTTCGCGCCCGCGACTTGGTCAGGATTTCAGCCATTGGGGCCTCCCTTGGGGTCAGTCGATGGCCCGAGGGATAGCGGCGTTCGCGACTGGGAAGTTTGCGCCAGCACAACGTTTGATGGGATTGCTGGGATTAACGTGGTCGGCAGAGAGGTCCCGCCATGTCAAAACTCAGCTGGAAGAACCCGGATGTCACGCTTGACGCGCTGATGCGCGAATGGCCCGCGACGATCGAGGTGTTCATGCGTCACAAGATGCTCTGCGTCGGCTGTCTCGTGAACCCGTTCCACACGATCGACGATGCCTGCACCGAGTATCACCTCGATCTCGACGCGTTCATCGCCGAGCTGGGGGCGGCGATCGAGGCGGCTGCCTAGACGACTATCGGGGCAGCTACCGAGAGGGGGGCAGCTCCCCGCGGCAGATCAGCACCAGACGATGCGCATCGGTCACGGTGATCCGCTTGCGGCGGCTGGCGACCAGCCCCTGTTTTTCCCACGCGCTCATCAGCCGCGAGACCGTGTGCAGCGTCGTTCCGGTCATCTCCGAGAGATCCTGCCGGGTGATCGGGAAATCGATCTCGATTCCGGCCTCGACCTTGCGCCCGGTCTGATTGATCAGTCGTAGGAGCGAATTGGCGACCCGCTGCTCGACCTGTTGGGTGGCCATCTCGACGATGCGGTTGTTCATCTCGCCAAGACGCTGTCCGACGGTCTTGTAGGTCTCTGTCGCGAAGCCGTCATATTGCGCCACGAACTGATCCCAGAGCCGCATCGGCCAGCCCAGCACGATCGCCTCCGAAGCGGTGACCGAAGTGGCGGGGTAGGTGGTACGCCCGATCGCCTGCGCGATCCCGAACAGCTGCCCCGAGGGGATATGCAGCGCGATCACCTGCTCGCCCGTGGGGGTGATCCGCATCACCCGGATATAGCCGTCGAGCAGCATGTAGAACCGTTCGGCCGGGGCGCCTTCCTCGAAGACGGCCACGCCCTCGTCGAAGCGGCGTACGCTGGCGAGATCGAGAATCTCGCGAATTTGCCGTTTCTCCAGTCGGGAGAACGGGGGCATCGGCGTCAGCAGGCTCTCGTCGAGCCGCGGCATGATCTTGCGGGGGGCAGGCGCGCTCATGCCTTCTCTAAACATACGGCCCCCGCCACGTCCAATACGAAAAGTCACGCGCGCGCGAGCGGCGGGTGAAAAAATATCGCGATTTCGTGAAAAGCGCCGCGAAGTTTGCGCCAGAGCAAAATGCGGCGGCGCGGACATCGCTAAACCAAGGGCAATCCAAGGATGCAAGGAAAGGACAAGAGATGATCCGCACCCTGATTTCCGCCCTCGCGATGACCGCCCTTCTGGGCGGGGCGGCAAGCGCCGAGACCTACGAAGTCCACATGCTCAACAAGGGCGAAAAGGGCGTGATGGTCTTCGAACCCGCCTTCGTGAAGGCCGCCCCCGGCGACACGATCCGCTTCGTTCCCACCGACAAGGGCCATAACGCCGAAACCATCGACGGCATGATCCCGGACGGGGCCGAGGGCTTCGCCGGCAAGGTCAACAAGGACGTCGAGGTTACGCTCGACACCGAAGGGCTCTACGCGGTGCGCTGCAAGCCGCACTACGCGATGGGCATGGTGATGCTGATCTCGGTGGGCGACGCCAAGGCACCCGAAGGGTTCCTCGATGGCCGTGTGCCGAAGAAAGCCAAGGAACGCTTCGAAGCGGAATTGGGCGCGCTGTGAGCGCCCGCGGCAGGAAACGCGCGACAACTTCCTGCTACTTTTAACCATCGGAGGCTAAAATGCCTAAATTTATCAATCCAGCTCTCGTGAAAACCAATCGGCGCAATGTGCTGCGCGGGTCGCTTCTGGCAGGTGCCGCGGCGATGACCGCAGGGGCCGGGATGGCCGGAACCCCGTCCAAGCGCATGGCGCCCCATGTCGCGCCGCGCCCTGCCGCGCCGAAATTCATCCTCGCCGAAGCCGAGGCGCAGGTCGCCGCTCCGAAGGTGGACCTGTCGGGCTATACCCGCGTCCGCCAGGAGCTGGTCGCGCCGCCTTTTGCTCCCGCACACGAACAGGTCGCGACCGGTGGCCCGAAAATCGTCGAGATCCGGATGGAGACCAAGGAGGTTCTGCTGACGGTGGACGAGGATACCGGCGCGAGCATCTGGGCGCTGACCTATAACGGCTCGGTTCCCGGCCCGCTGATCATCGTGCACCAGGACGACTATGTCGAACTGACCCTCGCCAACCCCGCCGACTCGCAGATGGAGCACAATATCGACTTCCACGCCTCCTCGGGCGCGCTGGGCGGCGGTGGCCTGACCCATGTCTATCCCGGCGAGGAAACGGTGCTGCGCTTCAAGGCGACGCGGCCGGGCGTGTTCACCTATCACTGCGCGCCGGGCGGGGCGATGATCCCCTACCACGTCACCCACGGCATGAACGGCACGCTGATGGTGCTGCCGCGTGACGGGCTCAAGGATGCCGAGGGCAACCCGCTGCGCTACGACACGATCGCCTATATCGGCGAGCAGGACTTCTATCTGCCGATGGACGAGAACGGCGATTACAAGACCTACGAGGTCGCCGGCGAGGACTTCTCCGACAGCGTCGAGGCGATGCGCACGCTCACGCCGACCCACTCCGTGTTCAACGGTTCGGTCGGGGCTCTGACGGGCGAGAACGCGTTCAAGGCCAAGGTCGGCGACACGGTTCTGATGATCCACAATCAGGCGAACCGCGACACCCGTCCGCACCTGATCGGCGGTCATGGCGACTATGTCTGGGAGAACGGCAAATTCGCCAATCCCCCGCAGAAGGATCAGGAGACCTGGTTCATCCGCGGCGGCAGCGCGGGGGCGGCGATGTACACCTTCCTGCAGCCGGGCGTCTATGCCTACGTCAACCACAACCTGATCGAGGCGGCCCTGCTGGGCGCGACGGCCCACTTCGTGGTGGACGGTGCCTGGGACAACGCCCTGATGGAGCAGGTGATGCCGCCCCACGTGGTGGAAACCTGATCGAAGGAGACCGGAGATGATCGCCAAGCCCAGTTCGCGCGCGCCACGTCTTTCCCTTCGTCAGGTGCTTGCGGCGGGTGCGGCGATCCTCGCCCTCGGGGCCGCGTGGGGTTTCCTGCGCGGCCCCGATCTCGATTACGTGCCCCAGATGGCCGAGCGGGCGGTGACGCTGCCCGACGGCCACGCGCTCTACGTTCAGAAATACGAGGTGACCGTCGCGGAGTGGAACCGTTGCCACGCGGACGGCGCCTGCGAGCTTGCCTTGCGCGCGCCGCACGGCAGTGCGCCGGAGGCCACCCCGGCGACCGGGCTGAGCCATGTCGACGTCGAGCAGTATCTCGGCTGGATCAACCGCAAGGCGCGTCACGAATTCCGGCTGCCGACGATCGCCGAGTGGCAGTTCATGGCCAAGGACGTGCTGCCAGAGAAGGAAGACCCGATCTTCACCGATCCTGACCTGACCTGGGCCTCGACCTACCTGACGAGCGGTCTCGCGCCGCGCAAGCTGTCGCCGCGGGGCAGCTTCTCGACCAGCGCCGAGGGGATCGTCGATCTCGACGGGTCGGTCTGGGAATGGACGCAGGACTGCTATGGCGGGGAGGGCGGCGGCCCGGTCGATCCGAAGCGCTGCGCGGCCTTTTTCGCGGGCGGCGAGCATGTCGCAGCTATCCCGTTTCTGGTGCGAGATCCGGCGCGGGGCGGCTGTGCCGTCGGAAGCCCGCCCGCGCATCTGGGCCTGCGCCTCGTCAGCGAGACCCGGATCTGATGCGCAAGGGCCCGGGCTGTCGGCCCCGCGCCATCGAGCCGTCACGAACGCATCAGACCGTCCGCACCAGCCGCAGCGCGTCGTAGATTGCGGCGTGAGTGTTGCGCGCCGCGACCGCGTCGCCGATCCGGAAAAGCTGATAGGTGCCGTCCGGGTTCCGCGCGACCCTCTGCGGTTCGCCCGCGATCAGAGCCTCGTAATCGACCTCGCCCTGATTGCTCGAGCCGTCGCGCAGATCGAAATAGATGTCGTCCAGCGGCCGGGTGCCGTGATTGACGACGACCTGATCGACATGCCGCTCGCGGGTGAAGTCGCCGTAATCGCTGCCGATGGTCGCGACCAGGCCGTTGCCGGCCTTCGCCACGCCCGTCAGCTTCCAGAGCACGGTGAAGGTCACGTCGCGGGCCTGCAATTCGCGCAAGGACGGGGTCAGGGACATCGCCATGACCTCGGAGGAGAAATTGCGGTCGCGCGTCATGATCTCGACCTTGGCGCCGCCGGCGGCGAGGGTCTCGGCGGCTTGCAGGGCGGCGTAGTCGCCAGCGTCGTCATAGATCAGCACGTTGCTGCCGGGGCGGGCGTCACCCGACAGGATATCCCAAGACGAGACGACAAGATCATCGCCTGCGGCCAGCACCTCGGTATGCGGCAGCCCGCCGGTCGCGATCACGACGACATCGGGCTGTTCTGCGCGGATGGTGTCCGCATCGACATAGCTGTTGAAGCGGAAACTCACGCCAAGACGCGCGCATTCCGCGAAACGCCACTGGATCAGCTGGATCATCTCGTGGCGGCGCTTGGATTGCGCCGTGAGGCGTACCTGTCCGCCGGGATCGTTGGCGGCCTCGTGCACGATGACCTCATGGCCGCGTTCGGCGGCCACGCGCGCGGCCTCCAGTCCGGCCGGACCGGCGCCGACGATGACCACCCGGCGCGACGCATCGGCCTTGGTAATCTCATGCGGCATTTCCAGTTCGCGCCCGGTCGAGGGGTTGTGCAGGCACAGCGCCATGCCGCCCTGATAGATCCGGTCGAGGCAGTAATTCGCGCCGACGCAGGGCCGGATACGCTCTTCCTCGCCGCGCATGATCTTGGCGACGATATGGGGGTCGGCCATGTGGGCGCGGGTCATGCCGACCATGTCGAGCTTGCCCTCCGCGATGGCGTGCCGCGCGGTGGCGACATCCTGAATCTTGGCGGCGTGGAAGGTCGGGAACTGGGTGGCGGCGCGGATCTCTCCGGCGAAGTCGAGATGCGGCGCGCTGCGCATGCCCTGCACCGGGATCACGTCGGTCAGACCCGCGTCGGTGTCGATATGGCCCTTCACCACGTTGAGGAAATCGACCATCCCGCTGTCTTTCAGCCGCCGCGAGATTTCCAACCCTTCTTCGCGGGTGATGCCGCCGGGCAGATCCTCGTCGCCGGTGTAGCGCACGCCGACGATGAACTCGTCGCCCACCCGCGCGCGGATCGCCTTGAGCGTGTCGAAGGTAAAGCGCAGCCGGTTCTCCAGGCTGCCGCCGTAAGGCCCGTCCAGTTCGTTCGTCAGAGGCGACCAGAACTGATCCATCAGGTGGCCATAGGCTTGCAGCTCGATCCCGTCGAGCCCTGCCGCTTTCATGCGTTCGGCGGCGTCGGCATAGTCCTCGATGATGCGCGAGATGTCCCAATCCTCGGCCTTCTTCGGAAAGGCCTTGTGCGAGGCTTCGCGTTCGTGGCTGGGCGAGACGACCGGAAGCCAGTCTGCCTTGTCCCAGCGGGTGCGGCGTCCGAGATGGGTCAGCTGGATCATCACGGCGCAGTCGTGCTCGTGGCAGGCATCCGTCAGCTCTTTCATCCAGCCGACGACCTCGTCTTTCCAGGCGAGGATGTTGTTGAAGACCGGCGGGCTGTCGCGGGCGACGGAGGCAGAGCCCGCCGTCATCGTGAGCGCCACGCCCGCGCGGGCCCGCTCGACGTGATAGGCACGGTAACGCTCCTTCGGCATCCCGTCCTCGGGATAGGCGGGCTCGTGGCTCGTGATCATCAGGCGGTTCTTCAGCGTCAGATGCTTGAGCTGATAGGGTTGCAGAAGCGGATCACTGGACATGGGCGGACTCCTTGAGGTCGGGTCTTGAGGGCAGGGGGCGTCAGGCGTCGATCGAGACATCCCCGATCGGGTTCGAGCAGCAGGCGAGGACGTAGCCGTCTTCGATCTCGTCATCGGTGATGCCGCCATTGTGGACCATGTGGACCTGACCGCCCTTGGTCTTGATTTTGCAGGTGCCGCAGACCCCGAAAGTGCAGCCGGACGGCAGCGGCACGCCCGCAGCTTTCGCGGCGGCGAGCAGGGTTTCGGTCTCCTTGATCTTCGCGGTCTTGCCGGATTTGGCGAAAGTGACCTCGACGGCGGCATCCTCGTCGGGGGTCACGTCGTCTTCGGGCTCGACGGGGCGGTCGGCGACCGGCGCGTTGAAGCTCTCCTGATGGTAGTGGTCCATGTCGAAACCCAACCCGGTCAGCGCCTCGCGCACCGCGCGCATGAAGGGCTCGGGGCCGCAGCAGAACACTTCGCGCTCGAGGTAATCGGGGGCTGCGAGGCCAAGGATGAGCTGGTTGAGCTGCCCCTTGATCCCGGTCCAGGGCGCGTAGGGATCCTGCTCTTCAACCACCCATGTCAGTGCGATGCCGGGCAGGCGCGAGGCCATATGCTCCAGCCGTTCGCGGAAGATGATCTCGGACGGACGACGCGCGCAGTTGATGAAGACGATGTCCGGGTCGCTGCCCGCATCATAGAGCTGCGTCGTCATCGACATCATTGGGGTGATGCCGGAGCCTGCCGAGATGAACAGGTATTTCGACGCCGGATGCACGACGTTCGAGAACATCCCCGCAGGCCCCAACGCCTTGATCCGCATGCCGGGGCGCAGATTGTCGAGCATCCAGCGCGTGCCGAGCGAGGTCGGCTGTGCCTTGACCGTGACTGTCAGGGAGGTGGGGCGCGACGGCGAGGAGGAGATCGTGAAGGTCCGGTGCAGCGGGCCGCCCGCCACCGGCAATTCCAGCGTCACGAACTGCCCGGCATTGAAGTGAAACAGCGCGCCCGAGGGCGGACGAAAGGTGAAGCTCGCCGTATTCGGAGCCTCGGGCAGGAAGTTGACGCATTCCAGCGGTTCGTCGTCGGTCCAGAACTGAAGGAGCGGTTGAGCATTTGCAGCCATGAGCCTACTCCGCCGCGAGGCTGCGCGGGGCAATCGCGCGGGTCATGGTGGCGGCATACCAGTCGACGAACTGGATCACGCCCGATTCCCAGTCCGGGCTGTAGGGGCCCGGCGTATAGGCCGGAGAATTGATGCCGCGCTGGTTGTCCTCGACGATCTCGCGATCCTGATCGTTGGTGGCGATCCAGACTTCGGTCAGCCGTTGCAGATCGTAATCGACCCCCTCGACCGCATCGCGATCGACGATCCAGCAGGTCGTCACCTCGGTCTGCGTGGGGCTGATCGGCATCACCCGGAAGGTCAGCGAAATGTCGGGCAGGAAATGGTTCCAGGTCGACGGGTAGTGGAATTTCAAAAGCGAGCCGGCATCGGGCAGGGCGACGCGGCCAAGCGGGCGGCGCACCGCCGCCCGACCGTCCATCGTGTAGCTGACGGCGTTGTCCTGCAGCGGCATCCGCGCCAGGCGGTATTGGCCGTTGCCACCCAGACGGAACTGCGCCGGGGCACCGGATGCCTCACAGCGGTTGAAATGCCCCTGCAGCCGGCTCGAGATCGAGCCATCTGGGGAAACGCCCGCGACTTCCGGGTCGAGCGGGAAGGAGTTGCACAGCTCGGGGTGGTTGCTCGAGCAGTGATAACACTCGCGGTTGTTCTCCCAGACCAGCTTCCAGTTGCCTTCCTCGATGATCGACGAGGTGAAGGCGACCTTGCCCCGGTGCAGGTCGTGGACCTCCAGATAGGGGCGGGCCATCGCGGTGAAGGCCTCGAAATCGGGGGCGTCATCGGCAAGGCAGATATAGATCAGACCGCAGAGGTCGCGGGTCTGAACCGGGCGCAGCCTGTGCCCTGCCGGGTCGAAATCCGGCCCCATGTCGCGCGCCCAGAGCAGGCTGCCATCGAGATCGTAGGTCCACTGGTGATAGGGGCAGACCAGCTTGGCCACGCGGCCCGCGCTCGTCTTGCACAGGATCGAGCCACGGTGACGACAGGTGTTGTGAAAGCCCCGGATCTCGCCGTCGCTGCCCTTGACCAGAACGACGTCATAGGCCCCGATCTTCAGGCGCGCATAGTCGCCGGTCTTGACCAACTGGCAGGCGGGAATGGCGAAGAGCCACTGGCGATAGAAGATATGCTCGAGATCCGCCTTGAATATGCCCGGGTCGGTATAGAAGGCCCGGTCGAGCGAATATCCGGGTTTGCGATGTGCGAGCAGATCGGCAAGAGGAGGTGTCACGGGCGCGGCCTTTCCTATCCAAGCGTGATTTCACCTCATTTCAAATTTGCTTTTTTGTGCCTCTCAACGTCATAAATATTCATCCGGGGTGAGTTGAACTCACCCAAGACATATTTCGACATGGAATGGTTCGAAACCGACATCATGCAGCGCCCCTATGATCTTCCCTCGCTTAGCTCACTGAATTGTTTCGAGGCGGCTGCCCGAAAATTAAGCTTCAAGGCGGCGGCTTCAGAGCTGAACGTGACCCCGACGGCCGTCAGCCATCAGATTCGGGCGCTCGAGACGGAGCTTGGCCAGCAGCTTTTCCGGCGCCAGCATCGCGGCGTCGAATTGACCGAAGCCGGGGCCTATCTGTTCAACGCGGTGCAGCGCAGCTTCGAAGCCATTTCCGACGTCGTGCGCGACATGCGCGGGCCCGTCGCGGAAGACGACGTGATGGTGCTGGCCTCGACCGCGGTGAGTTCGCTTTGGCTCACCCCGAGATTGACGGAATTCTGGCTGACCCACCCGGACATCAACGTCTCGCAGATCGTGAGCGACGCGGTGGATTTGGAAGCGACCGTCGATCTGAGCCTGCATTACGGCGTGTTCCCCGAAGGGGACGAAAGCTGCACGCAGCTCTTTCAGGACCGTATCTGCGCGGTCGGCTCGGAGGCTTTTGCCGCGCGTTACGGCATCGCCTCCGCGCATGACCTGCACCGTGTCCCGCTGATCCACATCACCCGCGAGCGCCATCGCTGGACCGAATGGCCCGACTGGCTGTCCGAGCTTGGGTGCCCGCAGCCGACCGGCAAACGGATCACCGTCAACAATTACATGATCGGGTTGCAGATGGCGAAGGAAGGCATCGGCGCCTTGCTGGGCTGGGACGGCCTCGTGGGTCACTTGATCGAGGCCGGAGAGCTCGTCACGCTCGGGGCGGAAAGCGTCGTGTCACCGCAGTGCTTCTACATCAAGGTTCACCGGCGCGCCTCCGCAAAGGCGAAGAAATTCCGCGACTGGCTCGTCGCGCAGAGCGTCACGACGGACAGCGCCCGAGCGCGCATCACCGCGATGTCGGGCGATCAGGGTTGACGTCAATGACGCCGAAACTGCTGGAATCGCCTTGCTTGCCGGCCTCTCCGATATAGCCTTCGGCCCCGAGGCCGCGTCGGAGCAGTTCGCGAATGGCGGCAGCACGGCTCGGCATCCGCTGGGAAAAACGCCAGTCATCCAGTGCTTTGATTTCGTCGTCCGAAACCATGATCTGGAGTCTGGTCAGGCGCTTGCCGCGGTCGTTCGCCATGAAACCCTCCGGACCGACTAAACTTACTCAACTTAAATCAGCTTACTCAAGGTTAATACCTTCGAGCAGTTTGTCAATTGAGGGCAGGGAGGTCACGAACTGCTCGCAGTCAAGGTTGTCAAGTGGCCGAGGGTGTTAAGTTTATGTAATTGAAATGAATACCGAAAACGTCAGATTCATGCTAGACTTCATACATGGAACAGAAGAACGCAGAGACATATCAAGGCGATCTGGTTCGTTCTCGCCCTGTTGTGCTTTTTACGAGTGAAACAGTCCTCGCGCTCGACCTCGAGCAGGTGCTGGAGGAGGCCGGATTCCGCGTCGCGCATTGCGCCACGTGCGATGTGAGTGAGCTGAAGGCGTATGGCCCCGCCGGGATTCTGGCGGCGGTGATTGACGTCACGCTGCACGAAGCCGCCGCTGCCCAAGCGCTTCCCTGGCTGAAACGGCACGGGATTCCCGCGGTCATCGTCGGCAGCGGTGCGGAGGTCGTCAATTTCGAACGATCCAAGTTCCCGAACATCGTCGCGGAATTCGAAAAGCCGGTGATCGCCGACGAATTGGTCCGGCAGTTCCGGCGTTATCTCGAGACCGCGCCGCCCGACCTGAGGCCCGCGTCTTCCAGCGCCGTCTGGAACCGGTCCGACGGCTGATAACGCGATCTCGTCGCCGACTGGTGGGCCGCTAAGGCGAACCGGCCGATCGCATTTGGAAAGGTCGGGTCACATACAGACACGCGCCCCGGTTGGGGGCGCGCGTCCGTTCGCAGCCGCGTCATCCGGCCTCGGCCGACGCGATCTCGGGAGCGGCGATGTCAGGCCGCTTTCTCGGCAGACGGGGCCGCCGAGAGGGAGGCGATAGGACGGACCCGCCTGATCAGGAGCAGCGCGAGGCCAAGCAGCACTGCATCCGCAATCGGAAAGGCGAACCACAGGCCCTCGATACCGGCCAGCGCATTCATGAGGACCAGCAGGGCCGGCACCAACAACCAGGGCTTCACCAGTGTCAGCGCCGCCGTCCGCAGCGGATGGCCCATCGCCTGAAAGTGCATCGCGAGAACGAGGATCGGCCCGGTGAAGACGTAGAGCGCCGTCATCGGTCGCAGGATCGCGGCGACTGCCGCCGTGACCTGCGGATCTTCCGAAAACATCGCACCAAGCGGTTCACCCGCGACGAGACACGTCAGCGCCACACCGGCACACCAGAGAGACACGACAGCGATTGCAAGGCGCAGGGCCGCACCGGCGCGCGCGATGCGGCCTGCGCCGACATTGTTTCCGGTAATGCTCTGCGTCGTCAGCGCGATCGCCATCTGCGGCAGGAAGGCCAGCCCGAGGATGCGCGTCACCACACCATAGGCCGCGACATAGCTCGCGTGATCCGCGGAGGTGGTGCCAATCAGAAGAAGAACCGTGCTGCTCACCAGCGCCATCCCGATGAAGGTCAGCGACAGCGGCAGGCCGAGCGCGAGAATCCGCCCCCATCCCGACAGCCAACTGGCCTGCACGAGCGCCCCGAGCGGCAGCAAATCCCGATCGCGCGCCCGCACGATCAGCACCAGCGCCAGCCCGAGTATCTGCGCGCTCACGGTGCCGAGGGCAGAGCCCGCGACGCCCAGCCCGAGGAGCACGATCGCGACATAGTTCGCCGCGATGTTCAGCAGGTTCACCAGCACCGAGAGCAGCGCGATCAGCCCCGCGCGTCCTTCGTTGCGAAGGGCATCGGCGTGCAGCCCCAAGGTGAACTGGACCGGCGCGCCGAGGATCAGGATCAGCAGGTAGCTGCGCGTTTCCGCCGCGACCGCCTCGTTCCCGGCGGCGAGGGCGGAGACGACGGACGGGCCGAGAGTCAGCGCCGCGGCGATCAACCCCGCGCTGATCGCGAGCGCCAGGCCGTGCGCGCGGGCGAACACGGCGCCCGCCTTGCTTCGATCGCCGGCTCCGAGATGGCGGGCGAGCAGGCTCGACATGCCGCCGCCGCCCAGGGCGGTCAGCGCGGTGAGCAACATGACGACCGGAAAGCCCAGACTGACGGCGGCCAGGGCTTCAGCGCCGATGAAACGACCGACGAAGATGCCGTCGATCACGTTCAACAGCCCCCCGGTGGACATGACAACCGCCATGGGGAGCGCATTCGAGAGGAACAATCGCCCGACGGGGCGGGTCAGGAAGCGGTTTTCAACAGTGTTCGAAGCGGGTCCAACAGACATCGCTCACTCCTCCGCAGAGGCATTTCGAATGGGGAGGGTGCCTGCATTGCCCACCTGCGAAATGCATCGAGGGTGAGATGTCATCTTGCTCCGGGCTTCACCGTGACGTTTGTCTGCAGGCGGCAGGTGCCCGGCACCTGTCCGTTCGATAGCCGCAAATCACCGCTCGGGCAATATGGCGCAGCTCGGCCGGATCCGTTTCTCGCAGCGCATGATGTCCCTCTGCCACGCCTTGGGCGCGCGCGTTGCCGATGTCGACGCGGCGACGCGCCATTGCGTCAGGCGTCGACGGGCTTCACCTTCGGCGGGATCGGCGCTTCGGAGGGCGTGATGCCGTGTTTCAGCAGCGCCTTGTGCATATAGCTTCCGCGCCGGGGGCGGTTGTTCTCGGCCTCTTCCAGACGCGGCTTCATTCGACGCGCCCACATATGCACTGCATAGGTGTCGTCGGTGAGGAAATCCGCCTCCACGTCGAAGCGCGACATGATCATCTTGTTCCGGTCCTTGAAGGAGATCGGATAGAAGGCCTGTTGCGAGAGCGCATGGTCCCACTCGCCGGTCTCGCGCAGGAAGTGGCTCAGCGCGGCCGGGCCGGTCAGTCCCCATTCCTGCTCGGAGAAATGCACCGGTTCGCCGCGATCGCGGGCTGCGCGCAATTCCTGTTGCTGCTCTTCCTTCAGCCATGGCCCGATCGCGTAAGGGTCGGCCACGAAATCCAGCAGCCCGCGCAGGGTCTGCGACTCCGCCGGCAGGCGCATCACCGCGTTGCAGATCAGGTGCGGTTTCTCGAGCCCGAATACGTAATCATCGGTGAAATCGAAGGGTTTCACGCAAAGCACATCGGCATCGACCCAGATGTAATCGGTCTTTTCCATCAGGTGCAGCCGCCACAGATCGGCATGGATAGCGGGGCTGCCGGTGCGCTTGTGGCGGATGATCTCGTCGCCCGGAAATATGTCGCGCGCATCGCGCAGCGTCACGCCGGGCGGGGCGTTCGGGATCAGGTTGTAGCAATAGAGCAGGGTGTCATGGCCCGCATCGACGAAGGATTTCAGGCTCAGCTGTTCGAGCCAGGACAGGCGGTCACCGATCCACAGGGTTGCGATCGTCGGCAATTGGGACAAGGGTAGGCTCCTGTTCGGAAGGGTCTTTCGCGGCGCTCAGACGGAAGGCGGGGTGTAGCTGGGCCAGTCGAATTTCTTGGCGATCTCGTCCATCGCCTTGCGGTAATGCGGGCGCCGCGCGGGGTGGGAGGACCTCAGCACCGCATGGGCATAGTCATAGGTCAGGCGCGGCCGCTTCATCGCGAGAAGCTGTTTCAGCAGGGTTTTCTGATAAGCGGGCACGGTGCGGCGCGCCCGCAGCAAAGCGTAGATCTCCGCCGGGGTCGCGTCGCCCGCGACCACCCGTTGCGTGATCGGTTTCAGAACGCCCATCGCGGTAAGCGATGACCCCAGTCGATGGCCGAAGCGTCGACAGCGGATCCGGGTCACGTTGGGCGCGCGGAACAAGGTCGCGTGCATCGAATCCTCGCGTACCGTCGGATCGTAGAGGAGCCACATCTGCGCCGCCTGTGCGGCCTCATCGGGCGCATAGCCGTAGCGATCGGTGAAATTGCGCCGCCAGACCGCGCGATAGCGCCCTTCCCAGCCGCCGGTCACGTCGCGGTCGAGCGTGGCTTGCGGCGAGAGTGCGAGCACCGTGGCGCCGGGAGCTGCCGAGGAAAACGCCGCTGCCGCGTAGCCCGCCATCGAGGTGCCGTAGAACACCACGCGGCGGAACCGCTCGAAAAATCCGGTCTCGCGCATCTCGTCGAAGAAATCATAGACCGCCTCGGCGCGGTACCATGTCCAGCCATGCGCCCCGATGCCAAGCGCCGACCAGCCCTGCGAGTTGATGAAATTCACGCCCCAGGGCAGGCGCTCTTCGACCTTCTGGCGCGCATCGTCGAGATTGTCGAAGGTCACGACCAGCGTGTCGTCGCCCTCGACGAATAGTGCCTTATGCTCGGCATCGAGTCGGCGGTAGAATCCATGATCTGCCCCGATCCGTTCGAGCTGCCCAGTCCAGGCGATCTGGCGGTCTTTCAAGGCGGTATCAGGCATTGGTATAACCTATCTCGGCGGTTTGGCAGGGCCCGATATCGTGGCCATGTCGGGCGTCTCTCGGGGGGCGAGAAATCATGAAAAATCGTTCACAATATGGCGGATAGCACAAATGGGGTCCAGCCTGCAGCACGCGGCTTGGCGCACTGGAGCAGGGCGGCTTGGCCAAGCCTCAGCCGGACGTCGCCGCGCGCAACCGGGCGGCCTCATGCATCATCGCGGTCAGCCGGGCGACCTCGGGGCGCTCGGTCATCTCGTGCTTCATCGTCAACCCGACAGCGCCCGACATGAACTGCGCGCCCAGCGGCAAGCTCACCAGAAGCCCCGAGGCCAGTTCGCGAGCGACCACGCCGCGCGAGATGAACCACAGCATATCCGACCCTTCCAACAGCCCGAGTCCGGTCGCGAGCGACACGGTCTCGATCGGGCAGCGCGGCTCGGTGATGCCCTGCGCGCCCAGATAATCGTCGACGATGCGCCGGATGATCGCGCCGCGCGTAGGCAGGATCACGTCGCATTGGCGCAGCGCCTCGGGGGCGGGGCGGTGCGCGAATGGATGGCCCGCGCGCGCGGCCAGAATGACCTCTTCCTCGTAGAGAAAATCGAAGCGCAGCCCCGGCATGTCGGCGGCGGCGGGCATCCGTCCGATCATCAGGTCGATCGCACCCGAGCGCAGACGGTCGAGCAGATACAGGTTGGGCCCGGTGCTGATCGAGAGCCGCGTGCCCGGATGGGCGCGGCTGAACTCGAGGGCTACGCCCGGAAAGATCGAGCCCGCCACCGTCGGCAGCGCGCCCACATTGATCACGTCGCCGATCCCGTCGCCGCTGAGCGCAGCCGCGCCAGCCTCCAGTTCCTGCAACGCCTGAATCGCATGGCGGCGAAACGCCTCGCCCGCCGGCGTCACGGTCAACCGCCGCCCGCGTCGCTCCAGTAGCGCACCGCCCAGCATCGCCTCCATCTCGGAGAGGGTCTTCGACAAGGCAGGCTGTGAAATCCCCTGCTTACGCGCCGCAGCCGAGACCCCGCCTGCCTCGATCGTGTCGAGAAAGGCGCGGATGTGACGGAGCTTGAGACCTTTATGCATAGCCATGGGGTTATGGATTAACGTGCATTTTATATTTGGCTCAAGCGAAAACTTCAGAAAAGATTATGGCGGGAGGAAGAGGATGCACGCACTTAATTGCGACTGGGGGCATATCCATTACCGCGAAGACGGCGCGGCGCAGGGCGTCCCGGTTATATGTCTGAACTCGCTGGGCACCGATTTGCGGATGTGGGAAGGCCTTGTCGCCCCGCTCTCCGGCTATCGTCTTGTGCGCATGGATAAGCGCGGTCACGGGTTGAGCGCGACCTCTGACGCCGCCCCCACGATCACCGATCTGGCGCAGGATGCGCTGACGGTCGCCGATCATCTGGGTATCGAGGCGGCAGTGTTCGTCGGCTGCTCCATCGGCGGCATGATCGCGCAGGAGATCGCGCGGATCGCCCCCGAGCGGGTGCGTGCGTTGGTGCTCAGCAATACGGCCGCCAAGATCGGCACCGAGGAAAGCTGGGCAGAGCGGATCGCCACGGTGGAAAGTCAAGGTCTGCCCGCGATGGCGGACGGCGTGATCGAGCGCTGGTTCGGCCCCGCGTTCCGCGCCCATCCCGACTGCGCGCTCTGGGTGACGGAAGTCGCGCGCACCGATGCCAAAGGCTATGCGAATTGCTGCAAGGCGCTCGCCGGAGCTGATCTGCGCGACGCTCTGCCCGAGATTTCCGCCCCGACGCTGGTGATCGCGGGCAGCCATGACGGCGCGACCCCGCCCGAGCAGGTCATGGAAATGGCTGCCGCCATTCCCGGCGCGCGGGCCGAATTGATTGAAGGCGCGGGGCATATTCCCGCAATCGAGGCGCCCGAGCACGTGGCGCGCCTCATCACTGAATTTCTGAAGGAGCACGAGCTTGTCTGAGCGATATGAAGCAGGGATGGAAACGCGCCGCCGTGTGTTGGGCGACGCCCATGTCGACCGCGCCGATGCGAGCAAGACCGAGTTCGACGCGCCGTTTCAGGAGTTCATCACCGAGGGCGCCTGGGGCTCGGTCTGGTCGCGGCCTGACCTGACGCCGCGCGAACGCTCCATCGTGACGATCGCGCTTCTGGCGGCGCAGGGCAATCACGAGGAAATCGCGATGCATACCCGCGCCACCGCCAATACCGGCGCCACGCCTTCGGATCTGCGAGAAGCGATGCTGCATGTCGCGGTCTATGCGGGCGTGCCCCGCGCCAATCACGCGATCAAGATCATCAAGGAAACGCTGAAGGAGATGGGCCAATGACCGGTCGTTTGATCCCCCGCGAGGCCGGTATCCACCCGCCTCTCTTCACGCCGGCCTACAAGACCTCGGTGCTGCGCAGCCCGCAGCGTGCGCTGATCGCCTTCGACAGCTCGCCCAGCGAAGAGACCGGGCCGACCTTCGGCCATGTGAAGCTCGGCGCGCTCGATAACGACCTGCTGCTGAACTATGCCCGCCCCGGCACCAGCGCCATTGGCGAGCGGATCATCGTGCATGGTCGGCTTCTCGACGAGAACAACCGTCCGATACCGAACGCGCTGATCGAGATCTGGCAAGCCAATGCGGGCGGGCGCTATCGCCACAAGAAAGACGGTTATCTGGCGGCGCTCGATCCCGATTTCGGCGGCTGCGGGCGCACGATCACGGGCGAGGACGGCTCCTACGCGTTCCGCACCGTGAAGCCCGGCGCCTATCCGTGGCCCAACGGTCCGAACGAATGGCGCCCGGCCCACATCCACTTCTCGATCTTCGGGCACAGCTTCGGCCAGCGCCTGATCTCCCAGATGTATTTCGAGGGCGATCCGCTGATCGCACGCTGCCCGATCGCGCAGACGATCCCCGACAAGGCCGCGCTCGACCGGCTCGTGGCGGCGCTCGACATGAGTGAGACGAAACCGATGGACGCGATCGCCTATCGCTTCGACATCGTGCTGCGCGGCCACCGCCAGACCCATTTCGAGAACCGTCCGGAGGGCATGTAATGGTGCAGAAATTCGACAAGCCGATCCTGACGCCCTCGCAGACGGCAGGGCCTTACGTCCATATCGGGCTCGCTCCCGAGGCGGGCGGCATCGAGGGGGCTCCTTTCGAGACGCTGGGCCGCGAGATCGCCGGGCCGGAGGCGAAGGGCGAGCGGATCAAGGTGACCTGCCGCGTCGTCGACGGGGGCGATCTGCCGCTGCGCGATTGTCTGGTGGAGACCTGGCAGGCCGATGCCGCCGGGATCTATCCCGGCCAGAAGGGCGCAGATCCGGCGGTCTCCGGCTTCGGTCGCATCCCCGCCGATTTCAGCACGGGCGAGATCATTTTCGAAACGATCAAGCCCGGCGCGATTGCGCTTTCGGGCGACCGCGAGACGCCGCCGCATATCTCGTTCTGGATCTTCGCGCGCGGCATCAATCACGGGCTGCACACCCGGATGTATTTCCCCGAGGACGATCTCTCGGGCGACCCGCTTCTCGCGCGGATCGAGCATCGCGACCGGATCGCCACGATGGTCGCCGAGGCGACCGGCCCGGGCGAATACCGCTTCGACATCCGCCTGCAAGGTGCGGGCGAAACCGTCTTCTTCGATATCTGAGCCATGACCCAGGACCCCTGCATCATATGTGTCGCGATCACCGGCTCCGTGCCGCAGCAATCCGACAATCCGGCGGTGCCGATCACGATCTCCGAGCAGATCGAGTCCACGCAGGCCGCGTTCGAGGCGGGAGCGACGATTGCGCATTGCCACGTCCGCAACGAGGACGGCTCGCCCAGTTCCGATCCCGACCGCTTCGCACGACTGATGGAGGGGTTGCATGAACATTGTCCCGGCATGATCGTGCAGCTTTCCACCGGTGGGCGCTCCGGCGCGGGCAAGACGCGCGGCGGGATGCTGCCCTTGCGGCCCGACATGGCCTCGCTCTCGGTCGGGTCGAACAACTTCCCGACGCGGGTCTATGAGAACCCTCCGGATCTGGTCGACTGGCTGGCCTCGGAGATGAAGACCTACGATGTGCGCCCCGAGATCGAGTGTTTCGATCTCAGCCACATCTTTCAGGCCGCGAAACTGGTCGGCGACGGGCGGTTGCCCGCGAATGTCCATGTGCAATTCGTCATGGGCGTGAAGAACGCGATGCCGGTCGACCGCGCGGCGTTCGATTTCATGCGCGAGACCCGTGCCCGCGTTCTGCCCGAGGCGACGTGGTGCGCGGCAGGCGTTGGGCCGGGGCAGGTGGTCGTCAACCAATGGTGCATCGAGACCGGCGGGCATTGCCGCACGGGGCTGGAGGACAATATCCGGCTGGATCGCGAAACGCTCGCACCTTCGAACGCGGCGCTTGTCCAGCGCACGGTCGATCTGTGTGAAAAAGCGGGCCGTCCGGTTGCCACTTGGCAGCAGGCGCGCGAGATCCTCGCGCTGCCCATGAAGGGGGCCGCATGAGCCTCTCTCCCCTCGACAGCCCGCTCTGGTCCGGTCTCTACGGCGATGCGGAACTGGGTGCGATGCTCGACGATGCCGCATTGCTGGCGGCGATGGTGCGCGTCGAAGTGGCGCTGGCCGAGGCCTGCGCGGCCGAAGGCGTCGTGTCCGAGGCTGCGGCGTCCGAAATTGCCGAGAAGCTGACCGGGTACCAGCCCGATCCGGCGACACTGGCCGAGGGGGCCGCGCGCGACGGCGTGCCGGTTCCGGCGCTGCTGAGCGATCTGCGCGCCAAGCTGTCGGAAGAGGCGGGGGAGGCGATCCATTGGGGCGCGACCTCGCAGGACATCATCGACAGTGCGACGGCGCTTTTGATGACGCAGGCGCTCGCCGTGATCGCGGCGCGGCTGCGGCGCGTGATCCGCGTGACCGGTGAACTGGCCGGGCGCGAGGCGGAGACGGTGATGGCCGGGCGAACCCGCAGCCAGATCGGTTTGCCGGTGACTTTCGGCGCGCTGGTCGCGTCCTGGGGCCAGCCGCTGATCGACGCGGCGGCGCGCATGGCGGTGATGCAGGGCGCTGGGCGGGTCGCGCTACATGGCGCCGTCGGCACCGACGCGGCGCTGGGCGACAAGGCGCAGGCGGTACGTAACCGCATGGCGGAGGCGCTGGGGCTTCAGGCCGAGGATCAGCCGTGGCACAGCCGCCGCGACGCGATGGCCGGGCTCGGCGCGCAGGCGGTGCTGTTGACCGGGTCGCTGGGCAAGATCGGCACGGATGTCGTGACCCTCGCGCAATCGGGGATCAACGAGGTGCGGATCGCGGGGGGGGGCTCGTCCACCATGCCGCATAAATCGAACCCCGTGGCCGCCGAGGCGCTGGTGGCGCTGGCGCGTCACGCGGCGCATCTGCAGGGGAGCCTGTTTGAATCCGCGCTCCATGGTCAGTTCCGCGACGGCGCCGCCTGGGCGCTGGAATGGATGAGCCTGCGCCCGATCCTCGTGGCCTGTGGCGCGTCGCTGCGTCTTGCCGGAGAGATGCTGGAAGGGCTCGAGGCCGACGCCCCCCGGATGCGCGCCAATCTCGAGGCTGCGGGCTTCGGCCCCTATGCCGAGCGCGCGATCTTTACGCTCGCGAAGACGCTGCCGCGCAACGCGGCGAAGAAAGCGGTGCAAGAGGCGATGGCCGCACCCGATCCCGTGGCGGCGCTTCTGGCCGCCCATCCCGAACTCGACGGGGACTCCCTGACCGATCCGCTTCTTGCGGCAGGGCAGGCCCCGGCGCAGGCGCGCGCTTTCGCGCAGCGCTGCAATGACCTTTGCGGAGGAAACGCATGAAGACTCAAGTCGCCATCATCGGCGGTGGCCCGGCCGGGCTGCTGCTGTCGCAATTGCTCGACCTGCACGGGATCGAGAGCGTCGTGCTGGAGCGCCGCTCGCGCGATTACGTGCTGTCGCGCATCCGGGCCGGGGTGCTCGAACAGGGCACCGTCGATCTGCTGCGCGCCGCCGAAGTGGGCGCGCGAATGGACCGTCAGGGCGAAATCCACGACGGTGTCGAGATCTCGTGGCACGACGAGCGGCTCAATATCGACATCAAGAGCCTGACGGGCCGAGGGGTAATGGTCTATGGCCAGACGGAGGTGACGCAGGACCTCTACACCGCCCGCGATGCGCGCGGCGGCACCGTGCTGCACGAGGCCGAGGTAACGGCAATCGAGGGGATCGAGGGCGACGGCGTCACCGTGCATTTCACCCATGAGGGCGAGGCCAAGACGCTGACCGCCGATTTCGTCGCGGGCTGCGACGGCTTCCACGGGCCGTCGCGCAAGGCGATCCCGGAGAGCCACCGTCAGGAATTCGAGCGTGCCTATCCGTTCGGCTGGCTTGGCCTTCTGTCCGAGACGCCGCCCGCCGCGCCCGAGCTGATCTACGCGGCCCATGATCGGGGCTTTGCGCTGTGTTCGATGCGCTCGCCCACGCTGAGCCGCTATTACGTGCAGGTGCCGCTGAGCGAAAAGCTGGAAGACTGGCCCGCAGAGCGGTTCTGGGACGAGCTGCGCACCCGCATCCCGGCCGATGTGGCAGAGACGCTGGTCACCGGCGAGCCGCTGGAGATGTCGATTGCGCCGCTGCGCAGCTTCGTCTCCGAGCCGATGCGCCACGGGCGTTTGTTCCTGGCTGGCGACAGTGCCCATATCGTGCCGCCGACCGGCGCGAAGGGCCTGAACCTCGCGGCCTCGGATGTCTATTATCTGCACCGCGCCTTCGATCGGTTCTACAACCACGGCACGTCCGAAGGGCTCGACGCCTATTCCGAGACGGCGTTGTCGCGGGTCTGGAAATGCGAGCGCTTTTCGTGGTGGATGACCTCGATGCTGCACGATTTCCCGGAAACGGGCGCGTTCGAGCGCCGGATGCAGCGCGCGGAGTTCGAATATCTCCAGATGTCGGAGACCGCACGCAAGAGCTTTGCCGAAAACTACGTGGGCCTGCCTTACTGACGGGCCGAACCGCCCCCGCGCAAGGGGCACAAAGGGAGGAAATAACTATGAAACTTACGAAACTGCTAGGCCTGAGCGCCGCAGCCATGCTCTGGGCAAGCGGGAGCTTCGCACAGGAGATCACCCTCAAGCTGCACCATTTCCTTGGTGCCAAGGCGCCGGTGCAGACGCAGATGCTGGAGCCCTGGGCCAAGCGCGTCGAAGAGCTGTCGAACGGCAAGGTCAAGATCGACATCTACCCGGCGATGACGCTGGGCGGTCGCCCGCCGGAACTCGTGCAGCAGGCGCGCGATGGTGTGGTCGATCTGATCTGGACGCTCAATGGCTACACGCCGGGTCTCTTCCCGCGGACCGAGGTGTTCGAGCTGCCGACGGTCTATAACAACGACCCGGCCGCGACCAACCTCGCGATGCGCGACATGTTCGACAAGGAACTGAAGCAGGAATACGAGGACAAGGGCCTCGAAGTGATGTTCCTGCACGCCCATGCGGGCAACGGCATCCACACCGTCGATACCCCGGTTCACAGCCCCGCCGACGTGAAGGGCCTGAAGCTGCGCACGCCGTCGCGCACGGGGGCCTGGGTGATCGAGGCGCTGAACGCGCAGCCGGTCGCGATGCCGGTGCCGGAACTGCCGCAGGCGCTGTCGAAGAAGGTCGTCGACGGGGCGCTGATCCCGTGGGAAATCATCCCCGCGCTGAAGCTGCAGCAGCAGACACAGTACCAGATCGAAGGGCAGGACCATTGGCGTCTGGGCACCTCGATCTTCCAGGTGTCGATGAACAAGGCGAAATGGGACAGCCTGCCCGATGACGTCAAGGCGGCGTTCCGCAAGGCATCCGACGAGGAGTGGCTGAAGGAAGTCGGCCAGATCTGGCGCACCAGCGACAATAACGGGATCAAGGCCGCCGAAGCGGATGGCAACGAGCTGATCACGCTCTCGGCCGACGAGACCCAAGCCTTCAAGGATGCGATGCAGCCGGTCGTTACCCGTTGGGAAGACGAGGTAAAGGGCCAGGGCATCGACGGTCCGGCGCTGGTGAAAGAAGCCCGCGAGCTGACCGCTGAAGAAGAAAAGAACCTGGCGAGCCAGTAACCAACGGAGCGGCGACGATCATGCATTCTGCAACTGAGACTTTCTTGCGCAAGGCGATCTATGCCTGGGCCCTCGCCGGAGGCGGGGTGCTTGCAGCGATCGTCGCCGTAAACGTCTGGACAGTGTTGGGCGGCTTTATCGGGCTGCCCTTCGCGGGGGACTTCGAACTGACGGAGATGGGGGTCGCCATCGCGGCCTTCATGTTCCTGCCCTACTGCCAATTGGCCGATCAGAACGTGACGGCGGATATCTTCACCTCGAAACTTAGCGCCGCCGTGCAGCGTCGCTTCTCGGCCATCGGCTCGGTGCTGGCGCTGGGGTTTGCCGCGCTTCTGCTGTGGCGGATGTATTTCGGGATGCTCGATCAGAAATCCTATTCGCTCGCCACCACGATCCTGCAGATCCCGGTCTGGTGGGCTTACCTTCCCGCGCTTGCCTCGCTTGCGCTACTTTTCATCGCCGCAGCGCTGAGCCTGCGGGACAACTGGACGGGGCGTGCCTGATGGACCCGATTACTCTCGGCCTGCTTGGCCTCGCCATTCTCGTGGCGCTTATCGTCATGCGTGTGCCCATCGCTTACGCGATGATCCTCGTGGGCGCTGGCGGCACCGCGATCATCAACGGCCCGGCGATCTTGTTGAGCCAGCTCAAGACGCTCGCTTACGGTCAATTCTCGATCTATGACCTCTCGGTCGTGCCGATGTTCGTCCTGATGGGGGCGCTGGCCACCAAGACGGGCCTATCGCGCGACATGTTCCGCGCCGCCAATGCGTGGTTCGGCTGGATGCGCGGCGGCACCGCGATGGCCTCGATCGCCGCCTGCGCGGGCTTCGGCGCGGTCTGCGGCTCCTCGCTCGCAACCGCCTCGACGATGGGCAAGGTCGCCCTGCCGGAACTGGAGCGCTACAACTACTCTCCCGCGCTCGCGACCGGTTCGGTCGCGGCAGGCGGCGTGCTGGGCATCCTGATCCCGCCTTCGGTGATCCTTGTGATCTACGCGGTGATCGTGGAGGCCAATATCGTCACGATGTTCATGGCGGCACTGGTGCCCGGCCTGATCGCGGTCGCTCTGTTCCTGCTGACCATCGCGATCTATGTCCGCCTCGTGCCGAGCGCGGGCCCTGCGCAGGGCGTGTCGGACAAGGCCGAGTTCTGGGCGGCCACGCGCGGCGTTCTGCCGGTGCTGGGCATCTTCGGCGTCGTCATCGGCGGCATCTATGCGGGCTTCTACAACCCCACGCCCGCCGCTGCGATCGGCGTCTTCGCGGTCTTCGTCTATGGCCTCTTCCGCGGGCTGATGTCGCGCGAAGCCCTGCGCTCGTCGATCCTCGAGACGGCGGGCACCACTGGCATGATCTACCTGATCCTGCTGGGCGCGGAGCTTCTGAAGATCTTCATGTCGCGGGCAGGGGTGCCGCAGGCGGCTGCCGATATGGCGGTGAATTCCGGCTTGCCGCCGATGATGGTGATGGCGATCCTGCTGATCGCTCTGATCGTGCTGGGCTGCCTGATGGACTCGATGTCGATGATCCTGCTGGTGCTGCCCTTCTTCTGGCCGGTGCTGGTCGAGATCAATGGCGGTCTCTACCAGATGGCGGACGGCTCGGGCTTCGGCCTCTCGACCGACGAGCTGAAGGTCTGGTTCGGTATCCTTGCGCTTGTCGTGGTGGAGCTGGGGCTGATCACGCCGCCGGTGGGGATGAATGTCTTCGTGATCTCGGCGCTGGCGAAGAACGTTCCGATGGGCACCACCTTCCGCGGTGTCTTCCCGTTCTTCCTGTCCGAGCTCGTGCGCGTCGCGCTTCTGCTGGGCTTCCCGGCGCTGACGCTGTGGCTGCCTCGCGTGCTTGGTGGCTGATCCACTCAAGACAAGCGGATGAGACGGAACGGGGGGCGCAATCGCCCCCCGTTTCGCATTCACCCCGCGCGCATCGGGGCGAGGGCCTCGTTCTCGACCCCGATCCGCACCCAGAGCATCGCGGCGTTCAGTACGGTGAACAGAACTGCGACCCAGAGCAGGCCCAGTACCATCGGGGCGACGAAGATCTCGGCCACGACCAGCATGTAATTGGGGTGCGAGACGTATTTGAACGGCCCGCGCGCGACCAGCGGCTCTTCGAGGATGATGATCCGTGTCGTCCAGCGTCCGCCGAGGCTGGTGAGGATCCAGATGCGCAGCACCTGCAGCACCGCAAAGAGAGCGAGCCAGCCGAGGTGTACGGGCTGGCCGAGGCCGAAGACGATCAGGCACAGAATCCACGCGCTGTGCATCGCGACCATCACCGGGTAATGCGCCGCGCCGACCTCATGGGCTCCACGCGCCAGAAGCCGGGCGGTGTTGCGCCTGGCGATGACAAGCTCGCTCAGCCGTTGGACGATGATGAAGGCCAGAAAGAGAACGCTCGGGAGGGACATCACGCGGCCTCCGCCTCGATTTGGGACGGGCCGACATGGAAGGGCAGGAACGAGGCGGTAAAGCCCGGCCCGAGCGCGCAGCCCATCATCTGTCCGGTCTTGCCCGCATCCAACACCGCGCGCATCACGAAGAGCATGGTCGGCGCCGACATGTTGCCCGCCTCGCGCAGCACGTTGCGCTCGGCATCCAGCACGCCCTGTTCCAGATGCAACGCGGCCTCGATCGCTTCCACGACCTTCGCGCCGCCCGGATGGCAGACATAGCGGTCGATATCGGCGTGATCGAGGTTCGCGGCCCGCAGCGCGCCCTCCGCCGCCGTCGCGAATTCGGAATTGACGAAGCCCGGGATCGAGCGGTCGAAGATCACGCCGAAGCCGATCTCGTCCACGTCCCAGCCCATGATGTCGAGCGTGTCGGGCCATGTCTTCTGGTGCCCCTGACCGAGCGAGATCACCTGACCCGCGCCCGGCGCGTCGGTACTGATGCAGGCCGCTGCCGCGCCATCGGCGAAGAGGACGGCAGCGACGATATCGGCCTTCTGCATCCGGTCGGCGCGAAACGAGAGCGAGCAGGTCTCGACCACGACGAGCAGCACTTTCGCGCCCGGACGGCCCGCCGCGATGGATTGCGCCGTCGACAGTCCCGAAACGCCGCCCGCGCAGCCCAGGCCGAAGATCGGCACGCGCATGATGTCGTCGCGAAAGCCCATCTCGCCCAGAACCTGCGCCTCCAGCGAGGGCGTCGCGAGGCCGGTCGAGCAGACGGTGACCACGCAATCGACCTCCGAACCCTGCCAGCCTGCGGCGTCGAGCGCCGCCTGCGCCGCGTCGATGAACAGCGCTTTCGCGCCCTCCATGAACGCCGCGTTGCGATCCGCCCAGCCGTGGGCTTCCGAGAACCAGTCGATCGGCACGACCGAATAACGCCGGTCGATCCCCGCCGTGTCGAAGGTTTTCGAGAGCCGCTCGAATTGCGGGTAGGTCTCGCCGAAGATGATCTCGGCCCGCTCGCGCACCTCGGATTGCGCGAGGCAATGCGGCGGCAGGGCGGTGGAGAGACCGTGGAGGTAAACTGACATGGCAATTCCTTTTCGCTGAAGGCTGATGCTGGTCAGTCCTTGAGGAAACTGTTCGAAAATCTCGGGGGCGCGCTGGACTACCCTGTAAGACAACGGCCCGGAGCCGGGTTTGGTTCAGCCGCAAGGAGGAGAAAGCGGGGACACGCGACGTTATCCTCTAGGTTTAAGGTCGCCTTGTAGGTGCCTGAAAGCGCTTGGTTTCGTGTTATTGGATCTGCACAGCTTTCCGACCTCAACACCAAGCTGTGATCGCTGGCTGGCGCACCGGTTCCACGGTCAGCTTTCGTCATCGACGAAAGGCAGGCACGTGAGCGGAACCTGCGGCGGCATACTCTCACTTTAAAGTCGCCTCCTAGGGTTTTGGTTTTGAATGATTTCTCGAAATCGGCGCGCCCCCAACCGAAATGATCCGCGCCCGCGACGCCGCAGTGCGGCACACGGCGACTTGAGGCTGAAATCGCGCTTCGAAACCGGTTTCGGCTTTACGAAATCGGTTTCGGTGACCTAGTCTCTCGCCATGGAGGAGATTCGCGACACCGATAAGAAACCGTCCGAGCCGGCACCGCGCCGAGTTCGGATCTCCGACCTTGCGCAGGCGCTGGGGCTGACCAAGAGCACCGTGTCGCGCGCGCTCAACAACTATTCCGACATCTCGCCCGAAACCCGCGAACGCGTGGCGCGGGTGGCGGCCGAGATGGGCTACGCGCCGATGCCCTATGCGCAGGCGGTGCGTACGGGGCGGGTACGGGCGCTGGGGCTGGTGCTCGAACTGGACGCACCGGACCGCTACGGCCCGTTCCTTACGGATTTTCTGGGCGGGATCACGCAGGAAGCCTCGCTGGAAGGCTGGACCCTGACGATCGCCTCGTCGAATTCGCGCGAGGAGATGGAGGACACGGTCACGCGGCTTCTGCAGGAGCACAAGGTCGATGGTTTCATCCTGCCGCGAACGCAGGTCGTCGACCCGAGGGTGAAATTCCTGCAATCGAAACATGTGCCCTTCGTTCTGTTCGGCCGCACCGGTCACGGCAAGCCCGATCCGGGCCTGTCGTGGTTCGACGTCGATGGCGAGGGGGCGATGCGCGCCGCCGTCGCGCGTCTGGCGGGTTTCGGCCATCGCCGCATCGCCTTCGCCGGGTCGCATACGAGCTACAATTTCGCGCTGTTGCGCCGAGACGGCTACCGAAAGGGGCTGGAAGAGGCCGGATTGCCCTTCGATCCCGCGCTCGAGGTGATGGAGGTCTCGAACCGCGCGGAAGGGGCAGAGGCCGCGCGCCAGTTGCTCGATCTGGCCGAGCCCGCGACGGCGATCGTCTACTCCACCGACGCGACGGCGCTCGGCGCCTATGACGTGGCGCGCGAGCGGGGGCAGACGATCGGGCGCGATCTGTCGGTCATCTCCTATGACGGCATTCCCGAGGGCCGGATGGTCGATCCGCCCCTCACGACATTCGCAGTCGACAGCCAGCATGCGGGCGCGCGTCTCGCGTCGCTGCTGATCGCGCAGCTCCGTGGTGCGCCGCCCGGTGAGCTGACGGAACTGGTGGCGGCGCAACTGGAACCGGGAGGCTCCGACGGGCCGCCCGTCGACCCATAAGAGTAACGCAATCTACCGGGAGGAAAGTAAATGAAATCGATACTTGGACATAAAACGGCGATGCTGATGGGCTCGACCGTGCTTGCGCTGATGGCGGGCGCCGTCGCGGTGCAGGCGCAGACGATCAAGTTCTGGACCACCGAGGAACAGCCCGAGCGTCTGGCCAAGCAGCAGCAAATGGCCGACGACTTCAAGGCCAAGACCGGCATCACCGTCGACGTGATCCCGGTCACCGAAAGCGACCTGAACCAGCGCGCGACCGCAGCCTTCGCGGCGGGGGACCTGCCCGACGTGATCTACACGCCGCTGCAGAACGTGCTGCCCTGGACCGATGCGGGCATTCTCGACACGCTGGCGAGCTCGGACGTGGTCGACAAGCTCGATCCGGCCACCTTCGCGCCCGGCGCGCTGAAGATGGTCGAGACCGATGGCGATTATGCCGCCGTGCCGGTCGATGGCTGGACGCAGATGATCCTCTACCGCAAGGATCTGTTCGACAAGGCGGGCCTCGCGCCGCCGACCGATTTCAAATCGATCGAGGCCGCGCTCGACAAGCTCAACGATCCGCCGAACATGTATGGTTTCGTCGCAGCGACCAAGGTCGACGACAACTACATGAGCCAGATCCTCGAGCAGATCTTCCTCGCCAACGGCGTCTCGCCGGTGGGGCCGGACGGCTTCAAGCCGCTCGACGAGAAGAAGACGGTCGAAGTGCTGAACTTCTACAAGAAGCTGGCCGACGCTTCCCCGCCCGGCGAGAACTACTGGAAGCAGTCGCGCGAGCTGTATTTCGCGGGCAAGGCGGCGATGATCATGTGGTCGCCCTTCATCCTCGACGAACTGGCCGGCCTGCGTGACAGCGCTCCGCCGATGATCAACGATGACCCGACCTCTACCGAGCTGTCGAAGGATACTGGCGTCGTGACCAACCTCGCGGGCCCGTCGAATCCCGACGGTGCGAGCTGGGCGGACCTGCGTTACTTCACCATCACCGCCGACGCCGACACCGATGCGGCCGAGAAATTCGTCGATTACTCGATGAATGACGGCTACGAGCAGACGCTGTCGATCGCGCCCGAGGGCAAGTTCCCGACCCGTCGCGGCACCGACGCGGATCCGGAGAAGTTCACCAAGCTCTGGGCGACCCTGCCGGTGGGCGTGGATCGCAAGGCGCCGCTCAAGGATCTCTACGATCCGGCCGTGGTCGACGAGATCACCAAGGGTCTCGACACTGCACAGCGCTGGGGCGTGAAAGACGGGCAGCTCGCGCTGGCCTCGAAGATGCTCAACAGCCAGGTCATCAACCGGGTTGTGCGCGACTTCATCGACGGCAACATCTCGGCCGAGGATGCGGTCGCGAAGATGAATGACGAGCTGGGCAAGATCAACTGATCCGATCTCTGGCCGGGGCAGGGCGGTCGCGCCTTGCCCCGGGGCCGAAGCCCGCTCTGACTGCATGGATTGGAGACTGTCATGACCGACATATCGCCGCCCAAGGGGCGCGGCGCGCTTGCCCGTCGCGAAGCGCGTCTCGCCTGGGGCCTGCTGTTCCCGACCATCGCGATCGTGGCGCTCGTCGTGATCGTGCCGCTGCTGGCGATCTTCTGGATCTCCGTGAAGCCGGTGACGTTGGGCGATCTGCGTCCCGCCGAGATCCGCACGCGGGTGGCGCTGCGCGAGCGGGGCGATCAGCCGCTTCTCGAGTTGCGCGTGATCAATCCGTCGGGCGAGCAGGAGATGACCAAGGCGGGGTTGAATGTGACCCTGCCCGAGGGCGTGACGCTGACCGGCGATCTGCCTCAGGGCTGCGCGATGGACGGGCAGGACCTGTCTTGCGATTTCGGCACGCTCGAACCCGGCGCGAACGAGCGGTTCCGCGTCGATGCGCAGGTGACCGGCGATACCCGCGCGGCAGAGCGCGCGATGCGCGACGCCGAGGTCACGTCGACCGGTCACGTCTCGAACGTCCTGACGAATTCCACCTTCACGCTCGACAACTTCCGCCGGCTCTTTTCGGGCAGCGAGTTCTGGAGCGTGCTGGGCATCACGCTGTTCTACACGGTCTTCGGCACGCTAGGCGCGCTGGTCGTGGGGCTGTTCGCGGCGCTGCTGCTAAACAAGAGCTTCCGCGGGCAGGGTATCCTGCGCGGGCTTTACCTGTTTCCCTATGTGGCCCCGGTGATCGCGGTGGCCTTCACCTGGATCACGCTCTTCGATCCCTATTCCGGCTCCGCCAACGCGCTGCTGGTGCAGATGGGCGTGAGCGAAGGCGCGATCAACTTCTTCGGGGCCAAGCCGCTCGCGCTGATCATGGTGACGGTGTTCGAGATCTGGCGCTATTTCCCGCTCTCGTTCCTTTTCATCCTCGCGCGGATGCAGAGCATCGACACGGATATGTACGAAGCGGCGGATATGGACGGGGCCTCGCCGTTCCAGAAATTCTGGTATCTCTCGATGCCGCAGCTGCTGGGGATCCTCTCGGTCCTGTTCCTGCTGCGCTTCATCTGGACCTTCAACAAGTTCGACGACATCTTCCTGCTCACCGGCGGTAATGCCGGCACGCGGGTCCTGACGGTCAATGTCTACGAACAGGCTTTCGCGGTGTCGAATATCGGTGCGGGTGCCGCGGTCGCCGTGGTGATTTTCGCCTGCCTTCTGGTCTTCTCGGGGCTGTTCTTCCGCACCATGAGCCGGGAGGAAGGGCTATGAAAATCCTGCATAAAGGCTATCTCGCCGGGCCGATCATCGGAGCGCTCTGGGCGCTGGTCATGTCGGTCACGCTGGGGGTCGCGATTTCCTTCGCCACCGGGGCTGCGGCCAAGCCTGCGCTGATCGGCTCGCTGATCCTCGGGCTTGCGACCGGGTTTGCCCGCGTGCGCATCGCCAATCGCTGGGCTGCGGATGCGGTGGCGGTGGTCGTGGCGCTGGTGCTGATGGCCATCGGCCTCGGCGCGCTGCAATTCGACGAAAGCTTCAACTTTGTCTGGCGCGTCGTCCTCAGCGTTGTGCTCGCGGGCACGGTGTCGATCCCGCTCAACTCGATCCTGCGCGAGCTGCAATTCGGCGCGCTCACCCGCCACCAGTTCGAGGATGCGGTGATCCGCTTCCTGACCGGTTTCGGCTACATCTTCTTCACCGCGATCGTGGTCATCCCGTTCTACGTGATGGTCATGACCTCGATGAAGTCGCAGCAGCAGCTGATGCTCAACCCGCTCGATTTCTCGATCGACCTGAGCCGGGGCTGGCACCTGTTCGACAGCTATTACGAGTTGATGACGCGGTTCCATTTCGGCCGCTACCTCTGGACGAGCTTCTACGTCTCGGTGCTGACCGTGCTGCTGACGCTGCTGTTCTCGGTGCCCGGCGCCTATGCGGTGGCGCGGCTGCGCTTCCGTGGGCAGAAAGTGTTCTCGCGCGGTATCCTGCTGATCTACATGGTGCCGATGATCGTGCTCGCGCTGCCGATCTACATCGCCTACTCGATGGTGGGTCTGCGCAACTCGATCCTCGGGATCGTGATGATCTATCCGGTCACCACTATTCCCGTCGCGCTCTACATGCTGCAGGGCTATTTCCGCGGCCTCCCCGTCGAGGTCGAGGAGGCGGGGCTGATGGACGGGCTCTCGCGGCTCAAGGTGATCTGGAAGATCACGCTGCCGCTGGCGCTGCCCGCGATGGCCTCGGTCGGGCTCTATGTCTTCATGATCGCGTGGAACGAGTTCCTGCTCGCCTTCATGCTGCTCGACGATCCCAGCAAATTCACCCTCACGCGAGGCATCGCCTCGCTCAACTCCTCCGAGATCCCGCGCCAGCACCTGATGGCGGGCGCCGTCATCGCGACGGTGCCGATCATGGCGCTGTTCCTCGGGCTCGAACGTTTCATGACCCGCGGCCTGACGGCCGGCGCGGTGAAAGGATAAGACATGATGACCGAAACTGTGGCCGCCACCGATTTCTCCGACCGGGACGCTGCGGCGCGCGAAATCCTTACGCAGAACGACCGGGGCGGCTATACCGTGCCGACCGATGGCCTCTATCCCTACCAGTGGAACTGGGACAGCGCCTTTGCGAGTCTCGGTTTCGCCGAATTCGACCTGGACCGCGCCTGGCAGGAAATCGAGACGCTGTTCACCGGGCAATGGGACAGCGGCATGGTCCCCCATATCATCTTCCACAAACCCGATCCGGGCTATTTCCCCGGTCCCGACGTCTGGGGTTGCAACGGGCCGATCGCGTCCTCGGGCATCACCCAGCCGCCCGTGGCACTCAGCTTCGCGACGCGGCTTCTGGCGGCCGATCCGGAGGCGGGGAAAGCTCGCTTCGCAGCCCTTTATCCGAAGATGCGCAAATGGGCGGAGTGGTTCCTGAAATGGCGCCGTGACGAGAAGGGCGCGATCTTCGTGATCCATCCGTGGGAATCCGGCCGCGACAATGCGCCGGACTGGGACGACGCGATGAGCAAGATCGACCCGCAGGACGTGGGCTATTACGAGCGCCGCGACACCCAGCATGTCGACGCCTCGATGCGGCCCACGAAATACGATTACGACCGTTACATCTGGCTGGTGCAGCGTGCCAAGGCGCTGGATTGGGACGATGCCAAGGTCGCCGAGGACAACCCGTTCAAGGTGGCCGATCCGACCATGCATTTCATCCTGATGCGGGGCCTGCGCGACCTTCTTGCGGCAGGTGAGGCGCAGGATCTCGACACCGGCGACATGGCCGCGCAGCTGGCCGAACTGGAGGCCGGTGCTCAGGCGCTGTGGAACCCCGGCATGGGCTTCTACGACAGCTACAACTGCAACAACGGCATCTGGTCGAACGCGCTGACCAACGCCTCCTTCCTGTGCTGGTTCGGCGGGCTCGACGCGCCGCAGATGGAGCAACACCTCGCCCGCGTGCTAGATGCCGCGCCCTATGGCGTGCCCTCGCTCGCGCCGTTCGATCCGCGCTTCGACGCGAAGCGCTACTGGCGCGGCCCGACCTGGGGGATGATGAACATGATGATCGGCGAGGGCGCCTCGGAACGGGGCGTCACGCTTGGCGAAGAGGTCCGCAAGCGCACTCGCGAGGTGATCGGGCGCTACGGTTTCGTCGAGTATTTCGACCCGATGACGGGCGCGGCTGCGGGCGGCAAGGCATTCACCTGGACGGCGGCCGTCTGGCTCGCCTGGGCCGGCAAGGAGGGCTGACATGGGTTCGATCACGTTAAACGGTGTCGAGAAATGGTTCGGCGAGGTGCAGGTCATCAAGGGGATCGACCTCGAGATCAAGGATGGCGAATTCGTCGTCTTCGTGGGCCCGTCCGGCTGCGGCAAGTCCACGCTTCTGCGGATGATCGGCGGGCTCGAGGATACCTCGCGCGGGGCGATCGAGATCGACGGCGCGAACGTCACCGATCAGCCGCCCTCGAAACGCGGCCTCGCGATGGTGTTCCAGTCCTACGCGCTCTACCCGCATATGTCGGTGGCCGAGAATATGGGCTTCTCGCTCAAGATGGCCGGGGCGCCGCAGGGCGAATGGCGCGCCAAGGTCGACGAGGCTGCGGACATCCTGAAACTGCAGAGCTTCCTCGACCGGCGGCCCAAGGACCTGTCTGGCGGCCAGCGTCAGCGCGTGGCAATCGGGCGCTCGATCGTGCGCGACCCGACCGCGTTCCTTTTCGACGAGCCGCTGTCGAACCTCGATGCGGCGCTGCGCGTGGAGATGCGGCTTGAGATCGCGCGGCTGCACCGCAATCTCAAGCGCACGATGATCTACGTCACCCATGACCAGGTCGAGGCGATGACGCTGGCGGACCGGATCGTGGTGCTGGAATATGGCAAGATCGCGCAGGTCGGCACCCCGCGCGAGCTCTACGAGAAGCCCGCGAACCTGTTCGTGGCGCAATTCATCGGCAGCCCGAAGATGAACGTGATGCCCTGCGCGGTCACGGATGGTCGCTACAGCCTCGAAGGCGGGCGCAGCGGGGCCTGTCCCGCGCCGCAGACCACGCAGCTTGGTATCCGGCCCGAGCATATCTCGCTCGTGGCTGAAGGCGAGGGGCAATGCGACGGTCGCGTCGATGTGGTGGAATTCCTGGGCGCCGATACGTTCATCCTGTTCGATTGCGGACCGCTGGGCGCGATCAATGTGCGCGTCGCGGGCGATACCGACCTGCGCCCGGGCGATGTCTCTGGGTTGGCCTTCGAGGCCGACCGCACGGTGTTCTTCGACGCCGATGGCATGGCGGTCTGAAACCGCGCGCCCGGGCGCTCATCCCGGGCCGCAGGGCAGGGCGCAGGCCTTAGCTCGCCGTTCAAAGGCACCGAAATCGGCAGTCCGATGCCTTTTGGCGATCGGGCTGTTGTACTGGCGGAAGGTCGGGCAAGCGGCGGCGTTTACATAATTTTTCTCAATAATCATTGGGTTCCGTGACGCTTTTCTCAAATTAATGTTACCGGCGGACGATTGCTGATCGGGGCCGTGGAGGCTAGGTTTTGCGGCAATCGTCGAGCGGGCGCATTCGCGTGCATTGCGCAACCTGATGGTCGACGATGGGCCGAGACGCTCCTCCGGGTGGGAAAACACGCCCGTGCGGGGAGGTCAGGCGGTCTCATCACGCGCAAAGCGAATGCGGTCCGACAACGATCGCAAACAATCCAACGGATGAGAGGAAAACACATGCGGAAGACGACACTTCTCGCGGTCGCCGGTGCGACTGCAATTGTGACCGGTTTTGCAGCTCAGACCGGGACTGCCCGCGCTGCCGAGCAGTGCGGCGACATCTCGATCGCCCAGATGAACTGGGCCGCTGCCGAGGTCACCACCAACATCGCGAAATTCATGCTGGACCAAGGCTACGGCTGTAACACCAGCCTGGTCAAATCCGACACCATCCCGGCCATCACCTCGATCGCCGAAAACGGCCGCCCCGACGTCGTCACCAACCTGTGGCTGAACTCGGCCGGCGACGCCTACAAGAAGCTCGAGAGCGAAGGCAAGATCAAGCGCGTCGCCAAGACGCTCCAGCCGGGCGGCGTCGAAGGCTGGTGGATCCCCACCTACCTCGCCAAGGAGCACCCCGAGCTGAAGACCATCGAGGGCGTGATGGCGCACCCCGACTGGGTCGGCGGCACGTTCAACAACTGCCCGGACGGCTGGGGTTGCCGCGTCGTGAGCGACAACCTGATCAAGGCGCTCGACCTCAAGAGCTCGGGCATCGAGGTGTTCAACCACGGCTCCGGCCAGACGCTCGCCTCGTCGATCGGTTCGGCCTTCGCCGACAAGAAGCCGTGGTTCGGCTACTACTGGGGCCCGACCGTGGTCATGGGCAACTATGACATGACCCGCGTCAAGCTTGGTGACTACGACAAGGCCAAGTTCGACAAGCTCCAGAACAAGGACACCAAGGATCCGCAGGTTTCCGACTTCCCGGCAGCGCCCGTGCTGACCTCGGTGACGAGCGACTTCGCGAAGACCCACCCGGCCGAGACCGAGTTCTTCTCGAAGATGAGCTTCAAGACCGACACCATGTCGAAACTGCTCGCGTGGCAGGACGAGAACAAGGCGTCGGGTGAAGAGACCGCGGTCTACTTCATCAAGAACTACCAGGACACCTGGAAGAACTGGCTCAACGCAGACGCCCAGAAGAAGCTTTCGAAGCTGATCGGCGGATGATCGTGACGCGCGCTTGATGCGCACACCTTGGACGGGGCCGAGGCAGGCCCCGTCCTTTTTCGATCCATCACGCAACAACATGGGGCGGGTCCTCCCCAATGACCCGGAAAACCAATGGCAGCTTACGAGAATTTCTTTAACGCCGTGGGGCTGAAGGACTGGTGCTCGGCTGGCGGTGACGGTGGCGGCGGCATGACGTCGATGGCCGACCTGATCGCACAGACCGACGGCACCACGACGCAAGGCCCCTCCCTGTGGAACTGGCCCTTTCCCTCGCTCGACGCCCTCAACAAGGCCTGCGCGGCGATCCCGCCCTCGCGCGACGTGACGCAGGGCCTCGAAGACGGATTTCTCGCGATCCGTGGCGGTCTGCGTGCCGTCGTCGACCCGCTGACACAGCCGCTGAGCTGGGCGCTGCGCGACATGCTCTGGATCATGACCAACACGCCGTGGTGGCTGATGGTGCCGATCCTGATGCTGATCACCTGGCTGGTCACGCGGTCCTGGAGACTTGTGGTCTTCGTGCTGGTCTCGATCGCCTTCCTCGCCTTCATCAACCATTACGACGCGGCGATGCAGACGCTGGCGATCATCTTCGTCTGTGCGTTCATATGCGTTCTCTTCGGCGTGCCCATAGGTATCGCGATGTCGCGGAGCGACAGGCTCCAGCGCACCGTGATCCCGATCCTCGACATGCTGCAGACGCTGCCGCCCTTCGTCTACCTGATCCCGCTGATCTTCCTGTTCTCGGTGACCGAGCCGAAGCTCTACGGTATCGCGATCATCCTCTACGCGATCGTGCCCGTGGTGCGCCTGACCGATCTCGGCATCCGACTGGTCGATCCCGACGTGATCGAGGCAGCCGACGCTTTCGGCATGACCAAGCGCCAGAAGCTGTTCGGCGTGCAGATCCCGCTCGCGCTGCCCAACATCATGGCCGGCGTGAACCAGACGATCATGATGAGCCTCGCCATGGTGGTGATCGCTTCGCTCGTCTCGGCCCCGGGTCTGGGCGTGCTCGTGCTGCGCGGTATCCGGTCGCTCGAACTGGGTGTTGGTCTCGTGGCGGGCTTCGGCATCGTGATCATCGCGATCCTGCTCGACCGCGTGACGAAAGCCTCGCTGGCGCGGATCGACACCAGCAAGAGCGGCAAGTGAGGAGACAGGCATGACCAAGGAAATCAAGGTCTCGATCCGACACCTCTACAAGATCTTCGGGTCGGATCCGCAAGCGGCGCTGGAAGACGTGAAGGCAGGCATGGGCAAGCCGGAACTGCTCGAGAAGCGCAACCACGTGCTCGGGCTCAGCGACATCAACGTGGACATGAAAGAGGGTGAGATCACCGTCATCATGGGGCTTTCGGGCTCGGGTAAATCCACGCTGATCCGGCACCTCAACCGGCTCATCGAGCCGACCGCGGGGGAAGTTCTCGTCAATGGCGAGAACATCCTCGACTATAACGAGGCGCAGCTGCGCAAGCTGCGGCGCGAGCGGATGTCGATGGTGTTCCAGAAATTCGCCCTTCTGCCCCACCGCACGGTGGCGGAGAACACGGCGATGGCGCTGGCCACCCGCGGCTTTCCGGCCTCGGACTATGTCGCGGAGGCCGAGAAATGGCTCGACCGTGTCGGGCTCGGGGGCTACGGGGACCACCACCCGCACCAGCTCTCGGGCGGGATGCAGCAGCGCGTGGGGATCGCCCGGGCGCTGGCGTCGAACTCGGACATCATGCTGATGGACGAAGCCTTCTCGGCGCTCGATCCGCTGATCCGGACCGACATGCAGGACCTGCTGCTCGAGCTTCAGGCCGAGCTGCACAAGACCATCATCTTCATCACCCACGATCTGGACGAGGCGCTCAAGCTCGCCGATCACCTGGTGATCCTGAATGACGGTCGGGTGGTCCAGCAGGGCGAACCGCAGGAGATCCTTCTCAACCCGGCGGATCCCTACATCGAGGACTTCGTGGCCGACATCAACCGCGCCCGCGTGCTGCGCGTGCGCTCGGTGATGGAGCGTGGCGCGCCGGAAGGCGAAATGTCGGGCGATATCGACGGCAACGACAACCTCGAGAGCGTCATCGCCAAGGCGGAAGGGGCGCTCGACCGCCGCTACCGCGTGATGATGGGGGGCGAGCCGGTGGGCAGCCTCACCATGCCCTCGATCATGCGCGCGCTGGTGCCCGCGCAATCCTCGGGCGAAACCGCCAAGAGGTAAGAAGAAAGGGATCCGCCCCTGTATTGGGGCGGGTCCGACCCGCCGCGCGACAGGCGCGGGCTTTTCCCAAATATAAGCGTGGGATGCCGCAGGAGCGGGGTGCGCGCTGCCCGGTGTGCTGTCGCATCCCGGGCCCTGTCCTTAGCTGCGCACGACGTAGACCGAGCACTCCGCATGGGTCACGACATGCGACGCCGTGGTGCCCAGCAGATAGTCTTTCACCTTCGGGTTGGCGGCTTCCATCACGATGAGGTCCACCTTGCGCTCGTCTGCCAGCTTGACGATCTGACGATGCACGGCGCCCTTGCGCACGACCATCTCGATCTCGGGCACCCCGCTGGCGGGATTGTCGTTGACGAACTTGCGCAGCTGCTGGCCCCAATAGGTATCGGAGTTGTAGATGTTGAGATTACGCTCGATCTCGGGCGCGATCGTCGCGACGATCAGCTTGGCTTGGCGCCGCCGCGCCATCTCTACGGCTTCCATGTAGGCATGATGTTCGACCTGGGCGTGGCGCAGGTTGATGGGGCAGAGGATGAGCTTTGTCTGGCGTGCCATGATGGCCTCCGGGAAGTTCGAGGCGGAAAATGAACCTCGTGGCGACCGGGCGCGTACCCGGATTGAAACAGCCTCGCCCCTACGACGAATTCCGGAGCTCGAAATGGGCATAAGCGTCACTCCGATGTCGCGCAGCGACATAGGCGCCCGCAAAGAGCGCCACAGTGCATTCAGGCCCCGTGCGTATCGCCGCGAAGGCCTCGCAACGACGCTGCCGCGCGAGCATGCGGGAAGGAGACTTTCACACGCGTCCGTGCACAGTCTCTTTTGGGCCTCGCTTTCGACGTGTGTTTTGACGCGATGGGGCTGGTTTCGGACGAGGCGCCTCAACGAGAAATCGCGATGATAGCAGGGGAACTCGGTTGAGTTTCGGGAATTAATACAACCATAACGGTAGTCACAAAATCTTCAGGCGATAACGCGCCGAGAGCCATGAAACGAACTTTGCCAACAATATCCGAACCTTCGCGAAAGTCGGCGGCAGGTTCCCGCTGAGCGCTCGAAAAGACCGTCAGTCGTGACGGAACTAACCCGCAAAGCACCTGTTAACGGACCGTAAATTCGCTGTTAACCGAAGTGAGCGGGAGAACTCAACATGGCCAACTTCACGAACGCAACCGAAACCCCCCGTGTTCTGTTCATCGACGACAACGCCATTCTCGCGGATGCTGTGGAGCGGAGCTTCGCTGCGGATGGAAGCATCGCGGTTGTCAGCGAATGCAAAGATGTGCCCTCCGCATTGACCTCGAAGGACGTCCCGATGGAGACCTGCGACGTGGTCGTGTTCGACCCGAGCCAGACCTCTGCGGACCCTGCCGAGACCCTGAGCGCCGTCCGCGAGGCCGCCGGTCCGGTCGCCGCAATCGCCTACCTGCCGGAAACTGCACTCGAGATCGCGCGCCAGTGTCTGCAGTCGGATTACGACGGCGTCGTCTCCCGCAGCGGCAATATCGAAATGCTCATCGACGCGGTTTTCTCGGTCTCCATGGGAAGTCTGTATGTCGACGGGTGCTATGCCGAAGCGCGCAGCGATTCCAGCGCGCCCATTCTGGTCGGCACCGAAGCCCTCACCAGCCGGGAGCGGGAGGTCGTGCGCGGGCTCGTCGACGGCAAGAGCTGTCGCGCCATCGGAAACGACCTTCTGATCAGCGGCAAGACCGTCGAGACGCATAAGTACCGCGCCCTGTCAAAGATGGGTCTCACATGCGCGCGCGAACTCGAAACCTTTGCGCGGCGCAACGCCTGGGCGGTGTAACCGGGTCTAGTGGAAGATGCGAAGCGTTAGTCCGATCCGGATCGGCGTGGCCGACCAAAGTCCGATTTTCGCGTCAGCGGTGCTCGACCTCGCGGCGTCGACATTCGACGACACGGGGACGCATGGCGACGCGCTTTCTGCCACCGACATAGAACGCCTGCGCGATCCCGACTGGGATGTTCTCCTTATCGATCCGCAGTTTACACCGAACCTTGAAGATCTGGTCCCGCAGATGCTGGCCGCCTGTCCCTCGCTGGCGCTGATCGCCGTTGCGTCGCAGCCGACAAAGGAGCTTGTCAGCTTCTGCATGCGGATCGGCTTCAGCTCCGTCGTGGCGAAATCGATCTCGGGCCCCGCGCTGATGCGGGTGATCCGCGTCACCCTTGCGGGCGGCAGCCTGGTCGACCGCGGTCTTTCGCGCTCCGCCGAGGGCGAGATGCCGGGCCCCACCGAGGGCAAGGCGCTGACCGAGCGCGAGGAATATGTGCTGCGGCTCTGGGCCAAAGGCTATTCCAACAGCGATATCGCGGACCAGATCGGCCTCAGCCGAAAGACCGTCGACAGCCACCGCGCGCGTGGCATGAACAAGCTTGGCCTCGCGGACCGGCCCGCGCTGATCCGGATGGCGAGCGCGCGGGGCTGGCTCGTCTGAGCCCGTCCGACCTCCCGGGTGGGTTTTTGCCCCACACGGGGGGTCAGGAAGCTCCCGACCCCTTTCCGAAATTCCTCCGCTCTTCGCCCGTATTCCCGACTGAAAGGGCTGCGAATCTTCCTTTATCCCTTGGGTCGAACCGGGCGGTACCCCTGCCCATTACACGTTTCGATTCGCCCGTTTCGAGGGGAGAAGGAAAAGAATTATGGCAAAGATCAGTGTTTTCGGGATCGGCTACGTGGGCGTCGTGTCAGCGGCTTGCCTTGCTCGTGACGGCCACGAAGTGATTGCGGTCGATCTCGACGAGAGCAAGGTCGATGGACTGAATGCGGGCCGCGCGCCCATCGTTGAAAAAGGGCTCGACGAGCTGGTGGCCGAGATGGCTGCGAGCGGTCGGCTCAGGGCCACGACCGACGCGGCGGAGGCCGTCGCGAAGACCGACGCCTCCTTCGTCTGCGTGGGCACGCCTTCGGCGCCCGACGGCTCGGTCGGTCTGACCTTCGTGGTCTCCGTCTGTCAGGACATCGGCAAGGCGATCGCCAACAAGCCAGACCGCCACACGGTCATCATGCGCTCGACCATCGTCCCCGGCACCATGGAAGAGATCTGCATTCCCACGCTCGAACGCGCCTCCGGCAAGCTCGCAGCGCGCGATTTCGGCGTCGGCTACTTTCCGGAATTCCTGCGCGAAAGCACCGCGATCGAGGATTACGCCGATCCCGGCCTGATCGTGTTCGGCAGCCTCGACGCGCAGACCGAACAGGTCCTGACCGAGATCAACCAGGATCTTCCCTGCGAGATGAACAAGGTCGATATTCGCACCGCCGAGATGGTGAAATACACCTCGAACAGCTGGCGCGCGGCGAAGATCAGCTTCGCCAACGAGATCGGCAACATCGCCAAGGCCAACGACCTCGACGGTCAGAAGGTGATGGCGGTCCTGTGCAGCGACACCAAGGTCGCCATGTCGCCGGCCTTCCTGCGTCCCGGCTTCGCCTTCGGCGGCTCCTGCCTGCCCAAGGACGTGCGCGCACTCAAGGCGGTGGGCGAGACATCGGGCGTCGCGACGCCGCTTCTGAACGCCATTCTCGAGGCGAACGAGGCGCAGATAGAGCGCGCCGAGGCCATGGTGCGCTCCGCTTCGAAGAAGACCGTCGGTCTCGTCGGCGTAAGCTTCAAGTCGGGCACCGACGATCTGCGTGAAAGCCCGCTGGCCGACCTGGCCGCGCGGCTGATTGAAAGCGGTCAGGACGTGCGCATCTACGATCCCTATGTCGCCACAGCCTTCGCCAACGATCCCGGCGCCGCCGGCCGCGGCAACGCCGTCGTGCCCGACCTCTTCGAACGGATGGAAGACGATCTGGACCGTCTGATCGAAGACAGCGAGGTCATCGTCGTGGGCAACAAGTATCCCGAGGTGACCGCCCGCCTGAAGGAGACGCTGGGGAACCGCCGCGTGGTGGATCTCGGCCGCATCGACCCGAACCTCGTCAGCGACGCTGGCTATCAGGGCATCTGCTGGTAATCCGCAATGCTGGGTCATCTCATTTATATCGCGGCTTTCGTCGCATTGGGCCTTGCCGTGCGCGACACCAGCCTGGCTGCCGCCGATAGTGCCATCGTGGTGCTCGGGGTGATCGGCCTGTGGCGGTATGGATGGGCGGCACTGAACTTCCTGCGCGCGACCGCCTATGTCCGGGTGCTCTATCCCCGGCGCCGCGCGCGGGCCGAGGCCGCCTATGCGCGCCGCCCCGTTCCGGCGCACGCGTATTTCATGGTCACGACCTACAAGATCGAGCCGGGCGTCACGAGCCGCGTCTACAGCTCGATCTTCGAGGCGGCCCGCCGCTCGCCCGGCGGCGCGACCATCGTCGCCTCGGTGGTGGATGGCGCCGACCTCAGGGTGCTGCGCGATCTCTTCGAGGCGCGCAGGCACGACATGCCGCAGGTGCGCTTCATCATCGACCAGATCCCGGGAACGGGGAAGCGCGACGCCATCGCCCGCTCGCTGCGGCTGATGCAGCGCGAGGCCCCGCGACGCGAGGACATCATGTTGTTCGTCGATGGCGACAGCGCCGTGCCAGCAGACATCGTCGAGCGCTCCGCGCCCTTCTTCACCGACGAACGGGTCGGGGCGCTGACCACCGACGAATCCGTCGAGATCCCGGATGACTGGCTCTTTCGGAACTGGTTCGATCTGCGCTTCATGCAGCGCCAGATGATGATGTCCTCGATGGCGTTCGGCGGCCGGGTGCTGACGCTGACGGGCCGGATGTCCGTCTTCCGCGCCGACCTGGCGGTGGACCCGAGCTTCATCCGACAGGTTCAGTCGGACCATATCGATCACTGGCGGCTCGGTCGGATCAACTTCCTGACCGGCGACGACAAATCGACCTGGTTCTGGCTGCTGAGCCGCGGCTACCGGATGACCTATCTGCCCGACGTGCGCTGCGTCTCCTACGAGGAGCAGCCGATGCCGGGCTTCGTCGAAAGCGCCGTGGCGCTGATGAAGCGGTGGTTCGGCAACATGCTGCGCACCAATGGCCGCGCGGTGGCGCTGGGCCCGTCGCGGATCGGGTTCTTCACCTGGTGGTCGATCCTCGACCAGCGCGTGTCGATCTGGACGACGCTGTTCGGGCCGATCTCGATCGCGCTGACCGCGCTCTTCGCGACGCCCGCGGTGATCCCCGCCTACATCGCCTGGGTGATGTTCACCCGCTACGTCTTCTGCTGGATGCTCTCGACCTTCCGGGGCGGCGGCTTCCCGATCATCTACGCGCCGCTGCTCTACTTCGGCCAGATCCTCGGCGCGTCGGTCAAGAGCTCGGCCCTGTTCCGTCTCGACCGGCAGAAATGGACGCGCCAGGCCGCCAAGAAAGCCGCGGCGCGCATGCCTCTCGGAGCGCGGCTGCGCTCGGCCACTTCCACTTACATGCAGGTCCTTGCGCTGGGGTGGCTAACCCTCGCCGCGGCGCTCTCGACCGGACTTCTCTAAACGACCGACAGGACGCACCATGACACACGCCCCCGATACTTCACCGGCGCCGCTTTCGGCCGGAAACGAACACCCGTTGATCGATATCCCGTTTTCCGCGGTCATCGACGGACGGCGCTACGCAGGCGACGGTCTGTCGCTGACCGAGGCGCAGGTCTCGGGCCTGATAGACCGCCGGATCGACGGCACGGAAAAGATCGTCCACCTGATCTTCGACTTTCCCGGCTTTCAGGTGGCGCTCGTGCCGACCGCGCGGGTCATGGTGGAAGGCGACAATTCCAGCGTACTGGTCTTCACCGAGCCGACGGGCGATCACTCGCCGCAGCTGCGGCAAATCCTGAATGACTATATCTCGGGTGACCTGACCAGCTCCGGCGGGCTGATCCGCAGCGGATCGCTCGCGCAACCCAAGGGCGGCACCGGAGCGGCGCCGAAGCCCGGGTTCCGCAAGCGGCTGCGCAGCGCGTTCGGCACGCTCGTCGTGCTTGCCCTGAGCGTCGCGCTCATCGCGCTGGCCGTCAGCCTGATGCAAGCGCGTCTGTTCACGACCGATATCGCCGCCCCGGGCCGCGTGGTCGCGCAGGGCCAGACGATCCGGGCGACCGCCGACGGTCAGATCAGCTTCATCAACCCCGATGCCGGTCCGGGCGATGTGCTCTTCGCGCTCGACACGGTGGACGGGGAGACGCTTTCGATCGCCATGCCGACCAAAGGCACCGTCCATCCGATTTCCGTGGCCGAGGGCAGCACCGTTCTTGCCGGCGAGCCGCTCTTCGAGATCTCCGCTCCGGATGCGCCGCTGGTCATCGAGGCGCGCCTGCCGCAGGAGCTTTTGTTCGAAGTGCAGCAGACCGGCGGCGTCAACGTGACCCTGCCTGACGGGACCGAATTCCGTGCGACCCTCGGCGACGGGTTCCGCGCGCCGGGCGCTGTCGGCTCCGACGGGCTGGTGCGCGCCAATCTCGTCCCATCGATCGACCTTTCGCCCGACGAGGCGGGGCAGGTCGCCGCGCTCAGCGTCAGCCGCGATGCCTTCGGGGTCGATTGGGGCAGCCTTTCCCGCGACGCGCTCGGAGAAGCGCGCGCCTTTACCCGTAGTATCAAAGCAATTGGAGACCAGTCATGAATAGTGTCGTTAATCCCGTAGTTCTGTCTGGAGGGATGGGGACCCGCTTGTGGCCGATGTCCCGCGTCGCCCAGCCCAAGCAATTCCAGTCCATCGACGGCAATGGCGGTCCGACGTTCCTGCAAAGCACCGTGGCGCGCCATCTCGATGACGATTTCGCTGACCCGTTGCTGGTCGCCGCCGCCTCCGAGGAGGGTCTGGTGCGCGATCAGCTGGCCGAGATCGGCGTCACCGGGCGCTTTCTGGGGGAGCCGATGGGCCGCAATACCGGCCCCGCGGTTCTCGCCGCTGCCCTGACGCTGGCGGAAGAGGATCCCGAGGCGCTGCTTCTGGTCCTGCCGTCCGATCACAAGATCGAAGGCGACATGAACACGGTCGTAAAGCAGATGCGCGAGGGCGCGCAGCAGGGCCGGATCGTGCTGTTCGGCGTGGTGCCGAAATATGCCGAGACCGGGTTCGGCTATATCTCCGGCGGCGCGCTGGTCGATGGCCAGGAAGGCCTCCACGAGGTCACCAGTTTCATCGAGAAGCCCGAATTGGAGAAAGCCCAACGGCTCGTCGCATCGGGCGACACGTTCTGGGCGTCGGGCATCAGCCTGATGCGCGCCGACGTCCTGATCGAGGAATTCGAGAAATACGACCCGGCGACGCTGGCCGCCGTTCTGGCCGCGCTCGACGGCGCGAAAAAGACCGAAACCGGCCTCTGCCTCGACGGCGCGCATTTCGCCGAGGCCGCGAACGAGCCGACCGAACGGCTGATCTTCGAACGCTCCGACCGCGTCGCCGTCGCCCCCGTCGAGGTCGACTGGGACGACGTCGGGGCCTGGACCGCGATCCATTCGATCAGCCCCAAGGGCGAAGACGGCAACGTTTCGACCGGACAGGCCCTGACCCTCGACTGCCGCAACTCGCTGATCCGCGCGGGCGACAAGCTGGTCACCGTGATCGGCATGGAGGACGTGATCGTCGTCGACACGCCCGACGCGCTCCTCGTGACCAATCACAGCAACGCCCAGAAGGTGAAAGACGCCGTCGCCGAGCTCAAGGCCCAGAACCGCAGCGAAGTGGCGCGCCATCCCGAGGTCGCAACCGAAGATATCGGGCAGGGCGGCGAGGCCTTCCCCGCCGTGTCGCGTCTCACCCTCGACGCGGGCGAGACCGCGACCTTCCGCGGGCCGACCCCGGGTGGAAAGCTGCTCGCTGTGTCGAGCGGTCGCGGCCACTGGAAGAACGGCGGGCCGACCCATGCCTGCAGCCAGGGTCATAGCATCAACGTAAGCCCCGGCTCGTCGGTCGAGGTCTGGAACACCGGCGACGGGGCGCTGAGCCTTTACGAAATCGACCTCTCGGAAGACGAGGCCGAAGAGACATCGAAGGAAACGCGCGATGCACGTGAGTGAACACCTGCGTTGTCTTGGCCTGTCCTGCGGGCTGGCGCTGGCGCTCACCGCGCCGGCGGCTGCTCAGCAGGCGGTCAGCGCGTCGGTGTCCAACGTGCGCCTGGCGCTGACCCAGCTTGCCGCCGGGGCCGGGGTCGAAATCGACACGGAGCTTCTGGGCGATACGCCGGGCGGCGGCTCGGCGATCTACCTCAACCAGGGCGATGTGACCTTGGCCATGCTCGACGACCTGCTGGCGGATTCCGGCCATCCCGATGCGCTGATCCGCAAGGATGACCGGTTTGTGGCCTCGATGCCCATCGTGGTGCTGAAAGGCGCGTCGCTTTCGCTGTCCGAGGGCGATCGGCTGGACCTTTCGCGTCGCGAGGGCAGCTACCTGATCTCTTTCGGCGCACTCGACGTCGATCACGCCACCATCGCCGCGGGCCCCGACGTGCATCCCGATATTGCGGGGTTCCGCCCCTTTGTCGCAGCACTCGGACCGCAGAGCCTGTCGCTGAAAGATGCCACGCTGACCGGCCTCGGCTATGGCGACCGGGCCTATAGCGCCGGACTGTTTCTCGGCGGGCGCGGGTTGCTCAGTTTCGGCAGCCCGGCCGCGATGACCGGGAACAGTTTCACTGATCTGCGCGGCGTCGTCCTGCAGGATCTCGACGGGGTGAACCTCACCGATACCGAGATTGCCGACGCGCGGGGCAGCGGCCTGATGCTGCGCGATATCGACGGGGGCACGATCACCGATCTGACCGTCCGCGATACCGGGGGCGAGCAGGCGCTGCACCTTTCGGGCGTCTCCGAAATGCGGCTCGTCAATGTCGCGCTCGATGGCGGGCAGGGCAAGGGCATGCGCGTGGATGACAACAGCCGCGCGCTTCAGCTTCGCGATGTCGCCGTGCGGGGCTTCGACGGTTCCGGCGCGACGATGGCGCAAGGCGCGACCTGCGTTCTCTTCGACCGGATCGAGGTCTCGGGAAACAAAGGCGCCGGCTTCGCCGAGCGCGGTGCGGGCACGACGATCTTCAACGAGAGCCGGTTTGCCGACAATAGAGGCCCCGGACTGATGATAGACCGCCAGCGCCCCGAAACGCGGGTGCTGATCACCGACAGCCGCTTTGCGGGCAACCGGATGGGCATCCGCGCGACCGGCCTTGCCGACCTGCGCCTGCATGACAACGATTTCACGGATCAGCGCCCCCGGCTTCTGTCGGGCGATCTCGACGCGCTGACGCCCGATTTCCTGCGCGCGAGCGCTGATGGCGGCGCGGGGGATCTCAGCGTCTCCGGCGTGCGCGCGCTCGATCCCGCACCTCTGCGCCGCGATGCCGCGCGCGCAGCTTTTGACACCTGTTCCGGAGAGGGCGCTACCTGATGGTCTTTTCATCCGAAACCTTTTTGTTTCTCTTCCTGCCTCTGGCGCTCGCGCTCTATTATCTGACGCCGAGCCGCTGGAAGTCGCTGACGCTGCTCGCGGTCTCCTACGTGTTCTACGCGTGGTGGCGGGTGGATTTCCTGCTGCTGCTCGTCGGCACCACCGCCTGGACCTGGCTCACCGGCCGGGCGATCCGCCATGCCGCGAATGTGCGGATGGCGAAGATATGGACCGGCATCGGCGTCGCCGGCTGCCTAGCCGTGCTGGGTTTCTTCAAGTATTTCAATTTCTTCATCGACAGCCTGACCGCGCTGTTCGGGACCACGCCCGACGCCATCGGCGTGCATTGGCAGATCCTTCTGCCGATCGGCGTCTCGTTCTACGTGTTCCAGTCGGTGAGCTATATCGTCGATACCTATCGCGGCGATGCGCCCGATGACGTGCACCCGCTCGACTTTGCGGCCTTCATCGCGCTCTTCCCGCAGCTCATTGCCGGGCCGATCCTGCGCTACAAGGATCTCGCGCATCAGTTCCGGCACCGCACCCACTCGGTCGAGATGTTCTCGGACGGCATGATGCGCTTCTTCGTCGGACTGGCGAAGAAGGTGCTGCTGGCCGATGCGGTGGCGCCTCTGGCCGATCTCGCCTTCTCGACGCCCGATCCGTCGCTGACGCTGTCATGGGGCGGGGCGATCGCCTACATGATGCAGCTCTACTTCGACTTCTCGGGCTATTCCGACATGGCGATCGGGCTGGGCATGATGCTGGGCTTCCGCTTCATCGAGAATTTCGACACGCCCTATATCTCGCGCTCGATCACCGAGTTCTGGCGGCGCTGGCACATCTCGCTGTCGGTCTGGCTGCGCGACTATCTCTACATTCCGCTCGGCGGCAACCGCATCGGCCCGGCACGCACTTACGTCAACCTGATGACGGTGATGGTGCTGGGTGGCTTGTGGCACGGCGCGGCCTGGACCTTCGTGATCTGGGGCACCTGGCACGGCGGCTGGCTGATGTGGGAACGCTATTCCGGCTGGGTCAAGTCGCGCTCCACCGCGGCGCTGCTGCGCACGCTTCTGGTCGTGCTCATCGGCTGGGTGATCTTCCGCGCCACCTCGATCGTCGAGGCGGGACAGGTCTTCGCCGGCATGCTGGGGGCCAACGGGATCGGGCTGTCGCCGGATGCCGCCTTCGAGATCACCGGCGAAAGCGTCGCGGTGCTCGTCATCGCGATCGGCGTCGCCATCCTCGAGCCCTGGCTGGCCCGTATGGTCGACGGCCCGCTCTCGCCGCGCCCTGACGGCACGCTGACCGCCACGAGCGCCATCGTGCCGCCGATGGCCGTCACCGTGCTGGCGACGCTGACCATCCTGAAGCTGGCCGAGCAAAGCTTCTCGCCCTTCCTCTATTTCCAATTCTGAAGGACCGGACCCATGCAGATGATGCTGAAAGCCATACGCACCAGCGTGCCGATCCTGTTCCTCGGCTACGCGCTGTTCGTGAACGTGGATATCTTCGAGAAGGGGCTGCCCGGAACGGTCAAGGGCGACTTCGTGAGCGGCAAGGCTGCGACGTCGCTCGGCGCGCTCTACGGAAAGGCGCAGCCGCACCGCAAGACTGCGGTCGGCCTGATCGGGGCTGCGCGCTACGAGCTGATCGGCGAAGGCCGTGACGGCGTGACGGCGGGCGATGACGGTTGGCTCTTCACCGATGAGGAATTCGATCGCGCCACGCCGTCCGAGATCAAGACCGCCGCCGGGGTCGTCGCCGACGTCAAGGCGCAGCTCAACGCGCTGGGGACCAAGCTCGTCGTCGTGCCGGTGCCCGCGAAGATCGACATCTACCGCGACCACGGCGGCGAACAGGCGGGGCAGGCGATGGAGGACCAGTATCGCGCCTTCCGCGCGGCGCTGACCGATGAGGGCGTCACGACCGTCGATACCCGGCCCGCGCTGGCCGATGCCGGGCCCGATCCGGTCTTCTTGACGCGCGACACGCACTGGACCCCGCAGGGGGCTGCGAGGGTGGCCAAGGCCGTGGCGCAATCGGGCAAGATTTCCCATGGCGACACGGTGTTCAAGAAGGTCCCGGCGCGGCCCAAGGAGTTCATGGGGGACTTGGTGTCCTTCGTCACCACCGACGATTTCGCGCCGAGCGTGGGGCTTGGCCCCGAGCGGGTGACGCCCTATGTCGCCGAAGAGAAAGGCGCGGAAAAGAAGGGCATCTTCGCCTCCGACGATGCGCCGATCGACACGGTTCTGGTCGGCACGAGCTACAGCGCCAACAAGTCCTGGAGCTTCGTGCCCGCCCTCAAGATCGCGCTGGGGCGCGACATCCTTAACCTCGCCGAGGAAGGCCGCGGCCCGATCGAACCGATGAACGCGTTCCTGTCCGAGCCGAAACTGGACGATGCGCCGCCCGCGCGGGTGATCTGGGAATTCCCGATCCGCTATCTCGGCGAGCCGAGATACATCGACGGAAAGGAGGCCGGAAATGCGTGATCCGCGTCTTGCGACGACCATGGCGGGCCTGCTCGCGGTCGTATTGGCCGGACCGGTGTTCGGGCAGGCGGTGATCGACGACCGCGTCACCGAGACCGCCGACCTGCCGACCTGGAAGCTGCAGCACGACCGCAAGCGGATGCTGCACGACCAGCATCTCAGCTTTGCCGAGATGCGCGCGCTCGCGGATGCGGGCGACGGGCTGGCCGCGTTCCGCTATGCCAACCGGCTGATGGCGCTCGACGATCCGAGCGTCGTCGGAGACGCGGCGCTCTATTACGCCTCTGCGGTGTTCACCGGGCGCGACTACGCGTTGGGGCCGCTGATCCGCATCCTCGAGCGGCCCGATCTCGACGTCTCGGACAAGCGACTCCACCATCTCGAGAACGCGATCCGGACGTTGGCGGTGCAGGGCTACACCAAGGCGCGCGAGGCGCTGACGGGCTTTTACGAGTCCGGCAAGCCCTTCGGCTACCATCCCGAGCGTGCCCGCGACCTGCTGCTAGAGCTGGCCGAGTCCGGCGACGGCGCCGCAGCGATCCAGATCGGCTCCAAGGCCCTGCAGAACCCGGACCTCGTCGCGCCCGAACGTCTGCATTCCATCCTCACCCATGCCGCTTCGGACGCGGATGAACTGGGCACGCGCACGGCCGCAAAGTCGATCCTCGCGCAGCTCGACGCCCGTTCCGACGATACCGAGAAGGAAACGCAATGATACTCCGTTCACTCGCACTTGCCGCCGGGTTGCTGGCCGCCGGGACCGGATCGGCCTTGGCACAGCAGAAGTCGGCCTATGACTGCCACGGGCTCGCCACGGCGGATAACCTGCCGGTTCTCGAAGGCAGCGACGGCTTTTTCTACCGCCTCAACCTCAACATGCGGACCTATCACCCGCTCTCTGCGGCGGCCGCGAAAACCGTGGGCACGCTGTCGCGGGTGCTGGCCGAGAGGGGCACCAAGCTGATCTACGTGCCGATTCCGACCAAGAGCCTCGCGATGCCGGAGCACCTGCCGCCCGAAGCGGCGGATTACGGCTATGACAAGGCGCTCGCCCAGGCCGGGTACAAGGCGTTCCTGTCGCGGCTGGCCGACGCGAATGTCACCGCCATCGACACCGTCACGGCGATGAATACCTTGCCGGACGATCGCCAGCCTTTCATCGGCCTCGATTTCCACTGGTCGCCGGACGGCGCGCATTCCGTGGCGAAGGCGATCGCCGACACGATTCACCAGACGCCATCGCTCGACGACATGAAAACGACCAAGATCGAGCTGACCTCGACGGGCACCAAACCGGTCGAATCCGCGCTGCGGCGCCATATTCAGAAATTTTGCCGCGACGGCTTGCCGGTTCCGCGGACCGAACGGTTCAAGGCCACCGAAAAAGGCGGCGGCAGCGGCGACGCGGGCGATATCTTCGCGGCCGACAGCGCCGGTCCGCCGATCGCGCTGGTCGGCACCTCGATGTCCGCCGAGAAGATGTTCAGCTTCGAAGATGCCCTGTCCTACGAGACCCAGGCACAGGTCGCGAACTACTCGGTGACCGGCGGCAACCAGTTCGGCGCGATCACCTCCTACCTGCTGTCGGAGGATTTCCGCGAGAACAAGCCGCGCGTGCTGATCTGGGAAAACCCGATCTACAACAATCTCGGCGGGTTCGGCGAACGCCCCCTGCGCGAGTTGATCGCGGCGGCCGGCGCCGACTGCACGCCTCTCAAGACCGCCAATCCCGACCCGAACGTGCTGACCGCGGACCTGCCCGCCAACAGCTGGACGCCCGAGAGCTATCTCGGTGTCGATACCGGCCGGGCGAACGGTGTGCGCGCCACGCTCAAGTTCTCGAATGACGATGGTCTCACCGGCTCCACGACGATCCAGCGCTCCGAGCGCGTGGGGCCGACCCGTTGGTTTTACGAGTATGCGCGCCCGCTTTGGCGCAAGGACTACACCCATGTGCGCGTCGAACTCGACCAGCCGGCCGAGAAGGACGCCACGCTCTCCACATGTACCTTGAAAGGATCCCAGACATGATGAACAAGCGAACGCTTCTGCTTTCCCTCCCTGTCGCGCTGCTGACCGCGCTGCCCGCGGCCGCGCAGGATGAAGGGCTCTACCCCGAGCCGTCCTCGCCGGATGCCTCCTTCCTGCGCGTGATCGCGCCCGATGCGGATTCGGTGTCGATCGACGGTACGCGGCTCGAGACCTCGGATGCGGGCCTGACCCCCTATGTCGAGGTTTCCCCCGGCGACGTGGACCTCACCGTTGGCGACGAGGAACGCTCCGTCGAGGTGGGCGCCAGCACCCATTACACCATCCTGTCTTCGGTCAAGGACGAACCGATGATCAAGGACGACATAACCGAAAGCCCCGCGCAGGCGGATCTGCTGCTCTACAACCTGAGCGACATGAAGACTTTCGATCTCTATGCAACCGAGGCGAAAACGGCGGCACTGTCCGATGTAGCGCCCGGCACTGAAGGGGCAGTCGGCCTGAAGGCGCCGCTGACCCTGACCTTCGAGCTGCGTCAGGACGGTGAGACGCTCTCGAGCCTCGATCCGCTGGAGCTGCGTCGCGGTACCGCGACCACGGTGATCGTCGGCGCCGACGGCGCGCTGACCGCCACCGACAGCACCTACGCGAACTGAAACTGACACGCCTCGTCCTGGAGAAGATCACCATGTCTCTGACACGCATCCTTTCCGCCATAGCATTGGGCCTGATTGCCCAGACCGGATCGGTCCATGCAAAACCGGTCTCGGTGCCGTTCGATCCTCCCCAGGTCGAGGCTGGCAGCGATACCTGCAGCCCCCGGCCTCCGCAGCACGTCCTGACCGAAAGGTGGAAGGACTATGACGGCGGGCCACTGGGCGACCGCGACGTGAGGCTGATCCGCCGCGACCTGCGGCTGCTGCGCCAGAACGACGCGAAACGCTGGTTCGACGTCATCGAGGCGGCGGACCAGCGCCTGCTCAAGTCCGGGGACGGCTACGACAAGACCAACCTTCTTCTGGACCGCATCGACCTTCTCGTCGCTGCGGGCCGGATGCAGGATCTCGCGGATGAAGGTCTGGTCAAGCGCCTGCTCGACATGGCGCCGGCCGGATCGGCTTCGGTCAAACGCACGGCGGCGGAACTGCTCTATAACGGCACCGGTGTCGCGCGCGATCGCAAGCGGGCCATCGCACTCTGGCGTCAGGCCGCCTATGCGGGCGACAGTAGCTCGCTGCTGCGCATGGTTGAGCTGTCATACAAGCAGAAGATCGACGACTGGAACATCGCGCCCAACGTGGCCGTGACCATGGCGCTCGGGAACCTGCTGGGCGATCTCGATCCGCTTCTGTGCGACCGCGTGAACCGCATTGCCGCGATCTTCCGCGACGGCGAGGTCGTCGCACCAGATCCGAAGCTGGCCGAGGACTGGTACCGTTTCGCGGCCAGACTGGGCGGGGCCAACGCCGCCTGGAACCTTGCCGAAATGAACCGCGAGGCGACCGAGGTCGACCGGGACAACGACCTGATGATGAAGAGCCTGCGTCAGGCGGCGGATTTCGATCTGCCCTACGCGATGCTGCGCCTCGGGGGCATCCTCGAACGCGGTGCCCTGACCGAGCGTGATCCCGAAGAAGCCCGCGCGCTTTACGAGGAGGCCGCCGGTTACGGCGACCCAACTGCGCGGATCCGTCTCGTGAACATCGCCCGCGCCCATAAAAACGAGCCCGGCGGGCGGGCGCGTCTTGCGGATGCGCTGGACCGGATGATCGACGCGCCGGGTACCCCCGCCTGGGCCTATGCACAGCGCGGCAATCTCGTCCTCGAACAGCAGGGGCGGTGGGCCGGCGAGGACCGTGCCGCCAAGCTCTACGCCGAGGCGCTGAAGATCGATCCGACGCTCTCGGCGGCCCGGATGCACCTTGCGGAGATCAAGATCCGCGATGCCGACGGCGAGCAGGACCTGCTCAACATCGTCTCGGAGCTGCGTGACGCGGTCTATATCGACGGCAAGACCGAACCGATGCAGGATCTCCAGGCCATTTTCCAGTGCCGGTCACGGGATGCCCCGATCCTCTCGGAGTCGAAATACTGGACGAAGATGGAAGAATTCGCCGGCGACTCGACGGTCGAACTCACTCCGAGCCAGCTCGACGCGGTGAACCCCCAAGACGATCCGCTGACGGTGGCCCGGCTGCAATCGCAGGCGATCAACATGCGCGCGCGGTCGCTGGCCAATTTCCATGACGTGAACCCCGAAGGCGCGGGCGACAAGATGCGCCGGATGACAGAGGCCTCGGGTGGCGCGCTCTACACGGCGGAAGCGAAACTCGCGCTCAATCGCGGCCATGTCGGCGCCGCCGAGGATTTTCTGGCGCAGGCCATCGACGCGGGAGAGACGGGGGCGAAGACGCTCTACCTCTCTGTGCTGGGAAGCCGCACCGAACTCGACAAGACCCAGCGTGAACGGATGATCTCGCTTGCCCGCGACCTTGCGAAGAACGGCAACGGCACCGCGATCGGGGTTCTGATCGATCACGGTATCATGGATTCCGACACGGCATGGCGAACCTATCGCGACGCCATCGCGCGAAACGGGGACGTGAAGGCCATGCTCTTCGCGCTGCCCTATCTCAAGAAGGCCGGCGATGTCGCGACCTACCGGGCCCGCATTCGCAGCACCATCGACTGCACGACGTCCATGGCGCTCGACTATGCGCATGTCCTGCGCAAGATCGACGCCAAGGATGGGGCGCATCATTGGCTCAAGATCGCGAGCGCGGTTTCCGAAGGCGACGGGTGGGAAGACGTGGCCGTTGCCGACGCCCTGCGCGAAATGGGGTCGTCCGAGGACGACAAGGCGCGCGCGATGAAGCTTTACCGCGCCGCCGCAGACCGTGGCTATCCCCTTGCGCTGCGCCGGCTTCTGTCGCTGCGCCAGGACGGCAAGATCGAGATGAGCACCGAGAAGACGGCTGCGATGACGGTCCGACTGCTGAAGATCGCGGCGCCCAAGGACATCGCCGATATCTTCAATTTCCTCGAATATTCGGACCCGAAAGTGCGCGAGATCGTTAATGCGAAGGTAGATCGCCGTGCCCTTTACGCCGAGGCCGCAAAGAAGGGGAATGCCGCGGCACAGCTCGAACTGGCCCGGATCGTGCGCGAAAGCGACGCACCCGAGGACACGGCAGAGCGCTACGCCTCGCTGCTGCAAAGCGCGGCAGACGGGGGCAACGCCGACGCGATGTATCTGTTGTCGCAGGCCTATGCCTACGGGGTTGGCGTCGACCAATCCATGGAGCGGTCGCGGAAACTGCTTCTCGCCGCCGCCCGTGCGGGCAACGAAACGGCCGCCGCCACGGCGCGCCTCATTCAGTAACGCGAGACACGAAAGTAGAGTCATGAAACGATTTCTCATCATCGGGGCGCTCGTCGCTGCCTTGCCGGCGCCCGCCCTCTGGGCGCAGGACGCAAGCGACGTCACCTGCATGAACGTGCCAGAGCCCGTCGTCTCTCTCGACTATGGCAGCCGCTACACGGACGACAGCAAGGACCGTTCGGACATCGACAAAGCCTCGAACGCGGCGGTGAACGAGGCGCTGGGCCCGATCGACGATTTCATCGTGGATCTCACCGGCAAGGCCAACAAGGCCGCCAAGGGCGGGGACGGCGCCGAGGACGCCGCCGCCTGCGTGGTGGACGCGCTTAGCGTCTGGGCGAAAGCTGATGCGCTCAGCGATCTTCAGAGCATGAACGCCAATCTCTCCTCCCCGTCGCGCTTCGGCGCGATGGCGCTGGCCTATCTTCAGGCCGAATCCGCGACGGAGGTCGATCCCGACAAGGCGAAAACGATCGAGGACTGGCTGAAGGCGCGGGCGCGTCACACTGCCAAGTGGTTCGACACCGAAGCGCCGGACATGGCGAGTCAGAACAACCTGCGCGCCTGGGCAGGGCTCGCCGCGGCGGCCGTCGGCAATGCTGCGGGCGACGATTACCTCAAGGCCTGGGCCAATACGAGCTTCGCGCTCGTCGCCTGTCAGGCCGACGAGGACGGCGCGCTGAAATGGGAGATGGAGCGCGGTCCCCGCGCGCTGCACTATCAGCTTCACGCCGTCGCCCCGCTCGTAGTCGGCGCGGCGCTTCTGCAAGGTGATGGCTATCCGACCTTCGACATGTGCGACGGCGCGATCCATCGCGCGGTCAAATTCATCCCGGCCGCCTTCGACAACCTCGACATGGTCGCCGAGAAGGCCGGCGAGGAGCAGACCTTCGCCACCGGCGACGAAAAGCTGAAAAGCTTCGAACTGGCTTGGGCCGATGCGTATCTGTCGCTCTTTGACGCCCCGGAAATCGCTTCCTTCGTCGAGGAGTATCGCCCCCTCAGCAATTCCAAGCTCGGCGGTGAACAATCCGCCCTGTGGTAAGCGAGGCGAAGCCGAAGCGAAGGGTCCGCCCTGATGTCCGGACGGGCAGGGCGGACCTCACCGGAGCTTAGCTCCACATCTGTCGCATCGACGCTGCGACGTCGATGGGGGCGGGGGCAGGGCGTTGGGCCGCCCCGCCATGTTGCACCGGCGACCAGTGAACGGACTCGAAATGGTGCAGGATTTCCCGCGGGATGAACCGCGTCCGCATCGCATAGACATGCCGGTCGCCGTTGCGGGTCTGTTGCGTGACGTAGAACCGCAGCGGCAGCCCCAGCGTCAACTGATCCTTCGCCCGCGTCATCGCGACGTAGAGCAGCCGCCGCTCCTCCTCCAATTCGTGGCTCGAACCGGTCCCGAGGTCTGACGGCATGCAGCCGTCGACGGCGTTCAGCAGATGGACCGATTTCCATTCCTGCCCCTTGGCCGAGTGGATGGTCGACAGGATCAGGTAATCCTCGTCCTTGAGTGGCACGCCCGCCTGATCGCTGGTGGCGTCGGGCGGATCGAGCGTGAGGTCGGTCAGGAACGCCTCGGCCGACGGGTAGCCGGTCGCGATCTGTTCGAGTTGCAGCAGATCGGCGCGCCGGGCCTCGGCATCCTCGTGCAGCCGGTCGAGATGCGGGTCGTACCATGCGCGGGCAAGGCCAAGTGCTGCGGGCCATGCCGCCTGCGTGCTCATGGCCTCGACAAAGCCTTCCCAGTCCGCTCCGGCGCGGGTTGGCGGCGCGACATCGGCAAGCGCTGCGCGGGGATCGGGGGCGAGGTCGAGCGCGTCCAGAATGCGCCCCGCCGCCTTGGGCCCGATGCCCGGCATCAGTTGCAGCACCCGGAACCCCGCCACCCGGTCGCGCGGATTGCGTGCCAGCCGCAGGAACGAAAGCAGGTCTTTCACATGCGCGCTGTCGAGGAACTTGAGCCCGCCGAATTTCACGTAAGGCACATTGCGCCGCGTCAGCTCGGCCTCGATCTGCACCGAGTGGCTGGAAGTGCGGAACAGCACCGCCTGCTCCTTGAGCTTCATGCCGGTCTCGCGGTTCTCGAGAATACGATCGACCATGAAACGCGCCTGCTCGGTCTCCGTCTGGACGGTCACCAGCTGAGGTTTCGGCCCCGAGGCGCGCTCGGTCCAGAGATCCTTGGTGAACCGCTCTTTCGCGAGGCCGATGACCGCGTTGGCTGCGGCGAGGATCGGCTGGGTCGAGCGGTAGTTGCGGTCGAGCGTGATGACATCGGCGCGTTGGTCGAAACTGTCGGGAAAATCGAGGATGTTGCGCACGGTGGCGGCCCGGAAGGCATAGATCGACTGGGCGTCATCTCCGACCACGGTCAAGCCGCGCCCGTCCGGTTTCAGCGCCTTCAGGATACGCGCCTGCAGACGGTTGGTGTCCTGATACTCGTCGATCAGAACGTGGTCCCAGGCCCCGCCGATATGCGCGGCAAACCCCGGATCCGCCATGACCTGCGCCCAGGCCAGCAACAGGTCGTCGTAATCGAGCACGTTCTGCGCCTGCTTGGCCTGCACGTAAGCGCCGAAGAGTTGCTTCAGCTCCTCCTGCCACTGCGCGCACCACGGAAAGCTGTCGCGCAGCACCTCGCCCAGCGGCGTTTCGGCATTCACCGTGCGGGAATAGATCGCAAGGCAGGTGCCCTTGGCGGGAAAGCGGCTTTCGGTTTTCGAAAAGCCCAGCCCGTGACGGCAGAGATTCATCAGATCGGCGCTGTCTTCGCGGTCATGGATCGAGAACTCCGGATGAAGCCCGATCGACAGCGCATGCTCGCGCAGGATCCGCGCGCCGATGCCGTGGAACGTCCCGGCCCATGTCAGGGCCTCGGCGGCGACAGCTGTGCCCATGGCCTGCGCGGTGATCCGTTCCACCCGACGCGTCAGCTCGGTCGCGGCGCGGCGCGAGAAGGTCATCAGCAGGATGCGTCGCGGATCGGCGCCGTTGACCAGCAGATGCGCGACCCGGTGGGCGAGCGTATTGGTCTTGCCCGACCCGGCCCCCGCGATCACCAGAAGCGGCGGCGAGAGCGCCTCGCCGCCGACGCCGAATTCCACCGCGGCCCGCTGGTTGTCGTTCAGCTTGTCGAGATAGCCTGCCTCTGGCATTCCCTGTCCCCCGTTCCGGTCCGTGGGAGAAAGTTAACGGAATAGGAACGAAATGAGAACTTGAAATGTTCGCCTTTCGTGCCGAGCTTGCACGGTGGGCTATCAGCCGCCGACTGAACGCGCGCGGCGCCGGATCACCTGCACCAGCGACATCACGATCAGCCCCGCAGCTGCGATCATGAAAGCCGCGGCGAGCGGGCGCTCGAGAAAGACCATCGGGTCGCCGCGGGCGATGAGCAGGGCGCGGCGCAGGTTGGTCTCGATCAGCGGGCCCAGCACGAAGCCCAGCAGCAGAAGCGCCGGGTTGAACCGGGCCAGCGAGAGCGCGTAGCCCACCAACCCGATCGCGGCGACGGCGAACATGTCGAAGCTGGATCCCCGCACCGAATAGACGCCGAGGCAGACGAAAATCAGGATCGCCGGATAGAGCCAGCGGAACGGGATACGCAGCATCGACACCCAGATGCCGATCAGCGGCAGGTTCAGGATCAGGAGCAGCAGGTTGCCGATGCCGAAGCTCGCGATCAGGCCCCAGAACATGTCGGGCCTTGCATCGAGCATCAGTGGGCCGGGCTGCACGCCGTGGATGACCAGCGCGCCCAGCATCAGCGCCATGATCGGATCGCCCGGGATGCCAAGCGCGAGCGTGGGGACGAAGGCGCTGATCGCGGCGGCGTTGTTGGCGGCCTCGGGCCCCGCGATCCCCTCGATCGCGCCGGTGCCGAACTGCTCGGGTCGGCGTGAAATCCGGCGTTCCGCAGCATAGGCGAGGAAGGAAGAGATCGTCGAACCGGTGCCGGGCAGCGCGCCGAAGAAGCTGCCGAGGCTGGCGCCGCGCAGGGCGGGGAAGGGGATGCGGCGCAGCTCTGCCCGGCTGGGCAACAGCTCGCGCAGCGCGACGCTGGGCGGCACGCCGGTACGCTCGGCGACGTGGATATTGGCGATCACCTCGGCCACCCCGAACAGGCCCATTGCGAGCGCCACGAGGTTGACGCCGTCCATCAGCTCGGTCTGGCCGAAGGTGAAACGTTGAACGCCGGAATTCACATCGGTGCCGATGCAGCCGAGGATCAGCCCCAGCACCACCATCGCCAGCCCCTTTGCGGGGTATTTCGCCCCCACCGTCGAGGCGGCGACGAGGCCGAGGATCATCATCGCGGCATATTCCGCCGCACCGAAGGCGATCGCTGCCCGCGCCAACGCGCCCGACAGCAGGATCAACACGACGATCCCGATCATCGAGCCGGAGAAGCTGGAAATCATCGAGGTGAAAAGCGCCACGCCCGCGCGGCCGCTCTGGGCCAGCGGATAGCCGTCGAGCGTTGTCACCGCCGATTGCGGCGTCCCGGGCAGGCGCAGCAGGATCGAGGCCACCGCGCCGCCATATTGCGAGCCGTAATAGACCCCGGCCAGCATCACCAGCGCCGCCTCGGGCGACAGGTAATAGGTGATCGGCAGCAGCAGCGAGATCGTCGCCATCGCGCCGATCCCGGGCAGGACGCCCACGAAGGTTCCGAGGAGCACGCCGAAGACGCAATAGATCAGCACGTCGGGTTGCGCCGCGACGCTCAGCCCGTGAAGGAACCCGTCCCAACCGCTCATAGCCAGATGCCTCTCATCGTCCCGGCCAGAGCGGGACGGTCATTTTCAATCCGAAGGAGAACACCGCGACCGACAGGAGCGTGACGACGATCGCGAGCGCGATGCGCCAGCCGATCCGGCGGTCGGGAGCGGCCAGCGTCGCGATCAGTACGCTGGCCAACGTCACCGGCACCAGCCCCACGCGGTCGAGGCCCGCGGCAAAGACGAGGATCGCCGCCAGCACCGCGAGACATTCCTTCCACGCGATGCGGATCGCCTCACCACGCCGGGCGAGGGCGGGTAGGGCGATCATCACCCCCAAGACCGCCAGCACGCCGCCAAGAAGCGCCGGGAAGAACCCCGGTCCCATCCGGCGCAGCGAGCCGATCTCGTAGTGATCCACCGCGTAGAGGGTGACGAAGAGGCCGATGGCGGCCAGAAGGACGCCACCCGCCAAATCAGGAATGTCGCGCTTCATCGATCAGTTCTTCGCGTCGATCCGGTCGAGCACCGCGCCCCAGACCTTGGTGTCCTCGGCGATGCGCTGTTTCAGATCTTCGGGCGAGCCGCCCGCCGCCTGCCAGCCCATGTCCAGCAGCCGCTTCTGCACGGCGTCATCCGCGAGGATCGCGTTGATATCGGTGTTGAGCGTGTCGATGATCGCAGGATCCGTCCCAGCGGGGGCGATGAAGGCGTTCCACAGCTCGGCGCGGAAATCGTCGGGCAGACCGGCCTGACCCGCCATTACCGGGACGCCCGGGGCCTGCGCGAAGGGCTTCTCGGAGGTGATGCCGAGGATCTTCAGCTTGCCCGCCTCGACATATTGCATCGCAGCCGAGGGCGCCATGAAGCCGCAATCGATCTCGTGCGCGATGATCGCGGTGGTGACCTCGGCATAGGAGGTGAAGGGGATATGCAGCATCTCGACGCCGGCGCGGTCGGAGAACAGCTCTGCCGTCAGATGCGCGCCCGAGCCCTTGCCGACCGAGCCGTAGGCCAGCGCCTCGGGCTCTTTCCCGGCGGCTTTCACGAAGCCCGCGAGATCGTCGGCGGGGAAATCGGCAGCCACGACAAGCACCAGCGGCGAGGTCGCGATCAGCGTGACCGGCGCGATATCCTTGGCGACGTCATAGCCGAGATTCGGCGTCAGGCGCGGTGCGGTGGTCAGCGGGCCGTTGATCGTGGTGGCGAAGGTGTTCTTCTGATCCTGCGCGTTCAGCATCTGCTGGATGCCGATCACGCCGCCCGCGCCGGGCTTGTTCTCGATCACGATGGGCTGGCCCAGCTTGTCGGCCAGTGGCTCGGTCACGATCCGTGCCAGCAGGTCGGGCGAAGAGCCCGCGGGGAAGCCCACGAATACGTGCTGCGGCTGGCTCGGCCAGTCGGCATTCTGCGCCAGAGCGGGCTTGCAAAGCGAAACAGCGGCAGCGCCCAAAAGGGCCGCGCGACGCGAAATGATCATGGTAGAGCCTCCCGGAGTCATATTTGGCAAAAATGCCCGTAATCGCGCGCAAGATTGCGGAATGTTCTGGGCTTGGCAAGGCGTTACCGGAAATTGGTCGGCATCGGCGCAGCTGCTACTCCGCCGCCAGCCGCAACAGTTCGTCGCGCAGTCTGAGCGCGAGTGGCGACAGCGGGCGCCGCTTGAGGCAGAGCAGGTAATAGGGCGACACGCTTAGCTGATGGTGCATCCGCAGGATCTTGAAGCTCGCATTCACCGGCGCGCGGATCAGCAGTTGCGCGACCTCTTCCGAGACCGAGGCGACCGCGTCGCTCTGCGCGAGATAGGCGATGGTGAACAGAAGCGAGGGGCTGTTCACGCAGTCGCGCGGCTCGGACAGGCCGAGCGCGGCGAAAGCCTCGAAGGTGGCCTCCCGGATCGGCGCGCCGCGCTGCTGCATGATCCATTCATACTCGCCCAGCTCGGTCATCGTCACGATGGGCGCGCGCGCCAGCGGGTGATCGGAGCGCACGAGGAAGACGACCTTCTCGTCGCGCATCGGCGTGATGTCGAACAGCGCGCTGTCGAATTCGGGCAGAACCCGGGCGAGGATGAAATCCATCTCCCCCGCCGCGAGATAGCCCAGAAGATCGCGCGAAGGCAGAACCTCCACGGAGATGTCGGTCTCGGGCGAGGCGCGCTTGATCGCGCGGATCGCGGGCACGAGATAGCCCACCGCCGGGCCGGTCACCGCGCCGATCCGCACCCGCCCGGCGTGGCCGTGGCGCAGCGCCTCGATGTCGGAGCTCATGCTCTCCAGTTCGCGAAGAACCGCGCGGGCGCGGCGCAGGACGGTGAGCCCGATCTCGGTCGGCTCCATCCCGGTGGGCAGACGGTTGAAGAGGGGGGCGCCGACGCGGCGCTCCACCTCGGCCAGCATCCGCGACGCGGCCGGCTGGGTCATCGCGCAGCTTTCGGCGGCGAGTTGCAACTGGCCGGATTCAGCGACGGCGCGGATCAGGCGCAGCTGCGCCGGTTTCAACATCAGGTGGGAAAGTGACATATCAATATTGGTATGCAGATCGCGTTGAATGTAATTTTATCATCATGCACCGACATTGCTAGTGTCTCTTCCACGCCCGGTATCGGGCTGCGCGAGGAGATCGACGGACCGCGCACCGTCATAGGGAGGACACCATGAAAATCAAAACCGCCGCCGCAGCGCTGGCGATCGGCACCGCATTGCTCGGGACCGGAGCCTGGGCCGAAACTGTCGGCATCTCGATGCCCACCAAATCGTCGGCCCGCTGGATTTCCGACGGCAACTCGATGGTCGAGCAGTTCCAGGCCGCAGGCTACGACACCGATCTGCAATACGCCGAAGACGACATTCCCAACCAGCTCGCCCAGGTCGAGAACATGATCACCAAGGGCGTGGACGTTCTGGTGATCGCCGCGATCGACGGCACCACGCTGTCGAACGCGCTGGCCAACGCGAAGGCCGCCGATATCAAGGTCATCGCGTACGACCGCCTGATCCGCGACACCCCGGATGTCGACTATTACGCGACCTTCGACAACTTCAAGGTCGGCGTCGAGCAGGCCAATTCTCTGGTGCAGGGCCTCGAAGAGCGTTTCCCCGATCAGAAGCCGTGGAATGTCGAGCTGTTCGGCGGCTCGCCGGACGACAACAACGCCTATTTCTTCTACAACGGCGCGATGTCGGTGCTGCAGCCGCTCATCGACTCGGGTGATATCGTGATCCCCTCGGGCCAGATGGGCATGGACACGGTCGGCACGCTGCGCTGGGACGGTGCGGTCGCACAGGCTCGCATGGATAATCTGCTCTCGGCCAACTACACCGACAAGAAGGTGCAAGGGGTTCTGTCTCCCTATGACGGGCTGTCGATCGGCATTCTGTCCTCGCTCAAGGGCGTGGGCTACGGGTCCGGCGACATGAAGATGCCGATCGTCACCGGTCAGGACGCCGAGATCCCTTCGGTGAAATCGATCCTCGCGGGCGAGCAGTATTCGACCATCTTCAAGGACACCCGCGAACTGGCGAAAGTCACCGTCGGTATGGTCAACGCGATGCTCAAGGGCGGCGAGCCCGAGATCAACGACACCGAGACCTATGACAATGGCGTCAAGGTGATCCCGTCCTTCCTGCTCCAGCCGGTGCCGGTGGACAAATCGAACTGGGAAAAGGTTCTGATCGACTCCGGTTACTACACCAAGGATCAGATCGAATAAGCCGGGCCTGCCCCGACTTGCCACGCTGGCCGCCCTTCGGGGCGGCCAATTCCCCCCGATTTGACGCCGGAGAGGTCGGATGACCACCCTTCTTGAAATGCGCAACATCACCAAGATCTTTCCTGGTGTGAAAGCGCTCGACGACGTCTCGATCGCGGTCCGCGAGGGCGAAATCCACGCGATCTGCGGCGAGAACGGCGCGGGAAAATCGACCCTGATGAAAGTGCTCTCAGGCGTCTATCCCGCAGGCAGCTACGACGGCGAGATCGTCTATGACGGCGCCGCTGCCGAATTCCGCGACATCCGCGACAGCGAGGATCGCGGCATCATCATCATTCACCAGGAGCTGGCGCTCGTGCCGCTTCTGTCGATTGCCGAGAACATCTACCTCGGCAATGAACGCGCCCAGAGCGGCGTGATCAACTGGCAGGAAACCTTCCAGCAGACCGAGGGCCTGCTGAAGAAGGTCGGGTTGCGCGAGGCGCCCGGAACGCTGGTCGACAGCCTCGGCGTGGGCAAGCAGCAGCTTGTCGAGATCGCGAAGGCGCTGTCGAAGAACGTGCGCCTGCTGATCCTCGACGAGCCGACTGCGGCCCTGTCGGAATCCGACAGTCAGGCGCTCCTCGATCTGCTGCTGGAGCTGAAGGCGCAGGGCGTGACTTCGATCATCATCAGCCACAAGCTGAACGAGGTGAAGCGCGTGGCCGACAGCGTGACCGTGATCCGCGATGGCGCCACGATCTCCACCATTGACGCGCGCGGCGGCGATCTGACCGAGGACCGCATCGTGCGCGACATGGTGGGCCGCGACATGGCGCATCGCTTCCCCGACCGGGAACGGCGCGCGGGCGAAGTGTTGTTCGAGCTGAAGAACTGGAACGTGCGCCACCCCGAACACCGCGACCGCCAGATGATCCGCGACCTGTCGATGCATGTCCGTGCCGGCGAGGTAGTGGGCATCGCGGGGCTGATGGGCTCGGGCCGCACGGAACTTGCCATGAGCGTCTTCGGGCGCAGCTACGGGCGCGACATCTCGGGCGAGGTGCTGATCCACGGCAAGCCCGCCGATGTCTCGACCGTCGACCGCGCCATCGCGGCTGGGCTCGCCTATGTCACAGAGGACCGCAAGAGCCTCGGGCTGATCCTCGAGGAGACCATTCAGCGCAACACCACGCTGGCCAATCTCGGCGCGGTGGCGAAGAACGGCGTTGTCGAGGATTATCGCGAAACCGAGGTGGCCGAGAAATACCGCCGCGACCTCAATATCCGCACGCCTTCGGTGTTCCAGAAGGTGATGAACCTCTCGGGCGGCAACCAGCAGAAGGTCGTGCTCGCGAAATGGCTCTTTACCGAGCCGGAGGTGCTGATCCTCGACGAGCCGACGCGCGGCATCGATGTCGGTGCGAAATACGAAATCTACGGGATCATCAACGAACTGAGCGCGGCCGGGAAGGCCGTCATCATGATCTCTTCGGAGATGCCGGAACTCCTGGGCATGTCCGACCGGATCTACGTGATGAACGAGGGCAGCTTCGTGGGCGAGTTGAACGCCGACGAGGCGAGCCAGGAGCGCATCATGTCCTTGATCGTTAGGGAATAGGGAAAGTCATGGACCAGATCGAACAAGCGAATTCCGAGCCCTCCGGTGGCCTTGGGATCGGCGCCTATATCGCGCGCCACATCCGCGAATACGGACTGCTGTTTGCGTTGATCGCGATCATGCTGTTCTTCCAGATCGTGACGGGCGGTACGCTGCTCAAACCGGTCAACATCACCAACCTGTTCCTGCAGAACAGCTACATCATCATCATGGCGCTGGGCATGCTGCTGGTGATCGTGGGGGGCAATATCGACCTCTCGGTCGGCTCTGTCATGGGCTTCATCGGGGCCTTCGCCGCCGTGCTGATCGTGTCTATGGACCTGCCGGTCGCGGTGGCGATCCCGGCGTGCCTCGTCATGGGCATGGCGATCGGCGCGGTGCAGGGTTATTTCGTGGCCTATTGGAAAATCCCGTCCTTCATCGTGACGCTGGCGGGGATGCTGGTGTTCCGCGGGCTGTCGCTCTGGCTGCTCGAAGGACAGTCCATCGGGCCGTTCCCGAAATCGTTCCAGGCGCTTTCGACCGGGTTCATCGCGGACCCGTTCGGCGTGGGCCGCCCCAATTCGCTGGCGCTGGCGGTGGGTGTCGCCGCGGTGGTGCTGCTGGTGTGGCTGGGCGTCCGTGCGCGCTCCCGCGATGCGCGCTACGGGATCGAGGGCGAACCCCTTGGCCTCTTCGTGCTGCGCAACGCCATCGTCGCCGCAGCCCTTCTCTTCGTGACATGGAAGCTCGCATGGTTCCGCGGCCTGCCCAACGTGCTGCTGTCGATGGTGATCCTGACGATCATCTACGTCTTCGTGACCGAACGCACCACGCTGGGCCGCCGGGTCTACGCGGTGGGCGGCAATGCGAAGGCTGCCAAGCTGTCGGGCATCCGCACCGAGCGGCTGACCTTCCTGACCTTCGTGAACATGGGCCTGCTGGCCGCGCTCGCCGGTCTCGTCTTTGCCGCGCGTCTGAACACCGCGACCCCGAAAGCGGGCTTCGCGGTGGAGCTCGACGTGATCGCGGCGGTCTTCATCGGGGGCGCTTCGATGTCGGGCGGTTCGGGCAAGATCATCGGCGCGGTCGTCGGCGCCTTCATCATGGGCGTGATGAATAACGGCATGTCGATCCTCGGGATCGGCATCGATTACCAACAGGTCATCAAGGGGCTCGTGCTGCTCGCCGCCGTCTTCTTCGATGTCTACAACAAGAACAAGGAAGCCTGAGATGTTGCTCTCGCAATTGACCCTTGCCGACGGATCGCGCGCCGTGGCCGTGCGTGAAGACGGCCCCGCGCATCTGGTGCCGGGTGTCTCCACCACGCGCGATCTGGCGCTGGCCGCCATCGCCGCCGGACATGATCTGGCTGCCGAGATCGCCGCGCGCGGGCAGGGGGACGAGGTGGACCTGGAGGCCGCCTATGCCGAGGGGCGCATGCTGGTGCCGCTCGATCATCCCGATGCCGCGCATCTGCATCTGACGGGGACGGGGCTGACCCATCTAGGCTCCGCCTCCACCCGCGACGCGATGCACACCAAGGTCACCGAGGAGATGACCGACAGCATGAAGATGTTCCGCATGGGGCTGGAGGGCGGCAAGCCCGCCGCTGGCTCCGTGGGTGTTCAGCCCGAGTGGTTCTACAAGGGCAACGGTCTGGCCGCTGTCGCGCCGGGCGCTGCGCTGACCTCGCCGAGCTTCGCGCTCGACGGTGGCGAGGAACCGGAGGTCGCGGGGCTCTACGTCATCGCGCCCGACGGGCAGCCGGTCCGCGTGGGCTTCGCGCTGGGCAACGAGTTCTCCGACCACGTCACTGAGCGCGGGAACTACCTGTGGCTCGCCCATTCCAAGCTGCGCCCGGCGAGCTTCGGTCCTGAGATGCTGGTGGGCGATCTGCCCGACAGCGTAGAGGGCACCAGCCGCATCCTGCGCGGTGGCAAGACCGTCTGGGAAAAACCCTTCTTGTCGGGCGAGGCGAACATGTCCCACACGATCGCCAATCTCGAACATCACCACTTCAAATACGCGCCGTTCCGCGATCCGGGCGATGTGCATGTGCATTTCTTCGGCACCGCCACGCTCAGCTTCGCCGACGGGATCAGCGCCGAGCCGGGGGACGTCTTCGAGATCGAATGCCCACAGTTCGGTCTCGCGCTCCGCAATCCGCTCGCCCGCAATTCCGACGCGTCGGCCCCCGTGGCCGTCGCCAGCCTCTGAGGTCCGACATGGCTTTCACCCCCGCCCCCTGGCCCCGCAAACTGCGCTCGCAGGAATGGTATGGCGGCAATACGCGCGACACGATCTACCACCGCGGCTGGATGAAGAACCAAGGCTATCCGCATGACCTGTTCGACGGTCGCCCGATCATCGGCATCCTGAACACATGGTCCGATCTGACGCCCTGTAACGGCCACCTGCGCGAGCTGGCCGAGAAGGTAAAAGCGGGCATCTGGGAGGCCGGTGGCTTCCCGGTCGAAGTGCCGGTCTTCTCGGCCTCCGAGAACACCTTCCGCCCGACCGCGATGATGTTTCGCAACCTCGCGGCCCTCGCGATCGAAGAGACGATCCGTGGCCAGCCGATGGACGGGGCGGTGCTGCTGGTGGGCTGCGACAAGACCACGCCATCGCTGATGATGGCGGCGGCGAGCTGCGATATTCCGTCCATCGTCGTCACTGGCGGGCCGATGCTGAACGGTTATTTCCGGGGCGAGCGCGTGGGCTCGGGCACGCATCTGTGGAAATTCTCCGAAGCCGTGAAGGCGGGCGAGATGACGCAGGAAGAGTTCCTCGAAGCCGAAGCCTCGATGTCGCGCTCCTCGGGCACCTGCAACACGATGGGCACGGCAAGCACGATGGCGAGCATGGCCGAAGCGCTCGGCATGGCGCTGTCGGGCAATGCCGCGATCCCGGCGGTGGATAGCCGCCGCCGCGTGATGGCGCAGCTTTCGGGGCGGCGCATCGTGCAGATGGTGAAGGACGATCTGAAGCCCTCTGACATCATGACCAAGCAGGCCTTCGAGAACGCGATCCGCACCAATGGCGCGATCGGGGGCTCGACCAATGCGGTGGTGCATCTGCTGGCGCTGGCGGGCCGGGTCGGCGTGGATGTCACGCTCGACGACTGGGACCGCTGCGGGCGCGATGTGAAGACCATCGTGAACCTGATGCCATCGGGCAAATACCTGATGGAGGAATTCTTCTACGCGGGCGGTCTGCCGGTCGTACTGAAGCGTCTCGGCGAGGCGGGGCAGCTGCACAAGGACGCGCTGACCGTGTCGGGCGGGGCGATCTGGGACGAGGTCAAGGACGTCGTGAACTGGAACGAGGACGTGATCCTGCCAGCCGACAAGCCGCTGACCGATCAGGGCGGCATCGCGGTGCTGCGCGGCAATCTCGCGCCGAAAGGGGCGGTGCTCAAACCCTCCGCCGCGAGCCCGCATCTTCTGACCCACCGTGGGCGCGCCGTCGTCTTCGAGGATATCGATGACTACAAGGCGAAGATCAACGACGACGCGCTCGATATCGACGAGACCTGCGTGATGGTGCTGAAGAATTGCGGCCCCAAGGGCTATCCCGGCATGTCGGAGGTGGGCAATATGGGCCTGCCGCCGAAAGTGCTGAAGAAGGGCATCACCGACATGGTGCGAATCTCGGACGCACGGATGTCGGGGACGGCTTACGGCACGGTCGTGCTGCACACCTCGCCCGAGGCCGCCGCCGGTGGTCCGCTGGCGGTCGTGCAGAACGGCGACATGATCGCGCTCGACGTGCCGAACCGCAGCCTGACGCTCGAAATCTCGGACGCGGAACTGGCCGAGCGGCTTGCCAAGTGGCAGCCGAGCCATGAGCGGCCGGAAGGTGGCTATGCGTGGCTGCATCAGGCGCATGTGATGGGCGCGGATACCGGGGCGGACCTCGATTTCCTCGTCGGCTGCCGCGGCAACCCGGTCGGAAAGGACAGTCACTGATGAAACTCGCGCTCGTCGGCATCGGCAAGATCGCCTTGGATCAACACGTGCCCGCCATCTCCGCCAGCCCGGATTGGGAACTGGCAGCGACGGTTTCGCGGCATGGCACGGTCGAGGGGGTGCCAGCCTACACCCGGATCGAGGAGATGCTCTCCTCCCATCCCGAAATCGAAGTTGTGAGCCTCTGCCTGCCGCCCGTGCCGCGCTTCCTCGCGGCGCGTGCAGCTCTTGAGGCCGGGCGGCATGTCATGCTCGAAAAGCCGCCCGGCGCGACCCTGGCCGAGGTGCATGCGCTCGAGGCGATGGCCGCCGCGCGGGGCCTCACGCTGTTCGCGACATGGCATTCGCGCATGGCCCATGCGGTGGCGGCCGCCAAATCATGGCTCGCGGATCGCAAGGTTCACTCGGGCCGGATCATCTGGCGCGAGGACGTGCGCAAATGGCATCCCGGGCAGGAATGGGTGTTCGAGCCCGGTGGCATGGGCGTCTTCGATCCGGGCATCAACGCACTCTCGATCCTGACCGAAATTCTTCCCGCGCCGGTTCACCTTACGGCCGCAGAGCTGGAATTTCCCGCCAACCGGCAGGCCCCCATCGCCGCGCGGCTGAGCTTTACCGGCTCCATCGAGGCGGATTTCGACTGGCGTCAGGAAGGCCCGCAGACCTGGGATATCGAGATCGACACCGATGCCGGGGCGATGGCGCTGCGTTTGGGCGGCAATGTGCTTGAGATCGGCGGTACGAAAGCCGAGGGTGCCGAGAGCATCATGGAAGAATACCCCGCGCTCTACGCCCGCATGGCAGGGCTGGTGCGGCAAGGCGCATCCGATGTGGATCTTGCGCCGATGGTGCATGTGGCCGACGCGTTCCTGCTGGGCCGCCGCACCGCTGTTGAAGACTTCGAATTCTGAAGGATACCGAAATGACCTATACCCCGCATGGCAAGCATCTGATCGCAGGCGACTGGATCGAGACCGAGCCGAAATTCACATCGGAGCCTGTCGAAGGGCCGTCGCATGAGTTCTGCATGGGTACGGTCGAGATGGTGAATGCTGCCTGCGAGGCGGCGGAGGAGGCGTTCTGGGACTATGGCTATTCGAGCCGCGAGACCCGGGCGACATTCCTCGACACCATCGCCGACGAGATTGACGCCCGCGGCGAGGCGATCACCGAGATCGGGACGCAGGAAAGCGGTCTGCCCGAGGCGCGCCTGAACGGCGAGCGCGGCCGAACCGTTGGCCAGTTGCGCCTCTTTGCCGATCATATCCGAAAGGGCGATTACCTCGACCGGCGTCACGATGAAGCACTCCCCGACCGCCAGCCGCTGCCGCGCCCCGATCTGCGGATGATCCAGCGTCCAATCGGCCCCGTCGCGGTCTTCGGCGCGTCGAACTTCCCGCTGGCCTTCTCGACCGCGGGCGGCGACACAGCCGCGGCTCTCGCGGCGGGCTGCCCGGTCGTCGTGAAGGGCCATCCGGCGCATCCCGGCACCGGCGAGATCGTGGCCGAAGCGATCAAGGCCGCGGCCGAGAAATGCAACATGCCCAAGGGCGTGTTCAGCCTCGTCCAGGGTGGCTCGCATGATGTGGGGCAGGCGCTGGTGCAGCACCCGCGGATAAAGGCCGTGGGCTTCACCGGATCGCTGGCGGGCGGCAAGGCGCTCTACGATCTGTGTGCCCAGCGTCCCGAGCCGATCCCGTTCTTCGGCGAGCTGGGCTCGGTCAACCCGATGTTCCTGCTGCCCGAAGCGACTTCGGCGCGCGGCGAGGATCTGGGCGTCGGCTGGGCAGCCTCGCTCACCATGGGCGCGGGCCAGTTCTGCACCAATCCCGGCATCGCGGTGGTGTTGGAGGGCGACGCGGGTGAAGCCTTCGTCAAATCCGCGCTGGCCGCCCTCGAGGCGAGCGGCGCGCAGGTCATGCTGACCGACGGCATCGCCGAAGCCTATCGCAAGGGCGCGGCGCGGATGCAGGAATCCGGCGGCGTGCAGGAGCTGCTGACCCAGGTCTGCGACCGGCGCGAGGCGAAGCCCTACCTGTTCCGCGTCTCCGCCGCCGACTGGCTGGAGAACGCGGCTCTCTCCGAGGAGGTGTTCGGCCCGCTCGGCCTGATCGTGACCGTCAAGGATGCCGACGAAATGGTGAAGGTCGCACGCAGCTTCGAGGGCCAGCTGACCGCGACCTTGCAGATGGATGACGCCGACGCCGATCTCGCACGCCGCCTGCTGCCGGTGCTCGAGCGCAAGGCGGGCCGGGTGCTGGCGAACGGCTTCCCCACCGGTGTCGAAGTCTGCGACGCGATGGTGCATGGCGGGCCGTATCCGGCATCGACAAATTTCGGCGCGACCAGCGTCGGCACGCTCTCGATCAGACGCTTCCTGCGCCCGGTCTGCTATCAGAACATCCCCGAGGCGCTGTTGCCCGAAGACCTTCAGGGCTGAGGAGGCCCGCCGGTTCGGGCAGGGCTTAGCGAAATGGCATTCGGCCCGGCGAGCAGATCGCCGGGCCGAATGTCGTTCGGATGCGCAGGTAGTTTTTTGCTTGGGCTCGGGTCTTCGAGGCCGGCGTTGGTCAAGGACCGCGATCAGACGCGCCGGGGGAGCTATGCCATTGAAATGCAAAGGTGAGGGAGACGAAGCGGGACCGCGGTTCGCCCACGTCGATCTCGGGTGTGGTTATGAGGGCTGCCAACGCCCCAAGACCGGTCGTGACCCTGCCGCTCTCGCGGAATTTGGGCCGAACAATCGCCTGGCCGAAACCCGGCAGGCATAACTGGAATGTGTAATGGCGGAGACGAAGGGATTCGAACCCTCGAGACCCTTCCGGGCCTACTCCCTTAGCAGGGGAGCGCCTTCGACCACTCGGCCACGTCTCCGCGGACCCGTATAGGGATCGTCTCGGGGGGAGACAAGCGGTTTTTCGACGGAATTTCTGGTGGTTTGCGATTTCTCTCGTGTGGGGCCGAACGGGCGCGGGTGGGGCGCGCGGCTCGGCGTCGGGCAGGGCGCTGGCCCTCATGAAAAACGCGCGCGAGATGTCTCGCGCGCGTTTCGTTTTCAAGGGGTTTCGCTTGGCTTAGCGGGTCGTCTCGCCGCGCCGGCGCACTACCACGTCGACCGTGATCGACGCGAGCAGCACCGCCGCCGTCGCCATCAGCTGCACCGCCGCCGGCAGACCCAGAAGCGCCATGCCGTTGACGATTGCCGCGATCACGACGCCGCCGAGGATCGCGTGGATCGGATGGCCGCGCCCGCCGAACAGCGAGGTGCCCCCGATCACTGCGGTCGCGACGACATAGAGCACGATCGTGCCGCCGTCGAAGCTGGTGGAGATCGAGCGCAGGCGCGAGGCGTAGATGATGCCGCCCAGACCCGCCGTCGTCGCCGCCAGCGTAAAGGCTGCGGTCCGGATCAGGCGCAGGTTGATGCCCGCCCGGCGCGCAGCCTCGGCATTGCCGCCGATTGCGAGGACATAGCGGCCGAATTTCAGCCGTCCCAGCAGGAAGGACCATGCCAGCAGCACCGCGAAGACGATCGGGATCACCCACGGCATCCCCGAGAGCGGGAAGCGTGCGACGCCGCGGTTCATGTTCGAGATCGTCACCAGCACGATACCCGCGATCACGGCCGCGGCGATCTTCGCGATGGTGAGGCCCATTGGCGGAGCGACGAGGCCGCTCTTGCGACGTTTCGCATCCTTGCTGAAGGTGAGGATCGCGAAGACGAGAACCACGGCGCCGGTCATCAGCCAGCCCATCAGCGGGCTCAGCGTGCCATTGGCGAAGTTGTTGATCGTGTCACTCGCGACAGGGATTGTCCCCCCGGCGCCCAGCAGTTGGATCATCAGACCGTTGAAGCCCAGAAGGCCCGCCAGCGTGACGACGAAAGAGGGCAGTTTCAGGCGCGTGATCAGCGAGCCCTGGAAGATGCCCAGAACCGCCGGCACCGCCAGACCTGCCAGAACCGCCGCCCACCAGGGCCAGTCGGAGCCCGGTGCCACCAGCAGTGTCGCCACTGTCGCCCCGATCCCGGCCACGAAGCCGAGCGAAAGGTCGATCTCGCCCAGCAAGAGGACAAAAACCTGTCCCATCCCGATCATCATGAAGACCGAGCCCTGGACGAGCAGGTTCACGATGTTCCCCGGCGAGAGGAATTTCGGGTTCTGCAGCTGGAAGATCAGCGAGATCAGCACGAAGCCCAGAAGAACCGGGAGCACGCCGCTTTCGCCTGCCTTGATCTTCGCCCAGGTGCGCGAGAGGTAGCTCGAGAAGCTCTGATCCTCGGTCGTGGCGCCCACCACGGCAGAGGGGCCGCTTTCGCCCGATGCCTCGCGTTGCGCCGCGACGTCCTTGGCGTTCTCTGCCGCGATCGAGGCGGCGGCGCGCATCGCGCCCGGCTCGACCACATGGTCGGATTTGCCCGTGGTCATCAGCTCGACCACGCGCTGGGTGTCGTATTCCTCGATCGGGCCCTGGCTGACCATCTCGCCCAGACGCAGGATCGCGATCCGGTCGGAAACTGCGAAGACGTCGTTGAGGTTGTGCGAGATCATCACCACCGCGAGGCCCTGATCGGCGAGGCGACGCACGAGTTGCAGCACCTGACCGGTCTGGGCCACGCCGAGCGCCGCCGTGGGCTCGTCGAGGATCACCAGTTTGGAATTCCACATCACGGCCTTGGCGACCGCGATCGATTGCCGCTGACCGCCCGAGAGCGCCGAGACCGGCGCGCGGATCGAGCGCAGCGTGGTCACGCGCAGTCCTTGCAGCGTCTCTGCCGCGGCGCGCTCCATCGCGTCCTCGTCGAGCATCCCGTTGGTCAGGATTTCGCGACCCAAGAACATGTTCTGCACGACGTCGAGATTGTCGCACAGCGCGAGATCCTGATAGACGACCTCGATGCCCAGCTCCGCACTGTCGCGCGGCGAGCGGACGCGGACCTCGTTGCCTTCCCATTCGATCACGCCGCCATCGGCTTCATGGATGCCGGCGATGGTTTTCGTCAGCACGGATTTGCCCGCGCCATTGTCACCGACCAGTGCCGTCACCTCGCCGGGGCGCACGTCGAAATCGACCCCGCTGAGCGCCTGCACTGCGCCGAAACTCTTTTCCAGACCCCGAATGCGGAGGATCGCGTCGCGATCCTCCGCTTGGGACCCGGTGCCGTTGCCCGTGTCCATCATCAGCTATCAGTTCCCGATGCCAGCGGATTTGCACGCGTCAGCCGCGTCGCCCGCACAGAGCTTGGAGGTGTCGACGAAGCCGTCTTTCACGACGGTGTCGGCCATGTTCTCCGGGGTGACCCAGATCGGCTTGAGCAGGATCGAGGGCACGTCCATGCCGCCCTGGCTGTCATTGACCTTGCCGTTGACGAGACCGTCGGGCGGGTTTTCACCGGCGCGCATGTAGAGCGCGAGTGCGGCGGCCGCCTGGGCTTCGAGATAGATCGGCTTGTAGACGGTGCCGCACTGGTAGCCGGTGAGCACGTTCTGCAGGCCGGTGACGGTCGCATCCTGACCGGTGGTCGGGAAGGCTTTCGCCGGCACGTTCAGCGTCTTGAGATAGGAGATGACCGCGTTGGCGTTGTCGTCATTCGGGGTGACGACGGCGTTCATGTCCTGATGCGCGGTGAACTGCTGCTCGAAGGTGGTCCGTGCGACAGACGGGTCCCAGGTGCCCGCGGGCTCGCCCGCATTGGTGTAGCTGCCGTCGTCGAATTTCGGCTGAAGCACCTTCATGTAGCCCTGCTTGAACAGCGTGGCGTTGTTGTCATCGGGGGAGCCCGCCATCACGAGGATATTCGGCTTCTCGATGTTCCAATCGCTCAGGCACTGTTCCATGCCCTTGCCGATCAGCTCGCCGACATATTCGTTGTCGAAGCTGATATAGTAGTCGCGCGAACCGCCAAGCGTGATCCGGTCATAGTCGATGACCGCGACGCCGTGCTCTTTCGCGTATTTCTCGACAGCGGCACCGCCGCCCGAGGAGATCGGGTCGATCAGCAGAACCGTTGCGCCCTGGCTGATATCGGTCTGCGCCTGCGTGAGCTGGTCGGCTTCCGAGCCTTGCGCGTTGGTGATGATCAGGTCGTCCGAGGACAGGCCCGCCGCTTCGAAGGCTTTCTTCAGGTAGGGCTCGTCGAAAGAGGTGTAGCGGGCGGAGCTGGCGGTGTCGGGCAGCAGCACGCCGACCTTGCCTTTGCCCTTGGACGCGATGTCCTTGAGTTGGCTCATGGCCGAGAAGTCGGCGCCGAAGCTGTCGGCGGTGATGTTCTGGGCCTGCGCGGCACCTGCAATCAGGCCGAGCGCGAGAACGCTGGTTCCGGCGAGACGCGCGGCGGTTCCGCACGTCGAGCGACGAATGTTTTTCATTGTAATCCTCCTAAGGCCGGATGGGGTTCCTCCCGGTGGAGCGGGCAACGCCTCACTCCCGCGCGCCGCCCGTGCCGACCTCCGGCAGGACAACGCCGGGACGCGCATCCGGCACGCGCCCCGTTAGCGCCATCATGGGGCGAATTGTTGCTCTGAACAGGGGGCGAAAGCCAAAATTTACTCACGAAACCGTGACGGAACGCAGCGTCGGGAGCCTGATGGGAAATTTTCTGGGGCGGGCAGGCGGCCGCCTCGTGGGCGGAGATGTGGGTAGTGAGACAGTCTGGCGGGCCGGATCGTTCGCGTTCCCCGGATGTCTCGCCCGGAGTGGTTGACACCCGCGCGCGCCGATGTATAAGCCCGCCATCCCGGTAACGCGAGTTGCCGGGGTTATTCATTGGTGTTGGTGGACCTCGCAAGAGGAAACCTGTCGCCGGTCGCCGCAAGGCCCGGAGGAGGACAACGCCCTTCTAAACGCTAAAGAAGGAGATCAGCCGTGACCAAACGCACGTCTGCCAAGTACAAAATCGACCGCCGCATGGGCGAGAACATCTGGGGCCGCGCCAAGTCGCCCGTCAACCGTCGTGAATACGGCCCCGGCCAGCACGGTCAGCGCCGCAAGGGCAAACTGTCCGACTTCGGTATCCAGCTCCGCGCCAAGCAGAAGCTCAAGGGCCATTACGGCGACCTGACCGAGAAGCAGTTCCGCCGCATCTACGCCGAAGCCGAGCGTGTGAAGGGCGACACTGGTGAAAACCTGATCGGTCTGCTCGAGCGCCGCCTCGACGCGCTGGTCTACCGCGCCAAGTTCGTCCCGACCGTCTTCGCAGCGCGCCAGTTCGTGAACCACGGCCACGTGCTCGTGAACGGCAAGAAAGTGAACATCCCCTCGTACCGCCTGAAAGAAGGCGACGTGGTGGAAGTCCGCGAGAAGTCCAAGCAGATGGCTCTGGTTCTCGAAGCCGTTCAGTCGCCCGAGCGTGACGTTCCGGATTACATCGAAGCCGACCACAACAAACTGACCGCGAAATTCGTGCGCACCCCGGCTCTGTCCGACGTGCCCTTCGCAGTTCAGATGGAACCGAATCTCGTGGTCGAATTCTACGCGAAGAACTGATCCCTCAGTCTTCGCCGATCATTTGGAAAGGCCGTGCCCCCGGGGCGCGGCCTTTTTATTTTGGGCGATGGGCGAGGGGGGCTTTTGTCCGGAACAGCCGCGCAGCGGCCCGGACAGCGCCCGGCCGCCCCCTCGGGCGGGCGCTCTTCCCTCATCGCGCGCGGCGAGGTCGTGCGGATGTGGTGAGATAAAGGGGCAACCGCTGAATGAAGCGCGCCCACCCGGCGGTCGGGCGCTGCCCTCCGGCATCCGTGGGCAATACATCTCTCATCGACGTGCTATGACATCCGTTGCATCCCTGCCGCGTCTGCTATGCGGGTGATCTTCTCACTAGCCCTGTCGCGCCATGGCGGATAGAACTCGGGCCACGATTCAGGAGTGCACAATGACCACGCATATTCGCCCCCAGCCCGGTATTATGGACATCGAGCTCTATCAGGGCGGCGCCTCCCATGTGGCGGGGCGCACCGATGCCGTGAAGCTCAGCTCGAACGAGAACCCGTTCGGCCCCTCGGACAAGGCCAAGGACGCGTTCGCGAAATGCGCCCATTCGATGCATCGTTACCCCTCGACCGACCACGGCAAGCTGCGCACGGCCATCGGTGACGTGCACAAGCTCGATCCCGACCGGATCATCTGCGGGGTGGGCTCGGACGAGATCATCCACTTCCTGTGCCAGGCCTATGTCGGCGCGCGCGACGAGGTGATTTTCACCGAGCACGGCTTCCTGATGTATCGCATCTCGACCATGGCCGCGGGCGGCACGCCGATCGAGGTGAAAGAGCGCGACCGCACGACCGATGTCGATGCAATCTTGAGCGCCTGCACCAAGAAGACCAAGCTCGTCTTCCTCGCCAATCCGAACAACCCGACCGGCACGATGATCCAGCTGGCGGAGCTGGAGCGGCTGGCGGCGGGCCTGCCGAAAGGCGCGCTGCTGGTGATCGACGGCGCTTATGCAGAATATGTCGAAGGCTATGACGGCGGGGCGGAGCTGGCGACACGCCTGCCCAACGTCTTCATGACGCGGACATTCTCGAAGATTTACGGCCTCGGCGGGCTGCGCGTCGGCTGGGGCTACGGGTCGCGCGAAGTGATCGACGTGCTCAACCGTATCCGTGGTCCGTTCAACCTCTCGACCGCGCAGCAGGAGACGGCAGAGGCCGCCGTGCGCGATCAGGACTGGGTCACGAAATGCCGCGACGACAATACGCGCCTGCGCGCGTGGCTCGCAGAAGCGTTGGCGGAAAAAGGAGTTCCGTCAGATACTTCAACGGCGAACTTCATCCTTGCGCGTCTGGCTTCCGAGCAGGAAGCGGCCGATTGCGATACCTATCTGAAATCCGAAGGCATCATCGTGCGCCGGGTCGCGGGCTATAACCTGCCCAACTGCCTGCGCATCACGGTGGGCGACGAGCCCTCGTGTCGCCGCGTGGCCCATCTGATCGGCGTCTTCAAGGCAGGCGGGATCGAGGTGCCCAGATGAGCCAACTCTACCAGCGGGTCGCGCTGATCGGGCTCGGCCTGATCGCTTCGTCGATGGCCCATGCGATGCGTGAGAAGGGTCTGGCGGGCGAGATCGTCGGTCACGCGCGCTCTGCCGAGACGCGTGACACCGCGCTGGAGATCGGGCTGGTCGATGCCGTCTACGAGACCGCCGCCGAGGCGGTCGCGGGCGCCGATCTGGTTGTGCTCTGCGTGCCGGTCGGTGCGATGGACAAGATCGCCGAAGAGATCGCCACGCATCTCGCCCCCGGCGCGACCGTCACCGATGTGGGCTCGGTCAAGCGCGCGGTGATCGACGCGGTCGGCCCGCATATGCCCGACGGTGTGCATTTCATCCCCGGCCACCCGCTGGCGGGGACCGAGCAATCCGGCCCGCGCTCGGGCTTTGCCACGCTGTTCGCCAATCGCTGGTGGCTGTTCACGCCGATCGAAGACACCGACTCCGAGGCGCTGACCCGGTTGAAAACGCTGGTCGAGGCGATGGGTGCCAATACCGACGAGATGGCGCCCGATCACCATGATCTCGTCCTGTCGGTCGTGTCGCACACGCCGCACCTGATCGCCTACACGATGGTGGGCGTGGCGGATCATCTTCGTCGTGTAACCCACGAGGAAGTCATCAAATATTCCGCCACGGGTTTTCGCGATTTCACCCGGATCGCGGCCTCGGACCCTACGATGTGGCGCGACGTCTTCCTGACCAACAAGGAAGCGACGCTCGACATCCTCGGCCGCTTCACCGAGGAGCTGTTCATGCTGCAACGCGCGATCCGCATGGGCGATGGCGACATGCTGCACGACTATTTCACGCGCACGCGCGCGATCCGTCGCGGCATCATCGAGGCGGGTCAGGATACGGATGCGCCCGATTTCGGTCGCGGCGCGCCGAAGAAAGACGCGTAAGGCGCACGCGGGCAGGCGGTCCGCGCCCTGCTGCCCGCCCCGTGTTTCACTGCCGTTGCGCGACCAGTTGCGGTGCGGGGCCCAGCGGCACCGGGCCGAGGCTCATCTGCCCGTCCTTGAAAATCAGCGGCACTTCCAGCGCGCCGTCGGGGTTCTTCGCGGCCAGCATTGCGCCTATCCCGGTGACGAGTTTCACCTCGTCCTTTCCGATCAGCCCCATGCCCTGCGCGATGCCGACCCAGTTGCGCCACGAGGCAGAGCGGATCGTCAGCGTGCCGTCTGGATAGCCAGAGGGATCGACGGTCAGGTTGCCCTCGACCGAGACGTCGTTATCGCCCCAGCTCAGCGACAGGTCCGAGATCGCGAAGGTCATCAGACCCGGCAGTCCTGCCTCCAGCGCGCTTTGGTCGATCGGCTCCCGCGTGCCCATGAGCGCGTCGAAATGGAGGCGCGTGATCGTGTCGGGCAGCGTGCCCTTCGGGTCGATCCGCTCGAGCAGATCGGCCGGCAGTTTCAGTTTCTTGGCTTCCGCGCCCAGACGATAGGCGGCGGCGGGCATCACCAGATCGGCGGCTTGGGCCGAGGCGCCGATCGCGCCCTGCGCCTTGTCCTTGCGCGCGATGGCGAGGCGCAGCTGATCGGCCGAAAGCTCCGGCTTGGCGGCCCCCTGGGGCGTCAGCACGGGGGACGCGACCACGGCGACCGCGTTTTCCAGCGGCAGCGCGGTCGAATAGCCCACCGTCATCGAGGCGCGCATGTCGTCTTGCGTCAGCCGGTAGGTCTTGTCGCCCAGATGCAGCATCTGGCCCGAGGGCAGGTAGGCGATCACCTTGTTGGGCTCATATCCCAGCGCGAAGATTTGCGCGAAGGGGGCGCTCCAGCGCCACAGGCCGCCCCGATCCTTCAGTTCCGGCTTGTCGAAGGTCAGATCGAAGCGCGAGGGGAAGCCCGCCAGCGAGACCGATTGCGCATCGCCCCAACCTTCCTGCCGGGCCTGTGCGAGCATGTCGCGCGCGCCGTTCTCGATCTTGTGCGCGCCGTAGAACCAGTAGCCGCAATAGGCCAGCGTCGCGACCAGCACCAGAATGATCAGTTTGCGCATCGTAGCCTCTTTGCAAAACGGGTGAACCCCATGTAAGCCCTGAGCCCATGCAGGACCAGAGCGACGACAACAGGATCTGGGTCTTCGGCTACGGCTCGCTGATCTGGAACCCCGGCTTCGATTTCGACGAACGGATGCTTGCCCGCGCGCCGGGTTGGGAGCGCAGCTTCTGCATGCGCTCGCTGGTGCATCGCGGCACGCCCGAGGCCCCGGGACTGGTGCTGGCGCTCGACGAGGGGCAGGGCGCCTGCGCGGGGCTCGCCTTCGCGGTGAAGCCCGGACAGGAAGACGAGGTCATGACCTACCTGCGCGAGCGCGAGCTGGTGACCGCGGCCTATCTGGAACGAGAAATTGATGTCGATCTGGATGACGGGCGGCGCGTGCGCGCCGTGACCTACGTGATCGACCGCCATCACGACCAATATTGCGGAGGCCTCAGCGATGACGAGCAGGCCCGGATCATCGCCTCTGCCACCGGCGGGCGCGGTCCGAACCGTGATTATCTGTTCAATACTGCCCAGCATCTTCACGAATTGGGCATTCCCGACCCCCATCTTGATGCATTGGTGGCACGGCTGCGTGTCTTGTCGCGATAGGCCTTGGCGAAGGGCTGCGCCGTCGCTAGGCTCTGCGCAAACAGGCAAGAGGGGCTATGATGCAAGAGCCGATCCGGCTGGAGCCGCAATTCTCACAACCCGTGCGTCAGGTGATCCTGATGCTTCTGGTGCTCGGCTTGGTCGCTGCGGGAGGCTACTTCGCCTATTCGCGCATCTTCCCGATTTTCCTCGCCAATCCCTGGCTGAACGGGGTGATCCTCGCGGTCTTCGTCTTCGGCATCCTCGCCTGCTTCTGGCAGGTGGTGCAGCTGGTCAAGGCGGTGAACTGGATCGAGAGCTTCGCCGCCGATCGTCCGGGCCGTCCGCAGGTGCGCGCGCCGTCGATGCTGGCGCCGCTCGCAGCCCTTCTGGGCTCGCGCGAGGCGCGCCGCGCGGTGTCGTCCTCCTCCGGCCGCTCGATCCTCGAATCCGTCGCGACCCGGATCGACGAGGCGCGCGACATCACCCGTTATATCGCAGGCCTGCTGATCTTCCTCGGCCTTCTGGGGACGTTCTACGGCCTCGCAACCACCGTCCCTGCCGTGGTGGAGACGATCCGCGCGCTCGCACCGAAGGAAGGCGAGAGCGCGATCGGCGTGTTCGACAATCTGATGACGGGGCTCGAAGCGCAGCTGGGCGGCATGGGCACGGCGTTCTCCTCGTCGCTTCTGGGTCTTGCGGGCTCGCTGGTGATCGGGCTGTTGGAACTGTTCGCGAGCCACGGTCAGAATCGCTTCTACCGCGAGCTGGAGGAATGGATTTCTTCGATCACGCGGCTGTCCTTCACCGCGCTTGAAGGGGGCGATGGCGAAAGCTCTATGGTGGCGGGCGTCCTCGATCACATGTCCGAGCAGATGGACCAGATTCAGACGCTGTTCGTGCGCTCCGATGCCGGACGCGTGCAGACCGAGGCGCGCATCGCGCATCTGTCGAACGCGATCCACGACCTGTCGGAACGGCTCTCGGCGGAGATGGATGCGCGCAACCGCCAGCAAGGCGCGCTGCAGCAGATGGCGGAGGGGCAGGAGCGGCTGATCGGCGCGCTCGATCATCTCGCGCAGCGCACGGCCGAAGGGGCCCCCGAGGCAGAGGCGCTGATGGAGACCCGGATGCGGCTGCGCTCGATCGATCAGCAGATGATGCGGATGCTAGAGGAAGTCAGCGCCGGGCGGCAGGAAAGCATGGCCGAGCTGCGCCATGATTTCGCAGGTCTTACCCGGGCGATCCTCGGCTACAAACCGCATCGCGAGGAGTAATTTATGGCTCTGGCACGGCGCGGCGGCAATCGGTTCTCGACCAACATCTGGCCGGGTTTCGTCGATGCGATGACGGCGCTTCTTCTGGTCCTGATGTTCGTGCTGTCGATCTTCATGATCGTGCAATCGGTTCTGCGCGACACGCTGAGCACCAAGGAAGGCGAGCTGATCCAGCTCAACGAGCAGGTCTCGAACCTCGCCAAGGCGCTGTCGCTGCAACAGACGAAGACGCAGCAACTGACGGGCGAGCTGGAGAACGCGAAGGACAAGGCCGATCAGCAGGATTCGCTGATCGCCACGCTGACCTCGCAGCTCGATGACCGGAAGGCCGCGCTGGCGGATGCGAAACAGAAGATTACAGAATTCGAGGCCCGCGTCGCGCAACTCGTGGGCGAGCGCAACGCCGCCCAGCAGGATGCGAGCGCCAAGGCCGACGAGATCCGGCTGAGCAAGGAAACCATCGCCGATCTGCGCGACAAGCTGACGAAATCGGGCGACGAGGTCGCGGCGATGACGCTGCAACTCGAAGAGGCACGCAAGAAGGCCGAGGACACGTTGACCAAGCTCGCCGCCGCGCAGACCGCGAAGGCCGATCTGGAAAAGCAGCTGGGCAAGCAGCTCTCGGAGGCCGAGAAGCAGGCCGCGCTGAAGGCCACTGCGCAGAAGGCGCTGGCCGATCAGCAGGCGATCTCGGAGGGCGCGCAGAAGAAGGTGGCGCTGCTCAATCAGCAGGTCGCGGCTTTGCGCAGCCAGCTTGCGCAGCTTCAGAATGTGCTCGACGAGGCGCAGCAGAAGGATGCCGAGGCCAAGGTGCAGCTCGACAACCTCGGACAACAGCTGAACGCGGCGCTCGCCCGCGCGGCGTCGGAGGAAAAGAAACGTGCCGATCTGCAGGAGAAACTGCGCAAGGAAGCAGAGGCCAAGGCGAAGGATTTGCAGAACTACCGCTCGGAATTCTTCGGCAAGCTGTCGCAGCTTCTGAAGGGCAAGCAGGGCGTGAAGGTGGAAGGCGACCGCTTCGTCTTCTCCTCCGAGGTGCTCTTCGCGCCGGCTTCGGCCACGCTGTCGGATGCGGGCCGCGCGCAGATCAAGCAGGTCACGGCGCTGCTCGATCAGCTGCGCGGGGAAATCCCGAGCGACATCCCGTGGATCATCCGCGTCGACGGCCATACCGACGACACGCCGCTGTCGGGGCAGGGCGAGTTCAAGGATAACTGGGAACTGAGTCAGGCACGCGCGCTTTCGGTGGTGAAATACATGGTGGACAGCCTCGGCTTCCCGCCGGATCGGCTCGCCGCTGCCGGGTTCGCGCAGTTCGACCCGGTGAACACCGCCGACACGCCCGAGGCGCGCGCCCAGAACCGCCGGATCGAGTTGAAGCTGACCGAGCGCTGAGGCGCGAGGGACAAAAGAAAAGGCTGCCGGGCGATGCCTCGGCAGCCTTTCGCGTTCCGTGTCACCTGAGAGGGCTCAATGCCCCTGCGTCATCTCGCCCTTCGCCATCGCCAGATGGTGCGGCTGATGATGCGCGCCGACCGTCAGGATGCCGATGAAGCCGAGCGCGCGGATTTTCTGGGCATCCGCCCCGGTCACGGTGAGCGCGCTGCCGCCGGGGATTTCCTCGGCTCTCATTTCCCAGCCCCGAATACCGTTCATCGTCGCGACATGGGCGGGCACCATTGCGCGGATGGAGGCGGTAACCGCAGGATCGTCCGAGGTAGCCTCGAAGCGCGCACCACCCTCGATGTCGCTCTCGCTGACCTTGGCGTGCAGGGTGACATTGTTCATGTCGATCAGATGCTGGCGCAGCGCCTCGATATCGACGCGGTTCCAATCCGTGTCGGGATCGGCGAGCAGATGGGCCACGATCTCCTGGATCGCAGCGAAAGCGGATTGACCCGGCTCGGTAATCGCGCCCGCTGCCTGCATCCCGGGCATCTGCCCGTCGGCATGGGCCTCGTCCGGCATCATGTGGTCGTCATGGGCGGGCATGTCCTCGCCGGCGCCCATATGCGCGTGGTCGCCCATCTCCGCATCGTCCATCATCATGTGATCGCCCGACATCATGTCATGCGTGTCCCCATCCGCGCTGCCATCCCCGTGCGCGTAGCTGAGGGTGGGCAGCGCCACGAGGGCGAGAATGCTTAGAAAGCGTGTCATGAGTCCTCCGGAGTTTTGCGTTACCCTGTCATCTTTCTTCGGGAATGTCACAGCTTCAGCCTCCGCAGCCGCAACGCGTTACCGATCACCGAGACCGAGGAGAAGCTCATCGCGAGCGCCGCGATCACCGGCGAGAGCAGCAGGCCGAAGACCGGGTAGAGCACGCCCGCCGCGATCGGCACACCCGCGGTGTTGTAGGCGAAGGCAAAGAACAGGTTCTGGCGGATGTTGCGCATCACGCCCTCGGCCAGACGGCGCGCGCGGACGATGCCGGTCAGGTCGCCCTTGACCAGCGTCAGCCCGGCGCTCTCCACCGCGACATCCGCGCCGGTTCCCATGGCGATGCCGACATCGGCGGTCGCCAGCGCAGGCGCGTCGTTTACCCCGTCACCGGCCATCGCGATGGAGGCGCCGTCCTTGCGCAGCTTGTCGACCAGCGCGGCCTTGTCCTCGGGCGAGACCCCGGCATGGACCTCGTCGATGCCCAGCTCGCGTGCGACGGCCCGCGCGGTGCCCTCGCTGTCGCCGGTGGCCATGACGATTCGCAGCCCCTCGTCGTGGAGCGCGCGAATGGCGTCGGCGGTGGTCTCCTTGATCCGGTCGGCCACCGCGATCACGCCGATCACCGCACCGTCGCGGGCGAGATACATCGCCGTCTTGCCGTCCGATTGCAGACGCTCGACCGTGTCGGACTGGGCGGAGGTATCCGCGCCGATCTGCTTCATCAGGGCCGCATTGCCGAGCGCGATCTGCGCGCCGTCGACGCGGCCCGTGACGCCCTTTCCGGTCACCGCCTCGAAGCCTTCGGCCTCGAGTTTGGGCGCACCTTCCGCGCCTTGCACGATGGCCTCGGCAAGTGGGTGCTCCGATCCGCGTTCCAGCGCGGCGGCGAGCGATTTGACCTCTTCCTCCGAGGCCCCGTCCGCGATCACATCGGTCAGCGCGGGCTTGCCCTCGGTCAGCGTGCCGGTCTTGTCCACGATGAGCGTGTCGACCTTGGCGAAGCGTTCCAGCGCCTCGGCATCGTGGATCAGCACGCCTGCACTCGCGCCGCGCCCGGTGCCCACCATCACCGACATCGGCGTGGCGAGACCCAGCGCGCAGGGGCAGGCGATGATCAGCACCGACACCGCAGCCACGGTCGCATAGCCCAAGGCCGGGGTCGGCCCGAAGGCGAGCCATGCGATGAAGGCGAGGATGGCGCAGGCCACGACGGCGGGCACGAAGTAAAGCGCCACGCGATCGGCCAAGCCTTGGATCGGGGCGCGCGAGCGTTGCGCCTTGCCGACCATCTCGACGATCCGTGAGAGCGTGGTTTCCGAGCCCACGGCCTGCGCTTCCATCACGAAGCTGCCCTGCTTGTTCAGCGTGCCGCCGGTGACCGCATCGCCCTGGGCTTTCTCGACCGGGACCGGCTCGCCCGTGATCATGCTCTCGTCGATGGCGGAGGAGCCTTCCGTGACCACCCCATCGACCGGCACGGTCTCGCCCGGGCGCACGCGCAGCTTGTCTCCCGTCTGTACCTGATCGAGTGGCACGTCCTCGTCACCGTTTTCGCCCACGCGACGCGCGGTTTTCGGCGCGAGGTCCATCAGCGCGCGGATCGCATCTCCGGTCTTCTCACGCGCGGAAAGCTCCATGATCTGGCCGATCAGCACCAGCACGAGGATCACCGCCGAGGCTTCGAAATAGACCGGGGGAAGCCCGTGTTCGTTGAGCATCTCTGCCGGGAAGATTCCCGGCAGCAGAAGGCCCGCGAGCGAAAACAGGTAGGCCGCGAGCGTACCCAGCGCGATCAGCGTCCACATGTTTGGCGAGACGTTCACCACCGATTTCCAGCCACGCACGAAGAAGGGACGCGCGAACCACAGAACCGGCGTCGCCAGCGCGAATTGCAGCCAGAGGAAGGCTTTCGGCCCGATCCAGTCCGCGACGGGCAGCCCGATATGCGCGCCCATCTCCAGCACGAAGACCGCCGCCGCCAGCGGACCCATGATCCAGAGCCTGCGGCGGAAATCGACAAGCTCGGGGTTCGGGCCGCTATCGGCCGTGGGGCTCATCGGCTCCAGCGCCATGCCGCATTTCGGGCAATCTCCGGGATGATCCTGCACGATCTCGGGATGCATCGGGCAGGTATATTGCGTGCCCTCGGGCATCGGCTTCGCCGCCGGGCGCGCGCCCAGATAATCCTCGGGCCGGGCCTCGAACTTGTGCTGACAGCCTTCGGAGCAGAAATAAAATCGCTCGCCATCGAGCTTGGCCATATGCTTCGCCGTCGCGCGCTCGACCGACATGCCGCAGACAGGGTCGGTCGCCTTGATGTAGTCATTCGGTTTGGCCACGAACTTGTCGTGACAGCCCTGCGAGCAGAAATGGTAAAGGTGCCCGTCATGCTCGGCGCTGGGTTTGTCGGCATTCGGGTCGACCGTCATGCCGCAAACCGGATCGCGCGTGATTGCGTCGGTGGTTTCCTTGGTATGATGGGCGTGCTGCGGTGTCATCCGTTCATCCTTTCGGCAACTTCGCCCCATCAGATAGGGCTTCCAGTAGCTGGAGGGTCAAGAGCCTGATTGATCTTTCCACGCCAACCTTCGATCGCGTGGCGCCGTTCCCGTACTTCTCACGCGAGCGTGACTTTTGCCTCCAGCCGCTGGAAGGTTTATATGTGTCGCAGGAGGCACGCGCTCATGAATATCGGAACCGCCGCGACGCAGGCCGGGCTGCCGGTCAAAACAATCCGCTATTACGAGGATATCGGCCTGATTTCGCCGGATCGGCGGGCCAATGGCTACCGGGATTTCTCGGAAAGCTGCGTGGAGCAGCTGCGGCTTCTGGCGCAGGCGCGTCACCTTGGGTTCTCGCTCGAGGAATGTCGCCGCCTTCTTGCGCTGAGCGCCGATGCGGGACGGGCCAGCCGCGATGTGCGCGCGCTGGCGCAGGAAAACCTCGAAGCGGTGCGCGAGAAGATCGCGTCGCTCGCTGCGTTGGAGGCGCGGCTCGAACATTTGATCGCGCAATGCCACGGCGACGATGCGCCCGATTGCGCGATCCTCGACGACCTGATGGGACTGCGCGGGAATTGACAGCTGCGTCAGAGCCCACCAGATAGAGGGCAGGGAGAAACCGGGAGAGCCATGCGCAAAGCGCTGCATATCGTGATGATCGCACTGGTCTGCTTGATCGGTCTGTCGCAGTTGGGCGCGCCCGCTGCCGCGATGACACATGCACGCGCGATGGACGCGGTGGACATGGTCGCCATGAGCGACTGTGCGGCCTGTCCCGACACCCATCACGATGCGGGACCGATGCAGGACCAGTCCTGTCCCCATGCCCAGATGATGGTCTCTGCCGGGCTCGATCATGCGCCGGAATTCTCTCTGAGCCGCGCCGACCTGTCGATGACGCTCCGTCCTGCGGAGACGCCCGCACCCTTGGCGCATGAGCCGCAACTCGACCTTCCTCCGCCCCGTATCTGATCGATCACACCGTCGCTGGCCCCCGAGGGGGCTCGTCTGTCGCGTCCGTGCAAAGGACGCATGATCGAACAGGATACCCTGATGAAACGCTACATACTTTCTGCCGTCGTCGTCGCGGCCCTCGCTGCGGGCGGCTGGCTCGTTCTGCAGCCCGACACCGCGACCGAGGCGGAGGCTGCGCCCGCACGGGGCGAACCGCTTGTCTCTGTCTCCCTGCCGAACACGCTCTCCGAGCAGGCCCAGATGGGCAAACGCGCATTTGATGCGACATGCGCCGCCTGTCATGGCGCGAATGCCACGGGCAAGATGGGCTTCGGCCCGCCCCTCGTACACAAGATCTACGAACCCTCCCATCACGGCGACATGGCCTTCCAGGCCGCCGTTCAGACCGGGGTGCGGGCGCATCATTGGCGCTTCGGCAACATGCCCCCGCAAGAGGGCCTGACCCGCGGCGATGTCGCGAATATCGTCGCTTACGTACGCGAATTGCAGCGTGCCAACGGGATCGAGTGAGATGCGGAACTTCCAACTGACCCGCCGTGCGGTTCTCGCCGGGATGGGTGCGTCTGCGCTGACCGCGCGTGCAGGAGGGGCGGCCACCGCCCCGACGCTGCTCACCGCACAGGTGGCCAAGGCCCAGATCGCCCCCGAGGGCTATCCGCAGACCGAGGTCTGGTCCTATGACGGCACGCTGCCCGGGCCGGAGCTTCGGGTGGCCCAAGGGGTGCGGCTGCAACGCCGCTTCGTCAACAAGCTCGCCGTGCCAAGCTCGGTGCATTGGCACGGCATCCGCATCGACAATGCGATGGATGGCGTGGCCGGGCTGACGCAGGACGCGGTGCCGCCCGGCCAGACCTTCGACTATGATTTCCGTGTGCCGGACGCGGGCACCTATTGGTATCACGCGCATACCAAGTCGATGGAGCAGGTCGCGCGCGGTCTCTCCGGTGCGCTGATCGTCGAGGAGCCGGAGGCGCCGGATGTCGATCGCGACGAGGTTCTGCTGCTCGACGATTGGCTGCTCGACCCCGATACTGCGCAGCTGGAGCCGGATTTCACCCATCCGATGGACCTCAGCCACGGCGGGCGTTTCGGCAATCTCGTGGGCACCAACGGGCATTACGCCCTGACCCTGACGGCGAAGCGCCATGAACGGTTACGCCTGCGGCTGATCAATGCCGCCAATGCGCGGATTTTCGTGCTGCGCCTGACCGGGCTTTCGGGCTGGCAGGTGGCGCTCGACGGGATGCCGCTGCCCGCGCCGGAGGCTATTCCCGAGGAACTGGTGCTCGCGCCTGCGCAGCGCGTGGACCTGATCGTAGATGTGACCAGCGATGGCGCCGAGGCCGCGATCGAGCGGCTCGGCAATGATCAGCAATGGCAGCGTCAGGTCGGCTTCGCGATCTCGGGCGAGGCCAGCCGAACGCGGCGCGATCCGCCTGCGGTCCTGCCGCCCAATCCGAACATGGACCCGCCCGATCTGACACAGGCCCGTCCGCTGGAGATGAAGATCGAGGGCGGCGCAATGGGCCGAATGTCACGCAACCGGATGCAGGCCCTGATGCAAAGCGGCAATTTCTGGACGCTGGCCGGTCAGGCCGGAATGGGCGATACGCCATTCGCGAAGCTGTCGCAGGGCGAACCGGTGCGGCTGCGCTTCGTCAACGATACCGCTTTCCCGCATGCGATGCACCTGCACGGAATGCATTTCCGCGAGCTGCGCGAGGATGGAAGCCTCGGCCCGATGCGCGACACGGTGCTGACGATCCCGGGGCGCAGCCACGAGATCGCCTTCACCGCCGACAACCCCGGCAAGTGGCTTTTGCACTGTCACATGCTGGCCCATGCGGCGGCGGGGATGACGTCCTGGATCAAGGTGGCGTGATGGGGCGGATATTCCTTCTCAGCCTCGCGATCACAGGGGGCGTTGCCCTGTCTCCGGCGGTCGCCAGCTCGCTTGAAGGGCGCGATATCGCTCGGGGCAAGCAGCTTTACGCGACCCATTGCGCGAGCTGTCATGGCGCCGATCTTGAGGGGCAGCCGGACTGGCGCGAGGCGGGGCCCGATGGGGTTCTGCCGGCGCCGCCGCATGATGCCACCGGCCACACTTGGCACCACGAGACCGCCTTGCTGTTCGATTACGTCAAGCAGGGCGGGGCGGTAGCTTTGGCCGCGCGTGGGGTCGCCGATTTCCCGAGTGGGATGCCGGGTTTCGGCGGAACGCTGAGCGATGCGGAAATCCTCGACATCCTCGGCTTCATCCGCTCGACATGGCCCGAGCGGATGCAGGCGGTGCAGGCGGCGCGGGACGGGCAGTAGAGGCCGCCGCCGGCGCGATCCGGGAGTTGAAACGGTTCCGGCCATTCGCGAGAGGCGAATGGCCGGTGACTGAAGCGCGGCTGTGCGAGGGCCGCGAAGCCCTCGCCGCAGGCTTATTTCGCAATCCGGTCGAGAATCCGCGCCCAGGAGCGGATCCCCTTGTGGAAGCTTTTGACGTCGTATTTCTCGTTCGGGGAGTGGATCGCGTCGTCGTCATTGGCGAACCCGACGAGCATCGCATCCATGCCGAGGATCGACTTGAAGTAATAGCCGATCGGGATCGAGCCGCCCATGCCGACGATAACCGCCTCGCGGTTCCATTCGTCGCTCAGCGCCTGGCGCGCGGCTTCGAATTCCGGGCGCGAGGTGTCCATGACGGAGGCCGGCGCGCCATCGAGATCGTTGTCCCAGGTGATGCGCGCATCGACGGGCAGGCGGTCCTCGACATGTTTACGCAGAACCTTGCGCACATGGGCGGGGTCCATGTCGCCCACCAGGCGGCAGGTGATCTTGCAATGCGCCTCGGCCGGAATCACGGTCTTCGAGCCCGCGCCCTGATAACCGCCCCAGAGACCGTTGATCTCCAGCGTCGGACGTGCCCATTGCTGCTCCAGCGTCGTGTAACCCTCTTCGCCGTGCGGCACGGTCATCCCGGCGTGGTGAAGGTATTCCTCCTCGTCGAAGCCGCAGGTCTTCCAGGCCTCGAGCTGCTCCTGAGGCACTTCGTGAACGCCCTCGTAGAAGCCCTCGACGGCGACGCGGCCCTTGTGGTCATGGAAGCTCGCGATCAGTTTGGAAATCTCGCGCAGCGGGTTCAGCGCGGGGCCGCCGTAATGGCCCGAATGCAGGTCGATGCGCGGACCGTGCAGGGTGAATTCGTCCTTCAGCATCCCGCGCAGGCTGCCCGCAATCGAGGGCACGCCGGGGGAGACCATCGAGGTGTCGCAGATCAGCGCCAGATCGCAGGTCAGTTCCTCGCGGTTGTTCTCGAGGAAGGGCACCAGCGAGGGCGAGCCCGATTCTTCCTCGCCTTCAAGAAAGATCACGAGATTGCCAGGCAATTCGCCGTTCACGGCCTTGTAGGCGCGGCAGGCCTCGATGAAGGTCATCAGCTGACCCTTGTCGTCGGAGGCCCCGCGGCCACGGATGACGCGGCCGTTCTCGGTGTCCTCGATGCGCGGCTCGAAGGGGGGCGTGTCCCACAGCTCCAGCGGGTCCACCGGCTGCACGTCATAGTGGCCGTAGAACAGCAGGCGCGGGCCGTCGCCCTTGGAATGCGCGACCACCATCGGATGGCCCGTGGTCGGGCGCAGCTCCGCGTCGAAGCCAAGCGATTTCAACTCCTTGACGAGCCATTCCGCGGCTTCGTGGGTCTCTTCGCGATAGGCCGGATCGGTCGAGATCGAGCGGATTTTCAGCAACTCGAAAAGACGGTCCATCGCGGCGTCCAGACCATTGTCGATTTCGGTGAGAACCTCGTTCAGTGCCATGCAGGCCTCCTTTATTTTTGCCACAGCCTAGGGCCGCGCGCGAGACTGTCCAGAGGGGGTGACGCAAGGGTGCGACAAATTGCGAAAAGTGAATGTTTGCTTTTCATGACTATCTGCGACATTTTTACGCTTCAGGGAGAGGAATTTGACATTTATCAATGTCGCGCTTTGTGGAGCCCTCTAGGGCAGACCCAGCGAACAGTCATGCAAGGGAAGCATAAGATGGATTACGACCGCGCACTCGATCAGGCGATTGACAAGCTGCACGAGGAAGGCCGCTATCGCGTCTTCATCGACATCGAGCGCGAGAAGGGCAATTTCCCCCATGCCGTCTGGACCAAGCCGGACGGATCGAAGCAGGACATCACCATCTGGTGCGGCAACGACTACCTGGGCATGGGCCAGCATCCGGCTGTGCTGGCGGCGATGCACGAGGCGCTGGACGCCACCGGCGCAGGCTCGGGCGGGACGCGCAACATTTCCGGCACCACGGTCTATCACAAGCGGCTGGAGCATGAGATCGCCGATCTGCACGGCAAGGAGGCCGCGCTGGTCTTCTCCTCGGCCTATATCGCCAATGACGCGACGCTGAGCACGCTGCCCAAGCTGTTCCCCGGCCTGATCATTTATTCGGACGAGCTGAACCACGCCTCGATGATCGAAGGCATCCGCCGCAACGGTGGCGCCAAGCGTATCTTCCGCCACAATGACGTCGCCCATCTGCGCGAACTGATGGCCGCCGACGATCCCGCCGCGCCGAAGCTGATCGCTTTCGAGTCGGTCTATTCGATGGATGGCGATTTCGGCCCGATCTCGGACATCTGCGACCTCGCCGAGGAATTCGGCGCGCTGACCTATCTCGACGAAGTGCACGCGGTCGGCATGTATGGCCCGCGCGGCGCCGGTATCGCCGAGAAGCTGGGCGAGATGGACCGGATCGACATCTTCAACGGTACGCTGGGTAAAGCTTTCGGTGTGTTCGGCGGCTATATCGCGGCTTCGGCCAAGATGGTGGACGCGGTGCGCTCCTATGCGCCGGGCTTCATCTTCACCACCTCGATCCCGCCGGCGGTCGCGGCTGGCGCTGCCGCGTCGATCGCTTTCCTGAAAGGCGAGGGCGGTCAGGAGCTGCGCGACAAGCAGCAGCTGCACGCGAAGATTCTCAAGATGCGCCTGAAGGGCATGGGTATGCCGATCATCGACCACGGCTCGCATATCGTGCCTGTGATCATCGGAGATCCCAAGCATACCAAGGCCTTGTCGGACATGCTGCTCGACGAGTTCGGCGTCTATGTCCAGCCGATCAACTTCCCGACCGTCCCGCGCGGGACCGAACGTCTGCGCTTTACGCCCTCGCCGGTGCACGACACCGGTATGATTGACGCTCTGGTCAAGGGCATGGATGCGCTTTGGGCGCGCTGTGAGCTAAATCGCGCCGAAGCGAGCGCCTGAGCGACATAGGCGCGTGCGCGGCTCGCTTGCTTGTGATAAGCCTTTGTTAATCGAAGGGGCTATTGGCTCCGAATCGACGCAGGCGGGAAAACGGCAGGGACAGGCAGCATGATCGGGCGAAGGGCTAAACCTTCGACGGAGGACGAAGTCAAACCTAAAGGGTTTGACGATTTCGAACTTCGTCTTGGCGATGTGATGCGCGGCGAGCGGGCGACGCTCGCCAAATCGCTCCTTGATGTTCAGCGCGAACTCCGGATCAAGGCAGCCTATATCGCGGCCATTGAAGCCTGCGATGTGGAAGCTTTCGACACGCCCTCCTTCATCGCGGGCTATGTGCGCTCCTATGCACGTTACCTCGGTCTCGACCCGGAATGGTCGTTCCAGCGCTTCTGCAACGAGGCTGGCTATTCGCCCGCCCACGGCATGTCGGAGGCCGCCTCCGGCCCCAAGCCGCAGCGCGACCCGAAGGACATGGCCGAGGCGCTCGCCAATCCCGCTTTCATTCCGCGCAAGGAATCGATCTGGAGCAAGATCGAACCGCGCGCGGTCGGTGCGCTGTTCGTGCTGGCGCTGATCGGTGGCGGGATCGGCTATGGCGGCTGGACCGTGCTGCAGGAAGTGCAGCGCGTGCAGCTGACCCCGGTGGATCAGGCGCCCGGCGTGATGGCCGATCTCGACCCGCTCGACTCGGTCAAGGACGGGCCGGAGATGGCGCAGGCCGATGACACGCTGCCCGAGGTCAACCAGCCCGAGCGCTCCGCACGCATCTACCGCCCGGCTGCGCTCGACGCGCCGGTGCTGGTCTCGCGTGACGGGCCGATCGCCTCGATCGACCCCAATGCGACCGGCGCGCTGGCCGGGCAGGGGGTGGGCGCAGCCGCTCCGGGCCTGACGCCCAATCTGATCGGTCTGGCGCAGAACAACGATGCGCCCAAAGGCACGCAGCTCGCCTCCGCGGCGGGCCCCGAGAACAACATCCAATCCGCCGTCGCCAAGGCGCTCGAAGCCGATCAGCCCGACGTCGTCGTGCTGGCCGTGCGCCCGTCCTGGGTGCGGATCAAATCCGCCGATGGCGCGACGCTGTTCGAGAAGGTCATGGATGCGGGCGAACGCTACGTGCTGCCCAAGCTCGAAGAGCCGCCGACGATGCGCACGGGTGAATCCGGCGCGATCTATTTCGCGGTCAACGGCGTGACGCATGGCCCGGTCGGCAAGCGCGGCCAGGTCACCAAGAACATCAAGCTGTCTTCGGCTGCGCTCGACGAGACCTATCCGGTCGCCAATCTCTCGCAGGACAAGGACCTCGCGAAGATGATCGCCGTGGCCGATGCGGGCGATGCTGCGACGCAGGCCGCAACCGACCAGCAATAATCCGCAGATCACGATCCGCCCCGGCCCGTTGCACCGCAGCGGGCCTTGGCGTATCAGGAGCCGAGGTCTCGAAGGAGCGTTTGCATGTCTCTCAACCCGGTCCGCCCGTGGCGCAATATCTATCGCCGCAAGTCCCGTCAGATCATGGTCGGCAATGTCCCCGTGGGGGGCGATGCGCCGATCTCGGTGCAGACGATGACCAATACCGACAGCTCGGACGTGCGCGCGACGCTCGATCAGGTGATCCGCGCGGCCGATGTCGGCGCGGATATCGTGCGTGTCTCGACCCCGGATGAATCGAGCACCCGCGCCCTGCGCGAGATTTGCCGCGAGAGCCCGGTGCCGATCGTTGCCGACATCCATTTCCACTACAAACGCGCGATCGAAGCGGCGGAGGCGGGAGCTGCCTGCCTGCGCATCAATCCCGGCAATATCGGTGATGAGAAGCGCGTGGCCGAGGTCGTGCGCGCCGCCAAGGATCACGGCTGTTCGATCCGGATCGGCGTGAATGCGGGCTCTCTCGAGAGGCACCTGCTGGAAAAATACGGCGAGCCGTGCCCCGAGGCGATGGTCGAGAGCGCTATGGACCATATCCGCATTCTCGAGGATCACGATTTCCGCGAATACAAGATTTCGGTGAAGGCGTCGGACGTGTTCCTCGCCGCCGCAGCCTACCAGGGCATCGCCGAGGCCACCGACGCGCCGATCCACCTTGGCATCACCGAGGCGGGCGGCCTGACCTCCGGCACGGTGAAATCCGCGATCGGGCTGGGCAACCTGCTGTGGATGGGCATTGGCGACACGCTGCGCGTCTCGCTCTCGGCCGATCCGGTCGAAGAGGTGAAGGTCGGTTTCGAGATCCTGAAATCGCTCGGGCTTCGCACCCGCGGCGTGCAGATCATCTCCTGCCCGTCCTGCGCGCGGCAAGGGTTCGACGTGATCGCGACCGTCGCAGAGCTCGAGCAACGGCTCGAACACATCAAGACGCCGATCTCGCTGTCGATCATCGGCTGCGTCGTGAATGGTCCCGGCGAAGCGCTGATGACCGATATCGGCTTTACCGGCGGCGGGGCCGGATCGGGCATGGTTTACATGGCCGGCAAGCAGGATCACAAGCAGTCCAACGCGGACATGATCGACCATATCGTTGAATTGGTTGAGAAAAAATCAGCAGAGATCGAAGCGGAGAAAGCTGCCGCCGAGTAAGCGGAAAAGCGCCTCCGGCCTCCTGAATTCGCCCCACCTCACGCTGGCGTGATGAGGTGGGCGCGGAACGATTTGGCCCCCTCCACATTTCCCTCTCCACAAACGGAGAGAGGCCGTCGCTGATGACGGTCAGGGTAATAACGGAGGTAAGTCCAATGACCCGCAAACTCGCTACTATTCTCGCTGCTGCTGCCAGCACCACGATGATCGCCGGCACCGCTTTTGCTGAAACCAGCCCGCCGCTTATGGCGACGGCGCAGGGCGACGTGACGATCCATGCAGGGGTCGAAGCGTCGTCGAAAACCGTTGCGACCGTGATGGCCGGCTCGACCATTCCGGTCGAAGGCTGCCTGCCCGACGGCACGATCTGCCAGGTTACCTATGACGGCATGAACGGCTATGCCCCTGCCAGCCAGCTGGGTGTGATGGTTGACGGCCAGATGGCGCTTCTGTCGACGAACCCGCAATCGGTGACGGTGAACCAGATTCAGGTCCCGGGCGATAACGCCAGCAAGGACGCTCAGGGGGCCGCGGCGCTGACCGGTGCTGCCGCGGGTGGTGCGGCCGGCGCGGCCGTGGGCGGTCCCGTGGGGGCCGTGGTCGGCGCGCTCGTCGGTGCCGCAGGTGTCGGCGCTGCCGCCAAGCCCGAACCCACCACGATCACCTGGGTCGAGAAGCACCCTGTCGCACCGGTCTATCTGAAAGGCGAGGTTGCGACCGGCAAGGTCGTCCCGGACGTGGTGACGCTGACGCCGGTGCCCGACAGCACCTATGCCTACGGCAACATTAACGACCGCACGGTCTTCGTGAATCCCGACAACCGCGCGATCGTCTACGTCGTCCCGGCCTCGTAAGGCCCCGAGACGGAAAGCGACATGAGAGCCGGCGCGTCATCGCGCCGGTTCTTTTATGGGGGGCATTTTTACCTTGCTGGCGCTGGTGCGCCGCGCCGCCGCGATGCGCGACCCACCGAGGACCGCCTAACGCGCAAAAGCTGTGGAGAGTCACGGCAAACGACAGGAAAACGCCGCCCGGATCGTGATCGAATCGGGCGGCGCTGACAATCTCGAAAAATTAACCTGAAGAAGGCTTTGCACGGCGTTCTTCAGGTGCGGATCACTCGGATTGGCGCTCTTCGGCGACCATTTTCGCCATCGCGGCTTCGGGGGCATATCCGCGCAGCATTTGGCCGCCGATCACGAAGGCCGGGGTGCCCGAAATCGCCATGCGCTGTGCCAGCTGGTAGTTCTGGCGCAGAACCTCGGTGACCGAGTCGTCGTTCATCTGCTTCAGGATCGGCTGCGGATCGAGACCCTGATCCTTCGCGATCTGGCTCAGGCTCTCGACGGTCAGGTCGCCCCGCGCGGTCATCAGCGTGTCGTGCATCTTCGCATAGGCGTCGTCGCCGTTGATCTGCTTCGTCGCCACCGCGAAGCGCGCCGCCAGTTCGGATTGCTGGCCGAGGATCGGGAATTCCTTGACGATGAAGCGGATATTGCCGTCCTTCGAGATCAGGTCCGAGACCTCGCTATAGGCTTTCTTGCAGTAGGTGCATTTGTAATCCATGAACTCGACCATGGTAATGTCACCATCGGGATTGCCGCCGACCCAGCTGTGACTGTCCTCGAAGATGTCCTTCGCATTGGTCTGGATGAGCTTCTTGTCATTGTCGGCCTGCTGGGCCTGTTGCTTGGCCTCCAGCTCGTTGATCGCCTCGACCAGAACCTGCGGGTTCGCCATCAGATATTCGCGCACGGCGTCGCCGAATGCGGATTTCTGGCTGTCGGACATATTGGCGAAGTCGAAATCCTGGGCGGCTGCCGGGGTGAGCGGGGCGGCCGTGGCGAGCGCGGCGAAGGCGGTCGCGGCCAGAAGCGTGCGGAGCATGGGCATTTCCTTTGGATCGGGTCCTGTTGGTTCGCAAGCAAACTGACCGCTCGGACGCGCGGGATCAAGTGGGCGTTATCGCGCAGGGCGAAATGCGGGCGCATTGACGCTCGGGCGGCTTCGGCCTAACCCCTTGGGCGAAATCTCAAGCGGCAAGGAGTTGGCAGGATGCGGCAGTCGAAACGCGGGCAGGTGGAACCGTTCATCGCGATGGATGTGCTGCGCATGGCAGCCGAGGCGGAGGCTGCGGGCCGCGACATCGTGCATATGGAAGTGGGCCAGCCGGGAACTTCCGCACCGAAAGCCGCCAAGCGTCGTCTGGCCGAGGCGCTGGAGAGCCAGCCGATGGGCTACACCGTTGCGCTGGGGCTGCCCTATCTGCGCGAGGGGATCGCGAAGCTCTACAAGCGCTGGTACGACATCGATCTGGATCCCGCGCGCGTGGTCATCACTTCGGGATCTTCCGGGGCGTTCCAGCTGGCTTTCACGGCGCTGTTCGACGTAGGCGACAAGGTGGGGCTGGGCGAGCCGGGCTATCCGAGCTACCGCCAGATCCTCAAGGCGCTCTCGATCGAGCCGATGGGCATTCCGACCGAGGCGCAGAACCGCTACCAGCCGACGCCCGAGGAAATCCCGGACGATCTGGCCGGGCTGATCGTGGCCTCGCCGGGCAACCCGTCGGGCACGATGTTGGGCAAGCCGGAGCTGCAGGCGCTGATCGAGCATTGTCAGGCCCGCGACATCGCTTTCATCTCGGACGAGATCTATCACGGGCTGCAATATGAGGGTCGTGCGGTCTCGGCGCTGGAGATCAGCGACGACGTCTTCGTGATCAATTCCTTCTCGAAATATTTCTCGATGACGGGCTGGCGTGTGGGCTGGATGGTGGTGCCGGAAAGCCATCTGCGCACCGTGGAGCGTCTCGCGCAGCACATGTTCATCTGCGCCCCTCATGCGAGTCAGGTCGCGGCTCTGGGCGCGCTCGAGAGCCTCGACGAGATGGCCGAGAATGTCGCGCGCTACGGGCAGAGCCGGCAGATGCTGCTCGAAGAGCTGCCGAAGATGGGCTTCACCCGGATCGCGCCGCCCGACGGGGCGTTCTACCTCTATGCCGATGTGTCGGAGCTGACCGAGGATAGCGCCGCTTTCGCCGCGGAAATCCTCGAGAGCGTCGGGGTGGCGGTCACGCCGGGGATGGATTTCGACCCCCATCGCGGCGCCCAGACCATCCGCTTCTCCTACGCGCAAAGCCCCGAGCGGGTCGCCGAGGGGATCAAACGGCTGCGGAGCTTCATGGAGAACCGCTGAGGTTGCGATGAAGGGTGCGCCCGACCCTTGGGTGGGCGCGTCGTATCGTTGGTGGCCGGGCGCTTTATCCCGCAAGCCCGCAAGTTGGTCATGCGCGAGGTGACATCGCCATTGCGCCCTGCCATGGGGGAGGGTCGGGCGCGGCCCGGGTTGGTCGCCCGTGCCAAGGGCGGCCCCATTCGCCCTTTGCTCCGCGCGAACCCGGCCGCTATAGTGCCCGCAAAACGAAAGCGCATAAAAACGGGGCGCGTATGATCGGGCGGTTCATTCTTCTTCTCGCGATGTCTCTCGCGCTGGCTCTGCCTGCGCGCGCGCAGGATCTGTCGGCCTTGGCGCAATACGCACCCGCGCGCAGCCAGATCGCGCAAAGCGGAGACAAGCTCGCGATCACGCTCGGGATCAGCCAGCCGGTGCCGTATCGCGCCTTTCTGCTGGCCGATCCATACCGGCTGGTCATCGACTTCCGCGAGTTGAATTTCGGGGCCAACCCACCTGAAAATCTGCTGAAAGGCAGCGATGCGATCAAAGGTCTGCGCTGGGGCAAGTTCCGGCCCGGCTGGTCGCGGATGGTGGCCGAACTGGCCCATCCGATGCGCCTCGTGAGCTCCGAAGAGCGCACCAAGGGCGATCCGCAAATCGCGCTGACTCTAAAGAAAGTGCCCGCTGCCAAGTTCACCCCGCGCAAGGGGGCAGCCGATTCCGCGCTCTGGGACTTGCCGCAGCCCGCGCCGACACCCGCGCCGCACCGCCGTCAGGATGGGACGCGGCCGCTGAAGGTCGTGCTCGATCCCGGCCATGGTGGCATCGATCCGGGTGCGGAGGATGGCGGCGCGCATGAGGCCGATATCGTGCTCGGCTTCGCGCGTCAGCTGCGCGACGCGATGCGCCGCGCGGGGATGCAGGTGGTCATGACGCGCGATCAGGACGTGTTCGTGCCGCTCGAGACCCGCGTGACGGTCGCGCGTGCGGCGGGGGCGGATATCTTCATCTCGCTCCATGCCGATTCCATCGCCGAGGGGCGGGCGACGGGCTCCACGATCTACCGGCTCGACGATCACGCCGAAACCGAGGCCACGCGCAAGCTGGTCCAGCGCCACGACCGCGACGATATCCTTGCAGGTGTCGATCTGAACGGGCAGGGCGATGCGATCACCCATATCCTCGTAGATCTGGCGCGGCGTGACACGCAGCCGCGCTCGGTCCGGCTGTCGCAGGTGCTGGCGGGCGCGATCAAGGGAGCGGGGCTGCATATGCACAAACGCCCGGTGCAGGGCGCGAATTTCTCGGTGCTGAAATCACCCGATATTCCGTCCGTCCTCGTGGAGCTGGGTTTCCTGTCGTCGCCTGCCGATCGGGCGCGGCTCAAAGACCCCGACTGGCGCGCCCGGATGGCTGCGGCGATCACCAAGGGTGTCGAGACCTGGGCGCAGGCCGATGCCGCCGAGGCGAAGCTTTTGCGCCAGTAATCGCGTGTTTTTCCTGGTCTGACGCGCGGTCATCCGCCCATTCGGCGAGATTATGACCACGCGGCGTCTTCTCGGAAGCGTGAGCGCACATTACTTTGACCGTCACGAAGGCGCGATGTATAGGCTGGCGCGATGGGGTAAACTGCCCCGAGGCAAGGGGTGTATCTGTGATCCGTTTCATTCTCGGCTCGATCGGCGGCGTGTTTTCCTGGGTTGTGACCGGGCTGTTCTTTGCGGCGCTCACCATCGGGGCGATCTTCTGGATCTATTCGCGCGATCTGCCGAGCTACGACCAGCTTGCGCAATACCGCCCCAAGACCATCTCGCGCATCTATAACGGCGACGGCCGCCTGATTGACGAATTCGCCGAGCAGCGCCGCCTCTTCGTGCCGATCCGCGACATTCCCGACCGGGTGAAGGGCGCGTTCGTCTCGGCGGAGGACAAGAATTTCTACATCCACCCCGGTTTCGACCCGCGCGGGATCGCCGCGGCGATGTTCACCGCCGTGAAATCGGGCGGGCGCGACGTGCGCGGGGCCTCGACGATCACCCAACAGGTGACGAAGAACCTGCTTCTGTCCTCGGACCGCTCGGTGGAGCGCAAGATCAAGGAACTGATCCTGTCCTCGCGCATCGAACATGTGCTGAGCAAGGACCGTATCCTCGAGCTTTATCTCAACGAGATCTATCTCGGCCAGAACTCCTACGGAGTCGCCGCCGCGGCGCAGACCTATTTCAACAAGCCGCTCGCCGATCTGACGGTGGGCGAGGCCGCCTATCTCGCGGCGCTGCCGAAGAAGCCCGCCGATCTGCATCCCGTGCGCGACTACAAAACCGCCGTGGATCGCCGCAACTATGTGCTGCGCCGGATGTACGAGGATGGCCGCATCGACAAGGCGACGATGGAAGCGGAGCAGAACAAGCCGCTGAAATCCGTGCAGAACGGCGATTACGCCCCGTTCCGCGCACAGCTTCCGCCGCGCGACTATTTCACCGACGAAATCCGCCGCCAGCTGTCGAAAAGCTTTGGCGAAGAGGAATTCTTCGGCGGTGGCCTGACCATCCGCGCGACCGTGAACCCCGATCTTCAGTCCCATGCGACGAAGGCGCTGCAGCACGCGCTGGAGAAATACGACCGCGAGCAGGGCGTCTGGCGCGGCACCGGCGCGAAGATCGCCGAGGACAAGCTGAAGAAAGAGGCCGATTGGCGCGCCGCGCTCGACGATGTCTCGACCGCCAAGGCGCCGCGCGACATCGAGGGATGGCATCCGGCCGTGGTGCTGGGCTTCGAGGGCGGTTCGGCCCGGATCGGCATCGAGGGTATCGAGGAAGACAAAGACGGCCACTGGATTCCGCCGGAAGACGTGACCTGGGCGCGCAAGCTGAAAGATGACGGCAAGCTCGGCCCGCGCGCGAAACAGGCGCAGGATCTTCTGGAGACCGGCGACGTGGTCGAGGTCCGTGCGATGACGAGCGATAGCGACGGCTCCTTCATCCGCTGGACGCTGCGCCAGGTGCCGAAGGTCGAAGGCGCCTTCATGGCGATGGACGTGAATACCGGCCGCGTGTTGGCGATGCAGGGCGGCTTCTCCTATCAGGCTTCGGTATATAACCGCGCGACGCAGGCGATGCGCCAGCCGGGCTCGAACTTCAAACCCTTCGTCTACGCGGCGGCGCTTGATTCCGGCTTCTCGCCCGAGACGATCGTGGTCGACGCGCCGATCGAGGTGAACACGCCGCAGGGCATGTGGCGCCCGAAGAACGCCTCGAACAAGTATTACGGCCCGACGCCGATGCGCACCGGTCTCGAGCATTCGCGCAACCTGATGACGATCCGGATCGCGCAGGAAATCGGCATGGACACGGTCGCCGCCTATGCGGAGAAATTCGGCGTCTACGACCATATGCGCCGCTTCCTCGCCAACGCGCTCGGCGCGCAGGAAACCACGATGTTCCGCCTGATCTCGGCCTACGCGATGTTCGCCAATGGCGGCGAGCGGGTGGAGCCGACGCTGGTCGACCGCGTGCAGGACCGCTACGGCCGCACGATCTACCGTCACGACCAGCGCAGCTGCGACAATTGCGACGATCCGAACCTGCCCGAGGGGCAGGGCCCGAAGATCGTCAGCCACCGCGACCAGATCATCGACCCGATCACCGCCTACCAGATGATCTCCTTGATGGAGGGCGTGGTGAAGCGCGGCTCCGGCTACGGCGTCGACCTGCCGGTTCCGATCGCGGGCAAGACCGGCACCACGAACGACGCGAAAGACGTCTGGTTCACCGGCTTCAGCTCGAACATCGTGGCTTCGTGCTACATGGGCTACGACAACCCGCGCTCGCTGGGCCGTCACGCTTATGGCGGTACACTCTGCGTCCCGGTCTTCAACGAGTTCATGCGCGAGGCGATCAAGGAATTCGGCGGCTCGAAGTTCAAGGTTCCGCCGGGTGGCACCTGGGCCAAGTTCAACCGCTATACCGGCGAGCGTCTGTCCGACTCCGCCACCGGCGAATTCGTCCAAGCCGAATATCTGCGCCCCGGTCAGGACATGTCGGGCCTCGGCTCGCTGGTCGTCGATGGCGGCTTCGCGATGGGCTCCAACCTGCCGCTCTTCGCGCAGGGGGAGCGTGACGACGCGGGCTCTACCACGGTCACCACCTCGACGGGTCAGCAGAAGGTCATTCCGAAGAAGAAGGCCGATTTCGGCTCGCTCTCGGCAGGCGGCCTCTACTGAGCGCAGCACGCGTCAAAACCGACCGACAGTAAAAAAGGGGGGCGCTCGCCCCCCTTTCTCGTTTCTGCTCGATTATTCCTATCTCGGAGGGCGTCCTTCGGGCTTGCGCAAATATCCCGGGGGAGGCCCGCAAGGGACGGGGGCAGAGCCCCCCGCTACCCCGATCAGAACCCTTCGCTGCCGTCGCCCTGCCAAGGCTTGGCGAGATCCGAGAAGCGCGTGAACTGGCTCTCGAAGGCCAATTCCACCGTGCCGATCGGCCCGTGACGTTGCTTGCCGAGGATCACCTCGGCCTTGCCGTGCACGCGCTCGGCCTTCTGCATCCATTCGGCGAATTTCGGGTCGTCTTCCGGTGGCTTGAGGCGTTCGTGATAATATTCGTCGCGATAGACGAACATCACCACGTCGGCATCCTGTTCGATCGAGCCGGATTCCCGAAGATCGGAAAGCTGCGGGCGCTTGTCCTCGCGGCTTTCCACCGTCCGCGACAGCTGCGACAGCGCGACCACGGGGATGTTCAATTCCTTCGCGATGGCCTTCAGACCCATCGAGATCTCGCCGATCTCCTGCACACGGTTATCGCCCCGGCCCGAGCCGCGCAGCAGCTGCAGGTAGTCGACGATCACCACGTCGAGCCCGTGCGTCCGCTTCAGCCGGCGGCAGCGCGCGGCGACCTGACCGATCGGCAGGGCGGGCGTATCGTCGATATAGAGCGGGCATTTCTCCAGCGCTTTCGCGGCCTCGACGAAGCGGCGGAATTCGCTCTCCGTCATGTCGCCGCGCCGGATGCGCTCGGAGGGCACTTCGGAGGCTTCGGACAAGATACGCGCGGCCAGCTGTTCCGCGCTCATCTCGAGCGAGAAGAACCCGACAACGCCGCCTTCGATTGCGCCCTCGACCCCGTCGTGGCGCATGCCCTTCTTGTAGGCCTTGGCGATGTTGAAGGCGATGTTGGTCGCAAGCGAGGTTTTCCCCATCGAGGGACGCCCCGCGAGGATCAGCAAATCCGAAGGGTGGAAGCCACCGAGCTTCTTGTCGAGATCGCGCAGCCCCGTCGAGACGCCCGCCAGACCGCCATCGCGCTGATAGGCGGCATTGGCCGATTGCACGGCCTCGGTCACAGCCGACAGGAACGAGGTCCAGCCCTTCTGCGCCTGACCCTCTTCGGCCAAGGTGTAGAGCCGCTGTTCGGCCGCCGCGATCTGCTCTTTCGGATCGTCGTCGATCTGCGGTTTGCCCGCGCGCGACGAGATATCCTGACCCAGTTCGATCAGCCCGCGCCGCACCGCCATCTCGTAGATCATCAGCGCGTAGTCGCGCGCCGCATAGGCCGAGATTGCCGCCCCCGCCAGACGCGCCAGATAGGCTGGCCCGCCCAGTTCCTGAAGGCCCGCATCGTCCTCGAGATAGGCTTTCAGCGTCACCGGCGAGGCGAGCGCGTTCTTCTGGATCTTCGCCGCCGCGACCTCGTAGATTCGCTGGTGGACCGGCTCGTAGAAATGCTCCGGTTTGATGACGGAAGCGATCCGGTCGAAGATGTCGTTATTCGTGAGGATCGCACCCAGAAGCTGCTGTTCGGCTTCGATATTATGGGGCAGCACGGTGCCCTCTGCGGGCAAATTTCCGGGCTGCCCCTCATCGGGGCGTTGTGCCTGATCGTTCATGTTCCTGCCTCGGTGTCCCCGTCCCTCAGGCGGTCTTTTAACCGCAGTCGGGGGGAATAGGAATCTGGATAAGATTGGGGAAAACCCCGCTGTTTCAGCGGAGTCTTCGGAATTTATAGTGTGCGGTCGCGACCGAACCTACCACATTTCGCGAGAGGGCGCGATTAGCGAGAGTCGCGGGCGAAAATGCTCCCCAGAGCATCCACAGCTTCATCCACAGAAATCTCGGGCCGTTTCAGCCCTTGCGCGCGTCCTGCCACGGGCGCGGATCGCTCAGGAAGGCTTCGACCTCGTCGAGCGTCTCTTTCGAGAAGCTGCCCTGTTCGCGCGCCTCGGCCAGAACGTCCCACCAGGTACACAGGTGATGCAGCTCGACGCCATGCTCGCGCAGGTTCGGGACCGTCTCGGGGAAGATTCCGTAATAGAAGATCACCGCGGTATGGCCGCAGGTCGCGCCGGTGTCGCGGATCGCATCGACGAAGCTCAACTTCGAGCCGCCATCGGTCGTCAGATCCTCGACCAAGAGCACGCGCTGGCCCTCGGTCATCGCGCCTTCGATGCGCGCGTTGCGCCCGTAGCCCTTCGGCTTCTTGCGCACATAGGTCATCGGCAGCGCCAGACGCTCCGCCACCATCGCGGCGAAGGGAATGCCCGCCGTCTCGCCGCCCGCGATATTGTCGAACGCCTCGAAGCCGGCTTCGCGCATCACCGTCACGGCGAGGAAATCCATCAGCGTCGAGCGGATACGCGGGAAGGAGATCAGCTTGCGGCAATCGATATAGGTCGGCGAGGGCAGGCCGGAGGCGAGCGTGAAGGGCTCGTCGGCGTTGAAATGCACCGCTTCGATTTCCAGAAGCATCCGCGCGGTCAGGCGGGCGATTTCTTCTTTGCTGGGGAAGGAGCTGGGGATCATCATCTCGTCCTTATCAAGACTGGCTTCGGCTTGGTCTAAATATCCCCCGCGGAGCGTCCGCCGGCGGGCCTGGGAGCCTCCGGCGGGGATATTTGCGCCAAGGCGAAGATCAGCGTTTTACATGCCAATGGACCGGGAAACCCGGATCGAAGAGAGTGACGGGGCCCGCGCCGGTCTCGATCTTGGCGGGCCAGTTGTTGGGCTGGTCGGTCTTCTCGAGCGTGAGCGTCGCCTCGTTGACCGGAAGCCGGTAGAAGGCGGGGCCGTTGCGCGAGGCGAAGGCCTCGAGTTTATCGAGAGCGTCCTCGGCCTCGAACACATGCGCCAGAAGCGGCATCGTGTTGGTCGCGGTGAAACAGCCCGCGCAGCCGCAGCCGCTTTCCTTGGCCGCGTCGACATGCGGCGCAGAGTCGGTGCCGAGGAAGAAATGCGGATTGCCCGAGGTCGCGGCGGCGACAAGCGCCAGCCGATGCGTCTCGCGCTTGGCGACCGGCAGGCAGTAGTAATGCGGCTTGATCCCGCCCACGAGGATATGGTTGCGGTTGATGATCAGGTGATGCGTGGTGATCGTTCCGCCCATGTCCTCGCCCTGCGAGGAGACGTAATCGACGCCGTCCTTGGTGGTGATATGCTCCATCACCACGCGCAAACCGGGCGTCGCGCGCCGGATCGGGTCGAGCACGGTTTCTATGAACACGGCTTCGCGGTCGAAGATGTCGACTTCGGGGCGGGTCACTTCGCCATGGACGCAAAGCGGCAGGCCAATCTCGGCCATCTTCTCCAGCACGCCGCGCACCTTGTCGAAATCGCGCACACCGGAATCGGAGTTCGTCGTGGCGCCCGCCGGATAGAGCTTCACCGCCTTGACCAGCCCGGAGGCTGCGGCTTTGGCCACGTCTTCCGCGTCGGTCTTTTCGGTCAGGTAGAGCGTCATCAGCGGCTCGAAATCGCTCCCTTCCGGCAGCGCCTTCAGGATGCGCTCACGATAGGCGGCGGCATCGTCCCCGCGCACCACCGGCGGCACGAGGTTCGGCATGATGATCGCGCGGGCGAAATCGCGGGCGGTTTCGGGGGCGACACCTTCCAGCATCGCGCCATCGCGCAGATGCAGGTGCCAGTCATCGGGGCGGGGCAGGGTGATCGAGTTCATGGGAAAAGTCCTTAGCCCGAGGTCGCGCGCGAATCCAGAGGGTGCGCGCATGCCGCGCTGCAGCATATGCATGGCGGGGATGCGCAGATGGCGGTAGTAGAGGCAGCGAGGCTGACCTAAGTTCATCGCCAAGGGAGGAAACGAACCTGTACGCTAAACCCTCAGGAGGTTTCCATGGCATTCGTTACCACCGCCCATGGCGGACAATCGATCTTCGCTCGTATGGGCCAAGCAATCGCACAAGGCCTCGTCGCCTACATGGAGCGCCAGTCGCGCCAAGATCAAATCCGCGCGCTCGACGCGAAAAGCGACGCTGAGCTTGCCGATATGGGTCTGACCCGTGACGGCATCGTGCGCCACGTGTTCCGCGACCGTTTCTACATCTGAACCCGGTCCGGGGCGCCGAAGCGCCACGTATTGAAAAAGGGCGTGCCCCCGCCGGGGCGCGCCCTTTTTACATGTCTGCAATACTGTTCGGGGTTTCAGGCGGCGCCCGCGCGTTGCAACGGCTCGGGCAACTCGATCCCTTCTTCGGCGAGCCTCTGTGCGAGCGCTTCGTAGCGATTGCGGAATTTCGGGCGGTTCTGGCTCGTCCCGACCGCGCGGCACATGATCGCCTCCAGTACCGGACGGCGCGCCCTCCGCAGGTGGTCGAGCAGGCGGAAGACATAGCGTCTCGACAGCCGCCGCGCGCGGAAGAAAGTCCAGAACAGCGACGGGGTCAGCTTGCCAGCGCCAGCGGCGATCAGCACCTCGTCGAGAATATCCATGTCGAGCAGCGCCGTCGCCGGGGCCGGGCCGATATGCCGGCAGGGCATCAAGGATACGCAAGGCCGCGCGAACAGTGCTGCGTGCATCGCGTCGAGTCGCTCGAACGGGTCATAGAATATGAACGCCTGCGCTACGCCGTCGAGCATCTCGGGCGCGAAGCCGTAGCGATCGGTGAAGGACATGCGGCGGGTCTGCGGGAAACGGTCGTCCCAGCCCGCGAGCGTCGGATCGAGCGTCGCCTGCGGGGCGAGCGCGACCACCGTGGCGCCGGGCGCCGCGACCGAGAAAGCCGCCGCCGCGTAGCCGCCGGGGCCCGCACCGTAGAAGACTACCCGGTCGAAATCTTCGAAGAAGGCCTCGTCGACGAGTCGGTCGAAATAGGCATAGACCGCCGAATCCCGGAACCAGCTTTCGTCCGAAGCGATCACGCTGAGCGCGGACCAGCCTTCGTCGCGGGCGATCTTGTAGCCGAAGGGCAGGGCCTCGTCGGCATCGGCCTCGATCTGGGCTCGGGTCTCGAAGCTGACGATCAGGACGGGCGAGTCGTCATGGAACAGCACCTCGTGATCGGCGCCGAGCGGCTCGTAATAGCCGGTCTCGTCCGCGATCTCTTCCAGCCGTGCGCGCCACTCCGTGTCTGCCTTGCTCACCTTCGCCTCTTTCAGCTTTCGTGCGCATCTCGCGGGTTGCGGATGCGGGCGGGACACCGCCAATTCTGCTCTCCCAACGTATCACCGCAAGAAAGGGGCACAAATAGGAGCCAAGCGAGGAATCTGCCGCCACATTTCTTAACAGGCGACAATTGGCCCATTTTCGGATGTTTGTTTACGGGTTTTCGGCCGCGGCCGCTTTTGCAAGGCGCACCATGAGCTTAGCGGCTTGAGGCGAGAGCGGGCGGCTCGGCGGGCACAGGAGAAGCCGGCCGAAAAGCCCGCGGTAGGCTTCTTCGCGCAAAAGCGTGCGGGCCCGCTCCTTGCGCCACAGAACTGCCGCATTGTGCAGGCGGGTCAGCTCGGGATCGGCGCTCAGCTCTGTAAGAGCGTCCTGCGTGCCCGCATCGTGGCGACGAATCGAATCGTCCTCCACCTCCGAGAAATTGCGCTCCACCCAGTAGGACATGTCGAAGTCGCCGGCCCGCCGGTTCGACCGGCCCCGGTCGCATTTCACGAGGTAGCCTTCCATCGACCCCAGCGGGTAATGGTTGAGCTGCACGAGGTCGTAGGGCGCGCTACCCGGTGGGGTGAACAGCTTCTGGCGCTGATAGTGCGGCGGCAGTTTGCGGCCCGATCCGTCGACCCAGAGCGTGCCTGCCAGCTTGTCGTCCTGTGGTGCAAGGGGGCGGTGGACGCCGAGCTTGGCATAGGCGCCGGTATTGGCGAACAGCGTCTTGAACATCGAGGCGCGCCACGGCCAGAGCATGTCGGGCGGCGCACAGCGAGTGAACTGTTGCGTGACGGGGCGGTCCTCGAACGCGACGACGCCGCAATTGCCGAAGAGCCGCCAGGTCATCGCGAAGGCGGTGGCCTGCGGCACGGCCTCGATCAGCGCGTCCAGCGTGCCTTCGCCGGTCTTTATGGTGACGAATTCGTCAACGTCGATCACCGCGATCCAGTCGGCCTGGGCCACCAGCGGATGGGCATCGGCCTGTTTGAGCGCGGCCCATTGGGGGCCTTCCTTCCACGGGCCGGGATTGGGCACATGGGTCAGCCAGCCGATCTCCTGCAGCCGATCCAGCATCGCATCGGTGCCGTCGTCGCAGTCGTTGGAAAAGACAAGGAAATCCGTAAAGCCGATGGCGCGGTGATGGGCCAGCCATTCCAGCAGAAACGGGCCTTCATTCTTGACGGATGTGATCGCGAGCGCACGCATTGCGCCACTCTAGAGGGGCCGCGCGCGCTCGCAAGTGGTTGGGATCACACGGTGACGCGGCGCGGCAGGGCTGCCACGCTTGCAGCGATCTCTTCGGTGCCGTCGGTCAGCTCGAGGATTTCACGGCTCACCTCGGGGGTGTCGATCAGGGCCGCGAGCACCGCCGCGACATGGCCGCGCGCGACCGAGCCGTAATTCAGCGCATGGGCCAGCGCCACGCGCCCGTCGCCATCCTCATCCATCAAGGTGCCGGGGCGCAGGATGACATAGTCGAGCCCGCTCGCGACCACGGCAGCATCGGCGGTTTTCTTCGCCAGCATGTAATGCTCGAAGCCCGGTTTGATCTCTTTGCCGCGCCCCGCATCGGGGAAGACCGAGACGAGGTAGAGCCGCGGCACGCTCATCCGGTTCATCGCGGCGATCACGTCGAGCGGCGCGTCGCCGTCGATCCGGGTGGTGCGTTCGAGCCCGGAGCCTGCAGCCCCCGCCGAGAAGACGACCGCGTCCTGTCCCTCGAACATCGGTTCGAAATCGCCCGCGGTGAGTTCCATGAGATCGCCCTGAACGGGTGTGGCTCCCATCGCGCGCAGGCTGTCGGCCTGCTCGGGTTTGCGGTGCAGCGCCGTAACCTCGTGGCCTGCGTCGATCAGAAGCGGGACCAGCCGATGCCCGACGCCGCCTGTCGCGCCGATGACGAAAATGCGTGCCATGTTTGGTATCCTTTCCTTTGACCGGAAAGCTAGGTCAGGGCGCGCTTGGGTAAAGGCGGCGCGCCTAGTGCGCGGCCTCGTCCGGAGCTTCGACGGTAAAGAAGAAATCCGCGGGCAGGTTTCGGGCATGCAGGTCGTCGGGAATTACGTGCGGGCCGGTGTTGAACACGGCAGAGCCGAAGACATGCAGCATCCGCGAGAGCGCCTCGAACCGCTCCGATGTCAGCGTCTCGTAGAACTCCCGCTGGTCGGGGCGCGCCATCAGCTCCGCGATCTTCGCACGGTGGCTGGCGACAGCGTGGTGATGCGCCGCCGCGATCTCGGGATCGGCCATCATCCGGTCGAACTCGGCGCGGGCCGCAGGCAGCATCCGCTGGATCGAGCGATCCTCGACCGCGTTATGGTTCATCCGGAACCAGTAGTTCAGCCCCTGATCGCGATCGACATGGTTCACCCGGCCGCGGGCGCGCTTCACGAGGAAGCTCTCGGCCGAGCGCACCGCGTAATGGTTCAGCTGCACCCAGTCATAGCCATAGGTGTCGAGCGTCGAGCGCCAGCCATTGCGGAACATCTCGCGCGGCATCGGCTGGCCCGAGCCGTTGAGCCAGTTCACCTGATCCCAGAGGTCCGGGTTCAGCCCCTTGGGGCGGTGAACGCCCAGCTTCTTGTAGAGCGCGATATTGCGAAACAGCGTCTTGAAGCCCCAGGCCTGATGCGGTTTGCGCACGATCTCGGGGGCGCAGCGGGTGAATTGCCCGGTGATGAAGCTGTCCTCGTATGCGTGGACGTCGTTATTGCCGAACAGCCGCCAGGTAAGCGAGATCATGTTCGCCTCGCCCATCGCCTGATACAGCGATTTCAGCGTACCGTCGCCGATCTTCACATTGATGAACTCGTCCACATCCATGCAGATCGACCAGCCCGCCTTGGTGATCACCGGCTCGGTCTCCGCCGCCGCCAGCGCCGCGTGCTGGGGCTTCATATCGACCATCGTGCGGAACGGGTTCTCGCGGTGCTGGACGTAGCCCTTGGCCTGCAGCAGATCGAGCATCGTATCGGTGCCGTCGGTGCAGTCGTTCGTATAGACGAGGAAATCATCCACCCCGATCGCGCGGTGATAGGCGATCCATTCGAGGATGAAGGGGCCTTCGTTCTTCATCGTGGTGACGATGGCGGTGCGGCCCGCCTCGACCGCCTGCGCGGGCGCGTCCTTCACCTTCGAGACCGGTGGGCGCACCGGCTTGAACCCCCAGACATCGCGCGACATCTGCAGCAGGCGCGGGTCTTCCACCAGCGAGGTCTTGGGCGCGAGTTCCGCGGGCGAGGTGCCCGGCACCCGCAGCGCCATCGCGCGCCAGAAGCCATAGGTCAGCCCCGGATCGGGGCGGCAATAGCTGACGCGCAGCAGCCGCCACGTATTGTCCAGTCCGGCCTTGGCCGGCGCGCAGCCCCAGCGCGCGATGCCGCGCCGGGCGTCGAACTGACGGCAGATATGGTCGGGGAAGCGCGCGGGCTGATCGTTGCGCACGCGCCAAGGGTAGATTCGGCGGCCCACCAGAAGGATCACGCCGTTCTCGGCCTGTTGCGTGGCCTCGAAAGCCGAGGGCTGGCCCGGCTCGCGCGCCGCCAGAAGATCGGTCACGTCGAGCACCAGCACCGAGGCCGCCTTCGCGAAGAACCGCCATTTCGCGATCTCGAAGATCAGCGCCTGGCCCAGCGGGCTCAGCTGCGGATCGGGGGCGGGCGGCTCCATCCGGTCCTTGCCGGGCGCGTCCGGGGCGAGGAAGACATGGTTCTCCGGCCCCATCCCCGGCTTGCCGAGCGGCAGCGGGCTTTCAAGGATCGCGACCGGCAGGTCCAACTCGCGCAGCGCCATGCCCGCCTCCAGCGCGTCGGCGAAAGCTTCGCCGCTACCTGCCGGACTGCTCTCGGGCGCGCGGTTCACGATCACCGCGCCCGTTGCGCCGTGATGGTCGTGATGCCAGCAGAGCCAATCGAGCACCGTCTCGACGCTTTCCTCCAGCCGAAGCCCAAACAGACAGTTGCGGCCCTCGAACATGTCCCAATCTGGCGCGGCAGGGGTGATCTCACGCAATTCCGGACCATCAGGCCCGGCCATCGCGGCCTGGATCGGTCCCGGCGCGGTCGGTTCATAGATCCCCATCACCGCGCCCGCGACATTGCGCGCCTCGGCCAGATGCGCGGCGCCGGGCACCGGGTCGAGGTTCAGATCCTCGGCCTGCGAAGGGGCGGCGAAGAAGGCGCGCAGATGGTGACGGGGACCGAGATCGGTCTCGTCGGTCCAGCCCACCGCGTCGAGCAGCGCGGGCTTGCCCGTTTGCGCCTCCATCCTGCGCCGGATCACTCGTTGCTTGCCCATGTCGATCTCGAAACTGCCTTTCGTTGCAACTAGCATGCAGGGGGCGACGCGATAAAGGCCACGCGAACCCGCGCGTCCGGGAATCGATGTCGCCTCCGAACGGGGCGATTTCGCGCGATGGGAATGGCGAAACCGGGGCAATCGCGGCGGAGCGCGCGCGACAGCGGATTAGACCGCGAAAAAAGCCCCCCAATGACGGCGCGGGGCGAGGTGCTTGCGTGAGCGCGTCGTGTGCTCTCAGAGGCCGAAAATACAGCCTTGCAGGAGGGTGGATCGGCGACGGGTGTGGTTCTCCTCACGCCCGCCTCACCGAGCCTGCCAGAAACGTGACCATTGGAACAGTTTGTCGCAGTTCAAACGCGATGAGTTTTGACCTAAGTCAAGTTCAGCACACGGATACTCCCATATCACAAGTGCATCGGGTTCTTGATCTCCCTGACGCGGTCGACGCCGCACAGAACCCGACCAGAGGAACAGACGTTCTCCCTCGTCTTTCCCCAAACGCGCCGCGGGTCTCCCTCCCGCGGCGCTTTAATTTTTCACCCCCTCGAGATGCGCCCGCCGCCCGCCACGGGCCATGAAAAAACCCTCCCGGTGAGGGGAGGGTTCAAACCGTCTCGGAAGGCTCGGCCGCTTATTTAGCCGGGGCGATCATCATCACCATCTGGCGGCCTTCGAGCTTGGGCATGTTCTCGACCTTGCCCAACTCGCCCACGTCGCTCCGGACGCGGTTGAGCAACTCGAGACCCAGATCCTGGTGCGCCATCTCGCGGCCGCGGAAGCGCAGGGTGACCTTCACCTTGTCGCCGTTCTCGAGGAACTTCACCACGTTGCGCATCTTGACGTCATAGTCGTGCACATCGGTGCCCGGGCGGAATTTGACTTCCTTGATCTCGATCGTCTTCTGCTTCTTGCGGGCTTCGGCTTCGCGCTTCTGCTGTTCGTATTTGAACTTGCCGAAATCCATGATCTTGCAGACGGGCGGGTTGGCGTTGGGCGAAATCTCCACGAGATCGAGCCCGGCCTCTTCGGCCATGGCCATCGCTTCGCGCGGGGAAACCACGCCGACATTCTCACCCTCTGCACCGATCAGGCGAATCTCGGGCGCGCGAATGCGTCCGTTCACTCGGGGGCCGGTATCACGGGTCGGCGGGGCGTTGTGGGGTCTGCGGGCTATGGTGGGAATCCTTCTGTAGCCATTGAGTAATTTCGGGCGGAAAAGATAGTCCCGAGTGCCGCCGTATTCAACCGCAAAGGCACGGGAACCGGGCAGGGAGGATCTGCGTTGTGTCCCGCCGGGCAGGGCCAAGGCGTTTGCCGCGCGATCGCGGGCCTCGCGGGCCGCTGCGTTCGAAGATCGTGGTCGGGCGAAGAGGGCCCGCAGAGCAAGACAATCAAGGGAAATAGCGTGATGAACAAGCTTGTGGCAGCAGTGATCGTGGTGCTGGGGGTGGCCGCCGGACTGATCATCCTGAATACCGATATCTCGGACGGAACCGAAGCGACCGATGCGACGTCGAAGGCCGCTACGAGCGCCGAGAGCGCCGGAAAGACCATGGCCGACAAGGCCAGCGATGCGGTGAAATCCGCAAGCGAGTCGGTGAAGGCCGCCGCGGACAAGGCGACCCAAGCCGCTTCCGACGCGGCCGACAAGGCGACGCAGGCCGCCTCGGATGCCGCGGAAAGCATGAAGGACACGGCGGCAGGCGCGACGGATGCCGCCTCGAACGCGGCGTCGGATGCGGCGGATGCCGCGAAAGAGGCCGCGAAGAAGGGGGCCGATCAGGCGCAAACTGCTGCCTCCGATGCCGCCCAGGGCGCTGCCGATACCGTCTCGAAAGCGACCGATACAGCCAAGCAGGCGGCGAGCGACGCGACCAGCGCCGCCAAGGACGCCGCTTCGGCTGCGAACGAGGCTGCGAAAGCCACGATGAATTCCGCCAGCGATGCGGCCAGTGCCGCCGCCACCGATGCCGCGAAGGCCGCGACGGCGGCAGCGGAAGCGGCCGCGAAGGCTGCGAACGCGGCGGCGTCCGCCGCCAGCGGCGCGCAGGCCGATGCGAGCGAGACCGCGATCGAGGGGGCGAGTTCTGCGGCGCAAGCAGCCGCCGAGGCCGCCAGCCAAGCCGCGAATGCCGCCGCCGACGCCGCGGCCGCCGCCACCAATGCGACGCAGGCGGCAGCCCCCGCAGGCGCCGCGAGCGGTGGCGATACCCAGACGCCGGTGCAGGGCCAGGGCGTGATGAGCGCCGCGAAGGCGCTGACCGTGGAAGGGTTCGACGCCGACAGGGTGATCGACATCGTCGATACGTCCGAGCTGCCCGAGGCCACGAAGGCGCAGTTGCGCACGGCGGTGCAAAGCGCCCGCGACAATCCGCAACTCGTGGAAGGGGTGGTCGATCAGATCCGCGCGGCGCTCGGCTTCTGATCGCGCCGCTACCCCTCGAAATCCCCAAGGGTCGCGCGACATCCAATCGCGCGGCCCTTTTCTTTGCGCATTCCGCGGATCGGATGGGAACGCCTGCGCAAAGCCTCGCGTTCGCTCTTCAACGAAAGGAGCCGTTCATGAGCACCCGTCTCGAATTGCAAAGTATCAGCCCCGTCACCCATGACACGCATCACCTCGTCTTCCCCCGCCCCGACGGGTTCGACTTCGACCCCGGTCAGGCGGTCGAGCTGAACCTCACCCGGGAGGGCTGGACCGACGAGAAGCGTCCCTTCACCTTCACGAACCCGGTGGACGGCGACACGCTGGAATTCGTCATAAAGTCCTATCCGGACCATGGCGGCGTGACAGAGCAGATCGCGACGCTCAAGCCCGGCGAGGCGGTGGAAGTCTCCGACCCGTGGGGCGCTATCAAGGACAAGGGCCCCGGCACCTTCATCGCAGGCGGGGCGGGGGTGACGCCCTTCATCTCGATCCTGCGCGCCCGACTGGCCCGCGAAGGTTCGCTGGAGGGTTGCCGCCTGATCTTCTCCAACAAGACCGAGGACGACATCATCCTGCGCGACGAGTTCGAGGCGATGTCGGGGCTGGAGACCGTCTGGACCGTGACCAAGCAGGACGATCCCGGCGCGGGCGTGCAAACCGCCAAGATCGATCGCGGCTTCCTCGCGCCCTATGTCGAGAAGGAGAGCGGCAAGTTCTATGTCTGCGGCCCCCACGAAATGGTGGACGAGCTTGAGGCCACGCTGAAAGAGCTCGGCGTCTCGCAAGATCGCATCGTCCGCGAAGATCTCGACTGACGCATCGCGATCACGCCTAAGTGGCCTCGGCCCGCGCATCCCGCGCTCTCCCGCCCCCTTGCCCCCGGTAAGGGGGCGGCCTAGTTTGCCCTCGCGCAAATTCTTGCCGAGAAAAGCCGACAGACAAGCCGGGGGTCCGCACGCATGGCCGAAAAACGCAGCATCTTCGAGGAAGTCGGAGCCGAGGGCAGTGCCAAACGGGCCGAGCCCAAGGGCGGGATGATCGACGCCAAGCCGCGCGGCGCGCGCCGGGCGATCCGGATGTGGCTCTTTGTGCTGTTCACGCTGGTCGTGGCGATGATCGCGGTAGGCGGGGCCACGCGCCTCACAGATAGCGGTCTGTCAATCACGCGCTGGGACCCGATCTCGGGGGCGGTCCCCCCGATGAGCGATGCGGACTGGCAGGCGGAATTCACTCATTACAAAGAGAGCCCGCAGTTCAAATACATGAACCCGAACATGACCGTGTCCGAGTTCAAGGGCATCTTCTGGTGGGAATGGGGGCACCGGCAGCTGGGCCGCCTGATCGGCATGGTCTGGTTCATCGGCTTCATCGGCTTCTGGCTGACCAAGAAAATCCCGACCGGCTGGACGGGTCGACTGTTCAGTCTCGGGATACTGGGCGGTTTGCAGGGCGCGATCGGCTGGTGGATGGTGTCTTCGGGCCTCGTGGGGCGGATGACGTCGGTCGCCTCTTATCGTCTGGCCACGCATCTCGGCCTCGCTTTCATCATCCTTGGTCTGATCTCCTGGTTCGCGCTGCAACTCTCGCGCCCGGAATCGGCGCTTTTGCAGGCGCGGCGTCTGGCCGAACCGCGCCTGACCCGGATCGGCTCGGTGCTGATCGGGCTGGTTTTCGTGCAGATCCTTCTCGGCGCGCTGACCGCGGGCATCGATGCCGGGCTCGCTTTCCCGACATGGCCCTCGATGAACGGACAGTTCCTGCCGTCGGAGAGCTTCGATTACACGCCGATCTGGCGCAACTTCTTCGAGAACCCGGCGCTGGTGCAATTCATGCACCGGATGGTCGGCTATCTCGTCTTCGCCTCGGGCCTTTATGCCGCATGGCGCGCGCGCAGCTCGGCCCATCCGCGCACCAAGGAAGCCTTCGCGCTGATGGCCGCGATGATCTTCTTCCAGATGGTGCTGGGCATCACCACCGCGCTTGAGCTGGTGAATTACTGGTGGCTGGGTCTCATCCATCAGTTCGGCGCCGTTATTACATGGGTCCTCGTGATCCGCGCGCGTCACATGGCGCGCTTCCCCCTTGTTCGTTCCATCCGGGAGGGCCGCGTATGAGCGCCTATCAGGACCTGCTCGCGCATCAGCGCGAAACCGAAGCGCTGGGCAATATCGCCGGGCTGCTGAGCTGGGATCAGGAAGTGATGATGCCGCGCGGCGCCGCCGATCAGCGCGCCGAGGAATCCGCGGCGCTGGAATCGGTGCTGCATGCGCGCCGCACCGATCCGCGTATCGAAGACTGGCTGGTCCGCGCCGAGGCCGACGACGCGGTGAGCGCGCGCATCCTCGATCTGGTCGGGCGCAGCTACAACCGCGCGACCCGTATCCCGGCGCGCCTCGCGACCGAGATGGCACGGCTGACTTCTCTGTCCCAGGGCATCTGGGCCGAGGCCCGCGCCAACGAGGACGCGTCCGCCTTCCTGCCGACGCTGGAAGAGGTTGTGCGCCTGAAGCGCGAAGAGGCGGAATGCCTGTCCGAGGGCAATCTCTACGACGCACTGCTCGACGACTATGAGCCGGGTGCGACGTCCAAGGAAATCGCCACCGTCTTCGACCGGATGCGCGGCCCGCTGGTGGAGCTGCGCGACCGGGTGCTGGGCTCGGAGGTCTCGCCGCAGCCCTTCGACAAGGTCTTCCCCGAGAACGCCCAGCTGCGGCTCGCGCGTAAATGCGCCTCCGCCTTCGGCTATGACTGGACGCGCGGGCGGCTGGATATGTCGGTCCACCCGTTCTCCTCGGGCGGTGGCGATGATGCGCGCATCACGACGCGCATCTCCGAAAGCGACCCGTTCGGCAATATCTACTCGACGATCCACGAGGTCGGCCACGCCACCTACGAGCAGGCGATCGACCCGGCCTATCGCTTCACGCCGCTGGGCCATGGCGTCTCGATGGGCGTGCATGAGAGCCAGAGCCGGATCTACGAGAACCAGCTTGGCCGCTCGGCCCCGTTCACCGGCTGGCTGCACCAGCGCATGACCGATGCGTTCGGCGATCTCGGCATGGATGCGGAGGCCTTCCACGCGTTGGTCAACCGCGTCGACATGGGCTTCATCCGCACGGAATCGGACGAGTTGAACTACAACCTCCACATCATGCTGCGCTTCGATCTGGAGCGCGATCTGATCTCGGGCAAGATGGAGGTCGCCGATCTCGAAGAGGCGTGGAATGCCCGCTTCGAGCAGGATTTCGGCGTGAAGGTCACCAAGCCCAGCCAGGGTTTCCTGCAGGATGTACACTGGTCGGTGGGGCTGTTCGGCTATTTCCCGACCTATGCGCTCGGCAATGTCTATGCCGGTTGTCTGGACGAGGCGATGCGCGCGGTTACGCCCGGGATCGACGCAGCCCTCGCCGAGGGCGATGCGACGCCCGCGAAACAATGGCTCGACGAAAACCTGCGCGTCCACGGCGGGTTGCGCACGCCGCGCGAGACGATCCGGCATGCCTGCGGGGCCGAGCCGACCGAGACGCCGCTGCTGGCTTATCTCACGCGGAAATTCGAAGGCATCTACAAGCTGTGAGCCGAAGCGCTTGCCGAAAGGGCAGGCGCCTCCGGCGGGGATATTTGGGTCAAGAGGAAGGGGCGGGCGGCCCCTTCGACGATCTTAATTTTGCTCAGCGGTTTCCAGCTTTTCCAAGGCCGCCATCCAGAGTGCTTCGGCCTTCTCCATCGCCTGCGTCGCCTCGGTGTGCTTCGCTTGCCAGACCGCGAGGTCCTTTGCCTTTTCCGGCTCGTAAAGCGCGGGATCGGCGAGTTTCGCGTCGAGCTTCTCCAGCATGCCGCTAAGCTTCTCGACCCGGGCTTCGCAGTCGCGCACCTCGCGCTTCATTGCCGTCATCGCATCGCGGGAGGGCTTGGCCGTTTTCGGTGCTGCGGGCTTCGCGGGCTTGTCTTCGGGCGGCGGCGCCAGCAGCTCGGCGCGGTAGCTTTCCAGATCGCCCTGATAGGGCGCGACCTCGCCGCCTTTCACCAGCCAGAGCCGGTCCGCGACCAGACCCAGCAGGTGCATGTCGTGGCTGACAAGGATCACCGCGCCGGAATATTCGGTGAGCGCAGTCACCAGCGCCTCGCGGCTCTCGATGTCGAGGTGGTTGGTCGGCTCGTCGAGGATCAAGAGATGCGGCGCGTCGAGCGTCGCCAGCAGGAGCGACAGCCGCGCCTTCTGTCCACCCGAGAGCTTGCCCACCGCCGTCTCCGCCTGATCCGCGCCGAGGCCGAAGCCCGCGAGCCGCGCGCGCAGCTTGGCGGGATGCTCGTCGGGACGCTCGCGCTTGAGATGGGTGAGCGGCGTTTCCTTCAGGTCAAGCTCATCCACCTGATGCTGGGCGAAATAGCCGATCCGAAGCTTGGAGGACCGCGTGATCTTGCCCTCCATCACCTGAAGTTTGTCCGCCAAGAGCTTGGAAAGCGTGGATTTCCCCTCACCATTTCGACCCAGAAGCGCGATCCGGTCGTCCTGATCGATACGCAGGTTGAGACGCTTCAGGATCGCCGGGCCGCCATAGCCGACAGCGGCGCTTTCCATCGCGATGATCGGCGGCGAGAGCTGCTCGGGCTCGGGGAAGGTGAAGACCTGCTTGGCCGCTTCTTCCGGCGCGGTGATCGGCTCCATCTTCTCGAGCATCTTGACCCGCGCCTGCGCCTGCTTGGCCTTGGTGGCCTTCGCGCGGAACCGATCGACGAAGCTTTGCAGATGGGCGCGGCGCGCGTCCTGCTTCTTGGCCTGCGCGGCCTGCGCCTCGCGGCGCAGCCTGCGGGTGCGCGCGAAGGTGTCGTAGCCGCCCTGATAGAGGGTCAGTTGCTTGTCCTCGAGATGCAGGATCGAGCCCACCGCGCGATTCAGCAGATCGCGGTCGTGCGAGATCACGATCACCGTATGCGGGTAGCGCATCAGGTAGCTTTCCAGCCAGAGCGCGCCTTCGAGATCGAGATAATTCGTCGGTTCGTCCAGAAGCAGCAGATCGGGCTGCGCGAAGAGCACGCCCGCCAGCGCCACGCGCATCCGCCAGCCGCCGGAGAAATCCGAACAGGGGCGCTTCTGCGCCTCCATGTCGAAGCCGAGCCCCTTCAGGATGGCGGAGGCCCGCGCCTCGCCCGACCATGCGTCGGTATCAGCGAGCCGCGCATGCACTTCGGCGATGCGATGCGGATCGGTCGCCGTCTCGGCCTCGGCTAGAAGACTGGCGCGTTCCTCATCGGCGGCCAGCACGGTGTCGAGCAGCGAGGTCGAAGAAGACGGCACCTCCTGCGCGACGCCGCCGACGCGGGCGCGCGAGGGCAGGGCGATCTCGCCGCCATCCAGCGTCAGCTCTCCCCGGATCAGCCTAAACAGCGTGGTCTTGCCCGCGCCGTTGGGGCCGACGAGGCCGACCTTGTGGCCTTCGGGGATCGTAGCGGAGGCGTTCGCAAAGAGCGGACGGCCTTCGATCGAAAAAGAGATATCGGAGATGCGCAACATGGGGCCTGACTTGGCGCAGGGGCGCGCGACAGTCAATCGCTGCTGCGCGCCGCGCCCCTTCGGCTTGGCAAAAAATATCCCCGCCGGAGGCGCCCTTCGGCGCGTGACGCCCGGCGGCCCGCCGGTCTGCCTTGACCAAACGGTCACGAAACCGCGCTAGACTCGCCCCGGGCCCGCCCATGAGGGCTTTTCAAGCCAGCCCCTGCATGATAGCAGGCGCGGGATATTTCGGACCGGCTTTCCGGCCCGCGAACACAAGGAAAGGGTCACACATGGCCATCGAACGCACGCTGAGCATCATCAAACCCGACGCGACCAAGCGCAACCTCACTGGCAAGATCAATGCCAAGTTCGAGGAAGCGGGTCTGCGCATCGTCGCGCAAAAGCGCATCCAGCTGACCATGGAACAGGCCGGCAAGTTCTATGAAGTGCACAAAGAGCGCCCCTTCTACGGCGAACTGTGCGAATTCATGGCGTCCGAGCCGGTCGTCGTTCAGGTCCTCGAAGGGGAAGGCGCGATCGCCAAGAACCGCGAAGTGATGGGCGCGACCAACCCGGCGGAAGCCGACGAGGGCACTATCCGCAAGGAATACGCGCTCTCCGTGGGTGAGAACTCGGTGCACGGCTCCGACGCTCCGGAAACCGCTGCGGAAGAAATCTCGTTCTTCTTCTCGGGTCTCGAGATCGTCGGCTGATCTAGCGTTTCGCGATCAGACCAATTTCCGAGAGGGCCGCGTCCAGCCGGGCGCGGCCCTTTTCTTTTGCGGAAGGCGCGGAGCTGTCCTCCGCTGCGATCCGCGCCTTGAGCGCGTCGAATTTCTTGCGGAATGCGGCCTTCTCCGCCCCGCGGCAGTCGTTCCACGGCCGACCCTGCAGCGCCATGTGCAGTGCGTAGTAACCGATGAAATGGGCGGGGTTCCCGACCTCGATCCAGGCGGCATAGGCGGCGTCCGCCCCGATCTCGCGCAGCTTTTCCGCCGAGGTGATCCCGGCGCGCATGAAGCCTTCGGCGGTGGCGGGGCCGATCCCCTTGATGGAGGTGAGAGAGGTGCTCATCGTGCCGGACGGTCCTTCGGGCCGCGCGGCAAGGGCAGCGCGACGGATTGGCGGATCATCGCAGTCTGAAGCTGGGCTTCGCGCCACGCAAGAGCAGCGCGAAGGAGAGATCGAATGGCGGGCGGCGCGAAAACCGTCGATGGATGAAGATGCCGGTTGCGGGGCCTGCCTGGGCCGCTATCATCGCGGCGCGAGAGAGGGCGTCAGATGGACGCCCAATCGTCGAATACGGTGCCGTTCTGTTGGGTCGTATTGCCCGTTTGGCCTTGTTGCTGGCCAGGGCGGTTCGTGCCGCCTTGCTGTTGCTGGCCTGATTGATTGCCCGATTGCTGTTGCATGACCTAAGCCTTGTGATGAGTCGCGTTCTAGCGGGGTCTTCCCGTTGCTGCGACAAGTAGCCACAGGCTCTCGCCGAGAAAAGGGTCGGTCAAGCGAAACTGATTTTTGGTCGCATTGGCGTGAGCGACCGTCATGAAACTGTGACGTCGCCGACACGAAAGCGCGGATTTTGGCGCGAGTGCGTCAAGAATTCGGACCTATCGGGGCCGCCTGCGCGGAGCCTTGTTTCAAAGGGCTATCGCGCAGCTCGCGCCGCCGTGCAGATCGGGATGGGTTGCAGGCCGGGCAGGCTGAGCATCGCCTCCAGAGCGGTGTTGTTCTCGACCAGATCGGCGATGGTCTTGCGGTCGAGCGTTCCGTAGAACGCCTCGAGCGCCTCGCTCAGCGCATCGCGGAACAGGCAGGCGTCGCGCAGCGGGCAGGTGTTGGTCTCGGTGTCGAAACATTCCGCGAAAGGCAGGCGGGCCTCGAAGGCGCGCAGCACGTTGCCGACACCGATCTGTTCGGGTGGGCGCGCAAGTTTCATGCCACCGGCGCGGCCGCGCAGGGTGGTGATGAAATCCTCATGCGCAAGGGTGTTGATCACCTGCGCCAGATGGTTCTCGGACGCATTGCAGGCTTCCGCGATCTCGTGTTTGCGCACGGTGCGGTCCGGATTGACCGCACAGAACATCAGCACACGCATCGCGAGATTGGTTCGAGTGGTCAAACGCATCGTAACTCCTCCAGCTCACGCGGCGGTGATATAGATAAGTTTGCCTCGCAAGTTTGACCTATGTCACATTCATTGGAAATTTTCGCGCCGAGGCGAGATTTTGCCGCGCCGTTGTCACGCGGGCCAATATCGGTTGGGTGAAGCGTGGCTGCCGGGCCGGCGCGGCGGGCGCGTCCATTCGGTGAAGTCGCGACACACGGTTGCGTGAGCGAATGAGAGCTTCGGTCGTCTGCGCCCGGTTCGCGCGGTTGCGGGCGCTGCCCGGCCCGGATCGCCCCAGGCGGGCCCTTGTCGGAGTGCGCGGGTTCGGACACGTCCCTCGTCGCCTTGCGGGGCAACTTGACCTCCCGCGAGGGCTGGCGCAGATTTCGCGGGCGAAAGGGAGGGCACCATGGCTCTGGAAGATGCGAAAACCCAAGTGGATCAGGCCTTTACGCGCGTAGATGCGCGCGGTCTGAGCTTCGAGAATACCTTCGGTGGCGCGACCAGCTTCCTGCGGCGGCGCTACACGAAAGACCTCGCAGGCGCGCAGATCGCCGTGACCGGCATCCCCTTCGATCAGGCGGTGACCAACCGCCCCGGCACGCGGTTCGGGCCGCGCGCGATCCGCGAAGCCTCGACGCTGCAGGCTTTCGATGCGCCCTATGGCTGGGGCTATGACCCGCTCTCCGAGCTGGCGATCGTCGATTACGGTGACATGCCCTTCGACTATGCCAATGTGCCCGAGGTACCGGGCCGGATCGAGGCGCATCTCGGCGCGATCTTCGGGGCGGGTGTGGTGCCGATCACGCTCGGCGGCGATCACTTCATCACGCTGCCGATCCTGTGCGCGGCAGTCGCCGCGCATGGCGAGATCGCGCTGATCCAGATCGACGCCCATTCCGACACATGGGCCGATGACGACATGGACCGGATCGACCATGGCACTTTCCTCTACAAGGCGATCAAATCGGGCGTCGTGCGGGCGGAGAATGTGGTCTCGGTCGGCATCCGCACCGACAATCCCGACACGCTGGGCGTGAACATCGTGGATGCGCCGAGCGTGCATCGCGAAGGGATCGGTCCCACGCTCGAACGCATCCGCGCGGTGGTGGGTGATAGACCCTGCTACCTCACCTTCGACATCGACGGTCTGGACCCGGCCTTCGCGCCCGGCACCGGTACGCCTGTCTGGGGCGGTCTGGCGAGCTGGCAGGCGGCAGAGCTGTTGCGCGGGCTGAAGGGCATCAACCTGATCGGCGGCGACGTGGTCGAAGTCTCTCCGCCCTACGATCCGACCGGGGTGACGGCGATCGCCGGGGCCCATGTCGCGACCGAGCTGATCGCCCTTGCGGGCTGGGCGATGCGGGAGAGGGCGGCATGAAACGGGCCGTGACGATCCTCGCGCTCGGGCTCGCCGTCGTGGTGGCGGCCGACGGGTGGGTGCGTCTCGCCCCGATTGATCCGGCGCGCTTCGATGTCGACGGGCTGGCGAAAGCGCCCGGTGACCACCCGGAGACAGGCGGGTTTCAGGCCGTGCGCGACGTCTCCGATCCGCCGGCGCAGATGGCCGCGCTCGACAAGATCATCCGGGGCACCGCGCGCACCAAGCGCGTCGCGGGCAGCGCCGACGAGGGCTACGCGGCCTATGTGACGCGCTCGGCCGTCTGGGGCTTTCCCGATGTCACCACGCTCTGGATCGAAGGCGATACGCTGCAGATCCGCGGGCACCTCGTCTACGGGAAATCCGATCTCGGGGTGAACGAGGCGCGGATCAAGGGCTGGCTCGACGAGGTCGGGCTCTAGCGGGCGCGACCCGCCGTGCGCAGGGTATCTTGCGCCGCGTTTTCCCGCCGACCCGCCCCACGCCGTAGGGTCACACAGACCAACTCTGCCAGTGCGCTCCCTTGCGAAGACAGGGGGCGAAGCCTAAGTGAGGCCTCATGCAGCCGGAGCCAGCATGACCATCATGTATCGTTATTTTTCCTGGGCCATCGCCGTCACGGTGGCAGGGCTGGTCGGGTCCTTCGCGCTGGGGTTCGCCCAGACCGGAGGGCTTGGCGGCGCGGTCTCTTTCCTGATGATCACTGCCGTGCTGGCCGTGCTGGAAATCTCGCTGAGCTTCGACAACGCCATCGTCAACGCCAACAAGCTGCACCAGATGACGCCGAAATGGCAGCGTCGTTTCCTGACATGGGGTATCCTGATCGCGGTGTTCGGGATGCGTATCCTCTTCCCGCTTCTGATCGTCGTGATCGCCGCCGGCATCGGACCGTGGGATGCGGTTCTTCTGGCTGCGAAACACCCGGCCGAATATGCCGAGATCATCGAGGACGCGCATCTGTCGATCGCGGGCTTCGGTGGCGCCTTCCTGATGATGGTCGCGCTCACCTATTTCATCGACGAGGGCAAGGAGGTCGACTGGATCCGCGCGCTGGAGCGCCGGTTGCGGGCGCTCGCGTCGATCCGGGGTCTGGAGATCGGCTTCGTGCTGGTCGTCGTTCTGCTTTTCACCTGGATTCTGCCGGAGGGGCGCGAGGACGAGTTCCTCTTCGCCTCCATCTGCGGCCTTGCGACCTTTCTCGGCGTCGAGGTGCTCAGCCACGTGCTCGACCGGACGAATATCGCCGCCGAGACGGCCAAGGCGGGCCTCGGCGCGTTTCTCTATCTCGAAGTGCTCGATGCGTCCTTCAGTTTCGACGGGGTGATCGGGGCCTTCGCGCTGACCCAGAACCTGTTTCTGATCGCGATCGGTCTGGGGATCGGCGCGATGTACGTGCGCTCGATGACCCTGATGCTGGTGGAGCGCAACACGCTCAGCGAATTCCGCTATCTCGAGAACGGGGCCTTCTGGTCGATCCTGATCCTCTCCGTCGTCATGTTCGCGCAGACGCTGGTGGAAGTGCCCGAGGTGATCACCGGCCTGATCGGGGCCGGGCTGATCGGTCTCGCGCTGCTATCCTCGATCCGGTTCAACCGGCGCTGCCGACGCGCTGTGGAAAGCTGAAATATTCTTGACTCAGTGCGGCGCGCGCGGCACAGCAGGGGCACTTCGGTTCCGCGAAAGCGGATGAAAAGGGAACCCGGTGCGATGCGTGCATTCATTCCGGGGCTGCCCCCGCAACTGTGAGCGGCGAGTGACGGCTGACTGAGCCACTGGGGAGACCCGGGAAGGCCAGCCGGAACCAGGACCCGCGAGCCAGGAGACCTGCCGAGGCGCTCATCCTTTCTGCCTGTGCGGGGCGCGCAGCGGAGGCGGTCTTCCGTCAGTGGTGACATTTTTCACCGTCGGCGGAAATTCAAAATTTCCAAAGACTTGCAATACGAAGTTCACGCGACCGCAGAGTCGCGGCACGAGGGAATTGGATATGATCCGCACCCGTTTGACCGTGGGCCTGATGCTCACCACAGCGCTGGCAGGCCCCGCGCTCGCGCAAGATGCGCAACCTTACCAACTCGATGAGATCGTGATCTATCACGGCGCGCTCGAGCCGCAATCGTCGGACAAGACCGCGCAGGCGGTCACCGTGCTGTCGCGCAAGGAGCTGGAGCGTTCGGGCCAGACCCGTCTCGCCAACCTGATCGCGCAGTCGCCGGGCGTCGGCATCCTGTCGCGCGGGCCGATGGGCGCGCAGACCGGCTTCACCATTCGCGGCGTGTCGCAGAACTACGTGAAGGTCATGGTGGACGGGATCGACGTCTCCGATCCGTCCGCGACGCAGGTGCTGCCCGACCTGGGCCGGTTCAACACGTTCAACTACGACCGGGTCGAGATCATGCGCGGCTCGCAATCGGCGGTCTATGGCGGGCAGGCGGTCGCCGGTGTGATCAACCTCGACACGCCGCGCCCGACCGAGGATGGCGTGAGCCAAAGCGTCAAGCTCGAGCTCGGCTCCTACCACACCGCGAATGCGGCCTATAATTTCGGCTGGAAGAAGGGCGATGACGAGCTCGCGATTCAGCTGTCGAAAATTTACACTGCAGGCTTCTCGGCCGCCGACAAGAAGAACGGCAATACCGAGAAGGACGGCTACCGCGCCGACCGTGTCAGCCTGCGCGCGCAGAAGCGCATCTCCGACAATCTGCTGATCGGCTTCAACGGGTTCGCGCAGAACGATCGGGGCGAGTTCGACAATGCCTTCACCTCGCCGCCCTCCGACGACGGGGAATACACGATCCACAAGGAGCGGGGCGGACGTCTCTTCGCGAAATTCGCGACCGGCCCGCTCGATCACGAGCTCGGTCTGACCTATTACACGACCTCGCGCTGGTATCCGGTCTATGACTATGGCTACGAGGGCAAGCGCCGCAAACTGGACTGGGAAGCCTCGACGGATCTCGGGCCGGGGCGGCTGACCTTCGGGGCGGATCGCACGCTGGAAACCTATACAGGCACCTATGTCTCGGGCCACGTCCTCACGGCGGATACGGGTATCTTCGGTGAATATGCTTTCTCGCCGATGGACGGGGTGAACGTGACCGCCTCCGCGCGCCACGACGATCACTCGGATTTCGGCGGCAACACCACGGGTCGTCTGGGCGTGACGTGGCAGGCCGACGCCGCGACGCTCTACCGGGCGTCGATCGGCAATGGCTTCCGCGCGCCGTCGGGTTATGAACTCTATGACGGCTACGTGGGCAATCCCGACCTCAAGCCCGAGAAATCGCTGAGCTACGATCTCGGCGTCGAGCGTGACTTCGGTGCGCATAAGCTGACCGCGACGCTGTTCCATATCGAGGTGGACGACCTGATCGACTACGACGGCACCTACTACCAGACCTCGGGCACCGCGAAGCGGCAGGGGCTGGAGTTGGGGCTGAAAGGGCCGATCACCAGCAAGATCAACTACAGCCTCGGCTACACCTATCTCGACTGGAAGAACCCCGACGGGCTGTCGTCGGGATCGACGTGGAACTCGGCCTTCGGGCGTCATACGTTGACCGCGGGCATCGACGCGCAGGTGACCGACAAGATCACGCTCGCCGCCGATATGCGTGTGGTCACCGATCGTCAGAGCCAGCCCGATTACGGCCTGCTGAACGCGCAGATGACCTACGATCTGGGCAACCAGAAGGAGGCCTATCTGCGCATCGAGAACCTGACCGACACCGATTACCAGCTCTGGCCGGGCTACGGCACCTCGGGTCGCGCCGCCTATGTGGGGCTGCGTGCGCGGTTCTGATCTGAAAGGGGCGGTTTGCGCCGCCCTTTTCGCCGCCCTGGCGGCGACCTCCTCCGCATGGGCGGAAGAGCCTGCGGGAGATGTGCCGCGGCGGGTCGTCTCCATGAACCTCTGCACCGATCAGCTGGCGCTGGCGCTGGCCGATCCGTCGCAGATCGTCTCGGTCAGCCATTTCGCGACCGACCCGTCGATGTCGGTGCACTGGAAACAGGTTGAAGACCTTCCCGTAAACTACGGTCGTGCCGAGGAAATCTCCATTCTCCATCCCGATCTCGTGCTGGCCGATACGTGGTCGAACCCCGACACGATCCGCATGTTGCGCACGCTCGGGATCCGGGTCGAGCAACTGCCGCCCGGCACCTCGCTGCCCGAGATCCGCGGCCGGATCGAGACGATGGGGAAGCTTCTTGGCCATCCCGGTCGCGCGGCGAAGATGCTCGCGGATTTCGATGCGCGGCTGGCGGCGATCCAGACACCCGCGCCGGGGCTGAAAGCTGCGATCATCGGGCCCTCGGGCTATGGCTACGGGCCGCGGACCCTTGAAGGGCAAATCCTTGAAATGGCAGGGTTTCAGAACGTCGTCAGCGGGCCGGGGCTCGACTGGGGCGGGCGGTTGCCTCTGGAGGATCTGGTGATGGATCGCCCCGATCTGGTGGTCGTGGGGGGCTCGCAAGGCGGCACCGGCACGAGCCGCGCGCAGGAGGTGCTGGCGCACCCGGTGCTGCGCGATCTTCCGGTCGTGCGGGGCCTGCGCGATGCGAGCTGGACCTGCGGCGCACCGGCGATGCTGAATGCGGTAGGGCAACTGGCGACGCTTGGGCGCAAGATCGAGAAAGAGAAGTTAACGCAATGAGTTATCGCGCGATCCTCATTTTCCTCTCAGCCTTCTGCGCGGTGCTTTTCGCAGCGTCGCTGCTGATCGGACCGTCGGGGATTTCGCCGCTCGACGGGATATCCGCGCTCATTTCCGGCGATGGCGCGGCGGGCTTGGTGATGCGCGAGCTGCGCCTGCCGCGCGCGATCCTCGGTATCGGTGTCGGCGCGGCCTTGGGGCTGTCTGGCGCCGCGATGCAGGGCTTCCTGCGCAATCCGCTGGCCGAGCCTGGGCTGATCGGCACCTCTGCCGGAGCGGCGCTTGGCGCGGTCATCGCGATCCAGACCGGGCTCTACGCGCTCTTCGCCCTGGCCCTGCCGCTCGCCGCTCTGGCGGGCGCGGGCGTGGCCGTCGCGCTGATCTTGATCCTTGCCGGGCGCGAGGGCCGGGCGCTGGTTCTGATCCTTGCAGGCATCGCCGTCTCCGCGCTGGCGGCGGCGGCGACCGCGCTGGTGCTGAACCTCGCTCCGTCGCCCTATGCCGCGGCCGAGATCGTGTTCTGGATGATGGGCTCGCTTGCCGATCGGTCGATGACCCATGTCGCCCTGGCGCTGCCGTTCCTGATCGTGGGCGCTTTGATCCTGCTGCGCGCAGGGGCCGGGCTGGATGCGCTGAGCCTTGGGGAGGATGCTGCAGCTTCGCTTGGTATCTCTTTGAAAAAACTGAGGCTTCAGGTCGTCTTCGGGACCGCGCTCATGGTCGGTGCGGCCACGGCGGTCGCAGGTGCGATCGGCTTCGTCGGCCTCGTCGTGCCGCATCTGCTGCGCAAATCCGTGGGCGCGCGGCCCTCACGGCTGCTTCCGGCTTCGGCGCTTGGCGGGGCGGCGATGCTGACGCTGGCCGATATCGCGACGCGGGTGATCGCGCCTGAGCGCGACCTGAAACTGGGGGTGCTGACCGCGCTGGTCGGCGCGCCGTTCTTCCTGTCGATGATCCGCAAGATGGGGCACGAGGGCTGATGCTGAAGCTGGAAAACCTGACCGTTCTGCGGGGCGAATGCCCGGTCGTCGATCACGTCTCGGCGCAGGTCGCGCCGGGCGAGCTGATCGGGCTGATCGGGCCCAACGGCGCGGGCAAGACCTCGCTGCTGCGCGGTGCGATGGGGCTCTTGTCGCATCGCGGGGACAGCTCGCTGTCGGCGCTCGATCCGATGGCGCGGGCGCGGGCGGCGGCGTGGCTGCCGCAGGCGCGCGAAATCGCCTGGGGGCTGTCGGTTGCCGATCTCGTCGCGCTGGGGCGGTTGCCGCATGGCCGCGATCAGGCGACGCGCGGGGCGGCGGCGGTGGAAGAAGCGCTGCGCCGGATGGGGCTCGACACTTACCGAGACCGCGCCGCCACGCAGCTCTCGGGCGGCGAGCAGGCGCGGGTGCTGATCGCCCGGGCGCTCGCGCAGGAAAGCCCGCTGATCCTCGCAGACGAGCCCATCGCCGGGCTCGATCCGGCGGCGCAGATCGCGACGATGCAGGTCTTCAGCGCCCACGCGCAGGCGGGCGGCGCCGTCGTCACCTCACTGCATGATCTGGGGCTGGCCGCGCGCCATTGCACCCGGCTTTGGGTGATGGATCGCGGGCGGCTTGTGGCGGATGGACCGCCCGGCGAGGTCCTGACCGAGACGCTTCTCGCGCAGGTCTTCCACATCCGCGCGCACTTTAAAATCACGTCGGAAGGCGCTGTTTTCCAACCACTTTCCACATTGGGGATCTGATGGCATTTCCTCCTGAACGCATCGTCTGCCTGACCGAGGAAACGGTCGAGACGCTCTACCTTCTGGGCGAGGACGCGCGCATCGTCGGCGTCTCGGGCTACGCGGTGCGGCCCAAACGGGTACGGCAGGAAAAGCTGCGCGTCTCCGCTTTCATCTCCGCCGATTTACCGAAGATCCTTGCGCTGGAGCCGGACCTCGTCCTGACGTTCTCGGACCTTCAGGCCGACATCGTCGCGGGGCTGGTGCGCGAGGGCGTCGCCGTGCACGCGTTCAACCAGCGCTCGGTCGCCGGCATCCTCGACATGATCTGCACGTTGGGCGCGCTGGTGGGCTGCACCGAGCGGGCGGAACTGTTGGCCGCAGGCTACGAGACGCGTCTGGCGGAGATCGCCGCGAAGCCGCGCCCGAGCCGTCCGCGCGTCTGGTTCGAGGAATGGAACGAGCCGCTGATCTCCGCCGTCGGCTGGGTGTCGGAGCTGATCGAGATCGCGGGTGGGCGCGATGTCTTCGCCGAGCTGGCGAAAGAGGGCAAAGCCAAGGATCGCATCGTCGCTCCCGAACAAGTGATCGCAGCCGCGCCTGAGGTCATCGTGGGCTCCTGGTGCGGCAAGAAATTCCGCCCCGAGAAAGTTTCCGCAAGGCCAGGCTGGCAGGACGTTCCGGCTGTTGCGCGAAACCGGCTGCACGAGGTCAAATCGACCCTCATTCTGCAACCGGGCCCCGCCGCGCTGACCGACGGGCTCGATGCGCTCGAGGCGGCTATCTGGTCCGATCCGGGGTTGCGGGCGTAATTGTTCTTCGACATAGAACCCGCGCACGCTAGAGTGGGCGGGCAAAGCGAACACAAGACAAAAAACCCCGCGGGAGGGGGCATGTTCACGCGTTTCATACGGTTTTCTCCGCTCGTCCTGTCAGCCCTGCTGACGCTCTTCGCGCTTTCCGGCTTGATCCTGACAGATTGGTTTCTGGTCGCCGCGATCCTTTTCGGTTTCCTGACGCTGGTCGGCATCTACGACCTGATCCAGGGCCGCCACGCCATCACCCGGAACTATCCGATCCTCGGCCATCTGCGCTTCTTCTTCGAGGAAATCCGCCCCGAGATCCGGCAATACCTGATCGAAGGCGACGACGAGGAGGTGCCGTTCTCGCGTGCCACCCGCACGATCGTCTACCAGCGGGCCAAGGATATCGAGGACGCCAAGCCCTTCGGCACGCGGATGCGTGTGTCGGAATCTGGCTATCAGTGGATCACCCATTCGGTGAAGCCGCGCCACATCGAGGATAGCGATTTCCGCGTCGAGATCGGCGGCGAGACCTGCAAACAGCCCTACAAGGCGTCGATCTACAATATTTCGGCGATGTCCTTCGGAGCGCTCTCGGCGAACGCGATCATGGCGCTCAACAGAGGCGCGAAGATGGGCGGCTTCGCGCATGACACCGGTGAGGGCGGTATCTCGCGCTATCACCGGGAGGGCGGCGATCTGATCTTCGAGGTGGGTTCGGGCTATTTCGGCTGCCGCAATCACGATGGCAGCTTCAACCCCGAGAAATTCGCCAAGCGCGCGCAGGACCCGCAGGTCAAGATGATCGAGCTGAAGCTGAGCCAGGGTGCGAAGCCGGGCCACGGCGGCATGCTCCCGGCCGCGAAGATCACCCCCGAGATCGCCGAGGCGCGCGACATCCCGATGGATCGCGACTGCATCTCGCCCGCCTCGCATTCGGCCTTCTCGACGCCGATCGAGATGATGGAATTCATTGGCGAACTGCGCGAACTGTCGGGCGGCAAGCCAGTGGGTTTCAAGCTCTGCGTCGGGCATCGCCGCGAGTTCATGTGCATCGTCAAGGCGATGCTCGAGACCGGTATCACGCCCGATTTCATCGTCGTCGACGGCAAGGAAGGCGGCACCGGTGCCGCGCCCCTGGAATTCGCCAACCACATGGGCTTCCCGCTCGTGGAAGGGCTCAGCTTCGTGCACAACACGCTGCGCGGTGCGGGGCTGCGCGATCAGGTGAAGATCGGGGCCTCGGGCAAGGTCGTCACCGCGTTCCACATCGCCAAGGTGCTCGCGATCGGGGCGGATTGGGCGAATTCGGCGCGCGGTTTCATGTTCTCGATCGGCTGCATTCAGGCGCAGTCGTGCCACACCAACCGCTGCCCGACCGGCGTCACCACGCAGGATCCGATCCGTCAGCGCGCGCTGGTGGTGCCGGACAAGGCGACACGCGTGGCCAATTTCCACCGCAACACGATGAAGGCGCTGGCCGAAATGACGGGGGCTGCGGGCCTCACCCATCCGGGCCAGTTCCTGCCGCATCACCTGCTGGTGCGCGACCGCGAGCGGGATTTCAAAGTGGGCGACGAGATCTATCACTACATGCCCGAAGGGTTCCTTCTGCGCGAGGATGACGACCGCTTCGGCTATCTCAAGCGCTGGAAGCGTGCCCGCGCCGAGGCGTTCGAGCCCTTCGACAGCGGCGTGTGAGATCAGATTTCCCGGTATCTTGGGAGAGGCGGCGACGGAGGTTGCCGCCTTTCTTTTTGGCGACGAGGTATGCGCCGGAGGCTTCGGACGCGTCTGAAACCGTGCCTTCGCCCGGGCGGTCAGCCCGGGCGGCGCGCAACCCTCCCTCCGGGAGGGCGCATCTGCACCGGAGCCGCGCGAACGCAAGTTAGGGAGAGGTGGAGCGATAAACGGAAATCCACCTAGGGAGCGCATGCGCCCCCCCAGCGCCGGGCGCAGCCCTCACCGCCCCGCCACGAGCTTTGCCACTGCGATCTCCGCCGGCCCCTCGAAGGGGCCATGCGTGAAGGCGGCGACGGTGCGGCCCGTCTCGGGGCAGTGATAGACGGCGTTGGCGCTGAACGGCCCCGCGCCGGAATGGCCGAAAACGCGCGTCTCGCCCCAGTCGCCGCACATCAGCCCCAGCCCGTAGCCATGCCGCGTCCAAGGTCGCTCCGGCAGCGCGCCGCCCACCTCGCGACAGGCGGTCATGCGGGCGAATGCGTCTTGCGAGAGCAGATCGCTCAGCCCGCGCAACAGCCGCGCCGCATCACCCGCCGTGCCGATCAGCGTGCGGTGATAGACCCAGCCGGGATGGTAGTCGCGCGCCTCGGGCCAGTGAAGTTCTACGAAATCGGCAGGCTCCTCCGCGAGCCGCACGCTTTCAAGCCCCAACGGTCCAGCGATCCGGTCTCGTACCAGCTCCGCGAGGCTCCGGCAGGCTGCCCGTTCGATCGCCTCGCGGGCGAGCATGTAACCGAGGTTGGAATAGCGCCACTCGTCGCGCGAGTGCTGCGCCAAAACCCGTGCCACCAGCAGATCGCGCGGCCACGGTGCGCGTCTGGCGGCGACATCGGCGTGATAGTCGGGCAGGGTGCCGTAATCGGGCAGGCCCGCGCTGTGGTCGAGCAGACGGGCGAGGGTGATGCCACCAGGCAGCTCCGGCAGGTCGAGCGGCGCGCGCAGGTCGAGCCCCCCCTCGGCCTCGAGCATCAGCGCCAGAGCCGCAATCACCGGTTTGGTAAAGCTCCAATAGGGAAAAAGCCGCGCCCCCGACCGCGCCAATTCGCAGCGACCGTCGCGATCAATCGTCGCGGTGAAGGAGACGGGGGATTGGGGCAAGGCTTTGGCTTTCGGTGGTTTTCTCTGGCGGGCGGGTAGGGTGCTTTCCGACAATATGTCATTTGCCGCATTGCAGCGGTTAAAAATGTTGAAACGGTTCGGGTGTGTTGTATCATCATCTTTGAATATGATTATGGGAGGATCGGAGGTTTTCATGAGAGACGCTCCAAAACCGTTCTGGTCACCGCTCGCCGCCGGCACTGCGCTCGGCCTCGCGTTGCTGTTGACCTTCATCGTGACCGGGCACGGGCTCGGCGCATCCGGCTTCGTGACCCGCTTCGCGGCGCAGGCCAATGACTGGATCGCCCCGCAGGCGACCGCCAGCAATTCCTATTTCGGTCCTTTCATGGCTGCAGGCAGCCCGCTTCTGAGCTGGATCACCTGGGAAGTGGTGGGCGTCCTGATCGGGGCGTGGCTCGGCGCCAAAGGCGCGGGCCGGATCTCGGTCAAGGTGGAGCGCGGGCCGCGCACCAGTTCCGGCAATCGCCTCGTCTATGCGCTGCTGGGCGGCGCGCTGGTGGGCTTCGGCGCGCGTCTGGCGCGCGGCTGCACCTCGGGTCTGGGTCTGTCGGGCAGCGCGACGCTCGCCGTGGCGGGCTTCGTCTTCCTGATCGGCTTCTTCGCGGCGGGCTTCGCCGTCTCCATGATGATGCGGAGGATCTGGCAATGAGCATCCCTCTTTACGATAGCGGCATAGCCTCGGGCCTCCTGTCGGGCATCCTGTTCGGCTATGCGCTGGAAGCGGCGGGCTTCGGCTCTCCGCGCAAGCTGACGGGGCAGTTCACGCTGCGCGACTTCTCGGTCTTCAAGGTGATGTTCACCGCGGTGATCGTCTGCGCCGTGGGGCTCTACGTGCTGCGGACGATGGGCTGGATGGGCCCGGCCGCGGTCTTCATCCCGACGCTCTTCTTCTGGGCGATCCTGCTGGGCGGTGTCTTCATCGGCGCGGGATTTGCTGTGGGCGGCTACTGCCCGGGCACCTCCGTGGTCGGTGTGGCCTCGGGCCGGATCGACGCGGTGGTCTTCGCGATCGGCATGGTGCTCGGCACCTCGGTCTTCGCCTGGGTGTTCGACCCGATCAAGGATTTCTACCTCGCAGGTCAGGGGCCGACGGCGCAGACCCTGCCGCAGCTCTTCGGGCTGCCGGAATGGGTGATCCTGCTGGCGCTGATCATCATCGCCGCTGTGGGCTTCCGCCTCGGCACGATCCTCGAGCGGTCGCGTGGCGGTCCGTTCACCGCCGAAGAGGTATGCGCCCCGGATGACGAGGCCGACGAGTTCGCCCTGACATCAGCAAACGCGCGTGGGTAACCAGTATTAACACGGACGATAGCCTAGGGAGGACAAAGTCCATGAAACTGCACAAGAAACGCAAGAGCCTGATGCGCGCCGCGATGGTGCCGGTGACGGCGGTCGCGATGAGCGCCGCGGTTCCCGCCACCTCCAGCGCGCAGGCGACCAACCCCTGTGCGCCGGCGGTCGCGAACCCCTGCGCTCCGGCCAACCCTTGCGCTCCGGCGGCGGCCAACCCCTGCGCGCCCGTCGCGGCGAACCCCTGCGCCCCCTCGGCGGCAAAGGCTGCGGATGCGGGCAACGACGCGGCACCGATCGCCAGCGGGCCCTATGACACTACCGTCAAGGCCACGCAGGCGCCCTATGGCGACAAGATGCCCCCGATCGTCGACAACTACCTGCGCGCGACGCCCTATGTCGGCACCGGTGGCTTCATCGACCCGACGGGCATCCCGATGCTTAAGATGCTCGGCTTCAAGACCGTCGTGAGTCTGCTCAAGCCTGACGAGGGCGCGCCGAACGAGGGCGATCTCGTGCAGAAGGCCGGGATGAACTATATCCAGATCTCCGTGCCGACCAAGGCGCCGACCGAGGAACAGGTCGCCGAATTCGCGAAGATCGTCGAAGACCCGGCGAACTACCCGATCCTGCTGCATTGCGAGAGCGCGAACCGCGTGGGCGCGATGTGGGCGCTCTACCGTGCCTCGAAAGGCGTTCCAAACGAGATCGCCGTGCAGGAAGGCCGCCAGATTGGTCTGAAGACCTCGCGTGAACCGGCTGTGCGTGAGATGCTCGGCATGGAGCCGCTCTGAGCGCAGATGCCGCGATGACAAGGACGGGGTCAGCGCCTAGGCTGGCCCCGTTCGCATGAGGAGAGACCGATGACTCGACCCGAAACATCCTCCGAGATGTCACCAGACAGTGCCAACCCGGCGACGCCAGCGCCCACGCTGCGCATCGCCGATCCGGGGATCGAGGGGCTGCCTCGTGCCCGACTGGAAGAGATGCATGACGCGGCCGAGACCGTGCTCGAATGCGAGACGGTTCTGGCGAAATCGGGAATGAGCGTCGTCTCGGAAGTGCTGCGCGGGCAGGGGGATTTCCTTGTCTGGTCGCGCTACCCGCAGGGCGATGTCTTCGATACCGAGACGCATTGCCACTATTTCTACCATGCCCATGACGCGCGCGAGATGGCCGAGGGAGAGAACGGGCATTTCCACCTGTTCATGCGCCCCGAAGGGATCATTCCGGGGTTGGAGCCGTGGGATCTGCCCGGTGCGAAAATCCCCGAGGACAGGTCCGCGCGCTTCGTCCATATCGGCGCGATCAGCGTGGATGCGAAGGGCCGGGCGATCCGCATTTTCACCACCAATCGCTGGGTGACGGACGAATGCCTCTACCGCGCCGAGGACATGATCCGGCTGCTCGATCATTTCGCGATCGAACTGGCGCATCCGAACTGGGCGGTGAACCTGTGGCTGAGCGCGATGGTCACGCTCTACCGACCGCAATTCGCCGCACTCCTGCGCGCCCGCGATGCACAGATCGAGGCGTGGCTGGCGGATCATCCGGGCAGCGAGGTGCTGGAAGATCGCGGCTTGCAGAATATCAGCCAGTGGCCCGTCGATCCGGTCGCCCAGATCGGCGCGATCGAGGACAAGCTCGACCTCTGAGGCATAGGGCTACACCGGCACGCTCGACGGTGCGCAGTCATTGACCGACAGGATCTCGGGCGTGCGGGTCTTCGCGTTCCACTCCACCTCCCAGGCGCGGCAGGGGCCGGATTTGTTCTTCAGCTGCCGCCAGCGCAGACGCGGCGAGTCCACGCCCTCGCGCAGCAGCTTGTCGTAAATCGGCATCGCGTGCCAGCGCGTCTCCGCCGCGTTCGATCCGCCATCGGGCAGGATCAGGCACAGTCCCGTCGCGCGGCCCTCCTTGGCGGCCAGTTGCAGCCGCCGCCCCACCGTCAGCCCGATCTCGCGCGGCAATTCCCCGATCACAAGCGGCACCGAGCCGTCGCGCAGCGCCTCTTCCATCACCGCGAGCGTGTCGGTCTGGTCCTTGCCGCGCGCCAGCAGAAGCCGCGCCGGGTCGAAGAAGCTCACCAGACCGCGCGGATTGAGCCCTTCGCGGCGATGGCGTTCGTTCACCCAGAGGATCGGTCCCGTGGTGCTGGCGCAGACCGCGCAGGCGAAGCTCGTGGTGCCCATGCCGCAAACCTCATGGGTGCGGCCTTCGCGCAGGGGGAAAGGGTGGGGCGTGGTCATCGGGTCGCAGCGACAGAGAGGGGTGGTGAAAACAAAACATGAACATTTTAGACAATAGAAACCCGGCCCGCAAGGGATCGCGGGCCGGACTGATAGAAGGCCGAAGCCCGGGTGCGTTACTTCAGGAACTCCATCAGCGCGATGTTGAACTCTTCCGAATGGGTGACGTTGCAGCCATGCGGCGCGCCCTTGATCGTGAAGAACTGGCTGTCGGGGATCGCCTTGTAGGTCCGCGCGGCCGAGCCTTCGAGCGGAACGATCTCGTCGCTGTCGCCGTGAATCACCAGAACCGGCACCCGCACGGCCTCTAGGTCGGCGCGGAAATCGGTCGTGCCGAACGCTTCCATGCAGCCGAGCGCCGCGCTCTGGTCGGACTGGTTGCACAGCGTTACCGCCTTTTCGCAATCCTCGTCCGAGGCCTTGAGCTCGCCGCCGGCGCTGTAGAAAGTCTCGACGAATTGCGGGAAGAAGGTCTCGCGGCCATCACGCAGGCCCTGCTCCATCTCCTCGGCGGCCTCCTTGGTCAGCGGGCCGTCGGGGTTGTCGTCACTCTGCATCAGATAGGGGGTCACGGCGGAGGCGAACACAGCGGCGCGCAGCCTGCCTTCGCCGTGATTGCGGATGTAGCGCGCGACTTCGCCGCCGCCCATCGAGAAGCCCACCAGTGTCACGTCATGCAGATCCATCGCCGTGATGAGGGCATCGAGATCGGCGGCGAGCGTGTCGTAATCGAAGCCCTCAGTGGGTTTTTCCGCCAGACCGAAGCCTCGGCGGTCATAGGTGATGACGCGGTGGCCGGCGTCGAGCAGGGCCGGGACCTGCCGTTCCCACGCCTTGCCCGAGAGCGGCCAGCCGTGGATCAGGACCACGGGCCGACCCGAGCCGCCATGGTCGATTGCGTTGAGTTGGCCGGGGCCAAGCGGAGCTGCTGTCATGGGGGTCCTCCTGGGTCTTCATCGACTGAAGATCTCTGTGTTCGCTAGGGAGTAACGCGGGCGCCTTGGCAAAGGTCCAAAATCTCTTCGATTTCTCGCCCGGACCGGCGTCGGCGGGAAGCCGCGCGTCGCCGTCGAAGATATTGGGTGCGCAAGGAGGCGCGCCCGCTTTGACGATTGCAATTTTCGCCCGTTCGCCTTATGTCTTCTCTCGCTACGTTTGATTCCCAGATGCACTGTCTCCTTACGGCTTCAGTTTGCTTTCAAGAACTGACTACGCCGAGCTGACGCATTTCGCAGGCAGCATAATTTAATAGGAGACTCACGATGGCCGAAGGCACCGTGAAATGGTTCAATAGCACCAAGGGTTATGGCTTCATCGCACCGAACGATGGCGGCAAGGACATCTTCCTTCACATCTCCGCCGTTGAGCGCGCTGGCATCCAGCGTCTCGATGACGGTCAGAAAGTGACCTACGATCTGGAAACCGGCCGTGACGGCCGCCAGTCGGCAGGTAACCTCGCGCTCGCGTAAGCTGAGCCCGTGTGACGGTTTGAGACGGCCCGTGCAATCGCGCGGGCCGTTTTCATTTGGCTCTTACCAGACGTCCGGGTCGATGCCCTTAGCGCTGAGTTCAGAGAACTTGTCCTGCAGGAAGCGCTGGAACGGCTGATCGGCATAGGCGCCGCTGGCCACGTATTCGAGTCCCGCCAGATGATGGAAGGGCTTGAAATAGCCCGGCATTCTGAATGCCTCGGCTTCGCGCAGGCTCTGCGCGCCCGCATTCGCGGCGGGGATCAGCACCTGCGTCGGCGTGAAGTTCACCGCCCATTTCTGCGCCAGCGCGCGCTCCTCCAAGGCCTCGCCGTCGAAATCGGTGACCTCGCGCGCGCCCCAGAGATCGAGCTGCACCACCAGATAGCTCTTCTCGATCAGCCCGGTAATCTCTGGCTTGACGAAATTCACCAGATGCATCTCGCGGCAATAGGGACAGCCGCGCTGCTCGAAGATCACCATCAGCCCCTTGCCCTGATCCGCAGCCTCCTGAAGATCCTCTCCCAGATCGAGGAACCCTTCGTGGAAGAAGGGCTGCCGGTAGAGCCCGCCATCGCCCATCACCGCCTCCGCCCTCGCGGGCCGCGCGCCTCCCAACGCGCCTCCCGCCGTCATCGCTCCGACTGTCAGGGCCAACATCTCGCGTCTGTTCATCGCGTCGTCCTCCCTTCGTGAGGGGCCGAGTATAGCACAGACCGGGCGAATGGCGGGAATCGCGCGCTGAGGGCCGCGCCTGACCTCGGGTGGGCGCTCGTGAGACGTGGGCGAGGGAACTTTATTTCTCCATCGCCCCGACGGCCTAGTCTCAGTGGTGCAGTGCAGTCGCGCCCTCCCGGCGGGGAGGTCGGGCGCGGCCCGGGCTGGACACCCGGGCGAAAGTCGGATCGCTCCTCCCGAACGAAAAAGGCCCCGCGCTCGCGGGGCCTTTTCCAATTCTGTGACCGTCAGCCTCAGGCTTTGGCGAGGTTGCGCAGCACGTAGTGCAGCACGCCGCCGTTCTTGAGGTATTCGATCTCCACCGCGGTATCGATCCGGCTCTTGAGCTTGATCTCCTTGGTGGTGCCGTCCTTGTAGGTGATGGTGCAAGGCACGATCGACTGCGGCTTGATTTCGCCTTCCAGACCTTCGATCGAAACCTCTTCTTCGCCGGTCAGGTTCAGATCCTTGCGGGTCTGGCCTTCGGTGAACTCGAAGGGGATCACGCCGAAGCCGACGAGGTTGGAGCGGTGGATACGCTCGAAGCTCTCCGCGATCACGGCCTTGACGCCGAGCAGGTTGGTGCCCTTCGCCGCCCAGTCGCGCGAGGAGCCTGCGCCATATTGCTCGCCACCGAAGATCACCAGCGGCTTGCCGGCTTTCTCATAGGCCATCGCCGCGTCGAAGATCGTGGTCTGCTCGCCGTCGGGGCCCTTGGTGAATCCGCCCTCGACGCCGTCCAGCATCTCGTTCTTGATGCGGATGTTGGCGAAGGTGCCGCGCATCATGACTTCGTGGTTGCCACGGCGCGAACCGTAGCTGTTGAAGTCCTTCGGCGCGACCTGACGCTCGACCAGGTATTTCCCGGCCGGGGTGTCGGGCTTGAACGAACCCGCCGGCGAGATGTGGTCGGTGGTCACGAAATCGCCCAGCACGGCGAGGATGCCCGCGCCCTTGATGTTCGAGATCGTGCCTGCTTCCGGCGACATGCCTTTGAAGTAGGGCGGGTTCTGGATGTAGGTCGAGCTGGCGGGCCAGTCATAGGTTTCGCCGCCTTCGACTTCCACAGCCTGCCACTTCTCGTCGCCCTTGAAGACGTCGGCGTATTTCGACTGGAACTTCTCGCGGGTGACGACCTTCTCGACGAGATCGGCGATCTCCTTGTCGGTCGGCCAGATGTCTTTCAGGTAGACGTCCTTGCCATCCGGCGTCTGGGCGATCGGCTCGCTCGACAGGTCGATGTTCATGTCGCCAGCCAGCGCGTAGGCCACCACGAGGGGCGGGGAGGCGAGGTAGTTGGCGCGCACGTCGGGCGAAATCCGGCCTTCGAAGTTCCGGTTGCCCGAGAGCACCGAGGTCGCGATCAGGTCGTTGTCGTTGATCGCCTTCGAGATTTCCGGCTGGAGCGGACCCGAGTTCCCGATACAGGTGGTGCAGCCGTAACCCACGAGGTTGAAGCCAACCGCGTCGAGGTCTTCCTGAAGGCCAGCGGCTTCGAGGTATTCCGACACGACCTGCGAGCCAGGTGCCAGCGAGGTCTTCACCCAGGGCTTGCGGTTGAGGCCCAGTTCACGCGCTTTCCGCGCCACCAGGCCCGCGCCGATCAGCACGTAGGGGTTCGAAGTGTTGGTGCAGGACGTGATCGAGGCGATCACCACCGAGCCGTCGCGCAGCTCGTAATCCTCGCCTTCGACCTTGGCGGTCTTGCCGATCGAGACCGACTTGGTCGCGGCCGGGCCTTCGTCGGCCATGTCCTTGGCGTCTTCCGAGATGTCGATGCCGCGATAGTCGGCCACGACGTTCTCGAATGCGTCGGCCGCCTTGGTCAGCGCGACATAGTCCTGCGGACGCTTCGGGCCCGAGATCGCCGGAACGATGGTGTTCATGTCCAGCTCGAGCGTCGAGGAGTAGATCGGCGCGTAATCCGCGTCGCGCCACATACCGTTTTCCTTGGCATAGGCTTCGACCAGCGCGATGCGGTCCTTGTCGCGGCCCGTCTGCTCAAGATAGCGCAGGGTTTCGTCATCGACCGGGAAGAAGCCGCAGGTCGCGCCGTATTCGGGGGCCATGTTGGCGATGGTCGCGCGCTGCGCCAGCGGCAGGTGGTCGAGGCCGTCGCCGTAGAATTCGACGAACTTGCCGACCACGCCATGGGCGCGAAGCATCTCGACGACTTTCAGCACGAGGTCGGTGCCGGTGGTGCCTTCGACCATCGCGCCGGTCAGCTTGAAGCCCACGACTTCCGGGATCAGCATCGAGATCGGCTGGCCGAGCATGCCGGCTTCAGCTTCGATACCGCCCACGCCCCAGCCGAGAACGGCCGCGCCGTTGACCATGGTCGTGTGGCTGTCGGTGCCCACGAGCGTGTCGGGATAGGCGACTTCGGTGCCGTCCTGATCCTTGTCGGTCCAGACGGTTTGGGCGAGGTATTCGAGGTTCACCTGGTGGCAGATGCCGGTGCCCGGCGGAACCACGCGGAAGTTCTCGAACGCGGTCTGGCCCCACTTGAGGAACTTGTAGCGCTCGATATTGCGCTCGTATTCGCGATCGACGTTCATCTGGAACGCGCGCGGGTTGCCGAACTCGTCGATCATGACCGAGTGGTCGATCACGAGGTCGACGGGCACGAGCGGGTTGATCTTCTGCGCGTCGCCACCCAGACCCTTGATGCCATCACGCATCGCGGCGAGGTCGACCACGGCGGGAACGCCGGTGAAGTCCTGCATCAGCACGCGGGCGGGGCGGTAGGCGATCTCGCGCGGGTTCTTGCCGCCCTTCTCGGCCCATTCGCCGAAGGCCTTGATGTCGTCGGTCGAGATCGTGAAGCCGTTATCCTCGAACCGCAGAAGGTTCTCCAGAACCACCTTCAGCGAGGCGGGCAGCTTCGAGAAATCACCCAGGCCAGCCTCGGTGGCGGCGGGGATCGAGTAATAAGCATAGGTCTTCGAGCCGACGCTGAGTTCGCGGCGGGTCTTCGCGGTATCCTTACCGGTAACGATGGGCATGAGAATGGCCTCCCTTCAAGGGTCCTAAGGGTGTCGCTGGCGTGTGTTTGCCCCAAGCGCGCGATCCGTTCAAGAGGGTCGGACCATTTTTTGTATACCGTTGCACACAAAAGCGGCCTCTCAGGCGACCTCGCGTCACTTTGATCCAATCCCGAGCCGGATACGTTTGATTTATATCGTTTTGCGCGTTCGGACAGAAAGAAAACTCTCAAAACATTGATTAGGCATGGCCAGAGCAGAAACGCTAAGTATAAAGACGGCGAATTGAGGAGAATTTTTCGAGTGCGCGCAGGACGTTTGACCGCGATCGGAGCTGCATGTGCCGTGGGGCTGGTCAGCTCCGCGTTAATCGCTTATGCGCAAGGGGCGGCAGATGCGCCGCCTGGGATGCGTCTCGATGCGTCCGGGGCGCTGCTCGATCAGATGGCGCCTGCCAAATCCGAGCCCTCCGCCAAGGCTGCGCCCGCGAATCCCGACCCGAATGACGACGAGGAGAAAAACCCCGTCGTGGTCGAGCTTTATACCTCGCAGGGTTGTTCGTCCTGCCCGCCGGCGGACGCGCTTCTCAAGGAGCTTGCCGACCGCGACGACGTGATCGCGCTGGCGTTGCATGTCGACTACTGGGACTACCTCGGCTGGAAGGATCCCTTCGGAAAGCCGGAATTCTCCGCGCGCCAGAAATCCTATGCGATTGCCGCCGGTGAGCGCACGGTCTACACGCCGCAGATGATCATCGCCGGCCGCGAGACGCTGGTCGGACCGCAGAAAGCGGCGCTCAACAATGCGATCCTGCGCGAGACCGATGTCCATCCCGAGGTCGATCTGAAAATCACCGGTGAGGGCGATCATTACGAGATCGAGCTGACCCCGGTCGACGCGCTGGAGACGCCCGCAATGGTGCAGCTCGTGCGCTACAAGCCCTCGGCCACGGTCGACATCCTGCGCGGCGAGAATGCCGGGCGCACGGTGACCTACAAGAACATCGTCACCAGCCTGACCGGAATCGCCGAATGGGACGGGCGCAAGCCGGTTACGCTCTCGGTCGATGTCGACGGGGACGCGCCCGCCGTGGTGATCGTTCAGGAATCCCTGGCGAGCGAACATGGCCCGCTGCCCGGACCCATCCTCGCCGCGGGTGAGCTGGACTGAGCCGGGCAGGGCAGGGCGGAAATGCGCCCCGCAGGCCCCCGGATTTTTCCTTGCATCCCTGCGCCCATCCCGTATAAGGCCGCATCTTCCGCGTTTGCTATGAACCGGCGGAGCCTCTCGTGTTGGGATGCGGAAGTATCATCGCCCAACGTTGAAGCCGCCTCGAAATACAGGAGTTCGCATGCCGCTTTACGAGCATGTCCTCATCGCGCGTCAGGATCTGTCCAACGCGCAGGCCGAAGGCCTTGTCGAACATTTCTCCACGGTCCTGTCGGACAACGGCGGCAAAGTCGTCGATTCCGAGTACTGGGGCGTGAAGACCATGGCCTACAAGATCAACAAGAACCGCAAGGGTCACTACGCCTACCTGCGCACCGACGCCCCGTCGGCCGCCGTGCAGGAAATGGAGCGTCTGGCCCGTCTGCACGACGACGTGATGCGCGTCATGACCATCAAGGTCGACGAGCACGAAGAGGGCCCCTCGGTCCAGATGCAGAAACGCGACGAGCGCGACAACCGTCGCGAGCGCCGTTGATCGGTAGACAGGAGTAGACACCATGGCAAAACCGTTTTTCCGCCGTCGCAAGGTCTGCCCGTTCTCGGGTGAGAACGCGCCGAAGATCGACTACAAGGACACCCGTCTTCTGCAGCGCTACATCTCTGAGCGCGGCAAGATCGTCCCCGCCCGCATCACCGCCGTCTCGGCGAAGAAGCAGCGTGAACTGGCCCGCGCAATCAAGCGCGCCCGTTTCCTCGCCCTGCTCCCCTACGCCGTGAAATAAGGAGACCGACCGATGGAAGTGATCCTTCTCGAACGCGTGGCCAAGCTCGGCCAGATGGGTGACGTCGTCACCGTCAAGGACGGCTTCGGCCGCAACTACCTGCTGCCGCAGGGCAAGGCGCTGCGCGCCAACGAAGGCAACATCAAAGCTTTCGAAGAGCGCAAGGCCCAGCTCGAGGCACGCAACCTCGAAACCAAGAAAGAAGCCGAAGCTCTGGCGTCGAAGCTCGACGGCGAGACCTTCGTCGTGATCCGTTCGGCCTCGGACGGCGGCAACCTCTACGGTTCGGTCACCACCCGTGACGCGGCGAACATCGCCTCCGAGCAGGGCTTCTCGGTGGACCGCAAGCAGGTCATCATCCGCCAGCCGATCAAGGTTCTCGGCCTGCATGACGTCGAAGTGCACCTGCACCCCGAAGTCGTCGCCGAGATCCAGCTCAACGTCGCACGTTCGCCCGAAGAGGCCGAACTGCAGGCGTCGGGCAAGTCGATCCAGGACGTGGCGGCCGAGGAAGAGGCTGCGGCCGAATTTGAGATCGCCGAACTGTTCGACGATATCGGCGGCGCGACCTCCGACGACGACGAGGGCGGCCCCGTTGCCACCCCGGAGTCGGCCGAAGACGACAACAACGCCTGATCGGTCGCTCAGACCCTTCAGTCGAAAGACAGAGAACCGCGCCTTCCGGGGCGCGGTTTTTTCATGCTTGCCTGTGCAGATGGTTCAGCGAATTATGTCTAAAGACATATTCGGGCCGAGACGCGCGGCGCAGATCCCGGAACCGCGTACCGCAATCCGGCGTTGGCCCCTAAATAGCCTACAGAGCTTTGAAAACAGGGGACGCGCATGACGAAACGACCGGGGCGAAGCCCACGCGACGCGACATCTAGCACACGCGACAGGCTCGTTCAGGCGGGGCTTCTGGGCTTCGGCGCCTACCTCATGTGGCGGCGTTATCAGGAGGATCGGCAGGCCGCGATCCACGGCCCGACCGAAGGCCGCAGTGCGCGGCATATTCCCGCCACCCGCACCGACCGCTACGACCGGCCCGCCGATCGCGCGCTAGGACGTCAGGCAGAAAGCCCCTTCGCAATCCCCCGCGCAGGCTGGAAGGCCATCGCCGCGCGCGCCTATGGCCAGATTGACGAGGATCGCGTGCTGGCCGTGGCGGCTGGCGTGACCTTCTACGCGCTGCTCGCGCTGTTCCCGGCCTTGACCGCAACCGTCTCGATCTACGGCATTTTCGCGGACCGCCAGACCATGCTGCAGGATCTTGACGCGCTGAAGAACGTCGTCCCGCCCGAGGCGCTGAGCCTGATCCGCACCCAACTCGAGCAGTTGATCGGGTCGAGTTCCAACGCGCTCGGTCTCGCCTCGATCTTCGGCATTCTGCTGGCACTCTGGTCGGCCAATGGCGGTGTGAAGGCGATCATCGGGGCGCTCAACGTGGCCTATGGCGAGAGGGAGCGGCGGAGCTTCGTGCAGCTCAATCTCTTCGGGCTGGGCATGACGATTACCGGGGTCGTGATGGTCTGTGCGCTGATCCTCGTGGCGGCGGTGCTGCCGGTCGCGCTGGATTTCATCCCGCTGGGCGGCGCCTTCGACGCGGTGCTGCGCTGGGGACGCTGGCCGGTGATGGCACTGGTGCTGATGGGGATGCTGATGCTTCTCTATCGCTACGCACCCGCGCGCAACGCGCCGCGCTGGATCTGGGTCGTCCCGGGGGCGATCGTTGCCTCGCTGCTCCTGCTGATCGTCTCGGCGGCGTTCTCCTTCTACACCTCGAACTTCGCGAATTACTCGAGCACCTATGGCTCGATCGGCGCGGTGGTGGTGCTGATGATGTGGATCTGGCTCTCGACGACGGCGGTGTTGGTGGGCGCGGAGATCAACTCCGAGGCGGAGCATCAGACGGCGAAGGACAGCACCATTGGCGCGCCGCTTCCCTTGGGCGCGCGCAATGCGGCAGTGGCCGATGCCGTGGCGCCCGCGCCCTCGCGCAAACGCTGAGCGCGGCTGGCCCGAAGCGGGCCCAAAATTCGCCGCTTTTGCAGGGGAACCTCGGAGGGCAAGCAACCTGAAGAGGCCCCGAGATGCGGCTGTTTTCGATCCTCCACTTCGCGCTGACCCACACGATCCTCGTGACCGGCGGGCTTTTGTACCTGCACGATCCCGAGGGCGCGCGCGACCGGCTTGCCTCGGTGGGCGAGGTACTGCGCAGCGCGATCCATGACCGGATCGAACCCGGCAACCCGGCGGCGGAACGCACGGCGTCCCTACAGGTCGACCGGGCCGCGCAGACCCTGCGCGACGTGGCGACCGCGACCGGGCTGCCCTCGCTCATTCCGAACGCTAAATTCCTGAAGGTGCCGGGCGCAGAGTGATGCGGCGCGACCGCGCTCCGCGCCGGACCACGCCCGGAAACGCAAAAGGCCGCCCCGAAAGGCGGCCTTCGCTAATTTTGGGCTGAGCGCCCGGAGATCACAGCTCGTCGAGCTTCTCGATCTCTTTCTGCAGCTCTTCCTTGGTGACTTCCTTGTCGTCCACCTTGGCTTCACCGGCAATGTAATCGACGACCTTGTCTTCGAAGATCGGCGCGCGCAGCTGCTGCTGCATCTGCGGGTTCTGCTGCACGAATTCGAAGAAGGCGCGCTCCTGACCCGGGTACTGACGTGCCTGGTTCATGATCGCCTGCGTCATCTCGGCGTCGGAGACCTCGATCTCCTGCTTGCGGCCGATTTCGGCGAGCAGCAGGCCAAGACGCACGCGGCGCTCGGCGAGGGTGGTGTGCTCCTCGGTGGTCTCGATCTCGCCGTGGTCATGGCCGTGATCGTCCGGGTTCTCTTCGTGATAGAGCTGGTGCGCGATCTGCTTGGCCTCGGCTTCCACGAGCGAGGGGGGCAGGTCGAACTTCACCTGATCGTCGAGCTGGTCGAGCAGGCCGCGCTTCATCACCTGACGTGCGGCGCCCTGGTACTCGGCTTCGAGACGCTCGGCGACCTGGGCTTTCAGCGCGGCGAGGTCTTCGGCACCGAACTGCTTGGCCATCTCGTCGTCGATCTCGGCAGCCTTCGGCGCCTTCACTTCGTGGACCTTGCACTTGAACAGCGCTTCCTTGCCCGCGAGATGCTCCGCACCGTATTCCTCGGGGAATTTCACGGTCACTTCGACGTCGTCACCGGCTTTCGCGCCAACGAGTTGCTCCTCGAAGCCGGGGATGAACGAGCCCGAGCCGAGCTCCAGCGGGTAGCCTTCGCCCTTGCCGCCTTCGAACGCTTCACCGTCGACGAAGCCTTCGAAGTCGATCACGACCTGATCGCCGTTCTCGGCCTTGCCATCCTTGGCTTCGAAGTTCTTCGCGGTTGCCGCGAGGCTTTCCAGCGCTTCGTTCACTTCACCTTCGTTGGCCTTCACGACCAGACGCTCGAGCTTGACGCCCGAAAGATCGACGTCCGGGATGTCGGGCAGCGCTTCGTACTCGACGGTCACGACCACGTCGTCACCCTCTTTCCAGTTCTCGCCGTCTTTCATCTCGATTTTCGGCTGCATCGCGGGGCGGTCGCCGGTCTTGTCGAAATGCTCGCTCATCGCGCCGTCGACCGATTCCTGCATCGCTTCGCCGAGGATGCGCGGGCCGAATTGCTTGCGCAGCATCGCCATCGGCACCTTACCCTTGCGGAAGCCTTTCATCTCGATCTCGGGCTGCGCTTCGGAAAGCTTCGCGGTGACCTTCTCGTCGAGTTCCTTGGCGGTGATGGTGATCTCGTAGCCGCGCTTGAGGCCGTCGTTCTGGGTCTCGGTGACCTGCATGGTTTGTCCTTTGTCTCTGGGCGCCGCGCGGATCGCGGCCGGTTCTCGAATTTCAGGCGTCCTTCTATTGAGCCTCAGCCATGGTGGCAAGGCGAAAAGGGGCCGCAGAGCGGCCTGCGAGCGGTGAAATGACGCCCGGGCAGGGTGTACGCGTGGGCGAGGGCAGGAACCCGGGATAGGGAGCGGGCAGGGGGGCGCTGACGCGACGGAGGAAGGTGCAGCGGTTGGCGCGGCGGGCGATGCGATGAACGTCTGGTGCGCGCGGGCTCGGAAAGCTGCGGCCGGGGCGCACCACCCCACGAAGTCGCTCCGGCCGCGAAACCGGGATTGCGCCAAACCGGCGCACCGTCGTGATCTTCCGCAGCTTCGGAGGGTCCGCCCCCTTGTTCGCGGATCCGAAGCGAGAATGACACGATCTTCCCGAGAGGTAAGCCTAACCGAGAAGTGTTTGAAATTCAGCGGTCATTTTCGGACAGATCGCCCGTCACCCGCCCGCGCAACCCGCCTGTGACTTTCACGCGACAGCGCGATAGGCGCGCTCGACCGCTTCGAACTTCACTGCCTGCCGGCGGAAGTGGGCGCGGATGAAATCGGGCGAGAGCCAGAGCCTGCCGCGTCGGCGCGGCTCTTCCCATCCCAGGTTGCCCGCCTCTTCGGCTTTCTGGACCATGCGCTTGATCTTCGAGACCGAGATCAGGAACTGCGCGGCGAAATCGGCGATGCTGACCTGTTCGAGGTAGATGCGCCCGTCCGTTTCGCGCAGATCGCGCAGCATCCGCGTGAGCGCATGCAGCATCATCCCGCCCGTGTCGGAGCCGAGGAAATGCGCCATCGCCGCGGGCGGGGCGTGCCATTCGGGATCGACCCGGATGATCTCGACCATCTGCCGCTGCATCGCGAAGGCGAGGTCGGGGTCGCGCCGGGCCGCGTCCAGCCGCGCGCCGCCATCAAGGATATCGAGACAGTGCAGGTGGCCCTCGCACCAGCGCCGCATCCCTTGCTCTGCCAGGGGCGTGGTGGTCACGGGGCGCAGCCGCCCGTCGCCTTTGTGCTCGTCCGGCGGGGCGAGCAGCCCATGCGCCTCCATCTCGCCCAGATACTGGCTCAGCGTCTTGCGGTTGATCTCGACATGAGGCGTCAGCGCCGCGAGAAGCCGTCCCGGCGTCAGTTCCGGCGCGCCGGGCTCCATCTTCGCCCTCATCGCCAGCGCGAAACTGGTCTGGCTCACGAGCCAGCGCCGATGCGAAGCCATGTGGCGCGCGATCCGCGGTGTCTGCGCCTGCACGTCGAGCAGCATTGCCGCCACCGCCTGCTGCGCGGCGAAGAAATTCGGATCGGTGGCGATCGTGTCGCGGGTGAGCCCGCGGATGGGAAGGGATGTCTGCGAACCCAAGCCCGGCGACGTGTCTTCGGCTGGCCGCCGAGGCGGTGTTTGCGGGCTTTCGACCATCACCTCTCCCACGCAATCGGTCATCCAAGCGGGGGCAATTCGGCCCGCGCAGCCATCTTAAACTAGCGTACACGCGGGAGAAGGCGAGGGTATGGTAGGAAATTCCGGAGGTTGGGAGTGGTGCGGGTGAAGGGACTCGAACCCCCACGCCAAAGGCGCCAGAACCTAAATCTGGTGCGTCTACCAGTTCCGCCACACCCGCATCAGGGGCGTAATAGCAACAGCTTGCGGGTACGGAAAGAGGAAGATGCGATTTTGCTCGTCTTAACGCGTTGGTGAGAGTTAGCCTTTACGCAACGGCACGCCAGAGGCCGAGGTTACGAGTGGGCAAGAGCAGGTATCGCCATGGGACAGGCACCACGGCGGGGGAATGGCATGGCCATGCTCCGCCAGATCATCGAATCCAATCCACGTCACGCTCTTCCGGGCCCGGCCGGTCCGGAGGTGGCAGCGCGCACCTCGCCTTTGGAGATGCGCAAACCGAAGCCGGATCTCAGCGCCGGGATCGCCGCCGGGGCACGGGTCTACACGCTGGACGGAGCGATTCCCGTGGAGTTTCTCGAGCCCGGCGACCGGATCGTGACCCGTAGCGGGACCTGCAGGCTCAAGGCGCTGCGGGCCGGCGATTACGTGGGCGCGCTGATCCGCATCTCGCCCGGCGCGCTTGGCCATGATCGCCCCGGCGCGCCGCTCATCATCGCACAGGGCGCGCAGTTGATGATGCGCGACTGGCGGGTGCAGGTGATTTACGGCAAGCGCGAGGCGCTTCTGCCTGCGCAATCGGTCGTCGACGGGCATTATGTCACGCTGGGGCAAGGTCGCGCGCGGCTCTTTGTGCTGGAATTCGAGACGCCCGAGGTGATCTATGTCGATGGCGTGGAAATGGCCGCCGCGGTCGCAGGCGTCGAGGCCTGATCCGCACGCGATTTCGACCGATATCCGCCGGTATCAAGGGGGGTGATGCGCTTCGCCGTCACATTCGTGGTAGCATTTCGATGCTACCGCTCACGATCAAGCGCGTGTGTTGACAGGGGCGTATGCCATTTGCTTAGCTCGATCGTGCACCGTAGGACGAGTGCGCAGCGTGGCTGCGAAGAGTGTGGGTAAACCCTTTTGGAGATTGCGATGACGGCACCTTTGCGAAATGCAGAGGCAATCTTGCATTGCGCGGGTTGCACCGCTCGCAACCAAGGCGTCTGCGGATCCCTATCGGATCGTGCTCTGGCGAGGGTCGCCGAACGGGCGCGCAAGATTTCCTGCGCGGCCAATGAGCGGCTCTGCGAAGAAGACGTCAGCTGCGAGCACATCGCGCTGGTGCAACGCGGCATGCTGCGGATGCAGAGTCATTCGCTCTCCGGGCGGCGCAAGATCACCGGTCTCGTCAGCCCGGGCGATAGCATCGGCCAGCTTCTCAACGGCCATCGGGACACCGCGATCGAAGCGGTGATCGATACGGATCTGTGTCTCTTCGAAGCCGCGACTTTCGCGCAGCTCATCGATCAGGAGCCCGAACTGCGCCGGGCGCTGTGCCGTCAGGCGGAAAGCTGGGTCGAGAAGGCGCGGCGGTTGAGCTGGCTTCTCGGCGCCTTCGCGCCGGCGGCGCGGCTGCGCGCGCTTCTTCTGCTGTCGCGCCATATCATGCCTTGGCAGGCCTTGCCCGATGGCGGCGGCGTCTTGACCATGCTGCTGCCGCGTCAGGACATCGCCGATCTGCTCGCCACGACGCAGGAGACCGTCAGCCGGTCTCTGCACCAGTTCCAGAAGGACGGGCTGATCGACATACTGAACACCCGCCAGTTCCGGCTCAACGATCTCGACGCGCTGGCCGCGGGGCTGGAGGAGCTTCTGGCGAGCTGAGTGCGCTCAGGCCTCGCGCATCTCCAGTGAATTGCCGGAAATATCGACGAGCGTTCCGAGATTCGAGATCTCGATATCGTAGGGTGTAACGATCCGGATCGCGCCCTCGCGTTCGAGCTGATGAAACGCCCGGCTCAGCGATTCAGGCGAGGTGCCCAGCAAATGGGCGATATCGACCCGCTTGATATGGATATGCAGGCCGAGCCTGATGTTGTCCTGCGCGCAGCTTTCGAGAGTGCGGTATTTGTGGCGGCTCAGGATGATCAGGAGCGAGGCGAGCCGCTCGACGACTTTCGAACTGCCGAGCACCATCACCCATTCGCGCGCCGCGTCGAGCTCGTCGAGGATGCTCAGCAGGAACAGCCGCTCCGCCGCGTGCGAACGCGCGAGGATCGCTTCGAATTTCTGCCGGTCGCAGGTCAGGACCGCGCCATCGCTGAGCGCTTCGATCCGGTAGCCCGACGGGCCGTTGAAGGCGCGTCCGAACATGTCGGACGGCGTGATCAGCCCGATGATGTGGCGATGCCGATCCTGGAGCGTTTTCGACATCGCGAGAAACCCGTCCGCGACGAAGCCGATCCGGTCTGCGACTTCGCCATCCTCGATCAGCACGTCGCCCGGCGCGAAACGGATACTCTGCCAGAGCGGTATCATCTCGGTGCGCAGCTCCGGCGGCAGCGCGTCCAGCAGGCGCTGCAATTTGCCCTGCGCCACTACGCCCTCTATCTCGATCCGCTTTCCGGACTTCGAGTGTTCGTTCATCGCGTCTCGTCTCCCTGTCGCAGGGGAGAGCTTAGTCGGGGTGAGGTTCGGATGCGAGGGCCGCGGGGGCGAAAAACCGTGTTGCGCCAGCCTTTTCAGCGTCTTTCCACACGAAGTTGCAGGAAATTCGCGCTTTGCGCCTAGCACGTTGATCAACATCAAGGAATCGCGCCGCGGATTGGAGCTTAGATGAACTGCAACAAAAGGAGAGACGGATGAAGAACTGGCTTATCATTCTGGGCGCGACCGCCGCTCTGGCCGGGTGCGATATGATGACGGGGCCCGCTGGGACCGACGCAGTCGACACTCCCGAAGCCGCCATGGCCCCGGCCACCGCTCCGGCGGATGCGACGGACACGGCACCGGGCGCGCGCAACGGCAACCAGAACCAATCGCGCGAGCAGATGGCGCAATAAGCTGCAACGGGCGGCGAGGGGCCTCTGCCTTTCGCCGCCCGAAACTTTCGCGCCGCGTGCCCCCCGACGGCGCGGCTCAGTCGCGGTCAGCGTCCCGCGCCATCAGGGCGCGCAACACTTTCGGGAGTTCTTCGGGCAGGTCTTCGGCGATCAGACCCGGACCGAAGCTGCGTGCCGCCTCGACATGAAGCCATGCCGCAGTGGTCGCGGCGTCGAACGGTTGGAACCCGCGCGCAAGAAGCCCCGCGATCAGCCCCGCCAGCACATCGCCCGCGCCCGCCGTCGCGAGCCACGGGGCCGCGCGGTCCTGCGTCGCCGAATGCAGCGCCACGCGCCCGTCCGGTGCCGCGATCGCGGTGTCCGCCCCTTTGAGCAGCACCGTGCAGCCCGCGCGCGCAGCCGCCTCGCGGGTGGCGTCCAGTTTGGAATAGGTCGGATCGTCGCCTGACAGCTTTTCGGCCAGATCGGGAAAGAGCCGTTTGAACTCGCCCGGATGCGGGGTCAGCACGCAGGCCTCGTGGAGCTGGCCGAAGAGCAGGCTCGGGTCGTAGGAAAAGGCGCTGAGCGCATCGGCATCGAGCACCGTCGCGCGTTTGCCCAAAAGCGCCGCCGGCACCATCTCCTGTGCGCGGGACATGCCCAGACCGGGCCCGAGGCAGAGCGCGTTGAGGCGCTCATCGCCCAGCATCCCGCGCAGGCTATAGGCGTCGGGCAGGGCGCTCAGCATGATCGCGTCGAGATGGGCGGCGTTCTCGGCCAGCGCCTTGGGCGGGCAGGCCAGCGTCACCAGCCCCGCGCCGACCCGCAGAGCGGCGCGTGCAGCCATCCGCGCAGCGCCGCCTTTGCCTGCGCCACCCGACAGGACCAGCGCGTGGCCGTGGCTGAACTTGTGGCCCGTCCGCTTCATCAGGAAATTCGAGGGGCGGTCGATCAGCCGCGCAGCCGCGGGGATCGCATCCTGCGGCAGGCCGATATCGGCGACCACCAGCGCACCGCGCATCGAGGCGCCACCGCCGGGGCGGTCGGGCCCGTCGGACGGATCGAGGTAATGGCCGCATTTCGCGCGGTGGAAACTGACCGTCAGGTCGGCAGGGAATGCCCCCCCGAGATTGCGCCCGCTATCCGAGGAAATGCCGCTGGGGATATCGACGGCGATGAAATGCGGACGCGGTCCCGATGGATTGGAAAAGCGCCGCGGATAGATCCCGCGCCATGTCTTCGCCGTGTCCTCGGGCATCTGACGGGTCAGGCCGGTGCCGAACAGCGCGTCGATCACCAGCCCGCTCTCCATATCGTCGATGCGGCCTTCGATCGCAGCATCGTCCCATGGCAGCACGTCCCCGATCTGCGCCCAGCGGTCGTGATTGGCTTTCGCATCGGGGGGCAGACGAGCCGGATCGCCATAGGCGTAACAGGCGATACCCCAGCCGCGCGCGGCCAGTAGGCGCGCGATCACGTAGCCGTCGCCGCCATTATTGCCCGGCCCGCACAGCACCACAGCCTGCGCAGGCCCCGGATCGGACCAACGCGAGAAAATCGCCGTGACCACGCTTTCCCCGGCACGCTCCATCAGCTCGAGCCCCGTGACCGCGCCGCGCGCGATCTCGGTCTGTTCGTGTTCGCGCATTTGGCTGGCGGTCAGGATTTCAGGCATGGTCCCCGGGGTCTTCGAAGGAATCGTTTTCAAACTGCTGCATTTTTGTGCTACTTGCACGAATTGCGGGCGCGCTTTTCGGATATCCGACCTCAAAACCGCGCTCCGCCAGCCTAGCCGATTGCGGGGGCTTTGGGAAAGTGGTCTGAGGGGGTCGGAACGAAGACCTGACGGAGGAGTCGGCGGCATGAAAAAGGTGGAGGCGATCATCAAGCCCTTCAAACTCGATGAAGTGAAGGAAGCGCTTCAGGAAGTTGGGATTCAGGGCCTTTCGGTGATCGAGGTGAAAGGGTTCGGACGCCAGAAGGGCCATACCGAGCTTTATCGCGGCGCCGAATATGTCGTGGATTTCCTGCCCAAGGTGAAGATCGAGATGGTGCTGCCCGACGATCTCGTCGACGCCGCCATCGAGGCGATCACGAACGCCGCGCGCACCGAGAAGATCGGCGACGGCAAGATCTTCGTCTCTCCGATGGAGCAGGCGATCCGTATCCGCACCGGCGAGTCGGGCGACGACGCGCTGTAACCTCCGGCATTCCCGGCGGACCCCGTTGCGGGTCCAGGGACAACCCAAGCTCAACGAAAGGGTAATGTGACATGAGCATCAAGGACGCTCTCAAACTGATGAAGGACGAAGACGTCGAATACGTCGACGTGCGCTTCACCGATCCGCGCGGCAAGCTGCAGCACGTGACGCTGATGCATACCGAAGTGGACGAAGATTTCTTCGAAGAAGGCTTCATGTTCGACGGCTCCTCGATCGCCGGCTGGAAGTCGATCGATCAGTCCGACATGAAACTGATCCCGGACGCGTCCTCGGTCTATATCGACCCCTTCTACGCCGAGAAGACCATGTGCGTGCACTGCACCGTGGTCGAGCCCGACACCGGCGAGCCCTATGCCCGCGACCCGCGCGGCACCGCTGAGAAGGCCGAAGCCTATCTCGTTGCCTCGGGCATCGGTGATACGGCCTTCTTCGGTCCGGAAGCGGAATTCTTCCTGTTCGACGACGTGAAGTTCTCGGTCTCGATGAACAAGGTCTCCTACGAGGTCGACGCGATCGACGCGGCGTGGAACACCGACACCGATTACGAGATGGGCAACATGGGCCATCGTCCGGGCGTCAAGGGCGGCTACTTCCCGGTCAACCCGGTGGATGACGCGCAGGACCTGCGTTCGGAAATGCTCTCGACCATGAAGCGCATGGGCATGAAGGTCGACAAGCACCACCACGAAGTGGCCTCGTGCCAGCACGAGCTGGGCCTGATCTTCGGGACGCTGACCAAGCAGGCCGACGACATCCAGAAGTACAAGTACGTCATCCACAACGTGGCGCACGCCTATGGCAAATCGGCGACCTTCATGCCGAAGCCGATCACCGGCGACAACGGCACCGGCATGCACGTGAACATGTCGATCTGGAAAGACGGCAAGCCGCTGTTTGCAGGCGACAAATACGCTGACCTGTCGCAGGAAGCCCTGTGGTTCATCGGCGGTATCCTGAAGCACGCGAAGTCGCTCAACGCCTTCACCAACCCGTCGACCAACTCCTACAAGCGTCTGATCCCGGGCTTCGAGGCTCCGGTTCTGCGCGCCTACTCGGCCCGCAACCGCTCGGGTTGTGTCCGTATTCCGTGGGCGGAATCCCCCAAGGCAAAGCGCGTCGAAGCCCGTTTCCCCGATCCGTCGGCGAACCCGTATCTGTGCTTCTCGGCTCTGCTGATGGCCGGCCTCGACGGCATCAAGAACAAGATCGATCCGGGCCCGTCCTCGGACAAGGATCTCTACGATCTGCCGCCGGAAGAACTGGCCTCGATCCCGACCGTTTGCGCCTCGCTGCGTGAAGCGCTCGAGACGCTCGAGAAGGATCACGAGTTCCTGCTGGCCGGTGACGTGTTCACCAAGGACCAGATCGAGGGCTACATCGCACTGAAGTGGGAAGAAGTGTACGCGTTCGAGCACACCCCCCACCCGGTGGAATACAAGTACTACTACTCCTGCTGAACGGGAGAGGGACAGTGATGGGAAGGGGCGTCCGGTCGGGCGCCCCTTTCGCATTCGGGGCGTCTGCTATGGCGCTTTCGCATCGCCGGACGCCGGGTAAGGCTGCGTCCCTTGACAGATGCGTCCGCGCCGCCCATCTCTCGGCCTTGGCTGCCGGATGCCTGCCGCCCGCGGGGCGTTTCCCTTGGTGAAATCCGGTTCACGATCGCTCTCCTTACTTTCGGGGGCTCTTCGGCAATGCGGGCCCCGAAGCGGTGGATCATCCCCGTGGAGACGAAACGATGACTGTAAATGCAGTGAAAGACGTAAAGGCGCAGGCGCGCCGTCTGGCCGAGGCGATGGCGCAGGCGGGCAATCCGGTTGCGCTGTCGAAGGCGTATGAGTTGACCGCGCAGGCGGCGGGTCATGCCGACTGGAACACGATGGTGGCGGCGCTGCGACGTGCCGAACCGGCTGCACACGCGAAGGGCTATGCCTTGGGCGATGCGGTGCGCGGGCGCTATCTGGGCCATCCGGTGAGCGGCCGCGTCCATGCGCTGCGGCGCAAGGGCGAGACCCTTTACGACATCGAAATTGCGCTGGACGAGCCGGTGGATGTCGTTGAAAGTGCTGCGTTTTCCTCGATGCGGCGGCGCGTGCGCGCGACCATCGGCGCGGATGGGCGCTCGATCGGGCGGCGCTCCGACGGGGTCGCGCATCTCGAACTGGACTGAGGAGAAGGGGCGCATCGAGCGCCCCTTTTTCTTTGCGCGTAGCTGGGGCAGGATCGTCCGGCGAGATGGCGGGGAGGGATCATGCGATCGGAAAAGGACAAGATGCTGGCGGGCGAATTGTATCGCGCCGAAGGGCCGGAGATCGAAGCCGATATGGCGCGGGCAGTGGCGTGGATGGACCGTTTCAACGCGACCGTCGCGCATAGTGCCGCGGACTGCCACGCGCTGCTGACGGAGCTGTTCGCGGAAGTGGGGCAGGGGACGCGCATCCGCCCACCGTTCCATTGCGATTACGGCAGCAATATCCGGCTTGGCGCCGGAGTCTTTCTGAATTTCGGATGTGTCATCCTCGATGTGGTCGCGGTGATGATCGGCGACCGGACGCAGGTCGGTCCGAAGGTGCAGATCCTGACCGCCGATCATCCCCGCGATCCGGAGACGCGCCGGACCGGGTTGGAATTCGGGCGGCCCGTGCGGATCGGCGCGGATGTCTGGATCGGCGGCGGGGCGATCATCCTGCCGGGGATCACGGTGGGCGATGGCGCGCTGATCGGCGCGGGGGCCGTCGTGACGCGCGACGTGCCGGCGGGTGCCACGGTCGCGGGCAATCCGGCGCGGATCATCGGTAAAGCGTGAGAGGCGGTGCAGGGGTGCCCAAGGGCAGCGAACTTGCCCCGCCGCGCCCTTCTCGCTAAGGGAAACCAAAGATCAATCAGGAGGATCAGGCATGAGCCGCGCATTCGTATTTCCCGGTCAGGGCGCACAGGTCATCGGCATGGGCAAGGCATTGGCCGACGCCTATCCCGCCTCGAAAGCGGTCTTCGAAGAGGTCGATGAGGCGCTCGGGCAGAAGCTGAGCGCGCTCATCTGGGAAGGCGAGCAGGACGAGTTGACGCTGACCGCCAACGCGCAGCCCGCGCTGATGGCGACGTCTATCGCGGCGCTGCGGGCGCTGGAAGCCGAGGGCTTTGCGGTCACAGATGCGGCCTATGTCGCGGGTCACTCGCTGGGCGAATATTCCGCGCTTTGTGCGGCGGGGTCGCTGAGCCTGCCCGACACCGCACGCCTGCTGCGCGTGCGCGGCGACGCGATGCAATCGGCGGTGCCGGTTGGCGTCGGCGCGATGGCCGCGATCCTCGGGCTCGATTTCGAGGCGGCGTCGAAAGTCGCTGCCGAGGCGGCGCAGGGCGAGGTCTGTCAGGCTGCAAACGACAACGATCCGAGCCAGGTGGTGATCTCGGGCAACAAGGCGGCGGTCGAGCGGGCCACGGCGCTCGCCAAGGAAGCGGGCGCGAAGCGGGCCGTGATGCTTCCGGTCTCTGCCCCGTTCCATTGCGCGCTGATGCAGCCCGCCGCCGATGCGATGGACGCCGCGCTGTCGCAGGTCGAGATCAAGGCGCCGGTGGTGCCGCTGGTCGCCAATGTCCGTGCAGAGGCGGTGAGTGATCCGGCCCTGATCCGCGAACTTCTGGTTGAGCAGGTCACGGGTTCGGTGCGCTGGCGCGAGAGCGTCGCGTGGATGGCCGCTCAGGGCGTCGACGAAATCTGGGAGATCGGCGCGGGCAAGGCGCTCGCAGGGATGGTCCGGCGGATCGCCAAGGACATCACCTGCCGGGCGATCGGCACGCCGGAAGAGGTCGCCGCGCTGAAGGACTGAGGGCTGAGCCGGGGGATCCTCCCCCGGACCCCCTGGGATATTTCCGCCAAGAGGAAGGCGAGGCCGTCCGGGGTCGCCATCGAACCGGACGGCCTTTCCATGTGGCGTCGCACGCGGCGGAGCGCCTATTCCGGCGGGCGCAACCTTGGCGTGTGGCACTTGGAGTTCCCTAACGACACATTCGCTGATAAGAGAGCGTCGACTTAGAAACGAGGTAGCATGATGTTCGATTTGAAAGGCAAGCGCGCGCTGGTGACCGGAGCTTCCGGCGGGATCGGAGCCGAGATCGCGCGAGCGCTCCATGCGGGCGGCGCGGCCGTGGCGCTGTCGGGCACGCGGGTCGAGCCGCTCGAAGCGCTGGCCGCCGAGCTGGGCGAGGGTGCCTATGTCTGCCCGGCCAACCTGAGCGATCCCGAAAGCGTCGAGGCGCTGCCGAAAGCGGCGATCGATGCGATGGGCGGTCTGGACATCCTCGTGAACAATGCCGGAATCACGCGCGACCAGCTGGTGATGCGGATGTCGGACGAGGATTGGCAATCGGTGATCGACGTGAACCTGACGGCGGCGTTCCGCCTGATGCGCGCGGTTCTTCGCCCGATGATGAAGGCGCGCTGGGGCCGGATCATCAACATCACCTCGGTGGTCGGCCAGACCGGCAATCCCGGCCAGGTGAACTATGCCGCAGCCAAGGCGGGTCTCGTCGGCGCGTCGAAATCGCTCGCGCAGGAAGTCGCGACTCGCGGCGTGACGGTGAACTGCGTGGCGCCGGGCTTCATCGAGACGCCGATGACGGACAAGCTCACCGATGCTCAGAAAGACGCGATCCTGTCGGGCATCCCGGCCGGGCGCATGGGCACGCCCGAAGAAATCGCTGCCGCCGTGCGCTATCTCGCGAGCCCCGAGGCGGGCTACGTCACCGGCGCGGTGCTGCATGTCAACGGCGGCGGGACGATGGCCTGACGTCTTTGTGACCCAACGGCATGGCCGCCTTTGTTAGGGTGGAGAAACGTCTTGCCATGGGCCACGGCAATCGCTAAGAGCGCTGCAGACGAGCCGGGCGTAACAGCCACGGCTCTGAATTGCGGTCTTCGGGTTGACCCGGGGCGCGCGGGTTGAGACGCTCGTAAACGAGCAAGCATGAACGGGCTAGGCCCTATAAACTTTGAGGAATTGACATGAGCGACATCGCTGATCGCGTGAAGAAGATCGTCGTGGAGCATCTCGGCGTGGAAGAGGACAAGGTCACTGAGAGCGCCTCGTTCATCGACGACCTCGGTGCGGACAGCCTCGATACGGTCGAGCTGGTCATGGCCTTCGAAGAAGAGTTCGGCATCGAGATCCCCGATGACGCCGCCGAGAACATTCAGACCGTCGGCGATGCGGTTAAATTCATCTCGGAAGCGCAGTAAGCCTTAACGGCTGACGCTGAGAGAGAGTTAAGGGCGGCGCTTCGGGAAACCGGAGCGCCGCTTTTCTTTTGCGCCAGACGCGCGGGTGTCGGGGAGGATTGCATGCGGAGTTTCGTCGCGATCGAGTTGCCCGAGGAGCATATCGAGGCGATCGAGCGGTTGCAGGCCGATCTGGCCGCGGGGCGGATCGTGCAACCGGAGAACCTCCACCTGACGCTGGCCTTTCTCGACGAGATCGACGTCGGACAGCTGGAGGCTCTGGACGACAGGTTGCGCGAAATCGACTGGGCGCCGGGGCCGGAGGTGGTGTTGGCAGGGCTGGAGACCTTCGGCAGCCCGGCGCGGCCCGAGGCGCTGGTACTGGGTGTACAGGCCGATCCCGAGCTGCTCCGCTGGCACCGTGCGGTGATGGCGGCGGCGCGAGCGGCGGGGATCGACCTGCCGCGGCGACGCTTCCGCCCGCATGTGACGCTGGCACGGTTCGGCAAGCGGGCAGGAGCAGGGGATTTGGCCCGGCTGGGGCGATTCATGGCCCGCGAGGGGGCGGTGCGCTTGCCGGGATTCGGCCCCGATCACGTGGCGCTGATCCGCTCGACTCTTGGGCATGGGCCGCCGCGCCACGAGATGCTTGCCAGTTATTTTATGTCATAAGACATATATTAAGGAAGATGTGAACGAAAACGCGGCTCTTGAGAGTGGGTGTTAATCGTTTGTTAACGAATTGGGCCGTCTCCTGATCCTATCGCGGGCGCTTTACGACAAACGCTCAATGCCCGTGCAGATCTTGGTAGTCACATGTCAGTCTTTCGCCGGGCGCAGGTTGCGGTCCGCCCCCTTTTGTCTTTCGCGGCGACGCTTGCCGCTTTGGGTCTGATCTCCCGATTGGCCGTTCAGTCGGGCGTCGGCCCGGAGCCGTTGCGCGCGCTGAACGGGTGGATCGGGATGGGAACCGGGACGGCGGGCGCGGTGCTGGCTCTGGCGGGGGCGCTCTCCTGTGGCCGGGAGGTACGGATCGGGGCGCGTGGGCTGGCCGCGGCGAGCCTGCTGCTTTGCCTCGGGCGGGGCGTGCCCGCGCTCGCGCCGCTGTACCGGTGGGACGGCGTACCCGTGATCGAGCCGAGCGCCGCGACGCTTCTCGCGATGACGGCGGCGGCGTTTTTTGCGGTCGAGGCGCGGGCCTACCTGATCGGCACCGTTGCCCATATGACGGTTTTCGGTGGCGCGTTGATGTATCTGTTCTCGCATGTTTTCGTCCACGATCATCTGTCGGGGGAGATGTCGCTCGGCGCCTCGGTGGCGATCCTCTGTCTGGCCTATGCCGGGGTGATCTGCCGCGGCGACCGCGGGGTGATGCGGGTGCTGCTCAACGAACACGCGTCGGGCCGGCAAGCGCGGGCGCAGATGCTGCTGGGCGTGGTCGCGCCGATCCTTCTGGGAACCTTCTACCTGCTCGCCGATCCCGAATTGGCCACGCGCGCGGAAATGCTGCTGCTGCTCGCGACGATCGTGGGGGTGAATGTCGGCCTGATCATCCTGATGGCGGTCTCGCTGGAGCGGACGGATCATGCGCGGCGTGCCGTGGAGCGGAAACTTCTCAACCGCGCGATGCGGGACGGGCTGACCGGGCTTTTCAATCGCGAGATGCTGTCGCGGCGGTTTCAGCAAGCCTTTAGCCAGGGGATGGGCGAGGGGGTCCCGTTCACCGCGCTGATGATCGATATCGACCATTTCAGGCAGGTCAACAATCGCGGTGGGCATGCGCTCGGCGATCTGGTGCTGCGCCGCGCGGGGCGCAAGATGCGCGCGCAATTGCGGCTGGAGGACACGCTGGCACGGATCGGTGGCGATGAATTCGCGGTGATCCTGCCCGGCGCGCGGCTGACCGAGGGCCTCGAGGCGGCGGAGCGGCTTCGCGCCGCCGTGGCCGCGCTGGGTTTCGAGGGGCAGCAGGCGCCTGGTCTGCGGGTCACCGTCTCCATCGGGGTCGCCGAATGGGAGTGCGGCGAGGAACTGCGGAGCCTTTATGCGCGGGCGGACGGGGCGCTCTACGCGGCGAAGAACCGCGGGCGCAACCGGGTTCTGCTGGCGCAGCCCTCCTTCGAACTCCGCGCCTCGGCGCCGCCCTTTGCCGCGCCGGACACGCGGGTCGAGGCGCTCAAGCTGAAGTCTGCGTGCCAGCCTGAACCGGTCGCGCGACGCGGCGGAAACCCGTCCGAACTGCAGCCATTCGCCGGACGGTAACCCGCCTGCCGCTTTGGGTTGTGATTGCGCCTTTGCGCGCCCGCGTGTATCAGGTCTGGCAAGATATTTTGCTGAGAAAGAGGTCACGCATGCGCCGGGTAGTTGTCACGGGTCTGGGGATGGTCACGCCGCTGGCTTGCGGGGTCGAGGAGACCTGGTCGCGGCTCATCGCGGGTCAGTCGGGGGCGGGGACGATCTCGCGCTTCGATGCGTCCAACGTGACCACGAAATACGCCTGCGAAATTCCGCTGGGCGACGGCTCCGACGGCACGTTCAATCCCGACGACTGGATGGAGCCGAAAGAGCGCCGCAAGGTCGACGATTTCATCCTCTACGGGATGGCGGCTGCGACGCAGGCCGTAAAGGATTCCGGCTGGGAGCCCGAGGATGAAGAGGGTCGCCTGCGCACCGGCGTGATGATCGGTTCGGGGATCGGGGGGCTCAGCTCGATCGCCGATACCGCAGTTCTCATCAAGGAAAAGGGTGTCCGCCGTGTCAGCCCGTTCTTCATCCCGGGCGCGCTGATCAACCTCGTCTCGGGGCAGGTCTCGATCCGGTTTGGCTTCAAGGGGCCGAACCATGCGGTCGTCACCGCCTGCTCGACCGGCGCGCATGCCATTGGCGATGCCGCGCGTCTGATCATGCTGGGCGATGCCGATGTGATGGTCGCCGGCGGTGCGGAAAGCCCGATCTCGGAGATCGGTATCGCGGGCTTCAACGCCTGCAAGGCGCTCTCGACCAAGCGCGGCAACGAGCCGGAGGCCGCGAGCCGTCCATGGGATGCCGATCGCGACGGGTTCGTGATGGGCGAGGGCGCGGGCTGCGTCGTGCTGGAGGAATACGAGCACGCCAAGGCGCGCGGCGCGAAGATCTATGCCGAGGTGCTGGGCTATGGCCTGTCGGGCGACGCCTATCACATCACCGCGCCGTCCGAGGATGGCGATGGCGGCTTCCGCGCGATGAAAGCGGCGCTGGAGCGGGCCGATCTGAACCCCGATCAGGTGGATTACATCAACGCGCATGGCACCTCGACCATGGCCGACGTGATCGAGCTGGGGGCGGTGCAGCGCCTGCTGGGCGATGCGGCGTCGAAAGCCACGATGAGCTCGACCAAGTCCTCGGTCGGCCACCTTTTGGGTGCGGCTGGCGCAGTGGAGGCGATCTTCTCGATCCTCGCGATCCGCGATCAGATCGCACCGCCGACGCTGAACCTCGACAATCCGCCGGAAGAGGCCGTGATCGACCTCGCGCCGAAGACCGCGGTCAAGCGCAAGATCGACGTCGCGCTGTCCAACAGCTTCGGCTTCGGTGGCACCAATGCGAGCCTCGTGATGGGCAAGGTGGATAGCTGATGTGGCGTAACATCGTCTCGAATTTCCTGACGCTGCTGATCGTCATTCTCGTCGCGCTTGGCGGTTTGGTCGCCTGGGCGAAGAACCAATATGTCGAGCCCGGCCCGCTTGCGGAGGCGATGTGCCTGCGCGTCGCGCCGGGCGAAAGCCTGCAGGGCGTGTCGTCGAAGCTGAAGGAGAAGGGGGCTATCTCCTCTTCCTATCTCTTCCGCACCGGTGCGCAGTATGAGGAGAAGGCCGACAAGCTGAAATTCGGCTCCTACCTGATCGAGCCGAACACCTCGATGCAATCCATCGTGGGGCAGATCACATCTGGCGGGCCTTCGACCTGCGGCTCGGAGCTGGTGTTCCGGATCGGCGTGAACGGCAACGAGGTGCTGCTGCGCGAGCTGGACCCGACCACGGGCGATTACCAGAAGGTCGCGGAATACAATCCCGAGAGCGAAAAGCCGCCCGAAGGCTTCGAGGAAAAGGCCGACCGCGTCGATGTGCGTACCCGCGTGACCGTCGTCGATGGTGTGACCAGCTGGCAGATCGTGCAGGGGCTTAAGGAAGCGAGCTTCCTGTCGGGCAAGATCGACGGGGTGCCGGGGGAAGGCACGCTCGCGCCCGACAGCTACGAGGTGACGCGCGGGGCCGACCGGCAGGCGCTGATCGATCTGATGTCCGAGCGGCAGTCGAAGATCCTCGCCGATGCCTGGGACGGACGTGCCGAGGGGCTGCCCTATGACGATCCGCAGCAGGCGCTGACCATGGCCTCGATCGTCGAGAAGGAAACCGGCGTGCCCGCTGAGCGCCCCGAAGTGGCAAGCGTCTTCATCAACCGTCTCGAAAAGGGCATGAAGCTGCAGACCGACCCGACGGTGATCTACGGCGTGACCGAAGGCAAGGGTGTGCTGGGCCGCGGGCTGCGGCAGTCCGAGCTGCGCAAGGCGACGCCCTACAACACCTATGTCATCGACGGGCTGCCGCCCGGACCGATCGCGAACCCGGGCAAGGCGGCGATCGAGGCGGCGTTGCATCCCGATTCGACCGACTACCTGTTCTTCGTGGCAGATGGGTCTGGCGGGCATGCCTTCTCGAGCACGATCGAAGAGCATAACAAGAACGTGGCGAAGTGGCGCGAGATCGAGAAGCAGCGTCAGGAAGACGCATCAAGTAACTGATATCACGTAAAGAACCCCGGTTTTCGCCGGGGTTCTTTTTTGCCCACGCCGCACAACCCGGAATTTAGAGCTTGACTCTGCGAACGCTCTCGGGTAGGAGTTTGGCACGCTAGGAGAAGTGGGCAAGCGCCGCGGGGCAACCCGACGGCGTTTTTTCATGTCTCTCGAACGGACCAACTTGGAACGGGTGGGTTCGTACGTGACGCAAGACAACATGATGAACGAGGCGGGGGCGCCGGTCGATCTTCTGGATCAGACCGAAGCGCTCTATCGTGACGTGGCCGAGGAACTGGCGCAGGCGCTGCAGGGGGTGCGGTGCGGCGAGATATCCGAGGCGAAAGCGGCGGTGCAGGCGGTCAAGGACCTCCGCACCGCTTTTCATTTGGTGATGGAGGAACGAACGCGTGTCGAGAAACTCCGCAGACAGTTGGCAGGCGTCGCCGCCGGGCGGGATGGCGCGCTCGACTTCGATGCCGCCAGAGTTGAAATCGGGCGCCGCCTGGCTCGCCTCCGCGACGCCTGAGAGTGTCGAGGCGTTTCTCGACGGGCTTGATGACAATGCATTGCTCGCGCTGCCCTGGATCTTCGAGTTCTGGGCGCTCGATCATCAGCTTCCGCCCGAAGGGGATTGGAAAAGCTGGGTGATCATGGGTGGGCGCGGCGCGGGCAAGACGCGGGCCGGGGCCGAGTGGGTGCGTGCGCAGGTGGAAGGCGCACGCCCGCTCGACCCCGGAAGGGCGCGACGTGTTGCGCTGGTCGGCGAGACCTTCGATCAGGTGCGCGACGTGATGGTGATGGGGGAGAGCGGGATACTCGCCTGCTCTCCGCCCGACCGCAGACCAGTCTGGGAAGCGACCCGGCGCCGGCTCGTCTGGCCGAACGGGGCCACGGCGCAGGCGTTTTCCGCGCATGAGCCCGAGGCGCTGCGGGGGCCGCAATTCGACGCGGCCTGGGTCGACGAACTGGCGAAATGGAAGAAGGCGGAGGAGGTCTGGGACATGCTGCAATTCGCGCTGCGTCTGGGCGATCATCCGCAGCAGGTGATCACGACGACGCCGCGCAATGTGGGCGTGCTGAAACAGATTTTGGAGACGCAATCGACCGTGGTCAGCCATGCGCCGACCGAGGCGAACCGGGCGCATCTGGCGGAGAGTTTCCTCGCCGAGGTCCGGGCGCGCTATGCCGGGACGCGGTTGGGGCGGCAGGAGCTGGACGGGGTGCTCCTGGAGGATGTCGAGGGCGCGCTCTGGACGACGGCGATGCTGGAGCGGGCGCGGATCAATCATCCCGGTGATCTGGACCGGGTCGTGGTGGCGCTCGATCCGTCGGTCAGCGGCAAGGCGGCCTCTGACGAATGCGGGATCGTGGTCGTGGGGGCGCGCACCCAAGGCCCGGTGCAGGACTGGCGCGCGGTGGTGCTGGAGGATGCCAGCATTCGCGGCAAGCCGATGGACTGGGCCCGCGCCGGGATCGCAGCGATGGAGCGCTGGGGCGCGGAGAAGCTGGTGGCCGAGGTCAATCAAGGCGGCGATCTGATCGAGAGCGTGCTGCGCCAGATCGACCCGCTGATCCCGTTCAAGGCGTTGCGCGCCAGCCGGGGCAAATCGGCGCGCGCGGAACCTGTGGCGGCACTCTATGAACAGGGCCGGGTGGCGCATCTGAGATCGTCGGATCTCGATGCGCTCGAAGACCAGATGTGTCGGATGGGACTGCAGGGCTATCAGGGCAAGGGCTCGCCCGACCGCGTGGATGCGCTGGTCTGGGCGATCACCGAACTGATCCTCGAGCCGGCCGCGCATTGGCGCAGGCCGCAGCTGCGGGGGCTCTGAGCCTCTTTCGGCTTGGGCGAAATATCCTGCGGGGGTCCGGGGGTGCAAAACCCCCGGCGCGCAACAATCGAATTCGAGAGCAAGGGCTGGGGCATTCCCCGGCCCTTTTTCTTTGCCAGCCGGTCCGCGACGGGGCCGCGAGAAGGAGACGGGAATGGGTTGGAACATCTTTCGCAAATCCGAAAGCGCGGGGCGGTCGGAGGTGAAGGCCTCGGCGACGGGACGGATCGTGGCGATGGCGAGCGGGTCGGGGCGTGTGGTGTGGTCGCCTCGCGATGTGGGTTCGCTGACGCGGTCGGGGTTTACGGGCAACCCGGTCGGATTTCGTTGCGTGAAGCTGATCGCGGAGGCCGCGGCTGCCTTGCCGCTTGTTTGCCAGGATGCGGAGCGGCGTTACGACGTCCATCCCGTGCTCGAGCTGATCGCGCGGCCCAACGCGGCGCAGGGCAAGAGTGCGTTCTTCGAGGCGCTTTACGGGCAGATGCTGCTGTCGGGCAACGGCTACCTGGAGGCGGTGGCGGTGGAGCCGGGGCTGCCGCGCGAGCTGCACGTGCTGCGCGCGGATCGGATGAGCATCGTGCCGGGCTCGGATGGCTGGCCGGTCGCCTATGACTACACGGTGGCCGGGCGCAAGCATCGGTTCGATATGATCGGAAGCCCCGATCCGATCTGCCATCTGCGGGCGTTTCATCCGCAGGACGATCATTACGGACTGTCGCCGATGCAGGCGGCGGCGGTGGCCGTGGACGTCCATAACAGTGCGTCGAGCTGGTCGAAGGCGCTGTTGGACAATGCTGCGCGGCCTTCCGGGGCGATCGTCTACAAGGGCGCCGATGGGCAGGGGACGTTGTCGCCTGACCAGTATGACCGGCTCGTCTTCGAGATGGAGACGCATCATCAGGGCGCGCGCAACGCGGGGCGGCCGATGTTGCTGGAGGGCGGTCTCGACTGGAAACCGATGGGGTTCTCACCGTCCGATATGGAATTTCACGAGACCAAGCTGGCCGCGGCACGTGAGATCGCGGTGGCCTTCGGGGTTCCGCCGATGCTGCTGGGAATCCCCGGCGATGCGACCTACGCCAATTACGCCGAGGCGCACCGGGCCTTCTATCGGCTCACGGTGCTGCCGCTCGCGACCAAGGTGGCCGCGGATGTTGCGTGGTGGCTGTCGACATGGACGGGCGAGCGGGTGAGCCTGAGGCCCGATCTCGACCAGATCCCGGCCTTGGCGAGCGAACGCGATCAGCAATGGAAGCGGATCGGCGAGGTCTCCTTCCTGACCGCGTCCGAGAAGCGCGCGCTGCTGGGCCTGCCGCCTGTGCCCGTGGACGCGGTGGAGGGCTGAGATGGCCGATGGTGGATCGCGATACCTCAAGGCGCCCTTTGCCGTCCACGAGGAACGGATGCAGGCGACCGAGAAGATCATGGAGCTGCAATTTTCGCAGGTCGAACAGCGGCTCGGTCGGATCGAAGCGATGATCGAACGGCTGGAGCGGCGGCTCTGGATGGCGGTCTATGGCGTGGTGGCAGTGATCCTGACGCAGGCGGTGCTCAGCCTCGTCGAGGTCGGTTTGAAATAGGGAAATAGACATGAATACACATGATTACGGGTTGGAATTGAAGTTCTGCGCGAACGAGGCGCACCCCGTTCAACTGACCGATGGGACGGTGATCGAGGGCTATGCGAGCCTGTTCGGTCTGCCCGATCAAGGTGGCGACGTCGTCTGCAAAGGCGCTTACGCGAAAGGGTTGGAGCGGCTGTTGGCACGGGGCGGTACGGTGAAGATGCTCTGGCAGCACGACCCGGCGCAGCCGATCGGGATCTGGGACGATATCCGGGAAGACGCGCGCGGGCTCTACGTCAAGGGCAGGCTGTTGCCCGGCGTGGCGCGGGCGCGGGAGGCGGCGGCGCTGATTGCGGCGGGGGCGATCGACGGGCTGTCGATCGGCTATCGCACGGTCGCCGCCGAGAAGGACGCAAAAGGCCGGCGGCTGCTTGCGGAACTGGAGCTTTGGGAAGTGTCGCTGGTGACCTTCCCGATGCTTCGCGAGGCGCGGGTGGCGGCGAAGGGCGAAAGCCTCGCGCGTGATCTGCGCGATCTGGCCGCGGCGCTTCGCGGTGCCACGGCGGAACTGGCCGGTCGCTGAGGCGGGCGGGCGAGAGATCCCATTGGAGATGGAGTGACGATGAAGACCGAGAGCAAGTCTCGGGCCGGGACGGGTATGTCCGAAGGCCCCGATCCGGCCACGGAGGTGCAATCCGCGCTGGCCGGTTTCGTAAAGGAAGTCAGAGCCTTCCGCGATGAAGTTGAAGTGAAGATGCAACAACAAGACGAGCGTTTGACCATGCTGCAGAGCAAATCCATGACTGCCGGGCGTCCCGCCCTTTCCGCCGCCGCGAACGAGGAGGCGCCGCATCAGAAGGCCTTTGCGGCCTACCTGCGTTCGGGGGATGACGACGCATTGCGGGGGCTGAGCCTCGAGGGGAAGGCGCTCAACAGCTCGGTCGCGGCTGAAGGTGGCTATCTGGTTGACCCGCAGACCTCCGACACGATCCGCTCGGTGCTGACCTCGACGGCCTCGATCCGCCAGATCGCGAATGTGGTCAATGTCGAGGCGACCTCTTTCGACGTGCTGGTCGATCGCAGCGAGTTGGGCTCGGGTTGGGCCACCGAGAGTGCGGCGCTGAGCGAGACTGCGACGCCGCAGATCGATCGGATCTCGATCCCGCTGCACGAGCTGGCCGCGATGCCGAAAGCGTCGCAACGGCTGCTCGATGACAGCGCCTTCGATGTCGAGACCTGGCTGGCGCAGCGCATCGCTGAGAAATTCGCCCGCGCCGAGGCGGCGGCGTTCATTTCGGGCGATGGGGTGGACAAGCCGACGGGCTTTCTGACCCATCCGCAGGTCGGCAACGGGTCGTGGACCTGGGGCTCGCTCGGCTATGTCGCGACGGGCGCGGATGGGGATTTCTCGGGCGCGAACCCGGCCGATGCGGTGGTCGATCTGGTCTATGCGCTGGAGGCGGAATACCGCGCCAATGCGAGCTTCGTGATGAATTCGAAGACCGCAGGCGCCGTGCGCAAGATGAAGGATGCCGATGGGCGGTTCCTGTGGACCGATGGTCTGGCCGCGGGCGAGCCTGCACGCTTGATGGGCTATCCGGTGCTGATCGCGGAGGACATGCCGGATATCGCGTCGGACAGTTTCGCGATCGCTTTCGGCGATTTCGAGGCGGGCTACACGGTGGCGGAACGCCCGGATCTGCGGGTGCTGCGCGATCCCTTCTCCGCCAAGCCGCATGTCCTGTTCTACGCCTCCAAGCGCGTCGGCGGCGATGTCAGCGATTTCGCCGCGATCAAGCTGCTGAAATTCGCGCTCGCCTGAGATGCGTGAGCGGGATCGGGGGGCTCCGCCTTCCGGTTCCCGGGGCCGGGATGCCGGTCTCGGGACGGGCGCGGGGCTGACGGCCGTCGCCTAGCTGCTCCCTCCGTTCGAGCGGCGGCGGGGCTCGCGCCCGACATGATTGGCGGCATCCCCGGCCGGGGGTGCAACCACGCGAATTGCGGAGGAATGTCATGATGTTGACTGAAGAGACGGTGGCGGCGGCGAGCGCGCTGCCCGTCGCGGAATTTCGAGCGCATCTGCGGCTCGGCACCGGGTTTTCGGATGTGGTGGAAGAGGATGCGGCGCTGGAGCGCTACCTGCGCGCGGCGATGGCGGCGATCGAAGGACGCACCGCTAAGGTGCTGCTGGCGCGGGATTTCGCGCTGAGCCTTGAGGCGTGGCGCGATGCAGTGGCGCAGCCATTGCCGGTGGCTCCGGTGAGTGCGGTGACTGAGGTCCGCTTGGTCGATGCGGCTGAGGTGATCACGGTGGTCGCGCCGGAGGGGTATCGGTTGGTCGCGGATCTGCAGCGCCCGCGACTGGCGGCCTGTGGCGGCGAACTGCCGTCGATCCCGGCGGGCGGTGTGGCAGAAGTTCGGTTCACGGCTGGGTTTGGGGCGAGTTGGGCCGATCTCCCGACCGATCTGGCGCAGGCGGTCTTTCTGCTGGCGTCGCAATATTATGAGCGCCGGGACGAGGGCGCGGGCGGGCGAGAGATGCCCTATGGCGTTGGCGCGCTGATCGAGCGCTGGCGCACGGTGCGCCTGTTGGGAGGTCGGCGATGAAGGCGCCGTTTCTGAACCGAGCGCTGGTGCTGGAGACGCCAGAGCGGGTGCCGGACGGGGCGGGTGGCTTTATCGAAGCCTGGACCGAGCTGGGCATCCTCTGGACGCAGATGAAACCGGGGACGGGGGTGGAGCGCGCGGGTGAATTCGTGACGCTCGCCTCGGTGCCGTGGAAGATCACGGTGCGGGCCGCGCCCGAGGGCTCGCCGCGCAGACCGAAGCCGGAGCAGCGGTTTCGCGAGGGCACGCGGGTGTTCCGGATCCTCGCGGTGGCGGAGGCGGATGCCGGGGCGCATTACCTGACCTGTTTCGCGCGTGAGGAGGTGGTGGCATGAGCTACGCGATCGGAGCCGCCTTGCAGGAGGCGGTCTATGCGCGCTTGCAGAGCGATGCGGCCGTGACGGCGCTCGTCGGGGCGGCGGTTTATGACGCCGCGCCTGCGGGGACGACAAGCGGGACCTATGTGAGCCTCGGGCCGGAGAACGCGCGCGATGCCTCGGACATGACGGGCGACGGGGCGGTGCATGATTTCACCGTCTCGGTTGTCAGCGACGAGGCCGGGTTTCATGCAGCCAAGGAGATTGGCGCGGCGATCTCGGATGCGCTTCTTGAGGTGCCGTTGAGCCTGACTCGAGGGCGCGTGGTGGGGCTGTGGTTCCTCAAGGCGCGCGCCCGGCGGGTCGACAAGGGGGCGTCGCGGCGGCTCGATCTGACCTTCCGCGCGCGGGTCGAGGGCTGAGTACACTTTCACATTTGCAACTTTTCGGCCGGTCGATTGTCGCTCTGTCGGAAACAAAATATCGAAAAGCGGAGAAAATCCATGGTTGCGCAGAACGGTAAGGACCTTCTGATCAAACTGGACCTGAACGGGGACCAGACATTCGAGACCATCGCGGGGCTGCGCGCCACGCGTATCACCTTCAACGCGGAAACGGTCGATGTGACCTCGCTGGAAAGCGAGGGGCGCTGGCGCGAGTTGCTGGGGGGCGCGGGGGTGCGCTCGGCCGCGATCTCGGGCTCTGGCGTGTTCAAGGATGCGGGCACCGACGAGCGCGCGCGGCAGATCTTCTTCGATGGCGAGGTGCCGCAGTTCCAGGTGATCATCCCGGATTTCGGCATCGTGCAGGGGCCGTTCATGATCACCTCGATCGACTATGCGGGGAGCCATGACGGCGAAGCGACTTACGAGGTCGCAATGGCGTCTGCCGGTGCTCTGAGCTTCACGGCGATCTGATGGCGAACCCGTGGGCAGGAGAGGTCGAGTTGGCGCTGAACGGCCAGCGGTATGTGGCGAAACTGACGCTGGGCGCCCTGGCGGAACTGGAGGCCGAGATCGGCGAGACGGGCGGGATGATCGCGTTGGTCGAGCGGTTCGAGGCGGGACGGTTTTCGAGCCGCGACGTGCTGGCGGTGATCGTGGCAGGGCTGCGCGGCGGCGGCTGGCAGGGCTGTGCGGGCGATCTGCGCTCAGTCGAGATCGGTGGCGGCCCTCTGGGGGCTGCGCGCAAGGCGGCGGAGCTGCTGGCGCGGGCCTTCTCGGTCCCCGGCGAGGGGGGAGCGTGAGCGGGCTCGACTGGCCGGGGCTGATGCGGGCGGGCGTGCAGGAATTGCGGCTGCGACCGGCGGAGTTCTGGGCGCTGAGCCCGGCAGAGCTGGCGCTGATGCTGGGCGCGGGCGGCGCGGTGGCACGCCCGATGGGGCGCGCGCGGCTCGATGAATTGCTGGCGCGGTTTCCCGATGCGCCGACGAGGATGGAGGGATTGAAATGATCGATACGGATGATCTGGACGGGTTGGGCGCGCAGGCCGCCGATCTGGAGCGCTCGCTTGGCGGCGCGAGTGCGATGGCGGAGGTGTTCAATCAGGAACTGTCCGCGATGCGTGAGAGCCTGACTTTCACCGGGCGCGAGGTGAGCACGTTGAGCCATGCGTTCGGGCGGGGGCTGCGAAGCGCTTTCGACGGGGTCGTGTTCGACGGGATGCGTCTGTCGGATGCGCTGAGGCAAGTTGCGCGCAGCATGGCCGACAGCGTCTACAACGTCGCGATGAAGCCGGTGCAGCAGGCTGTCGGCGGGGCGGTGGCGAACGGGGTGAACGGGTTGGTGAGCGGGCTGTTTCCTTTTGCCGATGGCGGGGCGTTCAGCCAGGGGCGCGTGCGGGCGTTCGCCAAGGGCGGTGTTGTGTCGAGCCCGACCCGTTTCGCGATGCGCGGTGCGACCGGGCTGATGGGGGAGGCCGGGCCTGAGGCGATCATGCCGCTGACCCGCGGGGCCGATGGGCGGCTGGGTGTGGCTGCGCAGGGCGGGGGCCGCGCGGTCAATGTGGTGATGAATGTCACGACGCCGGATGTGGCCGGGTTCCAACGCTCGTCGAGCCAGATCGCGGCGCAGGTCAGCCGGGCGCTGGCGCGTGGCGAGCGCAATCGCTGAGGGGGCGAATATGGCATTTCACGAGGTGAGATTTCCCGCGAATCTGAGCTTTGGCTCGGTGGGCGGGCCCGAGCGGCGCACGGAGATCGTGACGCTGACCAACGGGTTCGAGGAGCGCAACAGCCCCTGGGCTCATTCGCGCAGGCGCTATGATGCGGGGGTGGGGCTTCGGTCGCTGGATGACGTGGAGCGACTGCTGGCCTTCTTCGAGGCGCGCGGGGGGCAGCTGCACGGGTTTCGCTGGAAGGATTGGGCAGATTTCAAAAGCTGTTCGCCCTCGCAGGCGGTCGGTTACGAGGACCAGCTGATCGGGCATGGCGACGGGGTGAGCCGGGTGTTCACGCTCTCGAAGCTCTATGCCTCGGGCGGGTCGGAGTATCGCCGCCCGATCACCAAGCCGGTCGCGGGCACGGTGAAGCTGGGTGTTCAGGGCGGCTATCAGGCGGAAGCGGTGGATTGGGCCGTCGATCTGGAGACCGGCGAAGTGACGTTCGTCGATCCGCCCGCCGACGGCGCGCCGATCACCGCCGGGTTCGAGTTCGACGTTCCGGTGCGGTTCGACACAGAGGCGGTGCAGGTTTCGGTCCAGAGCTTTCAGGCGGGTGACATGCCGCAGGTGCCGGTCGTGGAGGTGCGGATATGAGCGGCTATCCGGAGGCGCTGCGGGCGCATCTCGAGAGCGGGACAACGACGATCGCGCGGGCCTGGGCGGTGACGCGGCGCGATGGCGTGGTGCTTGGCTTCACCGATCACGACGGAGGGCTGGTTTTCGACGGGATCGCGTTCGAGCCGGAGAGCGGGATGACGGCGAAGGCGGTCGCACAGGGTACTGGCTTGGCCGTGGATAACTCGGAGGTGTATGGCGCGCTGAGTTCGGAGGCGATCTCTGAAGCGGATATTCTGGCCGGGCGATATGATGGGGCCGAGGTGCGCGCATGGATCGTGAACTGGGCGGATGTGAGCCAGCGTGCGCTGTTGTTTCGCGGGCATCTCGGCGAGATCGCGCGCGGGGCCGGGGCGTTCACGGCGGAACTGCGGGGTTTGAGCGAGGCGTTGGGCGCCGAGAAGGGCCGGATCTATCATCCGCGCTGTTCGGCGGTGCTGGGCGATGGCGCGTGTCGTTTCGATACCGGGCAGCTGGGCTACTTTCACGAGGGGCCGGTGGATTTTGTCGAGGGCTCGGTCGTGTTCGGCTTCGACAGCTTGGGTGGCTTTGCCGAGCGATGGTTCGAGAAGGGTCGGTTTCGGGTGATCTCGGGGGCCGCGGCAGGGCTGGTCGGCGTAATCAAGGTGGACCGGGTACGCGATGCGGGGCGCGAGATCGAACTGTGGGCGCGGATCGGCGCGGATGTGGCGTTGGGCGATGTGGTGCGACTTGAGGCCGGCTGCGACAAGCGGGCCGAGACCTGTAAGGGCAAGTTCGCCAACTTTCTGAATTTCCGTGGCTTTCCGCATATTCCCGGCGAGGATTGGTTGACCTCCTACCCGGTGCAGGGTGGCGGAAATACGGGTGGGAGCCTGTTCAAGTGACCGCAGAGGAGCGGGCGGCGCGGGCGGTGGCGATCGCGCGGGTTTGGGTCGGCACGCCATACCTGCATCAAGGCTCGCATCGCGGTGTCGGTTGCGACTGCCTGGGCTTGCTGCGGGCGGTCTGGCGGGAGCTTTACGGCTGCGAGCCGGATGGCGTCCCGGCCTATACGCCGGACTGGGGGGAGGCGGGGTGCGATGAGGCGTTCTTCCGCGGTCTGAGCGCGCAGATGGCGGCGTGGAACGGCGTGGAGCGGTCGGGCGATGTGCTGCTGTTCCGGATGCGCGCGGGAGCGGTCGCGAAACATCTCGGGATCGCGGGCGCGGTCGGCGCGGAGCCAACTTTCATTCACGCCTATGCCGGGCACGGGGTCTGCGAGAGTGCGCTCAGCCTGCCGTGGCAGCGCCGCATCGTGGCGCGTTTTCAATTTCGATGAAGGAGCCGGAGAATGGCGACGATTTTGCTGTCAGCGGCAGGGGCCGCGATCGGGGCCGGGTTCGGAGGCACGATACTGGGACTCTCCGGCGCGGTGATCGGACGCGCGGTCGGGGCGACCTTGGGCCGGGCCATCGATCAGCAATTGCTGGGAGGCGGTTCAGGCTCGGTCGAGACCGGCCGGGTAGATCGGCTGCGCCTGACGAGCGCGTCCGAGGGCGATGGGCTCGGGCTGCACTGGGGACGCATGCGGGTGGCAGGTCAGGTGATCTGGGCCACGCGTTTCATCGAAACAAAGCACAAGAGCGGCGGCGGCAAGGGCGAGCCGACCTTTATCGAATATAGCTATTCGGTGAGCCTCGCGATGGCTCTGGGCGAGGGGGAGATCCTGCGCGTCGGTCGGATCTGGGCGGATGGGACCGAGCTCGATCCGTCCGATCTGAATATGCGGGTCTACACAGGGTCCGAGGATCAGCAGCCCGATCCGAAAATCGAGGCGGTCGAGGGTGCAGGCGCGGTGCCGAGCTATCGCGGGATCGCCTATGTCGTCTTCGAAAACCTGCAGCTCAAGCCGTTTGGCAACCGGGTGCCGCAATTCACCTTCGAGGTGGTGCGGCCGGCGCAGGGAAAAGGCGTGCGCGGCGCGCCCGATCTGACGCAGACGATCGAGGCGGTGGCGCTGATCCCGGGGACGGGGGAGTATTCGCTCGCGACGCGGCGGGTGAGCGAAGCGGAGCTGCGAGGGGACGGCACCGGGTCGGACCTGATGTATCCGACCGGCTCCTCGCTATCGTTCTTCAGCGGATGGGGCATCGACACTGCGGCGGAGCCGGTAAACCAGCATGCGCCGCATGGCGGAACGGATTTTGCCGCGAGCGTCGAGATGCTCGACGAGGAACTGCCCGGTTGCGGTGCCGTGTCGCTGGTCGTGTCTTGGTTTGGGGACGATCTGCGTTGCGACCGGTGTCAGGTGCGGCCGAAGGTCGGTGATCGCGGGCGCGAGGGCAGGGAGATGCGTTGGTGCGTTTCCGGGGCTGAACGACGCGATGTCGACGAGGTGCCGAAGCTCGACGGGCACTCGATCTATGGAGGCACGCCTGCGGATGCGGCGGTGATCGAGGCGATTGCGGCGCTGCATGCGGCGGGCAAGGCGGTGACGTTTTATCCGTTCATCCTGATGGATCAGCTGGAGGGTAACGCGCTACCCGATCCGTGGAGCGATGCGCGGAGCCAACCGAAGCTGCCGTGGCGGGGGCGGATCACGACATCCGAGGCGCCGGGGCGTGCCGGGTCGCCGGATGGGGCGGCGGCTGCCGTCGATGAGGTGGTGACGTTCTTTGGGGCGGCGCAGGTGACCGATTTTGCGGCGTCGGGCGAGACTGTTACTTATAGCGGGCCGGAGGAATGGTCGTTCCGGCGCTTCATTCTGCATTACGCGCATCTGTGCAAACTGGCTGGCGGGGTGGAGGCGTTCTGCATCGGGTCCGAAATGCGGTCACTTACGCAGATCCGAAGGCCGGGCAACAGTTTCCCGGCGGTGGCGCAACTGGTGCAGTTGGCCCGGGACGTGCGTGCGGTGCTCGGGGCAGAGTGCAAAATCGGCCACGCGGCGGATTGGACCGAGTATTTCGGCTACCAGCCGGGAAATGGCGACCGGTTTTTCCATCTCGATCCGCTCTGGGCCGATGACGATATCGACTTCATCGGGATCGACAATTACATGCCGCTGTCGGATTGGCGGGAGGGCGAGCACCACGCGGACGCGCATTGGGGCACTATCTACGATCTCGATTACCTGCAGTCGAATGTCGAGGGCGGGGAGGGGTTCGACTGGTACTACGCCTCGCCCGAGCATCGCGACGCGCAGATCCGCACGCAGATCACCGATGGCGATCACGGAGAGCCCTGGGTCTGGCGCTACAAGGACATTCGCGGCTGGTGGGAGCATGACCATCACGAGCGGATCGGCGGCGTGCGAATTGAGGAGCCGACGGCCTGGGTGCCGCGCTCGAAGCCGATCTGGTTTACGGAGATGGGCTGCGCCGCGATCGACAAGGGCACCAACGAGCCCAACAAGTTCCTCGATCCGAAAAGCTCGGAAAGTGCGCTGCCGCATTACTCGGACGGGCGGCGGGACGACTACATGCAGATGCAATATCTGCGGGCGATGACATCTTATTGGGGGGATGACGCGCGCAACCCGGTCTCGGAGTTCTATGGCGGCCCGATGGTGGATATGTCGCACGCTCATGTCTGGGCTTGGGACGTGCGACCTTATCCGCAATTTCCCGGGTTGCCGGACCTGTGGGAAGATGCTGCGAATTACGCGCGCGGACATTGGATTTCGGGGCGGGCGACGGCCCAGCCTCTGGCGCATGTGGTGGGCGAGATATGTGCGCTTGCGGGCGTTTCCGTATTCGACGTGAGCGCGCTGCACGGTGTGGTGCGCGGATATGCGATGCCCGGTGGGATCACGCCGCGCGGGGCATTGCAGTCGTTGAGCTTGATCTACGGCTTCGATGCGGTGGAGCGCGACGGGGTGCTGGTGTTCCGGATGCGCGATGCGTCGGTGGATGCGGAGCTTTTGCCTCCGCTGCTGGCGTTGGATGGTGAGGATCAGAGCCTCGAGACGCGGCGCGTCCCGGAGGCAGAGATCGCGGGACGGGTCCGGCTCGCCTATGTCGAGGCCGATGGCAGTTTCGAGACCCGCGCGGTGGAGGCGATCTTTCCTGATGAGATGGATGGCCCAGCCTCCGCGAGCGAGGCGCCCCTGGCATTGACTCGGGCCGAGGGAATTCGTGTCGTCCATCGCTGGCTCGCGGAGGCGCGCGTGGCGCGCGATACGGTGCAGTTCACGCTCCCGCCTTCGATGGGATGGCTCGGGCCGGGGGATGTCGTGGTGCTGCAGACCGAGGAGGGCGCGCTGCGCTACCGGATCGACCGGATGGAACGCGCTGAAGCGATCCGTGTGGAGGCCGTGCGAGCGGAGTCGGGAATTTACGACCCCTCGGAAGAGACCGACGAGGTCGCGCGGATCGGGAGCTTCACGCCCCCGGTGCCGGTGACGCCTGTGTTTCTCGATCTGCCGCTTTTGACCGGGGCGGAAGATCCTTACGCGCCGCATCTTGCGGTCACTGCAAGCCCTTGGCCGGGGGCGGCCGCGCTCTATTCGGCGCTGGAGGATGCGGGCTATGCGCTCAACACGAAGGTTGAGACGCAGGCGGCGGTCGGGGTGACGCAGGCGATCCTGCCGCGCGCGCAGAGCGGTCTGTGGGACCGTGGTCCGGGCTTGCGGGTGAAGATGCTCTCAGGGGAATTGCACAGCGCCAGCGAGGCCAGTGTGCTCGCTGGGCTCAACGCGATGGCGATCGGCGATGGCTCGTCGGATCGGTGGGAGATCTTCCAGTTCGTCACCGCCGAGCCGGTAGAGCCGGGGGTATGGGATATCTCGACCCGGCTGCGAGGGCAGGCGGGCAGCGACGCGGTGATGCCCGATGCCTGGCCGGAGGGTTCGGTCGTCGTGATGCTCGACGGGGCACTGCGCCAGATCGAGGTCGCGCCCTCGGCACGTAATCTGGCGCGCCACTACCGCGTGGGGCCGGCGGGGCGGGGCTATGACGACCCTTCCTATATTCACACGGTTCAGGCCTTCGCGGGGATCGGGTTGCGGCCACTGTCGCCTTGTCATTTGCGCGCAGGGGCGCAGGGCGGCGATCTGCGGCTGAGTTGGGTGCGCCGGACGCGGATCGGGGGCGACGACTGGGAGGCGCTGGACGTGCCTTTGGGGGAGGCGTCCGAGCGCTACCGGGTGCGGGTTCTCGAAGGGCAGACGATCCGGCGCGAAGTGATCGTGAGCACGCCGGAATGGACCTATGGCGCTGCGGAGCGCGCGGAGGACGGGATGATCGCGGCGCCGACCTTCGAGGTGGCGCAGATCTCTGATGTGTTCGGGCCGGGACTACCGGCGCGGCTGATCTGGACGGGATAAGATGCGCGCGGTGCTCGACGGCGATCTGATAACGCTTGCACGGGCGGTGATGCTATGGCCGGAGGAGCGCCGCATGGAGCGACTCCACCGGCTTTTCGATCAAGTCCATGCGGCCGATCGGTACTGCAAGAGGTTGCGTCGTGTGCACCCCTGCTGGGGCAATGGCGCGATCCTGAGCATGGCGCTGAGGATGCCGCGGGCGCGGGCAGGGCCGGGCGATCCACGCTATCTGTCCGCGCTAGGCTGCGTCTGCGCGGGGCTCGCCACGTGGCAATCCATGCGACAGCCCGTAAACCGAAATGATCGAACGCCCCTTCCTCTATCCGCCGAAAAACCTATGTGTTAGGTTCTTGCGCGCGAAGAGGGAGTAATCCGATGAACAAGCAGATGGCAAAGGTTGCAACCGTCGATCCGGTCTGGACGCAGATTTGCGACGAGGCGCGGGCAGCGGTGCGTGACGAGCCACTTCTGGGCGCGCTGATCCATGCGGGGCTGTTGCATCACCCGACGCTGGAACGCGCGCTGGCCTACCGTTTCTCGATGAAGCTGGCCTCGGCGGAGATGAGCGAGCAGATCCTGCGCGAGATCGCCGAGGAAGCTTTCGCGGCCGATCCCGATCTGGGGCAGGCGGCCCGCGCCGATCTCGTCGCCGTGCATGAGCGCGACCCGGCCTGCCACCGCCTGATCCAGCCGTTGTTGTTCTTCAAGGGGTTCCAGGCGCTGCAGAGCTACCGGATTGCGCATTGGCTGTTCACGAACGGGCGTCGCGACATGGCCTATTTCGTGCAGATGCGCGCTTCGGAGCTTTTCGGCGTCGACATCCATCCCGGTGCGAAGATCGGCCGCGGCATCATGATGGACCACGCCCATTCGATCGTGATCGGCGAAACGGCCGTGGTGGGAGACAATGTCTCGATGCTGCATTCGGTGACGCTGGGCGGCACCGGCAAGGAAGACGAGGACCGTCACCCGAAGATCGGCAATGGCGTGCTGATCGGCGCCGGTGCGAAGGTGCTTGGCAATATCCATGTCGGCGACAACAGCCGGATCGCGGCGGGGTCGGTCGTCCTCTCGGACGTGCCTTGCTGCAAGACCGTGGCCGGCGTTCCCGCGAAGATCGTCGGCGAGGCGGGCTGCGAGCGTCCGGCAAGCGAGATGGACCAGCTGCTGCACGGCAGTTGAGCAAAGCTCAGATGGAATAGAGAGGCGGGGCTTCGGCCCCGCTTTTTTGTTGCCTCGCGAAAAGCCTCCAGGCCTCTCGAATGACTGCGCATCGTTTCCTTGGTGAAAATCTCCCCGGGGCGAGTTCGCGAATGCGAAGAGGGGGGCAGCGCCCCCCTCTTCAAAGTCTCGAAACGTGCGGACCGGTCAGGCCAGCATCAGCATCGGGTTCTCGAGGTTCTCGCAGATCGCCTTGAGAAGCTCCGCGCCGAGCGCGCCGTCGATCACGCGGTGATCGACAGAAAGCGTCATCGACATGACGGTCGCCACCTCGATCTCGCCCTCGTCATTCACCACCGGCTGCTTGATGCCTGCACCGACGGCGAGGATCGCGCCATGCGGCGGGTTGATGACCGCGTCGAAATTCTCGATCCCGAACATGCCGAGATTGGAGATCGCGAAGCTGCCGCCCTGATATTCATGCGGCGCGAGCTTGCGGTCGCGGGCCCGGGTCGCGAGGTCTTTCATCTCCGCCGAAAGCGTCGAGAGCGATTTCGCCTCGGCATCTTTCAGCACCGGCGTGAACAGCCCGCCTTCGATCGCGACCGCGACGGCCACGTCCGAGGGCTTCAGCTTGAACACCTTGTCGCCGGCCCAGACCGCATTCGCATCCGGCACCGATTGCAGCGCCAGCGCGCAGGCCTTGATGATGAAGTCGTTGACCGACAGCTTCACGCCACGACCCTCGAGCTGCTTGTTGAGCTGCGAGCGGAATTTCATCAGCGCGTCGAGCTTGACCGAACGACGCAGGTAGAAATGCGGGATCGTCTGCTTGGCCTCGGTGAGGCGCGCGGCAATGGTCTTGCGCATCCCGTTGAGCTCGATCTCCTCGTACTCGCGACCCTCGTACATCTTGGCGATGGCAGAGGAGGATACCGTCGGCGCGGGCGCCGGAACGGGGCTCGCATCCGCGGATTTCGGCGCGTCCGACTTGGCCGGGGCTGCCTTGCCACCTTCGGCGGCTTCGACATCGGCCTTCACGATGCGACCCTTCGGGCCCGAGCCCTTGAGCGAGGCCAGATCGACGCCCTTGTCGGCGGCGATGCGGCGCGCGAGCGGCGAGGCGAAGACGCGCTTGCCATCCGCATCCTGCGGCGCGGCAGGCGCTTTCTCGGTCTTCGGCGCGGCGCCCGCACCTTTCGAGCCGCCGGCTTTCGCGCCGCTTTTCTCGGCGGGCGCGTTGTCGGCTTCCTTGGTCTCTTCCGCGTCCTCGGCCGCTTCGGCCTGAGCCGCGGCCGGGGCAGGGCTTTCGGCCTCGTCCACGGCGGAAGCGTCTTCGCCCTCTTCCAGCAGCACCGCGATCGGGTCGTTGACCTTCACGCCGGAGGTGCCTTCGGCGACGAGGATCTTGCCGATCGTGCCTTCATCCACGGCCTCGAATTCCATCGTGGCCTTGTCGGTCTCGATCTCCGCGATGATGTCGCCCGAGGAGACTTCGTCACCCTCTTTCACGAGCCATTTCGCGAGCGTGCCTTCCTCCATCGTGGGCGACAGGGCGGGCATCAAAATCTGGGTTGCCATTGCGCTATCCCCTTACCGGTAGGTGACTTTTTTGACCGCATCGACGACCTCGTCCGAGGTCACGAGCGCCAGTTTCTCGAGGTTTGCCGCGTAGGGCATGGGCACGTCCTTGCCGGTGCAGTTGATCACCGGGGCGTCGAGCCAGTCGAAGGCGCGCTCCATGATCACGGCCGACAGGTGGTTGCCGAAGCTCGCGACGGGGAAGCCTTCCTCGACGGTCACGCAGCGGTTGGTCTTGCGCACCGAGGCGAGCACCGTGTCGTAATCCACCGGGCGCAGGGTGCGCAGGTCGATCACTTCGGCGTCGATGCCCTCTTTCTCGAGCTTGTCCGCGGCTTCGAGCGCGTGGCTCATACCGATGCCCCAGCTGACGATGGTGACATCCGCGCCTTCGCGCCAGATCTTCGCCTTGCCGAAGGGGATCGTGAAGTCCTCCAGATCCGGTACCTCGAAGCTCCGCCCGTAGAGGATCTCGTTTTCGAGGAAGATCACCGGGTTCGGATCGCGGATCGCGGTTTTCAGTAGACCCTTCGCATCGGCCGCCGAGTAGGGCTGCACGACTTTCAGGCCCGGAACATGGGCATACCATGCGCCGTAATCCTGGCTGTGCTGTGCCGCCACGCGGGCCGCAGCACCGTTCGGACCGCGGAACACCATCGGTGCGCCCATCTGGCCGCCCGACATGTAGAGCGTCTTCGCTGCCGAGTTGATGATCTGGTCCATCGCCTGCATGGCGAAGTTGAAGGTCATGAATTCGACGATCGGGCGCAGGCCACCGAAGGCCGCACCGACGCCGAGACCGGCGAAACCATGCTCGGTGATGGGCGTATCGATCACGCGGCGGTCGCCGAACTCGTCGAGCAGGCCCTGCGTGACCTTGTAGGCGCCCTGGTATTCCGCGACTTCCTCGCCCATCACGAAGACGGTGTCGTCGGCGCGCATTTCTTCGGCCATCGCATCACGCAGCGCCTCGCGGACGGTCTGCGTCTTCATCGGCGTGCCTTCGGGCCAATCCGGCGTGGTGTCGGGCTTGGGCATGTCGTCGCCGTCGTCCGAGGACTTCGCCTTGGCCGGAGTTTTCGCGGGTTCGTCGCTGTCGTCGCTCTCGGCGGCGTCCGACCCGGTGTCGGGCGCTTCGGCCTCTTCCGCGGCGGAGGCGTCTTCGCCTTCTTCCAGCAGTACCGCGATCGGGTCGTTGACCTTCACGCCGGAGGTGCCTTCGGCGACGAGGATCTTGCCCAGCGTGCCTTCGTCGACCGCTTCGAATTCCATCGTGGCCTTGTCGGTCTCGATCTCGGCGATGATGTCACCGGCCGAAATCTCGTCGCCCTCTTTCTTGAGCCATTTCGCCAGCGTGCCCTCTTCCATCGTGGGCGAGAGCGCGGGCATCAGAATCTTGGTTGCCATCTGTCTTTCCCCCCTCAGGCGTTCTGCGGCGCGACATCGGTGTAGATGTCGGTGTAAAGTTCATCCACGGAGGGCTCCGGGCTCTCCTTGGCGAAATCGGCGGCGCCGTTGACGATCGCCTTGATATCCTTGTCGACCTGCTTGAGCTCGTCCTCGGTCGCGTGCTTGCCGGTCAGGAGAAGCTGACGGACCTGCTCGATCGCGTCACGCTCTTCGCGCATCTTCTGCACTTCTTCGCGGGTCCGGTATTTCGCCGGGTCCGACATCGAGTGGCCGCGATAGCGATAGGTCTTGATCTCGAGGATGTAGGGGCCCTTGCCCGCGCGGCAGTGCGCGACGGCCTTCTCGCCAGCCTGCTTCACCGCCAGCACGTCCATCCCGTCGACTTCCTCGCCGGAGATGCCGTAGGCGATGCCGCGCTCGTAGAAGTCGGGCGACTTGGTCGCGCGCTTCACGCTGGTGCCCATCGCGTACTGGTTGTTCTCGATCACGAAAACGACCGGAAGATCCCAGAGCTGCGCCATGTTGTAGGTCTCTGCGACCTGACCCTGGTTCGCCGCACCGTCGCCGAAATAGGTGAAGGTGACGTTGTCGTTGCCCTTGTACTTATCCGCGAAGGCGAGGCCCGCACCGATCGGTACCTGCGCCGCGACGATGCCGTGGCCGCCGTAGAAATGCTTCTCTTTCGAGAACATGTGCATCGAGCCGCCCTTGCCCTTCGAGTAACCGCCGTCGCGGCCCGTGAGCTCGGCCATGACGCCTTTCGGGTCCATCCCGCAGGCGAGCATGTGCCCGTGGTCGCGATAGGAGGTGACGCGCTTGTCGCCTTCCTTCGCCGCAGCCTCGAGGCCGACGACCACCGCTTCCTGCCCGATATAGAGGTGGCAGAAGCCGCCGATCAGACCCATGCCGTAGAGCTGACCGGCCTTCTCTTCGAAGCGCCGGATCAGCAGCATGTCGTGGTAATATTGCTTGAGTTCCTCGGCCGAGACATTCGCGCCCGCTTTGGCGCCGCTCGCCGAGCCTTTCCGTGCTGCCATTGGTCAGACCTCCCTTGGCCGGAATAGTTTAGCGTTAAACCATTCCTTACAGCAATGCCGGGCCGAAGGCAATGACCCCGCGGCATCGCAGGGCGGGAATGGCGCTCACGTTTCAACTAGGGCCGGTGAGGCAGTTTTCGAGCGATGTTTGTGCCGCAAAAACGGGCAGGCCGAGTAGCCTCTCAGCGGATCACGATCTCGTCGGAGCGCATCGCGCCCAGCACTTCGCGCGCCTGACTGTCGAGAAGATCCAGATCGAGGTAATCGTCGGAGAGGCGATGGGTCAGGTTGGCCATCCGGTCGACCTTGGCGCGCAGCGCATCGCGCTCGGCGCGCTTGGCGTCGATCTCCGCTTCGATCTGCACGCGGCTGAGAATGCCGTAGCGTCCCTGTACGGCGGCAAAGGCGAAATAGGCGCCGAGCACCACCGCCACGGTCACGAAAATCAGAGGCCCGATCGTGGGGCGTCTCATAACCATTGTCCTGCCTCTCTCTTCCGTATCGGCCGCGCTCCGTCCCCCGGAGCCGCGTCCTGACCTCTGCCGGGCCCTGTATCTCGAATCATGTCACATGTGATTCGTCATTGGAATCCCCCCTGCGATCAATTCTGCAAAGATTCCGCGCAGAGTTGCGCGTCGGCGAATTGTCTCGCATGCACCGCCCTTGGTTGCGCACAAACTTGTTCCCACCCGCGCATCTGGCTACGCAGGCGCTAATGGAAACGCGCGCATGTGAGCATCTCCGGATTCATCGAGGCGATCGGATCGAAGAAGATTCGGCTCTTCGGCATCACCGCGTCCCCCGCCGCCGATGCGCGGGGGGCAGGCCCTCGTCGCTATCGTGAAGACTATCGGTGATTACATCCTTGAATGGCTGGAAACGCACACGGTGACCGGCGCCCGTCACGTCTGTCTCTACGACACTGGCTGCACCGAGGACACGCTGGCGAAATCGGCGCACGATACGCTTCAGCGTCCGGGCGCTGGAACCGGTGACTGAATATGCGGATACCTCAGAAGAAGATGTCCTCGGCCTCCTGTGCCACGGATACGAAATCCGCCGAGGATGACGGGAAGACCCCGGCATGCACCTCGCGCTCTGCGGGCATGGTGTAACTCGCCTCGACCGCTTCCAAAAAGCTGGCGATGTCATTCGAAATCTCGCCCTGGAAGACATTGTTCGTGTTCGGGGGAAGCGCCGATCGTGCTTCGCTCAGCAAGCGCACCAACGCGGCCCGGCTATCCCGCAAGGGACCATCGCGGTCGGCGCGGACCATATCTGTCATGCCGTCCAACGCGGCGCCGAGTTCTGCCGCGAGGCTCTCCATGGCCCTGACCGCAGAGATATCCGCGCCGCTCTGCTCGTCCGGGGAAAGGAAGACCGCGGCGCTCGACTCCTGCAACAGGGCCAGGCGGACGATCCCGGCGATCCCGGCCGCGATCTCGAGTGTGCAGTCGCGCAGCTGCTCCGACACTTCGAGCGTCGCTCCGCCGTCCGGCCCCAGTCGGCCGGAGACCAGGGTCGCGTTTATCCCGAGCAGCTGGATGCGTTCGTCGAGACGGGATATTTCCGCGGCGGACGCGGCACTGCGGGCGTAAAGGGCCGAGAGAGCGGCCATGTCCGGCGCGATCCGATCACGCTGCGCTGCAAGTTGCTCTGCCCCGGTCGCCAGCCGGCGGGCGCGTTCGGCCACGCCGGCCAGTGATCTTGCCAAGGGAGCCTCGGCGATGCCGGCGAGTTCGACGCGCGCGTTTTCGACCTGCACTCCCATCCGATCGAACTCCGGCAGGGCGGCCTCGATGCCCATCCCCAAGTCGTCGATCGCCGCGTGCAGCTGTCGCTGCGCGAGCGCCCGGGCGGCAGGTTTTACGCCCGCCGGACCGGCCTCGCCGCGCGCCGCCATCGCCTCGACATGTTCCAGCCTCTGCCGTGCCGCGTCACCGCATTGAAGATGGGTCACCGCGCTTTGGAGGGCGGATCCGAGACGTTGCCGCGCTTCTCCGACCTGTTCCACGGCCCGGAGCGGCAAGGAATTGCCACGCAGCGCACGGAGCAGAGCAGAGATTTCCCTTCGAACATCCCCGATGTCTTGCGCGGTCCGTTTCATGCCGCGGATCTCCGGGGCGAGGTGGGCCAGCTGCCGGTCGCCCTGCGCCAGTTCCTCCCCCAGCTCTGCCACCGCGCGATCGATCCTGTCGAGGATTGTCCGGGCCTCCGTGGCGAAGCGCGCCAGCGACCCCTCGTTCATGGCGCGGCTGACGACGAGGGCATTGGTCGCGATCATTCGCGCAAGCCGAATTCTGCGGACCTGAGCGGGGATCAGAGCACGGATCTCTGCGGCATTGCCGAGCAGCATTTCGGCCGCCTCGTCGAGCATGCCGAACTGGGCTTCGACCTTTTCGAGGAGCGTCCCGACGTCGCGCGCTGCCTCGTCGACCCGTTTCAATCCCTCCTGGCCGGACGCCTCGGAGACGCGTCCCAGCATGGTCTGCATCGTACCGAGATCGTCGAGCCGTGCGAATAGCGCGGTCGATGCATTCAGGAAGACGGTTTCCAACTCGCCCGCCAGCTGCGCCGAAACTGTTCGGAGGGCGGCAAGCGACCGCGTGATATCATCGGTCATGCCGCACCGACCCGCATCTCGTACCGCGCGATCTCCGTCGCCAGCCCCTGCAGCGGAACCGCCCGTTCAGCGGCGCCGATGCGCATCGCCTCACCGGGCATCCCCCACACGACCGAGGTCGGCTTGTCCTGAGCAATGGTCTGGGCGCCGACCGCCCGCATCTCGGCCAGCCCGCGCGCGCCGTCATCGCCCATGCCCGTCATCAGGATCCCCAGCGCCGCCGGCCCGGCGGCGATCGCCGCCGAGCGGAACAGAACATCCACTGAAGGTCGATGCCGTGCGACATAGGGCCCATCGAGAATCCCCACGCGATAGCCCGCGCCTTGCCGCCGCAGAATGAGGTGGCGATCGCCCGGTGCGATCAGCACGCTGCCCGGGACGGGGCGGTCGCCATCGACCGCCTCGCTGACACTGACCGAACAGAGACCATCGAGCCGCCGGGCGAAGGCCGCTGTGAATTTCTCCGGCATGTGCTGGACGATCACGACCGGTGGCGTCGTCGGGGCAAGCCGCGGAAGCAGCGTCGCCAGCGCCTCCGTCCCCCCGGTCGAAGCGCCGATCACCACGAGCGGCCCGACGCCGGAGGGGATCGGCGCGCCGGGACGTGGCGGAGGCAGGATGACGTCGGCCGTAAGTTTCGGCCCAGGCGAGAGCTGGGTCGGCTCTGCCTTCAGTCGGGCGGACGCGCGATCGCCGAAGCCGCGAAGTCCGCCTGCCTTCGCAGCGGCGCGTACGGCATCGGAGAGCCGGATCTGTGCTTCCTGCCGGGCCTCGGGCGTGGTCAGGCGCGGCTTGCCCACGACCTCGCGGGCCCCAATTTCCAGCGCGCGCATCGCGGCATGCGAGCCGGCATCGGTATGGCTCGAACAGACGACGACGGGCAGCGGGTGCTGTGCCATTATCTTGGCGAGAAAAGTCAGCCCATTCATACGCGGCAATTCCAGATCCAGCAGCATCACATCGGGCAGCGCATCGCGCATTTTCTCGGCCGCGTCGAAAGCATCGCGGGCGGTCGCGGTCACCCGAATGGCCGGATCCGCGCCCAGAAGTTCGCACAGCGCCTTTCGCGCGGAGGCGCTGTCATCGACGATCAGAACCTTGATCTGCGCCATCATGTTGCTCCTTCGTTGCGGAACACGCCGGGGGCCATCTGAACGAGCGAAGGCACCTGTACGATCATGGACTCGGAATGGCCGACGATCAGGTAGCCGCCGCGACGCAGGTGTCGGGCCAGCGCGGCGAGCACCCGGTGCTGCGTCGGCGGGTCGAAATAGATCAGGACGTTGCGCAGCATGACAACGTCCAGACCGGTTTCGATCGGATAGGGTATCTCCATCAGGTTCATCGGCGCGAACCGAACCCGCGCACGGAGTTCCGGCACAATTCGTGCCTGCCGAACCGGGCCTTTCCTGCCCTGCATGAGATAGGCGTCGCGCAATGCCGGGGGGACCGGCTCCAGATCCGATAGCGGAAAGACGGCGTTTTGCGCGATCTGCAGCACCCGGTGAGAGATGTCGGTGCCGAGTATGGCCCAATCCAGCCGGCGATCAGCCTGTGCCGCGCGGGCCAGCAGCATTGCCGCCGACCAGGCTTCGGCCCCGGTCGAGGCTGCCGCGCTCCAGAGCCGGAACCGGACCGTCCGTCCAGCGGGCGCAGGCGCGAGGCATTCGGGAATGATACGCTCCTCCAGAAAGCGGTAATGTGCCGGCTCCCGGAAGAAGTCGGTCTTGTTGGTGGTTATCAGATCGATGATCCGGGGCAATTCTTCGCGCATTGCTCCATCGTCGAACAGGTGACCGAGATATGCGTCCAGCGTGGGGAGGCCGAGCGCGACCATACGCTTGCGCAGGCGCGACTCGATCATCACGTTTTTAGACTCCCGCAACCGGATGCCGCTGACCTCGTGAACGAGGTCGCGGAACCGATCGAGCCTGGCGTGGCTGGTGCTGGTTGCCGCGTCTACCATTGTCAGGCGGCGAGCGCGGCTGACGCGAGAACAGCGACGTCGTCCGCGAAGAGCCCTTCGACATCCAGCACTGTCACGAAGGCGCCGTCACGCCGACCGATGCCGGCCACCATAGATTCGTGCCATTTCAGCAAATCCGCCTCGGCCAGCGGCCGGGTGACAGCCTCGTCGAGCTCTGTCACCTCGATTACCTGGTCGACCCGGAGCCCGACACTGTGATCGGCGTCACCATCGCCGCGCAGCCCCAGGACAATGATCCGCGTATCTGGCGCGTCATCGCAGTCGGGGCGTCCCAGAAGACGGCGCAGATCGATCACCGGTACCGAAGCGCCGCGCCGGTCGATCAGCCCCAGCAGATGTGCGGGCGTTCGGGGCAGTGGAGTGATTGGCCGCACGTCCAGAATTTCGACCACGGGCGCAACGGGCAGAGCGAAAAGCGTGTCCGCCAGTCCGAAGGTGACGACGGTACGGTGGTTCTGTGTCATGTCTTCGCATCCTTGCTGTGGGACTTGTGTCTGATCATGCAGCGTTGCGGCCGGCCCGGGTGAACTGAGCATCCAGCTCGTCCTCGCTGACGGTCATGTCGAAATCGAAACCACCGGACTTGGGTGGCGATTTGGGCTGCGCGGCCGATGCCCGTCGTTGCGGTTTGCGGCCGGTGGACGTGGACGACGCCGCGTGCCCAGCGGGAGCGGCCATCCCGTCAGCCAGCCGGAACAGCGACATCGTCGCGCGCAGCGTCTCGGCCTGAGCCGACAGCTCTTCGGCGGTCGACGACAACTGCTCGGACGCCGAAGTGTTTTCCTGGGTGACCTTGTCCAGCTGCTGGATCGCCAGATTCACCTGTGTGGCGCCGGTGGCCAGTTCCTGACTGGCGCCGCTGATCTGGCTGACCAGTTCGGCGGTGCGTTCAATGTCGGGGACCAGACCGTCGAGCATCCGGCCGGCATCCTCGGCAGCCTTGACCGTGTCCGAAGACAGTCCGCTGATCTCCCCGGCCGCGGTTTGGCTGCGCTCCGCCAGCTTACGCACCTCGGAAGCGACCACGGCGAAGCCTCGGCCATGTTCACCTGCGCGCGCGGCTTCGACCGCCGCGTTGAGAGCCAGGAGGTCGGTCTGGCGCGCAATTTCCTGCACCACCATGATGCGCTCGGCAATGGTCTGCATCGCAGTTACGGCGCGCGACACCGCCAAGCCCGAAGCCCGGGCGTCCTCGGCCGATTTCTTGGCCATGCCCTCGGTTTCGGACGCGTTCTCGGCCGTCTGCTTGATGCTGGCGGTCATCTGCTCCATCGAGCTCGACGCTTCCTCGGTCGAAGAGGCCTGCTCGGTCGCGCCCTGGCTGAGTTGTTCTGACGTGCTCGCCATCTCGCCGGCGCCCGAGGCGACGTTGCTGGCACCGCCGGTAACTTCGCCGACGATGTCGCGCAGCTTCTCGACCATGATGTTCTGCGCGCGCAGCAGATCGGTCACCTCGTCGTTGCCGCGCAACGTGGCCGTTTGCGTCAGATCGCCGTCCGAGACGCGGCGCGCCAGTTCGATCGAGCGATTCAGCCCGCGCGAGATCGTCATCACGATCCACGTGGCTGTCAGGGCGCCGAGCACCACGGCGGCGATCATCAACCCGATCACGGTCTGTCGCGCTTTGGCGTAGAGCGCATCGGTGTTCCGGATCGCCTCGGCCATGATGGCATGGTTGGAAGCCAGAATTGCGTCGAGGCTTGTCTGCATTTCGGTCCACTGGGCTTGTCCATCGCTCGACACGAGCCGGTAGCCCGACAAAGCCCCGTCGTTGTCGGCCATGACCATCGCGCGATTGTTGATGTCGCGCAGCTTGGCGTTGATGTCGGTATAGGTGGCGATTTCCGCCTTTCCCTCGGGTGTTGCCAGGGCAAGCAGGTCGGTGACCAACGCGTCATGGGCCTTTCGCCCGGCTGCGAGTTCGCTGCGCAATTCGGTCCGCATGGAAGCGCGTTCGCTCAGCAGATATTCCCGCACGTTGCGCTGGATGCGCAACTGCTCAGCATTCAGTTGCTGGGACAATTCGATCCTGCGCGCGGAGTTGTTGACCAGCTCGCCCAAACGATCGTTGAGGCGTCCGAGATCGCGGATCGCGAATGCGAGGCCAGTGCCAGCGAGGGCAATCAGAAGAATGAATGTGGCGGCCAGTTTGAGTTTCAAGGTAAATCGCATCAGGCATGCTCCGGTTGCGGTGTGGACCCCGCGGACGTTGCGCCGGGCCTTTCTGGTTGGGCGGTTCGCCCGATGAGAAAATCGCCGAAGATCGTCGACAGGTCGGGTATCGTGACGAAGCGGCCGGACCAGCGTCCGACGGCGGCGACGTAGCGGGGCGGCCAGCGGCTGCCGACCGGAGGTATGCGTTCGATGGATTCGGGCGGGATGCGCGTGACCTCATGCACGCTGTCGGCGAGGATGCCGACAATGCTGCGCTGGTCTTCGAGATCGAGATCGAGGACCAGAACACGGGCCGCGATCCCCCCGGTGGCGCGCGGCATTCTCAGCGGAACCCGCAGGTCGGCGAGCGGCACCACGGCGCCGCGAACGTTGATCAACCCGGCGACGAAATCGGGCGCACCGGGCACGCGGGTCATGGCGCCCGGTTCGAGTACCTCGCGTAGCTGCGCTGTCGGGACCGCCAGTGTTTCACCGGCGAGGTGAAAGGTGACGAGATCACCGTCGAGCGCGCGGGGGTCGCTGTTCAGGGTCATGCCGCCTCCTGACCGGTTTCGGCCTCGCTATGGCCGCGCGCGACCAGTTGCGGGACGTCGAGGATCAGCGCCACCGCGCCATCGCCCAGGATCGTCGCGCCGGAGAATGCCTTGAGCCCGGCATGCAGCGGCGAGAGCTGCTTGATGACGGTCTGATTGGTGCCGATGATGCGGTCCACCACCAGTCCGACGCGGCCATCGCTGCTGGTCACGACGATCACCTTCTGATGCGGGCCGGGTGCGCCGGGGCTGTCCAGCAGATGGCGCAGGCGCAGGAAGGGCACCAGGCTGTCGCGAATGTCGAGAAATGCGTTGCCGCTGTCGGGCATGGCCATCTCGGCGGGAAGCTCGACGATTTCATCGACTGCGGCCAGCGGGATCACGAAACGTTCGTTCGCCACCTCGATCAGCAGACCGTCGACGATGGCGAGGGTCAGCGGCAGGCGCAGGGTAACCGTCGTGCCGTGGCCGGGTTCGCTCGTGACCTCGAGCGTCCCGCGCAGCGCCTCGATCGTGCGCCGCACCACGTCCATGCCGACTCCGCGCCCCGACAACTCAGTCACCGTGGCCGCTGTCGAGAAGCCCGGGACGAAGATGAGTTGGAAGAGCGCGTCGTCGCTCAGCTCGGCGGTTTCGGCGATCAGCCCGCGCTCCACGGCCCGGTCGCGGATCGCGGCACGGTCGAGACCGCGTCCGTCGTCGCCAAGCGAGATCAGCACCTCGGCCCCGGAGTAGCGGGCCTTCAGCCGGATTTCTCCGGTCTCGGGCTTACCCATCGCGCGCCGGGTCGCCGCATCCTCCAGGCCGTGGTCGGCGGCGTTGCGGATGATATGCATGAGCGGGTCCGTCAACCGCTCGACAACGGTCTTGTCCAGCTCGGTCTCCTCGCCCTCGACCGTGAAAGTGAGCGACTTCCCCAGACTGCCGGTCAGATCATGGACCAGCCGGCGGAAGCGTCCCGTGATCGCGCCGATCGGGGTCATGCGGATCGACATCGTCGTGTCGCGCATCGCCGTGGTCAGGCGCTGAATGTCTTCGGCCACCGCGATCAGCCCGGGGTCGCCGGACTGTGAGGCCAGTTCGATCAGCCGGGCCTCTGCGATCACCAGTTCCCCGACACGGTCCATCATGTCGTTGAGGCGCTCGGCCGGCACCCGCATGAGCGCACCGGAGCCGCGGCTAGCCCCCTCCGCGGGCCGGGCCGGCGCCGGATCGGTTGCGGGTTCCTGTTCCGGAGCCGCAGATTCCTGGCTCGCGCGTTGCGGGGGCAGGGGGCCCGCCGGCTCCGACGACTCGAGTTCGAGGCGGAGGCCGTTCTCGTGGAACAGGAAGACGCCGCGGATATCGTCCTCGGTCGCGGTTGAGGCGATCCACGCCTCCCATCCGAGGTAGAGCTGCAGCGGGTCCAGCGCATCGAGGGGCGGAATCTCGTCGGTCAAGGCAAGGATCTGCGCCGCGCCAAGGCATTGCAATTCCTCCAGTACCAGTTCTGGTCGGCCGCCCAGCGTTGGCGTGTCCGGTGGCAGGAAAAAACGCAGGTGCCTGCCGGGCGCGCCCGGCGGAGCGTCGGAGGTGAGATGGTCGGCGAGCCGCTTGAGGATGGCGTTGCCGTCATCGCGCGCAGCCCCGGATAGCAGGCCGGCAACGTGATCGCGTGCCGCGAGACTGATCGTGATCAGGTCTTCGTCCACCGGCACCGTCCCCTCACGTACAGCAACGAATGCCGTCTCGAAGTCATGCAGGAAACCGGCGATGTCGGTGCGCCCGAACATCGCGCCGGATCCCTTGAGGGTATGCAGATCGCGGAAAACCCCGTCGATCAGCGCACGGTCCCCCGGGGCGTCCTGCAAGGCCAGCAACTGCTGCTCCAGGCTTTCCACGAGGCTCTCGGCCTCCGCGCGGAAGGTGTCGAGAGAGTCTTCGTCCATCATGTCCCCACCACCTTGCCGATTACCGAAAGGAGTTTCTGCTGGTCGAACGGCTTCACCATCCAGCCGATGGCTCCCGCCGCGCGGGCCTTGTCCTTGATCGCGGCTGCGGTTTCGGTCGACAGGAAGACGATCGGCACGCCGAGGTTGGCGGGTCGTGCCCGGAATGCCTGGCAGAACCCCAGCCCGTCGAGCCGGGGCATGTTCTGGTCCGTGATGACCGCATCGAAGCTACGGGTCCGGCTGATGTCCAGCGCGTCCTGCCCGTCCACCGCAGTGGCCACGTCGTAGCCAGCGCTCTTCAAGGTCGTGGCGATCATTTGTCGGACCGACAGGGAGTCGTCGACCACCAGAATACTGCGTGTCATCTATTGAAACCTCAGTCGGAATTCGAAGGCGTCTCGGAAAGCGCGCGCGGAAAGAGATGACCGGAGCCTCGCGACCGAGATCGCGGCGCAATCGGGGAAGTTGCGGAGGCGCCAGCCCCGTAACGTCGAGCCGGAGGCATCGGGAGTCGGTTGCATGAACGAGACCTCGTGTTTCTTGGGCCGGGAACAAAGCGGTCACACGAGGCATAGCAACGCCGCCTTAAGGCTTCCCTAAAAACGCCGCTGAATTTGCCGCCGTCTCGATCGGAGAAACGAAACCGCGCGGAATCGCGGTGCAAGGGGAGTGGATATGCGTGGCGGCGGCGACCACGCCAGCGCCCTGCGCTGTTTCACCGGTGCGAACCCCAAGGCGAACGCGCCGCAAGAGACACGACAGACCCGCTTTGCGCGGGCTTCGCATGGAGGCTCGCCGAGAATGAAAAGGGGCTGCCGCGCCTTAGGTCTGGTAGGAAGAAAAAGAGGGCGCGGTAGGTTCCGCGCCCTCTCAGCGTTCATCGTCTGCCCACCGATCCCATCGGCGCGGCAGCGGGTATGCGCATGCCGTTGCCTCCATTCCGACACGGCGTCGGAGGTGTCCAACCGGCAGCTATGAATCGGGCAGCGCCCCCTGATCGGTAACCGATCTTACCCGGCCACAGACGCCGCATGGATCGAGGTGATCGCATCTTCCAGCATCGCGTTGAATTCCTCGTCCGACTGCTGGGCCGAGAGGCCCTCGGTCAGCGCGCGCGAGAAGGACGCGATCATGCCGGTGTTCTTGGCCAGCTTCTCGTTCGCCTCGTCGCGCGAATAGCCGCCCGAGAGCGCCACGACCTTCAGCACCTTCGGGTGGTCGACCAGCGGCTTGTAGCGGTTCGGCTCGGTCGGCAGCGAGAGCTTCAGCATCACCTGCTTGCCCTCGGGCACTGCGTCGAGATGGCTCAGGATCTCGGCCAGCAGCATCTGCTCGGCCTCGTCCTTGTCGGAGATCGAGATCGTCACTTCCGGCTCGAGGATCGGCACGAGTCCGTGGCTGAGCACCTGCATCCCGAGCTCGAACTGCTGATCGACGATCGCCTTAATGCCACCGACATTGGCCGCGGAGATCACCGAGCGCTCCTTGGTGCCGAAGATGCCCGCCTTCACGGCACGCTCCAGCAGAGCGTCGAGGTTCGGGATCGGCTTCATCAGCTGCACGCCGTGCTCCTCGGCCTCGAGGCCCTTGTCGATCTTCAGGAACGGCACCACGCCGCGCTTTTCCCAAAGATAGGTGGCGGTGGGGGTGCCGTCGATGTCACGATCCATCGTCTGCTCGAACAGGATCGCGCCCACCACTTTCTCGCCGGTGAAGGCGGGGGATTTGATGATCCGCGAGCGCATCTGGTGGATCAGGTCGAACATCTCGTCTTCGCTGTTATAGGCATCTTCCTCGATGCCGTAGAGCCGCAGCGCCTTGGGGGTGGAGCCGCCCGACTGGTCGAGGGCCGCGATGAAGCCGTTGCCCTCGCGCATCTGCTCGGTCTGCTTGGCGTTGGACATGGGAATTCCTCCTGCGGGATATAGGGTCGTCTGAAGGGATAGTTTCCGCGCCGGGGCGATGCAACGCTGGTGACGCTAACATATCGAAACGGCGCGCATTTTGGCGTGTCCTCGCCGGCCCCGCCCTCGCGCGCCTTGAAACGCTGCGCGAAAAGACAAGGCCGGGGTGCTTTCGCAGCCCCGGCCCGATCCGTTTGCTCTTTCCTGTCTCCCGCCCGTTTTCAGGGCGCGCGGCTCAGCTTTGCTGGTCGAGCGCCGCCACGCCGGGCAGGACCTTGCCTTCCATCCATTCGAGGAAGGCACCGCCAGCGGTAGAGATATAGGAGAAATCCTTCGCCGCACCGGCCTTGTTGAGCGCGGCCACCGTGTCGCCGCCGCCCGCGACCGAGATCAGCTTCTCCTCGCGCGTCAGCTCGGCCGCCGTCGCCGCCGCCGCATTGGTCGCCGCATCGAAGGGTGCGATCTCGAAGGCGCCGAGCGGGCCGTTCCAGATCAGCGTGCGCGAGTTCTCGAATACCTTACTGATTTCCTCGACCGATTTCGGTCCGGCATCGAGGATCATCGCATCCGCGGGGCAGGCGTCATTGGCCACGGTCTCGTTCTCGGCCCCCGCCTTGAACTCGCGCGCCACGACCACGTCGACGGGCAGGTGGATCTTGCAGCCCGCAGCCTTGGCCTTCTCCATGATCTCCTTCGCCGTGTCGGCCATGTCGCGCTCGGCCAGCGATTTGCCGACGTCGATGCCTTGCGCCACGAGGAAGGTGTTCGCCATGCCGCCGCCGATGATCAGGTGATCGACCTTCGCCACCAGATTGCCGAGCAGGTCGAGCTTGGTCGAGACCTTCGCCCCGCCCACGACTGCCGTCACCGGACGCTCGGGATCGCCAAGCGCCGCCTCGAGGGCTTTCAGCTCGGCCTCCATCAGGCGACCGGCCGCGGCAGGCAGGATCTTCGCGATGCCTTCGGTCGATGCGTGCGCCCGGTGCGCGGCCGAGAAGGCGTCGTTGACATAGACCTCGCCAAGCGCGCCCATCTCGGCGGCCAGCATGGGGTCGTTCTTCTCTTCGCCGGCGTGGAAACGGGTGTTCTCCAGCAGCAGAACCTCGCCCTTCTGCAGCGCGCCCACGGCTTCCTTCGCGGGGCCGCCGATGCAGTCCTTTGCGAATTTCACCGGAAAGCCGAACGCCTTCTCCAGCGCGGGCACCAGCGGCTCGAGGCTCATCTCCGGCACGACCTGCCCCTTGGGGCGCCCGAAATGCGCCAGCAGCACCGGCTTGCCGCCCTTCGACATGATGTCCTGCACGGTCGGCACGATCTTCTCGATCCGCGTCGCGTCGGTCACTTTTCCGTTCTCCACGGGCACGTTGATATCCACGCGCACCAGCACGACCTTGCCGTCCAGATCGACCTCGTCGAGGGTTTTCCAAGCCATGATATCACTCTCCCAATCTGCGCAGGGGGCCATCGCGAATGTGGCCCGCTCCCGCGGCTTGCGTTCTTCTTGCCTGCGGCGATGGGTCGCGTCAACACGGCGGACCGAACTGCGGCGCTTTGTCCTTGCCGCGCAAGGGCCTCGCTCCTATGGTCGGCCCAAATTTCAACGGAGGACCCAATGGCCGATATCAAGGATCCCGAGAACACGATCATCATCGAGCTCAAGGACGGGCCGGTCGTGATCGAGCTGCTCAGCGACGTCGCCCCGAAACATGCCGAGCGCATGAAGCAACTCGCCCGTGACGGCGCCTATGACAACGTGGCCTTCCACCGCGTGATCGAGGGCTTCATGGCCCAGACCGGCGATGTCGCGAACGCCAATATGGAAAAGGACTACAATCCGGGCCGTGCGGGCACGGGCGGGTCGCAATATCCCGACCTTCCGGCGGAATTCTCGAAGCTGCCGCATGATCGCGGGACGCTGGGCGCTGCGCGCTCGCAGAACCCGAACTCGGCCAATTCGCAGTTCTTCATCAACTTCAAGGACAACCACTTCCTGAACGGTCAATACACGGTCTATGGCCGCGTGATTTCGGGGATGGAGCATGTCGACAAGATCGCGCGCGGCGAGCCGCCGGCGAACCCCGACCGGATGATCTCGGTGAAGGTGGCCGCCGATGCGTAATATCCTGCGCCGCACCGTCCTCGCCGCCGCCGCGAGTCTCGTCGTCTCGGCGCCCGCCGCCTTCGCGCAAGACAGCTCTGGCGTGCCGGATACCGGCGGGCCGAAGCTCGTGCTGCAGATCGGCGGTCAGACCGAAGGCAAGGTCGTGATCGACCTGCTCACCGACAAGGCCCCGAAAGCCGCCGAGCGCCTGATGAAGCTCGCCAAGGAAGGCAAATACGACGATGTCGTCTTCCACCGCGTGATCGACGGCTTCATGGCCCAGACGGGCGATGTGCAATTCGGCAAGAAGGGCGGAGATACCTCGATGGCCGGGATGGGCGGCTCCGATCTGCCCGACCTTCCGGCGGAATTCTCGAACATCTCCTTCCAGCGGGGCATCGTGGGCATGGCCCGCTCCGCCGATCCGAACTCGGCAAATTCGCAGTTCTTCATCATGTTCGCCCCCGCGCCCCATCTCGACGGTCAATATACCGTCGTGGGTCATGTCGTGAGCGGCATGGATGTGGTCGACAAGATCAAGAAGGGCGACGCGGCGCGCAACGGCGTGGTCGAGGATCCCGATTACATCGTCAAGGCGACGGTGGAAGACAAGTAAGACGGGCAAGGGGGCTTCGGCCCCCTTTCTCATGCGCAGGCAGTCACTTTCGGCTTGGCCCAAATATCCCGGGGGGTGAGGCGGGATCAGCGGCCTTCCAGTGGAAGGCGCCCCGGCGAACGCCCGAAGCGCAAGCGAAGGGCCGTCAGCGCGGGGGCAGCACCCCCCCCAGCTGTCACAGCCGCGCGATGCGCTCGGTCAGGAGCGTGTAGAACCCTTCCGCGTCCAGATCGCCCATGAACATCGCATTCGGCGCCCGGTCGGTCACGCGCCACCAATCGGCGACGGTCATGCCCATGGTCAGCTCCGACGTCGTCTCGATCTCGACATTGATATGCCGCCCCGTGAACAGGTCGGGCTTGAGCAGATAGGCGATCACGCAGGGATCGTGCAGCGGCGCGCCCTCGGAGCCGTATTTCGCCATGTCGAAGCGCTCGAAGAAATCGGTCCAGCTGGCGACCGCATGGCCGACGCGGGTGCCGAGATTGCGGAACGCCTCGACGCGGGCGCGGGTGGTGAGCGCCTTATGCGTCACGTCGAGCGGCATCACCACCAGAGGCACGCCGGATGTGAACACTATCTCGGCGGCCTGCGGGTCGACATGAATGTTGAACTCGGCGGCGGGCGTGGTGTTGCCCACCTCGAAATAGGCGCCGCCCATCAGCACGATCTCGGCGATCTTCTCGGCGATATCGGGGGCGCGGCGCAAGGCGGTCGCGATATTGGTGAGCGGGCCCAGCGGGCAGAGCGTCACGCTGCCGGCGGGATGGTCGCGCAGGGTCTCGATCAGGAAGTCGACCGCGTGCTGGTCCTGCAGCGGCATCTGAGGCGCGGGCAGTTCGATCCCGTCGAGCCCGGTCTTGCCGTGGACATATTCCGCCGTGACCAGTTCGCGCGCGAGCGGCCGGTCGCAGCCCGCATAGACCGGCACATCCGTGCGTCCGGCAAGTTCGCACACCACGCGCGCGTTCTTGGATGTCAGCGGCAGCGGCACGTTTCCAGCGACGCAGGTGATGCCCAGGACTTCCAACTCGGGGCTGGCCAGAGCCAGCAGGATCGCCACCGCGTCATCCTGTCCGGGATCGGTGTCGATGATGATCTTGCGCGCCATGCTCGCCTCCTTCGTGGGTTCTGCGCGACCTTGGCGCGGTGGCGCGGCGATGTCCAGATATGGGGGTGGATGACGGTGAGGCGCACCAAATCAACAATACCTATGCGTGTGTTCGCCCCGAAGCTTTCCAGCCACCGGCCACATTTGGCCACATTCGGTCTTTAGACAAATTGCTGCAGGGAAGGACACCCAGACATGAACCAGCATCACGTTTTCATTGCAGCGCCCGCTTCGGGGGGGATGAGTGGCAGGATGGCCCGCACGCTTGGCTGCGGACAGGACGCTCTGGCCCGCGCAGGCTATGGGCAGGCCGTGATCGGTGCAGCAGCCAGTGGCCGTGTCCATCTTGATTCGCAATTGATCGGCGATGCGGCGGCGGGGCTCTATCACCTCTTCGCCCGAGCCCAGGAACGGGCCGAGCGGTTTCGCGCAGCGCTGGCCGGGACGGTCGGTCGCGTGGTGCTCTACGCGCCGAGCTACGAAGACTATTACCCGGCGCTCTGGCGTGACCTCGCCGCCCGCCGCCCGCTCAAGCCCTTCGCCGAGCTGACGCCGCGCCTGATGGCGCGCCCGCGTCGCTGGGTCGACGTGGTGCGTGATCTGAAGGCGGGGCTCGATCCCCGCGAGATCATCGTCTTGCCGCATGGCTCGCAGATCGGCGAGGCGCTGGCGGCGCTGGTGCCGGGCGCGTCGCTCGAGCCCGCGCCCGATGCCGAACCCAACCATTCCGATACGGTGATTGCGATGATGCAGCGTCTGCATCATTCGGGCGTCGTGATCGGGCCGAAGCAGAAACGCCGTCTGGCGCGGTTCCACGAGCATCAGCCGCAGGGCACGCCGATTGCGGAGTTCGACGCGCTCGACCGGGTCTCGCTGCAGCGCCGCTACGAGCAGGATCTGGAGCAGATGGCTGCCATCGACGGCGTGCGCATCGGCCCCGACGAAGCGTTGCAGATCGCCGCCCAGTAAACGGTTCGGTTCGCTCCTTTGCGAGAATGAAAAAAGCGGCGCCTTCTGGACGCCGCTTTCTCTTTTCGGAGGCACGCTTGCGATCAGCCGTCGAGATCGACCTCGTCGATCAGCTTCAGCGCGGTCGGGCGCAGTTCCGCCAGCTTCGCGAGGTCCAGCGTGTCGGGCGTGAACTCGCCCCAGCTTTGCACCAGCTCGGACCGCGCAACGCCCGGCTTGATCGGGAATTCGTGGTTGGTCTGGGCGTAGATTTCCTGCGCTTCATCGGAGACGAGGAATTCCATCAGCTTGAGCGCGTCGTCGCGGTTTGGCGCGGATTTGGTCATCGCCATGCCCGAGACGTTCATATGGGTACCGCCTTCCTCGAAGACCGGGAAGGTGATGCGCACGGAATTGGCCCATTGCGCCTGCTCGGGATCGGCGAGCATCTGGCCCATGTAATAGGTATTGCCCAGCGAAATGTCGCATTCGCCCGCCCAGATCGATTTCACCTGGCTGCGGTCATTGCCCTCGGGCGTCTTGGCGAGGTTCGCTTTCAGCCCTTCGAGCCATTCCTTGGTCGCCTCTTCGCCGTGATGGGCGAGATAGGCGGAGGTCAGCGCGACGTTGTAATCCGAGGTGAAGGAGCGGGTGCAGATGCGGCCCTTCCATTTCTCGGAGGCGAGGTCTTCATAGGTCGTCACCTCGCCATCGGCCACGCGCTCTTTCGAGGCATAGACGATGCGCGCCCGCGAGGTCAGGCCGAACCAGTGGTTCTCCGGATCGCGGAATTCGGCCGGGATCGCGTCTTGCAGCGCCGGGGCCTCGACCGCCTGCGTCACGTCGGCATTCACCACTTCGCTCAGCCGCGCGATGTCGACGGTCAGCACCAGGTCGGCGGGGGAGCGGTCGCCCTCGGCTTTGAGGCGCTCGACCATGCCTTTCTCGACATAGGCGATGTTCACCGCGATCCCGGTCTCTTCGGTGAAAGCGTCGAGCACGGGCTGGATCAGTTCGGGCTGGCGGTGGGAGTAGATGTTCACATCCGCAAGCGTCGGCGTGGCGAGGGCCGTGCCCATCAGGGCGAGGGCGAGGGTCCGGGTCATTGAAGTCTCCATTCGCGTTTTCGTGAGCGAAGAGGTAACGGCGGTTCACGAAGGCGTCAATGCCTGAGTGAAATAATCGGAAATAATTTGCCGGCGCGCTTCCTGCCTCATTATTGGGCGTTCGATTTCGCAATAAGCAGGGGCAGGGCGTATTTTTCGAAATTGTTCCTTTCACCGGTGGCCTCGCTCCGTCATCGTGAAGAAACGCGACATCCTATTGCGGGAGCGAGACTTATGGCGATCCATGCCAGCATCTATCACTTGACCCATTACCAATATGACCGCCCGGTGACGCTCGGCCCGCAGATCATCCGCCTGCGTCCCGCGCCGCATTCGCGCACCCGGGTGATCTCGCATTCGCTCAAGGTCTCGCCCGGCGGGCATTTCGTGAATCACCAGCAGGACCCCTATGGCAACTGGCTCGCGCGCTTCGTCTTTCCCGAGCCGGTGACCGAGCTGAAGATCGAAGTGGACCTCACGGCGGATATGACCGTCTACAACCCGTTCGACTTCTTCACCGAGGAATATGCCGAGGAATGGCCCTTCGACTATCCCGAGGAGCTGCGCGACGATCTGTCGATCTACCGCACGCCCGAGCCGGAAGGCCCGCGTCTGGCGCAGTTCATCGGCGAGATCGACTACACGATCAAAGGGACGGTCAATTTTCTTGTCGCGCTCAATGCGCATATCTCGAAGGTCGTCGATTACACGATCCGCATGGATCCCGGCGTGCAGACGCCCGAGGAGACCTTGGAGAAACGCTCTGGCTCGTGCCGGGACAGCTCGTGGTTACTGGTTCAGGTGCTGCGGCATCTGGGGTTCGCGGCGCGGTTCGTGTCGGGCTACCTGATCCAGCTGAAGCCCGATCTGGAGGCGCTCGACGGGCCGTCTGGCACCGACCACGACTTCACCGACCTGCACGCGTGGTGCGAAGTGTTCATCCCCGGCGCGGGCTGGATCGGGCTTGACCCGACATCGGGCCTTCTGACCGGGGAGAGCCATATCCCGCTGGCCGCCACTCCGCATTTCCGCAACGCCGCCCCGATCTCGGGGGGCTTTTCCTCGGTCGGCAGCCCGGAGGTGAGTTTCGCCTTCGACATGACGGTGGACCGGGTGGCCGAACATCCACGCATCACCAAGCCGTTCTCCGACGAGGCATGGAAGCGGCTCAATGCGTTGGGGCGCAAGGTGGATGAAAGCCTGAAGGCGGGCGATGTGCGCCTGACCATGGGGGGAGAGCCGACCTTCGTCTCCATCGACGATTTCGAGAGCGACGAGTGGAACACCGCCGCCGTGGGCCCGCAAAAGCGCGCGCTGGCCGATGAGCTGATCCGGCGACTGCGCGACCGCTTCGCGCCGGGGGGCTTTCTGCATTACGGGCAGGGCAAATGGTATCCGGGCGAAAGCTTGCCGCGCTGGACCTTCTCGCTCTACTGGCGGCGCGACGGCAAGCCGATCTGGCGCGACGAAGATCTGATCGCCAAGGAGGGCGACAAGACCGGCGCGGGCCCGGAGGAAGCCGGCACGCTGATGCGCGGCATCGCGGAGCATTTGGGGATCGAGCCCGATCACGCGCAGCCCGCCTATGAAGACCCGGCTGAATGGATGCTCAAGGAAGGCAACCTGCCAGAGAACGTCACGCCCGAAGACAGCAAGCTGAAGAACCCCGAGGATCGCGCCCGTTTCGCCCGGGTCTTCAATCGCGGGCTGGAGACGCCCACGGGCTACATCCTGCCGGTGCAGCGCTGGCAGGCCAAGGCGCAGCCCGGCCATCGCTGGCGCTCGGAGAAGTGGAAGACCCGGCGCGGCAAGCTGTTCCTGATCCCCGGGGACAGCCCTGCCGGGTTCCGTCTGCCGCTGGGCGCGCTGCCCTATGTCCCGCCCGCGCAATATCCCTATCACTACGTCACCGATACCTCGCTGCCCAAAGGCGATTTGCCCGATTTCCATGCCGAGATGGAGAAGGCCGTCGCGAAGGGGTTGGTCGACAAGCCCACCGAGGAACACAGCCAGCCCGTCTCCGAGGCGCAATCGGCCGAGCCGGGCCAGACCATCGTGGAGCAGGATCTGGATACGATCGACGGCGTCGTGCGCACCGCGATCTCGGTCGAGCCGCGCGACGGGCGGCTGTGCGTCTTCATGCCGCCGACCGAGGATCTGGAGGACTATCTCGAACTGATCGCCGCCGCCGAGGAAAGCGCCAAGGCGATGGGGCTGCCGATCCATATCGAAGGCTACGCCCCGCCGCATGACCCGCGCCTCAACGTGATCCGGGTCGCGCCCGATCCCGGGGTGATCGAGGTGAATATCCATCCCGCTCATAGCTGGGAGGACTGCGTCGCCACCACCGAGGCGATCTATGAGGAGGCCCGCCAGTCCCGGCTGGGGGCCGACAAGTTCATGATCGACGGGCGCCATACCGGCACGGGGGGCGGCAACCATGTGGTTGTCGGCGGGGAGACGCTGCTCGACAGCCCCTTCCTGCGTCGCCCCGATCTGCTGAAATCGCTGATCCTGATCTGGCAGCGGCACCCGTCGCTGTCCTACCTGTTCTCAGGGTTGTTCATCGGTCCGACCAGCCAGGCCCCGCGGATCGACGAGGCGCGGCACGATACGCTCTACGAGCTGGAAATTGCGCTGAGCCAGATCCATCCGCCCGAGGCAGGCAACGTCCCGCCGCCGTGGCTGGTGGACCGGCTGCTGCGCAACATGCTGACCGACGTCACCGGGAACACGCACCGCGCCGAGATCTGCATCGACAAGATGTTCTCGCCCGACGGGCCCACGGGGCGACTTGGCCTCGTCGAATTTCGCGGCTTCGAGATGCCGCCGGACCCGCGCATGTCGCTGGCCCAGCAGCTTCTGTTGCGGGCCATCATCGCGCGGTGCTGGAATGCACCGGTAGAGGGGCGTCCGGTGCGCTGGGGTACGGTGCTGCATGACCGCTTCATGCTGCCGCATTACCTGTGGGAGGATTTCACCGATCTGCTCGCCGATCTGCGCCGCCACGGTTTCGATCTCGATCCGCAATGGTTCGAAGCGCAATCGGAGTTCCGTTTCCCCTTCTGCGGTCAGATCGAGGCGGAAGGCGTGCATCTCGAGATCCGTCAGGCGCTGGAGCCGTGGCATGTGTTGGGGGAGACCGGCGCCATTGGCGGTACTGTTCGCTATACCGACAGCTCGGTGGAGCGTCTGCAGGTGAAAATGACTTCGCTCCATCAGGACCGCTACAAGGTGATGTGCAACCGTCGCCCCGTGCCGCTGGCGCGGACGCAGGAGAGCGGGGTCTCGGTCGCCGGGGTACGGTTCAAGGCATGGCAACCTGCAGAGGCGCTGCATCCGACGCTGCCGGTCAATGCGCCGCTGACCTTCGACATCTATGACGACTGGACGGGCAGGGCGATCGGGGGCTGCGTATACCACGTGGCCCATCCGGGGGGGCGCAACTACGATACCTTCCCGGTGAACGGCAACGAGGCGGAAGCCCGCCGACTGGCGCGCTTCGAGGGGCACGGTCACACGCCGGGGGCCTATCGTCCGGAACCGGAGACCCCGCATCCGGAGTTTCCCCTGACGCTTGACCTGCGACGTCCTGTCGGGCTGAGTTGATCCGAGCCTAACGGAGACCCTATGCAAAGCCCCGATACGCCCGACGCTGCGAGCCCGCTCGAACAGCACCCACTTCTGGCGGGCTATGCGCCTGTGCCCGGCGTGGCCGACGAGCTGTTCGAACGCTCCGGCGCGATGCGGCGGGTCTGGCGGCCCTTCGTGGAGAAGTTCCTGCAGCTCGAACCGGGGGAAATCCCCCAGCGGTTCGAGCGCGGCAATCAATACCTGCGCGACGCGGGCGTCTATTACCGGCAATATTCCAACGACGTTCTGGCCGAACGCGAATGGCCGCTTAGCCATATTCCCGTCGTGCTGCATGAAAGCGAGTGGTCCGGCATCTGCGAGGGGCTGGCACAGCGCGCCGATTTGCTGGAGGCGGTGATGGCCGATCTCTACGGGCCTGGCACGCTGGTCTCCAACGGACACCTGCCGCCGGAACTCATCGCGGGCAATAAGCACTGGATGCGCCCGATGGTGGGGGTGCAGCCCAAGGGGGGGAACTACCTGCATTTCCTCGCCTTCGAGATCGGGCGCTCGCCGGACGGGTCGTGGTTCGTGCTGGGGGATCGGACGCAGGCGCCCTCGGGGGCAGGTTTCGCGCTGGAGAACCGGATGGCCACGGGGCGCATCTTCCCCGAGAGCTTCCCGCGCGATCATATCCACAAGCTCGCCACCTTCTTCGGCGATTTCCGCGCCGCGCTGGAGACGCTGGCGGGGCGGGGCGAGGGAGATATGCGCCGCGCCGCGATCCTGACGCCGGGCCCGGCCAATGACAGCTATTACGAGCACACCTATATCGCGCGCTACCTCGGCCTCTCGCTTCTCGAAGGCGAGGATCTCTTGGTCCAGAACGGCGAGGCGATGGTCCGCACGATCGAGGGGCCACAGCCGCTGGGTGCCCTCTGGCGGCGGATGGATGCGGGCTTCGTCGATCCGCTGGAGTTCGATCCCGCCACGCAGATCGGCACGCCCGGCCTGATGGAGGCGGTGCGCGAAGGCAATCTCGCGATGGTCAATGCGCTGGGCGCAGGGGTGCTGGAAACCCGCGCGCTGATGGCTTTCCTGCCGAAGATCTCGCGGGTGCTGACCGGTCAGCCGCTCGCCATGCCCAATATCGCGACATGGTGGTGCGGCGGCGCGTCCGAGCGTGCCCATGTGCGCGCCAATGCGGCCAACATGATGATCGGCCCCGCGATGGCGGTGGATCTCCCGTTCGATCTGGATGCCGCGACCGCGCTGGGCGGGCAGTTCCGTTCGGGGGCGGAGGCGCCGATCGCGGATTGGCTGGAGGCCGAGGGCGGCAAGCTCGTGGGGCAGGAGGCGGTGACGCTTTCGACGACGCCCGCATGGCATGACGACGGGCAGGGCGGCGGCGCGATCCGGCCCTGTCCGATGACGGTCCGCGTATTTGCGGCGCGCACGCCGCAGGGCTGGCAGTTCATGAAGGGCGGCTATGCCCGGATCGGGCCAGAAGGCGATGCGACCGCGCTCTCGATGCAGCAAGGCGGCGCGGTGGCCGATGTCTGGATCGTCTCGGATAAGCCGGTGCCCTCGGCAAGTATCGCGCCGCGCCAGACTGGAACCTTCCGGCGCAAGATCCCCGGCACGCTGCCTGCGCGCGCCGCCGACAACCTGTACTGGCTCGGCCGCTATATCGAGCGCTGCGAAGACTCGATCCGGGTGATCCGCGCCTATCACCTGCGCCTCGCCGCGACAGGCAGCCCGGAAGACCCGCGGCTGGCACGGCTTGCGCAATTTCTCGGAGCGCATGGCTTCGACATCTCGCAACCGGTGCCCGACGCGCTGTTGCAGCGGCTCGATGCGGCGCAGGCCTGCGCGTCGAAAGTACGCGACCGGTTCTCGACCGATGGCTGGCTCGCGCTGAAGGATCTGTCGAAGACCGCCCGGGAGATGGTGAATACCGCGCGCCCCGGCGACGATGCGGCCCGCGCGATGGGGGTGCTTTTGCGCAAGATCACGGGGTTCTCCGGGCTCGTGCACGAGAACATGTATCGCTTCGAGGGCTGGCGCTTCCTGTCGATCGGGCGGGCGCTGGAGCGCGCCGACGGGCTGGCCGCGCTGCTGATCCGTTTCACCGCCGAGGACGCACCGGAAGGAGCGCTCGATCTGGCGGTGGAGGTGGCCGACAGCGTCATCACCCACCAGCGCCGCTACCGGGTGCGCACCAACTTGGAGACGGTGCTGGACCTGCTGGTGCTCGACGCCGCCAATCCGCGCGCAATTCTTTTCCATATCAACGGTTTGAAAGCGCTTCTTGATGAACTTCCCGGTGCGGAGGTCGCCGGGCGTCCGGGCGATCTGCTGCGCGCGCTCATGCCGCTGCGCACCCAGCTCTCGGTGATCGAGCCCGAGGAGGTCACGCTGCAGATGTTACAGCAGATCCGGTCGGACCTGTTCCGGCTCTCCGATCTCGTGTCGCAGAAATATCTGAGGTGATCCTATGCGTTACGAGGTGAAGCTGAAGTTGACCTACAGGTATAACGCGCCATCGGATCATGCGCGGACCCTGCTGCGGGTGCTACCCTCGGACATCGCGGGGCTGCAAACCGTCACATCGCGGGTGCTCAGCTTCGATCCTCCGCCCGACGAGCGTCACGAGTCGCGCGATTTCTTCGGCAATGGCATGACCTCGGCGGTCTGGCACGCGCCGGTCGCCGAGATCGGAGTGACGCTGAACGCCAAGATTGAGCGCGGGCTGGCGGAGCCGGGGCTGGACCTGTCGTCGCCGCGCGAGGAACTGGCGCAGGAGATCGCGCAATTTCGCAGCCTCGCGCCCGACGCGCCGCATCACTTCCTCGCGCCCTCGCGCCGCGCCTCGCCGACCAAGGCGATGACCGAGTTCGCCCGGGCGCAGTTGCAGCCGGGCCAGACCGCGCGTGGCGCGATCGAGGCATTGGGGCGTGCGCTGCACCGGGAGATGCGCTTCGATGCGGGCGCGACCGATGTCAACACGCCTGCGGCGGAGGCTTTCGCGAACCGCCACGGCGTCTGCCAGGATTTCAGCCATATCATGATCTCCTGCCTGCGCGGGGTGGGCATCCCTGCGGGCTACGTCTCGGGCTTCCTGCGAACCTATCCGCCGCCCGGCCAACCGCGTCTGGAAGGCGCGGATGCGATGCATGCCTGGGTGCGCGCATGGGCGGGCGCGGAGACCGGTTGGATCGAATTCGACCCCACGAACGATCAATATGCGGGCGAGGATTACATCACCGTCGGCTATGGGCGCGACTATGACGACGTGCCGCCTTTGCGCGGGGCGATGCGCGGGGCGGGCGGTCAGCAAAGCGCGCAGGCGGTGGACGTGATCCCGCTCGATTGAGGCGGCGAACGGCGCGCTGCGGCGTGACCCCGTGCCTCGGACGCACGAAAGCTTCACCCGCTCGTGACCCGCGACGTCACGGCATTCATTGACCACGTGATCAAAGCACGATTTACTCCTCACCAGTTTGTGTTTGAACCGTCCCACGATGTCGCGTCCGCGCGACCGTTGAGGGGGCGGCGGCACACACGAAAAGACCAACCAACAGGAAGGACAGACCATGACCATTCGCTCGATGCTTTTGGCGGGGGCTGCCGCGGTGATGATGACCGCAGGCGGGGCCGGCGCCAAGACGCTCGTTTACTGCTCGGAAGCGTCGCCGGAAGGCTTCGATCCCGCGCCCTATACTTCGGGGACGACGTTCGACGCCTCTTCGCACCCCGTCTATGACCAGCTCGTCGAATTCAAGCCGGGCACGACCGAGATCGAACCGGGCCTCGCGGAAAGCTGGGAAGTCTCGGATGACGGCCTCACCTACACGTTCAACCTGCGCAAGGGCGTGAAATTCCACTCGGTCGAGGGCTTCACCCCGAGCCGCGATTTCAACGCCGATGACGTGATTTTCTCGTTCGACCGTCAGGGCAACAAGGACAACCCCTATTACGCTTACGCGCCGGGCGTTTCCTATGAATACTATGCCGGCATGGATATGCCGACGATCATCAAATCGATCGAGAAAGTCGACGATTACACGGTGAAGTTCACCCTGTCCGAGCCGAACGCGCCGTTCCTCGCCGACCTCGCGATGGACTTCGCGTCGATCCTGTCGAAGGAATATGCCGACAAGCTCGCCGGCGAAGACCGCAAGGCCGACATCAACAACGTGCCCGTCGGCACCGGCCCGTTCTCCTTCGTGGCTTACCAGAAGGACGCCGTGATCCGCTACAAGGCGAATCCGGACTACTTCAAGGGCAAGACCCCGGTCGACGACCTGATCTTCGCGATCACCCCCGATCCGGCGGTGCGCATGCAGAAGCTGCAGGCGGGCGAGTGCCAGATCATGCCGTACCCGGCGCCGGCCGACATCCAGGCGCTCAAGGACGACTCGAACATCAAGGTCGACGAGCAGCCCGGTCTGAACGTGGCCTACCTCGCCTACAACACCACGCAGGCTCCGTTCGACAAGGTCGAAGTCCGCAAGGCGCTGAACATGGCGATCAACAAGGACGCGATCATCGACGCGGTCTTCCAGGGCGCGGGCCAGGTTGCCAAGAACCCGATCCCGCCGACCATGTGGTCCTATAACAAGGACATCAAGGACGACGCCTACGATCCTGAGCAGGCTAAGAAAATGCTCGAGGATGCCGGCGTGAAGGATCTCGAGATGAACATCTGGGCGATGCCCGTGCAGCGGCCCTACATGCCGAACGCGCGCCGCACCGCGGAACTGATGCAGTCGGATCTCGCCAAGGTCGGCGTGAAGGCGAACATCGTCTCCTACGAGTGGGGCGAGTACCTGAAGAAGTCGAAAGACCCGAGCCGTGACGGCGCGGTGATTCTCGGCTGGACCGGCGACAACGGCGACCCGGACAACTTCCTCGCGGTTCTGCTGGGCTGCTCGGCGGCCGAAAGCGGTGCGAACCGTGCCTTCTGGTGCAATCAGAAATTCGACGATCTGATCACCAAGGCACGTCAGAGCAACGATCAGGCCGAGCGCACCAAGCTCTACAAAGAGGCTCAGGAAGTCTTCAAGGAACAGGCGCCGTGGGACACCATCGCCCACTCGACCGTGTTCATGCCGATGTCCAAGAAGGTCACCGGCTACGTGATGAGCCCGCTGGGCGGTCACGACTTCTATGGGGTGGACATCTCGGAGTGATCCTGAGAATACCCGTCTGATTGAGGCGTCCGGGAGACCGGGCGCCTCGCAATACTTTCAGGGGCCAAACATCGGAGACCGATGACCGCGGGCGCGACAGTGTGCGGCGGGCAGGGGCTCCACGAAGGTTCCGCAGAGAACCGCAAACAGGACCGGTGACATGTTACGTTTCATAATCGGCAAGATCCTCTGGCTGATCCCTACGCTGATCGGCATCACGATCGTGGCTTTCGGCTTCGTTCGGGTGCTGCCCGGGGATCCCGTGCTGCTGATGGCAGGCGAGCGCGGGCTGAGCCCCGAACGCCATGCCGAGCTGGCGCATCAGCTGGGCTTCGATCGCCCGCTCTGGCAGCAATATCTCGAGTTCATCTGGCAACTCGCCCATGGCAATCTCGGCGACAGCCTCGTGACCCACAAACCCGTGCTCGGTGAGTTCTTCGCACTCTTCCCGGCCACGCTGGAGCTGGGCGTCTGCGCGATGTTCCTCGCCGTGGTGATCGGCGTTCCGATCGGCGTGATGGCTGCAATCAAGCGCGGCTCGTGGTTCGATCAGGCGACGATGGGCACGGCGCTGGTGGGCTATTCGATGCCGATCTTCTGGTGGGGCCTGCTGCTCATCATCCTCTTCTCCGGCATTCTGCAATGGACGCCGGTCTCGGGGCGCATCTCGCTGATGTATTACTTCCCCAACGGCACCGGCTTCATGATCTGGGATGCGCTGATGTCGGGGCAGTCCGGCGCGCTCACCTCGGCGCTGAGCCACCTGATCCTGCCCGCGATCGTGCTGGCGACGATCCCGCTCGCGGTGATCGCGCGCCAGACCCGCTCGGCCATGCTTGAAGTGCTGGGCGAGGATTACGTGCGCACCGCACGCGCCAAGGGGATGCCGCCGCGCCGCGTCGTGGGCGTCCACGCGCTGCGCAATGCGATGATCCCGGTCATCACCACGATCGGCCTTCAGGTCGGCATGCTGATGGCGGGCGCGATCCTGACCGAGACGATCTTCTCCTGGCCGGGCATCGGCAAATGGATGGTCGACTCGATTTCGCGGCGCGACTACCCCTCCGTGCAGGGCGGGCTGTTGATGATCGCGCTGATCGTGATGTTCGTGAACCTGATCGTGGATCTGCTCTACGGTCTGATCAATCCGCGTATCCGGCATAGGTGAGTGACATGTCCGAAGTGATCGAAACCGATATCCCGGCCGGCACGCGCCGCGCGCAATTCGCCGAGTTCTGGTTCTATTTCAAGGAAAACCGTGGGGCCGTTCTGGGTCTGGTGGTGTTCGTGCTGATCGCGCTGGCCGCGATCGCGGCGCCGCTGGTCGCGCCCTTCGATCCCGATACGCAGTTCCGTGACGCGCTTCTGGCCGGTCCGCTGACCCATGACGCGAACGGGACGTTCCTGATGGGCACCGACGCGGTCGGGCGCGACATCCTTTCGCGCCTGCTGTTCGGCGCGCGCTTCTCGCTGTTCATCGGCGTGATGGTCGTGCTGCTCGCGCTCTCCGTGGGCGTGCTCCTCGGCCTGCTCGCCGGCTGGTTCGGCGGCTGGGTCGATACCGTGATCATGCGGGTGATGGATATCATCCTCGCCTTCCCGTCGCTGCTGCTCGCGCTCGTCTTCGTGGCGGTGCTCGGCCCGGGCCTGATCAATGCGATGATCGCCATCGCCATCGTCTACCAGCCGCATTTCGCGCGCCTGACGCGGGCCGCGGTGCTGTCCGAGAAGAACCGCGATTACGTCATGGCCGCACAGGTCGCGGGCGCAGGCCATATGCGCCTGATGTTCCGTACGGTGCTGCCGAACTGTCTCGCGCCGCTGATCGTGCAGGGCACGCTGAGCTTCTCGAACGCGATCCTCGACGTGGCGGCGCTCGGCTTCCTCGGCATGGGGGCGCAGCCGCCGACGCCGGAATGGGGCACGATGCTGTCGGAAGCGCGCGAGTTCATCCTGCGCGCATGGTGGGTCGTGACCTTCCCGGGTATCGCGATCCTCGTGACGGTGCTGGCGATCAACCTGATGGGCGACGGCCTTCGTGACGCGCTCGATCCGAAACTGAAGCGGAGCTGAGCCAATGTCCTTGCTGAAAATCCGCAATCTCACCGTCGAATTCGACACCGCTCAGGGCGCTTTCCGCGCCGTGGACGGGATCGATGTCGAGGTCTCCGGCCGCGAAGTGCTCGCCATCGTGGGCGAATCCGGCTCGGGCAAATCGGTCTCTATGCTCGCCGTGATGGGGCTTTTGCCGCCCACCGCGACGATCACCGCCGACGAGATCACCTATGACGGGCGCGACATGCTGAAAATGTCTGGCCGCGAACGTCGCCAGATCATCGGGAAGGAAATCTCGATGATCTTCCAGGAGCCGATCTCCTCGCTCAACCCCTCCTTCACCTGTGGTTTCCAGGTCGAGGAAGTGCTGACGCGTCATCTTGGCCTGAAGGGCAAGGATGCCCGCAAACGCGCGCTGGAGCTGTTCGAACAGGTCGGCATCCCCGACCCGGAGCGGCGGCTGAACAGCTATCCGCACCAGCTCTCGGGCGGGCAGTGCCAGCGCGTGATGATCGCGATGGCCATCGCCTGCAAGCCGCGCCTGCTGATCGCCGACGAGCCGACGACCGCGCTCGACGTGACGATCCAGAAGCAGATCCTCGATCTGCTGATGAGCCTGCAGGAAGAATACGGCATGGGGCTGATCATGATCACCCATGACATGGGCGTCGTGGCCGAGACCGCCGACCGGGTCTCGGTCCAGTTCAAGGGCCGCAAACTGGAGGAGGCCGACGTGCTCTCACTCTTCGAGAACCCGCAGCATCCCTATACGCGCGCGCTTCTGGCCGCGCTGCCGGAGAACGCGACCGGGGACCGTCTGCTGACCGTCGCCGATGGCTGGGAGGGCGTGCAATGAGTGTGATCCTCGAAGGGCGCGACATCACGCGCGACTACATCGTCTCGGGCGGGTTCCTGCGCGGGGCGAAGACGATCCGGGCGCTGCACGGCATCTCCTTCTCGCTCGAGCAGGGCAAGACGCTGGCCATCGTCGGCGAGTCCGGCTGCGGCAAGTCCACGCTGGCGCGTATCCTGACGCTGATCGACCCGGCCAATTCGGGCGATCTGTATATCCAGGGCGAGAAGATCGACATCAAGGAAACCAAGGTGACGTCCGAACTGCGCGCCAAGGTTCAGATCGTCTTCCAGAACCCCTATTCGTCGCTCAACCCGCGCCAGAAGGTGGGCGAGGTGCTGACCGAGCCGCTGATCATCAATACCGACATCCCCGCCAAGGAGCGCCGCAAGCGCGCCGAGGAGATGCTGGAGAAGGTCGGCCTCGAGCGGCAGCACTACAACCGCTACCCGCACATGTTCTCGGGCGGCCAGCGCCAGCGGATCGCGATTGCGCGCGCGCTGATGCTGAACCCGCAGATCCTCGTGCTGGACGAGCCGGTCTCGGCGCTCGATCTGTCGGTGCAGGCGCAGGTGCTGAACCTGCTCAAAGACCTGCAGGACGAGTTCGACCTGTCCTATATCTTCGTGAGCCATGACCTCTCGGTCGTGCGCTATTTCGCGGATGAGGTGATGGTGATGAATGCGGGCGAGGTGGTGGAATACGCCTCGCGCGATCAGATCTTCGCCAATCCGCAGCACGAATATACCAAGACGCTGCTGGCCGCGACGCCGATCGCCGATGTCGAAAAGATCCGCGAGCGGGTCGAACGCCGAAAGGCGTTCTTGGCCGCGGCGGAGACATAAGGGCCGGGCGGCGCTTTCGAGTACCGTTCGGAGTTAAGAAAAGGGGCCCGGGGCGATGCGCCTCGGGCCTTTTCATTTTGTGAAACGCTCTCAGGTCTGATTTTGGCACGGGGCGACCAGCCCCGGGCCGCGGCCGGTCCTCCCCCCGAGAGGGCGCATTGGCGATGTCATCGCGGGCATTACCGTCGTCCGGGCTTGCGAGATAAAGTGCCGAGCGTCGACGGGAACGAAGCGCCCACCCGAGGCTCGGGCGCGTCCCTATTCGCCAAACACAGACGCCCCGTGCGCCGCGCCGCGCGGCGCGTTCGCCGCTGAAGCCTTCCACTGGAACCCTTCCGAGACGCGGCTCACCCCAAGGCTCGGGTGCGGCCCTTATCTCCCGGACCACTCCGGCGCGCGTTTCTCGAGGAAGGCTCGCGCGCCTTCGGCGGCGTCCTCGCTCTCCATCACGGCCTTCAAGGTCCGCGCGTTCTCCTCCCAGAGAGGATCGACCGCGCGGCGCTCGATCTCGCGCGACAGCCGCAGGGTTTCGCGCAGGGCCAAGGGCGCGTTCTTCGCGACCTCCTCGGCCAGCGCGAGCGCCGCGTCAAATGCCTGCCCGGCCTCGGCGCGGCGGGCGATCAGGCCCAGCTCCCACGCCTCCGCCGTGTCGAAAAGCCGCCCCGTCAGCAGCAATTCGCGCGCCCGGGCCGGGGGGATGAGGCTCGCCAGCCGCAACGCGCCGCCCGCGCCCGCAACCAGACCGCGCAGCACTTCTGGCAGGCCGAAGCGGCAGCCGTCTTCCGCCACGATCATGTCGCAGCCCAAGGCGAGTTCGAACCCGCCCGCGAGCGCCGCGCCGTGACAGGCGGCGATGATCGGCTTGCTGCGGTGGGATTGGGTCAGGCCGCCGAAACCGCCTTCAGCAAATAGTAACTCCTCGACCTTACCTTCGGCGAAAGCGGCGAGGTCCATGCCCGCGCAGAACACCGCGCCTTCGCCGCGAAGGATACCGATCTGTAGCGCGTCATCCGCTTCCAGACGGGCTACCGCCTCGGCCAAAGCGTGGCCAGCTTCGGCATTGATCGCGTTGCGCCGTTCGGGGCGGTTGAGGGTGATGATCGCGATGTTGCCGCGGGTCTCGAATAGGACGGGGCTCATTGGGCGGGCTCCTTGGGTAGGCGGGCGCGTAGCGCGTTGCGGATGATCTTGCCGGTGGTGGTCACGGGCATGTCGTCGATCACGTAGATCGCGCGGGGGTATTCGTATTTCGCGAGCCGTGCGCGGACATGGGCGGCAAGGTCGTCGCGCAGCGCCTCGGTATCGGCATGGCCGGGGCAGAGCGTGACGAAGGCCGCGACGATCTCGCCGCGCAGCGGATCGGGCTGCCCTACGACGCCCGCCATCTGCACCGCCGGATGGGAGATCAGGCAATCCTCGATTTCGGCGGGGCCGACACGGTAGCCGCCGGTCGAGATGATGTCGTCGTCGCGCCCGATGAAGCGCAGCCTGCCGTCTGCGCCGCTGACGCCCCGGTCGCCGGTCAGCAGCCAGCGCCCGTCGAGGCCGGTCACGAATTTCGCCTCTGTCGCCTCGGGCTGATTGAAATAGCCGAGAAACATCACGGGGTCGGGCGCGCGCACCGCGATCGCGCCTTCTTCGCCATCGGGCAGGATCTGACCCGTCTGGCTGTCGACGATCGCGACCTCGTGGCCCGGCACCGGCCAGCCCATAGCACCCGGTTCGGGCGCATCAAGGCTCGCGGCGGACGAGACCACCATGTTGCACTCCGTCTGGCCGTAGAATTCGTTGATCGTGACGCCAAGCGCCTTGCGCCCCCAGTCGAGGAGTTGCGCGCCCAGCGGTTCGCCCCCCGAGGCGACTGAGCGCATATTGAGGCTCCAAGACAGGCTCTCCGGGTCGGCTTTCATCATCTTCAGCGCGGTGGGCGGCAGGAAAGCGTTGCGCACGCCCAGACGCCGGATCAGATCGGCCGCCGCCTGCGCCGAGAACTTGCGGAAGCGGCAAGCCACGACCGGCACACCGTGATGCAGCGCCGGGAGCAGCACGTCCAAGAGCCCGCCGATCCACGCCCAATCGGCGGGCGTCCAGATGCGGTCGCCCGCCTGCGGCAGGAAATCGTGGCTCATCTCGACGCCGGGCAGGTGGCCCAGCAGCACCCGATGGGCATGGAGCGCGCCTTTCGGATTGCCCGTCGTGCCCGAGGTGTAGATGAGCACGCCGGGGGTTTCGGCGCTGGTATCGACGGGGGTGAACTTGGGCGAAGCCTCGGCGAGAGCGGCGTCGAAATCCGCGGCGCCTTCCGGTTGCGTCCCGCCGCCATCGGTGACGAAAACCGTCTCCAGATCGGGCAATTCGGAGCGGATTGCGGCGATCACCTCGTAACTCGCCGGGTCGGTCACCAGCACCCGCGCGCCGCTGTCGCGCAGCCGGTGCAGCAGCGCCTCGGGGCCGAACAAGGTGAACAGCGGCAGCGAGACGCAGCCCGCCTTGAAGGCCGCGATATGAGCGATGGCGGTCTCGCGGCGTTGCGGCAGCAGGATCGCTACCCGGTCGCCGGTCTCGCGCCCATCGCCGCCTACGCCCCGCCCGGCCAACACGTTGGCGAAGCGGTTCGAGGCCTCGCGCAACGCGCCAAAGGTGGTCTCGCGCACTGCGCCGTAGCCATCCTCTTCGACCTCGATCAGCGCGACGCGGTCAGGCTCGCGCGCGGCCCATTTGTCGCACGTGTCGACGCCGATATTGTAGCGTTCGGGTATGTCCCATCGAAACGCAGCCCGCGTGGCCGCGTAATCCTTGCCGCGTGACAGCACCGGCTCTCCTCCCATTTTGCAAGCGGCGCGGGGGCCGCTTTCCTCCGCCGCTCAGAAAAGCGCGGAGAGCCGGGAATGTCCATCTCCGCTCACAGGCTTATGCGGGGCTTTGCGCTGAGAGCCGCCCCGCCGCCAGCGCGCTGAAGGCCACCATCCCCGTCGCGGTGATCATCACGGCACCCAGCCCACCCATCTGGTAGCTCAGCCCCGACAGCAGCGTGCCGATCAGCCGCCCGCCCGCATTGGCCATGTAGTAGAAGCCCACATCCATCGTCACCCGCTCGGCCTGCGTGAAGGCGAGGATGAGATAGGAGTGGAGCGAGGAATTCACCGCGAAGATCGCGCCGAAGACCAGCAGACCCACGACCAGCACGGTGCTGAGCCACAGCGATGGCGTCGGGTCGATCAGCACGGCGGCGCTGAGGAGCGCAGGCACGGCAAGCAGCGCCAGCGCCCAGTGCCGCGCGGCCCCGATCAGTGCGCTTTCGGGGCGGGATTTGGCCTTCAGGATGCGCGGGGCGGCGGCCTGCACCGCGCCGTAGAGGATGATCCAGAGCGCCATGAAGGTGCCCACGAGGAAGAAGGCCGCGCGGTCGCCCGCGTCTGTCCCGTCCGACAGAACCGCGTAGAAATAGATCGGGATGCCGACGACGAACCAGACGTCGCGCGCGCCGAACAGGAAAACCCGCGCCGCGGAGAGCCAGTTCACATTGGCCGATTTCGAGAAAACCTCGGAGAATTTCGCGCCCTTGCGCCCGCGCGGCAGGCCCGGCGGCATCGCCACGACGATTGCGGCGAGGATCAGCGCCAGCACCACCGCCATCGCGACCACCGCGTAATCGAAGCCGAGCGCCGCCAGCAGCGCCGCGCCCAGCAGGAAGCCCACGCCCTTCACTGCGTTCTTCGACCCGGTCAGCACCGCGACCCATTTGAAGAGCCCGCCATTGTCGGTGGGCGCCAGCAGCTTCACCGCCGATTTCGAGGACATCTTGGCAAGGTCCTTCGCGACCCCGCTGAGGCCCTGCACGATCATCACATACGTGACGGAGGCGCCAATCGCCCAACCCGGGTTCAGTTGCGCCAGTGCGATCAGCGCCACGACCTGCAGCGACAGCCCCGCATAGAGCGTCGAAACCAGCCCGAACCGCGCCGCGATCCAGCCCGCCGAGAGGTTCGTGACCATCCCCGCGACTTCATACAGGATGAACAGGTAAGCCAGCTGCACCGGCGAGAAGCCGAGCGTGTGGAAATGCAGCAGCACCAGCATCCGGAGCGCGCCATCGGTGAGCATGAAGGCCCAATAGGCCGCCGTCACCGCGATATAGGCGGAGAAGCCTTCGGGGCGGCTGGCGGGGTGGTCGGTCACAGCGAGGCTCCCACCATCAGTGCGACATCGGCGAGCCGGTAGGCATAGCCCATCTCGTTGTCATACCACGCATAGACCTTCACCTGCGTGCCGTTCACGACCATCGTCGAGGGCGCGTCGATGATCGAGGAGCGGATGTCGTTGGTGTAATCAGACGACACCAGCGGGCGCGTCTCGTAGCCGAGGATGCCGTGCAGCTCGCCCTCAGCGGCGGCTTTGAACAGCGCGTTGACCTCTTCGGCACGCGTTTCGCGCTCGACCTCGAAGACGCAATCGGTGAGCGAGGCGTTCAGAAGCGGCACGCGCACCGCATGGCCGTTCAGGCGGCCCTTCAGCTCGGGGTAGATCAGCGTGATCGCGGTGGCCGAGCCGGTCGTGGTCGGGATCAGCGAATTGAGCGCCGAACGCGCGCGACGCAGGTCCTTCGCGGGGCGATCAACGATGGTCTGGGTGTTGGTCACGTCATGGATCGTGGTGATCGACCCGTGCTTGATCCCCAGGTTCTCGTGGATCACCTTCACCACCGGGGCGAGGCAATTGGTGGTGCAGCTGGCCGCCGTCACGATGCTATGCGCAGCCGGATCGTAGGCGTCATTGTTCACGCCATAGACGATATTCGCGGTCGGGCCGTCCTTCACCGGGGCCGAGACGACGACCTTCTTCACGCCGGCGGCGAAATAGGGGGCGAGCGCGGCTTCGGATTTGAAGACGCCGGTGCAGTCGATCACCACGTCGACCCCGTCCAGCGGCAGGTCCTCGATGTTGCGCGTGCCGATGAAGGGCAGGCGGGTGCCGTCGATGGTGACGCTGTTCGCGTCGCTCGAAAACTCCGCGTCCCAGCGGCCATGAACGGAGTCGAATTCCAGCAGATGCGCTTGCATCGCCGCATCGCCCACCGCGTCGTTGATCCATGCGATCTTCGCACCGCACTCCAGCAGCGGCTTCAAGGCGAGTTTTCCGATGCGGCCGAGGCCATTGAGGGCGTAGGTGGTCATGGTCAGTCCTTCAGTTGCGGCCAATGTCATCGACGGCGGATTGCAGCGCGATGCGGTCGAGCGTGGTAAGCGGCAGGGCGGCGAAGGCCTCGATCCGGCGGTGAAGCGCGCCATAGGCCTGCTGGAACGCCAGCGCGCGTTCGGCCTCGGTGCCGGTCGCCTTTACCGGGTCGGGCATCCCCCAATGGCCGCTGATCGGCTGGCCGGGCCAGGGCGGGCATTCCTCGTTGGCGGCGAGATCGCAGACAGTGAAGACGAAATCGAGTACCGGCGCGTCCTCTCCCTGAAACTCGGAGATGTTTTTCGCGCGCAGCGGCTCCACGTCATGGCCCTTGTCGCGCAGCACCTGCACCGCGAAAGGGTTCAGCTCTGAATAGGGTTTCGTGCCCGCCGAATAGGCTTTGAACCGGTCGCCCGCCCGGTCTCGCAGGATCGTCTCGGCAAGGATGGAGCGCGCCGAATTGCCGGTGCAGATGAAAAGCACGTTGAATTTTCGGCCCGTTGCAGATTGCGTCATGCGGCTGTCTCCGCTGGGATCGGGTTGCGTGAGGGGAGAGCAGATATCGGGGCGTCCCTGACAGCAGTCGATCAGAAGCGCGTCGAAGAGGTTGCGCACGGTCTCCATCTCGATCCCGTAGCGCAGCGAAGTGCCGGCCCGCGTCTGACCGATCAGCCCGACTTCGGCGAGGGCTGCGAGATAGGCCGAGAGCGTGGAGGGTTTCAGCCCCAGCGCCGCGCCGATTTCGCCTGCGGGCAGCCGGTCGGGATACCGGCGCATCAGCAGCCGGAAGATCGCTAGGCGTTGCGCGTGGCCCAGCACGGTGAGCCGTTGGGGTGTCATCTCGTCCATATTTCGAGGTTTTACGAAATAAGAGAGTCGGATCAAGTGAAGCTTTGATGACGGTGCGCGATAGACGGATCATGTGTAAACAATCCACGGAAAACCTGCGGTAACGCGCGATAACCGGAAACGCTCACAAATTCGTGAATACGCAGGGAAATAGGGCCGAAACGAGACTTCCCTTGCGTCACATATTTCGCATCGACCCAGCAAAGCAAAGAAAACAGGCGAAAAATCGTGATCGGGGAAATGCGCCGCGCGCTGCCCCGGACGGCAATTATGGTCGCTCTGCCATAATCTCTGCCGCATTTCGGACAAGAGTGCACAACAGAACTTAAGCACGAACCGACCCAGCCGGTGCGTCGCCAAGAAGGGGGCGCGCGCCGTCCCTGTAACGTTGGCGGTCTCGGGCGGCATGGGGTGTGCCGAACCGTTTCCGCCCAAGACCGCATCGCCCCTGCGGAAAGGAGTGCCCCTCGTGTATGAAGCGAATTCCATCTTTGATTGGCATCGCCGCGGTTTCGAGGCGCTCAATTCATACTGGGAGACGCTCGACCAGCTCGAACAGGCCGTAAAGGATGTCTCGGACGCCGATCTCGGCTTCGTCGAGGACCAGCTCGACAGCGTGCTCGAGATGATCGACGCGTTCGAGCCGACCGTCAGCGTCATCGGCCAGGTCAAAGCGGGAAAGAGCACACTTCTCAACGCATTGATCGGCAAGCCGGGGATGCTGCCCTCGGATGTGAACCCTTGGACCTCGGTGATCACGGCGCTGCATCTGAACGCGCGCCACCGCCCGATGGACACGCGCGCGCTGTTTCGTTTCTTCGACCGTCACGAATGGGATCGGCTTGTGGCGACCGGCGGGCGTCTGGGCGAGATGGCCAACCGCGCGGGCTTCGAGACCGAGGCCGAGAGCGTGCGCAAACAGGTCACCGCGATGCGCAACGCGACCGAGGCGAGGCTTGGCGAGCAGTTCGAGGAACTTCTCGGCACCAGCCGCGCCTTCCCGACGCTCGATAAGGCGGTGCTGGATCAATATATCTGCTACGGCGATCCTGACGATCTGGCCGAGGGCGCGAGCGAAGGCACCTATGCCGATCTGACGAAATCCGCCGATCTCTATCTCGATCTGCCGCATCTGCCGCGCGGCTTGTGTCTGCGCGACACGCCGGGTGTGAACGACACCTTCATGATGCGCGAGCAGATAACGCTCAATGCCATCGGCGACAGCCGCGCCTGTATCGTCGTGCTCTCCGCCCATCAGGCTCTGACCACGATGGATCTCGCGCTGCTGCGCATCATCTGCGCGATCGATGCGCGCGAGGTGGTGATCTTCGTCAACCGCATCGACGAGTTGGAAGACCCGCGCGGGGCGCAGGCCGCGATCCGCGGCTCGATCCGCAAGACGCTGGGGCGCATGGGGCTGGGCGAGGAGATCGAGATCCTGTTCGGCTCGGGCTACTGGGCCAATTGCGCTATGGGCGATGTGAACGAGATGGCGCCCGCCAGCCGCGCGGCGCTGGAGAAGATGACCGGCCCCACGCCCACCAGCGAGACCGAGTTGCGCCAGCGGGCGATGGAAGCGTCCGGGATCGGTGCGTTGATGCAGGCGGTGGTCAAGCGGATCGTCGACGGGCCGGGGCAGGCGGTGCTTGGCGATGTGCAGGACGAGCTGGAGCGCATCATCGAGCGCGCCGAGACCGTGGATAGCGTCGCCCGCGTGGCTGATCCCTCCACCATCCTCAGCGAGTCCAAACTGATGATGCGCCTTGCCGAGATCGAGGAAGAGGCCGTCTCCGCCTTCAACCGTGATGCCGCGGACCTTCGTGCGGAGCTGCGCGAGCGGCTCGACCGGGCGCAGGAGCAATTCGTGGCCTCGGCGCTAGAGGCGCTGCAGTCGCATATCGACACCTATGGCGAGATCGGCGCGTGGACCCATGATCCGACTTCGCTGCGCATGGCGATGAAGACCGCCTTCGCGTCCAATTGCGCGCGGCTGCGGCGCAAGGGCGAGGCGGCGCTCGACATGGTCAGCGACGGGATCGACAGCTTCCTCGCTGCCGAGTTCGGCGTGATCCGCGAGGCCGATGTGAGCCGCTTCCCCGAACAGCCGCAACATCGCGCGCCGACGGTGCTCGCGCGAATGATCACGCTGGATATGCAGGGCGCGTGGTGGCGTCGCTATTGGCGGTTCAATCGCAAGGGCGCGGCACAGGCGCGCTACCGCGATGTGATAATCGCGGAAACCACGCCGCTGATCGAAGACCTGATGACCGAGTATTTCGACCCCGCCATCGCGCGCAGCCGCGAGATCGTGGAGCGCTTCGTTTTCGATCAGGGTCAGTTCTGCAAGGCGGTGCGCGAGCGCTGCCTCTCGGGCGCGGCGGGACACGACAAGGAAAGGCTCTCGGCATGAACTCGATGCGCAAACGCGAACGCCCTGCCTTGCCGGACCTCACGAGTGCCCAGAGCCCGCAAGCAGCCGCGAAACCGCGCAAGCTGCGGGTGCTGGTGGCGGGCGAATTCTCGGCTGGCAAAACCAGTCTCATCAACGGGTTGCTGGGCGAGAAGGTGCTGCCCTCGCATGTCACCGCGACCGCCCTGCCGCCGATCTGGCTGGTGCACGGCAGGGACCGGGGGCAGATCTGGATCGACAAGGAGGAGGTCGCGCGCCCGCTTTGCGATCTGGCGCAGCTCAATCTGGAAAAGGCGCGCTACTGCGTGATCGCGCATGGTGCGCCGATCCTCGAGCGGATCGACATCATCGACACGCCCGGTTCGTCGGACCCGAACATGCCGATGGAAAGCTGGCAGCGGATGCTGCGCTATGCCGATCTCGTGATCTGGTGCACCAACGCTACGCAGGCGTGGCGGCAAAGCGAGAAGGCGGTCTGGGACGCGATGCCCCAGGCGCTTCTCGAGCAGCCGATGCTCGTCGTGACCCATGGCGACCGTCTGCCCGACGAACGCACCCGCGCGCGCCTGATGCGCCGGGTTCAGCGCGAGGCGGGGGAGGTTTTCCCGACGATCCGTCTGGCGGCACTGACCGACGCGCAGGACGTCGCGCAGATCGGGCGCGAGATCGAGCGGCTGATCGGCCAGATCGGCCAACCATCGGGAGAGACCAACGAGACGGTCGCCAAATTCGTGCGCGAGCGCGACGTGATCGCTTTCCCGAAGCCGCGCATGCCGGTCAAGCCGCGCCGTCTGCGCTCGGCGCGCCTGATAAAGGCGGAGGGCGCGGAGCTGCCCGAGGTGACCGATGCCGAGCCGCTGATCCTCGACTCGCCGCTGCCCGACTACCCGCCCGCAGAGCCCGCCTCGATGCCGGGCCCGGCCCGCGCGCTGTGGGAGGAACTCACGGCGGGTCACGCCTTTACCGATGCCGCAGATGTCCTCGCCCATGTCGAACATCTGCTTGACCGGCTCGATGCCAGAGCCGCGGACGAACCCGAGCCGGCCTACGCGACGAGGAGGAGCACGCCATGAAGATCGCCCCGCAACTGCGTAAGGAACTCGACTTTCTCGACGGCACGCTCGACCAGGTGGAAACCGCCGTCGAACGCAGCGCCCGTCCGCGCATCCGCGATCTGCGCTTGCGGCTGCATGACTGGGCGGCGCGCGTGGCGGTGATCGGGCAGGTGAAGGCGGGCAAGTCGACCTTCCTCAACGCCTTCCTGCACCAGCATGACTTCCTGCCCTCGGACGTGAATCCGTGGACCTCGGTCGTGACGAACATGCGCATCAACCTGCCGGAAGATCCGGTGACGGGGGCCCGGTTCGAGTTCTTCTCGGAAGCCGATTGGGACGAGATCATCAATGGTGGCACGCGCATCCGGCAACTGACCGAAGAGCTGCTGCCGGGATTCGATACCGACATCCTGCGCGAGCAGTCCGAGCAGATGCGCCGGCGCGCGCAACGGCGGCTCGGCAAGCATTACCACACGCTTCTGGGGCAGCAGCACGACTACGACTTCCTCGCCCCCGACCTGTTGCAGCGCTATGTCTGTGCCGGGCCGGGCGCGGATGACGGGCTGGATCGCGAGGCGCTTGGCCGGTTCGCCGCGCTGACGAAAAGCGCCCATATCTACATGCGCTTACCCGAGTTTCAGGTGCCGACGATCATCACCGACACGCCCGGCGTGAACGACCCGTTCCTCGTGCGCGACGAGTTTACCTGCCGCTCGCTCGACCGCTCGGACGTGTTCATCATGGTGCTTTCGGCGCATCAGCCGCTGACCGATGTGGACCTCGCCCTGATCCGTATCCTCGCGCGGCAGGACGACAAGGACGTGCTGATCTTCCTCAACCGGATCGACGAGTTGGACGATTACGCGGTCGAAGTGCCCCGCGTGATTGCCGATGTGTCGCGCCGCCTGCGCGCGGCGATCCCCGACATCGACTTCAAGATCGTCGCGGGCAGTGCCTATCTCGCCGATCTCACCCAGCGCTCCGACGAGGAAGCCGCCTGGGCGCGCGCCGAGATGGATTCGATGGAGCTGGCGCAATATCTGTATTCGCGTTTCGGCCGTGTGCCCGAAGATCCGATCGATCGGCTTCTGCTGGCCTCGGGCGTCGAAGAGGTCAAACACGTGCTCTCTGCCGTGATCGATGGCGGGGTGGGGCGTCAGCAGCTCGCCCAGCTGCGGGGCGATTTGCGCGCGGAGCTGTCGGGGATGCAATTCGTCGCCCGCCGCGAACGCGATACGCTGCAGATGCAGATCGAGAGCATTCGCTCGGACGTGGCGGAGGCCGCGATCGAGGAGATGACCGGCGAGATCGAGGCGACGGAGGCGCTGCGCGGCGCGCTCGAAAACCATGTCGAGAGCGCCGAACACCAGATCGAATCCGTGCTGAACCGAGGCTGGTCGGCGTTGGAGACGCGGCTCAACAAGAGCATCGAGGATTTCGTCAACAGTCAGCGTGCCCGGTTCGAGGAGGTTCTGCGCACCAATCGGATCCGCGACGGCCGTCCGCCGCGCAGCTTCGAGACCGATACGACCGCGTTGCAGATCGCGCTCGAACGCGAAGTGACGAAAAGCTACGCCCGCTCACGGGCCGCGATCGACGTGCTGCTCGACAATGCGATCCATGCCTGCCGCACAACCATCGTGGACCGGTTCGACGATCCCAGCGAAGAGATCGACCTCGCGGATATGCCGCATGACACCTTCACCTCGACCTTGACGCTGACCCGGCGCGCGCTGCGGATCAATTTCGCGTTGGAGCGCGGCTGGGCTTTCTGGCGTGGACCGACCGTGAATATCGAGAAGACGCTCGAGGGTCTGCGCGTCGTCGCGGCGGAAGAGTTGCGCCCTGCGGTGGAGAAGATCCTGCAAGCCTATGGCGAGACGCTGGTGGAGCGCGCGACCGCGGGCGGGTCGCGACTGCGGGTCATGGTTCGGATGATGGAGATGGTCGTGCGCGAGCGGACCCTGCAGCTCAAGCAGGAGCGGGCCGAGTTGGAACGGCTGGCGCGTGATCCCGCCCAGCAAAGCCGGATGGCGTCGCGCATCCAGAGCAAGCTGGAAGTTCTGGAACGGCGCCTGATCAACCTCGGCGCGATCGAAAGCGCCGTCAGCAGCACGATGATGCCGCGGCGCAAGCCCGCATCCCGCGCGGCGTGAGGACAAGGAAGCAAATGATCTTCAAACAAGACCTCCGCCACGATCAGGCACCGCCCGATCCGGTCCGCGCACCGTTGCGGGTCGCGATCTGCGGCGAGGTCAATTCCGGCAAGTCCACGGTGCTCAACGCGATTTTGCGCGCGCGCAGCATCGGCGACAATCTGGGCCGGACCGAGCGACCCACGGTCGTCGCGCGCTACCGTGCGACGCCGGGCGTGGTGATGCGCGACGCGACGGGGCGGGAGATCGACGCGGCGGAGGTCGAAGAGGGCGGCGCCGTGCCCTCCGAGATTTATGTCTATTCCGCGCAGCCGCATCTGCAGGGGTTCGAGTTCGTCGAGGTGCCGCTGACCTGCGCCGAGGATCTCAACGAAGGACAGGTCGGCCTGATCGCCACCTGCGACGTGATGATTTGGGTCACGATCGCCTCGCAGGCATGGCGGCTGACCGAAAAGACTCTGATCGAATGTCTGGGGTCTGCGCGCCCGTCCGATTGCCTGCTCGCGATTTCGCGTGGCGACAAGCTGCGCAACGACAGGGACCGGGCGAAGCTGAAGGCACGGGTTCAGCGCGAGTCGGCGGCGTATTTCTCGCGGATCGCATTTCTGCACGGATCGCGCGACCTGTTGCGTGCCGCCGAGACTTCGGATGAAGCGTTCCAGCGTAGCGGCGGCGCGGCGCTGATCGCGGCGCTCGGGGCGATGACAGGGCGCGCGGTGGCCGGGCTCGACGCGCTCGATCCCGAGACCGAGGCGGATCTGGCGATCGGGGCCCATGACGCGCCGTCCCCGCTGCTCTCGGAACATGGCGGGGCGATCTTGCCGTTCCGCGCGCCCGGGGAGCGTAAACGCAGCTCCGAGCCCGCAAATTCGGGCGCGCCGGTCGCGCCGGTTGCGCCCCCCGGGGCCGAGCCCGAGTATCGGCCGGACCCGAACCCCGTCGACCGCACGCCCGAGGTGTCGCCACGTCGTGTCACGCGGGCGTCGAAACCCCTTCGCGATCCTGCGCGCGAGCCCGTTCGAGAGCCCGCGCTCAAGCCGGGGCCGAATGTCACCGGCGGCGTCGTGCCTGAAACCGAGGCCGAGAGGGAGGCCCCGGTGGAGCAGGAAAGCCCGCTGCTTCTCGCCACCACGCAGCTCCGACTGGGTATCGAGTTGCCCGAGGGGCTGCAGCTTGCCGGGCGGATCGGCCCCAGCGACCGGATCTTGCGGCCCGTCAAAGGGTCGTCGGACGAGATCGTGGCCTGCGCCAAGGCTTTGGAGGCCATGATGTCCGGGTTCGCGGGAAGCTACACGACCGTCTTCGGCGGGCAGCTCGACATGATCACCGAGTCGGGCGAGGACGTCCGCGTCATGTTCTCCAGCGCGCCGGAGACCGGCCTGACCTTCGCGCAATTCACCGTCGACCTGATCGACGAGGCGGCGGCGCATGCGTTGTTCGCGCGCTTGGCGGGCGTGTTGGTCTGAAAGCGTACCCAGCGCGCTGATCTGCGCGGGGTGACGCGAAAAGAGGCGCGCGCCCGATCGTGAACGCGAGGTCATCTGACTTGAGGTTTGCGCGATGACAGAGTGCGGCTAAGCTTTCTCCCACGCCCCGGGCCATGCGGCCGTTCGGGGTCTATGAATAAATTCATTCCGCAGGGAGACCGAAATGTCCGATTTCAAGCGCCGTCTGGCTGCCCTCATGCTGGGCGCCGCCTCCACCGGGCTTCTCGCCGCCGGGCCCATTCAGGCCGAGACGGTGAAGCTCACGATCCTCGGGGTTGGCGATATCTACAATTTCGACGGTGACGGCGAGCGCGGCGGGTTCGCCCGGCTCAACGCGGTCGCCAAGAAGGAGCGCGCGGACAATCCCAACACGCTCTATGTCTTCGATGGCGACATGCTCTCGCCCTCGCTTCTGTCGGGGATCGACGAAGGTCAGAACACGATCGACCTGACCAATATCGTGCCCTTCGATATCGCGGTGCCGGGCAACCATGAATTCGATTTCGGCCCGCAGAATTTCGAGAAGAAGATGGAAGCCTCGAAATACCCGTGGGCCGCGATCAACATCACCCAGAAAGACGGCTCGCCGGTTCAGGGTCTGGGCGGCGTGATGATGAAAGAGATCGCCGGTCTCAAGGTCGCGCTCGTTCCGGTCGCGCAGGACACGACGCCCGAGGTCGCCAATTCGGGCGATCTGAAATTCGGGCCGACCGTGGACAGCGCGATCGCAGCAGCCAAGAAGGCGCGCGAGGATGGCGCGGATCTGGTGATCGGGGTCGTGCAGACCGATCAGTCGAACGACCGCGACCTGATCGCGAGCAAGGATTTCGACGTCATCATCTCGGGCGACGACCACCTCAATGCGATGTTCTATGACGGGATCACGGCCTATGTGGAGACCTCGATCGACGCGCGCTACCTGATGCCGGTCGATCTGACCGTCGACATCTCCGAGAAGGACGGCAAGCGCAAGATCAGCTGGACCCCGGATTTCCGCTGGATCGACACCGCGAATGTGACGCCGGATCCGGAATCGATGAAGCTGGTCAACGGCTTCAAGCAGCAACTCGACGACAATCTCGGCCAGCAGATCGGCACGTCGGAGACCGAACTGGACTCGCGGCGCAACGTGGTGCGCTCGCAGGAGAGCACGATGGGCGATCTGATCGCCGATGCGCTGCGCGCCGCGACCAAGGCCGATGTGACGCTGATCAATGGCGGCGGCATCCGGGGCGACACGACCTATGATGCGGGCCACAAGATCACCCGCAAGGACGTGCTGACCGAGCTGCCCTTCGGGAACAAGACGGTGGTGACCGAGATCCCCGGCTCGCAGCTCCTGAGCGCGCTGGAGAACGGCTTCAGCCAGGTCGAGAACGGTGCGGGCCGTTTCCCGCAGATCTCGGGCATGAGCGTGGTCTACGATCCCTCCGCACCGGCCGGGTCGCGCGTGGTCTCGGTCGAGGTGGGCGGTCAGCCGCTCGACAAGGACAAGGTCTACAAGGTCGCGACCAACGATTACATGCTGGGCGGCGGCGACGGCTACACGTCGCTCGGCGGCGGCAAGGTCATCGTGAACGCCGGCAACGGCAACCTGATGGCCAATGACGTGATGACCTATATCGAGGGCAAGGGGACGGTCGCACCCAAGCTCGACGGGCGGATCAAGAAACAGGGCGAGTGAGTTCGACCTGATCGGATCGAGAGGCGGTAGGGAGACCTGCCGCCTTTTCTATTGCGCCTAATGTGGTGAGGGTCGGGCGCGGCCCGGGGCTGGTCGCCCTGTGCCAAGTGGACAACTATTGCCAATATGCGCGTGCAGGGACAGGGAAGCGTAGAGAGGGCCTCGATCTGAACGAACGCAATCTGCTTGCCCGGAACAGCCGCGAAGCGGCCCGGGCAGCGCCCGACCGCCCCCTCGGGCGGGCGCTTGGGTGACGTCAGCGCGCGGATCGAGGTCATCCGGATTTGGCCGCGATTAAGTACGGACCACATGACGAGGGACGCCCGCCCGGCGATCGGGCGCTGCCCTCTGTAACCTCACTCCAAGGGCGGCGCGCTGGCCTCCACCACGGTCTCCATCGCGACATAGCTCGACGAGGAATGGACATGGGGCAGGGTGGACAGCTCTTCCGACATGATCCGCCGGTAATCGGCCATGTCGCGGGCGCGGATCTTCACTAGATAATCGAAGCCCCCGGCGATCATGTAGCACTCTTCGACCTCGGGGATCGCGCGCACCGCGGCGTTGAACGCCTTCAGCGCGGTCTCGCGCGTATCGCTCAATTTCAGCTCGATATAGGTCACATGGGTCAGCCCCAGCTTGATCGGTGAGATCATCGCCCGGTAGCCCTTGATGAGCCCGGTTTCCTCCATTTGGCGGATGCGCGCGGCCACCGGCGTCTTCGACAAGCCGACCCTGCGCGCTATCTCAGCCACGGGAAGGCGTGCATCGGCGATAAGCTCGTTGAGGATTCGCCTGTCGATCGCATCGATCTCTTCACTCATGGGCTACAGAGTCTCCAAAAATAAGTTCCAGAGACCATCGCTTAGCAAATCTTTGCGCCAATCGCCTAGGGGAAATCGAATAGTATCGGACAATCAGACTCAAGGGAGGATCGCATGGGCGACACGTTCGATCAGTTCACGACACAGGCGAAATTCGCCGAAGAAGCCGCGCTTCTGGAGCGGCTAAAGGGCCAGGCCGAACTGAGCGAGAGTGATCGCAAGCAGATCTCCGCCCGCGCGGCGAAGCTCGTGCGCCGTATCCGGACCGAAGCCAAACCGACGCTGATGGAGCATTTCCTCGCGGAATATGGCCTGTCCACGCAGGAAGGCGTGGCGCTGATGTGCCTCGCCGAGGCGATGCTGCGCGTGCCCGATGCCGAGACGATCGACGCGCTGATCGAAGACAAGATCGCACCGTCGGACTGGGGCAAGCACATGGGCACGGCCTCGTCCTCGATGGTCAACGCCTCGACCTGGGCGCTGATGCTGACGGGCCGCGTGCTCGAAGACGAAAAGCCCGGCATGGCAGGCGTGTTGCGCGGGGCCGTGCGCCGTCTGGGCGAGCCGGTGATCCGCGCTGCCGTCAGCCGCGCGATGAAGGAGATGGGCCGCCAGTTTGTCCTTGGCGAGACGATCAAGGACGCGCTGAGCCGAGCCAAGAAGCTCGAAGATCGCGGCTATACCTACAGCTACGACATGCTGGGCGAAGCCGCCCGCACCGCGCGCGATGCCAAGCGCTACGCGAAGGATTACGCCGACGCCATCGCCGCCATCACGAAGGTCTGCAAGGACCGCCCTGTGGCCGAAAATCCCGGCATCTCGGTGAAACTCTCGGCGCTGCATCCGCGCTACGAGGTCGCCAAGGAAGAGCGCGCGATGGCCGAGATCGTGCCGGTGCTCAAAGATCTGGCGAAGGCCGCGAAGGCCGGGAACATGGGCCTCAACATCGACGCCGAGGAGCAGGACCGTCTGGTGATCTCGCTCAAGATCATCAAGGAGGTTCTGTCCGACCCCGAGCTTGCCGGCTGGGACGGGTTCGGCGTGGTCGTGCAGGCTTACGGCAAACGCGCGAGCCTCGTGATCGACTGGCTGGGCGCGCTGGCGGAAAAGCTCGACCGCAAGATCATGGTGCGTCTGGTGAAAGGCGCCTATTGGGACACCGAGATGAAGCTCGCGCAGGTCGAAGGCCTGCCGGACTTCCCGCTGTTCACCACGAAGGCGGCGACCGATGTCAGCTACCTTGCCAATGCGCGCAAGCTGTTCAGCTACACCGACCGCATCTATCCGCAATTCGCGACCCACAATGCCCATTCGGTCGCGGCGATCCTCGAGATGGCCGAGGGCCGTCCCTACGAGTTCCAGCGCCTTCATGGCATGGGCGAGCGTCTGCACGAGATCGTCCACCGCGAAGAGGGCACCCGCTGCCGCATCTACGCCCCCGTCGGCGCGCATCGCGACCTGCTGGCCTATCTGGTGCGCCGCCTGCTGGAGAACGGCGCGAACTCTTCCTTCGTGCACCAGATCGTCGATGAGGACGTGGCGCCCGAGACCATCGCGGAAGACCCGTTCGTGCAACTCGAGACGGCCGAGCGTTCGGCGATGCTCAAGCTTCCCTCGGAGGTGTTCGCCGAGTCCCGCGAGAATTCCATGGGCTTCGATCTGACCGACGAGGGCACGCTTGCGCGCATCGACGCCGCCCGCAATGTGGCGATCCCGGATGCGGGTCCGCTGGTGGCGGGCGAGGCGACGGGGCAAGCCGTGGCCGTCATCAACCCCTCGACCGGCGAAGAGGTGGCCAAGGTCACGGAGGCCGACGAGGCCTGTGTCGCGGCCGCCATCGACGCTGCGCGTCCGTGGGCTGCCCCGGTCGCTGAGCGCGCCGCTGTGCTGCGTCGCGTGGCGGAGCTTTACGAGGAAAACTTCGGCCCCTTCTTCGCGGTGCTCGCGAAAGAGGCGGGCAAGAGCCAGCTCGACGCCGTGGGCGAATTGCGCGAGGCGGTCGACTTCCTGCATTATTATTCGGCGCAGGCCGAAGAGAGCGACCCGACGGCGCGCGGCATCTTCGCGGCGATCAGCCCGTGGAACTTCCCGCTGGCGATCTTCACCGGACAAATCTCGGCGGCGCTGGCTGCCGGTAATGGCGTGATCGCGAAGCCGGCCGAGCAGACGCCGCTCGTCGCCGCCATCGCCGTGCGCCTGATGCATGAGGCGGGTGTGCCGCGCGACGTGCTGCAACTGCTGCCGGGTCAGGGCGAGACGGTGGGCGCAGCCCTGTCGTCCAACCCGAAGATCGCGGGCATCGCCTTCACCGGCTCGACCGAGACGGCGAAGATGATCCGCCGCGCGATGGCCGACAATCTCGATCCGACCGCGCCGCTGATCGCGGAAACCGGCGGTCTGAACGCGATGATCGTGGATTCGACCGCGCTGCCCGAACAGGCGACGCGCGACATCATCGCCTCGGCCTTCCAGTCGGCGGGTCAGCGCTGCTCGGCGCTGCGTTGCCTCTATGTGCAGGAAGACGTGGCCGAGAACCTGATTTCGATGATCAAGGGCGCGATGGACGAGCTGTCGCTGGGCGATCCGTGGTATCTGTCGACCGATGTCGGACCGGTGATCGACAGCGAAGCTCAGGAGGATATCGCGGGCTATATTGCAAAGGCCGAGAAAGAGGGCCGCGTGCTGCACAAGCTCGATGCGCCGTCGAAGGGCCATTTCATCGCGCCGACGCTGGTGAAAATCTCCGGCATCGAGGCGCTGGAGCGTGAGGTCTTCGGCCCGGTTCTGCATATCGCGACCTATCGCGCAGAGGATATCGAGAAGGTGTTCGACGCGATCAACGCCACCGGCTACGGGCTGACCGCCGGTCTGCACAGCCGGATCGACAACCGCGTGCAGGAGGTCTCGGACGCGCTGCATGTCGGCAACCTTTACGTCAACCGCAACCAGATCGGCGCGGTCGTGGGCTCGCAGCCCTTCGGGGGCGAAGGTCTGTCGGGCACGGGGCCGAAAGCGGGTGGACCGCTTTACCTGACCCGCTTCGCGATGGCGCCTGAGGCATCGTCGAAAAACGGCGAATGGGGCCACAAGGCCGATCTCGACACGCTGCGCAAAAAGCTTGCGAAAGCGGCGGCGAAGGCCGAGGCGGCGGGGCCGCTCGAGGCGCTGGAACTGCCGGGCCCGACGGGCGAGGCTAACACGCTGCGTCGCTATTCGCGCGGGCCGATCCTGTGCCTCGGGCCGGGTGAAGCCGCGCAGGTCGCGCAGATCAAGGAAGTCGAGAAGCTGGGCGGTGTGGCCGTCGGTGCCGATGGCAAGATCGCCCCGGAAGTGCTTGAAACGCTTGAGGATATCGCGGGCGCCATCTGGTGGGGCCACGATACGCGCGCCCTCGTCAAAGCGCTTGCAAAGCGCGAGGGCCCGATCCTGACGCTGACCACCGGCGCGGTGCAGAAGGCCGATGTCCTCCACGAGCGGCATCTGTGCGTCGACACCACCGCGGCGGGCGGCAACGCGGCGCTGCTGGCGGGGTAAGCCCCGCTAGCCTGCTAGCCCACATCCTCGGAGGCCACCGACATCGCCTTGATGATCGCGTGGCACCTCTTCCCCTCGGTCAGGCCAAGCGCCGCGACCGAGCGGGTGGTGAGCCGGGCCAGCAGATGCTCGTCGCCCATCTTCAGGCGGGCATAGACGCTGGGGGGAGCCGCAGGACGCAGCTCCGTGACCGTCACCGGCAGGATGTTGAGCGCAGAGAGGCCTTCGGGCCGCGCAACCGCAAGCGTTACGTCCCCCGCATGGATTCGCAGCCGCAGCGATTGGCCGGGCTGACCTTCCCGATATGGCAGCAGCACCGGCCCGCCTGCGGTTTCGATCCGGGTCAGGCCGTCGGCTTCCTGCGCCATGACACGTCCCGAAATCACCGCCCCCGCTTCGCGCTGCCCGAGCGCGGGGGCGAGTGTCGGATCGGACAGAATCTCGCGCGCGGGGCCGAAGCCGCGCAGCCGGCCGGCCTCGATCAGCGCGATGGAGGTGGCGAGACGCGCGACCTCGGCCGGTGCGTGGCTGACATAGAGGATGGGAAGTTTAACTTCGTCCCGTAACCGCTCGATAAAGGGAAGGATTTCCGATTTTCGCGCAGCGTCCAGCGCGGCGAGTGGCTCGTCCATCAGCAGCATCCGCGGGTTCGACAGGATCGCGCGACCAAGCGCGACGCGGCTTTTCTCACCGCCCGAGAGCGCGGCGGGTCGGCGCTCCAGCAGCGCGCCGAGGCCGAGCATATCGATGATGCGGTCGAACTCCGGCGCGGTCTTGGTTTTGTTGAAACGCTGCCCGTAGAGTAGGTTTGATCTGACGCTCAGATGCGGGAACAACCGGGCGTCCTGAAAGACATAGCCGATGCGTCGCTTGTGGGGCGGCAGGCAGATCCCGGCCTCGGTCTCGAGCAGCACCTCTCCATTGACGACGATCCGCCCCCGGTCGGGCCGCAGCAGCCCCGCGACCGCGTTCACCACGGTCGTCTTGCCCGCGCCGGACGGGCCGAACAGCGCGGTCACGCCCTCAGGCGCGGTGAAGTCTACGTCGAGATCGAGCGCCGGCAGGCGATGGCTGAGCGAGATTTCCAGCATCAGTTCTGTCCCGCGATCCGCGCCGCGATCCGACGCGCCAGCCACTCCGAGACCAACAGCGCGCCAAGCGCCAGCGTGACCGAGATCACCACCAGCCGCGCGGCCTCGACCTCGCCGCCCGGCACCTGCAATTGCGAATAGATCGCGAGCGGCAGGGTCTGGGTCTGGCCGGGGATGTTCGAGACGAAGGTAATCGTCGCGCCGAATTCGCCCATCGCCTTGGCGAAGGCGGTGATCGCGCCCGCAAGGATGCCGGGCAGGATCAGGGGCAGGGTGATCGTGGCGAAGCAGGAAAACTTCGACGCCCCGAGGGTGGAGGCCGCCTGTTCCAGCTTCGGGTCCACCGCCTCGATCGCGAGCCGGATCGCGCGCACCATCAGCGGAAAGGCCATGATCCCGGCGGCCAGTGCCGCGCCGCGCCACGAGAAGGCGACCGTGATCCCGACCCGCGCCAGCGCCGCCCCGATCACCCCGTTCGGCGCGAAGCCTATCAGCAGCAGGTAGCCAGTGACGACCGGCGGCAGGATCAGCGGCAGATGCACCAGCCCGTTGACGAGGCTGCGCCCCGGAAAGCGCCAGCGGGCCAGCGCATAGGCGACGAACAGCCCGGGCGGCAATGACAGTAGCGTCGCCCAGCCTGCCACTTTCAGCGAGAGAAAGACTGCTTGCCAGTCGGAGGACGACAGCCAGCTCATTTCAGTGTCTCGAAGCCTTGCTCGTGGAAGATCTTCGCGGCGGCGTCGGATTTCAGCTCGGCATAGAAGCTTTTCGCCGCGTCGCTATCGGTGAGGCGGGCGGCGGGGTAGCGGATCGGTGGGTGGCTGTCTTCGGGGAAAGTCGCCACGACATGCACGCGCGGCTCGGCCACGGCGTCGGTCGCATAGGTGATCCCGTAGGGTGCTGCGCCAAGTGCCACCATCGCAAGTGTCGCGCGCACGTTATCGGCCTGCGCGACTTCGGGCTCGACCTTGGACCAGAGCCCGTAATGCTCCAGCGCCGCCTTGCCGTATTGCCCGGCGGGCACCGCGTTCACCAGCGACATGGCCAGCTTGCCGCCATTCAGAAGCGCGTCGAAATCGAGATCGCGAGAAATCGTCACCGGTTTCGCTTTTGGATCATGGGCGATCAGCACAAGGTGGTTGGCCAGCAGATCCTCCTGCACCTTGATGCGGCCCGTCTTCGCGACCGTCTCCATCCAGCCCGGATTTGCGGAGATGTAAATATCGGCCGGTGCTCCGGCGGCGATCTGGCGGGCCAGCGCACCGGACCCGGCGAAGGAAATATGCGCCACGTCGCCGGTCTTCGTCTCCCAGAGCTTCGCTACCTGATCGAGCGCGGTCTTCATCGACGCGGCGGCGAAGATCGTGACCTCCTCTGCGCGGGCGGGTAGCGCGAGGCTCGCCGTCGTAAGCGCAAGGGCGAGGATGCGGGGCAGGGACATGGGGCCTCCTTCGATATGTTTCACCAGACATATTGCAGCGCAGATCGCCAAAGGCAAGCGCGGGCCGCCGCGGGAAGGGCTCAAAAGGAAAAGACCGGCGCATTGCTGCGCCGGCCCGTTCTAGGAGGTCTAATGGAAAGGCTTAGCCTCCCGAACTTTCGTTTTGCGCAGGCGCCGAGGCCTGATCGCTGGAGGGATATCCCGGACCCATCAGCTTGCCGTCGACCTCTTTGCCGTAGAAGCCCTGATGGTTGTGGTGCCATTTGTCGACGGCGTCCTTCACCGTCACGTCGCCGATCTGCCGCGGGTCGTTCGGGCGCGGATGGCTGTCGACGAAGGCGGCCACGTCCCAGGCTTCCTGCACGGTCAGTTTATTCGGCTCCGACAGCGGCATGTTATGCTTGATGAAGGCGGCGGCGGCGTTGATCTTGTGCATGCCCGCGCCCCAGTTGAAGCTGTTCGGCCCCCAGAGCGGCGGGAAGACGACCTTGCCGTTGATGTCCTTCTGACCCTGACCGTCGGCGCCGTGGCAAACCGCGCAGTTCTGGGCGAAGACCGCTTCGCCGCGCTGGCGCGAGGGCTCTTTCGCGGGCTTGTCGATCTTGCCGAAGCCTGCGCCTTCCGGTTTCTCGCCCGTGGGCAGACCCTTCGACATCCAGAAGAAATAGGCCTGCAGATCGCGATAGACATCCGAGCCATAGGGCGGCGGTCCCCCCGAGGGCGAACCTTGCGCGTTCATCGAATAGGTGAAGCAGCCCTTGATGCGGTCCTCCATGGTGTTCACCATTTTGTTCTTGCCGCGATATTTCGGATAGACCGGGTAGGCGGCCCACATCGGCGCGGAGAAGGCCTGGCGGCCCGCGTCGAGGTGGCAGTTCGAGCAGGACAGGTCGTTTCCGACGAAGTCATGCGCGTTGGTGCCGGTATCGTTGAAAATCGCCATGCCTCGGCGGACCGACTTGCCGAAATCGTCGTCGGGAATGGTGCTCTCCGCAGGCGGGGTGAAAAGCTTCGCCTGCTGCGTGTCGCCGCCGCTTTGCTGCGCGGCGGCCTCGGCTTCGCTCTGGTCACGCGTGGCGCCGGTCAACCAGCTGGGTGCGAGGCCGAAATTTACCAGCAGCGAGCCCAGCACGACCAGTGCGAGGCCACCGCCTACCGCGAGGATCGCGCGCAGGGCCGTCTTGCCGCGGGAGGGGTCGGTCTCTCCGCGCGGAGGGATGTCGGACGGGTGCTTGTTACTCATTGATCCACTCCTTCACGCACCGGGATGTTGCTTTCCATCGCGGCCAGTTCGGTATTGTCCATCGCCGGCATCGGGGCGAGCGAGGCGAGGTAATCGGCCACCGCGCGCCGATCCGCATCGTTCAGCGCCTTGCCGATCCCCGCCATCAGGCCGAGCGGCGAGTTATGGCGCGCGCCGCCTGCCCACATCGCGAGTTGATGCGCGACATAGGCCGGCTGCTGCGCGGCGATCCCGGGAAAATTCGGCGCGACGCCGACGCCCGAGGGCCCGTGGCAGGTGAAGCAAGCCGGAACGCCGATCGACCAGTCGCCTTCCTTGGCAAGCTGTGCGCCGCGCTTGAGATCGCCTTCCAGAGAAGGCTTCGCGCCCGAGGGGCTGGTCATCGTGGCGTAGTAGTTCGCCAGTTCGACGATTTCCTGATCGCTCAGCCCCTTGGCCACATAGGCCATCGAGTCGTTGGGCCGGGTGCCTTTCTGGAAGTCGCGCAACTGCTTGGCCAGATAGGGCGCCGGAAGGCCCGCCAGCCGCGGCACGGTCTCGGTGCCTTCGCCCTTGTCGCCGTGACAGCTTGCGCAGGCCCAGACCGTGCCCGAGCCCTGACTGACGAGCTGCGCGACGCGCTCGGACCCGGGGCCTTTCTCGGCAGCTGCGGATTCCGGCTGCGCGGGCAAGTTGTTGATCAGCCCCGCGAGGCCGGCGCCGCCATCGAGCGGGTCCATGTCGCCCGCCACCTTGCGGATATCGGCGACCTCCGGGGCGCTGATGGTCTTGGCGTCGTCATTGAGCCCGGTGGCCACATAGGATGCGACTTCGGAGATTTCGGTGTCGCTGAGAACAGAGCCGAAGGCGGGCATCTCGCCCTCGTAGCTCTCGCCATTGACGTTGAGCTTGCCACCGATGCCGCGCATCACGATCTGGGTCACCGCCTTGGCGCCGCCCAGCTTCACGATGTCAGAACCGTGCAGCGGGGGGAAGGCGCCGGTGACGCCTTCACCGGCATCGCCATGGCAGGTCGCGCAATTGTCCGCGAACAGCGTCTTGCCCGCGTCGAGATCGGGCGCGGCGGCCTGCGCGAGTTTCGTGGGCTCTTGCTTGGCCGCTTCGGTTTGCGCCTTGTCCGCGACCTGAACGGCGGTGCTGGTCTGGACCAGCATGATCACCCCCCAGATCGCGAGCGCGATCGCGATCGAATAGACGGGCCACGGGATGCGGCGGGTTGCCTCGAACGGCTCGAAAGTCTCGTCGGGACGCCGGGGATCGGGTTTCTTGTCGGTCATTCTTGTCTCCGTCGTCTCAGTTCGAGGCCTTGGTGGCATCGGTCGCTTCGCGTTGCTTCTCGGCGATCAGCGCGTAGCCGTTGTCGCGCAGACCGTCCTTCGGCGGAGCGTATTGGCGTGTCATGCCTTGCAGATACGTCACGAGGTCGAGCGCATCCTGCTTGGCCACGATCACACCGGATTTGGGCGCGTATTTCGCGGGCAGCTTGACCACCACATCGTCAGGCCCGGCTTTGTCCTTATGCGTGAAGAGGTAGGGATAGGCGGGCATGATCGACCAGCTGGAGATCGCGCGGGGCTGATAGAGATGGGTCAGTTGCCATGCCTGCGAGGGCATGCGGTCGCCGATATCCATCAGGTCCGGCCCGGTGCGCATCGTGCCCAGCTGGTGAGGGGCGTCATAGGCGTAGTCGCCCGCGACCGAGGCCCGGCCCCAGCCGCGCTCGGCATCGGGGGCCTGTGCCAGCGAACGCGGCTGCTGCGAGTGGCAGTAGAGGCAGCCCAGCGAGACATAGACCTCACGGCCGCGCGCCTCGGCCTCGGTGTAAGGCTTGAGCCCCGTCGTCGGTCCCTGTGCGCTGATCTGCATGCCCGGCGCGATCACCAGGAACAGGGTCGCGAGCGCGAGGATCGCCAGCGCCGTGATTGCGAGAGGAAGATAGCGGTTCATTCTGCAGCCACCATGTTGTCGGTTTCGGTCTCACGGGTCTTCTTGGAAAAGCCGATCGCAATGAGGTTGATCGCCAGCAGCACATGGCCCAGCGTCATCAGCCCGCCGCCGAGCGAACGGCCTTCAAGATAGGGCTTGAGCAGGGTCACGCTGTCGGCGAAGGGCTTCGTCGCATCGAGCTGGGCAAGGCCCTGCAGCACGCCGCCGATTGTCAGCGAGAAGAAGTAGATCGCGAAGCCGATCACGTTCAGCCAGAAATGCCATGCGATCATCCGCGGGAAGGGCCAGTATTTCCCGGTCGCGCGCGGCACGACCTGATAGATCACGCCCATCAGCACCAGCGACACGAAGGCATAGGCGCCCAGATGCGCGTGCGCCACCGTGTAATGGGTGAAGTGGGTGATCGTGTTGACCGAGCGCAGCGCCTCGATCGAGCCCTGGAAAGAGGCCAGCGTGTACATCACCGCCCCGAAGGAGATGAAGCGCAGCGGGATCGACTCCTTGAGCGCCCAGAGATTGGCCGCCACCGTGACGTGCTGGTTGATCGCCACCGCGATCACGGGAACGAACATCATCACCGAATGGACGACCGAGAGCGTCACCAGCCAGGTCGGGACCGGGCCGCCGATCAGGTGGTGGATGCCGACCTGGCTGTAGAACAGCGCCAGCGCCCAGAAGCCAACCAGCGAGAGCGCGTAGGAATAGACCGGTTTGCCGATGATCTTCGGGATGAAGTAATAGGCCGCGCCCACGCCCAGCGGCGTCAACCAGAGGCCCAGCACGTTATGGGCGTACCACCAGTTCATCGTGGCCTGCTCGACCCCGTGATGGACGCCGGGAATGTTGGCGATGACGAACAGCACCGGGAACCAGAGCACCGCGGCGAGGAAATACCAGCCGGAGACGTAGATGTGATGGACGTTGCGGTGCTTCGCGGTCGCGATCAGCGGGGCCACGAAACAGGCCGCGCCGGCTGCGAGGACGATGTCGATCTGCCACGGAATCTCGAGCCATTCGAGCCCGTCGGTCCAGCCGTTCGCGATGGCGAACACGCCTGCGGCGAGGCCGATATTCCAAAGCACGATCCCGGTCTTCAGAAGGCCCGTCATGCGCAGTTCGGTGCGGAAGATACGCGGAAGGATCCAGCAGACGGCAGCGAGGCCGCCCTGGCTCGCCCAGCCATAGGCGACCGAGTTCAGGTGCACCGTGCGCATCCGCCCGAAGGTCATCTGCGCAGTTCCCGACATCAGATCGGGCAGGTGCAGTTCCAGCGAGGCGGCCAGCCCGTGCAGCGAGCCGTAGATCAGCCAGAACACCGCCGCCGCGATGAGCCACATCACGACGCTGGACGAACTCGCGTCGATACCGGCGCGCGCCGCGTTGAAGTGGTGAGGGTCGTTCGGCGCGTCGGTATCCGCGCCCTCGCCGGGCTCGAAGATGGTCCGCGCATCGTCGGCGTCTGGCGTGTGGACCTGCTTGTTCGCGATCGCCCAGATCAGGATCGTCAACGCCAGTAGCGAGATGACGAAGCTGAGGGCGAGCAGCAGGCCGAGCGTTTCGGTGATTTGCATTGGCTGGCTCCGGTGTCAGGTTTGACCCGGGCCGAGCCGGTGCGACGCGTGGATGCTCGTCACTGTTCCATTCTCCCTTTAGCCCGGTCGGTCGGTTCTTGTTCACGTCGTTTTCACGAACAATGCATGGCGGAGTGATCTGTTCCAAACATTCAGATGTATGCAGATGTCGGGCGCACCGACGCCCGCCGAGGGACGATCACGACCATGTGGCGCGGGCGCCGGATGTTCGCGAGCGCCCAGAATGATGCAGTCACGGGGGCGCGACCACCTCTCCTCACGCGATGATGATCTTGGTTGAACGAGCCGCTCGGAGAGCTTTCCTCGGCGGAAAGCGCACGCGCCAGCCGGGCCTTGTTTTTCGGGCGGAAATCCGCTGGCGGGACGCTCGCGAGGCGCTCCCGCAGCGCTGATCGGGGCAACGATCTCGTGATCCGCGGCTCACGATTGCCGTGAGATGAGTTGAAAGCGGGGCGGGGTTCCCCAAGGGGCAGGGCGGCAGACCGCTTCCGGGGATAGGGGAACCGATCGGGCCGCAGATGCGATTCCGATACAGGAGCGCGCGGTGCGCGCCGCCTTGCGTGGCGTGTCGCAGCGGATCGCGCGAGATGCGATGGAAAGGCAGGCTCGAGAGTGGCCGTGAACGAGAACTTCAAGGATCACGCCGCCAACGAGCGGACCTTCCTCGCGTGGCTCCGCACGGCCGTCGCGATCGTCGGGGTCGGGCTCACCGCGGCGAAGTTGACCCGGACGGATCTTCCGCAATGGTCCGATCTGGCGATGGTGCTGAGCGGCGGGGTCGTGGTGATCCTCGCCTTCGTGCGCATGCGGATGCTGCGCGCCGCGATCGAAAGCGGCAAGGCCCCGGACAGCCAAGGAACCAACTGGCCCGAGCTGGTGCTGTTTGCGCTGGTGATCGCGCTTCTGGTTCTGCTCGGGATTTTCATCCTGCATGTCACCTGACACTCTTGCATCTTCGTCGCCGCACAGGCTTGATGCCGCCAAATTATGGAGGACATTACATGAAACTTCTGCGTCACGGGCTTATCGGAGCCGAAAAACCGGGGCTGATGGACGGTCAGGGTGTGATCCGCGACCTGTCGGGCCAGGTCGCCGATATCGGGGGTGCGGTGCTCTCGGATGACGGGTTGGCGGCGATCGGCTCGCTGGACGTGTCCGAGCTGCCCGCTGTGCCCGAAGGCACGCGTCTGGGCGCGCCGATCGCGGGCATCGGGAAGATGATCTGCATCGGGCTGAACTATGCCGACCACGCTGCGGAATCGGGCGCGATGGTGCCGCCGGAGCCGCTGATCTTCATGAAGGCCACTTCCGCGATCCAGGGCCCGAACGATCCGATCGTGATTCCGCGCGGCGCCGAGCAGACCGACTGGGAAGTCGAGCTGGGCATCGTCATCGGCAAACCTGCGAAATACGTCTCGGAAGAGGATGCGATGGATTACGTCGCGGGCTACGTGCTCGCCAACGACGTGTCCGAGCGCAGCTACCAGAAGGACCGCTCGGGCCAGTGGACCAAGGGCAAGAGCTGCGACAGCTTCGGCCCGCTCGGACCGTATCTGGTGACGCGCGACGCGGTGGCCGATCCGCAGAAGCTGGCGATGAAGCTGAGCGTGAACGGCGAAGTGATGCAGAACGGCTCGACCGAGACGATGGTCTTCGGCGTGAAGAAGCTGGTCAGCTACCTCTCGCAATTCATGACGCTGCATCCGGGCGACGTGATCTCGACCGGGACCCCTCCGGGCGTCGCAATGGGGATGGAGACCCCGCGTTTCCTGCGTCCGGGCGATGTGGTGGAGCTGGAGATCGAAGGGCTGGGCCAGCAGCGCGCCGAGGTCGTGGCCGACGCCTGAGGCAGGTCCTTGCGAACAGGGCAGGGCGCGCGGAACACTCGCGCGCCCTTTCTCATACGCGATTACAGCCGGATCGGGTCGTCCTTGGCGATCCGGTCGAACTCCATCAGCGTCTGCACCAGCTTCGGCATCTGGTTGAGCGGGATCATGTTCGGCCCGTCCGAGGGCGCGCTATCGGGCGCCTCATGGGTTTCGATGAACACGCCCGCAATGCCCAGCGACACCGCCGCACGCGCCATCACCGGCGCGAATTCGCGCTGACCGCCAGAGGAGCCGCCCTGACCGCCGGGCTGCTGCACCGAATGGGTCGCGTCCATGATCACCGGGTAGCCGGTCTTCGCCATCTCGGGCAGGCCGCGCATATCGGCGACCAGCGTGTTGTAGCCGAAGGAGGTGCCGCGCTCTGTCAGCAGGATCTTCTCGTTGCCGGTGGAGGCGACCTTCTCGGCCACGTTGGGCATGTCCCACGGCGCGAGGAACTGGCCCTTCTTGATGTTCACCACGCAGCCGGTCTCGCCCGCGGCCAGCAAAAGATCGGTCTGGCGGCACAGGAAGGCCGGGATCTGGATTACGTCGACGACGGCGCCCGCGATGCGGGCCTGTTCCGCGTCGTGGATGTCGGTCAGTACCGGGCAGCCGATCTCTGCGCGCACCTCTTCAAGGATCTTCAGTCCCGCGTCGATGCCGAGGCCGCGCTTGCCTTTGAGGCTGGTGCGGTTGGCCTTGTCGTAGCTCGCCTTGAAGATGAACTGCGCGCCCGCCTGGTCGCAGGCGCGGGCCATTTCCTTCGCGATCATCATCGCATGGTCGCGGCTTTCGAGCTGGCACGGACCCGCGATCACCGTCAGCGGGCGATCGTTCGAGACGGTCAGCCCGCCGATTTTCACGTCTTTCATTTCTCTCTCCGCAGCCTGTGACGGGCCGCTCTAGCTCAGCTCGAGACCTGCTCGCGCAGGACCGACGCTGTGAGCGACAGCATCAGATAGATGCCCGAGAAGATCAGGAAAGCCAACAGCGTGTTCTCGAAAGCGCGCGGATAGGTGGGCTCGTCCGGGGCGACGGGGCGTACGCCCATCTCCAGATAGCGTACCTGCTTGTTGGCCTCGATCCGGGCGGTTTCCATCTGTTGCGCAGCGGCAGAGAGCAGCATCTGGCGGGTCTGCAATTCGCCTTGGGCGATCTGCAACTGGCCGGTGACGGCGGCGAGCGACTCGCCCCCGGTGGCCTGGCGCCCCGCCGTGAGTTGGCCACGCGTCTTTTCGAGAAGCGCCTGAATGCGCCTGATGTCGCCCTGCACACCCGAAACCCGCGCCTGGTTGGGACGCGCATTGTCGAGCAGTTGGCCCAGCTCGAGCCGTTTCTGCTGCAACTGGTTTTCCAGATTGGCGACCTGGCCCATCACCACCGAGTTCTCGCTGACGGGATCGAGGACGCCGACCTTCTCCTGAAGCTGCTGCACCTTGGATTGCGCGGCGAACACCTTCGCCTCGGCATCCTGATAGCTTTCGCGCGCGCCCTTCATCTGGTCGTCGCGCAGCCGCGAAGTCAGTTGGTCCACCTGCTGTTCGGCATAGGAGATCAGCGACTCGGAGAATTGCTGCGATTTCTGCGGATCGGGGGCGATGACCTCCATCTTCACGATGCCCTCGGAAGGGTCGTAGCCGATCTCGACCATTTTCGAGTAAAGCCGGTAGGCCTGCTCGTCGGTGGCATCCTTCGGCAGGCGCTGAAGCGGGTCGATGCTCGGATCCTCGAAGATTTTCTTGAAACCCTGATCGCGGTCGAGCCGTTTCATGGCATCGCGCGACTGCAGATAGGACTGCACTGTCACCGAGTCCTGATTGGTGGCGAGCTGCGTGCCCGAGAAGAGCGACCCCAGCCCGGAATTGCCCAGCCCTTCGGCCTTCTGGATCACGAAGGCCGATTTCGTCGCATACATCGGCGTGGCCATCGCGAAATAGTAATAGGCGGCCATCAGCGTCGGCAGCACCACGAAGAAGCCCAGCCGCGCGCCCAGCAGCATCAGCTTGCGGCGGCGCCGTTTGGCGATGTCGCGCTGGATGCGCAGGATCTCGGCGGCGCGACGATCCTCGGTCATCACCTCGGTCGAGGGGAGCTGACCTTTCTTGATCGTCTGCGGCAGGTTCACGCGGGTATCCGCGCCCGGCCCGTCGGTCCGCGCCAGCGCCCGCGAAGTCGCTTCCGCCTCGCCGGGTTTCACCATCGCCACGATATTCGAGCGGTCGAACGGATCGATCCCGCGGCGGCGCAGGAGCAGCACGGCCTCGAAATCGGAACTGGCCTGCACGCCGTGTTTCTGCGCCATCCGGCGGGCGAGGCGCAACTGGCGGCCGGTCAGCCCCTCGGCGCGGATCGCGTCGATTTCTTCCTCGGGGGTGCGCTGGCCCGCATCGATCACCTCGGCGCCGTTGCGCTCCGCCGTCGGGAATTTCTGATCGCCGAACCCGTCATCCTGCGGCTCGAACATGCTGGAGGGATCGCTGTCTCTGTGCCGCCGTTGCCGTTGCCGTTGCGGTTCCGGCGTGTCGGAAGAGGGTGCGGCTTGCGCGGCGGAGGCCGCAGAGGCGTTGGAGGCGCGCGGCGTGGTCGGCTCTCCCGTCGTCCCGGGGCCCGATTTCAGCGGCATCGCCCCCAGCTGCAGCGAGCCGTCGCTCCCCGTGATCACCGGCCCATCGCGGCGGATACGGAATTTCGGGGCCTTAGGACTGGTAGTCATACAACCGCTTCGCTTCTTCAAGAGTGTCGAACTGGTAAAGTTGCCCGTCGCGCAGCACCGCCGCACGATTGCAGAATTTCTCGATCGTGGAGGGTTGGTGCGAGACCACGACCACGGTGGAATTACGCAGCCGGTCGCGCAGGATCGAGCCGGCCTTGCGGTTGAACTCCACATCGGTGGTCGAGGGCATCCCCTCGTCGATCAGGTATATGTCGAATTCCAGCGCGAGCAGCAGGGAAAAGGTGAACCGCGCGCGCATCCCCGAACTGTAGGTGCCCACGGGCTGGTCGAAATATTCCGCGATCCCGGTCAGCCAGCGCGAGAAGGCCTCGACATAGTCGGGATCGAGCCCGTAGAGCCGCGCGATGAAGCGTGCGTTTTCGCGCGCCGAATGTTTCGAGACGACGCCGCCCATGAAGCCCAGCGGGAACGAGACCCGGCTGGTGCGGCGAATCTCGCCCTCGTCGGGCTTTTCCAGCCCTGCCATCATGTTGATGATCGTGGTCTTGCCGGTGCCGTTGGGCGCGAGAATGCCGAGGCTCTGGCCCAGCTCCACGCGGAAGCTGGCGCGTTCGAGGATCACCTTGCGCTGCTTGCCGGTCCAGAAGGATTTGGAGACGTTCTCGAATACGATCATTACTTTTTGGCCCGGGTCTCCATCTGTGCGCGCCTCGCCACTAAATCACGGGGGCAGCAGTGTGAGAACCCGCCTAACCTTGGATTTGGGCAGCATTATGTTCAGTTGTGGGAGGGTTATGCAATGACGAACACATTGACACTAGAGGAGAAACGATGACCCGCCCCGTGCAAGACGAGATCCGCGACTGCCGCCTTTGCGCGGCGCGGTTTCGCGCGACCGCGACCGGGCATTCGCCGCGTCCCGTCGCGTGGTTCGCCGCCGGCGCACGCGTGCTGATCGTGGGGCAGGCGCCAGGGATCCGGGTGCACGAGACCGGCGTGCCGTTCAACGATCGCTCGGGCGACCGGCTGCGCGACTGGATGGGCGTTGATCGCGAGACCTTCTACGACGTCTCGCGCATCGCGATCGCGCCGATGGCGTTCTGCTTTCCGGGCTATGACGCGAAGGGGGCCGACCTGCCGCCGCCCGCAATCTGCGCCCAGACGTGGCGCGACCGGGTGATGGAGGAAATCGGCCCGGTCGATCTGACGCTTCTTGTGGGCGGCGCCGCGCAGCGCTGGCATCTGGGCACACGCAACGTGACGCAGGCCGTGCTGGGCTGGCGGGACCACGCGCCGCGCCTCTTCCCCTTGCCTCATCCGTCTTGGCGCAATACGGGATGGCTGAAGAAAAACCCGTGGTTCGAGGCCGACCTGCTGCCGGTCCTGCGCGCCCGGGTGAAGGAGCTGACATGACCCCCTATGACCGCGCCCATGCCGCGATGGAAGCCGAACCGGAGAACGAGGCCAAGCGCCTTGCCGTGTTCGACCGTCTCGCCGATGCCGAGCTGTTCCTGCTGCTCGAAGAAGAGCCCGAGGACGAAAACATCAAGCCGCAGGTGTTCTCCACCGAAGAGGGCGAGTTCGTTCTCGTCTTCGATACCGAAGACCGTCTCGGCGAATTCGCGGACGGGCCGCAGCCCTACGCGGCGCTGCCGGGCCGGGTGATCGCGCAGCATCTGGTGGGCGAGAATATCGGGCTGGGCGTCAATCTCGGTGTTGCGGACTCGGCGATGCTGTTGCCGCCCGAGGCGCTGGACTGGCTGACCGAGACGCTCGCGCATACGCCGTTGGAGGCGCAGGGCCGTCCGGTGGAATTCACCGCTCCGGGTCTGTCGCCCGCGGTGATCGCGCTGCTGCTGCCCGCCTTCGAGGCCAAGCTGGACCAGCTTGCCGGGATCGCGCAGGCTGCCGTGCTGGGCGGCGTCACCTACGAGGACGGCCACCGGGGCCATGTGCTCGCGGTGATCGGCGCGCATGAGCATTTCCGCGCGGGTATCGCCAAGGCAATGGGCGAGGCGCTGACCTTCTCGGGGCTGGATGCGGGCGAGTTGGACGTGACCTTCCTCGAGCCTGAGGACAAGGCCGCGCAGCTTCTGCTGGACAAGGGGCTCGTGCTGCATGTCCCCGAGCCGGTCGAGGAAGAGGTGCAGGAACTGCGGCCCGGTTCCGCCCCCGGCATGGATCCGAGCAAGCCGCCGAAGCTGCGCTGAGGCGCGCCCGGCGGTTTTCGCATATGGTTTGAAAAACTCGGTCGGGGCGGCTCAGGACTCGTCGTCTGCCTCGTCGTGCTCGCCGATCACCTCGTTCTTCACCTGACCCCATGTCAGCAGCGTGAAGACTGCCGTGCCGCCCGCGACATTGCCTGCGAGAACCGGGAAGAAAAACCGGCTGATCGCCTCGGTTAGGCTCATATGGCCGCTCCAGACAAGCAGCCCCGCCTCGACCGAGCCCGCGACGACGTGCGCAGAGCCCGAGGCCGCGAGCAGCCATGTCATCGCGAGGATCACGAGGAACGAACTGCCCTGCGCCGCGGGCATGATCCACACCACGGCGGCGATGATGATGCCCGCCGGCATCGCGCGGTAGAAGTTCTGTCCCATGTCGCCGTCGGTCGCGTGGCGCGCCACGGCCAGCAGGCTGTCGGTCATCTCGTTGGGGATGACATGGGGGATGCTCAGGAACCCCGAGGCGATCGCGCAGCCAAGAATGTTCGACGCAAGCACGATCGCCCAGAGCCGCAGCATTTTCAGCAGGCATGTCAGCGACCGTTCGGCCACCACCGGCAGGACGGTGGTGATCGTGTTCTCGGTGAACAGCTGCATCCGCCCGAAGATCACCACCATGAACCCGGCCGAATAGCCGAGGGACTCGACCAGAATCCGCCAGCTTTCGTCGGGCAGCCGCGCATGCAGGCTCGCCTGCGCGATGACCGAGAGGCTGATCAGGATGCCCGCCGCGAGCCCCGACCACACGAGAGAGGTGAGCGGGCGGTTCAGCTCTTCGTCGCCGTCATGCCGGATCACGGCGTAGATCAACCGCGCGGAGAGGCGCGAGGCTTGCTTCACCGAGCGCTCCTCGTGCCGTTCGCGCACGGCGTTGTTCTGGGCTTTTCCGCTGCCGTTGTCGGACCCGCCCTGCGCGTCACTTTGGGAACTGTCTGATTTCATTCGTCCTGAACCCCGTCACACGTGCTTTGTTCCCTGTGCGAGCCTGCGCTATCCCTGTTCGCTGGCGAACACTTTGTCGATCATCGCCTGTGTGCCGCGCGCATCTTCAAGTGTCCACGCATAGGGCGCGCCCTCGGTGACATGACGCACGAAGGCCTCCACCTGGATCACATATTGATTCACGCCCGGGTAGCGGACCACCTCGTCCGGCTTGCCCTTGCGGATCAGCGTGACCTCCGCCTGATCGAAGACATTCGCGTTGAACGGGCAGGTGAGGCGGATCAAACCTTCAGAGCCCTGGAAGACCGCTTCCTGGCGCGGATGCAGCCGGGTCGAGGTCAGCGCGCCATAGGTGAAGCGGCCCTTGTCGCTGACCATCTCGCCGGTGACCTGCGTGAACGTGTCGACATCGTTCTCGCGATGGATGACGGCGCGCAGATCGCCCGGTTCGGCCCGGGCTGCGAAGCGCACGCAGGAATAGGCATAGACGCCGATATCGGGAACCGAGCCGCCGCCCATATCCGCCTTGTTGCGGATATTGGTGGGGTCGGGGTTGTTGAAGGTGAAGGCCACATCGGCGTGGCGCAGCTCTCCGATTGCACCCGCATCGAGCCAGTCGCGCACCTGCCGCCATTGCGGGTGATGCACGATCATGTAGGCCTCGGTCGCGAACTTGCCGGCGGCGTCGCGCGCGTCTATCAGCCCGTCGATCTCCTCGGCCTTCATCGCGATCGGCTTTTCCGTCAGCACATGCTTGCCTGCCGCCAGCGCCTTCTTCGTCCACTCCACATGGAGTGTGTTGGGCAGCGGGATATAGACTACGTCGATGCCGGGGTCGGCGAGCAGCGCGTCATAGCTGTCATGAACCTTGAGATCGGGCGCGAAGGCCTTGAAGGGATCGGCTTTTTCCGGGCTCGACGTCGCGAGCGCCGCCAGCCGCGCGCCCTCGGCCGCGTGGATCGCCCGGCCCATATGTTCGCGCGCAAATTTCGCGGCGCCGAGGATTCCCCAGTTCAACACCTGCATCGTCTCTCTCCCTCTTCTCGTGCTCGTATCCGGGGCGAAGGTAATGCTTATGCGGCGCGGCGCAAAGAAAATCGCCGCCCCCGGGAAGGGAGCGGCGACATACTTTCGCACTCGTTACTGTTCGCGGGTTACGCGGGCACGTTCATGCCTTTTTCCCGTGCCAGTTCGGTCATCCGCTTCTGCAGCTTCTCGAAGGCGCGCACCTCGATCTGGCGGATACGCTCGCGCGAGACGTCATAGACGCCCGAGAGTTCCTCCAGCGTGACGGGATCGTCGCGCAGGCGGCGCTGCATCAGGATGTCCTTCTCGCGGTCGTTGAGAACGTCCATCGCGTCCATCAGCATCTCGCGGCGGGCTTCCATCTCCTCGGTCTCGGCATAGGCCTCGGCCTGATCGGCATCCTCGTCTTCGAGCCAATCCTGCCACTGCGCGGCCCCGCCTTCGTCACCCGCGCCGATCTGTGCGTTCAGCGAGGCGTCCGAGCCCGACATCCGCCGGTTCATCGAGATCACTTCTTCCTCGGTCACGTTCAGATCGGACGCGATCTGTTTGACGTTCTCGGGGCGCATATCGCCGTCTTCATAGGCGCCGATCTTGGACTTCGCCTTGCGGAGGTTGAAGAACAGCTTCTTCTGCGCCGAGGTGGTGCCCAGCTTCACGAGGCTCCACGAGCGCAGGATGTATTCCTGGATCGCGGCGCGAATCCACCACATAGCGTAGGTCGCAAGGCGGAAGCCCTTCTCGGGATCGAAGCGCTTCACGGCCTGCATCAGACCGACATTCGCCTCCGAGATCACCTCGGCCTGCGGCAAGCCGTAACCGCGATAGCCCATCGCGATCTTCGCGGCGAGACGCAGGTGCGACGTCACCAACTGGTGCGCGGCATCGGTGTCCTGGTGGTCGGCCCAGCTCTTGGCCAGCATATATTCCTGTTCCGGCTCCAGAAGCGGGAACTTCCGGATCTCCTGAAGGTAGCGGTTCAGCCCCTGCTCAGGACTCGGGGCCGGAAGGTTCGTGTAGCTCGTCATCGTCTCCCATGTCTCCCTTTTGGCGGCTGCTCGATATGGGGATCGCCCCCCGTTCTTTCAAGAAACGCAAGGCAGTGCGGATTGGTTCACCGAAAGCCGCCCTGACGCAGTCGCATAGAAAGATCAACGTATCGTAACGGGATTTCCGTCGCGGATGTGTAAAAAAACATCTGACGCTTCACAAGATCGGCGCGAGCACCGACATCAGGTTGTTGATGATTTTCCAGTGCAGGGGCCATTCCGCGATCCGCTCCGGTCCGACGCGGCGGGCCTGCGCGATCCAGTGGCGCTGGCGTTCGCCCAGTTCGAGACCGAGTTCGTGGTCCTCGATCAGCACGCAATTCTCGTAATTCAGCTCGAAGCTGCGGCGGTCGAGATTGGCCGAGCCGAGGATCGCGACGCGGCCATCGGCCAGCAGGGTCTTGGCGTGCAGCAGGCCCGGCCCGTGCTCCCAGATCTCGACGCCCGCCTCGGCCAGCACCGGGTAGAAGCTGCGCGCGGCATGGGCGACGAAGCGCGAGTCGTTGCGTCTCGGCACGATCACCTGCACCCGCACCCCCCGGCGCTTGGCGGCGCGCAGGGCGGAAGCGATTTCCTCGCCCGGCACGAAATACGGGGTGGAGAGGGTCAGCGTCTCGCGCGCGGCCCCGATCACCGCAAGGAACACATCCGGCACCCCGCGCGTGTCCAGCATCGGCCCCGTGGCGAAGGCGACCGCCGTTCCGGGCCGCGCGGTCGGCGCGGCGGGAGTGGGGATCACGAGGTCCGAGATTTCCTCCCGGCTATGCGTCACCCAGTCGGTCGCGAAGATGTGCTGGTGCTGGGCGGCGAGCGGCCCCTCGATCCGCAGCATGACATCCTTCCACGGCGCGAAGCGCGCCTTGATGCGGAACTCCGGGTCGGCGATGTTGCGCGATCCGGTATAGGCCACATGCCCGTCGATCACGGCGAGCTTGCGGTGGTTGCGCAGGTCGATCCGCATCGTCGCGAGCTTGAACAGCGGCCAGCGGAAGGAAAAGGCGATCGCGGTCTTCACTCCGGCCTTCTTCATCGCCTTCCAGTGGCGCGACTTGATGAAGCCGCGCGCGCCCAGCCCGTCGACGAGGACGCGCACGGTCACACCGCGTTCGGCCGCGCGGGTCAGCGCCTCGGCCATCGCGATGCCGGTCAGGTCTGTCAGCCAGATATAGGTGATGAGGTGCACGCTTCGGCTGGCGGCGTCGATATCGGCGATCAGCGGTTCGAGCTGATCGGCAGGGTCGGGCAGGAAGGCGATGGCATCGCCGCTACTCGGCGCGTAGCCGTTGATCGCGGCGGCCCGGGCGAAGGCTGCGCGATAGGCCGGGGAGATGGCTTCGAGGTCTGCGGGCTCGACCGGATCGGGGGCGGGCAGGGCGGCGACCGTCGCCTGCAGCTTGCGCGCGACGCGCTGGTTGAGCCGCGTCTCCCCGATCAGGATATAGAGGATGACGCCGAGGAACGGCACCGACAGGATAAGCACCGTCCAGCTTGCGCGCACCGCGGGCGGCTTGTCGGGACGGGTGAACACGCGCAGCAGCGCGAGCGCCTGACTGCCGAAGTGAAACAGCAGCGTCAGAAGCTCCGCCCACCAGACGTTCACGGGGCGGTGCCGCCTGCAGGGGGCATCGAGGCGGCGCGCAGCGCGTCGATCAGGTCGGTCATGTCACCGGGCAGGGGCGCCTCGAAGGACAGTTCCTCTCCGGTGACGGGATGAACGAAGCCAAGCGTCGCCGCGTGGAGCGCCTGCCGCGGGAAGGCGCGCACGGCCTCTGCCGCAGCCGCGCCCACCGCTTTTTCCGAGATCTTGCGCTTGCCGCCATAGGTCTGATCGCCGATCAGCCCGTGACCCGCATAGGCCATATGGACGCGGATCTGATGGGTGCGCCCGGTCTCGAGCCAGCAATCGATCAGCGCCGCCGTTCCGTTGAAATCCTCGATCGTGCGGGCCCGGGTGACGGCATGCCGCCCGCCATGGGCCACCACCGCCTGTTTCTGCCGGTCGGTCTTGTGGCGGGCGAGTTGCGTGACGATCTTCAGCACGCCGCCTTGCTCGAAGCTGACACCGTTGAGCCCGCGAAGGCGCGGATCGGAAGCCTGCGGGACGCCATGGCAAAGCGCGCGGTAATGGCGATGAACCGTATGCGCCTCGAATTGCGCGGCGAGCCCGTGATGCGCCCGGTCCGATTTCGCGACGACGAGCAGGCCCGATGTGTCCTTGTCGATGCGGTGCACGATGCCGGGGCGCGCCTCGCCGCCGATCCCCGAGAGATTCCCGCCGAAATGGTGCAGCAGCGCGTTGACCAGCGTGCCTTCGGGCGTGCCCGGCGCGGGGTGCGTGACCATGCCCGCGGGCTTGTTCACGACGATCAGGTCATCGTCTTCCCACAGCACTTCCAGCGGAATGTCCTGCGCGACGGTCTCGACCTCTTTCGGAGGCTCCAGCGCGATCTGATAGACCTCGCCCTCGGCGACCTTGGTCTTCTGATCGGTCACGGCCACGCCCTCGCGGCTGACCGAGCCCTCCGCGATCAGTTTCGCCAAGCGCGAGCGCGAGAGCGCCGCTTCCTCTGGCACAGCCGCCGCCAAGGCCTTATCAAGGCGGGGACCCATGCCGGGTCCGATCTCGATGCTGAGGATTTCCTTATTCATGTCCGACCTGCCTGACGAAGAGCCTGCCACCACGCTGCCACCCGATCTTCGCTTTCTCAAGATACTGGTGACCACGCTTGCGGCGGTGATGATCGTCGGGCTTGTAGCGATCGTGGCGCTGCTTGTCATCCGCTTGCAGCAACCCAATCCGCTGCCGCAACTGCCCGCCGCGATCACGCTGCCCGAGGGCGCACAGGCCAAGGCCGTGACCTTCGCGCGCAACTATACTGTGGTGGTGACCGATGGGGGGCAGGTGTTGGTCTATGACAAGGCCGGGCAGAAGGTGGGCGATCTGACGCTTGGCACGGAGGGCGGGAATTCCGATGGAAATTGACCTCGAGATCGAAGACCCCCGCTGGGAGACGGTCGGGCTCGAAGACCTGATGACCCGCGCCGCGTCACTGGTGCTGGAGGATCGCGGAATCGAGACGGAGCTCTGCCGCCTCTCGGTGCTCGCCTGCGACGATGCGCGCATCGCCGAGCTGAACGGCGAATATCGCGACAAGGCGAAGCCCACCAATGTGCTCAGCTGGCCCGCCGAAGAACGCGGCGCGGAAGAGCCCGGCGCGCACCCCGAACCGCCCGCGCCCGATGTCTTCGGTGAGATCGAGCTCGGCGACCTCGCGATCGCCTATGAAACCTGCGCCCGGGAGGCCGAAGAACAAGGCAAATCCGTCGAAGATCACACGCTGCATCTGCTCATCCATGCGGTGCTGCACCTGTTGGGCTATGACCATATTCGCGACGAAGATGCGCAAGTTATGGAACAAATCGAAATCCGGCTTCTTGAAAGCGTAGGAATTCGTAACCCATATGTGTAAGACTAGGCGCATTCCGCGTCATCTTTCGGAAAGGAACAATGGGACAGGTCGCCGACGGAGTTACCTCCGCCAATACCGGTAGTTCGGAAAACGCAGAACCCGGTCAGTCTTCGGAGCCCGCTTCGCGCGGGTTGCTCAGCCGCTTTTTCGGGCAACGCCCAATGGAAGAAGAGGCCCCACAGGTAGAAATGCCGCCCAAACCCGCGCCAGCGCCGCTGGGGCTGGGGAACCTGCGCAAGATGCGGGTGGGCGATGTCGCCATTCCCAAAGTCGAGATCGAGGCCGTTCCGGTCTCCATCACCCGCGACGAGCTGGTGGAGAAGTTCCGCCAGCACGGCTATTCGCGCCTGCCGGTCTTCAAGGAAACGCTGGATACGCCTCTGGGCCTCGTCCACCTGAAAGACCTGGCGCTGGAATACGGCTTCGGATCGGGCAATGGCCGGTTCTCGCTGCGCAAGCTGATCCGTCCGCTCCTTTACGTGCCGCCGTCGATGCCGATCGGCGTGCTCTTGCAGAAGATGCAGGTGCAGCGCACCCATATGGCGCTGGTGATCGACGAATATGGCGGGGTCGACGGTCTGCTCACGCTAGAAGACCTGATCGAACAGGTGATCGGCGAGATCGAGGACGAGCATGACGAGGCCGACGACGCTTATTGGCGCGAGGAAAAGCCCGGCCAATGGGTCGTGCAGGCCCGCGCGCCGGTCAACGAGTTCGAAGCGCAGATCGGGATGCGGCTCTCCGACGAGGAGGCCGATGACGAGATCGATTCGATGGGCGGTCTGGTTTTCATGCAGCTTGGCCGGGTGCCCGCGCGCGGCGAGGTCGTGGTGACCGAGAACGGCGTCGAATACGAGGTGGTCGATGCCGATCCGCGCCGGATCAAACGTCTGCGCGTACGTCTGCCGGGAGTGGCGCCCGCCGAGTGAGCGGGCTATGACGCGCCCATGATCGCGACCATCCGAGAGGGCTTTCGCGCACCGTTGCGCCCGCGCTGGCAGAGCTTGGCTCTGGCAGCGCTTTTCGGTGTTCTGTTCGCCGCCGGGCAGGCGCCGCTCGGTCTGTGGTGGATCGCGCTGCCCGCGCTGGCGGCCTCAGTCTGGTTCGCCTCCGCCGAACGCTGGCGCGCCTCCACGATCTGGATCGGGTTCGCCACCGGCTTCGGCTATGCGCTGGCCGCGATGTTCTGGATCGTCGAGCCTTTCATGGTCGAGGCCGATGTCTATGGCTGGATGGCGCCTTTCGCGCTGGTCCTGATGGCCGCAGGGATGGGCGCATTCTGGGCGATCGGATACGGGCTCGGGGCCTATGCGGGGCAGGGGCCGCGCTCGCGTGCGCTCGGGATCGCGCTTGGCATGGCGGCCTCGGATGCGCTGCGCTCTTACGTCTTCACCGGGTTTCCGTGGGTGCTGGTCGGCCATATCTGGATCGGCTCGCCCGTCGCGCAGGCGGCGGCCTTTGTCGGGCCGCTGGGGCTGAGCCTGATCACCTTGCTGATCGCGAGCGCACCCGCGATGACGCGCGGGATGCGGATGCCTGCCGCCCTCGGAATCGTGGGCGCGGCGCTGGTCGTGCTGGTCGGGCTGTGGCTCGGCGGGGTGGCGCGGCTCAACGCGCCGGTGGCGCCGAGGCCCGAGCCGATCACCCTGCGTCTGGTGCAGCCCAATGCGCCGCAGAACCTGAAGTGGCTGCCGCAATACCGGATGAAATTCTTCCAGCGCCTGCTGGACCTGACGAAGGCCGATCCCGCGCCCGGTCAGCCCAAGCCCGACCTGATCGTCTGGCCCGAGACGGCGGTGCCTTTCCTGCTCGACCATCCGCAGGGCGGGCTGGAGATGTCGACCGAGGCGGCGAATGGCATCCCGCTCGCGATGGGGGTGCAGCGCAGTGAAGGCAGCCGCTATTTCAATTCGCTCGCCGTCATCACCCCCGATGACCGGATCGAGGCGCTTTACGACAAATCCCATCTCGTGCCGTTCGGCGAATACATGCCCTTCGGCGATGCGCTGGCGAAGATCGGGATCACCGCCTTCGCCGCACAGGTCGGCAATGGCTATTCGTCCGGGCCGGGGGAGAAACTGCTCGATCTGGGCAAGCTCGGCCATGTTGCGCCGCTGATCTGCTACGAGGCGATCTTCCCGCAGGATCTGCGCGGCTTCCCGCAGCGGCCCGACTGGATCTTGCAGGTCACGAATGACGCGTGGTTCGGCACGCTCAGCGGGCCCTATCAGCATTTCGCGCAGGCGCGGCTCCGCACGATCGAACAGGGCCTGCCGCTTGCGCGCGACGCCAATACCGGGGTCACTGCGATGATCGACGCCAAGGGGCGGATCACGGCCAGCCTCGGACTCGACCGGATGGGCAAGCTCGACGTGGCGCTGCCGCCAAGCCTGCCGCCGACGCTCTATTCCAAGCTGGGCGACGCACCGTTCATCGCGCTGATTGTTGCAGCTTTGGCGCTTCTTTCACTCTTTACGCGTATTTCGATTGACCCGACCGGCAGGCGCTCCTAGCTAGAAAGCCGAACCACCCCAACGGCTTCCTGACGGGGTGGGGATATCAACAACGGAGCACCCTTTCATGGCACGCGCGAATTACGTCTTCACCTCCGAATCCGTTTCGGAGGGGCATCCCGATAAGGTCTGTGACCGCATTTCGGATGCCGTTCTCGATACTTT
>NZ_NBNZ01000007.1:0-132560 GCF_002213195.1 Thioclava sp. F42-5
AATCCTACTCCCGCAACCAATTCTACCGAACTCGGGTCAAGACGCTGCGCAGCCGCCTTCGGGCGGTCTCTTGCGTTTCCACCGCCCGTGGAAGCAATGTGGAAGCAGGCGGAGTAGAATTCGACACCCCGCCCCCACGAAGGCGGGGTTTGTCATTTGTGCCATCCCTCAATCCCAGGATCGCACCCAACTCGCCATAAAGCTCAATCACATGGCCGCTCGAAGCGTTCGGGTCCGGGTGCAGGACGATCTGGTCGATGAGGCTACGAAGGATCGCCGTCGCCTCGCTGCGACTATCCTTGTCATTGAGCGCTGCCGTCAGATCTTCTGACCTGCTCCCCTGAAATGTTCTCGTTTTGAGGTTAGCCTGTTCTCCAGACGAGGAGACAGACGATGAAGAGAAGCCGGTTCAGCGAAGAGCAGATCATTGGCATCCTGAAGGAGCACCAGGCCGGGCTGGGCGCGAAGGAGCTGTGCCGCAAGCATGGCATCAGCGACGCGACCTTCTACAAGTGGCGCTCGAGATATGGCGGCATGGAGGTGTCGGACGTCCGCCGGCTGAAGGCGCTGGAGGCCGAGAACGCGAAGCTGAAGAGTTGGAGGGATCAGCAAAGGCCCCAGTGGGGCGTTTGCCCCGAACAACGCTGGCCGACCAGATGCTCGACGTCGCGACGCTGAAGGAGATGTTGGGAATGGGAGCAGGCGAACGCCATGCGTTCGAGAGAGCCTGCGGACGCTTCTCAGGCCCGGTTCGAGGCGGCGCGCCGTGGACTGGGCCATGAAGGAGAAGAGCTACTCGCAGCGGCGGGCCTGTGCGCTGGCCGGGATCGACCCGCGCGTGTATCGGCGGCAGCCGACCAGGCCGGAGGACCGGAAGGTGCGCCAGCGGCTGCGGGAGGTGTCGGGCGAGAGGCGGAGGTTCGGATATCGGCGTCTGCACATCCTGCTGCGGCGGGAGGGCTGGGCGTTGAACTGGAAGAAGCTCTACCGGATCTACCGGGAAGAAGGCTTAACAGTCCGTAAACGGGGCGGTCGCAAGCGGGCCCTGGGAGCCAGGGCGCCGATGGCGATCCCGCAGGGGCCGAACCAGCGCTGGAGCCTCGACTTCGTGTCGGACAGCCTCAGCGATGGCCGCCGCTTCCGGATCCTGTGCGTGATCGACGACTTCAGCCGGGAATGTCTGGCTGCGGTCGTCGACACCTCGCTCTCCGGCATCCAGGTCGCCCGGGAGCTGGACCGGATCGCCGAAGTCAGAGGCCATCCCTGCATGGTGGTCAGCGATAATGGGACCGAGCTGACCAGCAACGCCATCCTCAAATGGCAGGAGGAGCGCCGGGTCGAATGGCACTACATCGCGCCGGGGAAACCGATGCAGAACGGCTTTGTCGAGAGCTTCAATGGCCGCCTCAGGGACGAATGCCTCAACGAGCATCTGTTCGCCAACCTGCGTCACGCCCGCAGTCTGATCGCGGCGTGGCGTGATGACTACAACCATCACCGCCCCCACACGAGCCTCGACGGGCTCACCCCGTGGGAGTATCACCAAAGGTCGAAAGAGGACCAAACCCTGAACAGAGCTAACCTCAAAACGCGGACTCGAAGGGGAGCAGGTCAGCTACAACCCATCAGAAATCGAGGTTCTCCACCGCTAGGGCGTTCTGTTGGATGAACTCGCGGCGGGGTTCCACGACGTCGCCCATCAGCTTCGAGAAGATGTCCTCGGCCTCGGCCACGTCTTCGACTCGCACCTGAAGCAGGGTCCGCGCGGAGGGGTCGAGTGTGGTTTCCCACAGCTGCTCGGGGTTCATTTCGCCCAAACCCTTGTAGCGCTGCAGGCTCAGGCCCTTTTCACCCTCGTTCAAGATCGCGTCGAGCAGTTCGAGCGGGCCGTGGATCAGGATTTCGCGCTCTTTGCGCACCAGCTTCGCCGGGCGGTCGTAGACCTCTTGCAGCTGCTCGGTCTGGCTGCCGAGACGGCGCGCTTCGCCCGAGCGCAGCACGGCACCGTCGAGCGTGCGGACCTCTTCCACGCCGCGCAGAACGCGGGCGAGGCGGATGCCGTGATCCTGCGTCGGACGGCCCTGCCAGCCGCGCTCGTATTCCAGAGCGACGAGGTCGAGGCGCTCGGCCACCGAGTTCGCGACGCCCTGCGCGTCTCCGTCGATCTTGCCCGGCACCATAGCGCCCGCGATCGCGGCCTGTTCGAGGATGTGATGCGGGTAATGGGTCGGGAAGGTTGCGAGGATCCGCTTGATCAGGCGGGCCTCTTCCACGACGCGCTTGAGATCCTGACCGCTGATCTCCTCGCCGGTGTTGAGCCGCAGAATCGCCCCTTCGACGCCCATATCGATCAGGTAATCCTCCAGCGCGGTCTGATCCTTTAGGTAGACCTCGGACTTGCCGCGCGCGACTTTGTAAAGCGGCGGCTGCGCGATGTAGAGGTAACCGTGCTCGATGATCTCGGGCATCTGGCGAAAGAAGAAGGTCAGCAGAAGCGTTCGGATGTGCGCACCATCGACATCAGCATCCGTCATGATGACGATCTTGTGGTAGCGCAGCTTGTCGATGTTGAATTCGTCACGACCGATTCCGGTGCCGAGCGCGGTGATCAGCGTGCCGATCTGATCCGAGCTGAGCATCCGGTCGAAGCGCGCGCGCTCGACGTTAAGAATCTTACCGCGCAGCGGCAGCACCGCCTGGTTCTTGCGCTCGCGGCCCTGCTTGGCTGAACCGCCCGCGGAGTCACCCTCGACGAGGAAGACTTCGGAGAGCGACGGATCCTTCTCCTGACAGTCGGCGAGCTTGCCGGGCAGGGAGGCCACATCCATCACCGTCTTGCGGCGCGTAAGTTCGCGTGCCTTGCGAGCAGCTTCCCGGGCCAACGCAGCCTCGATAATCTTGCCGACGATCTGCTTGGCCTCGTTCGGGTTTTCCTCGAACCATTCGGCGAGCTTCTCGTTCACGAGGTTCTCGACCGCCGGACGGACCTCGGAGGAGACCAGCTTGTCCTTGGTCTGGCTGGAGAATTTAGGATCGGGCACTTTCACCGAGAGCACGCAGGTCAGACCTTCGCGCGCGTCGTCGCCGGTGAAGTCGACCTTCTCGCGCTTGGCGATGCCGCTTTCCTGCGCGTATTTCGTGATCGTGCGGGTCAGTGCCCCGCGCAGGCCCGCCATATGGGTGCCGCCGTCACGCTGCGGAATGTTGTTGGTGAAGGGCAGAACGGTTTCGTGGTAGCTGTCGTTCCACCACATCGCGCATTCGACGCCGATGCCGCGCACCTCGCCGACCATGTAGATCGGGTCCTCCATCACGGCGTTTTTCGATCGATCCAGATATTTCACAAATTCCCGAACGCCGCCTTCATAGTGCAGCTCGGTCTTGAGCGGCTCGGCGGGGCGCTCGTCTTCGATGATGATACGGACGCCGGAGTTCAGGAAAGCCAGTTCGCGCAGACGCTTTTCCAGCGTGGCGAAGACGAACTCACGGTTCGAGAAGGTGCCCTCGGGATCGTCTTCCTTGCTCGACGCGAGGAAGCGCACCTCGGTGCCGCTCTCGTTCGGGGCCTCGCCCACGACATGCACATGCTCGACGCATTCGCCATGCTCGAAGCGCGCCTTGTGGATCTTGCCGTCGCGCCAAACCGTCAGTTCCAGCCAGTCCGACAGCGCGTTCACCACCGAGACGCCAACCCCGTGCAGACCGCCCGACACCTTGTAGGCGTTGCCGTCGTCGTCGGTGTTGTTGAATTTCCCGCCGGCGTGCAGCTGGGTCATGATGACCTCGGCCGCGGAGACGCCTTCTTCGGCGTGAATGTCGACGGGAATCCCGCGCCCATTATCACGCACGGAGACCGAAGAATCCGCGTGAATTTTCACGGCGACGTAGTCGGCGTGACCCGCCAAGGCTTCGTCGATGCCGTTATCGACGACCTCGTAAACCATGTGGTGCAGGCCCGAGCCGTCATCGGTATCGCCGATATACATGCCGGGCCGTTTCCTAACGGCCTCCAAGCCCTTGAGAACCTTGATGGAATCGGCGCCGTATGCGTTCTTCTTCGGGGTGTCGTCGGTCATGCCTGCCCGTCCTTTATCTGTTGCCGGTTTTATATCGGCTGGGCCCGGGAATGTCACGCGTCAGACACAAGATTTAGGGGGTCACGTCACGGCGATAAGAAGGCCGACGAGGATCATCAGCCCACCCGCGATCCGGTTGAGCTTTGCGAGCTTGCCGCGGCTTTGTACAAAGGCGCGGATGCGGCCCACGAAGGCGGCGAGGATAAGGTTGCCGGTCAGCGGTACGATGGCCGAGATCAGACTGACCGTGGCGATGTCGATCCAGGTCATCGTGGCGATCGGAAAGAAGCCCGGCAGGATGCCCATGTAGAACAGGATCGCCTTGGGATTGCCGATGATCACGATGAGCCCGGCGACGAAGCCCGCCCACATGCCCGGGCGCGTCAGGCGGCTGTCGGAGCTGATCTGATGGTCGGCATGGCGGATCAGGAGCGCCCCCATCCCCACGAACATCGCGACCGCCACCCAGCGCAGCGCATCGAGGAACCAGCTGAATTCGCCGACCAGCCACGACACGCCCAAGATCGCGAGTGCGGGCCAGACCATGTCGCCCACCGTCACGCCAAGCGCGAGCGGCCATGCAGAGGCGAACCCGCCGGCCATCGCGCGAGCGAGAAGGGCGAGCCAGACCGGTCCGGGGGTGAGGAAGAGAACCAGAAGCGCGCCGGTGTATAGCGCGATCTGCGATAAGGTGAGGGTCATGGGAGGGTAAGGCTTCCGTCGTCGGCCAGCGGCCAGAAGGGATTATGGGCAAGTTCCCAGACATGGTGGTCGGGATCGGCGTAATAGCCCGCATAGCCGCCCCAGAAAGTCTTCTCGGGGGCTTTCAATTCGGTTGCGCCTGCCTTGAGGGCGGCAGCGAAAGCGGCGTCCACGTCTTCGGGGCTGTCGAAGTTCTGCGCCAGCGTCATCGCGCCTGTGCCCAGCCTTGCGCGGGTAAGGCCCTGATCGGCGGCCAGCGCCGGCAAGGAGAACAGGCTCAGCGCCATCCCGTGCAACTGGTAGAAGGCGACGTCCTCCTGCTCGGCATGGGGCTGCCAGCCGAGCGCTGCGTAGAAGCGCTTCGACTGGTCGAGATCGGCCACGCCCAGCGTGATCAGCGTCACACGTTGCTGCGGATAGCTCACGGCATAGCCTCCCTCACCTCAGAGCCCTGCGGCCCCTCGACCACTTCGAGATATTGCCCCCGGTCCCCGAGCGCGTCGAACAGCTCAGCTCCCGTGCCGGTCATCAACACCTGCGCGCCCATCGCGCAGATTTCGTCATAAAGCGCCGCGCGCCGGCCGGAGTCCAGATGGGCGGCGACCTCGTCGAGCAAAAGCACCACATCCTCGCCCGCAAGCGCCCGCGCATTGGCGAGGATCAGCGAGATCAGCAGCGCCTTCTGCTCCCCGGTAGAGCATTGCGCGGCGGGGGCATCTTTCTCGACATATGTGGCGAGCAGATCGGCCCGGTGCGGCCCCTCCAGCGTCCTGCCCGCTGACATGTCGCGCGGGCGATTGGCGTCGAGGGCTGCGGCCAGATCCCCGGGGCCTTCGTTCTCGAGGACCAGATGCGCTGCTGGAAACGCCGTCGCCGCATCCGCCTGCGCCTGCATGATCCGCGTGAGGGCTTCGGCGCGGTTCGCCCGGATCGCAGCGCCAGCTTCGGCCATCTGCGCCTCCAGCGCGTGATACCAGGTCGGATCGCGGACCATGTCCTTGAGCAAGCGGTTCCGCTCGCGCATCGCCTTTTCATAGGCCAGCGTGACCTCGGCATGGGCGGGGGTGAAGCTCATTACCATCCGGTCGAGAAACCGCCTGCGCCCCTCGGCCCCTTCGATCCAGAGCCGGTCCATCGAGGGCACCAGCCACAGCACCCGCAGAATCTGCGCCAGTGCCACCTGCGGCGCGACTTTGCCATCGATCTCGACCCGGCGCGACTCGCCGGGCAGGGCGGAGGTCTCGATTTCATGGGTGTCGGTGACGGCGCGCAGCTTCCAGCCAACGGCTTCGGCGCGGCGCATCAACTCGTCGGCCTGCGCCCGGCGCAGCCCACGCCCGGGTGAGAGCAGCGACACCGCCTCAAGGATATTCGTCTTGCCCGCGCCGTTGGGCCCGTAGATTGCCACGGGCCGCCCGTCGAAAGCGATTTCGGCACGACGATGCGAGCGGAACTGCAATATCTTCAGTTCACGCAGCATCGCGCCTCTTCTTCTCGATGGAAATATCCCCGCCGGAGGCTTCCGTCAGGCCTCACACGCGCATCGGCATGACCACATAGACCGCCGAAGTGTCGCCACCTTCGCGCATCAGGGTCGGATCGCCCGAGGAATTGAACAGGAAGACGGCATTTTCGCGATCGACCTGGCTCGCGATCTCGAGCAGGTATTTCGCGTTGAAACCGATCTCCAGCGGCTCGTCGGCATAGGCCACGACCAGCTCTTCTTCCGCGGCACCGGCATCGGGTGCGTTGACCGAAAGTACCAGCTTGTCGGCTTCCAGAGCCAGTTTCACCGCGCGCGACCGCTCCGACGAGACGGTCGCCACACGGTCCACCGCTTTTGCGAATTCCGATGCGTCGACTTCCAGCTGGCGGGTGTTCCCGGTCGGGATGACGCGGGTGTAATCGGGGAAGGTGCCGTCGATGACCTTCGAGGTCAGCGTGATCACCGGGGTCGCGAAACGGACCTTGGTTTCCGAGACCGAGACCGCGATTTCCTGATCGTCGTCCTCCAGCAGCTTGCGCAGCTCGTTCACCGTTTTGCGGGGCACGATCACGCCGGGCATGCCCGAGGCGCCTTCGGGCAGGCCGGAATCGATACGCGCCAGACGGTGACCGTCGGTGGCGACGCAGCGCAGCACCTGACCGTCTTCGCCGGTCGCGATATGCATGTAGACGCCGTTGAGGTAATAGCGGGTCTCTTCAGTCGAGATCGCGAATTTCGACTTGTCGAACAGGCGCTTGAGCACCCCGGCCTTGGCCGTGAAATTCGCCGTGTATTCCGAAGAAGCCATCACCGGGAAGTCTTCCTTCGGCAGCGTGGCGAGGTTGAAGCTCGACCGACCGGCCTGCACGTTCAGACGCCCGGCGGCCGGGTCGTCCGAGATCGAGACCAGCGCGCCATCGGGCAGCTTGCGCACGATTTCATGCAGCATGACCGCCGAGACCGTCGTAGCCCCGGCCTGTTCGACCTGCGCGGGCGCCTTGTCGACCACCTCGATATCGAGGTCGGTCGCGCGGAACTGGACAGTGTCGCCTTCGGCTTCGATCAGCACGTTAGCAAGGATCGGGATCGTGTTGCGGCGTTCCACAACGGATTGCGCTTGCGAGACGGCCTTGAGCAGCGCGGCGCGTTCGATGCTGAATTTCATGTCGATCCCTCACGACTTTCCGGGGCTGGCAAGGTAGCACCTCGCGCCACCGGCACAACGGTTTTCGCAGACATTCGGTCGCTTTGTCCGGAGCGTCAAGCCCAGCGGGCCAGATCAGCTTTCAAGGAGGCGGCGGAGCAACTCGATATCTTCGGCGAGCTGCGAATCCGTGCCGCGCAGTTCTTCGATCTTGCGGATGCCGTGCATGATCGTGGTGTGATCGCGCCCGCCGAAGCGGCGCCCGATATCGGGAAGCGAGCGGGTGGTCAGCGATTTCGCGAGGAACATCGCCACCTGGCGCGGACGAGCGATGGCGCGCAGGCGCTTGGGCCCCACGAGATCGGAGAGACGGACGTTGTAATGCTCCGCCACCTTGCGCTGGATTTCTTCGACGGTGACCTTGCGCTCGGACTGACGCAGCTGGTCCTTGAGGCATTCCTGCGCCAGATCCATCGTGATCTCGCGCCCTATCAGCGAGGCATAGGCGAAGAGGCGGGTCAGCGCGCCTTCGAGGATACGCACGTTCGAGGTGATCCGGTGTGCCACGAATTCCAGAACGCCGGGGGCGATCTGCAGGTCGGGATACTGAACCTTGTAGGCTTCGGTCTTGGTCTGAAGAATACCGAGGCGCAGTTCGTAATCGGTCGGGTGCAGGTCGACGACGAGACCGCAGGACAGGCGCGACTTGATGCGCTCTTCGAGGTCCTTGATCTCGCCCGGGGCACGATCCGCCGAGATGACGATCTGTTTGCCCTGATCCACGAGCGCGTTGAACGTGTGGAAGAACTCTTCCTGTGTGGAATCTTTCCCGGCGATGAACTGCACATCGTCGACCATCAGAACGTCGATCGAGCGGAACATCTCCTTGAAGTCCATGATCTGCTTTTCGCGCAGCGCCTGCACGAAGCGATACATGAACTGCTCGGCCGAAAGATAGAGCACGCGCAGATCCGGACGCTGATGCTGTAGGTCATGCGCGATCGCATGCATCAGGTGGGTCTTACCAAGCCCGACGCCGCCATAGAGGAACAGCGGGTTGAACGTGACCGGGCCACCTTCGGCAACGCGCTTGGCGGCGGCATGGGCCAGTTCGTTCGGCTTGCCGACGACGAAGCTGTCGAAGGTGAAGCGCGAATCTAGCGGCGCGCCGGGAAGCGGCTCGTCGGGACGCGGGGTCTTGCGGAGCTTGGCGGCTGCAGCGGGAGCCGGGGCAGGGGCCGGAACCGCAGGGCGGGTCGCGCCATTCGCCGTGCCGTTCATCGGACGACGGGCCGGGACCGAGATGTCGACGCGCTCTGCAGAGATGCCCGCCCGACGCAGTTCGCTCAGGATCGGTTCCGCAAAGTTGCGCGAGACCCAGTCGCACATGAATTTCGTCGGTGCTTGGAATGAGGCGATGCCGTCCTCGAGGTCGATCAGCTCGAGCGGAGCGATCCAGGTCGTGTAGTTGTTTTGCCCAACAGCTTTTTGAAGCTCATTGCAGACCTGCCCCCAAGTTTCGTCCGTCATTTTTCCGCCCATCGCCAAACACAAATAAGTTGCGTCTTCGTCCCTTGGGATTGCGGCAAGCCCGGCTGGCAGCTCGGCCTCGATTACAAACAGACACGACCTACCTGCCGGGATTGAAACCCGGTTTCAGGCAGAGTTGCCGAAAGTGAGGAGTTGGACCCCCTCGAGAATCGGAATCGCATTTCGCTGGTCGCCAACAGGCTTTTTCATTTGTCGTGGCAGACTTATTTGCCCCCGACGGCCAGATAAATGCGTCATGTCCCCCAAGGCGACGTGAATCGCAGGTAGAAGCTAGCAAGCTGGCGAGCCAGCAGGCAACCGACCTTTGCGCTTGACGTGAGATTCCCCGAAACGAATCTGAGGGGGCTGCGCAAAACTGCAACAGTTTCGTGTCAAGGCACTGATTGTCCAAGAAAAAACGCGCCCACCAAATAGGCGGACGCGTTTTTTCTCAAGGAATCCAGCGTATTCCGGAGCCGGCTCGACCCCGGGGCGCAGATCAGGCGTTGAGAGCCTTCACGCGCGACGCAAGGCGCGAGACTTTGCGCGATGCGGTGTTCTTGTGCAGAACGCCCTTGGTGACGCCACGAGCCAGCTCGGGCTGGGCAGCGCGCAGAGCGTTGGTTGCCGCTTCGTAGTCGCCCGAAGCGATCGCTTCTTCGACTTTGCGGATGAAGGTACGGATGCGCGAACGACGAGCTTTGTTGACGTCTTGGCGGCGCTCGTTCTGACGGGCGCGTTTCTTGGACTGGGGCGTGTTAGCCATGTGTATCTTCCCACTTTCCGGGTCTGTTCAAATCTTTCAATCGCACGACAGACCCCGGGCTCCAGCGAACCTAGATGATTCTAGCCTAAGCGGGCTCCACGCGCATGTGAGGCGGCCTCATAAGGCAAATTGCGCAAAAGGGAAAGGGAATAATGAAAAGCGGGGCCGAAGCCCCGCCATCTGGTGTCGTGCGAGCGGCCCGAAAGGGCTCACTTGTCGCGGAATTGAGGCTCGCGCTTTTCGAGGAAGGCAGCCATGCCCTCTTTCTGGTCGTCGGTGGCGAAGAGCCCGTGGAACAGACGACGCTCGAACAGGATGCCTTCGTTCATCGTCGTCTCGTAGGAGCGGTTCACCGCTTCTTTCGCGGCGCGAGTCGCAAGCATCGACTTCTCGGCGATCTTCTGCGCCGCAGCCATAGTCTCGGGGATCAGCTTGGCATTCGGGACGACTCGGCTGACAAGTCCCGACCGTTCGGCCTCGCCGGCATCCATGAAGCGGCCCGTGAGGTGCATGTCCATCGCCTTGGACTTGCCCACGAAGCGCGTCAGGCGCTGGGTGCCGCCGATCCCGGCGATCACGCCGAGATTGATCTCGGGCTGGCCGAACTTGGCGTTCTCCGCGCAGATGATGAAATCGCACATCATCGCCAATTCGCAACCGCCGCCGAGCGCGTAGCCCGCCACTGCAGCGATGATCGGTTTGCGGATGCGGTTGATGGCATCCGCTTCCTTGCCGAAGAAGTCGCTCGTGAACATGTCCACGAAGCTCTTTTCCGACATTTCCTTGATGTCTGCGCCAGCCGCGAAGGCCTTTTCCGAACCGGTGATGACGATGCAACGCACCTTGTCATTCTCTTCCGCCGATTTCAGCGCCTCGGCCAGTTCCCCCAGCAATTGCGAGTTCAGGGCGTTCAGTGCGTCGGGGCGGTTGAGCCGGATCAGGGCAACGTAATCCTCGATCTCGACGATCAGGGTCTGGTAGGCCATTTCGGTCTTGCCTTTCCTTGTCTCTGAACGGGACTCCTAGCAGAGCGTCAAATCAGATCAAGCGTCTTGTGATGCCGGAGCGCTGCGTCATTTCTGGCAGGCCGGGCAGAAAAAGGTGGATCGTCCGGATTGAACGATGCGCCGGATCGGCGTCCCGCAAGTGCTACAGGGCGCGTCCTCGCGGTCGTAGACATGGAAGCTGTGCTGGAAATATCCCAGTTCCCCATCCGCTTGCCGATGGTCGCGCAGAGACGACCCTCCCGCCGAGATCGCCTCGGTCAGCACCTCGCGGATGATCGGCACCAGCGAGGCGATGCGTGCGTTCGAAATCCGCTTCGCCTGACGGCGCGGGTCGATGCCTGCCCGGTGCAGCACCTCGCAGACATAGATGTTGCCCAGACCCGCCACGACATGCTGGTCGAGCAGCGCAGACTTGATCGGGGTCGCGCGCCGTTTGAGCGCCTCGACCAGATAGTCTTCGTGGAAGTCGTTGCCGAAGGGCTCGGGGCCCAGGCCCGCCAAGAGCCAATGCGCATGCTCGCGCTCGGTCAGCACCAGATCCATCGCCCCGAAGCGACGCGCGTCATTGAAGGTCACACGCCCGCCACCCGCCATGTGCAAAACAACGTGATCGTGTTTCGCAGGCGCGGGATGTTCGAGGTGAAAATCGCCAAGCGCCACGCCCGAGACCAGCATGCGGCCCGACATCCCGAGGTGGATCAGCAGGCTTTCTCCGCTGTCGAGATCCGCGAGGATGTATTTCGACCGTCGCCGCAGACGGTCCACGCGGGCCCCCTGCAACCGCTCGGCCATCCGCTCGGGCAGGGGCCAGCGCAGGTCGGGCCGATTGACTTCGGCACGCTCGATCCGATGGCCTTCCATGGCCGGGACCAACCCGCGACGAACCGTCTCGACCTCGGGCAATTCGGGCATAGTTCCTCCTCATCGCATTGTCTTGGGGCAAAGGGCCCCTATAAGAAGGGGGTGAAATGAGGATCGGCAAGGGCCCATGAGCGCAGAGCAATCAAAGACCACGCATTTCGGTTTTCAGACCGTGGACGAAGATGCCAAGGCAGGCATGGTTCACGGCGTGTTTTCGCGAGTGGCATCGAAATACGACATCATGAACGACCTGATGAGCATGGGCATCCACCGCGTCTGGAAGGACGCGATGATGGATTGGCTCGCGCCGCGACCGGGTCAAAAGTTGCTCGACGTGGCGGGCGGGACCGGCGACGTGTCCTTCCGCTTCTTGAAACGCGCAGGCTCGGGCCACGCGACGGTCTGTGACATGACCGAATCGATGCTGATCGAGGGCCGCAAGCGCGCCGAGGCCGAAAGCATGGCCGACAGTCTCGACTGGGTGGTCGGCGACGCGATGGCGCTGCCCTTCGCGGATAATTCCTTCGACGTCTACACGATCTCTTTCGGCATCCGGAACGTGACGCGGATCGCGGATGCGCTCTCGGAGGCCTATCGGGTGCTCAAGCCTGGTGGACGGATGATGGTGTTGGAGTTCAGCCAGATCCCGAATGAACTGATGCAGAAGGCCTATGATCTCTATTCCTTCAACGTGATCCCGAAGATGGGCGAAATCGTCGCAAATGACCGCGACAGCTACCAGTACCTGGTGGAATCGATCCGCAAGTTCCCCTCGCAGGAGACCTTCGCGCAGATGATCCGTGAAGCCGGGTTCGACAATGTCTCCTACCGGAATCTGTCGATGGGAATCGCGGCGCTGCACTCGGGCTGGAAACTTTAACCGATGCGCGGACCCCACAATATCTGGCGCCTGATCCGGACGGGCGCGACCTTCATCCGCACGGGTGCGATGCATCAGGCGCTTGAGGCGATGGATGCGCCGCCGCGGCTGCGCGCCGTGGCCTATGCGATCAGCGCGCCCTTCGCATGGCTTGGCTACAAGGGCGATCCGGAGCTACCGCCAGTCACGCGCGCGATCACCGCGCTGGGCCCGGCCTATATCAAGTTCGGTCAGGTCCTCTCGACGCGGCCGGACGTGGTCGGCGCCGAATTGGCCGATCAGCTGCGCGTGCTGCAGGACAAGCTGCCGCCCTTCGAGACCTCGATCGCCAAGCGTATGGTCGAAGACGAACTGGGCGCGCCCGCCGATCAGCTGTTCATCGAGTTTTCCGAGCCCGTCGCCGCCGCTTCGATCGCGCAGGTCCATTCCGCGCGCCGTGCGGACACGGGTGAACGGGTCGCGGTGAAGGTATTGCGCCCGGGGATCGAGCGCGCTTTCCGTCGCGATCTCGACGCCTTCCATTTCGCCGCCGCTATGATCGAGCGGATTTCACCCGCGTCGCGGCGCTTGCGCCCGAGCGAGGTAATCAAACACTTCGAATCCGTGGTTCTGGGCGAGTTGGATCTGCGTCTGGAGGCGGCTTCGGCTTCGCAGTTCGGCGCCAATACCGTAGGTGATGCGGGCTTCCTCGTGCCACAGCCGGTCTGGAACCTCTCGGCCAAGCGCGTGATGGTGCTTGACTGGGCGGAAGGTCTGCCGATGGGCGACCCGACGGGCCTGCGCGATGCGGGACATGACGTGGCCGCCATCGGCGAGCGCGTGTTGCAACTGTTCCTTAGCCATGCTCTGCGCGACGGGTTTTTCCATGCCGACATGCATCATGGCAATCTCAAGGTGGCTGGGAACGGGGATATCCTCGCCTATGATTTCGGGATCATGGGGCAGATCGACGAATATACCCGCCGGGTCTATGCCGAGATACTCATGGGCTTCATCCAGCGCGACTACAAGCGTGTGGCCGAGGTGCATTTCGAGGCTGGTTACGTCCCCGCCGATCGCGATGTCGACGAGTTCGCGCTGGCGCTGCGCGCCGTGGGCGAGCCGATCTTCGGGATGGACGCCGCCCATATCTCGATGGCGCGGCTTTTGGCCTATCTCTTCGAGGTGACGGAGCGCTTCGGGATGCAGACCCAGACGCAGTTGATCCTGCTGCAGCGCACGATGGTCGTTGTTGAAGGCGTGGCGCGTTCGCTCCACCCGTCGATCAACATGTGGGAAGTCGCGAAGCCGGTCGTGGAGAAATACATTCGCGAAAGCCTCGGTCCGCGTGCCATCGCGAATGATCTGCGCAAGACGGTGCAGGTTCTGGGTCGCTTCGGGCCGCAACTCCCTGACCTCGTGAAGGCGGCGATCCGCAAGCAGACCGAACCGACACCGCCCCCGGTGACGGTGACCCGCTGGCGCTACGCGGCACTGATCTCAGCTGGGACGGCCCTTCTGCTGCTTGGCGTCGTCCTGGGCGAGCTGCTTTAACCCTCCCGCAGCGCGCTGACCGTATCGGCGGGAACTTTGGCCCCGCCTTCGAGCGTCAACATCGCGCCGTTAGCGCCTGCTTGCACCTCGACCACCCGGCTATAGGCCGCGACCGGATCGGTGCCGATCAGATTGCCCGCCGCGTAGCTTTGCAGCGAGAAGCGGTATTGCCCAGCCCCTAGCGATTGGCCCGCCCCGTTGGTTCCGTCCCACGCATAGCTTTCGAGCGCAGGCGAAATCAGCTTCTTCGCGACCTGTTCCTCGGTCGAATCCGTGATCACCAGAACGGCTGTGTCGGCCCCCGATTGCGCCGCGGGCGCAAGGTCGATCGGCGTCGAGCCGTCGAAGTAACTCGGTGCCTCCGCGCGGGCCTGCATTCCGACCCAGCTCGCCAGTTCGCTCAAACTGCCAAGTCCAATCTGGCCTGACAGAGCGATCAGCAGATCGTTGGTCTTTACCTGTTGCTCGACGCTGGAGAATGTCGCGAGTTGCACCGCGAAATCGGCGCTTTCGATCGGATTGAGCGGATCCTGATTTTTCATCTGGGCGGTGAGCATCGTCAGGAAGGTTTCGAAATCCGAACTGAGCGCCGATGGGGCTTTTGCATCGCCACTGTTCGCTGCGGCCGTGGCGGCGACGTTGGGGTTCGTCGGGGTTACGGGGGAAGTGGTGGTGGTCATGATGATCTCCTACATGCGCAGGTCGAGCCCGCCTTTGTGTGGGGCTAGGCGGGTGGCGGGGCGCGGATTGGGGTCAATCGGCGTCTCAACGTGGGCGACGCCCGGGCCAGTGCCTGACCTGTCGAATATATCGGGCCGCCGCTGGGGGCGCTCCTCGCGCTGGCTGAACTGAAAATCGAGCGTGCCATAACCCAAGTCGCGTATTTCGCGCGCGAAAGTATCGATATGGCGGCGCATGAGGTCGAGTGTTTCGGCGCGATCGGCCTGTATCGCGACCGTCATGCCATGCTGGCTTGCATGGAGGATCATGCGCACGTGGCCCAATTCTTTCGGCGAAAGCGCAATTTCCACTGGCCGATCGGGCATCCGCTGCAGTGAAATACCAATCTGATGCGCTATTGACTGCGCGATAGAAGCCGGGGCGGGCTGCGGCGCTGAACTTGTCGGCGCCGCCCCGCCTGTCCCCGCAGCCAGTGGTGCGCTGTGCGCGGCTGAGGTTTCGGGCGTCTCAGCCGTACTGAACCGCGCTCTGGGCAACTCGGACCTCTCCGTGTCCCCCTGCGCCGCCCGAAGCGCAGCTGTCCCCAGATAGATAGCCTGAGCATGGCTCATGCGAGCAGTCGGGGCATGGGCCGCAACGTCCATGGGTAGAATATCACGATCCACCCGGACCGAAGGTTCGCGCGCCTCGGCTTTGTCATTCTTGGACGTATCGCTTGGCGTGCTTAAAAGGCGCGCTGTGTTGAACTGTGGTTGTGGCGGCGGCTGCCAGCGGGTAGAGGCCCGCGCAATTTCTGCGTCGACTGGCGGAGCTTTGGCCGCCAAAGCGTAGTGAGGGTCTGATGCTTTCCCGCTCTGCAATACTTTTGCGGACACAGCGACCGTTTCGACCGTTTCCAAGGATGCGCTCCGCCGCACTGTGATCCCCGCAGCTCCCGCGCTTGGAGGCATAGCGTCGGCTGCCTCGGTGCTTGTGGCCGGTTTTGACGTGAAAACCGGCGTCGCGGCTTCGTGGTCGCCTCTGTTCGGGGATGCTTGCGCCGGCGCTGCCTCTGGCCCATGGCGGATTACAGCCCGGATCGCTTCCCCGTTCGCTTTCGCTGCGGTGTTACTCCGCCCCTGAAAAAACGATTCTGCGGATAGAGATGGCGCCTGAGTCCCGGCTTCTGCAGGAGGCGCGTGCGCGGACCGCGCCGTCTCCTCGGTCTCCGCGGGCAAAGTTTCCGGCGAGGCAAGGGGACGGAGAGGCTTTGTGCCTCCCGTGTCCCTTTTCCGGTGACGCTTTGATATAACATGCTCAGCTACTGGCTGCTCATTCTCGGGGGCGGGGGCGAGCGACTCGTTCACGTCGAAGGTTGTTTTCGGGGCATGCTCGGCACTGTGAACGACCACACTATCGGAAGCAGACGCACCGGTTCTTGCCGGCAATGACACCGCAGATGTTTGCCCGGGATTGGCAGTTCTTTGTTCTCGCGCGTCGCTCGGCACCGCGAGTGGCTTTCGGTTCGACAGTGATCGTGGTGCCAGCCCATCCTGTCTGGAGTCGTTTCTTTGGGGCTCGATATGTGGTTGCATCGTGATTCCGCTCGAAACTGGAGCATAAGTCATCACGTTGCCGGAGGTAGTCTCAGCGACTTTTGCTGCGGCTTTTGTCGGGTGCGTTTCGCTGGACTTGTCTGTTTCGGCGCCGTTCTTTCTCCCTCGAGGGCGCGCGTCGCCGTCTCTCGCGGCAACGTTCTTCTCCGTGGGCTTCACGATATCGGTCCCTTTGACCTGGTTTCGTTCGACCGTGGAAGCAGACTGCAGTTGGCGATGGGATTTCTGCGGTCCAAGCAGCAAGATGACCTCAGACAAGTCATTTGAAACCGATGCGCGGAGAACGGCACCCTCTCTCTCCTCATGTGCGGACTGATCGTCCTCGGATCCTGCGCCGCTCTCCTTTGATGCGGCCGCGTCCGTATTACGAGCTTCGTCGGTAGTAGGCGCCGCTGCCTCGGCCACGAGCGCGAAATCCCCGCTCGGCGCTTCATCCGCCCCGGTATTGACGGTCGCTGAGTTGATTTGGCTGCCCAAGCCTTTCGGCATTTCTGGCATCGGAAAGGGAATCATGGTCCTCACGACCTCTGTCTGTGTCGAAACCACTATCGCGGCAGGAACTTACCGATTCTTTACGCCCGCCTGGCAGAGTGCAGAAAATTATCCGCAATTGGAGAGTTCGATGCTTCGCCCGACCATGTCACCAGGGCCGCGTGCCCCGGTCCTTTCGCCGCAAGACGCCAAACTTTTCGCGAAAGCCAAGGCGTTCGAAGCTGGTTTCCTTTCGGAAATGTTGAAAGAGGCCGGACTGCGGGCTGACGACGGCGCTTTCGGCGGCGGCATCGGGGAAGCGCAATTCGCATCTTTCTTAAGAGTCGAACAGTCGAAGGCCATGGTCGACGCGGGGGGGATCGGCCTTGCCGAAGTCATCTTCGAATGGCTCAAGAACGGAGGACAGGATGCCTGAAACGACTACCGCGGAAGAGCTCATCTCGCTACTGCGCCTCGAACGAGAAGCAATCCGGTCGGCGGAGTTCTCCGACCTCATTGCCTTGAGCGACCGAAAGGAGCGCGCGATGGCCGCGCTGACGAAGCCTGATCACGGCAGGGTCGAGCAGATTCAGGCGCTTGCTCGCGAGAATCAGGTGCTGCTGGCCTCTGCTCTGGAAGGAGTGCGCGCTGCGCAGGCCCGTCTCAAGGTAATTGTGGCGGCGGCGAAAGGCTTCGATTCCTATGACCGAGAAGGGCGTCCGCAGCCTATTCGCCGCGGTAGTGCGGATTTCGAGCGGCGTGCATAAGCTGTTAATCATGAAAGACATTTCTCAAGAGTTTAGGGACAGGATTTAGCAGGTTGTTAGCCTTTGCTCGGCCATTGTGGCGCCGCATCCAAGCGATGGCGCGCTTCAAAGCTCACGAGGCGCATTGGTCAGAAAGCCATGAGCGCCGCGTCGAACACGCGGCTTTGCAACCGAGTGACGCAAAGCGTCGACATTAAAAGGATAAATCATGTCCAGCATTCTGACGAATACCGGCGCCATGATCGCGCTGCAGACTCTGAAAGGGATCAATTCCGGCCTCGCCACCACCCAATCTGAAATCTCGACCGGCAAATCGGTCGGCTCGGCGAAAGACAACGCGGCCGTATGGGCGATTTCGAAGGTCATGGAGTCCGACGTAAAAAGCTTCTCTGGCATTTCGGATAGCCTCGCGCTGGGGGAATCGACTGTCGCGGTGGCCCGTAAGGCCGCCGAAACCGTGACTGACCTGCTGACCGATATGAAAAGCAAGATCGTCGCGGCACAGGAGTCGAATGTCGACCGCGACAAGATTCAGACGGATATCGACGCACTTCAGGAGCAACTGACGTCGGTCGTCGGGGCGGCGCAGTTCAATGGCCTGAACCTGGTCGATGGCTCCTCGGCTGCGACCGTTAAAGTGCTGTCGTCGCTCGACCGCGCCTCGGACGGCACCGTTTCCGCGAGCCATATCGACGTCACCGCCCAAAACCTCTCTGTCGGCAGTTACTCTGCGAAAGCGGCCTTCACCGGTTCGGCCGGGGTGTCTACCGATAAGGATACCGCCGCCACGACTCTCGCCAAGGCTGATACGACGGGAGTCAAGGTGTTTCTCGATGACACGGTTACCTGGGCCGCGGGCGATAGCGTGAAGGTCAGCCTCGGAGATCAAACGGTCAGCTACACGCTCTCCGAAGCGGATGCGGCGCAGACCGGCACTGCACGCACCGACTTGATCGCCGCTGGACTGAAATCGGCGATCGACGCACTGGGCATCGCCAACCTGCAAGTCGACTTCACCGCCGGTGTGAGCACCACCAGCGACTCGACCCTGACCTTCAAGAATGATGGCGGCGCCGATCTGGCCGGCGATCTGACGATCGTGTCGCAATTCCTCAATGCGGGCTCGGGCGGTCTCGCCGCGGTCGCATCGATCGACGTGACCACTGACGCGGGGGCGACCGCTGCGCTCACCAATATCGAGACGCTGATCCAGACGGCAACCGATGCGGCTTCTTCCTTCGGTTCGGTCGAGGGCCGGATCGGCACGCAAGCCGACTTTATCTCCAGCCTCAGCGACTCGCTCAAGGCCGGTATCGGGTCGATGGTAGACGCGGATATGGAAGAGGCCTCGGCACGGCTTCAGGCTCTGCAAACTCAGCAACAGCTAGGTATCCAGGCGCTCTCGATCGCCAATCAGCAGCCCCAGAACATCCTTTCGCTGTTCCGTTAAAGTCCGGGTAGGGGCGTCTGATCCGGCGCCCCCGCTTCCCTCATGCCCTCCGCACATGATCAGTTTCAGTCACCGGAAGGATTTCCCGTGTACGCGACGACTTTGGCCAAAACGGCCTATTCCAATCCGAGCCAGCCGATGCGCACACCGCGCGGTCTCGAATTCGAGCTATTTGCCCGCATCACGCGTCGCCTTAAACAGGTGTCTTCGCAGGACGTGCCCTTTGCCGCGCTGGCAGAAGCGATCTTCGAAAACCGCCGCCTCTGGACCGCGCTCGCGGCGGATGTGGCGGATTCCGAGAATGGCTTGCCGCAGGACCTCCGCGCGCGCATTTTCTTTCTAAACGAGTTCACGCAGGCGCATAGCCGCCTCGTCCTTTCGGAAAAGCGTTCGGTCGATGTTTTGATCGACGTGAATACCGCAATCATGCGCGGGTTGCGGCAAGAAGGGATCAAACAATGAGCGGCCTCGTGCTTAAACTCGCCCCAAAGGAGAGAGTGCTGATTAATGGCGCGGTTATCGAAAACGGAGATCGCCGATCGCGGCTCGCGATCATGACGCCGAACGCAAATATCCTGCGGCTGCGCGACGCGATCCATCCGGAAGAGGTGAACACGCCTGTCCGGCGCGTGTGCTATATCGCGCAGCTCGTGCTGTCGGGGGACACCGACCCCGAAGAGGCAAGGATGCAGTTGCTTCGGGGGATCGAACAACTCAGCCAAGTTCTCAAGGATCACGATAGCCGGGCGCAGCTGAATGCGGCCACGCTCGCCGTGATCGAGAACCAGCATTACCAAGCGCTGAAGGCGCTACGGACGCTTCTCCCACGGGAGGAACGTCTCCTCGCCGCGGGCGCGTCATGACTTATCAACCCGTTATTCCCTTTTCCGGGTTCGCGGGATGGCGCTTTCTCTCGCGCACGATGGAAACGCAGAAGGCGGCTTTCGCGGCGTCGTCGGAAAACCAGCGTCTTGATCGCTATTTCCGTGAGACGATCGGAAGCATCGATACGGCACAGGAACTGGTCGATGACCGGCGCCTTCTGAGCGTGGCGCTGGGCGCGTTCGGTCTCGATGCGGATATCGACAACAAGTACTTCATCCGCAAAGTACTCGAAGAGGGGTCTTTGGATCGCACGGCGCTTGCCAATAAGCTGTCGGATAAAAGCTATCTCGCACTGACCAAGGCATTCGGTTTTGGAGATTTCGCTATTCCGCGCACCAAGCTCTCGACATTCGCGGATGAGATCCTGAACCAATTCGAGAGCCGGGAATTCGAAGTCGCGGTCGGCGGGGTCGACAACGACATGCGCATGGCGATGTCCCTTCAGCGTGATCTGCCCGCACTCGCGGCAAGGGACATGTCCGAGCCTGCGAAATGGTACACGATTATCGGATCGCCCGCTTTGAGCCGGGTCTTCCAGACCGCGCTCAACCTGCCGCCGAGTGTCGGCGCTTTGGATGTCGAGCAGCAGCGCGACATCTACATGTCCAAGGCGCAACGCGTCTACGGCACCTCCGATTCGGCTGAACTCGCCGCGCCGGAGAAGCTGGCTGCCCTGACGCGGGACTATCTACTGCGCGCGCAGCTTTCGAACATGGCCAGCGTCTCTCCGCAGAATGTCGCGCTCAGCCTGTTGCGGAACACAGGGGCGCAGGGCCTGTCCCTTCGACTCTAGGCTTTAGGGGAACTGCGCTGCACGGCGCAGCTCGCCCGTTTTCAGGCCGCGCCAATTGGTGATTGGCCCGGTCAATCTGCGATGCACCACGGGCGCGTTGGCATCGAGCGCACCAAGGCGGATCAGCAGCACGATTATCGCCGCTTCCGAGGCCCGGGTTGCGCCATCAGTGATTTTCAGGGCGACGCCGCGCTTCTGATCCGGAAGCATGGCGACGTAAACGCCTTCTGCACCGGTTTTGACGGCGACACGCCCGTTCGCCTCGCGCATGATTTCGGTGCAGGCGCGCCCTTCGCCCGCGACCATTTCAGGATACTCCATCATCGCGTCGACCAGTCGGGCGGCAGCGCGCGCCCGCAGATCGCCGTCCGGTTTCGCCGACGCGAAGAATTGCATCGCACGCGCGAGGCCAGCGAGGCTGGTCGCGAAATTCGGGGCCGAGCATCCGTCGATCCCATAGCGCGGAGAGCTCTCTTCGGTTACCTCTTCAAAGGCGGATTTCACGGCACGCTGCACCGGGTGATCGAAATCGATATAGTCCGGCCCGCCGCCCAGATGCCGGTTCAGCGTCAGGAAGCCGGCATGTTTGCCCGAGCAATTGTTGTGTGCTTGGCAAGGCGCGTCGTCCGCGCAGATCAGATGTTTCTTCTCGGCCTTGTCGCGCGGCAGATGGGCCCCGCAGCGCAGATCATCGTCCTTCATCCCGAGCGTCGCGAGCCAGTCTTCGACTGCGGCGCGGTGCATGCGAGCGCCGGAATGGCTCGCGCAGGACAGGGCCAGCTGGCAAGTGGCCAGGCCAGCCGCCTCCGCCGCCCCGCTTTCCAGCAGCGGCAAAGCCTGAATCATCTTCACGGACGATCTCGGAAAAATTACTGTTTCGGGATCGCCCCAAGCCGCTTCGATGCCCTCGGGGCCGAAGATCACTGCATGGCCATGATGGACGGATTCACACATCCCTCCGCGCCATAGCTCAATCATTGCCTCGGGTGCCGTCATCGCCTGCCTCCTATGCGCGAAATCTCGCCGTCGCGGGGTTTTCCCCCTAGGCTTTTTAGGGTTAAATGAGTGTTATCGAGAGGAAAACGCATCCGCCACCGAAAACAGGGTGACCAGCCCGGGCGATGCAGAGGCAACGTGACAGCTGGAGGCTGTAAGCATGATGATGAAGGGTCTGCGGATCGCGGCGGTCGCCGCGCTCATGATCGGGGCGGGGCACGGCGCAATTGCGCAGGAAAGCACCAACCGCGTCGCTGCGAATACCGATTGGAGCGTCTTCGTCGATAACGATCCGAAAGAATGTTGGGGCGTGTCGAAGCCGAAGAAAACGGTCAACACCAAGGGTGGGAAGGTCGTACAGGTGAACCGCGGGGATATCCTGCTCTTCGTGACCTATCGTCCGGGTAAGGCGCCCGAGATTTCCTTCATGGGCGGCTATCCTTTCGCGGATGGCTCGACCGTCGATCTGGAAGTCGGGGGGCAGAAATACACCCTCTTCACCGACGGTGGCGGCGCTTGGGCCGGATCGCCGGAAGAGGACGCGAAGATCATCGCCGCCCTAAAGGCTGGCGCAGACGTGAAACTGACCGGTCGTTCGAGCCGTGGCACCCAGACCGAGGACACGTTCTCGCTGATGGGCTTCACCGCCGCGACCGACGAGGCCGAGCAGCGCTGCAAGTAAGCGACCCTCGCGCCTGACATTCGAGCCCCGGCCATGCGCCGGGGTTTTCGCGTTCGAGCCAAAAGCGCGACGCCCCCTGTTAATGCAGGGGCGAATCCCCTATATGAGGCGCCTCATTTCAAGGAAACATGCGATGACCCAGTCTCAGGCTCCGATCACGCAAGACGTGCACACGATCCCGCGCAAGCTGCCCGAAGGCGGCAAGGTGAATCTCATTGGCCTCACCCGTGACCAGCTGCGCGCGGCGCTGATCGAGGCGGGCACGCCCGAGAAGCAGGCGAAGATGCGCGTCGGCCAGATCTGGCAGTGGCTCTATTACTGGGGTGTGCGCGATTTCGCGGCGATGACCAACCTCGCCAAGGATTACCGGGCGATGCTGGCCGAGACGTTCGAGATTACCCTGCCCGAGATCGTCTCGAAGCAGGTCTCCGAGGACGGCACGCGGAAATACCTTCTGAAGATCGCGGGCGGCCACGAAGTCGAGGCGGTCTACATCCCCGAGGAAAGCCGCGGCACGCTGTGCATCTCGAGCCAGGTGGGCTGCACGCTGACCTGTTCGTTCTGCCACACCGGCACGCAGAAACTCGTGCGCAACCTGACGCCCGGCGAGATCGTCGGCCAGGTCATGCTCGCACGCGACGATCTGGGCGAATGGCCCGAGAAGAACAGCCCGAAGAACGAGACCCGTTTGGTGTCGAACGTCGTTCTGATGGGCATGGGCGAGCCGCTTTACAACTTCGAGAATGTCCGCGACGCGATGAAGGTCGTGATGGATGGCGAGGGGCTGAGCCTCAGCCGCCGCCGGATCACGCTCTCGACTTCGGGCGTGGTGCCGGAGATCGCGAAGACCGCCGAGGAGATCGGCTGTCTGTTGGCGGTGTCCTTCCACGCCACGACCGACGAAGTGCGCGACAAGCTGGTGCCGATCAACAAGCGCTGGAATATCGAGACGCTGCTGAACGCGCTGCGGGAATATCCGCGCCTGTCGAACTCCGAGCGGATCACGTTCGAATACGTGATGCTCAAGGGGGTGAACGATAGCGACGAGGACGCGCGGCGCCTGGTGAAGCTGATCCGCGGCATCCCCGCGAAGATCAACCTGATCCCGTTCAACGAATGGCCGGGCGCGCCCTACGAGCGCAGCGACTGGGAGCGGATCGAGAGCTTCGCCGACATCATCTACAAAGCGGGCTATGCCTCGCCGATCCGTACGCCGCGCGGCGAGGACATCATGGCCGCCTGCGGTCAGCTGAAATCGGCGACCGAGCGGGCGCGCAAGTCGCGGGCGCAAATTCAGGCGGAGGCGGGTCTTTAAGGAACCCGCTTCGCCGGGTCCGCATTGACGCTGGGTGTGGCTAGTTTCCGGAGACGTCATGACGCGAGAGGCCATCGCCCCGCTGCCAAAGCCCTGCAATGCCGAGGGAAAACCGCGCCGCACCGGCGTGGAGATCGAGTTCGCGGGGCTGACCGAGGCGCGCATCGCGCAGATCGCTGCGCGGGCCTTGGGGGGCGAGGCGCGGCGCAGCGACGGTCAGGACTGGGAAGTCACCGGTACGAAGCTCGGCGATCTGCAGGTCTATCTCGACATCTCGCTGCGCAAACAAGCCGGTGGGACGCTCAAAGAGCTTGGTCTACGCATAGGGCGCGAGGTCATTCCGGTCGAGATCGTGACCGATCCGCTGGACCGCGAAGGGCTCCTGCAGCTATCTGATTTCCTTGACTTGCTGCGCAGCGAGGGCGCGCAAGGAACCGGTCGGTCGCTGCTTTATGGTTTCGGGCTTCACCTAAACCCGGAGATCGCGTCCAGCAACGCAGAGGACATCGTCCGCCCTCTACTGGCCTTCGCGCTGATCGAGGAGTGGATGCGGGAGACGTGGCCGATCGAGGCGACCCGCGAAGTGCTGCCCTTCACCGCCCCTTACCCCAAGAAGCTGATCGAAGATTTGGCGCGGCTCGGCCCGGATGCCGCGCTCGACGCGGTGATCCTGGCTTATCGCAAGCACACGCTGTCGCGGAACCACGGGCTCGACATGCTTCCGATCTTCTGCGAACTGCGACCCGACCTGATCGCGCCGGAAGAAGGGAAGGGTGGCACCGTTTCGCCGCGTCCCGCCTTCCATTTCCGGCTGCCCGATTGCCGCATCGACGATGAGACATGGTCGCTCGATAACGAATGGAAGCGTTGGTGGTTCGTGGAGACGCTCGCGGCAGACCCTGAACTGCTGGGTCTGATGTGTCGCGAATGGTTGACGGCGAAAACCGAATTTCATCTGCTGGGTGGGAAATGGCTCGAAACCTGCGAGAAAATTCTGAGGCTTGCCGGGCATAAATGAAGCCTCTGATCGGCATATCGACCTCGCGTCGCACCGGGTGGCGGGTCTATCCTTTCATCGCCTTCGGTGTCTGGCTTGCGGGCGGGCGTTCGGTGCGCTGGGTAGCAGGCAAACGCGCCGAGGTGCGCCATGTCGATGGCGTCATCGTGGGCGGGGGCGACGACATCTCTCCAGAGCTGTATGGCGGCGATCTGATCGCGAGCGCGGTCCTCGATCCGGCGCGCGACGAGTTGGAGAAATGTCTGGTCGAGGAGGCGATGGCGCAGGGAAAGCCGGTGCTAGGGATCTGCCGCGGCGCACAGATGATCAACGTGGCGCTCGGCGGTGATCTGCACCAGGACGCCTACGACCATTACAACGTGCGCAAACACACGACGCTCTTGCCGAAAAAGGATGTGCGGATCGAACCCGGCACCCGCCTCGGTGCGCTGGCCGGCCTGGAGCCGATGCGGGTCAACGCGCTCCACAGTCAGGCGGTGGATCGGTTGGGCGATGGCCTACGGGTCGCGGCGCGCGACGGCTCGGGCATGGTGCAGGCGGTGGAGCGGATCGAGGAACCTTTCGCCCTCGGCGTTCAGTGGCACCCGGAATACCTGACCTATGCGCACCGACAACGGGCGCTGTTTCGGGCGCTGGTGGCGGCCGCGCGCGCCGGTGTCGAACATCGCGCGCAGCTTCCCGAGGTCAGCGCCGAGGCGAAGGCCTGAGCCCACGCCTCAGCAGTTGTCGTAATCCCAGCCGTCGATGATCGCGACTGCGTCTTTTGCGGTCTCTACGAAGCTGACAAGCTCGAGATCTTCGGGCGAGATCGTCCCGGCCTCGGCCAGCCGATCCCAGTTGATGATCTCTTCCCAGAATTTTCGCCCGAACAGGATGAAGGGGATCTTCGACATCCGCCCCGTCTGGATCAGCGTCAGCGCCTCGAACATCTCGTCGAGCGTGCCGAAGCCGCCGGGGAAAACGCAGACGGCGCGGGCGCGCATCAGGAAATGCATCTTCCGGATCGCGAAATAGTGGAAGTTGAACGTCAGATCGGGCGTCACGAATTCGTTGGGCGCCTGCTCGTGCGGCAGCACGATATTGAGGCCGATGGACTGTCCGCCCGCTTCATGCGCGCCGCGGTTGCCTGCCTCCATCACGCCGGGGCCACCGCCGGTGCAGATCACGTTCTCCCGGCCATATTCCTGCATCGAACGCTCCGTCATCGCGCGGGCGAAGCTGCGGGCCTCCTCATAGTAACCCGACAGTTCCGCGAGATATTCGGTCTTGGCGCTCGCCTTGTTTTCGGGGGCAGGGATGCGTGCGCCGCCGAACATGACGATGGTCGACTCGATGCCGCGCTCGTCCATGATCAGTTGCGGCTTGAGCAATTCGAGCTGTAGCCGAACCGGGCGCAGTTCGTCGCGCAGCATGAAATCCACGTCCGTATAGGCCAGCCGATAGGCGGGCGCGCGGGTCTGTGGCGTGTCGGGAATGTTCTTTGCGGTCTGCGCGTCTTCCCGCGAGTGGCGGAACGAATGCGTCGTGTCGTCCTTCATAGGGGCACCTGCTCATTGCGCGATTGGCTCTGACCAACTATAGGCTGAACGCTGTAAAGGCCACCTGAAAGAGGATTTGCCCATGTCGAACGCCGCGCTCGAAACTGCAATCGAAGCCGCTTGGGAAGCCCGCGACACGATCACCCCGTCAACCGGCGGTGAGACCCGCGAGGCGATCGAGGACACGCTCAACGCGCTGGATCGCGGCGAACTGCGTGTGGCCGAAAAGCGCGAGAACGGCGACTGGCATGTGAACCAATGGGCCAAGAAGGCGGTTCTGCTGGGATTCCGCCTGAAGGACATGGAGCAGCAGGATGGTGGCCCGCAGGGCGGTCACTGGTGGGACAAGGTCGACAGCAAGTTCAAGGGCTGGGGCGACAACGAGTGGAAAGCCGGAGGTTTCCGCGCCGTGCCGAACTGCATCGTGCGTAAATCGGCCTACATCGCACCGGGCGTGGTGCTGATGCCCTCTTTCGTGAACCTCGGCGCCTATGTCGACGAGGGCACGATGGTCGATACCTGGGCCACCGTCGGCAGCTGCGCGCAGATCGGCAAGGGCGTTCACCTCTCGGGCGGCGTCGGCATCGGCGGGGTGTTGGAGCCGATGCAGGCCGGCCCGACCATCATCGAAGACAACTGCTTCATCGGCGCGCGCTCGGAAGTCGTCGAAGGCTGCATCGTGCGCGAAGGCTCGGTTCTGGGCATGGGCGTCTATATCGGCAAGTCGACCAAGATCGTTGATCGGGAGACCGGCGACGTGATGTATGGCGAAGTGCCGCCCTATTCGGTCGTCGTGTCGGGCTCGATGCCGTCCAAGAACGGCATCAACCTCTACTGCGCGGTGATCGTGAAGCGCGTCGACGCACAAACCCGGTCGAAGACCGGCATCAACGAGCTGCTGCGTGACTGACAAGCCGGAAAAGCCGAAGAAGAAACCCTCGCGCCAGCAGGTCTTCACCCTGCTGGTCGAGGTCGGTCGCTCGCCCAATGACGGTCTGCCGAAAGGCGCGTCCGGGGCGGGGCTGCTCTGCTACGCATCGGGCGTGGACGAGGCAGAGGCCGTGCGCGAGACCGTGGCGATCCTCAAGCAGGCCGAGATGGCGCCGCTTGACGTCACGGGTTACGGCACGCTCGCGGAACGCGAAAAACAGGGGCACGAGATCGACGACGCTGAACGTGAATTGATGCAACGGGCGCTCGACGAGAACTCCGTGATCATCGCCCAGATGGAGCCGTTTTTCGGCAACGACAAGAAGCCGCTGCAGTAAGCCATAGAGTGTCTTTTGACGCCCGTTGAAACCTCACGAACCGTTGATACAGTGGTTCAAAGGGCAAAACAGCGAGCAGGCAACATGGCAATTCCGGGCAAGATTATCCCACTGACATTCATGGCGTTTTCCGCGCTCTCGGCCTGTGCGGGGCCTCCCGAATCCTCGCCCCGGCCGCTGGCGCGGGGCAGCGCGCCCGTGGCGGATCCGATCCCGCCGACGGACGCCGCAACGGAAGCGCGTTTCGAGTCCTGGCTCGCGGGCTTCAAATCACGCGCGCTGGCGAACGGCATCACCGAGTACACCTGGAACCGCGCGATGGCCGACGTGCGCTACAATCCCAAGGTGATCGAACGCGACCGCTACCAATCGGAATTCACCAAGTCGATCTGGGACTACCTCGACAGCGCGGTCTCGGATGAGCGCGTCGCCACCGGCAAGCAGATGCTGCGCCAATATGGCCCGCAGCTGGATGCGATCGAACGCAAATACGGGGTCGACAAGGAAGTCGTCGTCGCGATCTGGGGCATGGAGAGCCGTTACGGCGCCTATCGTGGGAAGACGGCGATCATCCCGGCGCTCGCGACGCTGGCCTATGACGGGCGACGCGGCGAGTTCTTCGCCAAGCAGCTGATCGCCGCGCTCAAGATCATCCAGTCCGGCGACGTGGATGCGCGGCACATGACCGGCTCCTGGGCCGGGGCAATGGGCCATACACAGTTCATCCCGACCTCCTATCTGTCCTACGCGGTTGATTTCACCGGCGATGGTCGGCGCGATATCTGGTCGGAAGATCCAACCGATGCCCTGGCCTCGACGGCGGCCTATCTGGCGCGCTCGGGCTGGTCGAAGGGGCAGCCGTGGGGCGTCGAGGTCATCCTGCCCTCTGGCTTCGACTACGGCCTCACCGGCAAGGGCACGAAGAAGAGCCCTGCCGATTGGGCGGCGCTTGGCGTGCGCTCGGCCACGGGCGGCACGGTGCCGAATTATGGCTCGGCGTCGATCCTCGTGCCCGCAGGCGCGAAGGGACCGGCCTTCATGATCTTCGGAAACTTCCGCGCCATCTCGCGCTACAACTCCGCCGACAGCTACGTGATCGGCGTCGGGCATCTGTCGGATCGTCTGAAAGGGAAGGGGCCCTTCGTGCAGGATTGGCCCCGCACGGGCAAGCCGCTCAATTCGAAGCAGAAGGTCGAGCTGCAGGAGAGGTTGACCGCGGCGGGCTTCGATACGGACGGCACGGACGGCAAGATCGGTGCGAATACGTCGAAGGCGATCGTGGCCTTCCAGAAATCGCGCGGTCTGCCGCCCGATGGCTACGCCACGCTGGAGCTGCTGCAGGTGCTGCGCGGTTCGTGAATTGCTAGGCGTAAAGTTCAGGGGCGCGGGGGCTTACCTCCGCGCCTCTTGCTTTGATATCTGCACGGCGAGAATGCCGCCTGCGATCACCAGCACGCCAAGCGCGTCGTGCCAGTCGACATGCTCGCCCAACACCGCCCAGGCGATCGCGACGCCGAAGACCGGCGTCAGGAAGTGGAAGGTCGCCGCGCGCACCGCGCCGATGCGGCCCACGAGGCGGAACCACACCCAGGTCGCCATCAGGCCTGGCACGATTACCGTATAGGTAAAGGCCAGCGCCAGTTTCGGCGTGACGGTCACGTCCAGATGCTCGGTGAAGGCGGAGACCACGGCGAGGCTCACGGAACCCACCAGCATCTGCAGCCCGACGATCATCAAGACGCCGCCGCCGCCGCCGCTCGCGCCGCGCACGGTCAGCGTGGCCACTGCCAGTGCCAAGGCGCCCGCGACGCAAAGACCCAGCCCGAACGGATCGATCCCGCCTTGCAGCCGCGCCCCCATGATGATGCCAACGCCCGCGAAACCAGCGATCAGCCCGGCGATACCGAGGAGCGGAATCCGGTCGCGGAAGACGATCCATCCGAGCGCGCCAACGATCAGCGGCATGGTGGAGGCGATGATCGCGGCGACCGAGGCTTCGACCGTCGTCATCGCGACCCAGTTAAACCCCAGGTAGAGCGCGTTTTGACAAATACCGAAAATGATCGTGGCGCGCCATTGGGCCCGGCTCAGCCGCCAGCTTTGCCCGAAGGCCAGCGCAAGCGCGATGCCGATCCCGCCGGACAGGGCGAACCGCAACGCCAGCGCCGCAAGGGGCGGCGCCTCCGCCACGATGATATGCGTGGACGTGAAAGCCGAAGACCACATCAGGGCAAAGGCGAGCCCCATTCCGATCGCGCGCAAATCCATCTTTCCTCCGGGCCTGAAAAAGGGCGCCCCGATTGCTCGCGGGCGCCCTAAAAACTTGGCTGTCCCTCTCTAGAGAGAGTCCTGCGATCAGGAGTTCACGCTGTCCTTGAGCGCTTTCGCCACGGTCACTTTGACCTGCTTGTCAGCCGGCTTTTGCATCTGCTCGCCGGTGGCCGGGTTGCGGACCATGCGCTCGGGGCGCTCGCGGCAGTAGACTTTGCCAATGCCCGGCAGGGTAACGGCGCCGCCGTTCGACACTTCTTTGGTGACGACGTCGGTGATTGCGTCGAGCGCGGCCGAAGCCGTCTTCTTGTCGGCGTCCATCGCCTCGGCGAGGGCTGCCACCAGCTGGGTCTTGGTCATCGGTTTCGACATGTTCGTTCCTCTCTCCGCCCCGGTAATCCAGGGTCAATTTCGTCCGCGTTGCACGGTTGGTGGGCCATGTTCCACACGTTTTTATTGAGCATGGCAAGCCCTTTTCCCAGAATGCGCGGGTTTTTCCCACGTCACAGAAAAGCTGTTTCCTCGAAGCTACGCAATTTCCGGCTGTGAATACGATCCAGAGGCATCTCGCGAAGTTTCTCCATCGCGAGGATGCCGATCAGCAAATGGCTCGCGACTTGGGTGCGGTAGAATTCGGTCGCCATGCCGGGCAGCTTCAGCTCGCCATGCAGCGGTTTGTCCGAGACGCAGAGAAGCGTGCCGTAGGGCACCCGGAAGCGGAAACCGTTCGCGGCGATCGTGGCGCTTTCCATATCGAGCGCAACCGCGCGCGACTGGCTCAGCCGATGGACCGGGCCTGACTGGTCTCTCAACTCCCAGTTGCGGTTGTCGATAGTCGCTACCGTACCGGTGCGCATGATCCGCTTCAGCTCGTAGCCTTCCAGTTTCGTCACCTCTGCCACCGCTTCCTGCAGCGCGATCTGAATCTCGGCCAGCGCCGGGATTGGCACCCAGACGGGCAGGTCGTCGTCGAGCACATGGTCTTCGCGCAGATAGGCATGGGCGAGGACGAAGTCGCCCAGCTGCTGGGAATTGCGCAGACCCGCGCAGTGACCGACCATCAGCCAGGCATGCGGGCGCAGCACGGCGATATGGTCCGTCGCGGTCTTCGCGTTGGAGGGGCCGACGCCGATATTGACCAGCGTGATCCCGCCGCCATCGGCGCGCTTGAGGTGATAGGCGGGCATCTGCGGCAGTTTCGCAAGGCCCGGGATCTCGTCCTGCGGGTCGGTAATCTCCTGATTGCCGGGAGCCACGAAGCTCGTATAGCCCGAGTTCTTGTCGCCCAGCAGGCGCCTCGCGACGGCCTCGAACTCGTCCACATAGAACTGGTAGTTCGTGAACAGCACGTGGTTCTGGAAATGCTCGGCCTTGGTCGCGGTGTAATGCGACAGGCGCGCCAGCGAGTAATCCACGCGCTGCGCGGTGAAGGGGGCGAGATGGCCCGAGCCGTCCGGGTTCGGCCCCGCCATGCCGTTGACGATGTCGTCGTTCATCCCCGCAAGGTCCGGCACGTCGAACACGTCGCGCAGGCTGAAATCGAGCACGCCTTCCTGCGGCACCGTCACTTCCGGATGCGCGGCGACGGCGAAATGCACCGGGATCGGGGTTTCCGACGGGCCGACCGTGACCGGGATATTGTGGTTCTTGATCAGCAGGCCCAGTTGCTGCGTCAGGTAGTTGCGGAACAGGTCGGGCCGCGTGATCGTCGCCATGTAGGTACCCGGCAGCGCCACATGGCCGAAGCTCAGCCGGCTGTCGGCCTTGATATGCGATGGCACAGAGATGCGCACTTCCGGGTAGAAGGCGCGAAAGCGGTTCCGCGCGGTCTTGCTCTCCAGTGTCTCGTTGAATTTCTCGAGCAGGAAGGCGGTCGCCTCGTCATAGAGCGCCTCGAGCCGGGCCACGGCCTCGGCGGCATCGGTGAAGCTCTCCGCAGGGGCGGCGTCAGGGGTGATGAGGTCTAGCGTTTCATTCATTCAAAAAGATCCGTCAGTTCAAAACGCGTCACGTCGACAAGGCCAAGATCCGAAATGCGGATCTCGGGAATGACGACGAGCGCGAGCAGCGAATGCTGCATGTAAGCGTTGTTCAAGGTGCAGCCGCAGGCGCCCATCGCCTCGACCATCTTGGCGGCGCGCGCGGCGACCGTTTGTGCCGGATCGTCCGACATCAGCCCTGCGATCGGCAGCGGGACGGCGGCGATTTCTGCGCCGTCCTTCCAGACAGAGACTCCGCCGCCCATCTCGCCAAGCGCATTGGCGCAGGCGGCCATCATCTCGCGATCAGTGCCGACCACGATCATGTGGTGGCTGTCATGAGCGACAGTCGAGCCCATCGCCATGCGGCCCTTGTAGCCGAAGCCTGAGACGAAGCCGTTGGTGACGCCGCCCGTGCCCTGATGGCGCTCCACCAGCGCGATCTGGGCGATGTCCTTGGAGGTGTCGGGCTGGGCGAGCCCGTCGGTCACGTCCAGCTCTGCGGTCAGCGCCTTGGTCGGGGCCTGGTTCTCGACCACGCCGATCACCTTGGCGGTCACTGTGTTAGCGCCCTCCGGCGCGGCAATCTCGAAATCCGCAGCCGTCAGGGCCTTGCCCAGATGCACCGTGTTGCGGGCGCTTTCAGGCCAGTCGTAATGCGGGCAGTCCGCCAGCAGCTTTCCATCCTTCGCCACCGTGCGCCCACGCGCGATGACCTGCTCGACCGGCAGGGTCGCCATATCCGAGGTCAGGATCACATCGGCCCGGCGGCCCGGCGTGATCGAGCCCAGCTCCCGCTCCAGCCCGAAATGGGTCGCAGTGTTGATCGTACACATCTGCAGCGCGACCAGAGGATCGGCCCCGCACTCCACCGCATGGCGGAAGACGCGGTTCATATGCCCGTCATTCACCAGCGTGCCGGAATGGCAATCATCGGTGCACAGGATGAAGTTGCGCGGGTCGAGACCCTTCTCGGTGACGGCGGTGATCTGCGTCTCAACGTCATACCAAGCCGAGCCCAGCCGCATCATCGAGCGCATCCCGTTGCGCACCCGCGCGATCGCGTCGGCCTCGCAGGTGCCCTCGTGGTCGTCGGCGGGCCCGCCCGCGACATAGGCGCGGAACGGTGCGCCCAGATCGGGGGAGGCGTAATGCCCGCCCACGGTCTTATGCGCGTTCTGCGTCGCCGCGATCTCGGCGAGCATCTTTGGGTCGGCATTGATCACGCCGGGGAAGTTCATCATCTCGCCCAGACCGATGATGCCGGGCCATGTCATCGCCTCGGCCACATCTTCGGGGGTGATCTCGAAGCCCGTCGTTTCCAGCCCGGGCGCAGAGGGCGCGCAGGAAGGCATCTGGGTGAAGATGTTGACCGGCTGCATCAGCGCCTCGTCATGCATCATCCGCACGCCGTCGAGCCCCAGCACATTCGCGATCTCATGCGGATCGGTGAACATGCTCGTCGTGCCGTGGGGGATCACGGCGGCGGCGAATTCGGCGGGCGTGAGCATACCGCTCTCGATATGCATATGCGCGTCGCACAGGCCCGGCACCATGTAACGCCCTCCGGCCTCGATCACTTCGGTATCGGGTCCGATGCTGTCCGAGAGATCGGGGGCCACGGCCGCAAATCTCCCCTCGGCCACGGAAATATCGTAGCCGTCGAGAACCTCTCGTGTGTGGACATTAACCCATTTGCCACCCCGGATCACGAGGTCGGCAGGTTCGCGCCCGGCAGCCACGGCAATCAATCGCGGTGCGGCTTCGGGCCAGGATTTGATCTTGTTCTTCTGTTCCATGTCCAAGCCTGTCATTGCGTGCGGGAAGGTTCAAGAGACGTTGTTATGCCTTCACACAGCCTCTACCTATGACGGATGACAGAAACGCAAAGGAGGCCGTGATGCCGACGCTTCTTTCCATCGGACACGGCTATTCCGCCCGTGCACTCGCACCGCTTCTTCTGGCGCGTGGCTGGCGCGTGATCGGCACTACGCGCAGCGCAGAGAAGGCCGAAATGCTGCGCAGCGAAGGCGTGGAGCCGCTGGTCTGGGAAGGTGGGCCTCTGCCGCTCGATCAAGCGACGCATCTGCTGTCTTCGGTTGCCCCGGGACAGGAGGGTGATCCGGTCCTCGCTGCGCAGCATTCCGAAATTGCTGCATCGCGGCATCTGGAGTGGATCGGCTATCTTTCGACCGTCGGCGTCTATGGCGATCACGCGGGCGGCTGGGTCGATGAGGCAACGCCGCTGACCCCCTCGACCAAGCGCGGGCAGGCGCGGGTGGAGGCCGAGGCGGCTTGGGGCGCGCTGGCCGCAGCCCATGACCTGCCGCTGCATATCTTCCGGCTCGCGGGCATCTACGGCCCCGGGCGCGGGCCCTTCGAGAAGGTGCGGCAGGGCAAGGCCCGGCGGATTATCAAGGAGGGGCAGGTCTTCTCGCGCATTCATGTCGAGGACATCGCGCAGGTGCTGCTCGCCTCGATCGACCGTCCCGATCCGGGCGCGGTCTATAATGTCTGCGACGACGATCCCGCGCCGCCGCAGGACGTGATCGCCTATGCTGCGGAACTGCTCAACCTGCCGCTACCGCCCGAGGTGCCGTTCGAGGAGGCCGATCTCAGCCCGATGGCGCGCAGCTTCTATGCGGAGAGCAAGCGAGTGCGAAACGACAAGATCAAACACGACCTCGGCGTCACGCTGCGCTATCCGGATTACCGCGCAGGGCTGCGCGCGCTTCTCGATCAGGCGGGCTGAAGCTCCACCCGCTTCTCGCGCACGGGCAGGTGTACGATGGCGGAGAAGGCACCCACGCCCACGCCGACCCACCAGACCAGCGTGTAATCGCCGTAGATGTCGTAGAGCTTGCCGCCCAGCCAGACGCCGAGGAAGGCGCCGACCTGGTGCGAGAAGAAGACGATCCCGTAAAGCGTGCCCATGTAACGAAGCCCGTAGATATGCGCGACCAGCCCCGAGGTCAGCGGCACGGTCGCGAGCCACAGCGCCCCCATCGCGAGCGAGAACATCAGCACCGTCGCGGGCGTCATCGGCGTCAGGATGAATGCGGCGGCGACGAATGTGCGCAGCAGGTAAACTCCCGCCAGCAGGTATTTCTTCGACCATCGCTTGCCCGCCCAACCCGCATAGATCGTGCCAGCGATATTGGCGAGGCCGATCACCGAGATCGCGGCGGCGCCGAGCGCCGAGGTGGTCTCGATCCCGATCCCGGCCAGCAACGATCCGGGCGGTACCGCGCCGCACATCTCGGTCACCATCGCGGGGAAATGCGCCGTGATGAAGCCCAGCTGATAGCCGCAGGAGAAGAAGCCGAGGAAGATCAGCGTGTAGGACGGATCGCGGAAGGCGCGCATCAGAACGGTGCCCATGCTCTCGGCCATCTCTTCGCGGCTGGCGCGCTCAGGCGCGCGGATCAGCGGCAGGAAGGCCAGCGAGGCGAGGATCACGGCGGCGAAGATAACGAAGACGGTCTGCCACGGGAAATGGCCTAGCAGCAGCTCCGCCATCGGCGCGCCGAAGACCTGACCGGCCGAGCCTGCCGCCGTCGCGATGCCAAGCGCAAGCGAGCGGTTCTCGTCCGAGGTCGCGCGGCCTACCACGGCGAGGATAACGCCGAAGCCGGTGCCCGCGATGCCGAAACCCACGAGGATTTCCAGAAGCTGATGCTGTTCAGGCTCCACCGCGAAGGCCGAGAGCACGAGGCCGAGCGCATAGACCAGCGCACCGAGGATGATCGCCGGCCGGTCGCCCCAGCGCTCGGCAATCGCGCCGAAGATCGGCTGACCAATGCCCCAGGCGAGGTTCTGCACCGCGATGGCGAGCGAGAATTCGGCGCGTGGCCAGTTGAACTCGCTGGCGATCGGAATCTGGAAAACGCCGAAGCTCGCCCGGATGGCGAAGCTCAGCATCAGGATCACGGCCCCTCCGATCAGAACCGGCGTGAACAGTCTGCCTTGTGTCATTCTACGTCTCCCGGCGGATCTCCCTTCCGCGCGGGCGGCATATCGCCATGGATGCTGCAGCGCGTCAATCGCGAGCTTGTCTCGGTCACAATCGCGCGGGAATGCCCCAGAGCCGCTCTTGAACCTCCTCCGCAGCCATGGCCCAATGGCGTGACTTTCGAGGGGAGGCAGGATGTATACGGTTATCGGAACGGTCGGCTCGCGGACGCTGCGCGTGTTGTGGATGCTGGAGGAGCTGGGCGCGGAGTATCAGCACGTGCGGGCCGCGCCGCGCTCGGAGGATGTCGTGGCCTTCAACCCGGCAGGCAAGGTGCCGGTGCTCGTTGTCGACGGCACGCCGATCACCGATTCCACCGCGATCCTCACTTATCTTGCTGATGCGCATGGGAAGTTCACCCATGAGGCGGGTACGCTGGAGCGTGCGCGGCAGGACAGCCTGACGCAATTCCTGCTCGACGAGTTCGATGCGAATCTCTGGACCGCCGCGCGCCACAGTTTCGTCCTGCCCGAAGAGCTGCGGCTGTCGGGCATCAAGAATTCCCTGCGCTGGGAGTTCGAGCGCTCGCAGCGCACGCTCATCCACCGAATGGGGGATGGGGAGTTCGTGATGGGCGAGGAAATGACCGTGCCCGATATCATCCTGACGCATTGCCTCGACTGGGCGCTGATGGCGAAATTCCCGATCGTCGAGCATCGGCTGAGCGAATATCACGACCGGATGCGGGCGCGCCCCGCCTATAAGCGCGCGGTGGCGAAGCGGGACGAGTAAGGGGGCTCTGCCCCCGGTGCTACGGACCTCCCCCGGGATTTTCTATCAAGAAGAAGCGAGCTGTCGCGCGGCGGCGCGTCCGGCATGGCGGCCGGAGGCGAGGCAGGCGGTCAGCAGATAGCCGCCCGTCGGGGCCTCCCAGTCGAGCATTTCGCCTGCGGCGTAGAGGCCGGGCAGGGCGGTCAGTTCCAGATCGTCGGTGAGGCTGTCCCACGCGATGCCGCCCGCGCTGGAAATCGCCTCGGCGATCGGGCGCGGCGCGCCGAGAGGCACGGGCAAGGATTTGAGCGTTGTCGCAAGTTGCGTCGGGTCCTTGGGTAGCGGGCGTCCCCATTCCAGAGCGAGCGCGAGTTTCACCGGGTCCAGCTTCGCGCCTTTGCGCAGGCGGTTCGTCAGGCTCTGTTTGGGCGGGATCTTCGCAAGCCGCGCGGCGAGGTCTTCGGCGCTCTGATCCGGGGCGAGATCGAGGCTCAGCGGCGCGCCCTCGCGCAATTCGGCGGAAAGTTCATAGATGCCGCCGCCCTCAAGGCCACGCTCCGAGATCACGATTTCCCCGCGCGTGCGCCGGGTCGGCGTGATCAGCGCGGCCCCTTTCACGGGCTGGCCGAGCTGGCTTGCCATATGCGCCGACCAGTCGATCTCGAACCCCATGTTGGCGGGGGCAAAGGGGGCAATCTTTACGCCCTTCGCGCTCAGCCAAGGCGCCCATGCCGCATCCGAGCCAAGCCGCGGCCAGCTTGCGCCGCCAAGCGCGAGAATCGTGGCATCGGGGCTCAGGCTCTGGCGCCCCTCGGGCGTGTCGAAGATCAGTGCGTCGCCATCGAAGCCCTGCCAGCGCCAGCGGGTGTGGATCGTGACGCCGAGAGATTCGAGTCGCGCGATCCAGGCGCGCAGCATCGGCGAGGCTTTCATCACCGTCGGGAAGACCCGACTGGTGGAGCCGGTGAACAGCTCGACACCCAGATCGCGGGCGAAACTCTGCGTCGCCTCGGGGCCGAACGCGCGCGTGATCGCGGCGATCTGCGGGTGGGAATAGTGGGATAGGAAGGCATCGAGCGGCTCATCCTTGGTCAGGTTCAGCCCGGACTTTCCCGCCATCAGGAATTTGCGCGCGAGCGTCGGCTTGGCCTCTGCCAATGTCACGGCGACACCGGCCCGCGCCAGTTCCTCGGCTGCCATCAGTCCCGACGGGCCGCCACCGATGACGAGCGCGGATTTCGCCGCCGCGCTCACCGCCGGGCCAGCATCGCGAGCCGCATCAGCGCGCGCTCCATCACCGCCATCTGCGGCGCGCGGCTGGCGGAGCGCAGGGTCAGGTCGGTCTCGACCAGTTCCTTCAGCGCGGTCTCCAGCTTGAACATGCCCCAGCTTTGCGCCTGCCGCTGCATCCGGTCGCGGCGCGGGCCGAAGATCGGCGGACGCATCCGGGCGATGCCTGCACCGGGGCCTTGCGGGTCGGAGGCCGCGGCATGCAGCGCGCGGAAATGGCGCATCGCGGCAATGGCGAGCTGCACGGGCTGCACCCCTTGGCTTTCCAGCCGCCGCATCACCGGACCAAGCTCGGGCGCGCGACCCTCGGCCACGATGGAGAGCACGTCATCGACGCCTGCCTCGACCGAAGACGGCGCGCAGGCAGCCACATCGGCAGGGGCAAGCGGCGTAGTGTCACCGAATTTGTAGAGCGCGATCTTTTCGACGGTCTGGCGGAAATCGCCTGGATCGAGTGCCCGCGACAGCGCCACGAGATCGGTCATCGCGTCGTTCGAGATGTCGCGCAGACCGGCGCGGCGCAGGATATCCTCGATTTCCTCGCGGCTCGGCGGGTCGTCGTAAATCCCTACAGAATAGGCGTTGTTGTGACCCTCGAAAGCTTTGCGCAGCTTCGATTTCGCGGCGAGCGAGCCCGCGGTGATCACGATCTGCGCATCGCCTTCGCGCCATGCGTCGAGCGCGTTTTTCACTGCATCGGCCACCGCGTCGGTCGCGTCTTCGACGAAGGCCACGCGCGGGCCAGGGAAGAAGCCGACCTCCTTGATCGCATCGAGCAGCAGCGAGGGTTGCTTGCGCAGATCGCCGCCCGCGATCCGGCTCAGGCGCATCTCCTCTTCGCCCTTTGCGCCAATCAATGCGGCGATGACTTCCTGACGGCGGAGGGCCACGCGCATCGCATCGCCCCCGAAGATCAGCAGGCCGGTGCGCTCTGGCTCGGGTTTGGCGAAATAGCGGGTCGCTGCTACGCCGGTCAGTTTCATTCCGGAAGGCTCGGTGCTTGGGACAGCAGGCGCGTCACGATCTGATCGGCAAGGATCACCATCAGACGGCGATGCGCGTCTTCCTGCGCGGCCTGTGAGGCGACCACGGTGCCGGTCGCGGACCACGAGGTGAAGGAGGTGACGCGTCCGGTCAGCAGCACGGCGTTATCGGCCGCATCGCGCAGCGTGTAATCCACAGTGCCGTTCAACTGGTAGCGCGTGGTCGCGTTGTCGGGCGAGATGCCCTGACCGACCGCCTCGGTGTCGATCTTGTAATCGAGCCGGTAGCGGGTGGCCTGCGACGGGCCGAGCCGGGCATTCAGCTGCTGAACGAGGGCGAAGGCGTCGCGCGTCGTGGGCGCAGCCGGTTCGACCCCTTCGAGCAGTTTCGCAGCCCCGCCCTGAGGCCCGTAGGCCGGGGTGAAGCCGCAGCCCGCGAGCAGGCCAGCGGCCCCCGCGAGCCCCAGAAATCCGCGTCTGTCAGATGACCACATTGACGATCCGCCCCGGCACAACGATCAGCTTCTTGGGCTGGCCACCGGCCAGCGCCTTGACCACAGCTTCGTCGGCCAGAACCAGCTTTTCAACCTCTTCCTTCGGCATGTCCTTGGGCACCGAAATCTCGGCGCGGCGCTTGCCGTTGATCTGGATCGGCAGCGTCACCGAATCCTCGACCAGCAGGGCCGGGTCCGCCTCGGGCCAAGGGGCTGCGATCACGAAACCTTCGCCGCCCAGCATCGACCAGACCTCTTCGGCGAGGTGCGGCACCATCGGCGCCATCAGCTGCGCCATCAGCTTCATCGCTTCGCGCTTGGTCTCGGCCCCGGCCTTCGATTTCGACATCGTGTTGGTCAGGCCGTAGAGCGTCGCGACCGCCTTGTTGAAGGTGAAGCCCTCGATCGATTTGGTGACCTCGTCGATCGCCTTGTGGGTGGCCTTAAGCAGCGCCGTATCCTCGGCCTCGTTCGCGGGCGCATCCGAATTGGCGATATCGTCGGCAATGCGGTGCACGCGGGCGAGGAATTTCGACGTGGCTTCGGCGCCGGCGGCGGTCCACTCCACGTCCCGCTCGGGCGGGCTGTCGGACATCACGAAGAAGCGGGCGGTATCGGCCCCGAACTCGGCGATGATGTTCATCGGATCGACGACGTTCTTTTTCGATTTCGACATCTTGGCCGAGGGGATGGTCTCGACCGCTTCGCCGGTCGCCTTCAGCTTGCCGTCCTCGACCTCTTCGGGGAGGTGGTAGACGGGGCGATTCTTGGCGTCGCGCGTGAGGTAGATCTCGTGCGTCACCATGCCTTGCGTGAACAGCGCATCGAACGGCTCGATCGCTTTCGCTGGCAGGTGGCCGGTCTTGTGCATCGCGCGGGCATAGAAGCGCGAATAGAGCAGGTGCAGAATCGCATGCTCGATGCCGCCGATATATTGGTCGACGTTCATCCAATACTCGGCCTCGGCCGGATCGGTCGGCGTGGCGGCACCGGGCGAGGTGAAGCGCGCGTAATACCAGCTCGAATCGACGAAGGTATCCATCGTATCGGTCTCGCGCTGACCCGGCCCGCCGCAATTCGGGCAGGTGCAGTCGCGCCAGCTGGGATGACGGTCGAGCGGGTTGCCAGGGATCGAGAAGTCGATCTTCTGGCCGTCCTCGTCGTAAGGCAGCTCGACGGGCAGGTTTTCCTTCTTCTCCGGCACCACGCCGCAGGTCTCGCAATGCACGACCGGAATCGGGCAGCCCCAGTAGCGCTGGCGGCTCAGGCCCCAGTCGCGCAGGCGGAACTTGGTCACGCCCTGACCGATGCCGTTTTCCTCGCAGAAGGCGATCGCGGCTGCTACGCCCTCTTCGCCGGTCTGCACTTCGTCGCCCGCGAAGCCGCGGATATAGCGGACTTTTTCCGATTTCAGCGGGACGTATTCGGCGTCGGGATAGTCACCTTCGAGCGGCTCGAAAACGGGCGTGATCGGCAGCTCGTATTTCGTCGCGAATTCGAAGTCGCGCGCGTCATGCGCCGGGCAGCCGAAGATCGCGCCGGTGCCGTAATCCATCAGGATGAAGTTCGCGATATAGACCGGCAGTTCCCAGCTAGTGTCGAGCGGGTGGCGGACCTTGATGCCGATATCCATCCCGAGCTTCTCGGCAGTCTCGATGGCTTCTTCTGTTGTGCCGCCCGCGCGGCATTTCGCGACGAATTCCGCGACCTTGGGATCGTGGCGTTCCAGATGCTTGGCGAGCGGGTGATCGGGCGAGATCGCCGCAAAGCTCGCACCGCGCAGGGTGTCGGGGCGGGTCGTGTAGACCTCCAGCCGGTCGAAACCTTCCGGCGCATCGACGGTCGAGAAGGCGAATTGCAGGCCGCGCGATTTCCCGATCCAGTTTGCCTGCATCAGGCGCACCTTCTCGGGCCAGTCTTTCAGGTTGTCGAGCGCGTCGAGCAGTTCTTCGGCATAGTCGGAAATCTTGAAGAACCACTGCGTCAGCTCGCGGCGTTCGACCTCGGCGCCAGAGCGCCAGCCCTTGCCGTCGATCACCTGCTCGTTCGCGAGTACGGTCATGTCGACCGGGTCCCAGTTCACCACCGCGTTCTTGCGATAGACGAGACCGGCCTCGAGCATGTCGATGAACATCGCCTGCTGCTGGCCGTAATAGTCCGGGTCGCAGGTCGCGAATTCGCGCGACCAGTCGATCGAGAGGCCCAGCGGCTTCATCTGGTCCTTCATTACGGCGATATTGCCGTAGGTCCAGTCCTTCGGGTGACCGCCATTGTCCATCGCGGCGTTCTCGGCGGGCATCCCGAAGGCATCCCAGCCCATCGGGTGCAGCACGGAAAAGCCCTTCGCCATCTTGTAGCGCGCGACGACGTCGCCCATCGTGTAGTTGCGCACATGGCCCATATGGATGCGGCCCGACGGGTAGGGGAACATCTCGAGGACGTAATATTTCGGCTTGGCCGGATCACGGCGCGCGGCGAAGAGATCCGCCCTGTTCCAGGCCTCTTGCCATTTCGTCTCGCTCTGGCTCGGTTCGTAGCGTGCCATGTCGGGCCCCTCATCACGTCGAATTCTGCGCGAGCTTGCTACACTGGCCTTGGGGGCGAGGTCCAGCCGCCGCGCTCATTTGGACAGAAATATCCCCGCCGGAGGCTGGCTCGGGCGGGGATCTGAATGCGTCCTGCGGTCGACTTTCGGGATCAGAGTTGCGAGTCGCGGACCCGCAGCTGACGTGCGCGGGTAAGAATCGCGTTCTCCACGGCGCGCTGCGTATCGGCGGAAACTGCTCCGCCCCGGGTGCGGATCGACACTTTCAGCGAGCGCGCATCGAGCGCCGGATCGGTGACGTAAACAGTGGCCTTGTAGGCGCGACCGCCGCCCGGCGGGGTGCCGTAGCCGGTCACGATGACGCCGGAGAAGGGGTCAACCTCTTGAATCGGCAGGAAGTCGAGCACTTCGAGCGAAGCCTGCCAGAGATACTTGTTCACCTCGACGGTGATGTTCGGATCGCCCTTGCCGCTGAAGAGGTCCCAAACGGTGGATTTTTTCTGAACCCGGCGCGAGGGCCCGTCGATTACGGCCTCGTTGGAGCCGGACAGGTGGTCTAGCTGATTGGCATCGCGCTGCGCGGGGGTGCCACCGCTACCCGAGAAGATGTTGCCGCTCGAGATACCCTTGCCGCAGCCTGCGAGCGCGAGGCACAGGCCCAGAATTGCCGTGCGTTTCAAAAGGGTTCTGGAAGTCATGCGAAGCTGTCCCCGTCGGCCTGCGTCATTGGTTGCCTTTTCTCTAGCCCATGGCCCCAAGCCCGACAAGGTTTTTCCCTTTTCGCTCCGGAATTCGCCCGATCGGCCCGCTGCCACTCGCGGGTCTTGTGCCGCTATATACACACATGAGGGCTGTCGCGAGGCGGTGGCAAGGAAAGGCTGCAAGGGCGGGCTGACGTTACTGTGACATGTCTGCACCATCAAACACCCTATTCGACCCGGTCGGGCGCTTTGAGTTGCAATAAAAAGGGCGGGGAGAGAAAACACCGTCATACCCAACTTCGGATTCCCCAGGTTGGGGGTTACCTGTAAGACAATGAGGGAAAACGATGAAAAAGGTTCTCTTCGCGACGACCGCGCTCGTGTTCTCGGCTGGCATCGCTGCCGCTGAGGTCTCGGTTGGCGGCGACGGCCGCATGGGTGTCGTGTACAACGGCACCGACTGGAACTTCTCGAGCCGTATCCGCGTCTCGTTCACCGCTTCGGGCACCACCGACGGTGGCCTCGAGTTCGGCGGCTCCATGCGCGCTGACCAAGCGACTGCTGCCACCAACGGCACCGCTGCTTCGGTCTACATCTCCGGCGCATTCGGCAAGCTCTCGATGGGCGACGTTGTTGGCGCTCCGGAAGCTCTGTTCGGCGACTACTACGAAGTTGGTTACACTGACCTGTCCTCGATGGGCGGTCTGGGCAACGACATCCAGTACCTGACCGGCGACAACGGCGGTGACGTGGGTGCATCCGCAATCACCGACACTAACACGCAGCAGGTCCTCAACACCGGGCCGAACCTGCTGTACACCGGCACCTTCGGTGCGTTCTCGGTCGCGGCTTCGATGTCGGATGGCAAAGCTGGCTCGACCGACGCGTCCCAAGAGTACGCCATTGCGGGCGCTTACACCTTCGGTAACTACACCGTTGGTCTGGGCTACGAATACCTCGACGCAACCGTGTTTGACATTCCCGCTCCGGGCAACGACCCCGTTGTTCTCGGCACCGGCAAAGCTGACATGGTCACCCTCGCTGGTGTCGCTCAGTTCGGCAACACCTCGGTCAAAGCCCACATCGCGCATGCTGGCAAAGATCTCGACATTGATTACTACGGCATCGGTGCTTCGTCGGTCTTCGGCGCGACCACCGTCGGTGGCTACGTTCAGCACGCCAAAGACAAAATCGACAACACCGACGTGACCTGGTACGGTCTCGGCGCTGAGTACGACCTCGGCGGCGGCGCGACCATCAAGGGCGGCGTTGCTGACAACGACATCTCGGGTTCGGACATGGTTGCCGACCTCGGCGTGAAGTTCTCGTTCTAATCCTTCGGGACAGAACGATGGGAAGAGCGGGCCTTGCGCCCGCTCTTTTCTTTTTGGGCCCTTCGGTGTTTCTTGGGCGCGCTGACGAGGGAGGGCCAGATGGGACTGAGCGACATTCAGGCGCGGATCGCAAAAGCGGAATCAGAGGCAGGGCGCGATGCGGGGTCGGTGAAGCTGATCGCCGTTTCGAAAGTTCAGCCCGCCGAGCGGGTCGAGGCGGTTCTGCGCGAAGGGCATCGGCTCTTCGGCGAAAACTACGTGCAGGAAGCGCAAGGCAAATGGCCCGCCTGGCGCGAGGAATTTCCCGGCTGCGAAGTCCACATGATCGGGCCTCTGCAGTCGAACAAGGCGAAGCTGGCGGTGGAGCTGTTCGAGGCGATTCACACGCTCGACCGGCCCTCGCTGGGCAAGAAGCTGGCCAATCTGGCGCAGACGCGCGGGGCTTCTCCCGATCTTTTCATTCAGGTCAATACTGGCGAGGAGCCACAAAAAGCGGGCGTGCTGCCCGATGATGTCGACGCTTTCGTCGCGGATATGCGGGCGAAGGATCTTCCGGTCGTCGGGCTGATGTGCATCCCGCCCGAATCCGAAGACCCTGCGCCGCATTTCGCGATGCTGGCCGAGATGGCCGGGCGCAACGGGCTCGACGGTCTCTCGATGGGGATGAGCTCGGATTTCGAGAAAGCGATCGCGGCCGGTGCGACCCACGTGCGCGTAGGCTCGGCAATCTTCGGCGCGCGCGACTATTCCTAAGCTTTGTCCCGGGCGTCGAGCGCCGGGGGCTTTCCGCCCCCGGACCCCCGGAGGATATTTCCGCCAAGCCGAACGGGAATCTCCAGCGGCTCACCCGGTGCGATGCGCTGCGCGATCCAGATCAGGTGATCGCGGCGGAAGGCGAGGCAGCCTGCGGTAGGGTAGCCCGCGCGGCGGCGCTGATGCAGGAAGATGGCCGAGCCTTTGCCGGCCTGCGCCTGCGGATAGTTCCAATCGGTGACCAGTACGATGTCGTAAAGCGGATCGGCGCGCCGCATCGCCTCATGCGAGGCGGGGTACGGCGCGCGAACCAATTGGTTATAGGCCGAATCCCCGGAGGCGTCGCACCACAGATCGCGCGGCCCAATCGGTTCAGCCCAGTCCTGAGGCGCTAAGATTCGATCCGCGCGGTAAAACATCCGCAGGATATGCAGCCGCCCCGAGGGGGTCGCGCCGTCGCCCTCCTGCTTGCTGCCTGTGATGCCGCCGCGGCCGATCTCGACCGGGAAACGGCGGCCGCGAAACAGCAGGCCCGTGGGCGTCAGGCGCATCACAGGATATGCCCCGATTTCGCCGCCTTGGTGGCGAGGTAGTTTTCGTTATGGCGGCTCATGCCGACCTTCAGCGGCACGCGCTCGGTCACGTCGATGCCGTTGGCCTCCAGCATCGCAACCTTGGCGGGGTTGTTGGTCAGCAGCCGCACCTGCGAAAACCCGAGCTTGCGCAGCAGCGCCGCGCCGATCCGGAAATCGCGCTCGTCATCCTCGAAGCCGAGGCGGTGGTTCGCCTCCACCGTGTCGAATCCCTGATCTTGCAGCGAATAGGCGCGCATCTTGTTGGCAAGCCCGATCCCGCGCCCCTCCTGATTTAGATAGAGCAGGATGCCCGCGCCCTCATGACCCATCAGCGTCAGCGCCGCGTCCAGCTGCGGGCCGCAATCGCATTTCAGAGAGCCCAGAACGTCGCCGGTGAAACAGGCCGAATGCAGCCGCGCGAGAACCGGTTTCGAGCGATCGGGGCGACCGATCTCGATCGCGTAATGCTCCTCGGCGCCATTGTCGGGGCGGAAGATATGCAGGCGCCCCGCTTCGGCGGCGCGCATCGGCACGCGCGCGGCAGAGACCGGGGCGAAAGCCTGCGGGATGTCGGCAGCGGCGAGCGCCTCTTCGGCGGTGATGCAGGTCAGATCCGTCGGCGTGGGGTCGGGCGCTGCGACCATCAGCGCTGCGGGCAGAAGCTGGGCGGACTTTGCCAGCCGGATAGCGGCACGGGAGAGATCCGCATCGCCGCCGCGAAGGGCCTTGAGCGGGCCTTTCATCGGCACGCGCAGATCGTCTGCCGGATCGGCGAGCGCGCGCAGCCAGAGCAGATCGGCGTCTGCAGGCACTTCGATCCGGGCAATATCGGCGTCATAGACCCGGGCTTTCAGCGTCTCGGCCCGGCGCGCGGTCAGCACCAGCGTCAACGGCCCCAGCGCGCGCAACGCCGCGAGCCGCTCGGGCGAGAGCGCCTCGACCGCCACCGCGAGGTGATCTGACAGCAAGACGGGCAGCCCCATGCGCAGATCGGCGCGGGCGCGATTCAGTCGTTCAGCCGGGCTCGGCCCGAGGGAATAGGTACCGGTCATGCGCTCTGAGATAGCCTCGACTGTAACAAATTGAAATATCTGCCGGTGATTCGACACGTCAGCGTGAGATAGGTTTCACCACCCTTGCCATCGCTGTGAAAGGGCAACAGCTATTCGTCAAACGCAAATGGAGGCTCAGGACATGGCATCATTGAAGAAGGTCCTTTTGGTTGACGATGACAACGATCTGCGCGAGGCGCTCGCCGAGCAGCTCGTCGCGACCGATGATTTTGAGGTGTTCGAAGCCAGCAATGGTCACGAAGCTGTAGATAAGGCGAAATCGACGCTTTACGACCTCGTCGTTCTGGATGTGGGCCTTCCCGACACCGATGGCCGTGAACTGTGCAAGAAGCTGCGCAAAAGCGGTGTGAAATGCCCGATCGTGATGCTCACCGGGCATGACACCGACGCCGATACGATCCTCGGCCTCGACTCCGGCGCCAACGACTACGTCACCAAGCCCTTCAAGTTCCCGGTGCTTCTGGCCCGTCTGCGCGCCCAGCTTCGCACCCATGAACAGTCTGAAGACGCCGTATTCCAGCTCGGCCCGTATACGTTCAAGCCCGCGATGAAGATGCTGGTCGACGACAAGGACCGCAAGGTGCGTCTGACCGAGAAGGAAACCAATATCCTCAAGTTCCTCTATCGCGCGACCGACGGCGTGGTGCCGCGCGACGTGCTGCTGCACGAGGTCTGGGGCTATAATGCGGGTGTCACCACCCACACGCTCGAGACGCATATCTATCGCCTGCGTCAGAAGATCGAGCCCGATCCCTCGAATGCACGCCTGCTGGTGACGGAATCGGGCGGCTACCGACTGGTGGCCTGAACTGAAGCGTTTCGCGCGGCATGGGCTGCGTGACGCGCGCCAAGGTTGGAAATGAGGAAGGCGGCTCCTGCGGGGGCCGCCTTTTCCTTGTCCGGCGCTTGGGATGCGCGGCTCAGACCGTGGGGTAGATGTCTTCCTCGGCCTCTTCGAGCGAGATACCAAGCGCATTCAGCCCGTCTTCGAGATGATCGGCCAGCATCGGATTGCCCAGCAGGTAATCTTCGGTGGGCGCGGTGGCCTCGGCCTTGGCGGTGGCGATCGCCTCATCCAGTTCCGACGCGTCATAAGTGTCGCGCCCGACCCACATCACCGCAGTCAGACCTGCTTGCTCATCCTCGTTCAGCGCGGCGATGAAGGCACGCAGCTCACGGGCTTGGCCGGAGCCGGGCACGCCCGCGTCGAACTTGCGGGCGCGGATGATGACATGGGCGATTTTGGCGGGGCTGATGGTGAGCATGTATCCCTCCTGAGGCTTGAGTTTGCGCCTCCGCCCTCTTTTGCGCAAGCGGCAATAGGTGTCAGTCTTCCTCTTGCACGAGCGCCGGGGCGGAGACCGCGCGCGGATGGCTGTCGACCAGCGCGGGCGTCTCCAGCGTGCCGCCATCGGGCACGACGCCCATCTGTTCGAAGCGGCGGGCGGAAGGCAGCACGCGGCTTTCCAGCGAGCCCACCGCCTTGTTGTAGCTCTCGACCGAGCGGGTCAGCGCCTTGCCGACGGATTCGACATGGCCGCCGAAGGTCTTGATCCGCTCGTAGAGATCCTTGGCGGTCTTCTGCACTTCGATGGCGTTGCGGGCCATCTTCTCCTGCTGCCAGCCATAGGCAATGGCTTTCACCAGCGCCATCAGCGTCGTCGGCGAGGCGATCAGCACCTTGTTCTCGAACGCGTATTCGATAAGGCCCGGATCGGCCTCGGCGGCGGCGGCCACGAAGGTCTCGCCGGGGATGAACATCACGACGAAATCGGGCGTCTCGTGCAGCTGGTCCTGATAGGATTTCGAGGACAGCAGCTTCACATGCTGACGCACCTGCTGCGCGTGGCGGGTGATGGCCGCGTTCTGCAGTTCCGGGGTCTCCGCCTCCAGCGCATCGAGATAAGCCTCGAGCGGGGTCTTGGCGTCGATCACGATGCTCTTGCCGCCGGGGATATGCACGATCGCATCGGGGCGGCGCGCGCCTGCATCGGTCTGGAAATGCTGCTCGAGGTGGAAATCCACGTTCTCGGACATCCCCGCCATCTCGAAGACCTGCCGCAGCTGCATTTCGCCCCACCGCCCCCGCGTCTTCGGCGCCCGCAGCGCCTGCACAAGCTTGCGGGTCTCCTGCCCCAGATGCGCTTGCCCTTGGGCCAGCGTCTTCACCTGCGCATGGATCGCGCCGTAAGCCTCGTTGCGGGCCTTCTCGATCGACTGAATCTGCTCGCCGAACTCGTTGAGCCGGGTGTTGAGCGGCTTCACCAGATGCTCGATCGCGTCGCGGCGGCGGTCGAGTTCCTCCTGCGCGGTCTTCTCATGGGTCTTGAACCGTTCCGAGACGAGCGACAGGAAAGCCTCGGAGTTCTTCTGCAGCACGCCGGAGGCGACCGAGGAGAACCGATCCTCGATCTCCTTCTTCATGCCGCGCAATTCTTCGAGGCGCGCCGCATGTTCGCGCTGCAGGCTCTCATAAGCCTCGGACTTGGCAACGCGCGCCCGGTATTCGTCGTTGAGCGCGTTTCGCGTACGCTCCAGCGTGGCCTCGACCTCGTGCAGACGTTCTGCCGCAGCTTCAGAGGCAGCGAGCGCCTCGCGCAGGTTCTGGGCCTCTTCGCGATAAGGTTCGGCCGCGGCCAGATCGGCATCCAGTTCCGCCGCGCGCTTGCGCGCAGACAGCCACAGCCCGGCGAAGATCAGCGCGACGACGACTGCGCCGATCAGAGCCTGAACCACGGGATCGTTGAGGTCGAGAGTGAGGGAACCGAGCTGGATCATGTGCGGCCAAACAGTCTTTCAATATCGCTGAGCTTCAGTTCGACATATGTCGGACGCCCATGGTTGCATTGGCCGGAATGGGGGGTGGCCTCCATCTGGCGCAGCAGCGCATTCATCTCGTCGGCGCGCATCTGGCGGCCCGAGCGGATCGAGCCGTGGCACGCCATGCGGCTGAGTACCGCTTCGATCTTGGCCTGCACCAACTGGCTGTCGCCCAGATCGGACAGCTCGTCGAGCACGTCGCGCAGCAGCCCTTCGGCATTGATTTCGCCCAGAACGGCAGGGGTTTCGCGCACCGCAATCGCGCTGCCGCCAAAGGGTTCGATGGTCAGCCCAAGGCGGGAAAGCGCGTCGGCATGTTCCAGGAGCAGCGCGGCGTCGCCTTGAGAAAGCTCCACAATCTCGGGGATCAACAGCGCCTGCGCGGGCACGCCGTTCTCGGCCATCTGGCCCTTCAGCTTCTCATAGACCAGCCGCTCATGCGCCGCGTGCTGATCGACGATGACGATGCCGCGCTCGGTCTGGGCGATGATGTAATTCTCATGCACCTGCGCGCGGGCAGCCCCCAAGGGCTTTTCGGTCAGCGCGGGCTCTGCGGGGGCCGGGGCCTCGGCCCGCGCCGAGGGCGCATAGTCGAAGCTGGGCGCAGGGGCCTCTTGGAAGGACGGCTGCGGGTAGGATGGGGGCTGATAGGCCGGATCGGGCAGCGGCGCCTGCGCGGAGTAGGACGACCGCATCGCGCCAAGGCTCGGGCGATCCATCTGGTAAATGCGCGGCGGCTGATCGGCGGTCGGTTCGGGGCGCATCGCGCCGAGCGTCGCATCCGAGACGGTCGAGGACGCCCGATGCCCCGCTTGCGCCAGCGCATGGCGCAGCCCCGTCACGATCAGCCCGCGCACGGTCGCGGCCTCGCGGAAGCGGACCTCGGCCTTTGCGGGGTGGACGTTGACGTCGACGCGCTCGGGCTCGCAGGTCAGGAACAGGCAGGCGGCGGGGTGACGCTCGCGGCTGAGGAAATCCATGTAAGCCGCGCGCAGTGCCCCGGTCAGCTGCTTGTCGCGGACCGGGCGACCATTGACGAAGAGGAACTGCTCCACCGCCGCGCCGCGCGAATAGGTGGGCAGCGCGGCATAACCGGTCAGACGGATATCTTCGCGCTCGGCGTCGATCTTCACCGCGTTGTCCGAAAAGGCCCGCCCGATCACCCGGGCCAAACGTTCCGAGAGCGCGTCGAACAGCTCGCCCTGCTCGCCATCGGCGCGGAAAATCTCGCGCGATTTGCCGTTGGACACATCGGTGAGGGTGAAGCTGACATAGGGCTCCGCCATCGCCAGCCGTTTCATCACATCGGCGATCGCCTGCGCCTCGGCCCGGTCGGTGCGCATGAATTTCAGACGTGCGGGCGTGGCGAAGAACAGGTCGCGCAACTCGACCACGGTGCCCCGGTTCAGCGCCGCCGGTTTCACCGGCCCGATCTGGCCGCCCGCCACGCTGATCTGGAAGGCGTCGAGACCATCGACGCGCGAGGTGATCGTCAGCCGTCCGACCGCGCCGAGCGAGGGCAGCGCCTCGCCGCGAAAGCCGAAAGTGTGGATGTTCAGAAGATCCGAGCCGTCGATCTTCGAGGTGGCATGGCGCGAGAGCGCCAGCGGCAGATCCTCGGCGGTCATCCCACAGCCGTCATCGGTCACGCGGATAAGCGTCTTGCCGCCATCGCAATATTCCACCGCGACCCGAGACGCGCCTGCATCCAGCGCGTTCTCCACCAGCTCTTTCACGGCAGAGGCCGGGCGTTCGACCACTTCGCCCGCTGCGATGCGGTTTGCCGCAGCGTCATCGAGCTGCCGGATCACGGGACGCTCAGACGCGCCGATATTGCGGTTGTGCTGGTTCATTCCACTAGGGATAGCATGGTGCGGCGCTCATCTAAAGAGATTCGCGCCAGCTATCCCCAGCGAAATCAGTTCAGGCCCTGCGGGCGTCCGACGACCACGAAGGTGAGGTTGTCGGGGTTCAGGATGCGCTTGGCCACGCGCTGGATATCCTCCTTCGTGACCGCGTTCACCTTGTCGTTGCGGGTGTCGATATAGCTCGGCGCCATGTCGTTGAGCTGCATCCCCGTGAGAATGCCCGCGATCGTGCCATTGCCGTCGAAACGCAGCGGATAGGCACCGGTGAGGTAGGTCTTGGCGTCCTCCAGCTCCTTGTCGGTGACCTTGCCGGTCGCCGCTTTTTTCCACTGTTCTTTCACGACCGAGATCGCCTCTGCGACCTTCTCATTGGCGGAGGCAAAGCTGCCCTGCCAAGTCTTCGCCAGATCCTTGTCGACGATATAGGAGGTGATGCCATAGGTCAGGCCGCGTTTCTCGCGCACCTCGTCCATCAGGCGCGACGAGAACCCGCCCGCGCCGAGGATCTGGTTGAGGACATAGGCCGCGAAGAAATCGGGGTCTTTCAGCCCGATCCCCTTCTGGCCGAACATCACCACCGATTGCGGGCTGTCGAAATCGACCGTGGTCACGCCGCCCTTGAAGCTCGGATCCGCGGGGGGGGGCATGTCGGCGCCCTTGGCGGGCAGATCGCCCAGCAGCTTGTCGAGCATCGGCCCGAGTTCTTCCGGGGTGATGTCGCCCACTGCGGAGACCACCATGTGATCGCGGGTCATCACACGGTCCTTGGCCTCGAACAGGTCCTCGCGCGTCAGGCCCTTCACGCTCTCGGTGGTGCCGTTGAGCGAGCTACCATAGGGATGATCGCCATAGGTGATCTCGCGGAATTTCTCGCCCGCGATGTCGTTCGGGTCCTGTTTGCTCGACGCGATCACGGCGAGCACCTGCTGGCGCACGCGTTCGATTGCGCTTTGATCGAAACGCGGATTGACCAGCGCCTCGCGCAGAAGGTCCACGGATTTGTCGCGGTTCTCGGTCAGCATCCGGGCCGAGATGTCGAGCGAGTCGTCGCCCACATCGAAGCCGAACTGTGCGGCCAGTGCTTCCTCGGCCTCGGCGAATTGCTGCGAGTTCTTCTCGCCCGCGCCTTCTTCGAGCGTGGCGGTCATCAGGTTGATCGCGCCGCGTTTGCCCTTGGCATCGAGGCTCGCCCCGCCCCGGAAGGCGATGTCGAGCGCGGTGAAGGGGATGTCGTGGTTCTCCACCAGCCACGCCTTGATGCCGCCGGGCGACGTGACCTGCTGAATGTCGATCGCGCGGGCGGGCAGAGCCAGCACGAAGGCAAAGAGCGACGCCATCACGAGGCGCGCGGTGATCGGGAAACGGGTATGGATCATTGCGTGATCTCCTGCGCGGTCACGGGCGGCGCGGCGGGGGCCGCAGTCTCGGCGGGGGCGTCATCGGGACGCTTGGCATAGCCCGTTACCGAGGATTTGTTCTGGAACAGATCGCGGGCCGCGGCCATCACGTCCTCCTCCGTCACCGACATCAGAACGTCCGGCCAGTCCTCGACATCCTTCACCGTGAAGCCCGAGGCCAGTGCTTCGCCATAGCGCCGTGCGAGGCCCTGCGTGTTGTCGCGCGAATAGATCTCGGAGGCCTTCACCTGCGTCTTGATGCGGGCAAATTGCTCAGGGTCGATGCCTTCCTTCAGAAATTGCGCCAGCGCCTTGTCGAGCGCCTTTTCTGCCTCGGGGAGGCTCACATCCTTGGCGGGCATGACCGAGAGGTTGAACGTCGTCGGGTCGATCGACATGCCGTCATAATAGCTCGACGCGTAGATCGCGGTGCCGTCGCCGTAGATCAGCTTTCGGCCAAGTACGGAGGTCGCCTGATTGCCACCGAGAATCTCCGACAGAACGGTCAGGGCGGCCGCGCGCTTCTGATCGCCCGGATTGCGCTCGGGGGCGAGATAGGTGCGGACCAGATAGGGCTGGGCGACGCGGGCGTCCTCGAAGGTCAGGTGGCGCGCGGCGCGTTGCGGCGGCTCTTGCGGGCGGGCGCGGGGCGACAGGTCCTCGGTCGGTTTCAGCTTGCCGTAATACTTCTCGGCGAGCGCCTTCACCTCGTCGGGCTTCACATCGCCCGCGACCACGAGTACCGCGTTATTGGGCGCGTAATATTCGTGATACCACTTGAGCGCGTCCTGCCGGGTCAGGCCTTCCATTTCCTTGCGCCAGCCGATGACCGGCGTGCCATAGGGCGAGTTGAGGAACTGGGCGGCGCGTTCCTGTTCGTTGAACAGCGCCTGCGGGTTGGAATCGGTACGCTGCGCACGCTCTTCCAGGATCACCTGCAGCTCGGTCTTCGCGTCGTCGGGCGAGATACGCAGATTGCGCATCCGGTCCGCTTCCATCTTCATCACCAGCGGCAGTCGGTCCGCGGCGATGCGCTGGAAATAGGCGGTGTAATCGAAGCTGGTGAAGGCGTTGTCCGAACCGCCATTGGCGGCGACCGTCTTCGACAGCTCGCCGGGGGCCATGGTGTCGGTGCCCTTGAACATCAGGTGTTCAAGGTAATGCGCGATGCCGGATTTGCCGCGCTTCTCGTCGGCCGATCCGGCTTTGTACCAGACCATATGGACCACGACGGGCGCGCGGTGATCTTCGATCACGACGCCTTTCAGGCCGTTTTCCAACTCGAAAGTAGAGACGTCACCGGCCACCGCCGGGCTCAGACCTGCCAATGTCAGCAGGGCGAACAGGAATGCACGCAATGCCCAACTCCTCACAAGACACAGTTTCGGCGAAGATAAGCACTCTCGCTTCGCGTGCAAACGCCGGTGACGTTCTCGTGATGATTTTCCGGATTACTTGACCGCTTGCTGCGCTTCACCCGAGGGCGGGGCGCCCGGGGTGACGACGCCGAGACGGCGCCAGCGCTCGAGCTCTGCCGACTGGTCGAGCTCCATCGGCTTGTAGGCTTTGTAGTAGACCGAAACCTGGAACAGACGTTCGAGCAGGCGACCGTCGTGATCCTTGCGCCACTGGTAATCTTCGGCGGCGAGGGTCTGGCGGATGCCCGCCTGGCTGCCGTAACGCGAAGCCGCGGAGACGAGCGCCCGATCCGACGTCGGCACCTGGCCGTTCCGATCGAGGCGGCGCGGATTGCCACCAAGGGCGGCGACGGCATCGGCTTCGGGCGTGGGATCGGTGATGTTCGCGCCGCCCGGCGTGGGGGGCGGCAGGGCATCCAGATTCTCCGGCATCTCCAACGGCTTCGTCGGAATTACGCCGAATTCGTCCGGGCCTTGGTGCGAAGACCGCAGATTCATCAGGCTGGGGTCGCGGGAATTGCCGCAGGCAGCCAGCGTCAGTACCGCTGTAAACGCGAGTCCGAGCGTGCCGATCTTCGCCTGCATGAACCACTCCCTTGCCAGTTCCGCCCCCGTCTTAACGCAACATTGGAGCGTCGTCACCTGCGAAAAACAGGCTAGCCTTCGTTGGCGCGATGGTCCTTGCCGGTGAACAGCACCAGACCGACAGCGCCGAGGAAAATCGCCACATCTGCCACGTTGAAAGAATAGGGGTTCTCCCAACCCGGTAGCGACATGTTGAGAAAATCCGCCACCGCGCCGTAAACGAGCCGGTCGACGACGTTTCCGAGCGCGCCACCGACCAGCAGCCCGGCCGAGATATTCACCCGGCGCGAATGCGGCTCACGCGCGATCCAGACCCAGACCCAGAGCGAAATCACCAGCGCGACGACAATCAGCACCCAGCGCATCCAGTCGGTTTCGTCGGAGAACAGACCGAAATTGACGCCGCGATTCCATGCCATGCGAAAGTTGAGGTAGGGCGGCACCACGTCGATCGCGCCGCGCTGGTCGAGATGCATCCCCTGCACCACGATATATTTCGACACCTGGTCGAGGAGCAGGACGCCCGCTGTCACTTTCGCTGCTAGCCGCATCTGGCCCTCGTTTGTTTCTCGTCACGTCTTCATGCCAGAAGGTGCAGCCCGGCATCCACCGGGCTACGCAAAGATACGGGCGGATCAGTGGCGGAAATGGCGCATTCCGGTGAAGACCATCGCAAGACCACGCTCGTTCGCCGCGTCGATCACTTCCTGATCGCGCATCGAGCCGCCGGGCTGGATGATCGCGGTGGCGCCTGCCTCAGCCGCGGTGATCAGGCCGTCGGCGAAGGGGAAGAAGGCGTCCGAGGCCACGACTGACCCCTTGGTGGGAGTCTCGCTCAGACCAGCGGCTTCCATCATGTCTTCCGCTTTGCGCGCCGCGATCCGGGTCGAGTCGACGCGGCTCATCTGGCCCGCGCCCACGCCGACGGTCGCGCCGTCCTTGACGTAGATGATCGCGTTCGACTTGACGTGTTTCGCGACTTTCCACGCGAACAGAAGGTCTTTCAGCTCCTGCTCGGAGGGCTGGCGCTCGGTCACGACTTTCAGATCGTCCAGCGAGATCACGCCGTTGTCCTTGTCCTGTACGAGGAAACCGCCCGCGACCTGACGATAGGTCGTGATCGGTGCGGTGATGTCGGGCAGGCCACCGGTTTCGAGAAGGCGCACATTCTTCTTCTTCGCGATAACCTCTTTCGCCGCCTCGTCCACCGAGGGCGCAATGATGACTTCGGAGAAAATCTTGGTGATCTCTTCGGCGGTCGCCGCGTCGAGCGTCTGGTTCAGCGCGATGATGCCGCCGAAGGCCGAGGTGCGATCGCAGTCGAACGCGCGCTTATAGGCTTCGATCACGGTCTCGCCGGTCGCCACGCCGCAGGGATTGGCATGCTTGATGATCGCGACGGCGGGCTTCTCGGTACCGAATTCCGAGACCAGCTCGTAGGCGGCATCGGTGTCGTTGATGTTGTTGTAGCTCAGTTCCTTGCCCTGCAGCTGCTTCGCGGTCGCGACGCCGGGGCGGTTCGTACCGTCGAGGTAGAAGGCCGCCGACTGGTGCGGGTTTTCGCCATAGCGCAGCGTTTGGGCGAGCGTACCCGCGAAAGCGCGGCGGCGCGGGGTCTGCTCGCCGATGGCGCCAGCCATCCAGGTCGAGACGGCGGCATCATAGGCCGCGGTGCGCGCATAGGCGATCTGGGCGAGGCGCTGGCGGAACGGGTAGGAGGTCGCGCCATCATTCGCGTCGAGCTCTTCCAGCACGGCGGCGTAATCTTCGACATCCACGACGGTCGAGACAAACGCGTGGTTCTTCGCCGCAGCCCGGATCATCGCCGGGCCGCCGATATCGATATTCTCGATGCAGGTGTCGTAATCGGCGCCCTTCGCGACCGTTTCCTCGAACGGGTAGAGGTTCACCACCAGCAGGTCGATCGCCTCGATCTGGTGCGCTTCCATCGCGGCGAGGTGTTCTTCGTTGTCGCGCAGCGCCAGCAGGCCGCCATGCACCTTCGGGTGGAGCGTCTTAACGCGACCGTCCATCATCTCCGGGAACCCCGTCAGATCGGCCACGTCGCGCACGCTGAGGCCAGCTTCGCGCAGGGTTTTGGCGGTGCCGCCGGTGGATAGCAGTTCCACACCGCGCGCAGCAAGCGCTTGGGCGAAGTCGACCAGTCCGGTCTTGTCGGAAACGGAAATCAGCGCACGGGTCAGGGGGATCGGGCGGGTCACGGGCAGCTCCTCGCAAGGCTCAGGTCAGGGGCGCCCGGCCATCCTTGGGGAATTTGCCCCAAGGTCAGGGCGCGTCGATGGCCGAGGGGTTATCGCGTGCTTGCGAAAAGGTCCAGCCAATCTGGCAGGCCCGGTCCAGAACCTTGCTGGAAAGCACGATCTGTTGTGCAGGACGCGGGCGAATGCGCCCTTTTTCCAGGTAAACCGAGGGTTCCAATGCCAGATCGGCGACCCCGTCATGGCGGAAAATCCAGATTTCCCCGGTGCGCAGCGCGACCGAAACGGCGGTGCCACCGAGATCGAGTGCCGCGTCGCAATCGGGATGCAGGTGAAAGCGGATGTCGAAGGGAATGCCGCGCAGGCCTTCACGCTCGAAGATCTGGTCGAAGCGCTCGATATCCTGAGGCGTCATCGCGCCCAGCGTGTCGCGCCCGCGCAATTCGCGCCCGTCGACGGAGAGGTCCAATTCGCGGATATGCGACATGCCGTGGGTCTCGGCATAGCCGTCATGGCCGAAGATCATCCCGGTCTCGGACAGATCGTCGGGCTTGAACCAGACGTTTTTCGGCGTCTTGTCGAGAAAGGCGCGCGGTGCCCGTCCGAAGAGGCGCTCGGGGCCGAGGCGCGACGAGGAATAGCCGCGGATCGAGAGGGTCGAATGGCTGGCGGTGGCCCGGCCCGCCCGGTGCCAATCCGCGCCGAACTGCGCGCCCGAGCCGCAATTGACGATCAGCGGGCGACGACCGGAGGTCAGCTCGAAAGCCAGCGTCGACGCATGGGCATTGGCCGAGGCCTCGCCCTGCGGAGGTCGCGCCGCGTCGATGATGAGAGAGCCGCGCCCCCCTTGCATTCGCACATAGCCCATCGCGATCGGTTCGCGCCGCACGCTGCGGATGCCGGTCGCCGAGAGCGCTGCGTCGAGCCGCCCTTCGGGGCCGCGTCCGCCGCCGTGAAACCGCGCCAGCGCCCCATCGGAGTGGCGCAGTGCGCGTAGGGTGGGCGCAATCCGAGCGATCGCATCGAGGAGCGGACCCGGCGGCGTGCGCCCCGCCGTTTCCAATGCCTCGGCTGCCCAGTTGAGAAGCGTCAGGATCTCGAGCAGTTCCTCGGGGTTCCGGCTTGCGATCCCGCCCTCCGCGTCGATTTCCTGCGCGCAATCGCGCGACAGCGCCTCGAGCGCGGGGGCGGCGTGCCGCTCCATCCCGGTCAGCGCAAGTCCCGCATAGACGAGACCGGTCAGCGCCTCGAACCGGGGCAGCCCCTGCACCGCGCCGGACCAGCGCTTCGAAAGGAAGATCGTCTGCTTGCCCAAGGCGTGGAAGAAGCGGTCGGCATCCACGCGCTCGCGCCCGTTCAGAAGCAGGACCGCGTGGTTGATCCAGCGGATCAGGCGGCGCCCGGTCAGATCGGGCGTCCAGCCCGGCCCTTTGCCGTCGCCGAAGCGGTCGATCCAGCCGAAGACCCAATCCTGCGCGCGGATCCGGGCCTCGCGGGTGCCCAGCGCGGCGAGATCGTCCAGCCAACCGCAACCGTGAAGCGCATCCTCGAACGCGGGGTCAGGCATCGGCAGATCCCAGATGTTGACCCCCGGGCCTTCGATCAGGAAGCCGGCGAACAGGAAATTGCCCTGAACGAGTTGCCGCCCCTTGGCATAAGAGCCGATCGTGCGCCGTTCCGGCTGGCTGACGAAGCCGGTCACGGTTTGCGCACGGCCCGCGCGCGCAGCAGCGAGCCGGTTCAGCGCCATGCCGAATTTTGCCGATGATCGGGTTCTGTCCTTGCCCATTCCGTCGCCGCTTGCATGCCCTTCTGTCGGGGAATGCGGTCACGTTACTGGGAGGCAGGCGCGCTGTCACCGCCTGCGGTGCCAGTTCACGCAGAGCGTTGCAGTCGCGCCATGTAGAATCCGTCCATCCCCCCGAGATCAGGCCAGAAATCGGGCCGCAGGCGCAGCCCGCCTTCCTCGGTGATCCACGCGGGATCGATGCCGGGCAGATCGGGGCGGATCACGGTGAGGTCCGGATGCCGGGTGAGCGCCGCCTTGATCTGCGCCTCACCCTCTTCGGGCAGAAGCGAGCAGGTCGCATAGACCAGCATGCCGCCGGGTTTGAGCCATTGCAGCGCGCGGTCGAGGAGTTGTTCCTGAAGCGCGAAGAGCGGCTTGATCGAGGCGCCGTCCTTGATGAAGGGCAGATCGGGATGGCGGCGGATCGTGCCGGTGGCCGAGCAGGGCGCATCGAGCAGGATCGCGTCGAAAGGCGCATCCGGCTCCCATTCGAGCGCGTCGGCGGCGACGATCTCGGCCTCCATCTGCGTCCGGTCGAGGTTCTCCGCGAGCCGCTCCAGCCGCGCCTCGGAAATATCGAGCGCGGTAACATCGGCCCCCATCGCGGCGAGTTGCAGCGTTTTGCCCCCGGGTGCTGCACAAAGGTCGAGGACGTGCGCACCAGATGCCGGAGCGAGCAGCTTCGCGGGCAGCGCGGCGGCGGCATCCTGCACCCACCACGCGCCGTCTTCGAAACCGGCTAGCTCGGACACTTTGCCCGGATCGGTCAGCCGCAGCGAGCCCGTGGGCAGAAGCGTCGCCCCCAGCGTCTCGGCCCATCCTGCGGCATCGTCCTTCACGCTCAGGTCGAGCGGCGCACCGGCCAGGTGCGCGACTTCCATCGCCTGCGCGGCCTTCTTGCCGAAGGACGACATGACGCGCCCGCGCAGCCAGCCCGGCATTTCGGGCGCAGGCGTCGTGGCCCATTTATCGCCCTCCTCGGAGACCTTGCGCAGCACGGCATTCACCAGCCCCGAGAAGCTCTGCAACTTCGGCCCGGCCGATTTCACCAGCGTCACGGCGGCATCGACGACGCCATGCGGGGCTTGCTTTTCCTCCAGCAGCTCGACCGTGGCCAGCCGCAGGATCGCCATCACGTCCGTCGGCGTGCGACGGCGCAGTTGCGGTTTGAGAATCCGGTCGGCGCGGCCCAGATGGCGCAGCGTCGTCGTCGCGAGGCGCTGGGCGCGAGCGCGTTGCGCAGGCTCCAGCCCGTCGAGCGCTTCCGCGCCGATTTGCTCGGAGAGGCTTTCGCGATCCTCGAGAACGCCCACGATCAGGCCAAGGGCTGCGCGGCGCGCGGGGTCGGGTCTGGACATGGGCTGCGGCTTCCTGGCTTGTTGCGGCTTAAGCGCAGGCCTATATCATGCCCCGATCCACAGACAAGGAAGGACGCGCCATGTCCGATAAGCCCGAAGATAAGCGCGACTTGCCGCCCGCAGCCCTGCGCGCGCTCGCCGAAGCCGAGGAGCGCCGCAAGAACGCGCAGGCGGCGGAACTCCCGACCGAGCTTGGCGGTCGCGACGGTCCCGAGCCCGTGCGCTACGGCGATTGGGAGAAGAAGGGCCTCGCGATCGACTTCTGATCGCGGCGCCCTTTGATGCCGGGGCAGGGGGCGTCGCCCCCTCGGCGCGTTGCGCCTCACCCCCAGGATATTTGAGCCAATCCGAAACTGCTGTGACTCAGAGCCCCAGCACGTCGAGCATGTCGTATTCGCCGGGGCGCTTGTCCTGACCCCAGAGCGCGGCCTTGAGCGCGCCGCGCGCGAAGATGGCCCGATCGGTCGCGACATGGCGCAGGATGATCCGCTCGCCCATGCCGGCAAACAGCACGTCATGCTCGCCCACGATATCGCCGCCTCGAATGGCCGAGAAGCCGATCGCGCCATGCTTGCGTGCGCCGGTGATACCGTCGCGGCCCGACTCGCGATTGTCTTCGAGCGAGACGCCACGGCCTTCCGCCGCTGCCTCGCCCAGCATCAGCGCGGTGCCAGAGGGCGCGTCGACCTTCTTGTTGTGATGCGCCTCGATCACCTCGATATCCCAGTCGGCATCGAGCGCCTGTGCGACTTTTTTCGTCAGCTGCGTAAGCAGGTTCACCCCGAGGCTCATGTTCCCCGCCCGCACGATCACGGCATGGCGCGCGCATGGCTTGAGCGCCGCGATGTCGTCCTCGTCCATGCCGGTCGTGCCGATCACATGGGTCAGGCGTGCCTGCGCCGCGATCTTCGCGAATTCGCGGGTGGCGGCAGGCGCGGTGAAGTCTATCACGGCCTGCGCCCCGGAAAACGCCTCCAGCGGATCGTCGGTCACGATCACGCCGTTCGGTGCGCCGCCCATCGCCTCGCCCAGATCCTGTCCGACCCAGTCGTGGCCCGTGCGTTCGACGGCGCCCACGAGGCGCGCCTTGTCGCTCTCGCTCACGGTGCGGATCAGCATCTGGCCCATCCGGCCCGACGCCCCGGTGATCACGATGCCCGGCAGGTCGCTCATGTCTTTCTCCTTAACGGTTTCGCGCTATCTAGCTTGCACAGGCGCGCTTGGCAAAGCCCCCGTTGCGCAAAACCCGCAGACGCCCTATGTGAGCGCCATGGCAAAGAACCGTTTCTCCTCGGGCGATGGCCCCTCGCAACGTCAGCTTCGCATGGGCGAGTTGATCCGACGCACGCTGTCGGACCTCCTGATGCGCGGCGACGTGCATGATCCCGATCTCAGCCGCTTCTCGGTGACGGTGGGCGAAGTGCGCTGCTCTCCAGACCTGAAGGTCGCGACCGCCTATGTCACGCCCTTGGGCGGGGAAGGCGGCAAAGAGCTGATCGCGGCGCTCGCGCGCAACAAGGGCGAGCTGCGGCGTCTGCTGGGCAAAGAAATGACCGCGAAATACAGCCCCGATCTGCGCTTCCGGCTGGACGAGACTTATGACCGGCTGGACGAGACGCGCCGTATGTTTTCGGACGAGACGGTGCAGCGCGATATCGCTGCGCGGGACGATGACGAAGACGATGAAGACGATCGCAACTAATGCTGCCGCGCTGATGCTGCTGGCCACGCCTGCGCTGGCCGACGCTCCTTGCGCGGATCGCAGCTTCGACGGCGTGACCTACACGGTCTGCGAAGCGCAGCTCGGGCAGGACCTGAAGCTGTTCCTCGACGATCCCGATGGCAATCTGATCGGAACGCCCGAGCGGCTTTCCGAAGTCGTCCCCAAAGGCGACCGCGTTATCTTCGCGATGAATGCGGGGATGTACCATCCCGATCGCAAGCCGGTGGGCCTGTTCATCGAGAACGGCAAGGAACTGCATTCGATCGTCACCTCCGAAGGGCCGGGCAATTTCGGCCTGCTGCCAAATGGTGTCTTCTGCATCGGCGAGACATTCTCGGTGACGGAATCGCGCGCCTTCGCCGCTGACCCGAAGGACTGCACCTATGCGACGCAATCGGGGCCGATGCTGGTGATCGACGGCACGCTGCATCCGAAATTCCTCGCCGACGGGACGTCGAAGAACATCCGCAACGGAGTGGGTGTCTCGGCCGATGGCAAGACCGCCTATTTCGCGATCTCCGATGCGCCGGTGAGCTTTCACGAATTCGGTCGTTTCTTCCGTGACGAGATGCAGGTGCCCAACGCGCTCTATCTCGACGGAAAGATATCTCGGCTGACCATTCCCGGCCAGGGGCGCGAGGATATGGGCCTGCCGATGGGGCCGATCGTGGCGCTGATCGCGCACGCGGACCCCGCTGCTGGAGATTGACGGCTCGCGCCGCTTGGGCTAGCAGGCGGCCCCTGTTGACTACGGAGGCCTCATGGCACGCAAGAAGGGTCGCGACATTTCCGGCTGGTTGATCGTGGACAAGCCCGCGGACATCACCTCCACCTCGGTGGTGAACAAGGTGCGCTGGGCGCTGGGCGCCAAGAAGGCGGGCCACGCGGGCACGCTCGACCCGGCGGCGACCGGGGTTCTGGCGGTGGCGCTGGGCGAGGCCACGAAGACGGTGCCTTTCATCACCGATGCGCTGAAGTGCTATCGGTTTCAGGTGCGGCTGGGGGCTGCGACCAAGACCGACGATGCCGAGGGCGAGGTGATCGAGACCTCCGATCTGCGCCCCACCGATGAAGAGATCGCCGCCGCGCTGACCGCTTTCGAAGGTGATATCGAACAGGTGCCGCCGCAATTCTCCGCGGTGAAGGTCGATGGCGAGCGCGCCTATGCCCTGGCCCGGGCGGGCGAGGAAATGGAACTGGCCGCGCGGCCTCTCTATGTCGAAAGCCTCGTGATGCTAGGCCGGCCCGATGCCGATACGGTCGAGCTGGAACTGGTTTGCGGCAAGGGCGGCTATGTGCGCTCCATCGCGCGCGATCTGGGGCAGAAGCTGGGCTGTCTCGGCCACGTCCTCTGGCTGCGCCGCGAATGGTCGGGGCCTTTCGAGGCGAGCGACGGGATTACGCTGGCGGAGATCGACGAACTGGCAAAGACGCCCGAACTCGATGCGAAACTGCTGCCTGTGGAACTCGGTCTTGACGATCTGGTGCAGCTGAAAGCCACGCCCGAGGGCGCGGTGCGGCTGAAGAACGGCAATCCGGGCATGGTGCTGCCGGGTGACGCCGAATGGGGCGAGGAAGTCTGGGTCAGCCATGAGGGCAAACCGCTCGCCGTCGGCATCTACAAATCCGGCGAGGTCCATCCGAGCCGCGTCTTCAATCTTTGACGCGCCCTTCCCCTTGATCCAAATATCCCCGCCGGAGGCCTCCGCCCTCTGCCACACACGCAACGGTCAGGACGAGAGATGATCATCCGCGAGCATATTAAAGGCGACGCCCCTTCCATCGCGGTCTATTCGGATTGCGAGAACTACCGCTACCTGCTGACGCGGGTCTGGGACGACAGCAAACCCCGGGCGCTTTTCATCATGCTCAACCCCTCGACCGCGACCGAAGTGCAGAACGACCCCACGGTGGAGCGCTGCGAGCGCCGCGCGCGGGCGCTAGGTTTCGGGGCGTTCCGGGTGACCAATATCTTCGCCTATCGCGCAACCGATCCGAAGGTGATGCGGGCGCAGAAAGATCCGGTCGGTCCGGAGAATGATGCGTCGATCCGCGAGAGCCTCGATTGGGCGAGCGGTCCCGAAGACCGGATCATCTGTGCCTGGGGCGCGCATGGGGCGCATCTTCAACGGGGCGCCGCAGTAGAGGACTTGCTGCGCGCCAGTGGCCGGGCGCTGCACCATCTCGGGCTGACCAAGGCAGGCGCGCCGAAGCATCCGCTCTACATCGCGTACGAGCATCAGCCCGAGCTGTGGTTCGCCCCGGCAGGGTGAGCGTATCGTTAAGCATTTAACGCTTAAGTCCTAGGGATTTCTTCTCCGCGACCGTAACGTCCGCGCATCTTCACAGGGGTGCTCGAGATGTTGTTTCTGTCGGGATTTCTGGGTCTGCTGATGGCGGGTGCCACGGCGGGTCTCATGGTGGTTTCCTCCGACAATGAGGAGGATGAGCCGCCGCAGGGTGATCCGGATTGCACGTCCATGGAGAGTGAGGGCAACTTTCTTACCTTGGTCAGTGCCGGAGAGGCTTCGCCGGTACCGGTCGATCCCCCAGCGCCCGGCCCGGAGGATTACATGACCTGGGGTGATGCGTCCGACGATGCGATCGCGGGGGCGGCGGGCGATGACCAGATCGATGGATATGGTGGCGATGACAGCCTGCTTGGCGGCAGCGGTGATGACGAGCTTCTCGGGGCGGCCGGCAACGATACGCTGCGCGGAGAGGCGGGGGCGGACACGCTGATCGGCGGCGACGGCGCGGATGTGCTCGCGGGTGGCGCGGATCCGGATTTCCTCTCCGGCGGGTCAGGGGCGGATCGGCTCTCTGGTGAGGCGGGGGGCGACACGCTGATCGGTGGCGTGGGAGATGATACACTTGCGGGCGGCACTGGGGGCGATACGTTGGTCGGAGCGGATGGCGCAGACACGCTGACCGGGGACGCCGGGCGCGACGAGTTGAATGGCAATGCGGGAAACGATCTGCTGCGCGGCGTCACGCTGCAGACGCGCGATCTGGGGGCGGCCGATGCCGATACCCTCAATGGCGGGGCAGGGGAGGATGTGCTCCTTGGCGGCTCCGGCGATTGGCTGCATGGTGGCGAAGATCCCGACAGCTTTGCGCTGAGCGACTGGATCGACCCGGCGACGCCCGCAACGATCGCCGATTACACGGCGGGCGAGGATCGGCTGGCCGTGATCTACGATCCGCAGGGCGCGGCCTTGCCGCAGATCAGTGTCGAGCCCTCGGAGGTTCATTCCGGTGCGGCGTGGATCCTGCTCGATGGGATACGGCTGGCCGAAGTGCTCGACGCGCCGGAGTTGAGCGCGCAGGACATCGCACTCTTCACGCCCGAGCAATTCGCAGCGCAACAGGCGGCAGGTGCTTTGAAATAAGGCTTTTCAACAGGCCGATTCGCGTCTATACGCGCGCATCTGTTCCGAAAGGGGCAGTCTATGGACCTTGCTGGACGACATCCCGGCTTGCGCCCGAACCCTCAATGTAAGGAGATCCCGATGTCGATCACTGTTGAAGACAAGAACGCGCTTATCAAGGAATACGGCACCAAAGAAGGTGACACCGGTTCCCCCGAAGTCCAGGTCGCAGTCCTGACCAAGCGCATCGCGAACCTGACCGAGCACTTCAAAGAGCACAAGAAAGACAACCACTCTCGTCGTGGTCTTCTGATGCTCGTCGCGCAGCGCCGCAAGCTGCTCGACTACCTGAAGGCGAAAGACGTCGCACGTTACCAGTCGCTGATCGAGCGCCTCGGCCTGCGTCGCTAATCCGCCTAGGATTGGAATTCGAAACGCCCGCGCATACCGCGCGGGCGTTTTCATTTGCGTAATTCCGTGTGAATTGCCTGAAATGACATGATTGGGCTCTGTTCCCATGATTGGCGAGATTTTTGGGCGAATGGCCTTCCAATGAAAAAACTTTGGTCGGTTCGACTTCTTGTCCTCCTGTATCGTCCGCTCCAAACGGGAAAACGCGCGCATCTGCCCTAGTTTGCAGATGCGGTAACAGGGAGGATACAAAATGCAGATCGGAGTCTGGATCAGCTTGGCACTGTATTTCGTGCTGATGCTGGCCATTGGGGTCTACGCGTGGCGCAAGTCCACGTCGAGTTCCGAGGAATACATGCTGGGCGGGCGCAACCTGCCCCCCGCGGTTGCAGCTCTCTCGGCAGGCGCATCGGACATGTCGGGCTGGCTGCTTCTAGGGCTGCCGGGCGCGCTCTTCGTGTCGGGCCTGACGCAAAGCTGGATCGGGATCGGCCTTTTCGTCGGTGCGTTCGTGAACTGGATCGTCGTGGCGCCGCGCCTGCGCGAGCAGACCGAGCGTTATGACAACGCGCTGACCATCCCGGGCTTCCTCGCCAATCGCTTCCCGAGCCACGCGACATTGCTGCGGATGGTTTCGGCGGTGATCATCGTGGTCTTCTTCGCGGTCTACACCGCGTCGGGTCTCGTCGGCGGCGGCAAGCTCTTCGCCAGCGCCTTCGGTGGCAGCTACATGACCGGGGTCATCCTCACGCTGGGTGTCGTGCTGGTCTACACGGTGATCGGCGGCTTCCTCGCCGTGTCGCTCACCGACTTCGTGCAGGGCTGCATCATGATGCTCGCGCTCGTCATCATGCCGATCGTGATCCTCACGACCGGTCAGGGCGACGGAGTGGACGCGGCTGCGAGCCGGCTGAGCGATATCGACCCGAACTTCCTGTCGATGACGAACGGGCTGACCTTCGCGGGCTGGCTCTCGGCCGTCGCCTGGGGGCTGGGCTATTTCGGCCAGCCGCACATCATCGTGCGCTTCATGGCCGTGCGCTCGGTCGGGATCTTCGGCCGCGCCTATGCGCAGCGTAACGGGCTCGACGTGCAGGATCCGGAGACGATCTTCATCATCCTGTCGAACCTGCTCTTCCATCCGCTGGTGACGGGCTTCCTGTATGCCGCGCTTCTGGCGGCGATCATGTCGACCGTGTCGAGCCAGCTTCTGGTGTCGTCCTCGTCGCTGACCGAAGACTTCTACAAGATCGTCTTCAACAAGGAGGCCTCGGACCGTGCCTTGGTGAATGTCGGTCGTCTCGCGGTGCTGGCCGTGGGGATCGCGGCGATCATCATCGCCTCGAACCCGGACAGCAAAGTGCTTGGCCTCGTCTCGAATGCCTGGGCCGGGTTCGGGGCCGCCTTCGGTCCGCTGATCATCCTGTCGCTGACCTGGAAGCGGATGACGGGTCTGGGCGGCGTGGCTGGCCTCGTCGTCGGCGCACTGACCGTGATCGTCTGGATTTCGCTGGGCTGGGGCTCGTTCCTCTACGAGATCATCCCGGGCTTCATCGCGGCCTTCATCGCCATCATCGTGGTGAGCCTCGCAAGCGAAGATCGGGGCGAGTTCCGCCCCATCGAATGATCCTCGCGACTTGAAATGTGAAAGGCCCGTCCAATGTGGCGGGCCTTTTGCGTTACTCCTTCGCGGCGCGTCTCGCGAGCCAGCCGACACTCAGCCCCTGCACCACGATCGAGAAGACGACGATCACGTAGGTGGCCGAGAGGATTTCATCCGTCCACTGCGAGTCCGGCAGGGACAGCGCGAGGGCGACCGAGATGCCGCCTTTCAGCCCGCCCCATGTCATCACACGGGTCACGCCGGGGCCGAAGTTGCGGAACGGGCGCAGCGCGAGGATCGGCACCACCACCGCGACCAGCCGGCCGACCAGTGCTAGGCCGATCGAGGCGACCGACGTCGTCAGGATATCCGCGTCGAACCGGATCGCGAAAATCTCCACCCCAATCAACAGGAAAAGCACGGCGTTGAGTATCTCGTCCACCAGCATCCAGAAAGCGTCGACGTACTTGCGGGTCTCCTCGGACATGCCGAACCGCGCCCCGACATCTCCGATCAGAAGCCCGGCGCAGACCGCGGCGATCGGGCCGGAGACATGCAGGAACAGCGCCAGCTCATAGCCACCGAACGCGAGGCCAAGCGTCAACAGTACTTCCAACGAGGGATCGTCGATGAGGCGCATCACGCGAAACAGCCCCCAGCCCATCGCGAGGCCGAGCGCCGCGCCGCCCACCGCTTCGCGGAAGAACAGGGTGCCCGCCCCGGACAGGCTTGAGGCTTCGGAGTGGCCGCTGGTGAAGGCGAGGCCCGAGAGGATCAGGAAGACCGTGTAGCCGACGCCGTCGTTGAACAGGCTCTCGCCCGAGATCACGGTCTCGAGCGTGCGGCGCAGATTGGCCGAGCGCAGTACGCCGAGCACGGCGACGGGATCAGTCGGCGAAATCAGTGCCCCGAAGGTCAGCGCGACCATGATCGGCGCGCCGGTCAGCCAGTGAAAACCGAAGCCCACCACGAGGGTCGACAGCACGACGCCGATCGTCGCCATCACCAGAACCGTCGGCCAGACCGCCCGCAGGTCCGACAGCTTCACATGCAGCGCCCCCGCGAAGAGCATCAGCCCCAGCATCCCGTCGAGCAGCGCTTTCGAGAAGTCGATGCTCTTGACGTAATCTTGTACCTGCTGCGCGAGGTTCAGCCCGAAAATGCGATCGACGATCATCAGTCCGATCGAGGTCATCAGAGCGACGATCAGAATCCCGATCGTCGGCGGCAGGCGCAAAACGAAGTGATTGATGACGCCGAACAACCCAGCGAGCACGATGAGGGCGGCGGCGAATTGCAGAACGGTCATGGGGCGGCTCTTGGCGTGATTGTCCGTTTAAGGTAGCCCGGAGCACCTCAGGGCAAGCGGCGCATGCCCTGAAGAGGGGCGCCGCATTGATCCCGAGATCGCGGGGCGGGGACACTATTGGGCGGCGATGACTAGCTGTGCGAAGCCCTTCGCGCGGTAGCGGACGAACGCCTCCGGGCCCTTGGGGTCGAGGTCGTAAAGATGCGGACGCCCGGCAAGATAGGGGCGCCAGCGCTTTTCCGGCGTTTCACTTATCAGGACATCGTGAGACTTCTTCATCTCGCACGCGAGGTCCTTGATCTTCATTCCCCGGCCTTCCTTGCTGTTCTGCGCGATGACCTGCCGGATCTTTTGGTCGAGTTGGCCGGGTTTGCTTTCGGGCGGGGCCACCTCCTTCGGCTTGCTCTTCGGTAGGCCGATTTCGTGAAACACGGAGCAGCTTTTCCGAAACCCCGCGGGCGCCTTCTTTTCGCCGATGCCGATGACTTCAAAACCCTTCTCGCGAAGGCGGGTCGCGAGATGCGTGAAGTCTCCATCAGAACTTGCGATCACGACACGTTCGGCCAAACCTTCGAAAGCGATCTCCAGCGCGTCGAGGGCAAGCAGCAGGTCGGACGCGTTCTTGCCGGTGCCCGAATGTATGAGCCGGATCGACGGCACGTCTCCCCAGTTCTTGATCTGCGCGATATCGCCATAGGCGCGCCGGATGAACGCGCCGGGTGCGAAGGATAGGATCTTCGGCGCGTGGCAGGCGGAGATGTTCTCGCCGTCGATGAAAAGGGCTGTGGGTTTGCTCATGGTCTCACAATGTTCAATCTTAATAACTACGGGCTGAGGATGGCGCGCCAATCTGGCCAGAATTGGGCGCGGGCCGTTTCCTTCCCCAAGGACTCTTTGCTTCCCAAACCCCTTCATTTCCTGTATTGGCAGGCCCATCTGAGACGTGACGCCTCGAGCCCCCGGGCGCGTGCAAGAGGATAAGGGGGCGGCGGCAATGGGGCCGCCATGCAAATCGGGAGACACGGGATACGCCTGTGAGAGCTCCCAGAAGGATACGCTGAATGTTCAACACCGTTAAAAAATCGATCCAGTGGGGCGAAGAAGAGCTCACGCTGGAGACCGGCAAGGTCGCACGTCAGGCTGACGGCTCGGTTATCGCCACGCTGGGCGAAACCTCCGTCATGGCCAACGTGACCTTCGCCAAGGAACCGAAGCCGGGTCAGGATTTCTTCCCGCTCACGGTTCACTACCAAGAGAAATACTATGCCGCCGGTAAAGTGCCGGGCGGCTTCTTCAAGCGCGAGGCCCGTCCGTCCGAAAAAGAGACGCTCACCGCGCGCCTGATCGACCGTCCGTGCCGTCCGCTCTTCGCGGAAGGCTTCAAGAACGAAGTGCTCGTGATGTGCACCGTTCTCTCGCACGACCTCGTCAACGAGCCCGACATCGTCGCGATGATCGCCGCGTCGGCCGCGCTGACGATCTCGGGCGTTCCGTTCATGGGCCCGATCGCCGCTGCGCGCGTCGGTTTCGCCGATGGCGAATACATCCTGAACCCCGAAGTCGACGACATGCAGAAGCTGCGGGAGAACCCCGAGCAGCGTCTGGACCTCGTCGTCGCGGGCACCAAGGACGCCGTGATGATGGTGGAATCGGAAGCTTACGAGCTGTCCGAAGCGGAGATGCTGGGCGCGGTCAAGTTCGGCCATGACGCGATGCAGCCGGTGATCGACCTGATCATCGACCTCGCTGAAGCCGCCGCGAAAGAGCCCTTCGACTTCCAGGCGCCCGACTACTCGGCGATGCTCGAGACCGTCAAAGCTCTGGGCGAAGAGAAGATGCGTGCTGCATATGCGATCTCCGACAAGCAGGAGCGCGTGGCCGCCGTCAACGCCGCCAAGGAAGAGATCAAGTCGCAGCTCACCGAAGAGCAGCTCGAAGATCCGACCCTCGGCACCGCGATGAAGAAGCTGGAATCGGCTGTTCTGCGTGGTGACGTCGTGAAGAACGGTCGCCGCATCGACGGTCGTGCGCTGGACGAGGTTCGCCCGATCGTGGCGGAAACCGGTCTGCTGCCGCGTACCCACGGCTCGGCGCTGTTCACCCGCGGCGAGACGCAGGCGCTGGTCGTGACCACGCTGGGCACCGGCGACGACGAGCAGATCATCGACGCGCTGCACGGCAATTCGCGCTCGAACTTCCTGCTGCACTACAACTTCCCGCCCTACTCGGTCGGCGAAGTGGGCCGCGTCGGTTCGCCCGGCCGTCGTGAGATCGGTCACGGCAAGCTCGCATGGCGCGCGCTTCAGGCGGTTCTCCCGGCTGCGACCGACTTCCCCTACACGATCCGCCTCGTCTCCGAGATCACCGAGTCGAACGGCTCGTCCTCGATGGCGTCGGTCTGCGGTGGCTCGCTGGCAATGATGGACGCGGGCGTTCCGCTGAAGTCGGCCGTGGCGGGTGTCGCGATGGGTCTGGTGCTGGAAGAGGATGGCTCCTGGGCCGTTCTGACCGACATCCTTGGCGACGAGGATCACCTCGGCGACATGGACTTCAAGGTCGCAGGTACCGAGGAAGGCATCACCTCGCTGCAGATGGACATCAAGGTCGCCGGCATCACCGCCGAGATCATGGAGAAAGCTCTGGAGCAGGCACGCGCTGGCCGCATGCACATCCTTGGCGAAATGAACAAGGCGCTCTCCGCAGGCCGTTCGGAATTCTCCGCCCATGCTCCGCGCATCGAGACGATGACCGTTCCCACCGACAAGATCCGCGAAGTGATCGGTTCGGGCGGCAAGGTCATCCGCGAGATCGTGGAAGTCTCGGGTGCCAAGGTCGACATCAACGACGACGGCGTGATCAAGATCGCTTCGGCCAATGCCGAGGCCATCAAGAAAGCGCATGACATGATCCACGCTATCGTGGCTGAGCCCGAAGAAGGCCAGATCTACACCGGCAAGGTCGTGAAGCTCGTCGATTTCGGCGCCTTCGTGAACTTCTTCGGCAAGCGTGACGGTCTCGTTCACGTCTCCCAGATCGCCAACAAGCGCCTGAACCACCCGAGCGATCTGCTCAAGGAAGGTCAGGAAGTGAAGGTGAAACTTCTGGGCTTCGACGATCGCGGCAAGGTACGCCTTGGCATGAAGATGGTCGATCAGGAAACCGGCGAAGAGATCGCGCCGGAAAAGCGTGAAGAGAAAGCCGACTGATCGGTTTGATCCGCTAGACGATTAAAGAAGGCCCCGGAGCGATCCGGGGCCTTTTGCTTTTGGTCCTTCGGGGTCGGGCGGAAATGAAAAAGCCCCGGGCGTTGCCGGGGCTTTTCCGCAATCGGACGAGACTGCTCTCAGCCCTGCGCTTTCACAGTGCGCAGGTAGGGCAGCTTGACGTCGACTTCGCCGAATTTCTCTTTCGCTTCCTCGGTCGACACTGAGAGGGCGACGATCACGTCCTGGCCCGGGACCCAGTTCGCGGGGGTCGCGAAGGGTTTGCCATCGGTGGCCTGAACGGCATCGAGGGCGCGGATGATCTCGGCGAAGTTGCGGCCGACCGACATCGGGTAGGACATGGTCAGACGGACCTTCTTGTCGGGTCCGATGATGAAGACGGTGCGCACGGTCGCCGAGTCCGCCGGGGTGCGGCCGTCGGGCAGGTAGGCGTCGGCGGGCAGCATGTCATAGGCTTTCGACACGGCCAGCGAGGTGTCGTCGATGATCGGGAAATTCGCGGGCGCGCCGGCGACTTGCTCGATATCCGATTTCCACTTCACGTGCTCTTCGACGCTGTCGACCGAGACGCCCATGACCTTGGTGTTGCGCTTCTCGAATTCGGGGGCGAGCTGCGCCACAGCGCCGAATTCGGTGGTGCAAACCGGGGTGAAGTCTTTCGGGTGCGAGAACAGGATGGCGTAACCGTCGCCGATCCAGTCGTGGAATTTGATCTCGCCAGCGGTCGAGTCGGCGGTGAAATCGGGAGCGGTGTCGTTGATACGCAGGCCCATGAAAAACCTCCTGTGTTTGCGTAAAATTACGTCTTTGCGGGATATAAGTCCTCGCTGGGGTCCATTCCAGCCAGTTTAGAATCTTTTCAAACTTGGGGTCTGCGACCTATCGTCAGGCCTTGCGCAGAGCCGAGAGTGGTGAAACGCTCTTGCGCAATATCTGTGTGCGGGAGGCTGAAATGATCGAGAAGCGGAATTTCTACATCGACGGGGAATGGGTGGCACCCAAGGCTGCGCAGGACTACGAGGTGATTGATCCATCGACCGAAGATCCCTGTGCAGTAATCTCGCTGGGCGATCAGGCCGACACGGACGCGGCAGTCGCGGCAGCGAAGGCGGCGCTGCCCGGTTGGAAAGCGGCCGACCCGGCAGAGCGGATCGCGGCGGTCGAGCGGATCGCCAAGGTCTATGCCGAGCGCGCCGAGGACATGGCGCAGGCGATCAGCCTCGAGATGGGCGCGCCGATCGATCTCGCGCGCAAGAACCAGTGGGGCGCGGGCGCCTATCACATCAAGAATTTCATCGACGCGGCGAAGGCGTTCGAGTGGGTGCATCCTTTGGGCGACGGCACGCCGGGCGCGATGATCGCCTATGAGCCGGTGGGTGTCGTCGGGCTGATCACGCCGTGGAACTGGCCGATGAATCAGGTGACGCTCAAGGTGATCCCGGCGATCCTCGCGGGCTGCACGATGGTGTTGAAGCCGTCCGAGGAAGCGCCGCTGTCTTCGCTGATCTTCGCGGAAATCCTCGATGCGGCGGGGCTGCCGAAGGGCGTGTTCAACCTCGTGAATGGCGACGGCGCGGGCGTCGGCACGCAGCTCTCGACCCATCCGGATGTCGAGATGATTTCCTTCACCGGCTCGACCCGTGCCGGGCGCGCGATCTCGAAGGCGGCGGCCGATACGCTCAAGCGCGTGACGCTGGAGCTTGGCGGCAAGGGCGCCAACCTGATCTTCGCCGATGCGGACGAAGATGCGGTGGCCCGCGGTGTGAAGCATTGCTTCCAGAACTCGGGGCAAAGCTGTAACGCGCCGACGCGGATGCTGGTCGAGCGTTCGGCCTATGATCGCGCGGTCGAGGTCGCGCGGCAGACCGCCGAAGCCACGCAGGTCGCCAGCCCTCGCGAGGAGGGCAAGCATATCGGTCCGGTCATCAACAAGGCGCAGTTCGACAAGATCCAGGGCCTGATCGAGACAGGCATCGCGGAAGGCGCGAAACTCGTCGCGGGCGGTCCCGGACGGCCCGAACATCTCAATCGCGGCTTCTATGTCCGTCCGACGGTCTTCGCCGACTGCGATCCCTCGATGACGATCATGAACGAGGAAATCTTCGGCCCAGTCCTGTCGATCATGCCCTTCGACAGCGAGGAGCAGGCGATCGAGGTGGCCAACGCCACGCCTTATGGTCTGACCAATTACCTGCAATCGGGCGACGGCGCGCGACGCAACCGGCTGGCGCGTCAGTTGCGCTCGGGCATGGTCGAGATGAACGGTCAGGACCGCGGGGCGGGGGCACCGTTCGGCGGCGTCGGTTCCTCGGGCCGGGCGCGCGAGGGTGGCCGTTGGGGCATCGAGGAATTCTGCGACGTGAAGTCGATCTCCGGCTGGGCGGAATAAGGGGCGCTGCCCCTCTTGGCCTATCGGCCATTTCACCTGCCGATATTTTTATTGAGAAGAACAGGGGCGGTTGCGCAAGCGGCCGCCCTTCGACATGATCGCGCGGCTTTTGGAACGGGAGAATGAGATGAGCTTCACGCTGGCGACCTGGAACATCAACTCGGTGCGGCTGCGCGAGGGGCTGGTGCGCAAGCTGATGGAGGAAGAGGCGCCCGACGTGCTCTGCCTTCAGGAATGCAAGAGCCCGGTCGAGAAGATCCCGGTCGAAGGTTTCAAGGAACTGGGCTACACGCACATGATCGCGCGCGGCCAGAAGGGCTATAACGGCGTCGCGATCTTCTCGAAAATTCCGATGGAAGAGAACAGCGCCCATGATTTTGCCGATCTCGGCCATGCACGCCATGTCGCGGGTACGCTCGAGAATGGCGTCACCATCCACAACTTCTATGTCCCCGCAGGCGGCGACGTGCCGGATCGCGAGGTGAACGAGAAGTTCGGCCAAAAGCTGGATTACCTCACCCAGATGCGCGATCACTTCAAAGCGGAAGGGCCGAAGAAGTCGATCCTCGTCGGCGATCTGAACATCGCCCCGCGCGAGGATGACGTCTGGAGCCACAAGCAGCTGCTGAAGATCGTCAGCCACACCCCGATCGAAGTCGAGCATCTGCATGACGCGATGGAGGCGGGCAAATGGGTGGACATCACCCGGCAGGACATTCCCGAGGGGCTTCTCTATTCGTGGTGGTCCTACCGGGCGCGCGACTGGGATGCCGCCGACAAGGGTCGCAGGCTCGATCACATCTGGGCGACGCCGGACATCTCGAACGCGGCGCATGGCAGCCGGGTGCTGCGTGCCGCGCGGGGCTGGGAGAAGCCCTCCGATCATGCGCCGGTTTTCGCGACCTTCGATCTGTAATCGCTTGCGGCAGCGCGCCGCGGTCAAACGGGTTTGCGTTCGGCCCTTCCGAGGCCATATAGGAAAGCAAATCCTCCGCAATTTCGGGAGACGGACATGCTGGAACTGGGTGGCGGCGCCAAGGCCGCAAGCAAGAGCGAATACGTCACGGACGTGACCGAAGCCAACTTCATGGCCGAGGTGGTCGAGAAATCGCAGACCGTGCCGGTCATCGTGGATTTCTGGGCGCCGTGGTGCGGCCCGTGCAAGCAGCTCGGCCCGGCACTGGAAGCCGAGGTCGAAGCCGCGAAAGGCGCGGTCGTGATGGCCAAGGTCAATGTCGACGAAAACCAGATGATCGCAGGCCAGATGCGCGTGCAGTCGATTCCCACCGTCTACGCCTTCTGGCAGGGCCAGCCGATCGACGGTTTCCAGGGCGCGTTGCCCCCCTCCGAGATCAAAAGCTTCGTGGCCAAGCTGATCGAAGCGTCCGGCGGTGAGGCGGGCAACGGTCTGGGCGATGCGGTCGCGGCGGCGGAAGCCATGCTGGCCGAAGGCGCGGCAGAAGATGCGGCGGAAACCTTCGCGGCGATCCTCGAAGAAGATGGCGAGCTGGCGGAGGCGCATGGCGGCCTGATCCGCGCACGCATCGCGCTCGATCAACTGGATGCGGCAGGTGCAGCCTTGGCCGCGGTGCCGCCGAAGCTCGCCGACAGTGCCCCGGTAGAGGCAGCGCGCGCGCAGCTCGATCTGGCGAAACAGGCGCAATCGGCCGGTCCCCTCGACGATCTGAAATCAAGGGTCGAGGCAGATCCGAACGATCATCAGGCCCGCTTCGACTATGCTCAGGCGCTCTACGCGGCCGGGAACGCCGAAGAGGCCGTGGATCAACTTCTCGAGTTGTTCCGGCGGGATCGCGAATGGGACAACGAGGCCGCGAAGACGCAGCTTTTCACCATTTTCGATGCGCTCAAGCCGAACGATCCGATCGTCGCAAAAGGTCGCCGTCGTCTGTCGTCGATGATATTTGCCTGAGGACTTGGGCGCGCTAGTTTCATCCGCATGATGAAGAAAGGCGACTTGCCCGAAATCCTTCCGCTTTTTCCGCTGCCCGGTGCGCTGCTGCTGCCCCGGGCACGGCTTCCGCTGCACATCTTCGAGCCGCGCTATCTGCAGATGATCGAAGATTGCATGAAGACCAAGTCTCGACTGATCGGGATGATCCAGCCGATCAAGGGGCCGGAGGGGCAGAACCACCTCAACACGATTGGCTGCGCGGGCCGTCTGACCGGGTTTTCCGAGACCGAGGACGGACGCTACATGATCACGCTGTCGGGGATCTCGCGCTATCGCATCCTGCAGGAGGTCGAAGGCTTCACGCCCTATATCCGCGCCGAGGTCAGCTGGGCCGGGTTCGAGCGCGATCTGGGTCCGGCGGAGCATGACAACGGCTTCGATCGAGACGATTTTCTCGACCTGTTGTCCAAGTTTTTCCACGCCCAAGGGCTGGATACTGATTGGCAAACGCTGAAGGATGCCGATGACGAGTTGCTGATCAACTCGCTCGGGATGCTTTTGCCGCTGGAGCCCGAAGACAAGCAGGCGCTGCTGGAGGCGCCCTGTCTGGCCACCCGGCGCGAAACCCTGGTGACCCTGATCGAATATGCGCTGCATGGCGGCGGAGAGGAGCGGTTGCAATGAGCGAAGAGACCGAGAGCGCACCGGCTGCGGAGAAACCGCTATTCGACCGGCACATGCTGGAGGCGCTCGTCTGCCCGCTGACCCATGCGGTGCTAAAATACGATGCCGAGAAACAGGAGCTGATTTCTCAGCCCGCGAAGCTGGCCTTCCCGATCCGGGGGGGCATTCCGATCCTCTTGGAAGACGAAGCGCGCCGGATCGACGAATAAGGCGCGGTGCTTACAGTGCGCGGCCCTGCAACAGGCGGGGCAGGGGGCCCGAAAGCCCCGCCGCTTGCTGCATGAACCCGCGCCGCAGCCCCGGGATTGCCTGCACCAGACCCATTCCCAGATCGCGCCCCGCCTTCAGTAGCGGATTGTCGTTCGAGAACAGCTTGTTCACGGTATCCATGCCGAGTGCGAGCGACGTCGAGTCGAAGCGTCGCCAACCCTGATAACGCTCCAGCACGTCCTCGGCCCCGATATCTTCACCCCGGCGCATTGCTTCCACGACGATTTCCGCCAGTGCCGCCACGTCGCGCAACCCGAGATTCAGGCCCTGTCCCGCGATCGGATGCACCCCATGCGCCGCATCGCCTACCAGCGCCACGCGCGGCGCTACATAGGCTTTCGCAAGCGTCAGATTCAGCGGGTAGGAGAACCGTGGCCCGGCCAGTTTGATCTCGCCGAGGAAATCCCCGAAACGCGGGCGCAGCACAGCGAGGAAATCCTCGTCATCCAGCGCCGAAATGGTCTTTGCGTTTTCTTCGGTCTCGCTCCAGACGATGGAGGACCGATTGCCTTTCAGCGGCAGGATCGCGAGCGGTCCGGTCGGCATGAAGAACTGATGCGCGATGCCGTTATGGGGCTTCTCGTGCTCGACCGCCGCGACCAGCGCGGTCTGACCATAGCCCCAACCCTCACGGGTGATCCCGGCGCGTTCGGCCACGCCCGACCGGCGACCGTCCGCGCCGATCAGCAGTTTCGCGGCCAGGGTCTTGCCGGTGGACAGGCTCACCTCGATCCCGCCGGGCACGACCTGCTGTCCCGTGACCTGCGTCTCATGCAGCAGCGTGATCTTGTCGCTCGCCGCCATCGCATCGAGGAACGCACGATAGAGGTAGCGATCCTCCAGCATGTACCCGACCGGTGCCTGATCCAGCTCGCGCGCGTCGAAATGCAGGAAGAAGGGCGCCGCCCCTTCGCCTGCGTGACCGTCGGCGGCTTTCACCTCCATCATCGGTTGCGCCTGATCGGCAAGCCCGTCCCAGACGCCGATCGCGCGCAGCAGTTTTTGCGACGCGATCGCCAGCGCATAGGCGCGTCCGTCGAACGTGTCGGTCGCGCGCTGGCGAGCCGGTGCCGCATCGACGAGGGTCACGGAAAGGCCGGCGGAGGCCAATGCAAGCGCCAAGGCGGGGCCGTTGAGCCCGCCGCCTGCGATGATGACGTCTGAATCGTGTTTCATGGCGCTTACTATGGCGCTGGAAGCGGGATTGTCCATGCGCGGGACTGTCGCTAGCGTGGCGGAAAGAACGAAGGAGGTGGGGTATGGAATGGCGTCTGGCAGGGGCTGCAGAGCAAGGGCGGGCGATCGCCGCCGGGCAGCTCGATCCGGTGGAACAGACCGAGGCCTATCTCGCAGCGGCTGAAGCGTCGGAAGACATCTATGCACGCCTTACGCCGCAGCGCGCCCGCGACGAGGCGATGGCCGCGCATCAGCGCGCCAAGCAGGGCCGTCGGCGCGGGATGCTCGATGGCGTTGCGCTGTCGTGGAAGGATCTGTTCGACACCGCGGGCGTGGCGACGGAAGCGGGCACGCGGCTGCTGGCCGGGCGCGTGCCCGAGCGCGACGCCGATGTGCTGATCGAGGCCACGCTGGGCGGCTCGGTCTGTCTGGGCAAGACGCATATGACCGAACTGGCTTTCTCCGGGCTGGGCGTGAACCCGATGACGGCGACACCGCCGAACATCCATGATCCCGAACTCGCGCCGGGCGGGTCTTCCTCCGGAGCGGCGCTGTCGGTGGCGCGCGGCTTGGCGGCGGCGGCCGTCGGATCGGACACGGGCGGGTCGGTGCGCATTCCTGCGGCATGGAACGATCTGGTGGGGCTGAAGACCACGCATGGCCGGATCACGACCAAGGGTGTCGTGCCGCTGTGTAGGAGCTTCGACACGATCGGTCCGTTGACACGCAACGTCGAGGACGCGGCCCACGTGCTGGCGCTGCTCGAAGGGCGTGCCGCGCCGGATCTGCGCGACGCAAGCCTCAGGGGCAAACGGCTGCTGGTGCTCGAAGGGCTGCCGTTCGAGGGCACCCGCGAAAAGCCGGTGCAAGGCTTTGAGCGGGCCGTTGAGGCCTTCGCTAAGGCGGGTGCGGTGATCGAGCGGCGGGGCTTGCCGATGGTGCGCCCGGCGATGGACCTTTCCGGCGTTCTCTTCGCGCCCGAGGCCTATGGCGAATGGAAGCACGAGATCGAAGCCGCGCCCGAGAAGATGTTCGCAGCGATCCTCGAGCGGTTCCGCAGCGGGCGCGACGCTCTGGCCTCGGATTACGCCAAGGGGTGGCACGCGCTGGAGGGCTATCGCGCCGCCTATCTGGAGGCGACTGCGGAATATGACGCCGTTCTGGTGCCGACATCGCCGATCCTGCCGCCCGATGTCCGCCGCCTTCTCAGCGACAAGCGCTATTTCCAAGAGGAAAACGTGCTTGCCCTGCGCAACACCCGGATCGGCAACGTGCTGGGGCTGTGCGCGCTGAACCTTCCGACGGGAATCCCAAGCTGTGGTATTTCGCTGATGGCGCCGCCCATGACGGAGGATCGATTGCTGCGTTTGGGCATGTGCGCCGAATCGGCGCTGGCCTGAAAAACACATTTCTTGTGGTCAACCCGCTCTGGAGCTTGTCTTTTTCTGGACGAAACGGCGGAGCTTTTGTAACCTCGTCGGTAATAAGGGGCGACATAGACCCCATTCGATGAGGCACAGATGGACTTTCCCGAGCGGTTTTCGAACCTGCCCGAATACGCATTTCCGCGTTTGCGCGCGCTGCTCGATTCGCATGAACCGGGCGGCGACGCCTTGGCCATGTCCATCGGTGAGCCGCGCCATCCGATGCCCGAGTTCGTGGGTGATGTCATTGCGCAAAGCCTTGGAGAGTTTGGGAAATATCCCGCCAACGACGGCACGCCCGAATTGCTGGATGCGATCTCTGGCTGGCTGAAGCGGCGCTATTCGGTCGATATCGGACCCGAGCGGATCATGGCGCTCAACGGCACCCGCGAGGGTCTTTATAACGCCGCGATGGCGCTTTCGCCCGAACAGAAACGCGGCAAGACGCCCGTGATCGCGATCCCGAACCCGTTCTATCAGGTCTACGCGGTGGCCGCGGCAGCGGTCGGCGCGGAGCCGGTTTTCGTGCCCGCAGGCGCCGAGACCGGGTTTTTGCCTAATTATTCGGCACTTCCGGCGGAGGTGCTGGACCGCGTCACCGTCGCCTATCTGTGCTCGCCCTCGAACCCGCAGGGCGCAGTCGCGAGCCGCGAATATCTGGCCGATCTGCTGCATCTGGCCGAGAAGCACGACTTCATGGTTTTCGCTGACGAGTGCTATTCCGAGATCTGGCGCGAGGCCCCGCCGCCCGGTGCGGCACAGGTCGCCGCCGAGGAAGGCATCGACCCCGAGCGCGTGGTGATCTTCCATTCGCTCTCGAAGCGGTCGAACCTGCCGGGTCTGCGCTCGGGCTTCCTCGCCGCCGGGCCGCAAAGCATTAAACATATCCGTCGCCTGCGCGCCTATGCGGGGTCACCGCTGCCGCAACCGCTGCAGCGCGTGGCAGAGCGGGCTTGGGCGGATGAGGCTCATGTCACGGAAAATCGTCGCCTTTACGCCGAGAAATACGAGATCGCGGGACAGGTCTTCGACGGCGTCGATGGCTTCCAGCTGCCGCAGGGCGGCTTCTTCCTCTGGCTTCCCGTCGAAGACGGGGAGGCAGCGGCGCTCAAGCTTTGGACAGAGACCGGCATTCGCGTGCTGCCGGGCGCCTATCTCGCGCGCGAGGTGAACGGGGAAAACCCCGGCCAGAAATATATTAGGGTGGCTCTGGTCGCCCCAAAAGCAGAAACGCAGCGCGGGCTCACGCAGCTTCGCGACTGCCTATACGGTTGAGGACGGTAGGTTATGGCATCTTATCAGGTTCGACAGCGCGATCCGCTTTTCGATCAGGACACGCAAGCCGTTCTGGAACGGCGTGGCAAGGAATTGGTAGGGGGGCTGCTGGTCGTCTTCGGCCTGCTCGCCGCGATGATGCTTTTCTCCTATCATCCCGAAGATCCAAGCTGGATGGCAGCCTCGGATGAGCCGGTGCAGAACTGGCTCGGCCGGATCGGCGCCGGGATCGCCTCGCCGTTGTTCGTGATCGTGGGTCACGGCGCGTGGTTGCTGCCTGCGGCGCTGGTGGCCTGGGGCCTGCGCATGATCACCCATCGCGGCGAAGAGCGCCTCGTGTCGCGGATGATCTTCTTCCCAATCGCCGTGGCCGTCGCCTCCGTCTATGCAGCGCTTCTGGTGCCGGGCGATCAATGGGGTCAGGCCTTCGGCCTTGGTGGGCATTTCGGCGATATGATCGCGGGTGCGATGCTGGGGATCGTCCCGATTTCCGGCGTGGTCGGGCTGAAGCTTCTTTCGCTGGTCCTCGCCGCGGCGATGCTGGCGATGGCGACCTTCGTTCTCGGCTTCACCAAGCCCGAGTTGCGCGCGATCACGCGTTTCATGTGGCTGGGCACGGTCGCGGTCTATGTCGGTGTGATGAACGTTCTGGGTCGCGGGGCCTCGGCCTCGGTCATGGGGGCGCGCTCGGCGGCGGAGCGTGCGCGCCAGCGTCGCGCCGAAGCCGCCGAACGTGCCGCTGAGCAGGCGGCTTGGGAAGAGCAGCAGGCGCTCGCCGCGCAGCATTGGGCCCCGGAGGTCGAAGCCGCCCCGGCCGCGCGCCCGTCCTTCCTGTCTCGCATCCGTCGCCCGGTGGAGCCGGACTACGATCCCTATGATGCCTCGCCGGAGCTGTTCGAGACCGAGCCCTATTGGGACGACCAGCCGCCGGCCGCGCCCACCGAAGATCGGATCCGTGCGCGCATCAGCCAGGCGGTGCAGAACCGCAAGGCCGCACCGGTCGCCACCGATTACGCGCCCGAGCCTGCCGGAGCGCCGCTGCATCACGATATGCCCGAAACCTTCGCCGAGCCCGAGCCGGCGCCGCCGCGCCCTTCGGCCTCGGTGCTCGCCGCCGTCGCCAAGCGTCTCGCGCGCGGCCCGCGCCAGCCGCAGGTGGTCCATCAGGAGCCGCCGCTGCGGGCCGAGCCGCAATTGCGTGCGGAGCCACCGCTTCGGGCCAAGCCGCGTTTCATGCCGGGCTTCGGCGCACCGGCCGCAACCGCCCCGGAGCGCGCGTCCGAAATGGCGACCTATGCCGAGGCCGAAGAGCCGCATATGACGGCTGCCGAGCAGGTCGCACAGGAACGCGAATACGCAGGCGAAGAGAGCCGCGACTGGACCCACCCGGATTACGAAGGCTTCGAACCCGATCTCCGCGATATGCGCACCGAGCATTTCTATGCCGGCGAGCCACATTCCTTCGACGAGACCGGCAATGCGCAATGGATCGAGGAAGACGTGGTGCCGGAAATCCCGGCCTCGGCGCGTGGCCTCGACCGTCAGGTCATCAAGCAGCCCGAGCCGAAGCGCGTGGTGCAGCCCGCGGCGAAACCCGCGGCCCCGTCGCGTCGTGCGATCGAAGAGGCGCAGCCCAAGATGACTTTCGAGAAGCCGCAGACTGCGCCCTTCGAAATGCCGCCGCTGTCGCTGCTGACCAATCCCACGACGATCCAGCGTCACCAGCTCTCGGATGAGGCGCTGGAGGAGAACGCACGGATGCTCGAGACGGTGCTCGACGATTACGGCGTGAAGGGCGAGATCGTCTCGGTCCGCCCGGGCCCGGTTGTCACGATGTATGAACTCGAGCCCGCGCCGGGTCTCAAAGCCAGCCGCGTGATCGGTCTGGCCGACGATATCGCCCGCTCGATGTCGGCGCTGTCGGCACGCGTTTCGACCGTGCCGGGCCGTTCGGTGATCGGGATCGAACTGCCGAACGATCACCGTGAAAAGGTCGTGCTGCGCGAGATCCTCTCGGCGCGCGACTTCGACGACAAGAACATCAAGCTGCCGCTGGCTCTGGGTAAGACGATCGGTGGCGAGCCTATCGTGACCAACCTCGCGAAGATGCCCCACCTGCTGATCGCGGGGACGACCGGTTCGGGTAAATCCGTCGCGATCAACACGATGATCCTGTCGCTCCTCTACCGTCTGACGCCGGAAGAGTGCCGCCTGATCATGATCGACCCGAAGATGCTCGAACTCTCCGTCTATGACGGCATCCCGCATCTGCTCAGCCCCGTCGTGACCGATCCGAAGAAAGCCGTCGTCGCCCTGAAATGGGTCGTCTCCGAGATGGAAGAGCGCTATCGCAAGATGTCCAAGATGGGCGTGCGCAACATCGAGGGCTACAACGGTCGCGTGAAGGAGAGCCTTGAGAAAGGCGAGATGTTCAAGCGCACCGTGCAGACCGGCTTCGACGAGGAGACCGGCGAGCCGATCTTCGAGACGGATGAATTCCAGCCCGAACCCTTCCCCTATATCGTCGTGATCGTCGACGAGATGGCGGACCTGATGATGGTCGCAGGCAAAGAAATCGAAGCCTGCATCCAGCGTCTGGCGCAGATGGCGCGGGCCTCGGGCATCCACCTGATCATGGCGACGCAGCGCCCCTCGGTCGATGTCATCACCGGCACGATCAAGGCGAACTTCCCGACCCGGATCTCCTTCCAGGTGACGTCGAAGATCGACAGCCGCACCATTCTGGGCGAGCAGGGCGCCGAGCAGCTTCTGGGCATGGGCGACATGCTCTACATGGCTGGCGGCGGCAAGATCACCCGTTGCCACGGGCCCTTCGTGTCCGACGAGGAAGTCGAGGAAATCGTCAACCACCTCAAGAGCTTCGGTCCGCCGGCCTATATGTCTGGCGTGGTCGAGGGCCCCGATGACGAGGTGGCTTCCGACATCGATCAGGTGCTGGGCCTCAACACTGGCGGCAATACCGGCGGCGAGGATGCGCTCTATGATCAGGCGGTGGGCATCGTGATAAAGGATCGCAAATGCTCGACCTCCTACATCCAGCGCAAGCTGGGCATCGGCTACAACAAGGCCGCGCGCCTCGTGGAGCAGATGGAGGATCAGGGTGTCGTGTCCTCGGCCAACCATGTCGGAAAGCGCGAAATCCTCGTGCCCGAACAGCAATAAGCCGGTCACGATCTGAGATGCAGAGCGCCCCGGGGGAGACCTCGGGGCGTTTTGCATTGGGCCGCACGGGCTATCCGCACCCGGTGTGCTGTCATCCGATACTGGGGGAGATGTTATTGAATGACATCCCCGGTTCGGCGCAAATGCGCTCAAGACGGACCCGCAGCGCGATTGGCGCGTTACGGCGGGACTTCCGCTTTCGCAAGGAGTGCCTAAATCTATGGTCATGAAACAGATCCGCATCCTGCTCGCCGCGATCTTCACGCTGGCGCTCGCCCTTCCGGCTTCGGCCGGGAAAGTCTCGCTGAATCAGATATCGTCCTATCTGAACTCGCTGACCTCCGCTTCGGCGGATTTCACGCAGGTCAACTCGGACGGGTCGATCTCGACCGGCAAGCTGTTCATCAAGCGGCCCGGCCGGGCGCGCTTCCAATACAATAACGACAAGACTTTGGTGCTGGCCTCGGCTAACCGCGTCGCTGTGTTCGATCCGAAATCGAACCAGCCACCGGAGCAATACCCGCTGGTGAAGACGCCGCTGAACCTGATCCTCGGGCGCAATATCGACCTGAATCGTAACGGTATGGTCGTGGGCTACACGACGGACGGGCCGAAGACGATCGTCACCGCGCAGGACCCGCAGCATCCTGAATACGGGAATATTCAGCTCATCTTCACTGACGGGCCGGTTGAGCTGCGCCAATGGGTGATCACCAACCAGTCAGGCGAGAAGACCACGACGATCCTCAACAACCTCCAAAAAGGCGGCAACTTTGCCACCTCGATGTTCTCGATCGACCAGGCGTTGGCCCAGCGGCGCTGATTGCTCAGCGCCGGCAGGCTTGAAGTTGGATCTCGTACATCTGCGCGCGGGTTGCGACTCGGTCGGCCACGGCGAGAAGCCAGGATTTCGACCGGTGTGACCCGCGCGAATAGCCGCCGCGCCCTTCGTGATAGGCGAGATACTGGTTGCGCGCGTCGGCCTTGGAGATGCCGAGCTTCTTCTGCGTGCCATCCATGTACCAACCCATGAAGTCGGTGGCATCCGAGATGCGGTTGCGCCGGGCACCGAAGCGACGGGTATCTTCGCGATACTCGTCCCAGGTGCCGTCGAGGGCTTGGCTGTAGCCGTAGGCAGAGCTCTGGCGGCCCAGCGGGATGATCCCGAGCGCGAAGCGCTGCGGTGTCTTCGCGTTGCCGTCGAACTTGCTTTCCTGGTGGATCGTGGCCATCTGAACCGCGACCGGAACGCCCCATCGGGCCTCCGTCCGGCGCATGGCGTTGAAATATTGCGGACGCTCCTTGATGATCGCGCAGGCGTCATCAAGGTTGCGCGGGGGCTTGGACGGTCCGCCTCCGCAGGCGGCCACCGCAAGCAATACGCCGAGGGCGAGGTATTTCTTCATAGCTGCTCTTCTTTGCTCTGACGGCCTTGTTTTTTGTCATCCTATGCGTAATTGGCCCGTTCGAAAACCGGGAAACGCACGATGTCAGCGGACTGTCGCGACGAATCGGACAATCTGTTTCCGGCGGAAATGAGGCGAAAACGTGGACCTGAGCGGTTTCACGATTTAGGTATTAGGTATGAGGATAGACATGCATACCACGCACGCGAAATATCACATCGGCCAAGTGGTGCGACATCGCAACCACCCGTTCCGGGGGGTGGTCTTCGACGTCGATGCAATCTTCTCCAACTCGCAGGAATGGTACGACGCGATCCCCGAGGAGTCGCGCCCGTCCAAGGATCAGCCCTATTACCACCTGCTCGCGGAGAACGACGAAAGCTACTATGTGGCCTATGTGTCCGAGCAGAACCTCGTCGCGGATTTCTCCGGCGAGCCGGTGAGCCATCCCGATCTCGATGATCTGTTCGGTGAGTTCGGAAACGGCTCCTATCGGCTGCAATTCCAGATGAACTGAACGACCCTGCGGGTTCGGCGCGGGCTTATCCCTCCTGCAGTATCTCGACCGGTTCCAGCGGCATCCGGAAGGCCAGCAGATTGCGCCCGTCCTGCCGGTGATAACCAAGATCGGTCGCGAGGTCGCGGATCAGGAACCAGCCAAAGCCGCCTTCGGGCAGACTGCTCGGGTCGGGCCGCTCCGGGTCGCGGTCCCGAAGGTCGAGGCAGGCCGGGGGCAGAGGGATCCCGTCATCGCTGACCGAACAGTTGAGTCCTTTTCGGTCGCGGACGATGGATAACGCGATCACGCCCTCCTCGCTTTTGCCGTAGCTGTGTTCGACGATATTGTTGAGGATTTCCGCGAGGATCAGTTCCAGCGTTCCGGCCTCTTCCTCGGTCATCAGACGGATGAAACGCGCCACCGCAGCCCGCAGGGCATCACGCACCGCGATCGGTGTCGCCGGAAAGCTGAGGTTGAAGACGCGCACCTCGCCCCCATCCGGGCGGGGGTCTGGGCGCGCAGTCGTGGCGGGGGCTCTTGCATTCAGACGCTCACGCATATCTCCGGCCCTTCCCCAAGGCGCTAGCGAGATCGGCATGGATCGGCAGGACCGAATTCATGCGGGTGAGGCGGAAAACTTTCACCACATTCGGTGTCAGCCCGCAAAGCTCCAGCTGTCGGTCGGGGGCGAGCGATTTCATCACCGCCACCAACGCGCCGAGGCCGGAACTGTCGAGAAACTCCACCTTCGAAAGGTCGAGCAGTACCCGCGGCGCGGGCTGCATCGTCACATCGCGCATCCGTTCCTTGAACCTGAGGGCGATCGCAGCGTCCAGCCGCGCCTCGGCCAGATGGACGACAAGCGCGCCTTCCAGCGCTTCGGCAGTAAGGTTCATGTACGCCTCCCGCGATTGATCTGACGGGAAGGCTAGACGGCAATGCTTACCATTCGGTATCCGTGGAACAGGATTTTGGAGGATATCATGGAAAACGTGGTGATCGTCGGAGCGTCGCGCACGCCGATGGGTGGGATGCAGGGCGTCTTTGCAGGTGTGTCTGCGTCCGAGCTGGGCGGTGTCGCCATCAAGGCGGCGATGGACGGTGCGGGTGTCGCGCCTGCGCGCATCGAGGAAGTGCTGATGGGCTGCGTGCTGCCCGCAGGTCAGGGGCAGGCGCCCGCGCGGCAGGCGGGTTTCGCGGCGGGCCTCGGCGAAGAGGTGCCCGCGACGACGCTGAACAAGATGTGCGGCTCGGGCATGAAAGCGGCAATGGTGGCCTATGACCAGATCGCGCTTGGCCAGACCGGGGTGATGGTCGCGGGCGGCATGGAGAGCATGACCAACGCGCCTTACATGCTGCCGAAGATGCGCGCAGGGGCGAGGCTCGGCCATGCGCAGGCGCTCGATCACATGTTCCTCGACGGGCTGGAGGACGCCTATGACAAGGGTCGTCTGATGGGCACCTTTGCCGAAGATTGCGCGCAGGCGTTCCAGTTTACCCGCGAGGCGCAGGACGATTACGCGATGGCGTCGCTGAACCGTGCCGTTGCCGCGGAGAAATCCGGGGCCTTCGCGGGTGAGATCGCGCCCGTGACGGTGAAGAGCCGCAAAGGCGAGACCGTGGTCGCGATCGACGAGCAGCCGGGTAATGCGCGCCCCGACAAAATCCCCCAACTCAAGCCCGCCTTCCGCAAGGACGGCACGGTGACGGCGGCGAATTCGTCCTCGATCTCGGATGGGGCGGCGGCGCTGGTGCTGGCCTCGGAGTCTGCGGCGAAGGCCGAGGGGCTGCCGATCCGCGCGCGCATTCTGGGCCATGCGAGCCATGCGCAGGCGCCGGCCGATTTCCCGACGGCTCCGGTGCCGGCGGCGGAAAAGCTGCTGAAGAAGCTGGGCTGGACGATCGAGGATGTCGATCTTTGGGAGGTCAACGAGGCCTTCGCGGTCGTGCCAATGGCCTTCATGCACAAGCTGGGCATTTCGCATGACAAGGTAAACGTGAATGGCGGCGCCTGTGCGCTTGGCCATCCGATCGGCGCGTCGGGTGCGCGGATCATCGTGACGCTGCTCAATGCGCTGGAAAAGACCGGTCTCAAGCGCGGAGTGGCCGCGATCTGCATCGGTGGGGGCGAGGGCACGGCCATCGCGATTGAACGGGTATGAACGTGGATTACCAAGACCTGACGAAACGCATCGCGGCGCTGACCGAGGGCGAGACCGACGAGGTCGTGCTGATGGCGACGCTCGCCTGCGAAATCCACCACGCGGATGACCGCTTCGACTGGACCGGCTTCTACCGGGTCACCGAGCCGGAGCTACTGAAGATCGGCCCCTATCAGGGGGGGCATGGCTGTCTCGTGATCCCGTTCTCGCGCGGGGTCTGCGGGGCGGCGGCCCGCGAGGGGCGCACGCAACTGGTGCCCGATGTCGAGGCTTTCCCGGGCCATATCGCCTGCGCCAGCTCCACCCGTTCGGAACTGGTGATCCCGGTCTATGCGCAGCGGGGCCTCATCGCGGTGCTGGATATCGACAGCGACCAGCCCGACGCCTTCACCGAGGCGGATGCCGCGGCGCTGGAAGCGATCCTGAAACACGTGTTCGGCCATTTGTGAGGAAGCGATGAAACATACCGGCGCGTGCCTGTGCGGGGCGGTCAGCTACGAAGTCGAGGGAGAGATGCAGCCCGTGGTGGCGTGTCATTGCTCCCAGTGCCGCAAGACCTCCGGCCATGTCTGGGCCTCGTCGCAGGTCGATGCCCATCAGCTCGTGCTGATCAACCGCGACGGGCTGCGCTGGTATCGCTCCTCGGAGACGGCGGAGCGGGGCTTTTGCGCGGTCTGCGGCAGCTCGCTGTTCTGGCGTCTGGATGGGGAGGGGCGGATCTCGATCGCGGCGGGCACGCTTGACCTGCCGACCGGGCTTTCGATGGCGGAGCATATCTTCGTGGCGTACAAGGGCGATTACTACGAAATAGAGCCGGGGCCGCCCCAATCGCCCTGAGGCTTGACCCGACAGGCGGTGCAGTGCATCTCGCAGTCCATGAGTTATGTCTATGACCCCCCACAGGAGGCCCCGCGCATCCTTCATGCCGATCACGAAATCCTCGTGGTCGACAAGCAGGCAGGGCTTCTCTCGGTGCCGGGCAAGGGGCCGGACAAGGCCGATTGCCTCATTGCGCGGCTGCGGGGGATTTTCCCCGAGGTGCTGCTGGTCCATCGGCTCGATACCGATACCTCGGGTGTGATGGTCTTCGCGCTGACGCCCCATGCGCAGCGCCATCTCGGTCTGCAATTCGAGAAGCGCCAGACGAAGAAAGCCTATCAGGCGCGGCTCTGGGGGGAACTGGCCGATAAGGAAGGCCGGGTTGATCTGCCGCTTTGTGTCGACTGGCCGAACCGCCCGCGCCAGCATGTCGATCACCAGAACGGCCGTCCCGCGCAGACCGACTGGCGGGTTATCCGGCATGAGGATGGCACGACGCGGGTGCGGCTGATGCCGGTGACCGGGCGCAGCCATCAGCTGCGGGTGCATATGGCCGAACTGGGCCATCCGATCCTCGGCGATCCGCTTTATGCGGAAGGAGAGGCGCAGGAGTTCGAGCGTCTGATGCTCCACGCCGAGACGCTGCGCTTTCGCCATCCCGATGGCGGGATGCATATGACCTTCACCGCGCCGGTCCCGTTCTGAAACCGATACAATCGCAGGTCTTTTCCCCGCCTGCGCGCGCAGGCATACTCCTGCGAGACCTATTGCGGAGAGCCCGATGTCCAAACCCTTGCGCCTTGGTGTGAATATCGATCACGTCGCCACCGTGCGGAATGCCCGCGGCTCGGCCTATCCTGACCCGCTGCGCGCCGCGCGTCTGGCCGAGCAGGCCGGAGCCGACGGGATCACCGCGCATTTGCGCGAAGACCGCCGCCATATCCGCGACGCCGATATCGACGCGCTGCGCGGCGGCATCGATATCCCGCTGAATTTCGAGATGGCCGCAACGTCCGAGATGCAGAAGATCGCGCTGCGCCATTTGCCCCATGCCTGCTGCATCGTGCCGGAAAAGCGCGAAGAGGTGACGACCGAAGGCGGTCTGGACGTCGCGGGCGATGTCTCGCGGCTGACCGATTACGTGGGGCCGCTCGTCGAGGCGGGCATCCGCGTGTCGATGTTCATCGGTCATGATCCGGCGCAGATCGAAGCCTCCGCCAAGATCGGCGCGCAGGTGATCGAGCTGCATACCGGCCATTTCTGCGACATGCACTACGCGGGCGATTTCGCCGCGCGTGATGCCGAACTGGAGGCGCTGAAAGCGGGCGCAGCCTATGCCGACAGTCTCGGGCTGGAGGTCCATGCGGGCCACGGTCTGACCTACGAGACGGTCGAGCCGATCGCCGAGATGAAGCAGATCCGCGAGTTGAACATCGGCCATTTCCTGATCTCCGAGGCGATCTTCGTGGGGCTCGGCCCCGCGATCGTGCATATGCGCAAGCTGATGGACGCGGCGCGGGGCTGAGGCGGCATGATCCTCGGCATCGGCACCGATCTCGCGAATATCGAGAGGATCGAGCGCACGCTCGAACGCTTCGGCGACCGTTTCCGCAACCGCGTCTTCACCGAGATCGAGCAGCGCAAGGCCGAGCGCCGCAAGGATGTGGCGGGCACCTATGCCAAACGGTGGGCGGCGAAAGAAGCCTGTTCCAAAGCGCTTGGGACCGGGTTGCGGATGGGCATCGCGTGGAAGGATATGGCGGTCACGAATCTGCCAACGGGACAGCCGGTGATGCAGGTCACGGGCTGGGCGGCGGACCGGCTTAAGGAAATGACACCAGAGGGTTACGAGGCCGTCATCCATGTGACGCTGACGGATGACCACCCCTGGGCGCAAGCCTTTGTCGTGATCGAGGCCCGCAAGCTTTCTTGACTCGGGCGCGAGGCCGCGTATTGAGGCCAAGGAATTTTGAGGCAGGGTAAGAGATAATGGCGAAGAACAAGGCCGAGGGCGGTATCCTCGACACGATCAAGACGATTGTCTGGGCACTGGTGATCGCGGGGGTGTTCCGCACGCTGTTCTTCCAGCCCTTCTGGATTCCCTCCGGCTCGATGAAGGACACGCTGCTGATCGGCGACTTCCTCTTCGTGAACAAGATGGCCTATGGCTATTCGCGCTATTCCTGCCCGTTCTCGGCCTGTCCCTTCGACGGACGCCTGCTGGCCCGCGACCCCAAACGCGGCGACGTGGTGGTGTTCCGCCATCCGACGAAGAACGTCGATTTCATCAAGCGTCTGATCGGCCTGCCGGGCGACAAGATCCAGATGATCAACGGCGTGCTGCAGATCAACGGCAAAGCGGTCGAGATGAAGCCCGAGCCCGATTTCGAGGAAGTCATGCAACCGCAGGGTCCGCAGGGGCTGTTGCCGCGCTGCTCGAATTCGCCGGTCGGCATGGGCGATACCTGCATCAAGAAACGCTATGCCGAGACGCTGCCCAACGGCGTCACGCATGACATTCTGCAGATCAATAATGACGGTCCCGTGGACAACACGCCCGTCTACACCGTGCCCGAGGGCATGTATTTCTTCATGGGCGACAACCGCGACAATTCCGAGGACAGCCGCTTCCCGCAATCGGTGGGCGGTCTCGGCTTCGTCCCGAAAGAGAACCTGATCGGCCGGGCGGACCGGGTGATGTTCTCCTCGGCGGGTCGCTCGCTGTTCTACTTCTGGACCTGGCGTCCGGATCGGTTCTTCAAGGCGATCAATTGAAGCTGAGCGCGGAGATCAAGGCATTCGAGAAGCGCCTCGGGCACAAGTTCAAACGGCCCGAGCTGCTCGCGCGCGCGCTGACGCATAGCTCGATCTCCACGCCGACCCGGCCCGACAACCAGCGGCTGGAATTTCTGGGCGACCGCGTTCTGGGCCTCGTGATGGCCGAGGCGCTGTTCCTAGGCGACCGTGCCGCTTCCGAGGGGCAGATGGCGCCGCGCTTCAACGCGCTCGTGCGCAAGGAAGCCTGCGCCGATATCGCCCGCAAGATCGACCTTGGCGCGGTGCTCAAGCTCGGCCGATCCGAGATGATGACCGGCGGGCGGCGCAAGCTGGCGCTGCTGGGCGACGCGATGGAGGCGGTGATCGCCGCCGTCTATCTCGATGGCGGGTTCGAGGCGGCGAAAGAGCTGATCCTGCGGCTCTGGGAAGACCGGCTCGACAGCGTCGAGGAGGACGCCCGCGACCCGAAAACCGCGCTGCAGGAATGGGCGCAGGCTCGCGGTCTGCCGCCACCGCGCTACGAGATCACCCATCGCGACGGTCCCGATCACGCCCCCAATTTCACCATCGAGGTGAGTCTGGAGAACGGCGCGCGCGAAACGGCCAAGGCCGGATCGAAGCGTCAGGGCGAGATGACGGCGGCGAAGACGCTGCTGAAACGTCTGGAAGACGGCGCCGAGGGCTGAGATTGCGTTGGGACCGGGGCGACCAGCCCCGGGCCGCGCCCGACCCTCCCCATGGGAGGGCGCATTGGCGATGTCGGCGCGGGCATATCCGCCACTCAGGCTTGAAAGATAAACTGCCCGGCCACGAATGGGGCGAAGCGCCCACCTAAGGATCGGGCGCGGCCCTCGTCGCACAAGCCATATGACAAGATGACTGGCAACACGCGCCGTTATAAGCTACCCCGCGCCCCGTATCGCTTTCGCGTATCGCCAAAAAGGAATCCACATGACCACACGCGCCGGTTTCGTCGCCCTGATCGGAGAGCCCAATGCGGGCAAATCCACCCTGCTCAACGCGATGGTTGGCGCGAAGGTCTCGATCGTCACCCACAAGGTGCAGACCACCCGCGCCCGCATCCGTGGCGTCGCGATGGAAGGCCAGAGCCAGATCGTCTTCGTCGACACGCCCGGCATCTTCCGTCCGCGCCGTCGTCTGGACCGCGCAATGGTCAATGCCGCTTGGGGCGGGGCGGCCGACGCCGACATGATCGTCCTCCTGGTCGAGGCGCATCGCGGCCTCACCCCGGGTGTCGAAAGCATTCTCGGGGCGCTGCGCGGTCGCGAAGGCACGCAGCCGGTGGCGCTTGCGATCAACAAGATCGACAAGGTGAAATCCGAGGAGCTTCTGGGCCTGACCGCGAAGCTCAACGAAGCGTTCGAGTTCACCAAGACCTTCATGATTTCCGCAGAGCGTGGCTACGGCGTGCAGGATCTCAAGGAATGGCTTGCGGGTGAGATGCCCGAGGGGCCGTGGCTCTATCCGGAAGACCAGATCGCCGACCTGCCGATGCGCATGATCGCAGCCGAGATCACCCGCGAGAAGCTGACCCTGCGCCTGCACGAGGAACTGCCCTACCAGCTGACGGTCGAAACCGAGAGCTGGGAGGAGCGCAAGGACGGCTCCGCGCGGATCGATCAGGTGATCTATGTCGCCCGCGACGGCCACAAGGGGATCATCCTTGGCAAGGGCGGCGAGACGATCAAGGCGATTTCCAAGGCCGCGCGCGAGGAACTGATCGAGTTTCTCGACCGGCCCGTGCATCTGTTCCTGCAGGTGAAGGTGCGCCCGAACTGGCTCGAAGAGGCCGAGCGCTATTCCGAGATGGGTCTCGATTTCAAGGACTCGAAGTGATGGCCGAGGCGCGTCTGACCACGGATTTCTGGGTCCGCGCCTATCTCAAGCGGCTGGAACTCGCGAATATTCCGGCCTATGTCACTGCGCATGGGCAGGCGTCTTCCGGTGCCGTTCTGGTGAAATGTGCCCGCCTCGACGGGACCGCGCAAAGCTACGAGCGGCGCGCGGATCTGATGACCGGAGAGAGCGCGTGGATGCTGTTGCATGACGGGCCCGAGACCGAGGTCGATGCCAGCATCCGCAAGCAGCGCAGTTTCGACCCCGACCTCTGGGTGGTCGAGATCGAGAGCCGCGACGGGCAAACGTTGTTGGAAGAGGACGGCCTCAGCGGCTGATCCCGAGCCGGTTGAGACCGCGGCCCAAGGTCACGATCACCAGCCCGCCGATCCAGAAGGCGACGAGGAACTTCACGCACCACAGGCCCAGTCCGCCCCAGCCGAGCTTGTCGAGGTTGAGGAAGAAATACGGGTAGAACCCGGTTTCCAGCCCCCGGATCACCGCATAGACCAAATAGATCAGCGGCCAGGCCAGCCAGATCACTGCGTGATGGCTCGTCAGCCCACCTTTCGGCGCGAAGGCCAGCCACCAGACCGGAACGAGTATCGGGGCTGCGGTGTGATAAAGCAGGTTCGAGACGTAATCGAGCCCGTGCAACGGCGTGTCGCCAGCCAGAAGCAGGTGATAGACCACGCCGACGATCAGCATCCACAGCACCAGAGCGGCAAGGAACGGTTTGGCCAGCGCCCGCTTGCGCCATGCCATCCAGCCGAAGGCGAGCCCCGCCAGCGTATTCGTCCAGATCGTGAAATAGCGAAACATCAGCCACAGGATGCCCAGCGGCACGGCGGCCTGCGGATGTTCGGCCATGTTGTCGAGGAAGCTTGCGCCGAACGCCGTCAACTCGACGAGGGCGATCAGGGCGGCGAAAAGGGTCGAGGCGCGTGTCATGCGACAAACGCTAGTGCGGCGCGGGGCGTTTGCGCAACTCACGAAGCCGCTTGCGCCGCAACGTCACGGAAAGGATAGTCGCAGCCATGGACTGGCAAGACCTCGGCACGATCCTCTCGGCACGACCGCATGGCGAAAGCTCGATGATCGTCGAGCTGTTCACCTCGGCGCATGGGCGTCACGCGGGCGTGGTGCGCGGCGGGGCGTCGCGCAAGATGGCGGGAATTTTGCAGCCGGGAAACCGGGTCACGGCGACGTGGCGCGCGCGGCTGGAAGATCACCTTGGCAGTTATACGATCGAGCCGCTGCAAAGCCGCGCGGTGATCCTGTCGGACCGGCAGGCCTTGGCCGGGCTGAACGCGGCGACGGCGCTGCTGCGGTTCACGCTGCCCGAGCGCGAGGCGCATGACGCGCTGTTTCTGGCGTCCGAGGCGCTGTTCGACGCGATGGCCGAGGGCGGCGACTGGCTGCCGACCTATCTGCGCTGGGAGTTGGGACTGCTGGAGGAGATGGGCTACGGGCTCGACCTGTCGCGCTGCGCGGTGACCGGGTCGCGCGACGATCTCGCCTATGTCAGCCCGCGCTCGGGGCGTGCGGTGAGCCGTCAGGGGGCCGGGGAATGGGCGCCGAGACTGCTGCCGCTGCCGCTCTGCCTGCTGGGGCAGGGGCCCGCGAGTCTGGGCGAGATCGTGCAGGGGCTGCGGCTGACCGGGTTCTTCCTGGGCGAGCGGATGGCGCCGGATCTGGGAGACCGGCCCTTGCCCGAGGCGCGGCAACGGTTCGTGGATTTGCTGGGGCGGAACGTGCGGTAGCTCATGGAGCTTGGCGCGGGGCGACCAGCCCCGGACCGCCCCCCCCCCCCCCCCCCCCCCGGGGGGGCGCATTGGTGATGTCATCGCGGGCACATCCGGCATGCGGGCTTGCGAGATAAAACGCCAAGCCACTGGCGGAGCACAGCGCCCACCCAAGGGTCGGGCGCGCCCCTCACCTCAAGCTCAAGGCCGCTCGCGATCGTCCAGCAACAGCGTCAGCAGCGCCAGATCCAGCCAGCGCCCGAACTTCTTGCCAACCTGCGGCATCAGGCCAACCTGAGTGAAGCCCAGCCGCTCGTGCAGCCGGATCGACCCGTCGTTTGCGGCATCGATCGCGCCGACCATGACGTGAAACCCGCCCTCTTTGGCACGCTCGATCAGTGCCGCCATCAGCTTCGCACCCTTGCCGCCCGCGCGGTGGTCGCGATGGACATATACGGAATGCTCGACGCTCAGGTGATAGCCGTCATGGGGGCGGAACGGGCCGAAGCTCGCATAGCCTACGGCGCGCCCGTTCTCTTCCCAGACCAGAACGGGATAACCCGCCGCCTGCCGATCCGCGATATAGGCGCGGCGGTTCTCGGGGCCGACTTCGATCTCGTTCCAGATCGCGGTCGTGTTGCGCACCGCGTCATTGTAAATCTCGGTGATCGCCTCTGCGTCTTCGGCCTTTGCGTCGCGGATCATCTGTGCCCCTCCAGTTCGTCGCGCCAGATTTGGCCGCGAAACCGGGCGAGCGCAACGCTATTTCTGCGCGATGAAATGTCCGGTGCGGCGCACGGCCTCGGCGGCGGGCACGAATTCCACGCCCAGATCGCGCGTCGCGGCCTCGTTGCTGAGCCGCATCGTCATCCCGAGCATCGGCTTGATCAGCGCGATCTGTTCGTCGAACAGCGCGAGGATCGAGACGATCCAGTTCGGCGCCTTCCGGGTCGGGATCTTGCGGTCGGGGAATTCGGCCTTCAGTACCTTCGCCATCTCTAGGAAGGACATGAAGCTTGCCGCACAGATGTAGCGGCGACCGATGCTCTCGGACCGGTCGAGCGCCGCGACATGGCAGGCGGCGACATCGGCCACATCGACCACCGGAATGTCGAACTCCGGCGCCATCGGGTCCTTGCCCGCCATCAGCCGCTCGATCACCGCGACCGACGAGCCGGTATGGCGATCCATCGGCGTGCCGCAGACGAGGCCCGGATTGATCACCGTCAGCTGCATCTCGTGGTGATCCTCGATGAATTCCCACGCCGCTTCCTCGGCGAATATCTTCGAGCGCGTATAGGCGCTGCAGGTCGGCGCGCGCGGGTTCGACCAGTCGGCTTCCGTAATCGGGTCGGAGGTCACGCCATGCATCACCGCCTCCATCGAGGAGGTCTGGATCACGCGGGTCACGCCGGCGGCCTGCGCTGCGCTCAGCACCCGCTTGGTGCCCTCGACCGCGGGCTGGATCACCTCGGCCTCGTTCTTGGGCTTGCTGAGCGGGAAAGGGGAGGCGGTGTGGATCACGGCATCGACCCCGGTCATCGCCGCGTCCCATCCCTCATCCGCCGTCAGATCGGCCTCGACGAAGCTCAGCCGCTCCAGCGCCTCGGGGCCGAGGTCGCGCAGCGCCGCTTTCACCTCTTCGCCCCGGCTGGCCTTGCGCAGCGTGCCGCGCACCTTTTCGCCCTGCGCGAGCAGGTCATAGGCGATGCGTTTGGCGATGAAACCGGTGATGCCGGTGACCAGAATTGTGCGGGCCATTCGCGCCTCCCTGCTTTGAACTCTTTCGTTCAGCTTGCGAGGGCGGCGGGCGGGAGTCAAACGAGAACGGGGCGATGCGAGGATCGCCCGCATCGCCCCGTGTTTTTCAGTGTGCCCCCGGCGCCGCGACGCGCGGCGCGTTCGTGCCTGAGAGGCTCAACTGGAGCCTCTCCGAGACGGCACTCACCCCAAAAGCCTGCGCGCAATCACCTGCGCCTGAATCTCGGCGGCACCCTCGAAGATGTTCAGGATGCGCGCATCGCAGAGGATACGGCTGATCTGGTATTCCAGCGCGAAGCCGTTGCCGCCATGGATCTGCAGCGCGTTGTCGGCAGCGGCCCACGCCACCCGCGCACCGAGCAGTTTCGCCATGCCAGCTTCCAGATCGCAGCGATGGCCGTGATCTTTTTCCCAGGCCGAGAAATAGGTCAGCTGGCGGGCGATCATCGTCTCCACCGCCATCATCGCGAGTTTCGAGGATACGCGCGGGAATTCGATCAGCGACTTGCCGAATTGCTTGCGGTCGATCGCATATTGCATCCCGATCTCCAGCGCCGATTGCGCCACGCCCACGGCGCGGGCGGCGGTCTGGATGCGGGCGGATTCGAACGTCTCCATGAGTTGCTTGAAGCCCTTGCCCTCTTCGCCGCCCAGAAGGTTCTCGCCCTTCACGCGGAAATTGTCGAAACCGAGCTCGTATTCCTTCATCCCGCGATAGCCGAGCACTTCGATCTCGCCGCCGGTCATTCCCTCGGTAGGGAAGGGGTTGTCGTCGGTGCCCGGCGTCTTCTCGGCCAGGAACATCGACAGGCCTTTGTAATTGTCGGTAGCCGGGTCGGTGCGCGCGAGCAGCGTCATCACATGGGTGCGCTGCGCATGGGTGATCCAGGTCTTGTTGCCGGTAATCAGCCAGTCATCGCCATCCTTGACCGCACGGGTGCGCAACGAGCCCAGATCCGAGCCGGTATTGGGTTCGGTGAAAACGGCGGTGGACAGGATCTCGCCAGAGGACAGGCCCGGAAGCCATTTCTGCTTCTGCTCCTCGGTGCCGCCGCAGATGATCAGCTCTGCCGCGATCTCGGAACGCGTGCCGAGCGAGCCGACACCGATATAGCCGCGCGAAAGCTCCTCGGTCACGACGACCATCGAGGCTTTCGACAGGCCCAACCCGCCATATTCCTCGGGGATGGTCAGGCCGAAGACGCCCAGTTCGGCGAGTTCCTCGATGATTTCCATCGGGATCAGCTCGTCCTTGAGGTGCCATTCATGCGCGTTCGGCTTCACGCGATCTTCGGCGTAGCGGTAGAACTGCTCGCGGATCATCTCGAGATCTTCATCGAGACCAGACTGCCCGAAGATCGAGCGCCCCTGAACGTCGCGCATCAGTTCCACTAGGCGCATTCGGGCGGCGTTGGAATTGCCCGCGGCGATCAACTTCGCGGCCGCGTCCGAGGGAGTCCAGCTGACGCCCATATCGGTCAGGCGCACCATCTCGCCCTGGTTCATCTGGATGCCGCCCGCGATCTGCGCGAGATATTCGCCGAAACCGATCTGCAGGATCAGTTGCTCCATCTCGCCCAGCTTGCCGTCCTCGGTCAGGCGCGCCGCCCAGCCGTGCAGCTGTTTGAGTGCCTGCTGATAGGTCGTCAGCCAAGCAAGCCCATGGGCGCGATATTGGTTCGCTTCGAGCGCGGCGCCGGAAATGCGACCGTCTCTCTCCGTCGCGTTGCGCAGGCTTGCGGTCGCGTCGGAGACCAGCGTCTCCAGCTCGGGCAGGCTCGCTTCCGCAAGGCTCAGGAGGTCATCCAGAATGATCGTCGTCGGCATATCGGCCCCGTCATGTGCCATGAGTCGGCTCCTTATTCTGCAGTTGCAGCCTGTGTAGATACTTCGCAACCGCAGCGCAATAAAAATTCGCCAGCGGCGACAATTGCGACGGATAATGTCGCAGAGGTTGTCGGCGCGGTCGGGTATCCGCCTGATTTCACGTCGCTTCCCGGCTGTATCCCACCGCGTAACCCGATAGAAGCGATGCGGGACACGAAGGGGAGCGCGCATGTTCGGGATGGAAGTTTGGCAGATATTCGCGGCGCTTGGCGTCACGCTTTTCGCGGGTTTCGTGAAAGGCGCGGTCGGCTTCGCGATGCCGATGATCATGCTGTCGAGCTTTGCGTCGTTCCTGCCTCCGCATCAGGCGCTGGCGCTTCTGATCCTGCCGACGCTGGTGACCAACGTGATGCAGGCTTTCCGTCAGGGGGTCGGCGCGGCGGTGGGCTCGATCAAGAATTACCGACTGTTCATCGCGATGATCATCATCTTCATTCCGATCAGCGCGACCCTCGTCGATGTAATCCCGCAGCCACTGATGTATGCGCTTCTGGGGGCGCCGATCCTCGGCTTCTCGATCTGGCAGATCTCGGGACGGCAAATTCCGATGCCCACGCGCCATCGCGCGGTGACCGAGACGGGCTTGGGCGTGATCGCGGGACTCTATGGTGGGATTTCCGGCATCTGGGGGCCGCCGCTGATCATCTACCTGATCTCGATCGACGCGCCGAAACAGGAAGCGGTGCGCATCCTCGGCGTCGTCTTCCTGACCGGGGCGATCATCCTGACCGGCTCGCATCTGGTTTCGGGCGTGCTGAACGCGCAGACCATACCGCTGTCGCTGTTGATGATCCTGCCCGCGCTGGCGGGGATGAAACTGGGCTTCAAGGCGCAGGACCAGCTCGATCCGGTGCGGTTCCGATGGTGGACGCTGATCCTGTTGGGCGTGGCCGGACTGAACCTGCTGCGCCGCGCGCTGATGGGTTAAGCCACGAAGGGGCGCAGACCCTGACGGCGGGCGGAGGCCAGCGTCTTCGCCTCATAGCCCGAGACGATCTTGCGCACCGGCTTGCGATGGAGCGGTAGCCCGCCTTCGCGGACTAGCCCCGCAAAGGCCGTGGTCGCCGCCAGAAGCGGTTGCCGGGCGAGCCGCCCGATATGCAGGCTCTCCAGCTTGCAGCCATCCGCCATCAGCAGGTGATGACCGCCCAGCAACAGCCCGTGCCACTCCAGCACGCCGGGGCAATCGGGTTGCAGCGCGGCGCAGCCATCGGCCAGCGACCGCGCCTCGATCAGCACTTCGTCCTCGCCGAAGATGAAATCCACCGACGGCCCGCTCAGCGCCACGCGGTGCTGCGGCATGACCCAGAGGTCCTGACGCGCCGAGAAGACTGGCGCACAGAGTTTCACCGGACGCAGGTGCCCGATCGCAGGCAGGCTGACCCGGCCCGACCAGAGCACCGGCTGCGGCCCGGCATCGAGGGTCTCGACCAGATCGCCCGCGCGCAGACGTGCGGCAGGCACCACGCCCTCCGGAGTCTGGATTGGGGTCGCGGGGGCGAAGCAGCCCGCCGGTCCCATCGGTTGCAGATGATCCCCAAGCGCCAGCCAATCGACGCGCGGCCCGATCCGCGCGGGCCCCGCCGGATTGAGCAGGGCCGCGGCCTCGTCACGGGTCAGCGGCAGCGGCGCCATGCCCGCCTGCTGCCGGATCGTGCGCTGGTCGAGCGCCTCCAGCGTCAGCAGGCTCTCGCGTCCCGGCCCGTCCCAGCGCCAAATGAGCCGCATCCGTCCGCCGGTCAGCCGCTCCTGCGTGGCGTCGATGGAGATCGCATGGACCGCCGAGCCGCGCCGCTGCGCCAGCACGATCCGCCCGTCGACATCGAGATTGAGCGAGAGGAAATTCCGCCAGCCTTCGCGCTGATGCAGATGGATCAGCGGCAGGGGCGATTGCTCGCCGCGCATCAGGGTGAATTCGAGCATCAGGCTGCCCCGTGCGAGCAACTCCGGCAGTCTGCGCTCGTCGAACATGACCGCGCCGCGATGTGCGATCTGCGCACCGATCCAGCCCTGTTGCGCCCTCATCTGCGACGCTCCGAATGCTGCCTTGATCCCATGCCTGTCTCCGCGCCCGGGGAAGCCGACACGGAAAACGTACGCCGCCCGAGAGGGCCGCGCGTGGGTCTGCTGCGTCTGAATCCGGGCTTTGCCCTGCTCGATACGCCCGATTCCGGGCTTTTGCTTTTGACATATCATGGCACCGCAACACGCCCTTGGGTAGTGCTTGTCTCTGCGTCACATGCGCCCGGTGGCGGGCCTGCAACAGCCATTGCTCCTAGGGCTTCGGCGCTCTAAGCCTGTAGCGCTGAAAAGGAGTGCCCATGACGACCGACCCCATCCGCCTGAGCGCCGATCTGATCCGCTGCCCCTCGGTGACCCCGGAGGAGGGCGGCGCGCTCGTCTTGCTCGAAGAGCTGCTGAGCGGGGCGGGCTTCACCTGCACGCGCGTCGATCGCAACGGCACGCCGAACCTCTACGCGCGCTGGGGCGCGAAGGGGGCTGCGAAAAGTTTCGGCTTCAACGGGCACACGGATGTCGTGCCGGTGGGCGATGCGGCTGCCTGGACGCACGATCCCTTCGGCGCCGAGATCGTTGACGGCGTGATGTGGGGGCGCGGAGCGACCGACATGAAGACCGCCGTTGCGGCCTTCGCCGCCGCAGCGGTGGATTTCGTGACCGAGACGCCGCCCGAAGGCGCGGTGATCCTCGCCATCACCGGCGACGAAGAAGGGCCGGGGCGCGACGGCACGCGGGCGCTTCTGGATTGGATGAAGGCCGAGGGAGAGGCGATGTCGGTCTGCCTCGTGGGCGAGCCGACCTGCCCCAATGAGATGGGGGAGATGATGAAGATCGGGCGGCGTGGCTCGCTCAGCTTCTATATCGAGGCCGAGGGCGTGCAGGGCCATGCCGCCTATCCGCATCGCGCGAAGAACCCGCTGCATGCGCTGGTCGATCTGCTGGGCCGGATGACCGCAGAGCCGCTCGATCATGGCACAGATCATTTTCAGCCCTCGAGCCTGCAGATCACCACCATCGATTGCGGCAACCCGGCCAATAACGTGATCCCGGCCAAGGCGCGCGCGACCGTGAATATCCGCTTCAACGACGCCCATACCGGCGAGGGGCTGATTGCCTGGGCCGAGGCGATAGCCTCCGGGATCGCCGCCGAGACCGGCATCCGCATCGCGCTCAACCCCGACATCTCGGGCGAAAGCTTCGTCACGCCGCCCGGACCTTTCGTCGACCTCGTCGCGAAATCGGTCGAGGCGGAAACGGGCCGCGCGCCGGAGCTGTCCACCTCGGGCGGCACCTCGGATGCGCGCTTCGTGAAGGATCACTGCCCGGTCGTAGAATTCGGCCTCGTCGGCGCGACGATGCATCAAGTGGACGAGCGTGTCCCGGTTGATCAGATCGTCACGCTCCAGCGCATCTATGCGCGCATATTGAAAGACTATTTCGCATGATCAAGATCGAGCCGGTCACCGATTATACCCCCTGCCACGCGCTGCGCCGGGCCGTGTTCATCGAAGAACAGGGCATCCCGGAGCCCGAGGAATGGGACGATCTCGACGATCAGGCGATCCATCTGCTGGCCACGGACAACGGCACGCCGCTCGGCACCGCGCGGCTGATCCGCAAGGGTGAGACCGGCAAGATCGGTCGCATCTGCGTCGCGAAATCCGCGCGCGGCACCGGGCTTGGCGCGGCGCTGGTGCGCGACGCCTGCGCGCGGTTCGAGGAGATGGGCTGTACCCGCGCCTATCTCTCGGCCCAGAGCTACGCGATCCCGTTCTATGAAAAGCTCGGCTTCGTGCCCTATGGCGCGGATTACGACGACGCGGGCATCCCGCATCGCGATATGGAAAAGCCGCTCTGAGCTTCCTCTTGGCGAAAATATCCCGGAGGGCGCGTCAGCGCGGGGGCAGAGCCCCCTCCGCCTAGGCCATGCGCGCCTGCGCGCGGAGGCCGCGCCCCTCGACACCCACGAATAGCGTTCCACTCTTTGAGTGACGCCCCTCACGCCCCATGTTAGGCAAACCCATGAGCAAACCCGCCCCCATCCCCTCGCGCCAGCAGATCCTCGACTGGCTGAACGACAACCCCGACCAAGGGGCCAAGCGCGACATCGCGCGGGCTTTCGGTGTGAAGGGGCAGGCGAAGATCGAGCTGAAGCGCATTCTCAAGGACATGGCCGACGAAGGCCTGATCGAGAAGCGCCGCCGCAACTTCCGCGACCCCAATGTGCTGCCGCCGGTGTCGGTACTGCGGGTAATGCGCGAGGATAGTCAGGGCGATCAATGGGCCGAACCTGCGGAATGGAGTGGCGAGGGGCCTGCGCCCTTGGTTCTCTTCGTTCCGAAGGACGGCGATCCTACGCTGGCCGAGGGCGACCGTATCCTCGGTCGCCTGACCCCGGTCGAGGATGAGGATTACGGCTACGAGGCGCGGTTGATCCGCAAGATCGGCCAGGCCTCGCATCGCATCGTCGGCATCTTCCGCAAGAATGCCGAGGGCGGGCGGATCATGCCGATCGACAAGGGGGTCGGCAACGAATGGCAGGTGCCGGCGGCGGTCACGCAGGGCGCCAAGGATGGCGAGCTGGTCGAGGCTGAACAGACCGGGCCGCGCGGGCGCATGGGCCTGCCGAAGGCGCGCGTGATCGAGGTGCTGGGCGATCCGTCCGCGCCGAAGGCGGTCTCGCTCATCGCGATCCATCAGCATGGCATCCCCGACGATTTTCCCGATGCGGTCGTGGCCGAGGCCGATGCCGCCGAGCCTGCGCCTCTGGGCGAGCGCGAAGACCTGCGCAAGCTGTCTTTCGTCACGATCGACCCGGCGGATGCCCGCGACCGCGACGACGCCGTACTGGTGATCCGCGATGACGATCCGAAGAACGAGGGCGGCTTCCTGATCTGGGTGGCGATTGCCGATGTGGCGCATTACGTCACGCCGGGCTCCGAGCTGGACCGCGAGGCGCGCAAGCGCGGCAACTCCACCTATTTCCCCGACCGCGTCGTGCCGATGCTGCCGGATCGTCTGTCAGGCGATCTGTGCTCGCTGCACGAGAATGTGGACCGTGCGGTATTGGCGGTGCGGATGAAGATCGACGCGCAGGGGCGGAAGGTCTCGCATCGCTTCACGCGCGGGATGATCCGTTCGGTCGGCTCGCTCGAATACGGGCAGGTGCAATCCGCGCGCGACGGCAACCCGGACGAGAAGACCGAGGATATGGTCGAGGAGATCATCGACCCGATCTACGAGGCTTACGAGGCGCTCAAGCATGCTCGTGCGATCCGTCAGCCGCTGGAACTGGACCTGCCCGAGCGGCAGATCGTGATCGGAGACGATGGCCATGTCGCCTCGATCCGGTTCAAGGAACGGCTCGATGCGCATAAGCTGATCGAGGAGTTCATGGTGCTGGCCAACGTGGCCGCCGCCGAGGAACTGGAGAAGTTGCGCCGTCCGCTGCTGTATCGTGTCCACGAAGAACCCAGCCTCGAGAAGATCGAGAGCCTGCGTGAAGTGGCGCAGGCGTCGGGCTTCACGCTGGCGAAGGGTCAGGTGCTGCAGACCGCGCATCTGAACAACCTGCTGAGCCAGTCCGAGGGCTCCGAGTTCGACGAGTTGATCAACATTTCGACGTTGCGCTCGATGACACAGGCCTATTACGCGCCGACGAATTATGGCCATTTCGGCCTCGCGCTGCGGTCCTACGCGCATTTCACCTCGCCGATCCGGCGCTATTCCGACCTGATCGTGCACCGCGCGCTGATCCTCGGCCATGGCTGGGGCAAGGACGGGCTGAGCGCGTGGGATATCGAGAACCTCGAGGACACGGCGAAGCAGATTTCCGATACCGAGCGCCGTTCGATGGTGGCCGAACGCGACACGACCGACCGCTATCTGGCCGCTTACCTGTCGGACCGCGTGGGCAGCGAGTTCACCGGCCGCATTTCGGGCGTGCAGAAATTCGGCGCTTTCGTAAAGCTCGACGAGACCGGCGCGGACGGGCTGATCCCGATCCGCGAGATCGGGCGCGAGTTCTTCCATTTCGATCGCGAGGCGCAGGAGCTGGTGGGCTCCGATACCGGCATGGTTATCACGATCGGGCAGCGCGTCCGGGTACGGCTGTCGGAGGCCGTGCCGATCACCGGCGGGCTGATGCTGGAGCTGCTGGAAGTCGAAGGGCAGGGGATGCCCTCCGGCGACGGCAAGCGCCGCAAAGGACGTCGCCCCGGCACCCGCCCGCCGCGCAAAGGGCCCGGCAAGGGACCGCGCAAACCGGCCCGCGACGCTGCCAAGAAGAAGGCGGTCGCGCGCAAGGTGAAACGCACGCGCAAGAGCTGAGGCCTTAGAGCATCCACTCGATCGGCAGACGCTGCGCCACCCACAGGAAGATGCGATGCGAGAAGGGCACGCCCGGCTCGCGCTTGCGGACGCCGTGACCGGGCCGCGACCAGCGCAATTGCTGCGCACGGGTCAGGCGCAGCCGCCATGCGCGGGTGGGGATGAACTCCTTGAACGTCTCGGAGATCTCGCTCGCGATCTCGGGTGCAGCGATCACGATCCCCAACTCGGTATTCAAACGCATCGAGCGCGGATCGAAATTGAACGAGCCGATGAAGACCCGCGCGCGATCCACCGCGAAGACCTTGGCGTGCAGCTTGTTGCGCGAAAACGGCGAGGTGCCGCGAATGTCGGAGCCAAGCAGCCGTTCGCGCCGGTTACGCTCGTTCGGGCGGCGATCTTCGGCATCGGCGGCGTATTCGTAAAGCTCGATTCCGGCGCGCAACAACCCTTTGCGGCGATGGGCATAGCCTGAATGCACGAGCGCCACATCGGTCGCGGCATAGGAGTTCGTCAGCACCTTGATCTTCGCCCCCGATTTCGCGATCCGCTTGAGATAGCGCACGCCGGTCCGCGTCGGCACGAGATAGGGCGTGATCAGCACCAGTTCCTGCAGCGGCTGGCCGAGGGCACGCACCAGATATTGCCAGAGCAGCTTGCGCCCCTGCAAAAGCCCGTGAATCTTCGACGGGTGGTCGTAGATCAGCTGCGCCTCGGCGAAGATCACTGGCGCCTTGCCCGACAGCAGCCGCGAGAGCCGGTCGGGATGCCGCAGGTCCACGGCATAGCGCTTCGCCTCTGGCTCGGAGAGACGAACCTCCTCATCCTTGATAATGTCTTCGGCTTCCGCTGCCTTGCAGCCACCCAGCATTTTCTCCGCCGGGATCGCGGGCGGGGCGTTCCAGTAAAGGTCAAACTGCTTTCCGATCTGCGCCAGAACGGGCCCTGCGACGGCGACGTCGAGATCCATGTAGAGCCCGCTCTCGGAGAGGCTGTTGAAGTAGTCGTCGCCGATATTGCGCCCGCCGAGGATCGCCATCCTTCCATCCGCGATCATCGCCTTGTTGTGCATCCGGCGGTTCAGGCGACGAAAATCGGACAGGTAGCCGAGAACCCGCGCGGTCCGGATCGGGAAGGGGTTGAATAGGCGCACCTCGACATTGGGCAATTCGTCGAGCGCGGCCAGCGTACGGTCCATCCCGGCGGTGCCGTTGTCGTCGATCAGAAGCCGGACATGGACCCCGCGTCCGGCCGCCCTGCGCAGCGCGCCGAGCATGATCGCGCCCGCAGTATCGTTCTGCCAGATGTAATATTGCAGATCGAGAGAGACCTCCGCCGCTTCGATGAGTTCCAGTCGCGCCGCAAGCGCATCGAGCGGATCGGCGAGCAGCTGGACCGCGTTTTTCGTTTCGAGCCCTGCAAGCCGGTCCTGCAGCGCGGTGGCAAAGCGGCCGGTTTCGGGGGCGACCTGCATCTTCGACTCGGGGAAGGGCCCTTTCGGTCGCCGATGCGACAGCCTCGCGACGATCAGAGTCAGGCCGGCCAGGGCGATGAGGCCAGCGAGCAGGGCGAAGCCCAGAATATGAAGCAGTTCCAGTTTCATGGCTGGCATCATGTAGGCGGTTCAAGGGTTTAGGAAAGTGGGCTTCGCGCATGAAAAAGGCCGGCGTGATCGCCGGCCCCTTTAAATATTTCGTGTTCCCGGTTCAGCGCATCAACCGATCGCGGCGGCTTTCACATCGTCGTCGATGTAGGGCACGTATTGCGCGAAATTGTCCGAGAACATCTCGACCAGTTTCTGCGCCTGCGCGTCATAGGCGGCCTTGTCGTCCCAGGTGCGGCGCGGATCGAGGAGCACGTCCGAGACGTTCGGGACCGAGACCGGAACCTCGAAGCCGAAGTTGGGATCCTTGCGGAACTGCACGTTGTGGAGCGAGCCGTCGAGCGCGGCTTTCAGAAGCGCACGGGTCGCCCGGATCGGCATCCGCGAGCCGGTGCCGAAGGCGCCGCCGGTCCAGCCGGTATTGACCAGCCAGCAGGATGCGCCAACGTCGCGGATCTTCTCCTGCAGCAGCTTGCCGTAGACCTCGGGGCGGCGCGGCATGAACGGCGCGCCGAAGCAGGTCGAGAAGGTCGGGATCGGCTCGACCACGCCCACCTCGGTGCCCGGCGTCTTCGAGGTGAAGCCCGACAGGAAGTGATACATTGCCTGCGCCGGGGTCAGTCGCGCGATCGGCGGCAGCACACCGAACGCGTCGCAGGTCAGCATGATCACGTTCTTGGGCTGGCCCGCCATCGCGGTATCCGAGGCGTTCGGGATGTAATGCAGCGGATAGGCGCAGCGCATGTTGTCGGTGATCGAGTTGTCGTTGAAGTCCAGCTCCAGCGTCTCCTCGTCGAAGACCATGTTCTCGATGACCGTGCCGAACATCGAGCACGTATCGTAGATCTCCGGCTCCGCCTCTTTCGAGAGGTTGATCGTCTTGGCGTAGCAACCGCCCTCGAAGTTGAAGATGCCGTTGTCGGACCAGCCATGTTCGTCATCGCCCACGAGGATGCGCGAGGGGTCGGCCGAGAGCGTCGTCTTGCCCGTGCCCGAGAGGCCGAAGAAGACCGCCGCGTCGTCGGGATCGTCGATCGCGTGGTTGGCCGAGCAGTGCATCGCCATGACGCCTTCGCCGGGCAGAATGTAGTTGAGAAGGGTGAAAACGCCCTTCTTGTTCTCGCCCGCGTAGGCGGTGTTGCCGATCAGGATCGTCTTCTTGTCGAAGTTCAGCGCGATCACGGTTTCCGAGCGGCAGCCGTGCTTCGCGGGGTCGGCCTTGAAACTGGGGCAATTGATGATCGTCCATTCCGGATCGAACGCGTCGAGCTCCTCGCGCTCGGGGCGGCGCAGCATGGTGCGCAGGAACAGGCCGTGCCATGCAAGCTCGGCCACCAGGCGCACGTCGAGACGGTGCTCCGGATCGGCGCCGCCGAAGAGGTCCTCGACGAAGTAATCCTTGCCCTTCATGTGCTCCAGCATGTCGGCGTGGAGGCGATCAAAGGCGTCGGGCTCCATCGGGGTGTTGTTCTCCCACCAGATGGTGTCCTCGACGGAGGTGGTGCGCACGACGAACTTGTCTTTGGGCGACCGGCCGGTGTGCTTGCCGGTCGTGCAGTAGAAGGCGCCACCCTTGCCGAGTATGCCTTCGTCGCGCTTGATCGCTTCTTGGATCAGCGCCGGTTCCAGCAGGTTGTAATAGACATTCCCGAGACCTTCGATGCCTTGATCTTCCAGTCGTTTCGCGGGGTTAACGCGTCCAATGTCCATCTGATGCTCCCGATGCCGTCGCGCGGCGTTCACAGGGTTATTCCCGGCGCGTCGGGGCCTCGAAGCGCCGATCCAAGCAACAATCTTACCCGGATGGATCGCCTATAGCATGACATTTTTGCAATGGAACAGAATGGTAGGGTGCAGTTAGCGCAACCATCCGGAGGTTTAGCGCAATCACGGCGAAATGTCGCGGAAAGGTGAGGCAAATTAGTCAAAGGTTGGGAAATTCTGGCTCTATTGATTCGCGAAAACTTGGTGATTCGCAGCTTTTTGTTGATTTGAAGGCAGTGAACGCGGAATATGTGCGTAAACGCGGAATAAGTGCGTAATAACTATAAAGTAGCAGTGAAGGGGTATTCCGACATGTCGAGAATCGCGCTGGTCGATGACGACCGCAATATTCTGACCTCGGTCTCGATGACGCTCGAGGCGGAAGGTTACGATGTCGAAACGTATAACGATGGACAGGCTGCATTCGACGCGTTTACCAAACGCCTCCCCGACATGGCGGTTCTGGATATAAAGATGCCGCGGATGGACGGCATGGAGCTGCTTCAGCGGCTCCGGCAGAAGACCGCGATGCCGGTGATCTTTCTGACCTCCAAGGACGATGAGATCGACGAGGTTCTTGGTCTTCGCATGGGTGCGGACGACTACGTCAAGAAGCCGTTCTCGCAGCGTCTTCTGGTCGAACGCATCCGCGCGCTGCTGCGCCGGCAGGAAGCGATCTCGACCGGCGAGGTCGCCTCGACCGAAGACACCAAGGTGATGGTGCGCGGCTCGCTCGAGATGGATCCGCTGCGCCACGCGGTGACCTGGAAGGGCAAGGATGTCACGCTGACCGTGACCGAATTCCTGCTGCTTCAGGCGTTGGCCCAACGGCCCGGTTTCGTGAAGTCGCGCGATCAGCTTATGGACGTGGCCTACGACGATCAGGTCTATGTCGACGACCGCACGATCGACAGCCACATCAAGCGCCTGCGCAAGAAGATGCGCAGCGTCGACGATGATTTCTCGGCGATCGAGACACTCTACGGCATCGGGTACCGGTATAACGAAGAGTGATCCCACGTCGATGAGTATTGCCGGGAAGATCGGATTGGCTCGAAAGCGCTCCTCAAACTTCGCCCGTCGCGCGCCGGAAACGGATGTCGTGCTCGGCGAGGATTGGGTCGGCCCAGCCGATATCGTCGATGACGATCTGCGCAAGGGGCGGGCGCGGCGGTCCATGTTCTCGCTCAACCGCTCGCCGCTGGCGCGCAAGATCATCACCTTCAACCTGTTGGCGATGATCGTGCTGGTGACAGGCGTGCTTTACCTCAATCCGTTTCGCGACAGCCTCGTGCTGCAACGCGAAAGCGGGCTCGTGAACGAGGCGCAACTGGCTGCCGACGTGTTCGAGGCGCAGCTGCCCGCGGGTGCTCCGGTCAATCTGGCGGCGGGCGACGGGCTCGATCCGCTTGCGACGATCCGCGGGATGGAGCTGCCCGAGGGCGCCGATCTCTACCTGTTCGACCCAAGTGCTGCATTGCTCGGCACTACGACCACGGGCGACCGCGCGCCGGTCGAAGAGGTCGATGGGCTCAATTTCGACAAACGCTCGACCGTGCTCAGCGATTTTCTGGGCCAGATCTGGGACTCGGTCGCCGGCCTGTTCGAGCGGGGCGGCGGCACCGCAGCCGATAGCGCGCTCGATATGGTGCGCGATCTCGTGCCCTCCGCGCTGGAAGGGCGCACGAAGATCTCGTCGCAGAAGAACGCGGCGGGCTCGACAATATTCGCCGTCGCCACGCCGATCCGGCAGGGGGATCGCGTCGTTGGCGTCGTGGGCCTGATCTCGGTCGCGGGGCAGATCGATGCGCTGGTCCGCGTCGAGCGCGAGCAGGTGCTGCAGATGTTCGTGATCGCGATCATCGTCTCGATCGGCCTGTCGCTGGTGCTGGCCTCGACCATCGCAAATCCACTCTCCGATCTCGCGGCGGCGGCCGAAATCGGGCGCGACAAGAATGCGCGCAAGATGGCGCCCGCCCGGGTGCGCATCCCCGACCTCACCGCCCGACCCGACGAGATCGGGCGGCTGTCGGGCGCGATGCGCGGCATGGTCGGCGCGCTTTACGAACGCATCGACGCGAACGAACAATTCGCCGCCGACGTCGCCCATGAAATCAAGAATCCGCTGGCCAGCCTGCGCTCTGCCGTGGCCTCGCTGCATATGGTCAAGAAGGACGAACAGCGCACGCGTCTTCTCGAAGTCATCGATCACGACGTGCGCAGACTGGATCGTCTGGTGAGTGACATCTCCAATGCGTCGCGGCTCGATTCCGAGCTGGTGAAGGAAGAGGAAGAGCAGTTCGACCTGATCAAGATGGTGTCGAACCTCAGCGAGTTCCTCGGTCAGCAGGCGCGCGAGAAGGGTGTCGACTTCATCACCGATCTGCCGTCGCAGTCCGTGATCATCTCGGGGCTGGAAGCGCGTCTGGCCCAGGTATTCGTGAACCTGATCACCAATGCGACCTCGTTCTGCGAAGAGGGGGACGCGGTGCGGGTCTGGGCACGCCAGCGCGACAACCGCGTGCTGGTCGTGGTCGAGGATACCGGGCCGGGAATCCCCGAAGAGGCGCTCACCAAAGTGTTCAAGCGCTTCTACTCGGAACGTCCCGAGGGGCAGTTCGGCGACCACTCCGGCCTCGGCCTTGCGATCTCCAAGCAGATCGTCGAAGCGCATGGCGGTGTGATCTGGGCCGAGAATATCCGCCCGACTGATGCCGACCGGACCTCCGATCCTCTGGGCGCGCGTTTCGTCGTGGGCCTGCCGGTAAGCTGAATGACCGGGTCGGACGACCTCTCGACCAATCTCCATGCCAGTGCCGTCGCGCTCGACCCCGAGCGCGGCGTTCTCATTCGCGGCGCGTCGGGCAGCGGCAAGTCTCTCCTCGCGCTGCGGTTGATGGCGCTGGGGGCGTCGCTCGTAGCCGATGACCGGGTTGACCTGCGGGCCGAGAACGGGGAGCTGATCGCCAGCGCGCCGGAGATGATCGCGGGCCGGATTGAGGCGCGCGGCGTCGGTATCCTGAGGGCCGATCCCCTGTCGCATGCCCGCATCATCCTGCTCGTCGACCTCGACCGGGAAGAGACCGCGCGCCTCCCAACCTGTCGAAAAGACAGTATGTTGGGGGTCACTCTGCCCCTTGTGCTGCGCGTGCAGCATCGTCATCTTGATGTGGCAATCCTGCAATGGCTGAAAGGGGGCCGATGGGCGTGACCCGATCCGATCCGGTATGGGCACAGGCTGGCCAGCGCGTCGTGCTGGTGACCGGCCCCTCAGGTGCGGGCCGCACCACCGCAATCGGCGCCCTGGAAGATCTGGGCTACGAGCCGATCGTCAACCTGCCGCTGAATCTCGTACCGCGCCTTCTCAAGGGCCATCTGACCGGCCCGGTCGCGCTTGGCGTCGATGTGCGCGGGCGCGATTTCTCGGCTGCGGCGCTGATCGAACTGGTCGATATGCTGACCAAACGGCCGGATCTGGATCTCGACTTGCTCTATCTCGACGCGCGTCCCGAGGTGCTCGAACGGCGCTATTCGGAGACCCGCCGCCGTCATCCGCTTTCGCCCGAGGAAGACCCCGGCGCCGGTATCGCGCAGGAGATGGATCTTCTCTCGCCGATCCGGATGCGCGCCGATGTCCTGATCGATACCTCCGAGATGAGCCCGCATGATCTGCGCGCCGAGGTCGGGCGTTTCTTCGACACGGGCCGCACCGAGCCGCTCTCGGTCACAGTGAATTCCTTCAGCTATAAGCGCGGGGTGCAGCGCGGGCTCGATCTGATGTTCGATTGCCGCTTCCTCGCCAATCCCCATTGGGAACCGGGGTTGCGCGCGCGCGACGGGCGCGACGCGGCGGTCGCGGAGTATGTCGCCGCAGATCCCCGCTTTGCCGAGTTCCACCAGCGCGTTCTCGATCTGCTTCTGTTCCTGCTCCCCGCCTATGTCGCGGAGGGCAAGGCCTATCTCTCGGTCGGCTTCGGGTGTACCGGGGGGCAACACCGCTCGGTCGCAATGACCGAGAGCATCGCCAAAGCGCTTGCGGAAGCAGGGTGGCGCGTGTCTAAACGTCATAGGGAATTGGAGCGTCTCGGCCATGCCGAGAACGAAGAAACGAAGGTGAGGTCGGGCGCGTGATCGGTATCGTGATCGTGGCACATGGTGGTCTGGCGCGCGAATATCTCGCCGCTATAGAGCATGTCGTGGGCCCGCAGCGCGGCATTCGTGCCATCACCATCGAGGATGATCACGACCGCGCGGGCAAGCAGGCGGAGATTCGCGCCGCCGCCGATGCGGTCGATGACGGCACAGGTGTCGTGGTTGTGACCGACATGTTCGGCGGCTCGCCCTCCAACTTGTCGCTGATGGCCTGCGAGGCGCGCGACCGCGAAATCATCTACGGCGCGAACCTGCCGCTTCTGATCAAACTGGCGAAATCGCGCAGCCTCGCCGTGCATGCCGCGGTCGAGGCCGCGCTCGATGCCGGGCGCAAATATATCAACAGTTACAACGCCCAAGCGGGAGTGGTGAAATGTCCGTGACCCGCGAATTGGAGATCGTGAACGAGAAAGGCCTGCATGCGCGCGCCTCCGCCCGTTTCGTCGAGGTTGTCGAGGATCACGACGCCCGCGCCACGGTGGCGAAGGACGGCCAGTCGGTCTCGGGCGACTCGATCATGGGGCTTTTGATGTTGGCAGCTTCGCGTGGAACCACTATTGAAGTGACGACAAGCGGGGCCGAAGCCGAAAAGCTCGCCGATGCGCTTCAGGCATTGGTGGCCGACAAATTCGGCGAAGGTATGTGACGCGCTCCGCACCCAGCGAGGGGGTTCGACCAATGAACCAAGAGAGCGACATCGCAATCGAAGCCGCGCAAGCCGTATCGAAGCCGTATGATAAGCGTCGCCTGTCCTATGCGGGAACGTTTTCCAACCCGTTCAAGGTCGGCACGATCCGCACTCTGGAATGGATGACGGCGAAGGCGCAGCTTCTGCACCTGATCCGCAAGTTCGAGAAACGCGGCGCCCCGGTCGGGGCCGAGTTCTGGCCGCAAGCGCTCGACGTGATGGGGATCGAGGTCACGACGCCACCAGAACAGATCGCCCATATTCCTAAAGAGGGCCCGCTGGTGGTCGTCGCCAACCACCCGCATGGGCTGGTGGACGGGATGGTGCTGGCCTACCTGATCGGCCAAGTGCGCGACGATTTCCTGATCCTCACCCGCTCGCTGCTGACCGGGATTCCCGAGGTCGAGCAATACATGCTGCCCGTACCCTTCCCGCACGAGCCCAATGCCCGCGAAGACAGTCTCAAGATGCGCGCAGCGTGCATGGCGCAGCTCAAGCGCGGTGGCGTTGTGGTGCTGTTCCCTGCGGGGCAGGTTGCCCATTCCGAGACGCTGATGGGCCCGGTGATCGAGCAGGAATGGAATCCCTTCACCGCGAAGATGCTCGCCCGGTCGAACGCCTCGGTGCTGCCGATCCACTTCCCGGGGCAGAATTCGCGCGCCTATCAGATCGCCAACAAGCTGAGCGCGACGGTGCGCCAAGGGCTGCTGTTGTATGAAATCAAGCGCGCGCTCTACAAACCGCAACACCCGGTGATCGGCCCGGCCAAGTCTGCCGATGATATCGCCGAGGCGCTGAAAAACCCGCGTAAATTCCTCGCCGACCTGCGCGAGGAGACGCTGGCACTGTGATATGATCCGACGGGCGCGAGATTTGCGTCCGTGTCGCCCCTAAATATAAATATGTTGGCCACTTAACGACTTTCAGGCAGACTGAAGGTCGGGGTGACAATGGCTCGTATCTTCAGAGGCTTCGATCTACTCAGGATTATCGCCGCCTCCGGCGTTGTCTTCTCGCATGCCTTTCTTCTGGCTGAAGGCAGCGAGGCGGGCGAGCCCTTCAAGGAAGCGACGGGAACCATCCTCGGTTTCTACGGTGTCATGGTGTTCTTCGTCCTGAGCGGGTTTCTCATTACCGACAGCGCTCTGCGCGCGCCTACGATCCGGCATTTCGTGATCCGGCGTGCGCGGCGGATTCTGCCGCTCTTCATTGGCTCGACGCTGTTCATAACGCTGGTCATCTGCCCGTTCTACACCGTGGGTTCTGCAGGTTCCGCGCGCGAGTTTCTTTTCAGCTCCGAGACATGGATCTCGGTTTTCAAGACGCTCACCTTCCAGGAGAGGTCGCTCTGGTTCGGCGATGCGATCTCTTTTTATCCCTCCGTCGGGGATAACATGCGCTACGTCACGCCGATCGCGAATGGCGTGATCTGGACGATCCGGCTCGAGGTGACCTGCTACGTGTTGACCGGGCTCCTGATGGCGATGCGATTGCTGCGCCCGCGCGTCGTCCTCGTTCTTTTCGTGGCGGCTGCGTGGTTTGTCTTCGCCTATAATCTCGAGGTGACCGACTATCTGCGCGGGCTCGCCTATCTCGCGCCGAGTTTCATCACCGGCATGCTGATGAGAACCTTTCTCTATGACAGCGAGGTTCGCGGCGATGTCGCGTTTCTGTCTTTCGCCGTCCTCGTGGTTCTCGCGCTGCGGTCGCTTGAGTGGAATGCTAATGCGGCGGTCGTGTTCCCTATGCTGATCGCGCTGCCCCTGCTTTGGGTCGGCCAGTTGGACGGGCCTTTCCTGCGCCAGCTTTCGGGGCTGGGTGATCCGTCCTACGGCATCTATCTCTGGGGCTGGCCGATCCAGCAGGTCCTGCGCAGCCTGGTCGGGCCGAACATGGACGGTTATGTCTTCGCTGCGCTAAGCCTGCTGGTCGTTGTCCCGATCGGTTATCTCTCGTGGCACATGCTCGAGAAACGCTTCGTGATCCGCAGGCATCCGCGAAAAGTCGTGCGTGGTGACGCCGGGGGAGAGACGCCCGACGTCCTCCCCGTTCAGCGCGTCGGCACCGGCGTCTCGCCGCGATAGTCGTAGAAACCGCGCCCGGTTTTGCGCCCGAGCCAGCCGGCTTCGACATATTTCGTCAGAAGCGGGCAGGGGCGGTACTTGGTATCGGCCAGCCCGTCATGCAGCACGTTCATGATCGCGAGGCAGGTGTCGAGCCCGATGAAGTCGGCCAGCTCCAGCGGCCCCATCGGATGGTTCGCGCCGAGCTTCATCGACTCGTCGATCGAGCGCACGTTCCCCACGCCTTCATAAAGCGTATAGACCGCCTCGTTGATCATCGGCATCAGGATGCGGTTCACGATGAAGGCCGGGAAATCTTCGGCAGACGCGGCGGTCTTGCCGAGTTTCTCGACGACCTCGTGCAGCGCCTTGTAGGTCTCCTGATCGGTCGCAATGCCGCGGATCAGCTCGACCAGTTGCATTACCGGCACCGGGTTCATGAAGTGGAAGCCCATGAACTTCTCGGGGCGGTCGGTGCGCGAGGCAAGCCGGGTGATCGAGATCGACGAGGTGTTCGAGGTCAGGATCGTCGTCGGCTTGAGATGCGGCAGCAGGTCTTCGAAGATCGCCTGCTTGACGGTCTCGCGCTCGGTTGCGGCCTCGATCACCAGATCGGTCGGGCCCAGTTCGCTCAGTTTCGTGGTCGTGGTGATCCGCTTCAGCGCGGTGTTCTTCTCGTCTTCCGAGATTTTCCCGCGCGATACTTGCCGATCGAGGTTCTTGGTGATCGTGGCGATCGCCTTCGTCAGCGCCTCGTCGCTGATGTCGTTCAGCAGAACGTCATATCCGGCCAGCGCGAAGACATGGGCGATCCCGTTGCCCATCTGCCCTGCACCCACGATGCCCACTTTCTCGATCGCCATAATTTTCCCTCTCACGTTTTGCGCCCTGACCATAGTTCTCCGCTCGGTCCATGCAAGCGAAACGCAGGGCTGAGATCATTTTAACATTAGCCGTTTGGCAAGACTTCGGGCGCATTCTGGCCTCGGGCGAGTCGAATACAGACTGAGGTGGGAAAATGGCTTTCGAATATACGGGCGATGGCGCTCTCGATTACTTCCCGTGCAGATATGGGAAATCCAAACTGCTGTTCCGCGGGCCGCGCCGTGCGCTGCAAGGCGATTTCATCGCAGCGATGGGCGGGACGGAGACCTATGGCAAGTTCGTGGAGCATCCCTGGCCCGCGCTGCTAGAGGCGCGGCTGGAGATGCCGGTGGTGAATTTCGGTTATCTGAATGCCGGGATCGACGTGTTCCTGCACGAGCCGCAACTGGCCGCCGCATCGGATGCGGCGCAGGTTACGGTCATCCAGTTGCTCGGGGCGCAGAATATGTCCAACCGCTTTTATGCCGTGCATCCGCGCCGCAACGATCGGTTCCTGCGCGCTTCGAGCCTGATGCGCTCGATCTTCCGCGGCGTGGATTTTACCGAGTTCAACTTCACGCGCCACATGCTGAGCGCATTGAAAGAACGCGAGCCTGAGAAATTCTCACTTCTCGAGGTCGAATTGCAGGAGGCGTGGCTGCAGCGGATGACCGCGCTTCTGGCCAAGATCAAGGGGCGCAAGCTGCTGCTGTGGCTCGGGGCGTTCAACGATTCCGCCCGGAGCGACGATCTTGGGCCCGAGCCGTTGATGGTCACCGAACCTATGGTGGAGGCGCTGCGCTCGCTCGTGTCGGACGTGGTCCGGGTCAAGCCTTCGGCGGCGGCACGTAGCGCGGGCACGGCCGGGATGCACTTCACGCCGCTTGAGGAACCAGCCGCGGAAATGGTGCCGGGGCCGCTGGTGCATGAGGAGATCGCAGCGGCGCTCGCGTCTGCTCTGAAGTCATTGCTCTAACAGGAAAGGGCGGGGGATTTCCCCGCCCTTTCGATTTGGTTCCACTATCGCGGGGGCAGCGCCCCTTCCGCGGATCAGAGCTTTTCGGTCAGCGCCGGAACGGCGTCGAAGAGGTCCGCGACCAGGCCGTAATCGGCGACCTGGAAGATCGGCGCTTCTTCGTCCTTGTTGATCGCGACGATGATCTTCGAGTCCTTCATGCCGGCGAGGTGCTGGATAGCTCCAGAGATGCCGCAGGCGATGTAGAGCTCAGGGGCCACGACCTTGCCGGTCTGACCGACCTGCCAGTCGTTCGGCGCGAAGCCCGAGTCGACGGCGGCGCGCGAGGCACCCACAGCCGCGCCAAGCTTGTCGGCCAGCGCTTCGATCACCTTGAAGTCCTCTTCCGAGCCGACGCCACGGCCGCCCGAGACGACGATCTTCGCCGAGGTCAGCTCCGGACGATCGCTCTCGGCGACCTTGTCCTCGATCCAGCTCGACAGAGCGGGCGCGTCCGACATCGCCACGGTCTCGACCGAAGCCGAACCGCCGTCGCCGGCGGCGTCGAAGGTCGAGGTGCGGAAGGTGATGACCTTCTTCTCGTCCTTCGATTTCACGGTCTGGATCGCGTTGCCCGCGTAGATCGGGCGCTCGAACGTGTCGGCATCGACGACGCCGGAGACATCCGAGATCACCATCACGTCGAGAAGGGCTGCGACACGCGGCATCACGTTCTTCGCATCAGTCGTGGCCGGGGCCACGATATGCGAGTAGTCGCCCGAGAGCGACACGATCAGCGCGGCGGTCGGTTCCGCCAGACGGTGGCTCAGCGAGGGATCCTCGGCCACGAGAACCTTCGCGACACCGTCGATCTTCGCGGCGGCTTCACCGGCCGCGGCAGCAGAGGCACCCGCGCAGAGCACGGTCACATCGCCGAGGCTTTTCGCGGCGGAGACGGCCTTGGCGGTCGCGTCGACCGACAGTTCGCCATCATTCACTTCACCCAGCAGCAGAACGGCCATCACACGACCCCCTTCTCTTTGAGTTTCGCAACCAGCGTGTCGACATCCGGCACCATTTCGCCAGCCTGACGCGCTTCGGGCTCGGTGACCTTCACCACTTCGAGACGCGGCGAGACGTCGACGCCGTAATCCTCGGCGGTTTTCTCGTCGAGCGGCTTCTTCTTCGCCTTCATGATGTTCGGCAGCGACGCGTAGCGCGGCTCGTTGAGGCGCAGGTCGGTGGTGACGATCGCGGGCAGCTTGACCTCGATGGTCTGCAGACCGCCGTCGACTTCACGGGTTACCTTCGCGGCCTCGCCCTCAACCACGACTTCCGAGGCGAAGGTCGCCTGACCCCAGCCCAGAAGTGCGGCCAGCATCTGGCCGGTCGCGTTCATGTCGTTGTCGATCGCCTGCTTGCCGAGGATCACCATGCCGGGCTGCTCTTCCTCGACGACCTTGGCGAGGATCTTGGCGACGGCCAGCGGCTCGATATCGGTTTGCACGTCATCGGCAGCGACCACGAGGATCGCACGGTCCGCACCCATCGCGAGCGCGGTGCGCAGGGTCTCCTGCGCCTGCTTCACGCCGATGGAGACCGCGACGATCTCTTCGACGGCGCCCTTCTCCTTCAGACGGATCGCCTCTTCGACAGCGATTTCGTCGAACGGGTTCATCGACATTTTGACATTGGCGAGATCGACACCGCTTCCGTCCGCTTTCACGCGAGCTTTCACGTTGTAGTCGATCACGCGTTTGACGGGTACCAGGACCTTCATGCGTGTCTCCCTTGTCTGGTCCGCCAAATTGCGGCGAACGGATTCATTCGGCAATTTTGTTACAAGAGCACGGGGCGAAGGGACAGGGGGAAAACGCCTCGTTTTGGCCCTGAAACGTCACGTCTTTTCGACTGTTTGCGCTAGCGGTCGGGGCCCATTGCCGTTGCGTCGCCCCGGTACCGTCTCGCCGATGGCAAAAAGGCCGCCCCGGGGGACGGCCTTTCCTTGATTTGGCTTTCCGGCTGCCAGCTCAGTCCTGGCGCCGCTCACCGGCGATCCGCGCGTCGTTCTGCATCTCGAGCCACATCGCGTTGGCGACGGCGACCAGAGCGGCCAGCGGAAGTCCGAGGATCCATGCGAAGTACCACATCTGTCTGTCTCCTTAATAAGCTGTATGGCTGTCGCGCTCGACATCTGCGACCGTCACCTTGCCCCACAGAACCTTATAGACCCATGCGGTATAGGCGAGGATGAGCGGCATGAAGATCAACGCGGCGATGAGCATGATGAAGAGCGTCTGGTGGGAGGACGAGGCGTCCCAGACCGTCAGCGAGGCGTCGGGCATTTTCGAGCTCGGCAGGATGAAGGGGAACATCGTCAGGCCGACCGAGGAGATCACGCCGAAGATGCCAAGTTTCGACCACAGCAGCGTCGAGACTTCGCGGCCGGCGCGCAGCCCCCGCACCGCCATGGCGATCCCCGCGAGGCCGAGGATCGGCGCAATCGCGATCCACGGGCGGTCCGCATAGGCCTGCATCCAGCTCCCGCCATGCTCGACCGTCGAGAAAAGCGGGTTGGAGGGGCCATTCGCCGGCACGACCGAGGTGACGTGGTAGCCCTTGATCCCGAAGGCGAGCCAGATGCCAGCGACGATATAGGCAACGAAGGCCACTATGCCCGCAACGGAGCCGATCTCGGTCGCGCGGACCTTCACCGCGCCTGCGGTCTTCACCGAGAGCCACGCCGCGCCATGCATCATCAGCATCGACAGCGACACCACGCCTGCAAGCAGCGCGTAGGGGTTCAGAAGGCCCAGCAGCTTCATGATGAAGTTGCCCGGATAGAGCGGCATCAGCATGTCGTTGAGCTCGAAGGGCACGCCTTGCAGAACGTTGCCCACGGCCACGCCGAAGATCAGTGCCGGAACCGCGCCGCCCACGAAGAGCGCCCAGTCCCAGCCATTGCGCCACGCAGCCGAGTCGCGCTTCGAGCGATACTTGAAGCCGACCGGACGCAGGATCAGCGCCGCGAGCACGAGGAACATCGCGAGGTAGAACCCCGAGAAGCTTACTGCGTAGAGGGGTGGCCAGGCCGCGAAGATCGCGCCCCCGCCAAGGATGAACCAGACCTGGTTGCCTTCCCAGACCGGGCCGATCGTATTGATCGCCACGCGGCGCTCGCTATCGGTCTTGCCGACGAAGGGCAGCAGTGCGCCCACGCCCATGTCGAAGCCGTCGGTCAGCGCGAAGCCGATCAGCAGGACGCCCAGCAGCAGCCACCAGATGACGCGTAGAACGTCGAGGGGGATAAGTTCATAGAGGATCATTGGTTCTTACTCCGCAGGCATGGTGACAGGGTTGCCGCCGCGACCGGACAGGCGATCGTCATGTCGTTGCAGCCACTCCTGGGTGACCTCGACATCCTGATACGGGCCTTTCTTGATGTATTTGAGCATCAGGCCCATCTCGACGACGAAGAGCACGGTATAGAAGGCGACGAAGCCCAGCAGCGTGAACAGCAGGTCGCCCACCGAGAGGTGGCTGACCGAAAGCGCCGTAGGCAGCACGCCGTCGACCGTCCAAGGCTGGCGTCCGAACTCGGCGGTGAACCAGCCCAGTTCCGCGGCGATCCAAGGGGCGGGGATGACGATCACGGCCAGACGCAGCGCCCAGCGGGGATAGTTCATGCCCTTCCAGTTCGAGACGACGAAGAAGTAGACCATCAGCGCGATGAAGGAGAAACCTAGCGCAACCATCAGGCGGAAGGACCAGAAGATCGGCCAGACCGTTGGGACCGTGTCGTTCGCGGCCTTCTTGATCTGTGCGTCGGTCGCTTGACGCGGATCGTCCACGTAGCGTTTGAGCAGGTAGGCGTAACCGAGATCGCCGACGTTCTTATTGAATTCCGCGGTGACGTCAGCGGGGACATCCCCCTTCGCTTCGCGAATTTTCAGCAGGTCATTATAGGCGACGATGCCGTTGCGGATCCGCTCCTCCGAGCCTTTGACCAGATCGTCGATCCCGGTGATCTGCTCGGTCAGCGAGCGGGTACCGATCAGCCCCATCACCCACGGGATATGGATCGCGTATTTCGTTTCGCGCGCTTGCTGGTCGGGAATGCCGAAGAGCGTGAAGGAGGCGGGGGCCGGTTCGGTCTCCCACATGGCTTCCATCGCGGCGAGTTTCATCTTCTGGTTATGCGTCGTCTCGTAGCCCGACTCGTCGCCGAGGATCACCACCGACAGCGCCGAGGCGAGGCCGAACGCAGCGGCGACCGCGATGGAGCGGCGGGCCAGTTCGAGGTGACGCCCCTTGAGCATGTACCAGCTCGACACGCCCATCACGAAGACGGCCGCTGTGACGTAGCCAGCGGAGACCGTGTGCACGAACTTGGCCTGGGCCACCGGGTTGAACACGACATCGAAGAAGGAGGTCATTTCCATCCGCATCGTCAGCGGATTGAACGCCGCCCCGACCGGGTTCTGCATCCAGCCGTTCGCGATCAGGATCCACAAAGCAGAGAAGTTCGATCCGATGGCGACCAGCCACGTGACGACCATGTGCTTGACCGGGCTCAGCTTCTCCCATCCGAAGAACATCAACCCGACGAAAGTCGCTTCCATGAAGAAGGCCATCAGGCCCTCGATCGCGAGCGGTGCGCCGAAAATGTCGCCGACGTAATGCGAGTAATAGCTCCAGTTCATGCCGAACTGGAATTCCATCGTGAGGCCCGTGGCCACGCCCAGCACGAAGTTGATGCCGAACAGCGTGGCCCAGAACTTGGTCATTTGCCGCCAGACGGGGCGGTTGGTCATCACATAGACCGTCTCCATGATCGCCACGATGATCGACAGACCAAGCGTCAGCGGCACGAAGAGGAAGTGATACATCGCTGTCATGGCAAATTGCAGCCGTGACAGCTCGACGATCCCGAAATCCATTCTCGTTCTCCGTTTCCCTACTTGCATCCGGCGCGGTGAAAAGCCGGATTCTCCGGAAATGTTTTTCCTGGATGCAGGTTATGAGGAGGCGGTCGGCGCGCGACTTTGAGCCAAATCAAATTGACGATGTGTCGCACGCGGACGTGAACAGAGGTGAACGGGAATATGTCTCGTGATTTTAGGGGCTTATCGTCGCAGGTCGTGCGTCATTTCAGCGCGATCGTGGCCGTGGCGGCGCTCTGGTCGGGCTGGCGGTGAGAGACCAGAACGAAGCCCGCCTCGGGCAGAAGCGCCCGTAATCCGGCCAGCGTCGCGGCGGCGGTTTGGGCGTCGAGTCCCTCGGTCGGTTCGTCCAGCAGAAGGATGTCGGGCCGGCGCAGTGCCGCACGGGCCAGCGCCAATCGTTTCGCCTGCCCGCCGGACAATCCCGTGCCGCCTTCGCCAAGCCGTGCTTCGAGCCCGCCGCGCGCCACGATCACTTCATCCAGCGCCACGGCGCGCAGCGCGGCCCATGCCGCATCATCATCGAGTTGCGTTCCGGGAGGCAGGGCGAGCGCGAGATTCTCGGCAATAGTGCCGCCGATCAACTGGCTGCGCTGCGGCACCATTGTGAGGACATCGCGCAGGTCCCCCTCCGGCCAGTCGGCCAGCGCGCGGCCCATCGCCGTGATCTCGCCACCGGACGGCTTGAGAAGGCCGGACAGCACGGCGAGTGCGGTGGATTTCCCCGCGCCCGAAGGCCCGGCAAACATCACGGTCTGACCGCGCGCGAGGGTGAAGGTCAGATCGGAAAAGAGCGGCGCGGCGCTCTTGGCGCGGGTGAAGGCAACTTGGCGCGCCTCGAGCAGCGGGGCGTCCATATCGGTGGGGGCGTGGCCGTCGGGCTGGGCGCTTGTGGGCGTATCGGTCAGCTCCATGACCCGCGCGCCCGCCTCCTGCATGCGTCCAATCTCGGCCATGCCTCGGCGCAGCAGCATCAGCGACTCGGCCAGTGCCAGCGCGACGAACAGGCCCACGGCGGCGCGCGCGGGCGTGATCTGCCCGGCCAGCGCCATCTGTCCGGCGATCGCCAGGGCGGCCGCCCCGGCAAGCGCGGTGGTGGCGGAAATCACCGCCCCCACCCGGCGGTCGAGCGCCTCGAGATTGCGCCGCGCGAGCGCTTCGGCCTCGACCTCGGTCAGGGTCTGCGCAGTTGCGGCCTCCAGCTGTCCGGCCACGGCCAGATCGGCTCGCGCGCGCATCGTCTCCAGCGCGCGGCGGCGAATGCTCTGCAGCGCCGTTTCGGCGGCGCGGGCATCGTGGCGGGCGGCTCGGGCGACCCAGATCAGGCCGAGCCCACCGCCCAGCAGGTAGATCAGGAAGACCGCGAGCCCGATCGGCAGCCCTTCGAGCCACCCCAGCATCAGAAGCGCCGCGATCTGGACCATGCCGCCTGCAAGGAAGGGGATGACCAGCCGCAGCAATACGCCATCAAGCGCATCCACGTCCGAGGTGATCCGGTTCAGCGCCTGCGCACCGCGCAGCCGCGCCTGTTCCTCATGCGGGCGGCGCGAGACGCCATCCATCAGGTCGATGCGCAGCTTCGCCAAAGCGCGCAGTGTGGCGTCATGGGTCAGTAGCCGCTCGCCATAGCGCGAGACCGCGCGGCCGAGCGCGAGACCGCGGACACCTGCCGAGGGGGTGAAGAAATTGAAGTTTAGGCCCATCCCCGCGATCCCGGCCAGCGCGGAGGCGGTGATGAACCAGCCCGACAGGCCGAGCAGCGCCGCCCCCATCGCGAGCACGAGGAACGACAGCGCGAGGCCCCTGCTGAAGGCCCATTTCTGATCGCTGATCAGGCGAGCGGTGAGGGTCAGAAGCGTTCTCATGCTGCGCCCTCCAAGTCGATCTGACGGTCCATCGCGGCAACGAGGGCAGGGTCGTGGCTTGCGACGATCAAGGTCGTACCCTGCGTTCGTAACGCCAGAAGAGCCGCGATGACTTTCGCGCCCGTCTCGGCATCGAGATCGGCGGTCGGTTCGTCGGCCAACACGATCGGGCGGCCCGCGTAATGGGCCCGCGCGATCAGCAGACGCCGCGCCTCGCCGCCCGAGACGCCGCCGCCCATATCGCCCAGCCGGGCGTCGAGCCCGCCGGGAAGGCCCGCGACGACCTCGGTGGCCTGCGCAGCGTCGAGCGCTGCATCGAGGTCGCCGGGACGGTTCAGCGTGATCAGTTCGCGCAGGCTCGCATCGGCGAAGCGCGGGCTTTGAGGAATCCAGCCGAAGGCTGCGCGCCAGTCATCGGCGTTTTCCTCTGTCAGGGAGGTATCGCCCAGCGTGATCTTCCCCGCCTCGGGATGGATCAGACCGACCAGCGCGGTCAGAAGCGTCGTCTTGCCTGCGCCCGACGGTCCTGTGATCGCGACCGCCTCGCCCGGGGCGATGTCGCCATCGGGCAGGGGGAGCGGAGCGGCGGCCTCGCCGGGGCGGATTTGCAGCCCGTGCCAACGCAGCGCGCCAAGCGTCGGTGCCGCGCCTTCGCCTCCAGTGCCCATCAGCGTGTTGGCCTTGGCGATGGCAGTCTCGGTCGTCTCCAACTCGGAGGCTACGGCGAGCGCAGCGGCCCGGTCATGCCATGCCGCAGCGAGATCGCGCAGCGGCTGGAAAAACTCGGGCGCGATCATGAGCAGGAAAATCCCCTCGGCCGGGGTCATCTTGCTGCCCCATGTGCCGAAATTCATCCACCCGATCAGCGAGAAGCCGACATAGACCGCGACCAGCGCCACGCCGATCGCGGCGAACAGTTCCAGAAGCGTCGAGGAGAGGAAGGCAACCCGCAGAACCGCCATCGTGCGGACGCGCAGGTCTTCGGATTTGGTTTCCAGATCGGCGCGCGAGCGGGCCTCCGCGCCCAGAAGTCGCAGATCGGTGATCGCGGCGATCCGATCGATCAGCAGCCGGTTGAGCGAACCGATTTCGACCATCTGCTTTTCCGAGGCGTCCTGCGCGGCCATGCCGACAAGCGCCATGAAGATCGGGATCAGCGGCCCGGCGATCAGCAGGATTCCCGCGACCGCCCAGCTTTGCGTGGCGGCGAGCAGGATGAAGGCGAGGGGGATGATCCGGGCGCGCAGGAAGGCGGGCTGATAGCGCGTGGCCCATGGGCCGAGCGCGCCGAGCTTCTCCGCGGACAGCGAAGCCAGTTCCGCAGGCGACAGCGCGGCGGCGCCGCTAGCCTGACGCAGCGCCTTTCGGATCAGCTTCTCGCGGCTCTCACGCAGCACCACCTCGGCGGCATCGGCCGAGAGCTTCTGCGAAATCCAGTCGAGGACGATCCGCACGAGCGCCAGCACCACGAAGCCTGCAGCCCCGGCGAGCGGCGAGAGCGACTTGCTCACCCCCGGTGCGACCAGGTCGCCAAGTACCAAACCGATCAGAGCTGCCTGCGCGGGCCAAATCAGCGCCGAGGCCACACCGAGCCACCCGGCGAGCTTCAACTTGCCCGCGACGGGCTGAGCGATGCGGGTCAGAACGGCTTTCGGCTTCGGCGCTTCGGTCGTGGCGTCTGTCATACGGGTTTTGGGGTCTTTTCCTCTTTCGCGCTTGGCTGTCGAGATAGCCGGGCAGAGGGGCTGCGACAATGGAGTGCGACAATCCGCGCTTGTCACGTCTGCGGTACGAACCTTCATGCCGACATGAAAAAACCGTTCGGATGAGGGTCCGAACGGTTTTCGAGGTTACCTGTGGCGGGGCCTTAGCAGGGCGCGATGTACTCGCGGCCATACGAGTCACGATAGCGGCACTGACCCGGCTGGTTGGCTTTACCGATCAGGGCGCCGGCAACGGTGCCGACTGCGCCGCCGATCGCGGCGTTTTGAACGCGGTCGCCATCATCCGAAACGGCAGCGCCGATCGCGGCACCGGCAACACCGCCGGTCGCGGCAGCGCGGTCCTGTTGCGACATCTGGCAGCCTGCAACGGCAACGGTGGCGCTGAGCGGCAGGATCAGGAACATCTTCTTCATGGTACGTGTCTCCCTTCTGTGTCTTCGGACATCCAACGTCGCCCCTCTCCGGGCAGTTCCAAGTTTTTCTTAATTAGTTTTGAGCATCTATTCTGGAGCCGTGATGACCCAGCGGCTTGACATGCGCGGTCATTCGGGGGTCAAGCAAAGAAAGACATCTCGAGACATACGACAGAAAGACCCGCCTATGAGTTCGACCGCCTGGCGCGTTCCCCTGATCGGAGCGCTTTTCCTTTTCGCATTGAGCGCGGTGGTGTTGATGATCATGCGCCCGCTGATGGCGATCGACGAGACGCGCTATGTCACCGTCGCCTGGGAGATGTGGCAGGGCGGCTCCAAGCTGGTGCCGCATCTCAACGGGGCGATCTATTCCGACAAGCCGCCGCTTCTGTTCTGGCTCATCAATATCGTCTGGAGTGTGACGGGCCCCAGCGAATGGGCGGCGCGGCTCGTGGCGCCCGCCTTCGGGCTGCTGTCGGTCGGACTGGTCGCGGTGCTCGCGCGCAAGCTCTGGCCGGAGGAACCGGAGCGCGCCGGACTCGCCGCACTGATCCTTGGGACGAGCGGCGTGTTTCTGCTCTTCGGCTCGACAACGATGTTCGACACGATGCTCACGGCGGCGACGCTGACGGGAATGCTCGCAGTCTGGGCGATGCGCGACACGGAGCGCTTCGCCCCGGTGATCGGGCTTGGCATCGCGCTGGCCTTCGGCGTCTTCGCCAAGGGGCCGGTGATCCTGGTGCATGTGCTGCCGACCGCGCTTTTGATGCCGCTTTGGGCAACCGGGGCGGAGCGGCCCGCGCTCAAGCAGTGGTATGCGCGGATCGGAATCGGTTTTCTGATCGGTTTCGGCATCGTCCTGCTCTGGCTCGGCCCCGCGATCATCTTCGGCGGTGCGGAATACCGCGAGCAGATTCTGTGGAAGCAGAGCGCCGGGCGGATGGTGGAAAGCTTTGCCCATGGTCGCCCCGTCTGGTTCTTCGTGGCGTTGCTGCCGTTCTTCCTCTGGCCGTGGGGCTGGAGCCGCGCGGGGCTGGCTACGTTCAGGCCGTCGCGGCTCTGGGAGGATGCGGGGACGCGCATGGTGACGGTCTGGTTCGTCGCCGCCTTCGTCGCCTTCTCGCTGATCTCGGGCAAGCAGGCGCATTACCTTGTGCCGGAAATGCCCGCGCTGGCGCTGATCCTGTCGGGATTGCTGCCCACGGCGGAGCGCCGGATGCGCTGGCTGCGCCTGCTGTGGCTTCTGCCCGGCGTGGCGACAGCGATTGCTGCGGCTTCGGTGCATTTCGGGGCGTTCCCCGAACTGCCCGAGGGCACCGGATCGTGGCTCTTCGTGATCGCTGGCGTGGCGATGCTCGTGGGCGGCGCGCTAATCGTGCTTAAAGCGCGGCAGGGCTGGTTCGCCGAAGCCTTCGTCGCGCCGCTGGTGCTGATCGCCATTCAGATCATGGTCTGGCCGATCCTCTGGAAAGTCTACGATCCGGCACCGATCGCGAGCCTGATCGCTTCGCATTCGGAAAATGGCGTGGCCACCACCGATCGCGGCTATGCAGGGCAGTTCTCCTTCGTCGCGCGGCTCGAGAACCCGGTGACGGTGCTTGGCAACAGCGCCGATCTCGGGCGCTGGATGGCGGCGCATCCCGACGGGCTGGTTCTCGCAGCGAATCCGATCGAGGGCGTCGACGGTCTGAGCCAGATCGCCGAGCGGCATTTCCGGCAGAACGACTGGCGGCTCTATCAGGTCGCGGAGGCGATTGCGCCGCCTGCTTCGGATGCTGCGGCCACGCCCACCAGTGCGAACTGACACTTCAAACTAAAGACACGCCCGAAGCGGATGCTCCGGGCGTGCCTTCAAACCGATAGACTGCAAGTATTACGACTTGGTCTTCTCGGTGGGCCGCTCATCGAGAGTGACGGAGAGCGTGAGCGGCTTGTTCGCGCGCAGCAGCGAGAGCTGCACTTCGGTGCCCGGCTCGTCGGACCCGATCGCACGGGTCAGATCGCGGGGGGCTTTCATCGGCTTGCCATCCACGCCGACGATGATGTCGCCGCGCTTCAGACCAGCTTTCTTCGCGGGCGTGTCGGGCGACACGTCGGCTACGAGCACACCTTCCGGTTGGTCGAGCCCCAGCGCCGCGGCGATGTCCTCGCTGACCGGCTGGATCTGCACGCCGAGGAAACCGCGCTTCACCGTGCCATTGTCCTGCAGGTCGGCGACGACGCTCTTGATGGTGTCGGAGGGCACCGAGAAACCGATCCCGACGGAACCGCCAGTGGGCGACAGGATCGCGGTGTTCATGCCGATCACCTGGCCTTGGTCGTCAAAGAGCGGGCCACCCGAGTTGCCTTTGTTGATGGCTGCGTCGGTCTGGATGTAGTTATCGAAGGGGCCCGATTTCAAGTCGCGGCCTTTGGCCGAGACGATGCCGGTCGACACGGAGGTGCCGAGGCCGAACGGGTTGCCGATCGCCACGACCGGCTCGCCGACCTGCGCGGCCTGACTGTCGCCGAAGCCCACGGTGTCGAGGTCCTTGTTGGTATCGACCTTGATCAGCGCAATGTCGGTGGCCTTGTCTTCGCCTATCACTTTCGCATCCGCTGTCGAGCCGTCGGAGAAGGTGACCTTCACGCTCTCGGCGCCGTCGACGACGTGGGCGTTGGTGACGATATGGCCGTCTTTCTGGATGATGAAGCCAGTGCCGAGACCGGTGATCTCAGGACGCTGCATCGGCTGACCCTGACCGTTGGGGCCCATGTCGGGCATGCCGAAACGACGCTGGAAGAACTCGAAGGGGAAATCCTGAGGCATCCCCATCTGGGCCATTTCCTGATCGTTGGCCTGCTTTTTGATCTCGATGGTGACCACGGCGGGCATCACCTTCTTCACCAGGTCGACGGTGTTGGTGAAGGTTTCGGCCGCGGCCACGTTCGGGACCAGTGCCAGACCGCTCGTCGCCACGGCGCCGGCGCCGAGCATGGCGGTGGTGGCGAGGGTGCGCAGCAGGGGAGCTTTGCGAATGTCCTGCATGTTTCTCTCCTTTTTGACAGGTATGCACCCTATGTGAGGGCCTAGCCTGTCAGGGACTCTGCGGGAAGATTGCAGAGTTGTTATCCTTTTCACCTTTAGGGGAGGGGTGCGTGACTTGTGCGGTGTCATCGGCCACATATGTCGCGAACCGAGAAAGCGAGTGCGATGAAACTGCTGTTGATCGAAGACGACGCGACCACCGCCGATTACGTTCTGCGTGGCCTGCGCGAAGAGGGCCACACGGTCGACCATCTCGCGAATGGCCGCGACGGGCTGACCCAGGCGCTGGGCGGCAGCTACGACGTGATGATCATCGACCGGATGCTGCCGGAGCTGGACGGTCTCTCGATCACCCGCGCGATCCGGGCCGCGAAGGTCACGACGCCGATCATCTTCCTCACCGCGATCGGCGGCGTGGACGACCGGATCGAGGGGCTCAACGCGGGTGCCGACGATTATCTCGTGAAACCATTTGCCTTCGGCGAGTTGTCGGCGCGGCTCGCGGCGCTGGCGCGTCGCCCGCAAGCGCAGTCGGAGCAGGTAATGCTGGAGGCGGGCGATCTGAAGATGGACCTGATCGCGCGCAAGGTGACGCGCGGCGGACAGGAGATCGACCTTCTGCCGCGCGAATTCTCGCTGCTGGAATTCCTTCTGCGTCGCAAGGGGCGGGTGCAAACCCGGACGATGCTGCTGGAGGGCGTGTGGGATCTGAATTTCGATCCGCAGACCAATGTGGTGGAGACGCATATTTCGCGGCTCCGGAACAAGGTCGACAAGCCGTTCGACCGTGATCTCATCCACACCGTGCGCGGCGCGGGCTACCGGATCGAGGGCTGATGAAGGCACGTCTGAATCGCGCGGAAATCCTTGCATCGACGCCGCTGCGACAGGCGCTCGGGCTGATGGGGATCGTCTTTGCGATCCTGCTGGTGACGCTGGGCTTCGCCTATGTCGCGCTGCGCTCCTCGACCGAGGAATCGATCCGCGCCGATCTAAAGCAGCAGACTGCGGTGTTTCAGGTTGCCGCCAACCCCGAGACGCTCTCTGTGATCGTGTCGGCGGAGGCGCGAGCGTCCGATCCGTCAGAGCGCGCCATCGCCTTCGTGATGTCGGACGGGCGGCAGGTCGGCAACGTCCGGGTCACCCATGAGGGCGACAGCTGGGTCATCTCGCGTCATCCCGAATATGCGCCGCTATCGAAACATGGATATTTCACGCTGACCATGCCGCTTGCGGGCGGCTTGCTGGTGATCGGCGAAAGTCGCGCGCCGATTGCGGAACTGACCTCGACCTTCCTCGCGATTCTCGTCTTCTCCTTCGTACCCTCGCTTCTGGTCTCTGCCGCCTATGGTGCGTGGGTCGGGATGCGGGCGCGCAAACGGGTGAGCGCGATCGAGAACACGCTGGACGATCTTACCGAGGGGCGGCTCGAGGCGCGGGTGCCGCGCGACGAGGTGAAGGCGCGGCGCGGCGATGACCTCGCACGGATCGGGGCGCGGCTTAACGTGATGGCCGAGACGCAGGAGGCGACGGTTGCGGCGCTGCGTCAGGTCTCCGCCGATATCGCGCATGACCTGAAGACGCCGATGCAGCGGATTTCGTTGCTCCTCTCGGAATTGCAAGAGGCCTTGCCCGAGGACACGCCGCCCCGCGCTCTGGCCGAGCAGGCAGGCACCGAGGCCGAGCGCGCGGTCGCCGTATTCCACTCGTTGCTGCGGATCGCCCAAATCGAGGGCGGCAGCCCGAAGGCACGTTTCGCGACGGTCGATCTGGGCGCGCTCGCCGCCGATATCACCGAGCTTTACGAGGCCAGCGCCGAAGAGGCGGGCGGTTCGCTGACCCTGCAGCGGCCAGACGCGCCGCTCATCGTGCAGGGCGATCGGGGGCTTCTGGGACAGATGCTGTCGAACCTGATCGAGAACGCGATCCGCCATGGCGGGCCTGCGCCGAAGATCGCGGTGAGCCTGTCTCGCGAGCGCGGTGCAATCACGCTCAGCGTCGCAGATCATGGTCCCGGCATTCCCGAGGCCGAGCGCGAGAAGGTTCTGCGCAGGCTCTATCGGCTGGAACGCTCTCGCACGACGCCGGGCAACGGGCTGGGCCTTGCGCTGGTCCATGCGGTGGCGGGGCTGCACGAGGCCGAATTGCAACTGTCCGACAACAATCCCGGTCTGATCGTGTCGCTACGCTTCGTCGGGTCCGCTCAGTCGGCCTGATCGGGCAGATCGATCTCGGTCAGGAAACGCAGGCTCAGCGGCAGGGTCGCGGCCCCCAGCGCGCGCGCATCGGGCCCCACCTGACCCTCGCGCACGATCGGAACGCCCGCGCCCGAGAGGTTGATCTTCGCCAGTTCCGATTCGGTCGCGGCGACGAGCCGCGCGCGCAGATCGTCGGGCATCCAGCCGTCGATCACGATCGCATCGAGGTCGCACAGCGCCGCCGAGGACGCGGCGACAGTCGCGAGGCCCCGCGCCGCTTTCGCGAGCCAGTCGTCGACGATGTCTTCGGGAAGATCCCACTCATCGCGCCGCTCCCAGAGGAAACTCGCATCGAGCCCGCGCTCCGTCATCGCGGCTTCGATGACCGACAGCGAGGCCACGTCGAGCAACTGGCACTGGCCGCCGTGACCGTCGGGCACCGGCATCGAGGCAAGCGCGCCCGCATTGTTGTTGGGGCCGGTCACAAGCGAGCCGCTCATCACCAGCCCGCCACCTACGAAGAAGCCCACGAACGCATAGAGGAAATCGTCGGGCAATGTCTGATCGCCCAGCAAAAGCTCTGCCGAACAGGCGGCAGAGGCATCGTTTTCCAACACCACGGGAAACGGATAGAGTGCCTCCAGTTCGGCGCGGATATCGCGTTCGCGCCAATCGGCCATCGCGCTTTCCTCGAGCCCGAGCGCGACGCCCCAATCCCACATCCTGAACGGCGCCCCGATGCCGAGGCCGGCGATGCGCTCGCGCTTCGAGGCGGGGAGTTCTGCCACCATCCGGGCGATCGCGTCGATGGCGAAGGCTATCGTGTCAGCCGCCGTGGGGTAGTCGTGGCGCGCGACACGGCGCGAGACCGAGGTGCCCATCATGTCGATCAGGATCACCTCGGTCCGGCGACGCCCGACCTTCAGGCCAAGAAAATAAGCCCCCTCGGGGTTCAGGCGCATCGGCACGGTGGGCTGGCCCACCTTGCCGCGCACCGGGTCGCAGCGCAGCAGGAAGCCTTCATCCTCGAGCGCGCGCATGATGACCGACACTGTCTGTGCCGAGAGCCCCGTGAGCCGTGCGATCTCGGATTTCGCCAAGGCGCCGCGACGGCGAATCAGCGACATCACGAGCCGCTCGTTGCGGTTGCGCATCGCGGAGTGATCCGAGCCGATCTTCCCCGCTCCGGTCTTGATCAATTCCATCACGCGGTGGGCCAAAATTCATTCTCCGAGGCTGCTCGCGCATAAACTACGCCTTGTATTTATCGGCTTCCAGAGGCTCTTCTGTCAATTAATAAATCCATTTGATTTATCTATTGACGAGTCGGCCCGTGTTCGCACATGATTTACCTCGAAGCCGATCGGAGGACGGCTGGACATGTTTCTGGGAGGAGACCTGACATGAAGAAGACAACCGCGATTCTGGGAGCGACGGCGCTTGGTCTGATGGCGACCGGGGCCTG
>NZ_NBNZ01000008.1:0-109370 GCF_002213195.1 Thioclava sp. F42-5
GCGGCGCTCGAAGCCGGACGGCTGCGTCGCAATTTCCAAGGATACACGACCGACACATGCAGCACTCTCATAGGGCTCGGGGCATCGTCGATTTCGCGCTTTTCGGAAGGTTATGTCCAGAATGCGCCCGCGACCGCGGCTTATCAGCAGCGGATTGCAACCGGTGTTTTTCCGGGCACTCGTGGCTATCAGTTAAGCCCCGAAGACCAGCTGCGCGCTCGGGCGATCGAGGAGTTGATGTGTCGGTTCGCAGTGGATCTTGGCGATTTGAGCCAGGAGTTCGGCACCGATGCCCAGAAGCTGCTGCCTTGCCTGACGGAAATGGCCACGCGCTTCGCGCCATTCGCAAGGCTGACGGGAAAGCGCATCAGCATTGCACCGGAAGGTCGACCGTTAACACGGATGATCGCTTCGATTTTCGATCAGCATGTGCCGGAGGGGGTGCGCTATTCGCGCGCGTCGTAAAATGCCTGAGAGTCTTGGCGCACTTCCGGGCAAGCCAAGACGACCTCGCATCCCGAAGGCGGCTTAACCTTCTCCGTCGATCGACCGAGCCGGATTTCCCGCGAACTTCCGATGTGGCTGTCGGGGTCTGCAAAGTAGCCTCAAACGCCACCTTGGTAGCCACCGGGATGAGGGGACCTCGAAGTTCCCTCAAGCTCCGACAAGACCGCGCGCGTCGTCAAACCAGTTGCTGATCGCATCAATCGAGAACGGCAGGCGGCACCCGTATTCGCCCGTAAACGCGTCATAGGCGGGCCCGTTCAGACCATTGATACCGACGAGGACGGGAATGCCCCGCGAGATCGCCTCCGCGATAACCGGGCGAAACCCGCGTCCTTGGGCTTCCATTTTGCCGAACTTGTTCACCACGAGCAGATCGGCCCCGTCGGCGAGACTGCGCGACACCGCCGCGACGGAGGTCTCGAGCGCGGCGGGATCAAGACGGCATCCGCGAGATCCCGCGCCGAGTGCCTGAGAAATCGACAGAACGGGCCCATTGGGCAGGACCTGGATGTCCATGTCGCAAGCGTGGCTCTGGGGTCGATCGATATTGACCTGCACAACGCCACACACGCGAAGTCCGCGCGAAATCGTCTGTCGCGCAAATCGCGCCATCAGGAAGTCCGCGTCGCCCCGACCGGGGCTTTCGATAGCGGCAATGGGAAACATCTTTTGTCCTTTCCGTTCAATCCGCTGCAGCACTTAGGTGCGGAACATCCTCACCGAAAACACTGGCGCGGGTGATCGTGCAGTCAAGATCGGCAAGCACGCCGTCCTTGAGGCCATAGATTAGTCCGTGAACCTTGACTGGCTCGCCGGCGGCCCAAGCGCGCTGAAGTATTGGTGTCTCAGCGATACGCCGCACGCCCTCGATCACATTGAGCTCCGCCAGCCTGTCGCGTCGGGCCTCGATCTCGGCCAGTTGGCCAAGATCGATCGCGTAAGCGCGCGCCAGGCGACGAATGGGCTCGAGCCAGTGATCTGTCAGACCGCCCAGCATATCCTCGGTCGCCGCCTTGACCCCACCGCATCCGTAATGGCCGCAGACGATTATCTCGCGGATACCGAGGCTTTCGACGGCGAATTCGAGTGCGCTCAGCAGGTTCATGTCCGAGGAATGCACGACGTTGGCGACATTACGGTGGACGAAGACCTCGCCGGGATCGAGCCCGGCCACGACATTCGCAGGCACACGGCTGTCGGCGCAGCCGACCCAGAAAAACTCCGGGTTCTGGCGCGTCGCGAGCCGCGAGAAGTAGCTCGGCTCTTCGGCCTTGCGGCGTTCCGACCAGGTGCGGTTGCGCTTGAAGAGGTCACTCAGCATCGCGTTCGCCTTATGCCGCCAGCTCGACGCCGGAGACCTCCGCCCGGGCGGCCAAATCGCCAACGAAGCCGCGCACGGCGCGGGTCCATGCCGCCTTCTCCATCGCTTCGGCAATGCGCGGACGCACGGTCTCGTAGGGAAGCGGTGCACCTTCGGCCGCAGCATCGAGCCGGATCACGTGCCAGCCGAAGCGGCTCAGCACCGGCTCGGAGGTGATCTCCTCTTCGCGAAGTGCACGCAGGGCCTGCTCGAATTCAGGGACTGTATCGCCGGGCCCGAGCTGGCCGAGGAACCCGCCCTCGCCCCGAGATGAACAATCGCTGTTCTCCTTGGCCAAGCGCGCGAAGCTTTTCGGGTTCGCCACCGCCTCTTTCGCCAGAGTGCGCGCGCGGGCGGCCGTCGCCTCGCGCTGAGCCGCGTCGCGCGGGTCGCAAGCGATCAGGATATGGGCGGCTTCCCAGAGCGGCGGCGCGCGGAAACGGGTCGGGTCCCGCTCCCATTCGGCGCGGATCGCCTCCTCGGAGGGGACGGGAACCTCCACGGCATCTTCGAGAAGAGCACGAATGAGTGCCTCGTCCTCGGTCTCGGTTTGTCCCGGGGCGACTTCCTGCGGATCGGCGACAAGCGCACGCCGCGCCGCTTCCTGCAAGAGCAACGCCCGGATCGCGAGCGCATTTGCGGCCCGACGCCAGGCGATGCCGGGCTTCTTGCTCGGGCCGCTATGGTGTTGGGCTTCCGCGGCGATTGCCGCGGAAGGGATCGTCTGGCCGTTCACGACGACGTCGGGAAAGAGCGGTTTGGTCATGTTATTCACTCCGCAGCCGAGGGTTGCTTCGCCGCAACGATGCGCGGTTTCTTGACGACGGTGGCGTCGCGTTCCGGCAGAGCGGATGCGCGACGGGACCGCACGATCTGGTAGCCGGGGCGCAGCAGAAGGTAACGCAGCGGCGCGAAGATACCCGAGGCGATGTGAACGAGCCGCGTGAACGGGACCAGCAGGAAGATGGTCAGTCCGAGAACGATGTGCAGCTTGAACACGAGCGCCGCGCCCGCGACATAGTCGGCAGCGCCCGGCTGGAAGGTCCAGATCATCTGCGCCCAGGTCATGAACTTGACCATCTCGTGACCGTCGGCATGTTGCCAGCTGACCGGCACCGTTCCGAGCCCGAGCAGCAACTGCACCAGAAGCAGTGCAAGTATGCCGATATCGGCAAAGCTCGACGTCAGACGGATGCGCGGATCGGTCCAGCGACGATACATGAGCATCCCGCCGCCGATAAGCGCCATCACCCCGGCGATGCCGCCAGCGACCATGGCGAGGATCTGCTTGGCACCATGGCTGACATGCAGCATGTCGAAGACCCAGATCGGGGTCAGAAGCCCCACGAGGTGCCCTGCGAAGATCACCAGAACGCCGACGTGGAACAGGATCGATGCGATAACGAAGTGCCGCCGCCGCAGCATCTGGCTCGACGAGGTTTTCCACGTGAAGGGGTCACGTTCGTAACGGGCGATGGAGCCCAGGAACATCACGGACAGTGCGATATAGGGATAAATCCCGAAGAGAAACGTATTCATCTGTGCCTCCGTCATTCCGCCGCGGTCTTGGCGCGGCGCTGTGTGGGCGAGTCCATTTGCGCGAGCATGTCCCGCACTTGCGGGCAGCCGGCATTCGGGTCGGGACCGAAGGTCACCTCGGTTTCTTCCCAGATCTTGTCGATCTCCTCGAGATCGGTGGGGGACGGATCGGGCCGCGCGAGGATCTCGGCCACCGCGTCTTCGTCGGCCGTTGCACCGGACATCTGCACCAGGGCCTCGAACACCGCGGCATAGGCGCTTTCGCGTTTGGCCAGCCGTTCGCCGATCGCGGCGAGGATATGCGCTGCGTCGGCCAGCATATCGCTCGCCTTCTGCGCCGGTCGGGTCGACAGAAACTCCAGAAGAACCGGCAGGTGGTCGGGCAATTCGGTCGTCGCCGGTTCGAAACCGGCGGCGCGGTAGGTCTCGAGCAGATCGACCATGGCGCCTCCCCGGTCGCGGCTCTCGCCGTGGACATGCTCGAAGAGGTTGAGCGACAGGCTGCGCGAGCGGTCGAAGAGCATCACATAGGTCTCTTCGAGCGCGTAGATATCGCGTTCGCCGATTTCCTCGACGAGCGGCCGCAACGCGCGCCGCGCCGCAGCGGTCAACCGGGTTTCGGAGGCGAGAACGCCCCCGATTTCCGGCGCCGCGCGCTGCAGCTCGATCGTCGGATAGCTCAACAGGACCGAAAAGGCCTTGAGCGTGCGGTCATTGGGTTGATGCGCCATCACTGCACCTCCTGCGGCATCTTGAGCGGACGTTTCGACCCACCGAAGAGCGAACCCTTCGAGATGCCGGTCGAGCAGCCGTTGCAATCAGTGAACCCGGTCCCCGCGCGCAGGTCGTAGGCATCCTCGACCTGTTCGCGATGCGTGGTCGGGATCACGAAGCGATCTTCGTAGTCGGCAAGGGCCATGATCTTGTACATATCCTCGATCACCCGCCCCGAGAGGCCGACACGCGCCGCGATGCCTTCGTCGCGAACGCCGTCGACGGTCTTGGCACGCATGTAGGCCCGCATCGCCAGCATCCGCTCGAGCGCGTTCGCGATGGGCGCCTCGTCCCCAGCAGTCAGCATGTTGGCGAGATAGCGCAGCGGAATACGCAGGCTCTTCACGTCCGGCATCGCGCCATCCATGCCAATCGAGCCCGCCTCGGCGGCGTTCTGGATCGGCGAGAGCGGCGGAATATACCAGACCATCGGCAGCGTCCGGTATTCGGGATGCAGCGGGAAGGCGACCTTCCACTCCATCGCCATCTTCCAGATCGGGCTTTGCTGCGCCGACTTGATCCAGTCCTCGGGAATGCCATCGGCACGCGCGGCCTCGATCACTGCCGGATCGTTGGGGTCGAGGAAAACGTCCAGTTGCGCGTCGTAGAGCTGCTGCTCAGACGGCGCGTTCGCCGCCTTCTCGATCTTGTCGGCATCATAGAGCATGACGCCCAGATACCGGATGCGGCCCACGCAGGTCTCCGAGCACACGGTCGGGTTGCCGCTTTCGATCCGCGGATAGCACAGGGTGCATTTCTCGGATTTCCCAGTCGACCAGTTGTAATAGACCTTCTTGTAGGGGCAGCCCGAAACACACATCCGCCAGCCGCGGCACTTTTCCTGATCGATCAGGACGATGCCGTCTTCCTCGCGCTTGTAGATCGCGCCCGAGGGGCAGGACGCCGCGCAGGCCGGGTTGAGGCAATGCTCACACAGGCGCGGCAGGTACATCATGAAGGTGTTTTCGTATTCCCCGTAGATTTCCTTCTGGACGCCCTCGAAGTTGTAATCCTTCGAGCGTTTCGAGAATTCACCGCCGAGGATTTCCTCCCAGTTCGGGCCCTTTTCGATCTTCTCGATCCGCTCTCCGGTGATCTTCGAGCGCGGACGTGCGGTCGGAAACGCCTTCATTTCGGGCGCGTTGGCGAGGTGCTCGTAGTCGAAATCGAACGGCTCGTAATAGTCGTCGATCTCGGGCAGGTCAGGATTGGCGAAGATATTCGCCACGATCCGCCACTTCGACCCCTGCCGCGGCATCAGCTTGCCCGACGAGGTGCGTTTCCAGCCGCCGTTCCAGCGCTTCTGGTTCTCCCAGTCGGTCGGGTAGCCCGTGCCGGGCTTTGTTTCCACATTGTTGAACCAGGCGTATTCAACGCCATCGCGGCTGGTCCAGACGTTCTTGCAGGTCACGGAGCAGGTGTGACACCCGATGCATTTGTCGAGGTTCAGCACCATGCCGATTTGTGCGCGCACTCTCATTCTGCTGCCTCCTGGGTAGCGGGCTCATCGAGCCAGTCGATCTTCTTCATCTTGCGGACCACGACGAATTCGTCGCGGTTCGCACCAACGGTGCCGTAGTAGTTGAACCCGTAGGAAAGCTGGGCGTAGCCACCGATCATATGCGTGGGCTTGAGCGTGGCGCGGGTCACCGAGTTGTGGATGCCTCCGCGCAGGCCGGTCTTCTGCGAGCCGGGCGTGTTCACGATCTTCTCCTGGGCGTGATACATGAAGATCGTGCCTTCCTTCATCCGCTGCGAGACGACCGCGCGCGCGGTCAGGGCGCCGTTCACGTTGTACGCCTCGATCCAGTCGTTATCCTCGATCCCGGCTTTCCTGGCGTCGGTCTCGGAGATCCAGACCACTGGCCCGCCGCGGTTCAGCGTGAGCATCAGCAGGTTGTCCGAATAAGTGGAGTGGATGCCCCACTTCTGGTGCGGCGTGATGAAGTTGAGCACGACATGCTTCTCGTCGCCCGCGACCACCTCCTGCGTCACCGTCTTGAGGTCGACCGGCGGGCGATAGGACACGAAGCCCTCTCCGAAGGCACGCATCCAGAGGTGATCCTGATAGAGCTGCTGGCGGCCCGTCAGGGTGCGCCACGGGATCAGTTCGTGGACGTTGGTGTAGCCCGCATTGTAGCAGACATCCTCGCTCTCGATGCCCGACCAGGTCGGCGACGAGATGATCTTGCGCGGCTGCGCGGCGATGTCGCGGAAGCGGATCTTGGTGTGCTCCTGCCCCTCGGCGAGATGCTTGTGCGCGCGGCCCGTGGGCTTCTCGAGCGCTTCCCACGCCTTCACCGCCACCTCGCCGTTGGTTTCGGGGGCGAGCATCAGGATCACCTCGGCCGCATCGATATCCGTCACGATCTTCGCGCAACCCTTGGCGGGACCGTCTTCCCAGACACCGTTGAGCTTGCGCAGCGCCTCCACTTCGTGCTCGGTCTTCCAACCGATGCCCTTGCCGCCGTTGCCGAGCTTGTCGAGCAGCGGCCCCACCGCAACGAACCGATCATAGAGCGTGGTGTAGTCGCGCTCGACTGTGACGTAGTTCGGCGCGGTCTCCCCCGGGATCAGGTCGCACTCGCCCTTCTTCCAGTCTCGCACCTCCGGCTGGGCAAGTTCGCCCGCCGTGTCGTGCAGGATCGGAGCCTGAACGATGTCGGTCTCGACACCCAGAACCTCCGGCGCCACCTCCTGGAATTTCTTCGCGATCGCCTTGAAGATCTCCCAGTCGGACTTGCTCTCGTAGGCCGGGTCCACGGCCGCCTGCAGCGGGTGGATGAACGGGTGCATATCGGAGGTGTTGAGGTCGTTCTTCTCGTACCAGCTCGCCGTCGGCAGCACGACATCCGAGTAGACGGCCGTCGTCGACATCCGGAAGTCGATGCAGACCAGCAGGTCCAGCTTGCCTTCGGGTGCTTCGTCACGCCAGACGGCCTCGGTGGGCTTCGAGCCGCCCTCTTCGCCGAGATCCTTGCCGATCACGCCGTTATCGGTGCCCAGCAAGTGCTTGATGAAGTATTCATGCCCCTTGCCGCTGCTCCCGAGAAGGTTCGACCGCCACACGAACAGGTTGCGCATCCAGTTCTCGGGCGCGTCCGGGTCCTCGCAAGACATCTGCAAGTCGCCCGACTTGAGCTTCTCGGCTACGTAGTCCTTCGGATCCATCCCGGCGGCTTTCGCGGCTTTCGTGACCTCGAGCGGGTTGGTCTTGAGCTGCGGTGCCGAAGGCAGCCAGCCCATCCGTTCCGCGCGGATGTTGTAGTCGATCAGCGACACGTCCCAGTCGCCCTTGGGCGCCGTCGGCGAGAGAATTTCGCGCACACCCAGCGTCTCGTAGCGCCACTGGTCGGTATGAGCGTAGAAGGCCGACGTGCCGTTCATCTGCCGCGGCGGGCGCGACCAATCGAGGCCGAAGGCCAGCGGCAGCCAGCCGGTCTGCGGACGCAGCTTCTCCTGCCCCACGTAGTGGCTCCAGCCACCACCTTCCTGACCGACACAGCCGCACATCACCAGCAGGTTGATGATGCCGCGGTAGTTCATGTCCATGTGGTACCAGTGGTTCAGACCGGCCCCGAGGATCACCATGGACTTGCCATGCGTCTTCTCGGCATTGGTCGCGAACTCGCGGGCCACGGCGATGATCTTGTCGGCCGACACGCCCGTGATCTTCTCCGCCCAGGCGGGGGTGTAAGGCAGGTCATCGGCGAAATCGTGACTCACCCAGTCGCCGCCCAACCCCCGGTCGAGACCGTAATTGGCACAGAGCAGGTCGAACACGGTGGCGACCATGGCCTCGCGGCCATCTGCGAGCGTGACCTTCTTCACCGGCACGTTGCGAGTGAGCACCTCGGGATGCTGGCACTTGACGAAATTCTCGGTGGCCGCGCCGCCGAAATAGGGGAAATCGACCCCGACCACCTCATCGTGGTCCTCTTCCATCACCTGGCTCAGGCGCAGACGCGTTTCGCCCGCACCGGCGCGGTCCTCGAGGTTCCATTTGCCCTCTTCGCCCCAGCGGAACCCGATCGATCCGTTGGGCACGACCAGATTGCCGGAGGTTTCGTCATGGGCGACAGTTTTCCAGTCGGGGTTATTCGCCTCGCCCAACGCGCCATCGAGATCGGACGCACGCAGCAGCTTGCCGGGGACGTGCCGGCCGTCCTGCTCGTCGAGCACCACCAGCATCGGCATGTCCGAATAGCGCCGCGCGTAATCCTCGAAATACTCGGCCTGCCGGTCGAGGTGATATTCGCGCAGGATCACGTGCCCCATCGCCATGGCGAGCGCACTGTCCGTGCCCTGCTTCGGGTTGAGCCAGATGTCACCGAACTTGGAGGCTTCCGAGTAGTCGGGGCAGATCACGGCGGATTTGGTGCCACGATAGCGGGCCTCGGTGTAGAAATGCGCGTCCGGCGTGCGAGTCTGCGGGACGTTCGAGCCCCAAATCAACAGGAAGCCCGCGTTATACCAGTCGGCCGATTCCGGCACGTCGGTCTGCTCGCCCCAGGTCTGCGGCGAGGCAGGCGGAAGGTCGCAGTACCAGTCGTAGAAGGACAGGCAGGTACCCCCCAGCAGCGAGAGGTAGCGCGCGCCGGCGGCGTAGCTGACCATCGACATCGCGGGGATCGGCGAGAAGCCGAAGACGCGGTCGGGGCCATAGGTCTTCGCGGTATAGGCATTGGCGGTCGCCGCGATCTCGGTGGCCTCGTCCCAGCTTGCGCGGACGAAACCTCCCTTGCCGCGCGCCTTGGTGTATTCGGCGCGCAGCACGGGATCGCTCTGGATCGAACTCCAGGCTTCGATCGGCGACTTCGTCTTGCGCATCTCGCGCCACATTTTCAGCAGCTTGCCGCGCACCATCGGGTGCTTCATCCGCGCGGCGGAATAGAGATACCAGCTGTAGGAGGCGCCGCGGGCACAGCCGCGCGGTTCGTGGTTGGGCAATCCGGGACGCGTGCGCGGGTAATCGGTCTGCTGGGTCTCCCATGTCACGATCCCCGACTTCACGTAGATCTTCCAACTGCAAGACCCGGTGCAGTTCACCCCATGGGTCGAGCGGACGATCTTGTCGTGACGCCAGCGGGACCGATAGGTCTCTTCCCATTTACGGTCCTCGCGGGTCACCTGCCCGTGGCCGTCGGAGAACTGCTCCAACTCCTTGGATTGCAGGAAATTAAGTCTGTCGAGCAAGTGGCTCATGTCGCGTCTCCTTGCGGAAATGGGTTTTAAGCGCGCGCCGCGGGACGACACGGCGCGCGCCGGTAGTGTCAGCAGGGAACGGAGGCGCCCTTGCGGCTGTAGAAGAACCAGGTCACCACCACGCAGATTGCGTAGAAGATCATGAAGCCCCACAGAGCTGCGTTGGGAGCGCCGGTCAGGCTGATCGACGTGCCGTAGAATTTCGGGATGAAGAAGGCGCCGTAGGCCGCGATCGCCGAGGTGAAGGCGATGATCGCCGAGCTCTCGAGCTCCGATTGCTTGAGCGTGGCGGCCGCGTCGAGATGCGGGTTCAGACGCGGCACTTCCTGACGCATGATCGAGGGGATCATCTGGAAGGTCGAGGCATTGCCCACGCCGGTCAGGAAGAACAGCGCCATGAAGCAGGCGAAGAAGCCCCAGAAGCTACCGGCGTCACCCGCCGAGGGCAGGAACTGCAGCACACCCCAGACGGCGACGATCATTCCGACGAAGGTCCAGAAGGTCACGCGACCGCCACCGAACTTGTCGGAAATCCAACCCGTGCCGGCCCGGCTCAGCGCGCCCACGAGAGGCCCGAGGAAGGCGAATTGCAGCACGTCCACTTCGGGAAACTGCGTCTTCATGAGCAGCGGGAAGCCCGCGGAATAGCCGATGAAACTTCCGAACGTGCCGGTGTAGAGCACGCACATCACCCAGTTGTGGAAGCGCGAGAAGATCACCGATTGCTGTTTGAACGAAGCGCTGGCCGATGCGATGTCGTTCATTCCGAACCATGCCGCGATCGCCGAAAGAACGATGAAGGGCACCCAGACGAAGCCGGCGTTCTGCAGGAAAAGCTCACCCCCTGCCGACAATTGCTGCGGCGCGCCGCCGAGGGAGCCGAAGACGCCCGTGGTGATCACGATCGGCACGACGAACTGCATCACCGAGACACCCGCATTGCCGAGGCCCGCATTGAGAGCCAGCGCGTTCCCCTTGGTCTTCTTGGGGTAGAAATATGCGATATTGGCCATCGAGGAGGCGAAGTTTCCGCCACCGAAACCGCAGAGCAGCGCGAGCAGCAGGAAGACGACATAGGGAGTCTCGGGATTCTGCACCGCGAACCCGATACCGAGCGCGGGCAGCAGCAGCGTCGCGGTCGAGAACGCCGTCCATTTGCGTCCGCCGAAGATCGGGATCATGAAACTGTAGAAAATGCGCAGGGTCGCGCCCGACAGCCCGGGCAGTGCCGCCAGCCAGAACAGCTGTCCGGTCGAGTAGTCGAAGCCGATCGCGGGAAGCTTGGCGACGACGACGGACCACACCATCCAGACCGAGAAGGCGAGGAGAAGGGCAGGAATCGAGATCCACAGGTTGCGGGTGGCGATTGCGTGCCCGCGGGTTTTCCAGAACTCCGGATCCTCGGGACGCCAGTCGGTCAGCACGTATCCGCTCTGACCTGAAGTTGCTATTGTCGTGGCCATTGGAGTGGCTCCTTGAGAAATGTGCGAGGGGAGAAGACGGGCTACCCGATGGACAGCCCGTCACGAGCATCAGGGCATCGACTTCGCGAACGGCTCGTCGGGCACGTCGGAGAGGTACTTCTCTCCTTTGAGGCCGGGGTGCCGGGCGTGTTCCATGCGGCGAATGGCGACGTGCATCCAGATCACCGAGACGAGGACCAGCACGAAGAGAAGCATGAAGGGCGCCGTCCAGACACCTGTCCGATCGAGGAGGAAGCCGAAGCTGATGGGCAGGAAGAAACCGCCCAGTCCCCCGATCATGCCGACGAGACCGCCGACGGCTCCCACATGATGCGGATAGTAAACCGGGATGTGCTTGTAGACCGCCGCTTTCCCGAGGCTCATCACGAAGCCGAGGATCACGGTCATGACCATGAACATCGTCGCGTTGAGACCGAAGGTGAACGAGATCGGGCTGTGGATGCCCACGACCGTGTAGCTGGTCTCGGGGTAGCTCATCACGAACAGCAGCACGAGCGAGACGAGGAAGGTCAGATACATCACGAAGCGTGCGCCCCATTTATCCGACATCCAACCACCGAGGGCGCGGAACACGGACCCGGGCAGGGAGTAGAAGCCAGCGAAGACGCCGGCCGTCGTGAGCGGCAGCCCGTAAGCGCCGACGTAATAGCGCGGCAGGAACGAGGCGAGCGCGACAAAGCCGCCGAAGACGAAGAAATAGTAGATGGCGAAGCGCCAGACCTGGATATTCTTGAGCGGCGCGAGTTGGTCGCCTGCCGAGACCGGCTTGGCCCCGGTCTTCTTGCGTTCCTGCTGCACCGGGTCGGTCTTCGAGGTCAGGTAGAAAACCACCGCCGTCGCGGCGAGAACCAGAGCGTAGACTTTCGCAGTGCCTTCCCAACCGAGCGCGACGACGAGGAACGGCGCGGCGAAGTTCGTCACCGCGGCTCCGACGTTTCCCGCACCGAAGATGCCCAAGGCAGTGCCCTGACGCTCTTTCTCGAACCAGCGAGACGTGTAGGCGACGCCCACGATGAAGGACCCGCCAGCGAGGCCGAGCCCGAGCGCCGCGATAAGGAATACCTCGTAGCTGTGAACCGTGGCCAGCAGCCAGACGGCGACAGCGGTGATGAGCATCTGCAGCGGAAACATGATCCGGCCACCGAACTGCTCGGTCCAGACGCCAAGGAAGATACGGCTGATTGACCCGGTCAGAACCGGCGTCGCGACCAGCAGCCCGAATTGGGTATCGGACAACCCGAGCTCTTGTTTGATCTTCACGCCGATGATCGAGAAGATCGTCCAGACCGCGAAGCAGACGGTGAAGGCGAATGTGCTGAGCCCCAGTGCCCGATATTGGTCCGAGCGCGTGACTCCTTCGAGTGTATGCATTGTCTCTCTCCGAAGTTTGGCCGACGTGAACCGCCGGTCCGGTTGCGGACAGATCAACAGGGAGGGAGACTGGAACTGGTTGATCGAAATCAAACCGTTAAGCATGAAGGGTCAAAATAAATCAGCGGGCGGCAAGCATCATGCCTGCAAAAAACGCATATCAATACGATCGCGGACAGGTGACAATCGACGGCTTGATATTTATCAAGCTAAATATGTCAGGCACGATGAGAGGTGAAACATGGCCATCCGTTTGAGCGACGACGAAGCCAGCGAGATTCGCAACCTCCAACTCTTCTCCGGAATGGATGACGAGAACTTTTCCGCATTGATCCGCGGGGCCTATGTGCAGAATTTCCCTCCGCAGATCGAGCTGTTCACCGAGGGCGAAACGAGCGATTTCCTTCACGTCGTCACCGGCGGATCGGTGGAACTGTTCGCGACATGGAACGGGCGCGAGACGACAATGGCGACCTTGCAGCCTGTCTCGACCTTCATCGTCGCGGCGACCGTCAAAGCGGCGCCCTACCTGATGTCCGCGCGCACGCTCGAGAAATCGCGTGTCATTTTGGTGCCCTCGGAGGACGTGCGCGCGATCTTCGACGCCGACCCGACATTCGCGCGTAACGTGGTAACCGAATTAGCACAGGGGTATCGAGGCGTTGTACGTGATGCAAAAAACCTCAAGCTTCGCACTTCGCTCGAGCGTCTCGCCAACTACCTCGTCCATCGTCATTCATGTGCGGAAAAGGAAGATGTCTTTGAGCTTGGAATAGAGAAGCGCCGACTGGCCGCGTATCTGGGCATGACACCCGAAAATCTGAGCCGCTCCATTCGGCAGTTGGAGCCCTATGGTGTAAAAATCGATGGAAGCCGTGTCACGATCATCGATGCGAAAGATCTTCGCGCTTTCGCCAAGCCCTCGCCGCTTATAGACGACCCTTGCGTCTGAGGTTCAGCCACGCAAACCACTTTTCTCGATTTTTCGCAGCTGTGGCACCTCGCTTTGATAAGTTGAAGGTGCGCGATGAAACCTATGATGCGCTTCTCGTTCGAGCGGCGCGAATCTGTCGCGGTCGCTGCTCAAAAGCGGCAGCGGCCGCAGAATTATCTTCTTTCTGTTACCCCAATCGTTGCTGAGAGATCGTGCTCAAGATCACCTGGTCACTTGAACATGGGGTCCCGCAACAGACGGTAGGTTAGCCTCTTCGGAGATACGCACTCTCCTCACTTGAGAGGGCCACCAAATCCGATTTTCGAGCGCAAACTTTGCCTTCGAGATAATAAAATGTTCAGTGTTCAGTTGTAGCTGACCTATTCCGGATTCTGGAGAGTCGAAGAGCAAGCGTACGGAAAGCAACTCGACCGCATTTTGGATCGGTGACCTGGCCCCGGCGAAGTGCAAGCTACGCGGAACAGAGGTGATCGATCAGCTCTTTGCGATAAACGTCATCCAAGAGCGTGCCCGGTCGCAGGACAAGGTCAGCACGCTCCGACCTTAGCCAATCAGCGCTAAAGCCTTTCATCACGAGTACGCGCGCTAAGTGTTCGCAATTCTCTTTGCTGAGGCTACTCGTTTTCGGCTCGGTCAGCGCAAGGCAACGATTCGTAATATTGATGATCTTTCTTTCCTCTTCTCTTTCGACTTCGAATACTTGGTTTCGGACTCCGCTCGAGACCAACTCATCCGGTACTGTTCCGGTTAAGCGAAGTCGTATTCCTTCAAGCCATCCCGCTTCCTGAAACCGGAAATCGAGATAGACAAAATCTGCGTCATGCATCTGCTGCTCCTATTTTGGGAGCACGCGTTATCATGAGCTATGCGTCGATGTCTACAGGGCAGGAACGCATGGCCGGCGCGCAACATACGCCAGAATATAGAGCGCTGATTAGAGCTTTGGTTGAGCTTCGAGCTCAGCACAGGCTTTCGCAGACGGACTTGGCTGTCCGTTTGGGGCGTAATCGTTCGTACATCGCAAAAGTCGAACTCTGCGAGCGTCGCCTCGACGTCATTGAGCTCTGCGTGTGGCTGAGCGCTCTGAACGTCGAAGCGTCTGAGTTTATAAGAGTTCACTGCTCGAATCTGCCGGCGCGAATGCCCGAGGCATCAGGCCCGCAAACGTAAGATAAAAGTTCGAACCTAACTTGGCTTTTCGTCCGCATAAACTGCGGTCGTGGGGCAGTTTGTGTGGCAAAATCTGCCCGAAAAAAGAGAAAAGCCCGAAAAACCGAAGTTTTCCGAGCTTTTTCACTTGATTTTGGTGCCCAGGAGAGGACTCGAACCTCCACGCCTTGCGGCACACGGACCTGAACCGTGCGCGTCTACCAATTCCGCCACCTGGGCAGGTGTCGTGGAGCGCGAGATACAGAGCGGCGCTGGGACTGTCAACGGGGATCGACACGAAAAATTCGCAAGCTTTCACTCTTCGGGTCTTTGGCCTTGTTCCCGCGGGGGCGAGGCGGTAATCAAAGGACGAAATTCTTGCAAGGAAAGGCCTCTGCCCATGTCCAAGCTGGTTACGATCTACGGCGGTTCGGGGTTCGTCGGGCGGTATATCGCGCGGCGCATGGCAAAGGACGGTTGGCGGATTCGCGTTGCGGTCCGGCGTCCGAACGAGGCGCTCTTCGTCAAACCCTACGGTGCGGTCGGGCAAGTCGAGCCGGTCTTCTGTAACATTCGCGATGATGCCAGCGTGCGCGCGGCGATGCAGGGCGCGGATGCGGTGATCAACTGCGTCGGCATCCTGGTGAACGAAGGCAAGAACAAGTTCGGGGCGGTGCAGGCCGAAGGCGCAGGCCGCGTGGCACGTATCGCAGCAGAGATGAACGTGCCGAAACTGGTGCAGATCTCGGCCATTGGCGCCGATCCGGACAGCCCCAGCGAATATGCCCGCACCAAGGCTGCGGGCGAGAAAGCGGTTCTGGAGGCCTATCCGCAGGCCGTGATCCTGCGTCCCTCGATCATTTTCGGCAACGAGGACGGTTTCTTCAACAAGTTCGCCTCGATGGCGCGCTTCACCCCGATCCTTCCGATCACCGGTGGCAAGACCAAGTTCCAGCCGGTCTTCGTCGACGATGTCGCGAAGGTGGCGGTCATGGGCGCCGACGGGAAAGTCGCGCCCGGCATCTATGAACTCGGCGGGCCGGATGTAGAAACCTTCCACGACCTGATGAAGCAGATGCTGGCAGTGATCCACCGTCGTCGGCTCGTGCTGTCGCTGCCGCGCTGGATCGCAAGCATCATGGGCGGCGTCTTCGATCTGGGCCAGGCCGTCACCGGCGGGCTGTTCACCAACCGCATCCTCACGCGCGATCAGGTGAAGAACCTGCAGGCTGACAATGTCGTGTCCGAGGGGGCGAAAGGCTTCTCCGATCTCGGAATCCATCCTATGGCAATGGAAGCCGTGATGCCCGGCTACCTGTGGCGCTTCCGTCCCGGTGGCCAGTATGACGACATCAAGGCTTCCGCGAAGAACCTTCGCAAGACCTGACCCACCTCCAAGCGTCGCGTGCGGCGCAGTTCTGACATAGGCGGTATTCTTGAGCTATCTGAACGATGTTCTGCTCGGTGTGATCGAAGGGATCACCGAGTTCCTCCCGATTTCGAGCACTGGCCACCTCATTCTCGCCGAACATTGGCTCGGTACGCGCTCGGATACCTACAATATCGTCATTCAGGCCGGGGCGATCCTCGCCGTCACGCTGATCTACTGGCGCCGCCTGATGGAACTGCTGTTCAACTGGCGCGATCCTGATAACCGCGACTATTTGGCGAAGCTGACCGTTGCCTTCCTGATTACGGCCGTTCTGGGCCTGATCGTAAAGAAGATGGGCTTCGAGTTGCCGACGGCCATTCAGCCAGTCGCCTGGGCGCTGGTGATCGGCGGCTTCTGGATGCTCTTTGCCGAGCGGGTCGCGGATCGTCAGCCCGATAGCAGCCACGTCTTCTGGCGTGTCGCGATCGCAGTCGGGATCGCGCAGATCGTGGCCGGGGTCTTTCCGGGCACCTCGCGTTCCGCCACGACGATCTTCGTAGCGATGCTTCTGGGCACCTCGAACCGCGCGGCCGCGACGGAATTCGCCTTCCTCGTCGGCATCCCCACCATGTATGCGGCGAGCGGTTACGAATTGCTCAAACAGTTCAAGGACGGGGCCGGCGGCAACGAGGACTGGACCGCGCTCAGCGTTGCCTTCATCGTCTCGACAATCACGGCCTTTGTCGCGGTGAAATGGCTCCTTGGCTACATTCAGGGGCACCGTTTCACCATCTTCGCGATCTACCGGATCATCTTCGGTGGGCTCTTGCTGAGCCTCGCGGCGGTCGGTGTGCTAGGCTGACGAAGCGCGAATCGCTTTTTGGCGGTGCGTCATCTTCAGGAAAATCAGGGAAAAGCCGCAATAACGTAAACTAAGCTGACCTAGTTTGAGTGATTTTGAGGGGCCTTCTCGCGCACCTCACACAAAAAACGCACATTTAGGTCAGCCTTGCTTACTTTTATTGCTGCGGCAAGCGGTGTAGTCATGCGCACCCACCGGTTTTCTAGGGAGGCGCCACAATGGCCAAGCAACCGATGCTCAAGTTCGTCAAGACGGCGAAAGAGATGCCTCAGAAGCGCGACGCGAACGTGCGCTCCCATGATTTCAACGAAATCTATCGCGAATACGCGGACGAGAAGGCTGCCGAGCAGGCGAGCCGCTGCAGCCAGTGCGGCGTGCCGTATTGCCACACGCATTGCCCGCTCCATAACAACATCCCCGACTGGCTGCGCCTGACCGCCGAAGGCCGTCTGCAGGAAGCCTACGAGATGTCGCAGGCGACCAATACCTTCCCGGAAATCTGCGGTCGCATCTGCCCGCAGGATCGTCTGTGCGAAGGCAACTGCGTGATCGAACAGTCGGGCCACGGCACCGTCACCATCGGCGCGGTCGAGAAATACATCACCGACACCGCTTTCGACATGGGCTGGGTGAAGCCGATCAAACCGGCGACCGAGCGTGCCGAAAGCGTCGGCATCATCGGCGCGGGTCCGGGCGGCCTGGCAGCGGCCGACATGCTGCGTCGCGCAGGCGTTCAGGTCACCGTCTATGACCGCTACGACCGCGCGGGCGGCCTGATGACTTACGGCATCCCCGGCTTCAAGCTCGAGAAAGACATCGTCATGCAGCGCGTGAAGCAGCTGGAAGATGGCGGCGTCGAATTCGTGCTGAACTGCAATGTCGGCACCGACATCTCCTTCGACGCGATCCGCGGAAAGCATGACGCGGTTTTGATCGCGACGGGCGTCTACAAGACGCGCGAACTGACCGACGAGGGTGCAGACGCCGCCGGCATCGTGCGCGCGATCGACTATCTCACCGCCTCGAACCGCAAGAGCTTCGGCGACGACGTACCGGAATTCGAGGACGGCACGCTAAACGCCAAGGACAAGCGCGTCCTCGTCATCGGCGGCGGCGACACCGCGATGGACTGCGTGCGCACCGCGATCCGTCAGGGCGCCACTTCGGTGAAATGTCTCTATCGCCGCGACCGCGCCAACATGCCGGGCTCGCAGCGCGAAGTGCAGAATGCCGAGGAAGAAGGCGTGGAATTCGTCTGGCTCTCCGCACCGGCCGGCTTCTCGGGCAATCCCGTCACCAACTGCTCGGTGCAGCGGATGCGTCTGGGCGCTCCGGACAAGTCGGGCCGTCAGAGCCCCGAGAAGATCGAGGGCGGCATCTATGACGAAGAGGCCGACCTGGTGATCAAGGCGCTCGGTTTCGAGCCCGAAGACCTGCCCGGCGCGTGGGACGCCGACGATCTGGAAACGACCCGCTGGGGCACCGTGAAGGCCGAGTTCGGCACCCACGCGACCTCGATCCCCGGCGTCTACGCGGTCGGCGACATCGTGCGCGGTGCTAGCCTCGTTGTCTGGGCGATCCGCGACGGGCGCGAAGCGGCTGGCTCGATCCTGAGCTATCTCGAAAACGTGGCGGCGGTGGCAGCGGAGTGATCCGCGCCCTGTCGATCTGAAAAGGAATGCATGCGATGCGGTCGAATTTTCTCGGCATGGCGATCTGCGGGGGGCTCTTCAGCGCCCTGCCCGCCCATGCCGCAGACTTCAAGCCGCCGCAGGGCTGCGAGGTCTTCATGACCGTGCAGATGCATAACTGTCAGGTCGCCAATTACTATCGCTGCGCCGCCGATCCCGAGGGCGATCTCTGGACCGCGTTCGCGGATGGCGAGGGCATCTATTACCTGAGCCATATAGATTCCGAGACCCGCTGGCTCGAAAGCGTGTCGACCGATACCGGCGAGATCGAGATGTTCGATCCGGGCGCGTCGAAGGACGCGCCCTCGTTCTCGGCGCTCTTGTCGGATGGCAAGGACGATTACGATTTCGTCACGCGGTCGAATTACCGGGGCCTGCGCCGCTATGTCGGCGGCGATGCCCTCACCGGCAACTCGCTCAGCATCGACGATGTTCCGCTCGAGACAATCACCTTCGACCTGCGCGAAGACGACCAGAACGGCCAAACCGTCGCGACCCGCACCGGCACGCAATATATCTCGCGCAAGTATCGCGTGTTCTTCAGCGGTGCCGAGCGGTTCGAGAACGATCAGGGCGATGTCGTGAGTTATGACGACAGCCCGGTACGCTTCGACTTTCCCGGCGATCCCGGTTTTTCGACCGAGACGCCCGAATATGACTGCGACCTGATGATGACGGAGGCCGATCTGCGGCCCACGCGCGTCAGCCTCGCCCCCCTTTCCCGCTCTTTCTCCAAGGAGGCACTGCAATGACCAAATATGACGAAGCCTGGGTGGCCGCCGAGGAAGCGAAACGCCAGTGGATGAACGAGAATTCGCTGTGGAAGGAAGATGACGAGAAGGCGTCCTGCGGCGTCGGTCTCGTGGTGTCGATCGACGGCAAGGCCTCGCGCCGCGTCGTGGAGAACGGCATCGACGCGCTGAAGGCGATCTGGCACCGCGGCGCGGTCGATGCCGACGGCAAGACCGGCGACGGCGCGGGCATCCACGTCCAGATCCCGGCCCCTTTCTTCTACGACCAGATCCGCCGCACCGGCCACGAGCCGGACATGGAGAAAATGGTTGCCGTCGGTCAGGTCTTCCTGCCGCGCACCGATTTCGGCGCGCAGGAGCGCTGCCGCACGATCGTCGAATCCGAAGTTCTTCGGATGGGTCACTACATCTACGGCTGGCGCCACGTTCCGGTGAACACCGAAGTGCTGGGCGAGAAGGCCAACGCAACGCGTCCCGAGATCGAGCAGATCCTGATCCGCAACGACAAGGACATCGACGAGGAGCAGTTCGAGCGCGAGCTCTACATCATCCGCCGCCGCATCGAGAAAGCGGCGATCGCTGCGCAGATCAACGGGCTCTACATCTGCTCGCTGTCGACGCGCTCGATCATCTACAAAGGCATGATGCTGGCCGAGCAGGTCGCGGAATTCTATCCCGATCTGAAGGATGAGCGCTTCGAATCCGCCTTCGCGATCTATCACCAGCGCTATTCCACCAACACCTTCCCGCAGTGGTGGCTGGCGCAGCCCTTCCGGATGCTGGCGCATAACGGCGAGATCAACACGATCAAGGGCAATACCAACTGGATGAAGAGCCACGAGATCCGCATGGCCTCCTCGGCCTTCGGCGACAGCGCCGAAGACATCAAGCCGATCATCCCGGCAGGTGCGTCGGATTCCGGTGCGCTCGATGCGGTGTTCGAACTGATGGTCCGCTCGGGCCGCAACGCGCCGATGGTGAAGACCATGCTCGTGCCCGAGCCGTGGTCGAAATCCACCGATACGATGCCCTCCGCGTGGCAGGACATGTATGCCTATTGCAACGCCGTGATGGAGCCGTGGGACGGCCCCGCCGCGCTGGCGATGACCGATGGCCGCTGGGTCTGCGGCGGTCTCGACCGCAACGGCCTGCGCCCGCTGCGCTATGTCATTACCGGTGACGGCGTCCTGATCGCAGGCTCGGAAGCCGGCATGGTGCCGATCGATGAGGCGACGGTCGTGGAAAAGGGCGCGCTTGGCCCGGGTCAGATGATCGCGGTCGATATGCGCGAGGGCAAGCTCTACCACGACACCGAAATCAAGGACAAACTGGCCGCGGCACAGCCCTTCGGCGAATGGGTCGGCAAGGTTACCGATCTGAACGCGATCCTCGTGGACGTGCCGGAAGAGCCGAAATTCTCCGGCGGCACGCTGCGCAAGCGTCAGGTCGCAGCGGGCTACACGGTCGAAGAGATTGAACAGATTCTCGCGCCGATGGCAGAGGACGGCAAGGAAGCCATCGCCTCGATGGGCGACGACACGCCGCCTGCGGTTCTGTCCAAGCAATACCGTCCGCTGAGCCATTTCTTCCGTCAGAACTTCAGCCAGGTGACCAACCCGCCGATCGACTCGCTTCGTGAAAGCCGGGTGATGTCGCTCAAGACGCGCTTCGGCAACCTGAAGAACGTTCTCGACGAGGACAGCTCGCAGACCGAAATCTGGATCCTCGAAAGCCCGTTCCTCGCGAATTCCGAATTCGACCACATGCTCAAGGAATTCGGCGAGCAGGTGGCGATGATCGACTGCACCTTCCCGGCCAATGCGGATCAGGATGCGCTGCGCGAGGGTCTGACCCGGATCCGTCAGGAAGCCGAAGACGCGGTGCGCTCGGGTGCGCTGCATATCGTGCTGACCGACGAGGAGCAGGACGAGAACAAGGTCGCGATGCCGATGATCCTCGCGACCTCGGCGGTGCATAGCTGGCTGACGCAGAAAGGTCTGCGGACTTTCTGTTCGATCAACGTCCGCTCGGCGGAATGTATCGACCCGCATTACTTCGCGGTGCTGATCGGCTCGGGCGCGACCACAGTGAACGCCTATCTCGCGCAGGACACGATCGCCGACCGGATCAACCGTGGGCTGCTGAGCGGCTCGCTCGTCGATGCGATGCGCAAGTATCGCGATGCGATCGACGCCGGTCTGCTGAAGATCATGTCGAAGATGGGGATCTCGGTGATTTCCTCCTATCGCGGCGGTCTCAACTTCGAAGCCGTGGGTCTGTCGCGCGCGATGGTCGCGGAATATTTCCCCGGCATGCACTCGCGCATCTCCGGCATCGGTCTGCACGGCATCCAGCACGCGCTTGAAGGCGTGCATGCGAAGGGCTGGAAAGGCGGTCAGGACGTGCTGCCGATCGGCGGCTTCTACAAAGCGCGCCGCACCGGCGAAAGCCACGCCTGGGGCGCGCAGTCGATGCACATGCTGCAATCGGCCTGTAACCGCGCGAGCTATGACCTGTGGAAGCAGTATTCCGCGATGATGCGGGCGAACCCGCCGATCCACATCCGCGACATGCTGGACATCAAATCGCTGGGCAAGCCGGTGCCGATCGAAGAGGTCGAGTCGATCACCTCGATCCGTAAGCGTTTCGTGACGCCGGGCATGTCGTTGGGCGCGCTTTCGCCCGAGGCGCACAAGCTCCTGAACGTCGCGATGAACCGGATCGGCGCGAAATCGGACTCGGGTGAAGGCGGCGAAGACCCGGCGCATTTCGTGCCCGAGCCGAACGGCGACAACCCGTCGGCGAAGATCAAGCAGGTGGCGTCGGGCCGTTTCGGTGTCACCGCCGAATACCTCAACCACTGCGAAGAGCTTGAGATCAAGGTCGCTCAGGGTGCCAAGCCCGGTGAAGGCGGCCAGCTTCCGGGGATGAAAGTCACCGACCTGATCGCGCGTCTGCGGCACTCGACCAAGGGCGTGACCCTGATCTCGCCGCCGCCGCACCACGACATCTACTCGATCGAAGACCTCGCGCAGCTGATCTACGACCTCAAGCAGATCAACCCGAAGGTCAAAGTGACGGTGAAGCTGGTCGCGTCCTCGGGCGTCGGCACGATTGCGGCCGGTGTCGCGAAGGCGAAGGCCGATATCATCCTGATCTCGGGCCACAACGGCGGCACGGGCGCATCGCCCGCAACCTCGATCAAATATGCCGGTCTCCCGTGGGAGATGGGTCTGACCGAGGCGCATCAGGTTCTCGCGATGAACAACCTGCGCGAACGCGTCACGCTGCGGACCGATGGCGGTCTGCGCACGGGGCGTGACATCGTGATGGCGGCAATGATGGGGGCCGAGGAATACGGCATCGGCACTGCCGCCCTGATCGCGATGGGCTGCATCATGGTCCGTCAGTGTCAGTCGAACACCTGCCCGGTGGGCGTCTGCACCCAGGATCCGGAGCTGCGCGCCAAGTTCACCGGCACGGCGGACAAGGTGGTGAACCTCATCACCTTCTACGCTCAGGAAGTACGCGAAATCCTCGCCTCGATCGGTGCGCGTTCGCTCGACGAGGTGATCGGTCGCGCCGATCTTCTCAGCCAGGTGAGCCGCGGGTCGGCGCATCTCGACGATCTGGATCTCAATCCGCTCCTGATCACCGTCGATGGCTGGGACAAGATCGTCTACGACCGCTCGAAGCCGCGTAACTGGGTTTCGGACACGCTCGACGCCGAGATCATCAAGGACGGTCACCGCTTCTTCGAGGATGGCGAGAAGATGCAGCTCTCCTACGCGGTGCGCAACACGCTGCGCACCATCGGGACGCGCGCCTCTTCGCACATCGTGAAGAACTTCGGGATGCGCAACGCGCTGCAATCGGACCACCTGACGGTGAAGCTGACCGGCTCCTGCGGTCAGTCGCTGGGCGCCTTCGCGGCCCCGGGTCTGAAGATCGAAGTGTCGGGCGATGCCAACGACTATGTCGGCAAAGGTCTCTCGGGCGGCATGATCGTCGTCCGTCCGCCCATGGCTTCGCCGCTGGTGGCCTCCGAGAACACGATCATCGGCAACACCGTGCTTTACGGCGCGACCGAGGGTTACCTCTTCGCGGCGGGCCGCGCAGGCGAGCGCTTCGCGGTGCGTAACTCGGGTGCGAAAGTGGTGATCGAGGGCTGCGGCTCCAACGGTTGCGAATACATGACCGGCGGCGTCGCGGTGATCCTCGGCTCGATCGGCCCGAACTTCGGTGCGGGCATGACCGGCGGCATGGCCTATCTCTACGATCCGGACAATACGGCGGAAGAGCTGATCAATCTCGAAAGCCTCGTCACCTGCGGGCTGGGCCACGAGCATTGGGAAGCCGAGCTGAAAGGCCTGATCGAGCGTCACGTCGCCGAAACGGGATCGCGCAAAGGCGCAGATATTCTCCAGCACTGGGAGACCGAGAAGGCCAACTTCCTGCAGGTCTGCCCGAAGGAAATGCTGGCGCATCTGTCCTATCCGCTCAGCGACGAGCCGCAGGCAGTGCCGGCGGAATAAGGGAACCCACCCCCTCACGGAACCGTTTCAAAGGGCGAGACAGATGTCTCGCCCTTTGTTCTGTCTGGAGGTAACGATGTCCGAATTACTGGTGATGGCGCATGAAACGGAAGCCGCCGGTTTCGCGATGCGCGAGGAACTGACCGCCCTCGAGAAAGAGGGATTTTTCCGGTCGCAGGACATTGTCGTCGTGACCCGCGAGCAAAGCGGCGCGGTCCGGGTCCATGAGAACAGCAATACGGTCGTCCTCGGCGCGATCGGCGGCGCGGTCTGGGGCGGCGTCCTCGGGTTGGTTTTCCTGTCGCCACTGGTCGGGGCAGTAGTGGGCGCCGGGGCCGGGGTGATCTCGGGCAAGTTCACGGATGTCGGGCTGAATACCTCCTTCCTGCGCGAAGCGGGAGAGAGCCTGCCGGAAGGCGGCTCTGCGGTTTTCATCATGCTTAAGAAAGCCAGCGCCGCCGAAGTGCTCGACCGAATGCGGACACTGGGCCATGCAAGCGGCCGCGTGCTGCAGATTCCCCTGCCGGAAAATTTCCACGAACGGCTGGAAGTCGCGCTCTCCTCCGGGGGCACCACGGCGTTCACCGGCGAGGAAATCAGCGAAGGCTCGACCGGCAGCCTTGCTCGTATGGTCGGCCCCTCTGCGCTCTGAATTGGCCCGTCGCCGGGCTGCCACTTTTTAATCCTGTGTTAATTTTGCGCCTTACAGGCGCCTTCGTGTCGCCCAGATCGCTGCTTACCACGTAACGAATAACCAATAATAACGTTACCAGGGCAGTAAAGATGGCGACTTATTACGATCAGTTCTACGTCATGGACCCGGGCAATCCGCCCACCGCAGGCACCGCCCTGTCTCCGACGACATTCGAAATCGTCGACAGGAACAACGACAACTGGATATCAAGCAGCAACGGTGCCCGCGACACGATCAACGGCCAACGCGTCACCGATGTCTGGCGCGGCGACACGATCACGATCGAACGTGCGAACGGCGTACAGGAAACGATCACCGGCGATACGTTCTACCTGCGCGACGGGACGGCCGTGTTTACGCCCTCGGACGGTACGATCCTCCACAACGCGACCTTCGTCAGCTCGACCTACGTCACGCAAAGCACGCAGGCCCCTGTCGGCGACCTCGGACCCGCCTGTTTTCTCGCCGGAACGCGGATCGAGACACCCACTGGTCCGCGTGCGGTCGAAACGCTCTCGGCAGGCGATCTCGTCTCAACCGAAGACGAAGGGCCGCAGCCGCTCCTTTGGGCGGGGGGACGGGTCTGCCGTGGCGCCGGCCTTTACGCGCCGGTCCGCTTCGCCGCCGGTGCCATTGGCAACGAACGTCCGCTCTACGTATCGCAGGAACACCGGATGTTGCTGCGCGGCTGGCGCGCCGAGATCGCCTGCGCGGATAGCGAGGTGCTGATCGCCGCAAAGCATCTGGTGAATGGCAAAAGCGTGCGGATCGAGCCGAGGGCAACCGTCCACTATCGCCATCTGCTCTTCGCGCGGCATCATATTCTGATTGCCGAAGGTGCGCCGAGCGAGAGCCTCTTTCCAGGGAACATGATCCTCGACGAAGATCGCGACCTCGCGCAGGAGATCCGCACCGCGTGGACAGCCGTCTCAGACGCACCGATTGAAACCATGGTAACGGCGCGACAGGTGGCACGCGGGCCGGAATTGGCGCTCCTTGTCGCTTGACCCCTCGGGGCGCGCTGTGACTTATACGCGCATGGCAAAGAGCACGAAAAAAACGGGCAGAAAGCCCGCCAAACGCAGCACGAAATCAAGTGTCTCCACCCGCATGCGAGCGCCGTTTCGCGGTGCTCTTAAATGGGCACTGCGCGGCCTGCTCGGTCTCGTCGCGCTCGTGCTCGTGCTTATGGTTCTTTTCAAGTTCGTTAACCCACCGACCACCTGGACGATTTGGAGCGAACGCCAGCGGCTCGGTGCGGTGGATCAGAAATGGGTGCCGCTCGAGGATATTGCGCCGGTGCTTGCCCGGTCGGTCGTCGCGGCGGAGGATGCCAATTTCTGCAATCACTGGGGCTTCGACATGCGCGCGATCCGCAAGGCGATCGACGATGGCGCCAATCGCGGCGCCTCGACGATCACCCAGCAGACCGTGAAGAACGTGTTTCTCTGGCAGGGCCGAAGCTGGCTGCGCAAGGCGCTGGAGGCGTCTATGACACCGCTCGCCGAAGCGATCTGGGGCAAGAGACGGATTTTGGAAATCTATCTTAACGTCGCCGAGTTCGATGAGGGAGCGTTCGGGGTGGATGCTGCGGCGCATCGCTATTTCCGCAGCACACCCGACAAGCTGAGCGCCCGGCAATCCGCGCTGATCGCAGGCGTCCTGCCGGACCCGAAGGACCGTTCGGCAGCGAAGCCCGGCAGCTTCCTGTCGCGCCGCGCGCGTTCGATCATGGATGGCGCGGCGACGATCCAGAAAGACGGCCGCGCCAGTTGCTTCGAATGATCATTCGGCCGGTTCGGTCATCGGCCGCATGACCGCGAACAGCTCCGCCACCTTGATGCCGAATTTGCGCATCTGCGACCGGTTCAGAAGCGTCCCGTCCGGCATCAGGTAAATCCAGTCGGTCACGTCGAGCACATGGCCGCCCGCGTCTTCAGGCAGCCGCAGCCGGTACCGCATCCGCAGCGCGTTGCCCGACTGCTCCATCTCGGCGCGACCTTCGATATCGTCGGCGGTCGAGCTGATTTCGCCGTTCGGCCCGAACTGAATATTCCATGCCCGGCTCTGGCGACGCCCTGAGGCATATTCGAACTCTTCCTCGATTACGCCACCGTCATTGGTGAACCGCCCCGTCATCACAGCGCGGAAGCGGGAGGTGACGCGGCCGTCGGGCCCGTAGATCATGCCGTGCGCCTCGACGGGACCGTCGAAGGCCCGCCGAATGTCGAATTCCGGGCTCTCTGCCGCGTAATCCGCAGATTTCTGCGCCGGGAAAGAGAAGAAGAAGTGTCGGACCAGCAAAGCCGCAAAGATCAGGGCCGCGACGACAATTAACAATTTCAGCATCATGTTACGCCCTCGCATGTGCCAGTTGCACCTGAACGACATCGGTATGGCCGACCGCGAAAGCCGCCGCGCAGGCTTCGAGATAGTAGGCCCAGTTGCGCAGGAATTCCGGGCCAAAGCCCAGCTCGGCAGCCCGCGCGCTGCGCTCTTTCAAGCGGGCGGCCCATTGCCGGCAGGTTTCGGCATAGTCCTGCCCGAAAGCGAAGCTGTCCTTCACCGCCAGGCCCGCCTTTGCCGCCTGATCCCGGATCACGCCGTCCGACAGGAGCATCCCGCCGGGGAAGGTGTATTGCCGGATGAAATCCGAGGTCTGGCGATATTTCGGAAAGTAGGAATCAGACACTGTTATGGCCTGAATCATTGCCGAACCGCCCTCCGCCAGCCGCTCTTTCAGAGTACGGAAATAGTTCGGCCAGTAGCGCTCTCCGACCGCTTCGATCATCTCGATGGAGACGATATGATTGAACTGCCCCGGCGTACGGCGATAGTCCTGAAGCCGGATATCCGCGCGCCCGTCGAGCCGCGCATCGGCATAGCCTTTCTGACTGGGCGAGATCGTGATGCCGGTGACGTGGCGCCCCTGCTCGGCCGCGCGTTCGGCGAAATGTCCCCAGCCGCAGCCGATCTCCAGCACCTGCTCCCCCTCACCCATCCGGTCGAGAATGCGATCGAGCTTGCGGTTTTGGGCCCGATGCAGATCGCTGTCGCCCGGCGCGAAAAGCGCCGACGAATAGCTCATCCCTTCATCGAGCCAGAGTTGATAAAACTCATTTCCGACATCGTAATGCGCCCGAATGTTGCGCGAAGCGCCACGCAGCGAATTGGCCCGCATCAACCGGTCGATCAGGCGGAATTTCAGGTTCGACCAGAAGCCAGCATAGGCATAGCCGTCGACCACATCGAGGTTCTTCAGCGCGAGAGAAAGAAGCGCCTCGATCGAGGAGGTCTCCCATAGCCCCGCAATATAGGCCTCGCCCAGGCCGACATCGCCGCGAGACGCCATCGCCACCACGGCTTGCCAGTCGCGGATTTCCATATCGGCCTGCGGCTCTCCGTGACCAAAGCGGCGAGCGGTGCCGTCGGGCAGGCGCAAATAGAGCGTCCCATGCTCGATCTTCTCGCATGTGGCGAGGAATTCGCTGCGGATGCGGTTGGTCAGGAAAGGCATCATTGGCTGATCTCCTCGGTCGGGGGTGTGGGCCGCGGCAGGTAGCGGGCGCCTTTGAGCTTGAGCCGCAGGGCCTGCCAGTAGATCAGGCCGAGCGTGCGGATTGGGGTGAGCGGACGGCGCAGCGCCATCCCGAGAAGTGCCGCCGAGGTGAGTGGACGCCGGTCGGTCACGAGGGTCGCAACCACGCCTTCTTCTCCATTTCGGTGGTCGATGCGGATGCGGATATGTTCCGTCCGGATATCGAAGCGGAAGCGATACTCGCCCGCGATCGTCTGGAACGGGGAAACATGGAAGATCTTCGCGGCGTGAAGCTCGGTTTCCGCAGAAATAGGGTCGAAATCGGGGGTGGCGCAGAGATAGGAGTGCCGATCACCGAAAGTGTTGTTCACCTCCGCGATAACGGCGCGAAGGTCATCTTGCGCATCATAGGCCAGCCAGAAATTCACAGGGTTGAACCCCGCCCCGAGAATTTTCGGTTGGGTCAGAAGGCGGAGCTTCGCGATCTCCGGCGCACCGAGCCGAGAGAGCTGCTTGCGGACCCACTCCGCGCCTTCCCCATAATGAGGCGTCCCACCATAGTCCTTGTCCTGCACCGTCGCGAGGTTGCGCCCACGTCGTGAGAATACTCTTGGCCAGGGGCCCCGCGAATCCGGATCGATCAGCACGTAATCGACGTGATAGCGGAACTGGTGGGCAATCGCGCCCCGCCGCGCATGGACCGTGTGACCGGGACAGAATTCGCCACTCATGCGGGCACCTTCTCGAACTTGATCTGCGGCTGCGCCCTGCGATTGAGCTCGCGCGCAACCCGAACGGCCGAGGCGAACCCGTCCTCGTGGAAGCCATGACGTAGCCACGCCCCTGCAAACCAGATCCGATTCAGACCCTGTATCGCCTGGATTTCGCCCTGCGCCCGCAACGCCGCGCGGTCGAAGACCGGGTGCCAGAAGACCTCGTGGTCGTAGATCTTTTCCTCGGCAATTGGTGTGTCGGGGTTCAGTGTGACAAAGAGCGGATCGCGCTCGGGGATGTTCTGCAACTTGTTCATCCAATAGGTCACACCAAGCCGCGTCTCGCTCGCACGGGTCTGCGCCTGGTAGACCCAGCTCGACCAACAAGCGCGCCGACGCGGCATCTGCGCCTCGTCGCGATGAAGATACACATCGTTTGGCTGATAGCGGACCGCCGAAAGCGCGGCCTGCTCCTGCGGGGTCGGCTTGGCCAGCAGCTTGAGCGCCTGATCGGAATGGGTGGCGATGATCACCTGGTCGAACTGATCCGGAAGGGCCTTTTCCGCCAGAATGGCGACCGAATTTCGCTCCCGCTTGATCGCGGTGACCGGGGTACCGGTGCGGAATTCGACACCACGCAGACGCAAGGCCGCCTCCAGCCGCTTTACATATTCGATCGACCCGCCCGAGACTGTCCACCACTGATGCTGACCGGTCGCCGACAACAGCGCGTGGTTCTCGAAGAAGCGCAGCAGGCTTTTCGCGGGAAACGCGCCGATCTGATCGGCGGGCGTGGACCAGATCGCCCCGCAAATCGGCAGCAGGTAATAGCGCCGGAACCAGTCGCCTAAGTTCAACTCGTCCAGCAGGCCGTCGATCGTCACGTCGTCACTCTGCGCGACCGAGACGGCTTTCGCATTGAACTTCGCGATATCCGCGACCATCCGCAGAAAGCCCGGCCGGGCGAGGTTGCGCTTTTGCGCCACGAGGCTGTTCAGATCGCGCAGCGCATATTCGATGCGGCCTTGATCGATCGTCACGCCAAAGCTCATGTCGGATTTCTCGACGGGCACGTCGAGCTCGGAGAACAGGCGCGTCAGATGGGGATAATTCGCGTAATTGAAGACGATGAAACCGGTATCGACCGGCTGATCGCCGTTGCGCCCCGCGACGATCGTCCGCGAATGCCCACCGAGCCGCGGCTCCGCCTCGTAGACGGTAACGCGGTTCTGCGGCGCGAGTTGCCACGCCGCGGCCAGACCGGAAATCCCCGAACCGATGATCGCGATGCGTTGCGCCTGTGGATGCACGGCATCAAATGACATTCGAATTCTCCCAAGCTCTTGAAGGCTTAACGGTGCATATTACCGTTTGGATCAGAAGTTTTTTCGCGACTCATGTGAACCAGATTCCCATAAGCTGCGTATCGGTCACATGCTGAGAGATGCGACCATCAACTTCGACACCACGGGGACCCCGCCAATCGCGGCGGGACATACCTTTGCCGGGAAGAGTATGGACGACAAGAATTCAGCGAAACCGACGCCAGAGGCGGCATGCGAGCAGACCGACTGGCTCGTCGCCGTTCGTGACAGGCGTGACAAAATGGCCTTCGCGCGGCTTTACGATCACTTCTCGCCGCGGCTGAAGGGGATGCTGGTGCGCTCTGGCATGTCGCAGGCGGCGGCGGAGGATGTGGTGCAGGACGTGATGCTCACGATCTGGCGCAAGGCTCATCTTTACGACGAGACGCGGGCGCGCGCCTCGGCATGGATCTACCGAATTGCGCGCAATCGGCAGATCGATGTGATCCGAAGACGGCCCCGGCCCGTTCCAGACGAGCTGGTCGCCGAAGCGGAAACGCGGGAAACCCGAGAAGCCGACGCGGCGATCGGGTTGGAACAGGAAGCGGCGCAGCTGCGTGAAGCGATCAAGGCTCTGCCCGAAGCGCAGCGCGACATTATCGAGCGGGCCTACGTGGGTGAACTCACACAGGCCGAAATACGCGAGGCAACCGGCCTCGCACTTGGGACGATCAAATCGCGGATCCGGCTCGCGCTGGAGAAGCTTAGACACGAGTTAAGGGATCTGAGAGACGAATGACGGAGATTACGCATCATTTGCCCGATTGGTTGGTTCGGTCTTACGCGACCGGCTCGCTGGGTCATGCGTTTTCGCTGGTCGTCGCGGCGCATGTGAGCCAGTGCGACGAGTGTCGCGCACGGCTTGAAGCAGAGGAACTAGCAGGCGGGCTGGTTCTGGACGAGCTTGAAGGCATGGCGCCGAGCGACGATTTGCGGCGACGTGTGTTTGATGGGCTGGACGACGACGATGTGATCGTCGCGGCGCAACCCGCGCGCGCAGGAATCTATCCGGGCGCCGTGGTCGAGGCGATGGGTGCGGACAACCCGCGCTGGCGTGCCTTGGGCGGCGGCATCAAGCAGGCCATCCTGAGCGAGGACAAAGAGGGGTCGGCACGGCTTCTCTACATCCCGCCGGGAATGGCGGTGCCCGATCATACCCATGGCGGCCTGGAACTGACCATGGTTCTGCAGGGCTCCTTCTCGGACGAAACCGGGCGCTTTGGCGTGGGCGATGTGGAAGTGGCGGATGACGATCTCGACCACACGCCGATCGCGGGGATGGAAGATGTCTGCATCTGCCTCGCCGCGACCGATGCGCCGCTGAAGTTCAAGGGGCTCCTGCCGCGCCTACTGCAGCCGATTTTCCGGATTTGAGACCCTAAATCAGGCGAAACACGGCCCCAATCCAAAGGGCAAGCGTAGCCGCCCGGCTTTGGCGATAGAGCCTCAGCCGGGCGGCCTCTTTCATTCGGGTCGAAAAACCTGCCTCGCGCATATTCAAGAAGCGGTTGAAAATGGTCCGGTTTTCGGGCGTGAACCGATGCGCGGAGGCGGTAAGCGCCGCGCATTGGACATCGATCCAACCACGCCATTCACCCTTCAGCAGCCGCTTCAACCGAGAGAGCTTTGCACGCATCGTGAGGTTCGCACCTTCCGCGTTGTGGCCATGCTGTCGATAGAGAAGCGTAGGTTCCGCATCATAGACGACCCGGACGCCGCAGCCAGTGAACAGTTGATAAATCCACCAGTCATGGCGCGGCGCGACCTGCAATTCGCGCGCCGCAGAGATGGCAAGCTCGGCCCCGGCCGGGTTCAGGAGGATCGTGTTACCGGCCGCGATATTCTGGACCAGAGCGTTACGGAACGATGGCCGATGTGGATGTCGCGCCGAAAGGTGTTTGTTTCCCAAATTAGCGTCACAGACCCATGTGCGGCTGCAATAGAGAGCAGGTTTACCCTCGTCCAAGGCCGCAATCCCCCGCGCGAGCCGATCCGGCAACCAAACATCATCCTGATCGCAGAAGGCGATGAACTCGGTCGTGGCGGGGGCCAAGCCGCTTAGAAGAGATAGGAAATTCCCCCCCGCTCCTTTTTGCGGCCCGGCTACAATCCGTACCTCGTGGCTCCGCGCGAATTCTGCCAATAGATCATGTGCGGCATCGCTTCGGCTGTCGTCCCCAACAATCAGCCGCCACTCAGGATGCGTCTGCGTCGCGAGGCTTTCGAGCTGGTCGCGCAACTCCGGGCCCGGATCGCGTGTCGCCATCAGGATCGTGACCCGTGCCATTGACCATCACTCGATCAGGCGCAGCAGATACTCGCCATAGCTGTTCTTGCCGAACTCATTAGCGCGATCTTTCAGTTGCTCGCCACTGATCCAGCCCTTCTCGAAGGCGATCTCGTCGGGCGAGCCGCTTTGCAGCCCTTGCCGCTCCTCCAGCGTGCGGACGAAATTTCCCGCATCGAGCAAGCTGCCATGCGTTCCGGTGTCGAGCCAGGCAAAGCCCCGGCCCATCTGCGTGACCGAGAGCGCGCCGTCATGCAGGTAGATTTCCAGAAGCGAGGTGATCTCCAACTCGCCCCGCGCGGACGGCGTGATCGTCTTGGCGCGGTCCGGAGCGGTCTCGTCGAGGAAATAGAGCCCCGTGACCGCGAATTGCGAGGGCGGCACTTCGGGCTTCTCGGTGATCGCACGCACTTTGCCGCTCTCGTCGAAATCCACCACGCCGTAGCGTTGGGGATCGCGGACGCGATAGCCGAAGACGGTGCCGCCCTCTGTGGTCGCATTCGCCGCTTTCAGGATCTCGCCGAGACCCGCGCCGAAGAAGATGTTGTCGCCCAGAACCATCGCCGAAGGGCTGCCGGCGAGGAACTCCTCGGCCAGCAGATAGGCCTGCGCCAGACCGTCGGGCGAGGGCTGCGTTATATAGGTCAGGCTCAGCCCCCATTGGCTGCCATCGCCGAGGGTGCGGATGAACTGCTCCTGATCATGCGGCGTCGTGATCACCGCGATCTCGCGGATGCCTGCCAGCATCAGCGTCGTCAGCGGGTAGTAGATCATCGGCTTGTCATAGACCGGCAGAAGCTGCTTCGAGACGCCCATCGTGATCGGATAGAGCCGCGTGCCCGAGCCGCCCGCCAGAATAATGCCTTTGCGATTAGTCATACCGCTCCCAATTCAATTAACACTTCATTCAATCCCGATCTCCAATCGGGTCTGTTCAGGCCGAACACGGCCAGATCGCTGCAGTCGAGCCGCGAATTGAGCGGCCGTTTTGCAGGCGTCGGATAGTCGGCGGCGGGGATATCCTCCACCGTCACGTCCCGCCCGGTCCGCGCGAAGATCTCCCGCGCGAAGCCTGCCCAGCTTACATCGGGAGAGCCTGAGAAATGGTAAACGCCGCTCTTCTCGGGCGCGCGCTGCAACTCTTGCGCCATCGTCAGGCAGGCCTCGGCGATCGCCTTGGCCGGTGTCGGCCCGCCGATCTGGTCGGCGACGATCGTCAGATAATCGCGGCTCTCCGACAGGCGCAGCATCGTCTTCACGAAATTCCCGCCATGGGACGAGAAGACCCAACTGGTGCGCAGAATGGCGAAGGTGCCGTCCGCAGCCCGGATCGCCTCTTCACCTGCGAGTTTGGTGCGGCCATAGGCGCCCAGCGGTCCGGTCGGATCGGTCGGCTTGAACGGCGCGTCGCCCGAGCCGTTGAAGACGTAATCGGTCGAGATGTGAACGAAGGGGATGCCAAGGTCGCGGCAGGCCTCGGCCATCGCCGCGGGCGCGTCAACGTTCACCACCTGGGCGAGCGCCTCTTCTTCTTCGGCCTTGTCGACAGCCGTATAGGCGGCGGCATTGATCACCGCCTCGGGCTTGGCCTCCCGGATCGCCTTTGCTGTAGCGCCGGGATCATTTAAATCGACCCTATTCCGGCCCAAGAACGCCGCATCGGGCACAAGGCGCTGTAGCTCCTGCGCAACCTGGCCGGTCTGTCCGAAGACGAGGATCATGCCTTGCCCAGCCTTTCGCCGACGCCGTGCCGCTCCAGCAGCGGGCGCCACCAGTCCTCGTTCTCGAGATACCAGCGCACGGTCCGCTCGAGTCCTTCCTCGACCGTCACGCTCGGACGCCAGCCCAGCTCCTCGCGGATGCGGGTCGGGTCGATCGCGTAGCGCGCATCATGGCCGGGGCGGTCTGTGACGAAGCTGATCAGATCGGCATAGGGCGTCTCACCCGGACGCAGCCTGTCGAGAATGGTGCAGATCGTTTGGACCAGCTCGAGGTTCGACCGCTCATTCTCGCCGCCGATATTGTAGCTGCGGCCCAAAGCGCCCTTCTCCAGCACCAGAAGCAGCGCATCGGCGTGGTCCTCGACATAGAGCCAGTCGCGCACGTTCGAGCCATCGCCATAGATCGGCAGCGGCTTGCCCGCGAGCGCGTTCAGGATCACGACCGGGATCAGCTTTTCCGGGAAGTGATAGGGACCGTAATTGTTCGAACAGTTCGTGAGCACGACCGGCAGGCCATAGGTCTCGTGCCAGGCGCGGACGAGATGGTCCGAGCCCGCTTTCGAGGCGGAATAGGGACTGTTCGGGGCGTAAGGCGTCTCTTCGGTGAACTGGCCCGTGGCGCCGAGCGTGCCATAGACCTCGTCGGTCGAGATGTGATGGAAGCGGAAGCTTTCGGGGCGACCCGCGCCCTCCCAATAGGCGCGGGCAGCCTGCAGCATGTTGTAGGTGCCCATCACGTTCGTCTCGATGAAGGCACCGGGGCCGTCGATCGAGCGATCCACATGGCTTTCGGCCGCGAGATGCATCACCGCGTCGGGCTTGTGACGGGCGAAGATCGCCGCCAAAGCCTCGGGGTCGCGGATATCGGCCTGCTCGAACGCATAAAGCGGGCTGTCGGCGACGGGCGCGACATTCTCGAGGCAGGCGGCATAGGTCAGCGCGTCGAGGTTCACAACCTCATGGCCGCGCGAGACGGCGAGGCGGACGACGGCGGAGCCGATGAACCCGGCACCACCGGTGACGAGAATCTTCATGCTGCGCCCTCCCAGGTGAAGGGGCTGTCGAAGGTAGCGAAAAGAGGTGCCTCGGCATCCTTGCCGGACAAAACAGGCTCTGTTCCTGCGGAAAGCGGCCAGTCGATGGCCAGTTCGGGATCGTCCCAGCGGATCGCGCCTTCACAGTCGGGCGCGTAGTAATCCGAGCACTTATAGACAATTTCGGTCGCGGGCTCGAGCGTCGCGAACCCATGCGCAAACCCCGCCGGGATCAGGAGCTGCTTGCCGTTCTCGAAGCTCAGCTCGGTGCCGAACCACTGGCCATAGGTCGGGCTCCCTTTGCGGATATCGACCGCCACATCCCAGAGCCGCCCGCGCCCGCAGCGCACGAGCTTCGCCTGCGCATGGGGCGGGGCCTGAAAATGCAACCCGCGCACCGTGCCCACAGCCTCGGAAACCGAATGGTTGTCCTGCACAAAATCGATATCGATCCCGGCCTCGGCAAATCGCTTCGCCGAATAGCTCTCGGAGAAAAATCCGCGGTGATCGCCGAATCGCTTCGGGGTGATCACCAGAACGCCGCTGAGGGGTGTTGCTTCGACCTGCATGCGCCCTGCCTTCATTGCTTCGGGAAAGTTGTGCCAAAGCACGGGCCGAAAGGCCAGCGACATCGCCAAAAGCCAAGAAATCAGGGAAAATCGGGAAATGGTCGGAGCGAGAGGATTCGAACCTCCGACCCCCTGCTCCCGAAGCAGGTGCGCTACCAGGCTGCGCTACGCTCCGACCGTGGGCGGGGAATTAGCGGCTTGCGCGGGGTTTTGCAAGGGGGTCTTGATCAGCTTCTTGAATTGGGTGCGCGAAGGCCCAAAACGCGGCCCAGAAGCGACGAACGCGGCGCGGTCGCGGTTTCCGAACGTCCCCGCGTGCGCAGCACCGGCTGGTTCGTGGAGACGCGGGTCTCGCGGATCACGATGTAGATGCCGGACAGGATCACGACGCCGGCGCCGACGAGCGTCGGGATATCCACGCTCTCGTGGAAAATGATCCAGCCGTAAAAGACCGCCCAGAGGATCTGTGAATATTGCATCGGCGCGACGATTGCGGCCTCGCCCGCGCGATAGGCGAGGATTTGCAGGAAGGACGCGGTCAGGCCGAACATCGCGATCACCGCCATCAGGCCGAGATCGGTAATCTGAAGCGGCTGCCAGACGAAGGGGAGAAGGATCGCCATGACGATCACGTTGCCCAGAAGCGGCGAGAGCAGGAGGACGACCGAGCGCTCCTCCGAACCGATCTTGCGCACGATCACCGAGGCGAGGGCGCCGGTCACCGCCGCCGTCATCGCCGCGAAATGGCCCGGCGCGAGTTCCGCCTGTCCGGGGCGCACCACGATCACCACGCCGATCAGGCCGAGGATGACAGCGGCCCAGCGGTGGATACCGACCCGCTCGCCGAGGATCGGGATCGAGAAGACGGTGACCAGCAGCGGCATCGCGAAGAGAAGCGGATAGACCTGCGCCAGTGGCAGGGTCGAGAAGGCGTAGAACGCGCAGAGCCCAGTGACGACGGTGGTGACGACACGCCCCACGACCCAACCGGGATGAACCGGGCGCAGGCTGCCCTCGCGCTTGTCGTTGAGCAGGATCACCGAGAGCAGCGGGAAGGATAGAAGCGCCGCGAAGAACACGATCTGAACCGGCGAATAGGTCTGGCCAAGATGTTTGATGATGACGTCATGCGTGGCATAGATCGCCATCGATGTCAGGCCGAGCGCGGCGCCGCGCGCGTTTGATTTTCCGCCAAAATCGGGCATGGAAGGCTCCCGGTGTTATCGCTCGCATCTTGGGCGGATGTTCGGGAGTTGCAAGGCCGCGGCATGAAAAAGGCGCAAGCTTTCACCCGCGCCTTTTCATGAGACTTTTCTCTTGGATCAGAGCGAGGCGTCGAGCGCTTCGATGATCTTGTCGCCCATCTCGGCGGTCGAGACCGGGGTGCCGCCTTCGGGGCCCATCAGGTCCGCGGTGCGCACGCCATCGGCCAGCACTTTCTCGATCGCGTTTTCCAGGCGGGTCGCCTCGTCGCCCTGATCGAAGCTGTAGCGCAACGCCATCGCGAAGCTGAGGATACAGGCGATCGGGTTGGCCTTGCCCTGCCCCGCAATATCGGGCGCCGAACCGTGAACGGGCTCGTACATCGCTTTCGGGCGACCATTCGCCATCGGCGCGCCGAGGCTCGCCGAAGGCAGCATCCCGAGCGAACCGGTCAGCATCGCCGCGCAGTCAGACAAGATGTCGCCGAACAGGTTGTCGGTGACGATCACGTCGAACTGCTTGGGCGCGCGCACGAGCTGCATCGCGCCGTTATCCGCATACATGTGGCTCAGTTCGACTTCCGGGTAGTCCTGACCGACGCGGGTCACAACTTCGCGCCAGAGGATGCCCGACTCCATCACGTTGGCTTTCTCCATCGAGCAGAGCTTCTTGTTGCGCTTCATCGCCAGTTCGAACGCGGCACGGGCGGCGCGCTCGATTTCGGACTCGGTGTAGCGCTGGGTGTTGATGCCGACGCGCTCGTTGCCTTCTTCGAAGATGCCGCGCGGCTCGCCGAAATAGACGCCCGAGGTCAGTTCGCGCACGATCATGATGTCGAGGCCTGCGACCACGTCCTTCTTCAGCGAGGAGAAATCGGCGAGCGCGTCGAAGCATTGCGCGGGGCGCAGGTTCGCAAACAGGTCCATCTCTTTGCGCAGACGCAGCAGGCCGCGCTCCGGCTTCACCGAGAAGTCGAGCGTGTCGTATTTCGGGCCACCCACGGCGCCGAGCAGAACCGCGTCCACTTCCTGCGCCTTCGCCATCGTCTCATCGGCCAGCGGCACGCCGTGCTTGTCATAGGCCGCGCCGCCGACGAGGTCTTCGCTCACGTCGAAGGCGAGGTCGCGCTTGGCACCGTACCAATCGATGACTTTGCGAACCTCGGCCATGACTTCAGGGCCGATCCCGTCGCCGGGCAGGATGAGGATGGAAGGGTTGGTCATTAGGATAATCTCCCGAGAAAACAGGGTCTCGAAGGGGGTATCCCCTGCCCGCCCCCTGGTCAAGCGGCACAGGTCGCGAAACCGTGTCTGGACGATCGGCAAGCGGTTGCCGAGGCTTCGGCGGGCTTTTGCGGATCAAGTGGTTGGCGAGTGGCCCCCGCGCGCGTATGAGCGCATGCTAGAGTTTAGAGCAGGCAGACGACACATGAGGGCGAAATGAATCGCAGGGTACTGATCCTGGGAATGGGCGGTTTGTTCGGATCAGCTGCGGCACGGTCCTTCCGAGCGGCTGGCTGGGACGTCGATCGCTATCGCCGGGGCACCGATATGGCGATCGCGGCGCGCGGCGCGCGGTGGATCGTGAATGCGATGAACCCGCCGAATTACCACGACTGGGCGAACCAGATCCCGCAGATCACCAAGCAGGTTCTGACCGCGTCGCGCGATAGCGGCGCATCGGTGATGGTGCCGGGCAACGTCTATGTCTACGGGCGCGAGCCGTCTCCGTGGAGCGCGTCGACCCCGCATCACGCCTGCACCCGCAAGGGCAATATCCGCGCCGAGATGGAGGCGCGCTATCGCGCCCATGCCGAGGAGGGCCGTTCGGTCGTGATCCTGCGCGGCGGCGATTTCATCAATGCCGAGGCGCCCGATACGCTACTCAACCGGGTGATGCTGAAGGATTTGCGCAAGGGCAAGATCACCGCGCTCGGCAAGCCCGATGCGCAGCGCGTCTACGCCGATCTCGAGGACATGACGCGTGTCGCGGTGCAACTGGCCGAGACCGAAGATCACTCGCCCGGTCTTCTCGATCTCGGGTTCCCCGGAACCCGGTTCTCCGTTCGCGAGCTGGCCGAGGAATTCTCCCGCCAGATGGGGCGCGACATCTCGATCAAGAAATTCCCGTGGACGGCGCTTCTGCTCGCATCGCCCGCGTGGGAACTGGCACGCGAACTACGCGAGATGCGCTACCTGTTCGACATGAGCCACGAAATCGACGGCACCGATTTCCACGCACGCTTCCCGGAATTCACGCCGAAGACGCTGCAGCGCGTGGTGTTCGAGCATCTCTATATCCGGGGCCTCAAGGTCGTGCCCGATCAGGGCAATACAATGTCGAGCCAGACCATCTTGTGACGCGAGGCGGCGCGTGCCGCCTCCGCCAAGGGCGCGCCCGGCTCGGGCCAGACGACGCCCGCCGCCTCTACATGCAGATCATTCGACGGCAGAACGTAGTCGAGCCGTAGGTTGCCCGGGCCGTCGTAATCGGCGGTATCAAGGCTCGAGTCGCCCCTATGATCACGATCCGCCGCAGCTTTCGCCCCCGCGCTCCGCGGCTGGGGGTCTTGGAAATGCGGACCGTTCAGCAGCAGATCGAGCGCATCGCGCCGCCCCTCCCCGTCCTTCGGGTCGAGGTTGGCGTCGCCCATCAGGATCACCGGCGCTTCGGGCGGCAGCGCGTCGAGCTCCCCATCCAGATAGCGCAGCCAGAAGGCGGTCTCGTCACGATTGCGGCGTCCGTTGCGATCTTCCGGCCCATCGAACACCGGCGGCGTCGCGGAGAAGGCCAGAAGATGAAGGCGCTCGCCCGACGGCAACTTGAGCGGCACGTCCCAATGCCCCGTCGAACTGAGGCGCTGTACCGCCATCGCGTCGGGCGACAGCTCCGCCCCGGCGATCCTCCCGTCGGGCAGATCCTTCCACAGCATCCTGGAGAAGTCGCGCACACGGTCGGCCTCGATCGGATAACGCGACAGAAGCGCCATGCCGCCCTGCCCCGGAAATCGTCCGTAGCCTTGGGCATCCCGCGCTTCGCCTAGCTTTCCGTTGCCGTCGAGATCGGCCCCGCTTGGCCTGCCGCTATTGGGGCGCGGCGCGAAAAGGTGCGGATAGGGCTGCGCGAGGCGTTCGTTCAGCGCCTCCAGCGACAGCCCGTCGAGATCCCAGTCGATCCCGGTCAGCAGCAGAACGTCCGGCGCGATCGTGTCCACGATCCGCGTCGCCGCCGCGACCTGCGCCTCGCCTTTGCGGATATCTTTCAGAAGAAGGCCCGGACCCCGGCGCGACAGCCCAGCATCCCATGTCGCCACACGCAGAGTCTCTGCCGTTGCGGGCAGCGCGAAACAGAGCGCGATCAGGCCGGCAAGTAGTCGCTCGCCCCGGAAGCGAGACGCTTGTTCTCGATCATTTGCGCGACCCGGGCCAGCGCGATGCCGCGCATGAACAGGCTTGCGGGAAGGAAGGCCCATGCCGTCACCATCCAGATCATCGTGTGTGGCACTTCCAGCGTCACGATCACGAAACTGACCGAAACGAGTTTGAGCACCGCCGGAATAAGGAAGGGTAAAAGAAATCCAAGTGCAATGTTGAACCACGCGTCGCGGCGCAGGCGCTCGACCACGTCGCCGCCCGCGGTGGGGTCGAAGGTCGGCAGATTTACCCAGACGTTGAATTTGGTATGCGCCTGCGGCCAGCCCATGATCCGCATGACGATGACGAAATAGCCGAGGGTCAGCAGCGAAATCAGGTAGGCCATCCCCGCCGCGGTGCGCACCAGCGCGACCTGATGCAAAGAGGCATCCGCTGGCAGCGCGAGCTGTAACAGGCGCACGGGGCTGTAAGGCACATCGATGGAGCTTGCGACCGTAGTGCCTAGAACCTCGATCAACCGGGTCAGCGTCGACGCGTGATATTGCGACTGTACCGCGAGAGAGAGCAGGCCGACGGTTAGAAACAGCGACATGAACCGAATGCGGTTGAAGGGCGGCGCATCGCGAAACTCGATCAGACCGGGATAGACCGAGGCGTATTCGAACAGGGTCAGCGCAAATCCGAACAGCGCCATCAACGCCACGATCTGGGCGGTGTCGCTACTGGTATCGGGCAGTATGAGCGCGGGGATGCAAATCACCACCGCAACGAGGATCGCGCGAAAGAGCGCCCCTGAGAGACGTGAAAACACAGTTACCCTACCCTTCCCTGCGGTCGGATTCGATACATTGCCGATCCTTTTACCCGCAAGACGCGCGCCAAATGTGACCCGCTGCCTCAAACTTGCCATGATTTTGCCCAAGTTCCCGATCCAAGCAAATACTGTTTTCAGACTCTCTGCCGTATTCGGGCGTTTTCTGGAAAGACCTGGTGCGACATTGCATCAATAAAGGTGCAAAATTGTGGCAAACTAGGGAGCGGAACCATATTTTGTGGATCAAGGGCTTAGCCGGTCAAAAGCCCTCAGGAGTCGCGACTGGCAAAGCCGAGTGCGGCAAGACCGACACCATCCGCGAGAAGCTGGATGCCCAGCAAAAGCCCGAGGATCTGCGTCGCGATCTGATCGAAGGCCGCGAAGATCAAAAGCCCGAGAAGGATCGAAACCGCGCCCGACAGGACCAGCATCCAGCGCAGGCGCGGCGCCGCGAGGCGCAGGCCGATCAGCAGGCGCAACGCCCCCATCAGCAGGAAGAGCACGCCGACCACCGCTGCGAGCGAGACCGTGCCGGACATCGGATCGGCGATCAGCCAGACGCCGACGACGATATTGAGAAGCGCGATCAGCCCGTGCCACGCGCGATGCGCCCCGCCTCGGTCGTTGAAGGCGAGCCACGCCTGCACCACCCCGGCAATCAGGAACAGTATGCCCACGAAGGTAGTCAGGGCCAGAGAGGTCGCGAAGGGATTCGTGATGGCCGCGACGCCGAGAACAATCAGCACGAGGCCGGTCATCAGAAACAGGGTCGAAACGCGCATCGCATCATCCTCTCGGTCTACGTCAAATGATGAACGATACCACGGGCGGTGCATTCCCGCGCCCCCTCCTCACGAAAAAAGCCGCCCGGGCCGGGGCGGCTTTTCCTGTTCTTATGGTATCGGGGATTACACCCAGGGACGCGCCTGATGCATCTGCGTTTCGAAGCTGTCGATGGCTGCGGCCTTTTCAAGCGTCAGGCCGATATCGTCGAGACCTTCGAGCAGGCAATGCTTCTTGAAAGCGTCGACGTCGAACTTGATCGTCTCGCCTTCCGAGGTCGTGATCTCCTGGTTCTCGAGATCGACGGTCATCCGTGCGTTCGAACCCTTCTCCGCATCCTTCATCAGGATATCGACCTGCTCCTGCGGCAGCACGATCGGCAACATCCCGTTCTTGAACGAGTTGTTGTAGAAGATGTCGGCGAAGGAGGTCGAGATGATCACCTTGATGCCGAAATCGGCGAGCGCCCACGGGGCGTGCTCACGCGAGGAGCCGCAACCGAAGTTGTCGCCGACCACGAGGATCTGCGCTTCCCGATATTGCGGCTTGTTGAGAACGAAGTCGGGGTTCTCGTTGCCCTGACGGTCGTAACGCATCTCGTCGAACGCATGCACGCCGAGCCCGGTACGCTTGATGGTTTTCAGGAAACCCTTGGGGATGATCATATCGGTGTCGATATTGACCAGCGGCATGGGGGCGGCGATCCCGGTAACTTTTTCGAACTTTTCCATTCTCGTCGCTCCTTACGCGTCTTCCATTTCCATCAGCTTCCGAACATCCGTCAGATGACCGGTGACGGCAGCGGCGGCGGCCATGGCCGGGCTCATCAGATGGGTGCGGCCCTTGTAGCCCTGACGCCCCTCGAAGTTACGGTTCGAGGTCGATGCGCAACGCTCGCCCTCTGCCAGCTGGTCGGGGTTCATCGCGAGACACATTGAGCAGCCCGCCATGCGCCATTCGAACCCGGCGTCGAGGAAGATCTTGTCCAGACCCTCTTCTTCGGCCTGAGCCCGCACGAGACCCGAGCCCGGCACGACCATCGCGCGGACGCCGTCGGCCAGCTTGCGGCCTTTGACGACTTCGGCGGCGGCGCGCAGATCCTCGATCCGGCCGTTGGTGCACGAGCCGATGAAGACCACGTCGATCTTGATGTCAGTCAGCTTGGTGCCCGCTTCGAGGCCCATGTAGTCGAGCGCGCGCTTGGCCGCTTCGACCTTACCGCCCTTGAAGTCTTCCGGCGCGGGCACGGAGCCCGAGATCGGCAGCACGTCCTCGGGCGAAGTGCCCCAGGTCACGACGGGCTCGATCTCTTCGGCCTTGATGGTGACGACCTTGTCGAAATGCGCGCCCTCGTCGGTGTAGAGCTGCTTCCACCAATGCAGAGCCGCCTCCCATTGCGCGCCTTTCGGAGCGTGAGCCCGGCCTTTGACGTATTCGAAGGTCTTCTCGTCCGGCGCGATGAGGCCAGCGCGCGCGCCGCCTTCGATCGCCATGTTGCAGACGGTCATGCGGCCTTCCATCGACAGCTCGCGGATCGCTTCGCCGCAATATTCGATGACATGACCAGTGCCGCCGGCAGTGCCGGTCGCGCCGATGACCGACAGCGTGATGTCCTTGGCGGTGACGCCCGGACGCAGCTTGCCGGTGATCTCGACCTTCATGTTCTTCGACTTCGACTGGATCAGCGTCTGGGTCGCCAGAACATGCTCCACTTCCGAGGTACCGATGCCGTGAGCGAGCGCACCGAACGCGCCATGGGTCGCGGTGTGGCTGTCGCCGCAGACGACCGTCATGCCCGGCAGCGTCCAGCCCTGTTCAGGACCGACGATGTGCACGATGCCCTGACGCACGTCGGAGACCGGGTAATAGTTCACCCCGAAGTCCTTGGCGTTCTTGTCGAGCGCATCGACCTGAATCCGGCTTTCCTCGTTCTCGATCCCCTTCGCGCGGTCGAGCGTGGTCGGCACGTTGTGATCCGGTACGGCGATGGTTTTCTCCGGCGCGCGCACCTTGCGGCCCGCCATGCGCAGCCCTTCGAAGGCTTGCGGCGAGGTCACTTCGTGGACGAGGTGGCGGTCGATATAGAGCAGGCTGGTGCCGTCTTCGTCTTCGGACACGACATGCGCGTCCCAGATCTTGTCATAGAGGGTCTTCGGAGCAGACATGGCTCTCACTTTCTTTGGATGGCTGGCCTATAAAACGGCCGTTTGTCAGACATGGGACAGCAGGCGCAGATATGCGCCCGCGGGCGCAGAGCATCAAAGTCGTGCCAGCACCGAGCGGCTTTCGCCGTAGAAGCGCTCGCGGAGGCGGGCGCGATCATCCATGTCGAAAACGAGTGTCATGGGGCGCTAAATACGGCGAATCCGGCGCTGAGGCAATCGAAGAGTCCGTGTTTGGCCTGATCGCAAAACCGGGCTAACGTCATTTCCATGGATTTCGCGAACGGGGACATCGTCAAGATTTTGAGTTCGATCTGGGCGCAGATCGAAATCTTCCTCAATTCTATGGTCTTGCCCTCGCGGCTCTGGCAATTCGGGATCATCGCGGCGTGTTTTGCGCTGGCCCATCTCGGGCGCATCTGGCTCGCGCCGAAAGTCGACGACTGGGGGCGGAGGCGTGAGCTCTCGACCCGTCAGCTTCGCTGGCTGATCCTGCTCCGGAAGCGTCTGCGCGGATTTCTCTTCATCGTGTTCGCATGGGCGTCGGTGTTCGTGCTCGAGGCAACCAAGGGTTTTTATTCCTGGCGCTTCCTCGTGGTGCTGGCCGCCACGCTCGTCACGGCATGGCTCGTCGTCGGCCTCGTCGCGCGGCTGATCCGAAATGCGCTCCTGCGCGGTATCGTGCGCTGGGGCGCGTGGATCTGGGTCACGCTCTATTACCTCGGGCTGTGGGACGAAACGGTGCGGCTCTTGAACGGGACCGCGGTCGAATTCGGTGATTTCCGCATCACGGCCTACGGGGTTCTCAAGGCACTGGTGCTGACGACGATCCTCCTGTCGGTGGCGCGGATCATCTCTGGGCAGACCTCGGCGCGGCTGCGGACCAACGAGGATATCAGCCCGTCGATGTCGGAGCTGGTCATCAAGGTGATGCAGGTTCTGCTTTACGGCGCGGCGCTGTTCATCGGGATCAAGGCGGTAGGATTCGACCTGACCGGGCTTGCGGTTCTGTCCGGTGCGATCGGCGTGGGCCTTGGCTTCGGTCTGCAGAAAGTCGTGTCAAACCTCGTCTCGGGCGTGATCATCCTGCTGGATAAATCGATCAAGCCCGGCGACGTGATCAGCCTTGGCGAAACCTTCGGCTGGATCAATTCGCTGGGCGCGCGCTATGTCTCGGTCGTCACGCGCGACGGCAAGGAATACCTGATCCCGAATGAAGACCTGATCACGGGGCAGGTGGTCAACTGGTCCCATTCCAACGAATTCGTCAGGATCGACCTGCCCTTCGGCACCTCCTATCACGATGACCCGCATCTGGTGCGCAAGCTCGCGGTGGAGGCCGCGCAATCGGTGAACCGCGTCCTGAAGAACCGCCCGACGGTTTGCCACGTGACCGGTTTCGGCAACAGTTCGGTCGATTACCTCCTGCGGTTCTGGATCACCGACCCGGTCGAGGGACTGACCAATGTGCGCGGCCAAGTGTTTCTCGCGCTCTGGGATACGTTCAAGGCGAACGGCATTTCGATCCCGTTCCCGCAACGCGAAGTGCGCGTGCTCGAAGGGTCACAGCTTGACTTGCAACAGGCTCCGGAAACGCATAGCGAAAATTCGCCGCAGGAAAATTGAAATCGGACCTGCGGAATGCTACTTTTGAAAGACGTCCAGCGCCGGGACTATTGTGGCGCGTAACATCTGGAGGACCATGTCCTGTCTCATCTTTCCCTCGTGCCGAGTGATGCCGGCACAAAGGCAGCGGCCATGAATACACGGGCCGTCAACGCCGAAGCGACGAGCGAAGAAATCCTCGCGCGCGTCATCTCTTCCCTCGAAGACGACAAGGCCGAAGATATCGTGACCATCGACCTGCGCGGTCGGTCCTCGATCGGCGACTATATGGTTGTCTGTTCCGGGCGCAGCACGCGTCAGGTCAGCGCCATAGCCGAAAACCTGACCGAGCGGCTGAAGCACGAATTCGACCGGGCTTGCAAAGTCGAGGGCAAGGATCAGGGCGACTGGGTGCTGATCGACAGCTCCGACGTCATCGTTCACGTCTTCCGCCCGGAAGTGCGCGAGTTCTATCAGCTGGAAAAGATGTGGATGCCTGCGGGCGCCCCCGTCTGAGTTCGGCTGCATGAAGATCACGATCTGCGCGGTGGGCCGCTTGCGCAAGGGGCCCGAGCGCGAGCTGATCGACGACTACCTGAAACGCTTCGAGAAATCCGGGCGCGCCTTCGGGCTCGGCCCGGCTTCCGTCGTCGAGGTCGAAGACAAGAAAGGCTTGGGGCAGGGCGCGGAAGCAGAGTTGCTCAGCCGCGCCATTCCCGAGGGATCGGTCATCGTCACCCTCGACGAACGCGGCAGCCTGATCTCATCGCCGGAATTCGCCACGAAACTGCAAGGCTGGCGCGATCAGGCGCGCGACGTGGCTTTCGTGATCGGCGGTGCGGACGGGATCGACCCGGCCCTGCGCAGCCGCGCCGAGTTTTCCATCTCCTTCGGCAAGATGGTCTGGCCGCATATGCTGGCGCGCGTCATGCTGACCGAACAGATTTATCGCGCCGGACAGATCATCGCCGGCACACCCTATCACCGCGTCTGATCGACAGGTCACTAACCTCTGCTCCCATCGACAGCTTGCACCGCATCACGACGACGTTACGCTGCGTCCGAAAATGATGTGCAGCAGGTCAGGCCCGATGAATACTCTTCGAGACATGAACATATCCGGCGCGTCCATTTCCCGCGAGGCAATGATGCTACTGGGGTTCCAGCGCACGCGCCAGATTTCCGGCACTGCGCGAAAGGCTTGGGAAGACGGTGACAGGGGACCCGCGTTCGAAGAAGTCGAGACCCGCAACGAGGAGATCTTTCGCGGCGCGCTCGCCGAGGTCTTCACCGAGTATCTACCGCTGCGCAAGACGCTCGAGGAAACCGGCCGCCGTCCGACCCATGTGGTCGACATCGGCTGTGGGCAGGGGCTCAACGACGCATTGCTGATCAAGGATTACGATTGCGCCGTGACCCTGATCGATATCGAGGAAACCCCGGAGCAATATCATTTCTGGAGCGATACCGGTGCAGGCTATGCCTCGCTCGACGCCGCAGCGGCGTTCCTGCGCGACAATGGCGCCCGCGCGGTCGAGACACTCAACCCGGTCAAGCAGCCTGATGCGCTGGACGGAGTCACGGGCGATCTTGTCACCAGCCTGATTTCCTGCGGCTTCCATTATCCGATCGGCGATTATCTCGACCTGATGATGCGGGTGATCCGGGACGGCGGGGCTGTCGTGCTGGACCTGCGCCGGCGCTATATGGAAAAGCCCGACTCGGCGCTCGCCTCGCTGCTCGAGGTCACGCGACAGACCGAGATACTCAGCTACGAGAAGAAGGCGCGGCGGATCATGTTCCAGGCCTGAGCCTCGCATGCCCCCGGTTGCCGCGACGGCCTGCGAGGCGTATGAGGGGGCAACAGATTAGGAGGCCGCCATGACCCGCCCGAAACCCGTCGTCCTGTGCATTCTCGATGGCTTTGGCGAGCGAAAGGAGCGCGAAGGCAACGCGCCCTTGCTGGCCGACACCCCGAACCTCGACCGTGTCCTGTGGAACAACCCGGCGAAATCGACGCTGGTGACCTTCGGCCCCGATGTCGGTCTGCCGAGCGGTCAGATGGGGAACTCCGAGGTCGGCCACACCAATATCGGCGCGGGACGGGTGGTGGCGATGGATCTGGGCCAGATTGATCTGGCGATCGAGGATGGCTCTTTCTTCGAGAACCAGGCGATCTTGTCCTTCATCGACACGATGAAAGAGAGCGGCGGGCGCGCGCATCTGATGGGCGTCATCTCGGATGGTGGCGTGCACGGCCATATCGAACATACGCTCGCTGCGGCGAAAATGGTCTCGGAGGCAGGCGTCCCCGTGCTGATCCACGCGATCACCGACGGGCGCGATGTCGCCCCCGATAGCGCGAAGTCCTTCGTTTCGGATCTTTGCGACCGGCTTCCCAAAGGCTGCACCGTCGTCACCGTCGATGGCCGCTATTACGCGATGGACCGCGACAACCGCTGGGACCGCGTCGGCCTTGCCTATGACGCGATGATCAACGGCAAAGGGCAGGGGGCAGACACCCCCGTGGCCGCGGTCGAAGCCAGCTACGACAAGGACGAGATGGACGAGTTCATCAAGCCCACCGTGATCGGCGATTACGAGGGCGCAAAGGATGGCGATGGCTTCTTCTGCCTCAACTTCCGCGCCGACCGCGCGCGCGAAATCCTGCGCGCGATCGGCGAGCCGGACTTCTCGGAATTCGAGACGGGAACGCGTCCGAAATGGGCGGCGCTGCTGGGGATGGTCGAGTATTCCGACAAGCATAACGCCTATATGAAGACCGCCTATCCGAAGCGCGAAATCGTCAACACGCTCGGAGAGTGGATATCAAAACAAGGGCTTAGCCAATTCCACTTGGCGGAGACAGAGAAATATCCGCACGTCACCTTCTTCCTCAACGGCGGCAAGGAAGAGCCGTGGGAAGGCGAAGACCGCTACATGCCGAAATCGCCCAAGGTCGCGACCTATGACCTGCAGCCCGAGATGAGCGCGCCGGAAGTCACCGACAAGTTCGTCGAGGCGATCGAGACCGGGTACGACCTGATCATCGTGAACTACGCCAATCCCGATATGGTCGGCCATACCGGCTCGCTGAAAGCCGCGATCGCTGCGGTGGAAGAGATCGACCACGATATCGGCCGCGTCGTCGAGGCGCTGGAGGCTGCGGGCGGCGCGATGATCATCACCGCCGATCACGGCAATTGTGAAACCATGATCGATCCGGAAACCGGCGGTCCGCACACCGCGCATACCACGAACCTCGTGCCGGTCTCTCTGGTTGGCGGGCCGGAGGGCGCCAAGCTGCGCGACGGACGGCTTGCGGATCTCGCGCCGACGCTACTGGACCTGATGCAAATCGACCAACCCGAAGAAATGACAGGAAAGAGCCTGATCGTATCGTGATCCGCGCCGCACTCGCAGCTCTTCTGATTTCGGCCGGGCCGCTTTGGGCGGACGGATCGGGCGACGCCGCACTCAAGGCCTCGGCCGATCTGCGCAAGGCGATCACCGCGCTCGACGCGGCGCAGTCGAAGTCGGATCGCATTGCAGCACTAACGAAAACGATCCATGCCTATGAACAAGGGCTGAGCGCGCTGCGCGACGGGTTGCGCCGCGCAGCGATCCGCGAGCGCGAGATCAAGCAAGGCTTCGACGCGAAACGTGAAGAGCTTGGCAGTTTGCTGGCGGTCATGTCGACCATGCAGCAATCCGACGGGCCGCTGCTGCTGCTGCATCCGTCCGGTCCCGAAGGCTCGGCGCGGTCCGGGATGGTACTGTCCTCGGTCGCGCCCGCCTTGCAGGACGAGGCGCAGAAGCTGAGCGTCCACCTTGAGGAAATTGCGACCCTGCGCAAACTGCAGGAAAACGCGCGCGAGACCCTCGAAAAGGGGATGGTCTCGGTGACCAAGGCACGCACTGCGCTGTCGGAGGCCATTTCCGAGCGCCGCGAAAAGCTGCCGCAGCGCTATCTCGAGGAACCCGAGGAGCTGACCGCGCTGGTGCAAAGCGCCGATACGCTCGAAGGCTTCGCGACCGGGTTGAGCGATATGGAAAACGATATCGGTCCGCCGCGCGGAGATTTCGCGGGCGCAAAGGGCACGCTGAACTTGCCGGTTATCGGCTCGGTGCTGCGTGGCTTCAACGAACCGGATGCGGCAGGGATCAAACGTCCCGGCCTCGTGATTGCCAGTGAGCCGGGATCTCTGGTCACGACGCCTTGGGCTGCGACGATCCGATACCGCGGTCCCTTGCTCGACTACGGAAATGTGATGGTCCTCGAACCCGCAGATGGATATCTTCTGGTTCTTGCGGGCCTCGGAACCGTCTATGGTGAGGTCGGAGACGTGCTGCCAAAGGGCACGCCCATCGGCTTGATGGGCGGAATTCAGCCGGGAGCGAAGGAATTCGGCAAGGAATTCGTGCAGGCGGCGACAGATGGCGCTGGTGCAGATCGCAGCGAGACGCTTTATTTGGAACTGAGAGAGGGCGGCAAGCCCGTGGACCCGACGCCGTGGTTCATCCAGACAAAAGACGACAAGGGTTGAGTATGAAAAAGTTCATGATGGCAGCGGTTGGCGGGACGCTTGCGGGCGCGCTTCTGTCCACGCAAGTCGCGGCGCCGCTGATGGCCGAGGAAACGAAACGCAACGAAACCGTCTACCAGCAGCTGGACCTGTTCGGCGACATCTTCGAGAAGATCCGCCAGGACTATGTCGAGCCGGTCGATAGCAAGAAGCTGATCGAAGCCGCAATCAACGGCATGCTCAGCTCGCTCGACCCGCATTCCAGCTACCTGCCGCCTTCCGATTACAGCGATATGCGCGTGCAGACGCGCGGTTCGTTCGGCGGTCTCGGTATCGAGGTCACGCAGGAAGACGGCTTCGTGAAGGTGGTTTCGCCGATGGACGGTACGCCCGCGGCCGAAGCCGGCATTCAGTCCGGCGATTTCATCACCGCGGTCGATGGCGAGTCCCTGATGGGTATCCCGCTCGATCAGGCAGTCGACAAGATGCGTGGGCCGGTCGGCTCGGACATCACCGTGACCATCGTCCGCGAAGGCGAGCAGGATCCGTTCGACGTCACGCTGACCCGCGACACGATCAAGCTGACCGCCGTGAAGGGGCGCCATGACGGCGATACCGTCATTCTGCGCATCACCACCTTCAACGACCAGACCTTCCCGAACCTCGAATCCTCGATCAAGGAGCAGGTGAAAGAGGTCGGCGGCATGGACAAGGTCGACGGCTTCATCATCGACTTGCGCAACAACCCCGGCGGTCTTCTGACGCAGGCGATCAAGACGGCGGATGCGTTCCTCGACAAGGGTGAGATCGTCTCCACCCGCGGTCGGAACCCGCAGGATAGCGAGCGCTTCAACGCGACCGCGGGCGACATGGCCGACGGCAAGCCGATCGTCGTGCTGATCAACGGCGGCTCGGCGTCGGCTTCGGAAATCGTGACCGGCGCGCTGCAGGATCATCACCGCGCGATCGTCGTCGGCACCAAGAGCTTCGGCAAAGGCTCGGTCCAGACGGTCATGCCGATCCAGGGCGAGGGCGCGATGCGTCTGACCACCGCGCGCTACTACACGCCGTCAGGTCGTTCGATTCAGTCGCTGGGCATTGCTCCCGACGTTGTCGTGCCGCAGCCCGATCAGCCGAAATCGCAGGATAAGGCGGCCGCTGAAGGCGACAACGCCCGCAAGATGACCTCCGAGGCCGATCTGAAAGGTGCAATCACCAACGACTCGATGACCGAGGACGAAAAGAAACAGGCCGAGGACGAGCGCGCGAAAGCCGAAGAGGCCGCGAAGCGCCGGATGGAAGATTTCCAGATGTCGTACGCGATTGACCTGATCAAAGGCCTCTCGGCCATCGCGCCGGAAGCCAAGGCTGACACCGCGTCGACGCAGCAAGCCGAAGCGCCGAGCGCCGACAGCAAAACCGACACGCAGCAGAATTGAGGGGAAGGGGCCTTCGGGCCCCTTTTTCATATGACTCCCGAAGAAATCGTTAAACTTCCTTACCGCCGCAATGTCGGCGTCGTTCTGATGAACCCCGCGGGCCTCGTCTTCGCGGGCCAGCGCATCGACAATCCTGGACCGGCCTGGCAGATGCCGCAGGGCGGGATCGACAAGGGTGAAAAGCCGAAAGAAGCCGCACTGCGCGAGCTGGAAGAAGAAACCGGGGTGAACCCCGATCTCGTCGAAATCGTCGCGAAAACCTCCGATTGGGTACGCTACGACCTGCCGCACGATCTTGTGCCGAAAATCTGGAACGGTCGCTGGCGCGGGCAGGAGCAGAAATGGTTCCTGATGCGCTTCCTCGGCTCCGACGATCAGGTGCGCATCGACACCGACCACCCCGAATTCTCGGTCTGGCAGTGGATGCCCTTCGACGAACTGGTCGAGAAGATCGTCCCCTTCAAACGCTCGGTCTACGAGGCCGTTCGCGCCGAATTCAGAGACTATCTCGGCTGAATTCTCAGAAATCGAGGCCCAGATCGAGCGTCCGCGCCGAATGGGTGAGCGCACCGGAAGAGATGTAATCCACGCCGGTCGCTGCCACTTCGGCAATCCGCTCGAGCGTCATGTTCCCCGAGGCTTCCAGTACGACGCGGCCCGCATTAAGCGCCACGGCCGCACGCAGCTCCGCGCTGTCCATATTGTCGAGCAGGATGACATCGGCGCCACCGATTTTCAGCGCCTCTTCCATCTGGCGCAGCGTGTCGACTTCCAGCTCGATCCGCATCATGTGACTGCGCGCCGCTTTCGCTGCTTCGAGCACTGCGCGCACGCTCCCGGCGGCCGCAATATGGTTATCCTTGATCAGGATCGCGTCCGACAGGCCGTAACGATGGTTGAAACCGCCGCCATGGGTCACCGCTGCTTTCTCGAGCGCGCGTAGACCCGGGGTGGTCTTCCGGGTGCAAGTGATACGCGCCTTCGTGCCTTCGGTTTTCGCGACGAAGCTCGCGGTTTTCGTGGCAATCCCGCTGAGGCGTCCCGCGAAATTCAGCGCCACCCGCTCCGCCATCAGGATCGACGCGGCCGAGCCATCGACCGTCAGCAAGGTCTCCCCGGCTTGGCACGGTTTGCCATCCGCGATCAGTATCGAGACGCGCAACGTCGGATCGACCAGTCGAAACGCCATCGCCGCGACCTGCATACCTGAAGCGACGCCATCTTCCCGCGCTTTCAGTCGCGCGGAATAGGTCTTGCCCGCCGGAATCACCGCCTTCGTCGTCGCGTCGCCCATCGGCGAAAGGTCTTCGACCAGCGCGGCGCGGACAATCGGTTCGATCAGCAAATCGGGCAACATATCAGTCCTCCAGGGCTGCGGCGCGAATTTTCAGCGCCTCCTCCAGCGTGATTTTCGTTCTTTTCGCCAAGTTAGGATCCATGTCCGGAAAATCGGAACGGAAATGGCCGCCGCGGCTCTCTTCGCGCGCAAGCGCCGCTGCAGCGATCAACGTGGCCGTCGCGGTCATGTTCCGCATCGTTTCCGTGCGGGCCTCCGCCTCGATCTTCGCAATGACGCGCAGGGCCGCCTTCAATCCCTCCGCATCGCGCACGACACCGACACCATCGGTCATCGCGTTGCGCAGCACCTGCACGGCTGCCTCGTTCACCGGGACATCGCCGTCGGGAAACGCGGGGGTTACCGGCTCAGCGTCGGCGATATTTCCAAGCTCAGCAGCGATACCGACAGCGCAAATCCGTGCGAAAACCAAAGCCTCAAGCAACCCGTTCGACGCCAGGCGGTTCGCGCCATGCAGCCCGGTCGACGAGGCTTCGCCGCAAACCCAGAGCCGGTCGAGCGAACTGCGTCCCTCCGTATCGGTATCGACTCCGCCCATATGATAATGTGCGGCCGGCGCAACGGGGATGACGCCGGAAACAGGGTCTATTCCGGCCCGTTCGCAGGCTTCGGCAACGGCGGGGAAGCGGGTCAGGACTTCGGCCCCTAGGGCTGCACGCGTATCCAAAGCGGGTTCGCGCCCGGCCTGTCGCTCCAGGTAAACCGCCCGGGCCACAATATCGCGCGGAGCAAGCTCCGCGTCGGGATGAACGGAGAGCATGAAGCGCTCGCCATCCGCGTTAATGAGTATTGCACCTTCACCGCGCAGCGCTTCGGTCGCGAGCGGGGCAGGGTCTTCGCCACTGGCGATCGCGGTCGGGTGGAACTGTACGAATTCCGGATCGGCGATCCGCGCGCCAGCGCGCGCAGCCATCCCGATGACCTGCCCACGGATCCGAGGCGGGTTTGTCGTAACGGAAAACAGCCCGCCGGACCCGCCGCCCGCAAGCAAAACCGCCGGGCTTTTGATCAGAACGGGCCCCGAAGGCTCAAATGCGCGTTCGATCCACACGCCGGTCACGCGGTCGTCTTCGGTCTCCAGATACGTGGCCAGGACGCCTTCGAGAACCTGAACCGAGGGTGCCTGCCGGACTGCCGCGACGAGAGTCTGCATGATCTCGCGACCCGCCTGATCGCCTTTCACCCGGACGACCCGCGCGTGACTGTGCGCTGCCTCGCGCGACATCACGTAGTCGCCCTCGGGATCGCGATCGAAGGGCGTTCCGAGTTCGGTCAATGCGAGGATGTGCTGACGTGCTTCTTCGGTGACCAAATGGGCGATTTGCGGTGAAACAGTGCCTGCTCCGGCGATCATCGTGTCGCGTGCATGCGCCGCAGGCGTGTCGCTGACCGACATCGCCGCCGCGACACCCCCCTGGGCCCAAGCCGATGATGCGCCTTCGCCCAGAGTTTCCGGCGAGATGATGAGAACGGGGCGGGGCGCGAGGCTTAGGGCCGCGTAAAGTGCGCCCAAGCCCGCGCCGACGATGACGATCCGCTGCGTTTCGATCACTTCGCCAGCGTCCGGGAGAGTTCGATCATCCGCTCGACCGCGACGCGCGCTTTCTCGGCAATCTGCGGGTCGACGATCACTTCCTCGGTCCCGGTATGCAGCGACCACAGGATTTTTTCGAGCGTGATTTTCTTCATGTAGGGGCACATATTGCACGGACCCACAAAATCTACTTCCGGTAGCGCGTCGGCGATGTTGGATGCCATCGAGCATTCCGTCACCAACATGGCCTCTTTCGGCTTGTCGGTTTCGACGTATTTAATGATCCCCGACGTCGAGCCCGAGAAATCGGAGGCCGCGACAACATCCGGCGGGCATTCCGGGTGCGCGATGATCCGGGTATCTGGGTGCATCGCGCGGAAGTCACTGATATCCTTGGCAGTATACTGCTCGTGGACGATGCACGAACCTTCCCACCAAACCACATTCTTCTCGGGAACCTCGTTCGCCACGTTCTGCGCAAGGTACTGGTCCGGGGTCATGATGACCGTGTCACTCTCCATCGTACGCACGATCTGCGCGGCGTTGGACGAGGTGCAGCAGATGTCGGACGCGGCTTTCACCTCGGCTGTTGTGTTAACGTAGCTTACCACGGGCGCGCCCGGGTATTTCGCGCGCATCTCCGCAATGCCGTCAGCGGTGATCGACTCTGCCAGCGAGCAGCCGGCTTTCATATCTGGGATCAGGACGGTCTTGGCCGGGTTCAGGATTTTTGACGTTTCGGCCATGAAGTGCACGCCGCATTGGACGATCGTGCCCGCCTGAACTTTGGTCGCTTCGATAGCAAGCTGCAGACTATCACCTACTACATCTGCCACGCCGTGGTAGATTTCCGGCGTCATGTAGTTGTGAGCAAGAATTACCGCGTTCTTCTCTCTCTTCAACTGGTTGATTGCGCGGATATACGGCGCGTAACGCGCGAAATCCGGAAGGGGGATAACGCGATCCATCTTTGCGTGGATCTCGTGCATTTCCTCGGCCAACTCGATGGACGGCGCAAGATCATAGGTCTCGGCCAGCGTGGCACGCATTTCAGTCAGGTCCAGCATGGACGGTACTCCCGCTCTCTCCCTAAGAAGCCCCCGATTTAAGGGAGGTTGACGCTCGGTTAAATGGGAAACTTGTTTATTTTGATAGAAAAGGCGCCGAGGTCAGTCGTAACGGTTCCAGATCGCCGCTTCTCCCAGCTTGGCGACAAAGGCAGCATGGGCTTCGGCTTCTTCAGCAGTCAAACGTGGGGGCAGGGGCTCCGGACGGGGCTTCGGACGCCAGCCTTGATTTGCGCCGGCTTGCAATTTCTGACCGGTTTCAACGGGTTGCAGTCCAAAGCCCGGCTGCCGACCGCCAATCAGCTCGAGGTAGACCTCAGCCAAAATCTCACTGTCGAGCAGCGCGCCGTGCAAAGTCCGCGACGAGTTGTCGATGCCGAAACGACGGCAGAGCGCGTCGAGCGTCGCGGGCGAGCCAGGAAATCTACGCCGTGCCATCGCGAGCGTATCGAGTGCGCGTTCATCCGGGATCAGAGGCATTCCGGCCCAGCGAAGCTCGGCATTCAGAAATTTCATGTCGAACTTGGCGTTGTGGATCACGAGAACCGAGTCCGTGCCGATGAAATTCAGGAAATCGAGGCCGATCTGGGCGAATTTGGGCTTGTCCGACAGGAATTCGTCGCCCAAGCCATGCACTTGGAAGGCTTCCTGCGGCATCGAGCGCTCGGGGTTAATGTATTGGTGATAGGTGTTACCGGTGGGCATGTGATTGAACAGCTCAACCGCGCCGATCTCGACGATCCGATCGCCGTCTTCCGGCTCGAAACCCGTGGTTTCGGTATCGAGAACGATTTCACGCATTTTGCTCACCCCTGATCTGCGCGATCAGGTTTCGCACATCTTGGCGGGTCTGCTCAAGATCGACGGTTTCGATGATGAAGGTCGCGCGGCGGCGTTTCTCTGCGTCCGGCATCTGTCGCGACAGGATGAAATCGAGCTGCGCCTCGGTCATCTCGGGCCGCTCCAGGACGCGCGCGCGCTGAACCTCCGCCGGCGCGGAAACGACAAGAGTGGCATCGCAAGCAGCATCAGCCCCGGTTTCGAACAAAAGAGGGATGTCGAGGAGGATCAGATCCGCCTCTGAGTGATCCGCGATGAACTGGCTACGAGAGGCCGTCGTGAGTGGGTGAACGATCTCTTCAACGCGGTTTAGAGCCGTTTTGTCGTTCGCGAGCAGTTTTTTGAGCTCCACCCGATCCACTGCGCCCGCCTTGATCGCAGAGGGAAAAGCAGCGGCGATCGGCGCAACGGCCGCACCATCCTTCGCATAGAGATCATGCACCGTCTGATCCGCATCCCACACGGGCACGCCGGCCTCGGCGAACATCGCGGCGGTCGTGGATTTCCCCATCCCGATGGAGCCGGTCAGACCGAGCAGGAAAGGCTTGCTCATCCCCCGAGCACCGCGTTGCGGACGGTTTCGCCGACTTCCGGGCGCTGGCCGAACCAACGCTCAAATCCCGGGACGGCTTGATGCAAAAGCATGCCAAGCCCGTCGACCACGGTGCATCCCGCGTCTTCGGCCTCGGTGAGAAATTTGGTCTTAAGAGGTGTATACACGAGATCACAGCAAGTCGCGCTGGGACGCAATGCATCGAGCGGAACGCGAAACTCCGACTTGCCTATCATACCGAGCGACGTCGTGTTCACCACTGTCGCCGCATCTTCGAGCATATTGCCCGCCCGCACCCAATCGTAAACGACCAGACGCGCCCCGAATTCCTGACGCAGCGCATCGGCGCGCGCCCGCGTCCGGTTCGAGATACGGATTTCCGGCGCTCCGCTTTCCAGAAGCGAAGCGACGATGGCGCGCGCAGCCCCACCTGCACCGAGAACGGCAGCCGGGCCAGACTTCGGGTCCCAGTTCGGGGCATTCTGCCTCAGATTAGCGATGAAACCGTAACCATCTGTATTATCTGCATAAATCTTGCCATCCGGGCGGAACACCAAAGTATTCGCAGCGCCGATAAGGGCCGCACGATCGGAGATGACATCGGCAATCTCGAGCGCGCGGATCTTGTGCGGGATCGTCACATTCGTGCCGACGAACCCCGCCTTGGGCAAGGTCCGAAGCACGGTTTCCAGATCGTCACTGGCCACATCCATCGGAACATAGAACCCTTCGATCCCGTATTCTGCAAACCATGTGCGGAATAGAAGCGGCGAGCGCGAATGCGCGACCGGCGATCCGATGACGCCAGCGAGGGGAATGCGCGGATGATCCGTCATGTCGTGAAATCTCCTCGGGCATGAAGCCAGTTAAGGAATTCGATCAAGGGAAGGCCCAGAACAGCAAAATAATCGCCTTGGACACGGGAGAAAAGACGCACGCCTTCCTCCTCGAGCTTGTAGCTGCCCACGGACCAGCGGATGCTCTCCCAGTTCCGGGCGACGTAATCGTCGATGAAGGGCTCAGTAAGCTCATGCATCGTCAGACGAACTTCGCCCACATGGCGCCAGAGCGGCTCGCCATCCCGGATCGCAACCATCGCGGAAAGCAGTTTGTGGGTTTGGCCGGAGAGGGCACGCAACTGCGATTTCGCGTCCTCCGGTGTCTCCGGCTTCGACAAGACCGTGCCTTTAAGCTCCAGAACCTGATCCGCGCCGATCACTAGTTCTCCGGGATGGCGCGCCGACAGTTTCGCAGCCTTCATCTCGGCGAGAAGGTCCGCGACATCGCGCGGCTTTGCTTCTTCGGCCTCCAAACTCCGCCTGATCGTGTCCTCGTCGATGCGCGCGGGCGCGACCGTCACCGACAGACCGGCGTTGCGCAGAAGCTGCGCGCGGATTTCTGAAGCGGAGGCAAGGAGGATGTTCATGAACTTGTGGATAAGCAGGCGCAGAAGTCTCGGGGTCGAATTGGGCATAACGCGGATCGGCGGATTACTCCACCGGATCGGCACGTTTCATGGCAGATTTACGAAACTTGTCCACCTGTGGAATTCGGATTCGGGCCGTTGGGGACATGGTGGGGACTTCACAGTTTTCTCCAAAGAGTTATCCACAGGATGACGTTGAGACTCTCCGAGAGATAAACACGCAGCATCAATGTGTTAGGAGAAACTAGCCAGCCGAAAGATTCCTTCCCACCAGATGTTTTCCGCCTGTGGAGAAACTCTTGATAAAGTGTTAATCCACATCATCAACAGGGCCTACATCATCATCATCTTTTTCTTTAAAGAATCTTTTTTGAAGATGATGGCAGCTGTCAGCCGGAGGCGAGATGACCGATTTCCTGAGCACTTGGTATTTGTGGATCAAAGCGCTCCACGTGATGGCGATCATCACATGGATGGCGGCCTTGTTTTATTTGCCGCGGCTTTACGTTTACCACGTCGAAGGGCTGAACAAGGCGGGCATGGTGCGCGACAGTGATCAGGAGCTTCTGTTCCGGCATCAGGAACGGCTTCTTCTCAAGGCCATCATGAACCCGGGGATGATCGCGAGCTGGCTCTTCGGTCTGATGCTCGTCTTCACGCCGGGCATCGTCGATTGGTCAAGCGTCTGGCCGTGGACCAAGGCTGCGGCCGTTCTAGGCATGACATGGTTCCACATGTGGTGCGCGAGGGAACGCAAGGCGCTCGCAGAGGGCAGGGCGAACCGCACGGGGCGCTACTACCGCATGATGAACGAGATCCCGACGATCTTCATGATCGTTATCGTCGCGTCGGTGATCGTGAAATTCTGACTTTCGTTGACTCAGCGACGCTTTGCGCTTATCTGCCTCGCCAAGCCCCGGCCGTCCTGGCCGACCGGTTTTTCTGAGACAAGACGAATCTTTGCGCCCATCGCTCTGGTGAGGCGCCAGCTGCAGGTAATCCGATGAGCGATGAACGCCTCAATCTCTCCGACTTGAAAGCCAAGAGCCCGAAGGAACTTCTGGCGCTGGCCGAAGAATGGGAGATCGAAAACGCCTCGACCATGCGCAAGGGCGAGATGATGTTCTCGATCCTGAAGGAGCATGCCGAGGATGACTGGGTCATCGGTGGCGATGGCGTCCTCGAAGTTCTGCAGGATGGTTTCGGCTTCCTGCGTTCGACCGAGGCGAACTATCTGCCGGGTCCCGACGATATCTACGTCTCGCCCGACATGATCCGCCAGCACAGCCTGCGCACCGGCGATACCGTTGAAGGCGTGATCCGCGCGCCCGGCGAGAACGAGCGGTATTTCGCGTTAACGAAGGTTGAGCGGATCAACTTCGAGGAGCCGGAAAGGGCGCGCCACAAGGTCGCTTTCGATAACCTCACGCCGCTCTATCCCGATGAGCGCCTGAAGATGGAAATCGAGGATCCGACGATCAAGGACCGTTCGGCCCGGATCATCGACCTCGTCGCGCCGATCGGGAAAGGCCAGCGTTCGCTGATCGTTGCCCCGCCGCGGACCGGTAAGACGGTTCTGCTGCAGAATATCGCGACCTCGATCGAGCGTAACCACCCGGAATGCTACCTGATCGTTCTGCTGATCGACGAACGACCGGAAGAAGTCACCGACATGCAGCGTTCGGTGAAGGGCGAAGTGATCTCTTCGACCTTCGACGAACCGGCGACGCGCCACGTTGCGGTGTCCGATATGGTCATCGAAAAGGCCAAGCGCCTTGTCGAGCATAAGCGCGATGTCGTTATTTTGCTGGATTCGATTACCCGTTTGGGCCGCGCCTTCAACACCGTCGTGCCGAGCTCGGGCAAGGTGCTCACCGGTGGTGTCGACGCGAACGCGCTGCAGCGTCCGAAGCGGTTCTTCGGGGCTGCGCGGAACATCGAAGAGGGCGGCTCGCTGACCATTATCGCGACCGCGCTGATCGATACCGGCTCGCGGATGGACGAAGTCATCTTCGAAGAATTCAAGGGCACCGGTAACTCGGAGATTGTGCTGGACCGCAAGGTTGCCGACAAGCGTGTCTTCCCGGCGATGGACATCCTCAAATCCGGCACCCGGAAAGAGGATCTGCTCGTCGATCAGAAGGATCTTCAGAAAACGTACCTTCTGCGCCGCATCCTGAATCCGATGGGTACGACCGATGCGATCGAGTTCCTGATCTCGAAGCTCAAGCAGACCAAAACGAACTCGGAATTCTTCGACTCGATGAACGGCTGAGGCCGTCCTATCTTCCGCACGGAAGAGGATTGCTATGGACACGATCTATGCTCTGGCCACGGCCCGCGGAAAAGCGGGCGTGGCCGTCATTCGTATTTCAGGATCGCAAGCCTGGTATGCGGCGCGGGAACTGGCGGGAACCTTGCCGGAACCGCGCATCGCCGGGTTGCGCAGGCTGCGGCTCGCGGGTGAGGAACTCGACGAGGCGGTGGTGCTGTGCTTTGAGAATGGGGCCAGTTTTACCGGCGAAGAGGTCGCGGAACTGCATATCCACGGGGCGATCGCGACGGTCTCGGCTGTCTTGCGTGCGCTTGGACGGATCGACGGGTTGCGGCTTTCAGAACCTGGTGAATTTACCCGGCGGGCGTTGGAGAACGAACGGCTCGATCTGGCACAGGTCGAAGGACTTTCCGATCTGATCGAGGCTGAGACAGAGGCGCAGCGCAAACAAGCGTTGAAGGTTTTGTCAGGCGCGGTTGGCGCTCTGGTCGAGGATTGGCGGGCGAAGTTGATCCGGGCGGGGGCGTTGGTCGAGGCGACGATCGACTTCGCGGATGAGGAAGTTCCGGTCGATGTTTCGCCCGAGGTGTTGGAGCTGATCGACGCGGTCACAGCCGGAATTCGCGATGAATTACGCCGGATTGGTGCGGCGGAACGGATCCGCGAAGGGTTTGAGGTAGCGATTGTCGGGCGTCCGAATGCCGGGAAATCAACCTTACTCAACGCGCTCGCTGGGCGCGAAGCCGCCATTACCTCCGAAGTCGCAGGCACGACGCGCGACGTCATCGAGGTGCGAATGGAGATCGGCGGGCAGGCGGTGACCTTGCTCGACACCGCTGGCCTTCGCGAAACCGACGATGTCGTGGAAGCGATCGGGGTGGAGCGGGCTCTGGAACGCGCCCGGCAATCCGACCTGCGCGTCTTCCTGCTCGACGGCGAAGAAGTACCGCTGATCGCGCCGGAACCGGGCGACCTGGTGGTGCATGGCAAATCGGATATCGCCGAGCATGAGGGGCTGAACGTGTCCGGAAAGACAGGAGCAGGTCTGGCAGAACTTATCTCCGCAATCGAAGAAAGACTGTCCGGGCTTGGTGAGGGCGCCGGTGTGATGACGCGCGAGCGACACCGGGTTGCAATGCAACGTGCATTCGGGGCTTTGGAATCGGCGCGAGATGAGGTATTGGGCGGGTCCGACCGGAGCGAGCTGGCAGCGGAATCACTGCGCCAGGCGGCTTGGGCGCTGGAAGCGTTGCTCGGGCGGGTGGATGTCGAGAACCTGTTGGACGAGATTTTCTCGAGCTTCTGCATCGGAAAGTGAGGAGTGTTTCACGTGAAACATTACGACGTCATCGTGATCGGAGGCGGGCACGCCGGAACCGAGGCAGCGCACGCCGCCGCCCGGATGGGCGTTCAGGTGGCCTTGGTGACCCTGCGCGCCGACGCGATCGGGGTAATGTCGTGCAATCCCGCGATTGGTGGGCTTGGAAAAGGCCATTTGGTGCGCGAGATCGACGCGATGGATGGCGTTATGGGGCGGCTGGCCGATGCGGCGGGGATTCAATTTCGCCTTCTTAACCGACGTAAAGGGCCAGCGGTGCAGGGTCCCCGCGCTCAGGCGGACCGTAAACTCTACCGTGAGGCCGCCCAGAGGGCGACTGCGGCGCAACCCAATCTTGAGGTGATCGAAGGGGAGGTGACCGACCTGAGCGTCAAAAACGGTCGTGTGACCGGCGTGATGCTTGCAGATGGTGTAGCGCTTAGCTGTCATTCGGCGATCCTGACTTCGGGAACGTTCCTGAATGGCGTGATTCATATCGGTGATCAGCAGCGTCCAGGAGGTCGCATCGGGGATAGGCCGTCGCGTGCACTCGCAGAGCGGCTTTATGCGATGGAGCTGCCTATGGGCCGTCTGAAAACCGGTACGCCGCCGCGGCTGGATGGGAAGACGATCGCTTGGGAAAAATTGGAGAGCCAGCCGGGCGATGATCATCCGGTGATGTTTTCCTTCCTTAACCGATCGCCCGAAGTGCGGCAGATTTCCTGCGGGATCACCCATACGAATGGGCGGACTCACGACATCATCCGGGGCAATCTCGACCGCTCAGCAATGTATGGCGGGCATATTTCTGGGGTTGGCCCTCGCTATTGCCCGTCTATCGAAGACAAGGTCGTCCGTTTTGCCGACAAGGATTCGCATCAGATCTTTCTTGAACCGGAAGGGCTGGACGACAACACGGTCTATCCGAACGGGATTTCGACTTCGCTACCTGTCGATGTTCAGGAAGATTACGTCCATTCGATCTTCGGTCTGGAAAATGTGAAGATTCTGCAACCCGGTTACGCGATCGAATATGACTATGTCGATCCGCGGGCACTGGACGGCACGCTGCAGTTGCGCGCTGTGCCTGGCCTATATCTTGCGGGACAGATAAACGGTACCACAGGATATGAGGAAGCCGCCGCCCAAGGTTTGGTCGCGGGGTTGAATGCGGCGTCTTCCGCCAAGTCGGGCGAACCGGTGCAATTCAGCCGGACCTCAAGCTATATCGGCGTGATGATTGACGACTTGACCTCACGCGGCGTTACCGAACCTTACCGGATGTTTACCTCGCGCGCCGAATTCCGCCTGTCGCTGCGGGCTGATAACGCCGACCAACGTCTGACCGGGATGGGGATCGAGATTGGCTGCGTTGGCGAAGCGCGCCGTGTGCAGTTTGAAAAAAAGTCCGCCGAGCTTGCGGCTGGAGGCGAATTATTGCGGTCGATTTCGCTTACGCCGAAGGAAGCGAAGGAGAAGGGGTTCAAGGTTAACGAGGATGGGACTCGCCGGACGGCGTTCGATCTCTTGTCCTTCCCGGATATTACAATGCCCGCTTTGCAGGAGGCGCTTCCGGAACTGAAAAATCTTTCCGAAGATGCGGCGCGGCAATTGTCGATCGATGCGCTTTACGCGAATTACGTGGCGCGTCAGGAGGTCGACGCGGCCTCTCTCAAGCGCGACGAGGGCTGGGAAATCCCCGAAGATTTCGATTTCGATTCTTTGCAAGGGCTTTCGAACGAGCTGAAGGCGAAGCTTCAGCGCGCGATGCCCAAGACTTTAGGTCAGGCGGGGCGTATAGATGGAGTGACGCCGGCTGCGCTGACCTTGATCTTAGCGCGCCTGCGGCAGTCAAAGCGGGAACGCTCTGCATGACCACGCCCGAAGCCGAGGAGTTTGCGAAGCGATTCGATGTTTCACGTGAAACACTGGATAAGCTCCTAGCCTACGAAGTCCTCCTGAAGAAATGGAACCCGGCGATCAACCTCGTCGCGAAATCGACCTTGGAGGATGTGTGGTCGCGCCACTTCCTCGATTCGGCCCAAATATTCGCGATGGCGCCTGAAAATGCGCAGATATGGGCGGATTTTGGGGCAGGGGGAGGGTTTCCAGGCCTGGTGATCGCCGTTTTGTCGGCAGAAAAAGAGCCCGAGAGGCAAGTGGTTCTCGTCGAGTCGGATCTTCGCAAATCTGCGTTCCTCTCGACGGTCAGTCGCGAATTGTCGCTCAATACCCGCGTTATCGCGCAGAGAATCGAAGAAATCGCTCCGCTGGACGCGGGCGTCGTTTCTGCCCGTGCTCTCGCTAGCCTGCCAAAATTGTTGGAATTCACCGCGCCACATCTGAAGCCGGACGGGACGGCCCTCTTTCCGAAAGGCGCACGCTGGCAGGAAGAACTTGCGCAGGCGCGGGAAAGCTGGTCCTTTGACCACGAGGCGATCGAAAGCCTCAGCGATCCAAACAGTGTTGTCCTGAAAATCCACGGAGCCGAGCGTGTCTGACCCAATTCGCGCAAACGAACCGAAAATTATTGCGATTGCGAACCAGAAGGGCGGCGTGGGCAAGACGACAACGGCGATCAATCTCGCTGCCGGGCTCGTTGAGGCCGGGCGGAAGGTGCTTCTGATCGACCTGGATCCGCAGGGGAACGCGTCGACGGGGCTCGGAATCGAACCTGATGATCGCGAACTGACGACCTATGATCTTCTGATCGAGGATGCGCCGGTTTCGTCAGTCTTGCACAAGACGGAAATCGACGGTCTTTACCTCTGTCCAGCGACAACGGACCTGTCCTCGGCCGATATGGAGCTCGTTTCGACCGAAAAGCGCAGCTTTCTTCTGCATGACGCGCTACGACATCCTGATGTCGATACCTATGGCTTCGACTATATATTGATCGACTGCCCGCCTAGCCTTAGCCTGCTGACCATCAACGCGATGGTCGCATCGCATTCGGTGCTGGTGCCGCTTCAGGCGGAATTCTTCGCGCTCGAAGGGCTTTCGCAGCTGATGCTGACGATCCGGGAGATCCGCCTCAGCGCAAATCGAAACCTGCGGATAGAAGGGATCGTTCTCACGATGTATGACGTGCGGAACAATCTCTCGCAGCAGGTGGAGGCGGATGCGCGCGCGACCTTGGGTGAGCTGGTTTTCCGTACGATGATTCCCCGGAACGTGCGGGTCTCCGAGGCGCCTTCCTACGCGATGCCGGTGCTCAACTATGACAGCAGCTCGCGCGGAGCGGTGGCCTATCGAAACCTGGCGAGCGAATTGATGTCGCGGCACGAATTGGCAAAGGCGGTGTGAGCATGGCGAAAGAACGCGAAAAGCGTGGATTGGGACGCGGTTTGTCGGCTTTGATGGCGGATGTCGATTTGAACCCGGCTGAGACGACGGCATCGCCGCGCCGGCCGGAGCAATATGTGCCGGTCGAGAAGATCGAGCCGAACCCGGACCAGCCGCGTCGCGATTTCGAGCCCGCCGCCCTGGAAGAACTGGCGGCGTCGATCCGCGAAAAAGGCGTGATTCAGCCGCTTATCGTGCGCAAACACCCGACGAAGCCGGATCATTATGAGATCGTGGCCGGTGAACGCCGGTGGCGCGCGTCGCAGATGGCCAAGCTGCACCAGCTTCCGGTCATCATTCGCGAGTTCAACGACACGGAAGTTCTTGAAGTCGCGATTATCGAGAACATTCAGCGCGCCGACCTCAACGCGTTGGAAGAAGCACTGGCCTACAAGCAATTGATGAGCCGCTTCGGCCACACACAAGAAAAGCTGGCCGAGGCGCTGTCGAAAAGCCGTAGTCATATCGCCAACCTGATGCGTCTGCTGCAACTTCCCGAAGAAGTGCAGGGCTACCTGCGCGAGGGGAAACTCTCCGCTGGTCACGCGCGGGCGATGATTACCGCTGAGGATCCGGTCGGTCTGGCCCGGCAAGCCGTGGCAAAGACGCTGTCGGTGCGCGATGTCGAAAAGCTCGCCAAGAAGCAGCAGGGTGGGGAAGAGCGCAAGGCGCGTCCGAAGCCCCAGAAGGATGCCGATACGCGCGCGCTCGAAGGCGATCTTTCCGCGACGATCGGGATGAAGGTCGCGATCGATCACACGAGCAATGGAAGCGGTAAGATCACGATTTCCTACGGTGATCTGGAGGAGCTCGACCGTCTTTGCCAGATGCTCAGCAACGGCTGATCAGCTATTCGGGCGAGTCCAGATGAAAATCAGAACGCCGAGCAGCGTAATCCCCTGAATCGCCAAGATGCCGACTGGCAACCGGAAGGCTAACGACAGGCCAAAAGCCGCGAAAACAGACACTGTTGCCGCGATTTTTGCGCGTTTCGCGATAGCACGCCGTTCCTGCCAGTCGATGACCTGTGGCCCGAAACGCGGATGGGTGATGATCCAGTTGTGCAGGCGATCGGAGGACCGCGCGAAGCAGAACGTCGCTAGAAGCATCAGGGGAACGGTAGGGACAAGCGGCAGGAACAGCCCGATGATACCGATGGCGGTCGAGACGATGCCAAGCGTGAGCCAGACGATGCGCATCAGGGGATCAGGTCGCGAATGATGGCGTTCAGGACCGGGCGGCCTTGATCCGTCGCGCGCAGAAATCCGTTCACTCTCTCGATCATGCCGATATCCTCAAGATGGCGCATCGTCGCCTCGTCGAGCGGTGAACGCGAGATCGTGTTGAACCGTTCCATCTCGAGCCCTTCGGAGAGGCGTAGCGCGAATAGAAGATACTCGATTGCCTGCTCTTCGCGGGGCAGGGCGGCGCGTTCATTCTCTCCGGCACCGGTTTTTTCCACCTGCGCAAGCCAGGCGCCGGGTTGTTTGAGCGTATCGGTGGCGTGACGGACACCATATTCGGTCAGGCGCCCATGTGCGCCGGGACCGATGCCGATATAGTCCCCATAACGCCAGTAAATCAGGTTGTGGCGGCTCTCGGCGCCCGGACGGGCGTGGTTCGAGATTTCATAGGCGGGGAGGCCGTGCTTCTCGCAAATTTCCTGCGTCGCAAAATACATTTCGGCGGAGATATCGTCCTCCGGAATGCCGCGGAGCTTGCCTGCATCGTGCCGCGCACCGAACACGGTGCCGGGTTCAATGGTCAGCTGATAGAGGGAGAGGTGGTCGACTGCCATTCGCAGCGCCTCGTCCAGCTCTGACTTCCAATCTTCGATCGTCTGGTGCTGGCGCGCGTAGATCAGATCGAAGCTCACACGGTCGAATTGCTTGCGCGCAATGTCGAAGGCTTTCTGGCCTTCTGCGACCGAATGCATCCGGCCCAAACGACGCAGATCTTCGTCGTTCAGCGCCTGCATCCCCATCGAGACGCGGTTCACGCCAGCCTCGGAAAAGGCTCTAAACCGCCCGGATTCGACACTTGTGGGGTTTGCTTCGAGGGTAATCTCGAAATCGTTGCTGGTTTGCCAGTTTCTGCGAATGCGTTCGATGATCGCGGCGACGATCTCGGGATTCATTAGCGATGGAGTGCCGCCACCGAAGAAAACCGTGTTGAGGATCCGGCCTTCGGTCTGAGCGGCATAGCGGTCGAGTTCGCTGAGATAAGCAGAGAGCCATCGTTTTTGGTCGATGGCGGTCGCGACATGCGAATTGAAGTCGCAATAGGGGCATTTGGCGGCACAGAACGGCCAGTGAAGGTAGAGGCCGAACCCTCCGTGCCGCCAATCCTCGATCATTTCGCCTCGAATACCGTAACGAATTTGCGGAAAGCGTCCGCACGGTGCGAAATCTCGTTCTTCTGCGCGGGGTCCATCTCCGCGAAGGTGAGATCGCAGCCCTCGGGCTGGAACATCGGGTCGTAGCCATGGCCAAGCGCGCCGCGCATCGGCCAGACCAGTTGACCCTCGGCGCGGCCTTCGAACACTTCGTCATGCCCGTCGGGCCAAGCGAGAACCAAGGTCGAGCGGAACCGCGCAGTCCGTGGCGAGGCGGCCTCGATATCGTCGCAAGCCTTCCACGTCTTCTCCATCGCCATGGTGAAATCGCGACCGTTCGGGGTCGTCGCCCAATCGGCGGTATAAACGCCCGGCGCCCCGTCGAGACAGTCGACTTCAATCCCGGAATCGTCAGCCAAGGCGGGCAGGCCCGTCGCCTTGGAAGCGGCGTGCGCCTTGATCCGGGCATTGCCGACGAAGGTGCTCTCGGTCTCTTCCGGCTCGGGTAGGTTCATTTCCTTCGCGCCGACCACCTCGACGCCGAAAGGCGCGAGGATAGCTTTGATCTCCTCGAGCTTCCCAGCGTTATGGGTCGCGACCAGCAGCTTCTTCTCGGTGAAGCTCCTCATCCGATCGCCGCTTTCTGCGCTTCGACGAGCTTCGCCGCGCCTTCCTCGGCCAGATCGAGAAGCCGATCCATCTGCTCGCGCGAGAAGGTCGCGCCTTCGGCCGACATCTGCACTTCGATGAGCTTGCCGCCCCCGGTCATGATGAAATTCCCGTCGGTGCCCGCTTCGCTATCCTCGGCATAGTCGAGATCGGCCACCGGCTGGCCCGCATAAATGCCGCAGGACAAGGCTGCGACATGGTCGAGCAGCGGATCCGAGGTGCAGGCGCCCGATTTCATCAACTTGTTCGCTGCGAGACGCAGCGCGACCCAACCGCCGGTGATCGAGGCGCAACGCGTGCCGCCATCGGCCTGGATCACATCGCAATCGACGACGATCTGACGCTCGCCAAGCGCCGAACGATCTACGCCAGCGCGTAGAGCGCGTCCGATAAGTCGTTGAATTTCAACGGTTCTTCCGCCTTGCTTGCCCGCCGCGGCCTCGCGACGGTTACGCGTGTTGGTCGCGCGCGGCAGCATGCCGTATTCTGCGGTCACCCAGCCAAGGCCGGAGCCTTTCAGGAAGGACGGGGCGCGATCCTCGATGGTGGCGGTGCACAGCACATGGGTGTCGCCCATTTTGATGAGGCATGACCCTTCTGCGTGTTTCGTAACCCCGGTCTCGATTGAAATCGGGCGAAGTTCGCTTAACTCTCTGCCGGAAGGGCGCATCGTGGGGTCCTTTCTAATGAATTCACCCCATTTGATCGCCCATGCGCAGCGATGCAACCCCCGAGCCGAGATTGACCTTCGGCTTCGCGCGGCTTTAAGTCAGCTTGGATGAAGCGCGATGAGTGACCAGAACGATATTCTTTCTGAACTGAACGACCGCTCCCGCGAAGTGTTTCGCCGGGTGGTCGAAGGCTATCTGACGACTGGCGGTCCCGTGGGCTCGCGCAGTCTGACCCGAGAGATGAACGAGAAGGTCTCGGCGGCGACGATCCGCAACGTTATGCAGGACCTCGAATATCTCGGGCTTCTGGACAGCCCGCATGTCTCTGCGGGGCGCGTTCCGACCCAGATGGGTCTGCGGTTGTTCGTCGATGGGGTGATGGAAGTGAGCCACCTCGGGGACGAGGACCGCGCGGCGCTCGATGCAACGATGGGCGCGAATTCAGGCGATGTAGGGTCTTTGTTGGACCGAGTGTCGAGCGCGCTTTCGGGAATGACGCAGGGCGCGAGCCTCGTTCTCACGCCCAAACACGAGGCCCCGATCCGCCATATCGAATTCGTTTCGTTGGCGCCCGACCGTGCACTGGTGGTGCTCGTCTTCGCGGACGGGCAGGTAGAGAACCGCGTCTTCACGCCGCCGCTGGGACAGACGCCTTCGTCGATGCGGGAGGCCGCCAATTTCCTCAACGCGATGGCGGAGGGAAGAACCCTGTCCGAGCTGCGGGGCCACATCGCCCGCCAGATTGCAAATCACCGTAACGAAATCGATTCGCTCGCGACTGAACTGATCGACAGCGGTCTGGCCGCTTGGGAGAACAAGGGCGAGCGCTACGAACGGCTGATCGTGCGTGGTCGCGCCAACCTCTTGGGTTCTGAAGACGACCTCGACCGCATCCGCTCGCTATTCGACGATCTCGAGCGGAAGCGCGACATCGCCGAATTCCTCGATCTGGCCGAGGATGGCGAAGGTGTGCGTATTTTTATTGGCTCAGAGAACAAACTTTTCTCTCTTTCGGGTTCCTCTTTGGTTGTCTCTCCATATATGAACGCTGACCGAAAGATCATTGGTGCGGTGGGCGTGATTGGGCCGACCCGGCTCAACTACGGGCGCATCGTGCCGATCGTGGACTACACAGCGCAACTGGTCGGGCGGATGATCTCCGGCCAGGGCAAAGGATGAATGGCATGAGCGAGAAAAAAGACGAGATTGCCGAGGATCAGGCGCATATCGACGAGAGTTTTGAAGACGTGATGTCTTATGAAGCCGACGAGCTCGAGGCGTTGCGTGCGGAGCGCGACGATTATCGCGACCGTTTCATGCGTGCGCTGGCAGATGCCGAGAACGCACGCAAACGGGCCGACAAAGAGCGTCAGGAAGCCTCGAATTACGGCGGGACGCGTCTTGCGCGCGACATGCTGCCGGTGTTCGACGCGCTGTCGCGTGCGCTCGAGGCCGCGAATGAGGACGTGCGTTCGCAGGCCGGGCCGTTCCTCGAAGGGGTCGAACTGACCCAGCGCGAATTGCTCAACGTGTTTGCTCGTCACGGCATCACCACCGTTGCGCCTGAAGTCGGCGAGAAGTTCGACCCGCAGATGCATGAAGCGATGTTCGAAGCGCCCGCGCCCGGCACCAAGGCCGGCGACATCATCCAGATCATGGAGAACGGCTTCATGATCCACGACCGGCTTCTGCGGCCGGCGAAAGTGGGCGTCAGCTCCACTCCGAAATCCTGATCGGTAAGGCTGGGGGCACTGCCCCCAGACCCCCGGGATATTTCCATCAAGAAGAAGACTAGTCCGTGAGAAGCGCGCGAAGCTCGTAGAGGGCGTCGAGCGCGTCTTTCGGTGTCATGTCGTCCGGAATGAGCGATTTCAGGCGTTCCTCCAGCGGAGAGGGACCAATTGGCGCGGCGGCAGGTTGCGGTGTGTTAGACACTGAAAATAGCGGCAGATCGTCGATCACCGCCTGTTTCTTGCCACCGCCTTCGCGTTCGCCCTTCTCCAGCGCATCGAGCACGATCCGCGCGCGTTCCACGACGGAATGCGGAAGCCCGGCGAGCCGTGCGACCTGAACGCCATAGGAGCGGTCGGCGGCGCCTTTGCGAACCTCGTGCAAGAAGATCACTTCGCCTTCCCATTCCTTCACCGCGACAGTCGCATTTTCGACGCCGTCGAGCTTGGCCGACAGCGCGGTCATCTCGTGGTAATGGGTCGCGAAGAGGGCTCGACAGCGGTTGGACGCGTGCAGATGCTCCATGACCGCCCAGGCGATCGAGAGCCCGTCATAGGTTGCCGTTCCGCGGCCTATTTCGTCCAGGATCACCAGAGCGCGGTCATCGGCCTGATTGAGGATCGCGGCGGTTTCCACCATTTCGACCATGAAGGTCGACCGGCCCCGCGCCAGATCGTCTGCCGCGCCGACGCGGCTGAAGAGTTGTGACACAAGACCGATATGGGCGGATTTCGCCGGAACGAAACTGCCCGCCTGGGCCAAAAGTGCGATCAGGGCGTTCTGGCGCAGGAAGGTCGATTTACCGGCCATGTTCGGACCGGTGAGCAGCCAGATCGCGGGGGTCGCGCCTTCGGTCAGTTCGCAGTCATTCGCGATGAACGGCTCGCCGGATTTCTTGAGCGAGGCTTCGACGACCGGATGCCGCCCGCCTTCAATCTCGAACGCGTGGCTGTCATCGACTGTGGGTTCTGCCCAGTCTTCGTTGCGCGCGAGCGTCGCGAAAGCGCTGGCGAGGTCGATTTCGGCGAGTGCGCGCGAGGCCTCGTTGATCGGGCCCGCGCGGTCGAGAATTGCCTGTCTTAGGCTGGAATAGAGCCTTTTTTCGATCTCCAGCGCATGGTTTCCGGCGTTCAGAATGCGGGTCTCGATCTCGCTCAGTTCGACCGTCGTGAAGCGCACCTGGTTCGCAGTGGTCTGACGGTGGATGAAGCGCTCCGACAGCGGCGGAGCGAGCATCTTCTCGGCGTGGGTGGCGGTGGTTTCGATGAAGTAGCCCAGCACGTTGTTGTGCTTGATCTTGAGCGAATTGATCCCCGTGGCCTCGATATATTCCGCCTGCATTTTCGCGATCACGCCACGGCCCTCGTCACGCAGCTGGCGCGTCTGATCGAGATCTTCGTCGTAGCCTGCCGCGATGAAGCCGCCGTCGCGCGCAAGAAGCGGGGGCTCCGCGATGAGCGCCGCATCCAGAAGGGCGGTGAGGTCGTCATGGCCCATCAGTGCCTTGGTGGCCTCGGCGAGCAGTGGCGGGGCCTCGACGGCGGAAACCGCTTCGGCGATCCGCTCGGCCTGCGCCAACCCGTTGCGGATCGCGGCCATGTCGCGCGGGCCGCCGCGGTCGAGGGCGAGGCGCGAAAGCGCTCGATCCATATCGGGGCAGCGCTTCAGATCGGCGCGGATATCTTCGGAAAATCGACCCTGTTCCAGCAGAAAACGCACCGAATCGTGCCGCGCGTGGATTTCGGTCAGACTCCGGGACGGGGCGGAGATCCGGCGTTCCAGAAGCCGCGCGCCGCCTGCCGTAACGGTGCGGTCGATGGCATTCAGGAGCGAGCCGTCGCGCCCGCCCGAAAGTGCCTGCGTCAATTCCAGATTGCGGCGCGTCGCGGCGTCGATCTGCATCGCTGCGCCGCTGTCTTCATGCACGGGACGGCGCAGCAGGGGCAGTTTCCCTTTCTGCGTGATCTCGAGGTAATCGACAATCGCCCCCATCGCGGCCATCTCGGCGCGGGTGAAACTGCCGAACGCATCGAGCGAGCCGATGGAATAGAGCGACAGAAGCCGCGTCTCGGCCGCCTGACTGTCGAAGCTCGCCCGCGACAAGGGCGTCATTGCGGCTCGCATATCAGAGACTATTTCGGCGCAATCGGCCTCTTTCGCTTCACTGACCAGCACTTCACGAGGCGCAAGCCGGGCAAGCTCGGGGCCCAGCCGCGACAGCGGGCATGGCGTCACGCGGAATTCGCCGGTAGAGATATCGACCCACGCAATCGCGGCTTCGTCGCGCACCTCGGCCCAGGCAGCGAGGAAGTTGTGGCGGCGCGCCTCCAGCAAGCTTTCCTCAGTGAGCGTGCCGGGCGTGACCAGCCGCACCACATCGCGTTTCACGACGGATTTCGACCCGCGCTTCTTCGCTTCGGCAGGGTCTTCCATCTGCTCGGCGATCGCCACGCGGAAGCCTTTTCGGATCAGCGTCAGCAAATAGCCCTCGGCCGCGTGCACGGGGACGCCGCACATCGCGATATCCTCGCCCATGTGCTGACCACGCTTGGTCAGCGCGATGTCGAGCGCGGCCGCAGCATCGACCGCGTCCTGAAAGAACATCTCGTAGAAATCACCCATCCGATAGAACAGGAGTGCGCCCGGATTGGCCTCCTTGATCCCCAGATACTGTTCCATCATCGGTGTGACGGTCGGCTTGGCCATGTGCCCCCCATTTGCTGGTCGCGCGACCCTACAAAACCCCGGATTCGGGCGCAATTCCGTTGAGTGACGGATCACGGGACGTTAAACCGGTTCGGACCTGCAGGAGGAGCACCGGCCCAATGCCCAGCAAGAACCGTATCACGCCCGAAGAGGCGTTGGCCTATCACCTCGACCCGCATCCGGGGAAATACGACATCACGGCGTCGAAGCCCATGACGTCGCAGCGCGATCTGTCGCTGGCCTACAGCCCCGGCGTTGCCGTGCCGGTGGAGGCGATCGCGGAGAACCCCGAGCTCGCCTACGACTACACCGTGAAGGGGAACATGGTCGCGGTGATCTCGAACGGCTCGGCCATTCTTGGGTTGGGCAATCTCGGGGCGCTAGCCTCGAAACCGGTGATGGAAGGCAAGGCGGTTCTCTTCAAGCGCTTCGCCGATGTGAACGCGATCGATATCGAGCTCGATACCGAGGATGCCGACGAGATCATCAACGCAGTGAAGCTGATGGGGCCGACCTTCGGTGGGATCAACCTCGAGGATATCAAGGCACCGGAATGTTTCATCATCGAGCAGCGGCTCAAGGAGTTGATGGACATCCCGGTGTTTCACGACGATCAGCACGGCACGGCGGTGATCTGTGCGGCGGGTCTGATTAACGCGCTGGAGCTGTCGGGCAAGAAGATCGAGGACTGCAAGATCGTGCTGAACGGCGCGGGGGCTGCGGGCATCGCCTGTCTGGAACTCGTGAAGGCGATGGGCGCGAAGCACGACAACTGCATCATGTGCGACACCAAGGGCGTGATCTATCAGGGCCGCACCGAGGGCATGAACCAGTGGAAATCGGCCCATGCGGCGGTGACCGATGCCCGCACGCTGGAAGAGGCGATGAAGGATGCCGACGTGTTTCTCGGGGTGTCGGCCAAGGGGGCTGTGACGCCCGAGATGGTTCAGTCGATGGCCGACAACCCGGTTATCTTCGCGATGGCGAACCCGGACCCGGAAATTACCCCGGAAGAGGCGCAATCGGTGCGTCCCGATGCGATCGTGGCGACGGGGCGGTCGGACTATCCGAACCAGGTGAACAACGTCCTCGGCTTTCCATACCTGTTCCGTGGCGCACTCGACATTCACGCCCGTGCGATCAATGACGAGATGAAGATCGCCTGCGCCAACGCCCTTGCGGAGCTGGCGCGCGAAGACGTGCCCGACGAGGTCGCGATGGCCTATGGGCGCAAGCTGAGCTTCGGGCGCGATTACATCATTCCGACGCCCTTCGATCCGCGGCTGATCCACGTGATCCCGCCGGCGGTCGCGAAAGCCGGGATGGATACCGGCGTGGCGCGCCGTCCGATCATCGACATGGAAGGCTATGCCCAAAGCCTGAAGGCGCGGATGGACCCGACCGCCTCGATCCTGCAGGGCATCCACAGCCGCGCGCGTCAGGCGCAGGCGAAGATGATCTTTGCCGAGGGCGATGACGAGCGGGTGCTGCGCGCTGCCGTGGCCTATCAGCGCTCCGGCATGGGCGAGGCGCTGGTCGTGGGCCGCGAGCAGGACGTTAAGGAAAAGCTGGAAGCGGCAGGTCTGGGCGATGCCTATCGCGAGCTGCGCGTAGTGAATGCGGCCAATTCCAAGCATACTGAGACCTACAAGGATTTCCTCTACAAACGCCTGCAGCGGCAGGGCATCGACCGGCAGGACGCGCATAAAATGGCGACGCGTGACCGGCATGTCTTCGCGGCGCTGATGCTGGTCCATGGCCATGGCGACGGGATGGTGACCGGGGCGACGCGCAAATCGGCGCATGTGCTGGAACTGATCAACAAGGTGATCGACGCGCGGCCTTCGGATGGCGCGGTCGGGATCACTGCCGTGCTGAACAAAGGCCGCGTCGTGCTGATCGGCGATACACTGGTGCATGAATGGCCCGACGAGCACGATCTGGCGGATATCGCGACGGCGGGGGCGCATGTGGCGCGCGGGCTCGGGCTCGAACCCCGCGTGGCGTTCTGCTCCTTTTCGACCTTCGGCTACCCGGTTTCGGAGCGCGCCACGAAGATGCATGTCGCACCGAAAATCCTCGACCAGCGCGGCGTGGATTTCGAATACGATGGCGAGATGACCGTCGATGTGGCGCTCAACATGGAGCAGATGAAGAACTATCCGTTCTGCCGTCTAACCGGCCCAGCCAATATCCTCGTCGTGCCCGCGCGGCATTCGGCGTCGATCTCGGTTAAGCTGATGCAGGAAATGGCGGGCGCGACCGTGATCGGACCCATCCTGACCGGCACGAGCCATGCCGTGCAGCTCTGTTCCACGAGCGCGACGGTGAACGATATCCTGAACATGGCGGCGCTCACCGCGTGCAAGCTCTGCCTGAAGGAATGATTTGAAAAAGGCGCGCGGTGATCCGCGCGCCTTTGTCGCTTTATCCGAGCGCGTAACCCGTGCCGCGCACCGTGCGCACCGGATCATCTCCACCATTCGCCATCAGTGCCTTGCGGAGCCGCCCGACATGGACGTCGATGGTCCGGGTGTCGACATAGATGTCGCGTCCCCAGACCCGGTCGAGCAGCTGGTCGCGGGTCCAGACGCGGCCCGGTTTTTCCATCATCGTGGACAGCAGCCGGAACTCTGTCGGCCCGAGTTTCAGCGGCTGGCCGTTACGGAAGACGCGGTGTTCCTCGGCATCGAGGATGATGTCCTCGAAGCTCAGCCGTTCACCCATCGTCGCGGGGCGGGTGCGGCGCAGTTGCGTGCGCACGCGCGCCATGAGCTCGACTACCGAATAGGGTTTCACGACGTAGTCGTCTGCGCCGGTTTCCAGACCCCGCACCCGGTCTACCTCTTCCGAGCGCGCCGAGAGCATGATGATCGGGATGTTGCGCGTGTCGGAATTGGCCTTCACGCGGCGGCAGATCTCGATGCCGGAAACGTTGGGCAGCATCCAGTCGAGCACGATCAGATCGGGCTTTTCTTCCTTCACGAACAGCAGGCCCTCGTCGCCGTTCTCCGCCATCACGACGCGAAACCCTTCGGCTTCGAGGTTGTAGCTGAGAACTTCGCGCTGGGCGTTTTCGTCTTCGACCACGAGGACGCAGGGCTGTTGGGCTGGCGACATTTTTCAGGGTCTCCGGTCAGGCCACGCTGGAACTTTTCGGACGCGCATCCTCCGGCATTTCGCCGGTCACGAGATAGATCACCTGTTCGGCGATCGTCGTCGCGTGGTCGCCCATCCGCTCGATATTCTTCGCGATGAAATGCAGGTGCATGCAGGGCGTGATGTTGCGCGGGTCTTCCATCATGTAGGTCAGGAATTCGCGGAACAGCGCGTTGTACATCTGGTCGACTTCGAGGTCGCGCTCGCGCACATCGGCGGCCAGTTTCGCGTCTCGCTGGATATATGCGTCGAGCGCGTCCTTCAGCATCGCTTCCGTGGTGCCGGCCATGCGGCGGATCGCGGTGGCGGTGCCGGTAATCTGCGGGCCGTCGGACAGAACCTGTGTGCGCTTGGCGATGTTTTTCGCGTAATCGCCGACGCGCTCGAGGCTCGCCGAGATTTTGATGACCGAGAGCGCCATGCGCAGGTCGCGTGCGGCGGGTGCGCGCAGGGCGATCAGGCGCGCGGCTTCTTCGTTGATCTTCTCTTCCAGTTCGTCGACCGCACGGTCGCGGGCGCGGATTTGCTCGGCCAGTTCGAGGTCGCGCACTTCGAGGGCGCGGGCGCTTTCGAGGATCTGTTCCTCGACGAGGCCGCCCATCTTCACGACCAGGGCCTGCACGGCTTCAAGGTCGCGGTCGAAGGCGGAAAGGATATGCTCGCTCATGATTATTTGCCTCCTCAGCCGATCCGGCCGGTAATGTAGCTTTCCGTCCGGCTGTCGGACGGGTTGGTGAATATCTTGTCCGTATCGTCGTATTCGACGAGATTCCCGAGGTGGAAGAACGCGGTTCTCTGGCTGACGCGCGCGGCCTGCTGCATCGAATGCGTCACGATCACCACCGAGAAATTCGCCCGAAGTTCGTCGATCAGTTCCTCGACCTGCGCGGTCGCGATCGGGTCGAGCGCCGAGCAGGGCTCGTCCATCAGCAGCACTTCCGGCGAGGTCGCGACGGCGCGCGCGATGCACAGGCGCTGTTGCTGGCCGCCGGAAAGCCCGGTCCCGGGAGCGTGGAGGCGATCCTTCACTTCGTTCCACAGCGCGGCCTTGCGTAGCGAATCCTCGACCACCTGATCCAGCTCGGCCTTGTTTTTGGTCAGGCCGTGGATTTTCGGGCCGTAGGCGACGTTGTCGTAGATCGATTTGGGGAAGGGGTTCGGTTTCTGGAACACCATGCCGACCTTGGCGCGCAGCTGCACCGGATCGACGCGCTTGTCGTAGATGTCCTCGCCATCGAGCAGGATTTCTCCCTCGACGCGGGCGACGTCGATCGTGTCGTTCATGCGGTTCAGGCATCGCAGGAAGGTCGATTTCCCGCAGCCAGATGGGCCGATGAAGGCGGTGACAGTCTTGTCGAGGATGTCGACATTGACGTCTTTGATCGCGTGGGTGTCGCCGTAGTAGACCTGCACGTTGCGTGCGGTGATCTTGATGTCGTCAGTGGTCACGGCTCTCTCCGTCAGGCTCATGTCTTCCATGTCTCGCACTCCCTTACCAACGGCGCTCGAACTTGCGGCGAAGGATGATGGCGATGATGTTCATGCCCAAAAGGAAGATCAGTAGAATGATGATACCTCCCCAGGCGCGTTCGTAAAATGCCGGGTCGGCGCGCTTGGCCCATTCGTAGATCTGCGCAGGCATGGCGGAGTTGGGAGAGACGAAGCCTTCCCAGAACCCGTCCGGCGAGTTCGTTGCGATATAGCCGACCATCCCGATCAGCAGGAGCGGCGCGGTCTCGCCCAAGGCCTGCGCCAGACCGATGATCGTGCCGGTCAGGATGCCGGGCATCGCCAGCGGCAGAACGTGGTGGAAGACCGATTGCATCTTCGACGCGCCGATGCCGAGCGCCGCGTCGCGGATCGACGGCGGTACGGCTTTCAGCGCGGCGCGGGTCGAGATGATGATCGTCGGCAGGGTCATCAGCGTCAGCACGAGGCCACCGACGAGCGGGGCCGATTGCGGCAGATGTGCGAACTGGATGAACACCGCGAGGCCGAGGATACCGAAGACGATCGACGGCACTGCGGCGAGGTTCGAGATGTTCACCTCGATCAGGTCAGTGAAGCGGTTCTTCGGTGCGAATTCTTCGAGATAGATCGAGGCGGCGACCCCGATCGGCAGGGCCAGAACCAGCACCACGAGCATCATGTAGAACGAGCCCAGCATCGAGATCCCGATTCCGGCCTGCTCGGCGCGGCTGTCCGAAGCGTCGGCGCCGAAGATGAAATCCCAATTGAAGCTCTTGTGGATGATGCCCGCCCTGCGAAGCTGATCGACGAGGTCGAGCTGCGCCACGGTGATGTTCTTGTCCTTGGCGATCTCGTCGCGATGCACCCGCCCCTTGAGGTAGCTGTCGACCCGCGAGGATGCGAGTATCTCGAAATTCACCGTCTGGCCGATCAGCGATGGGTCTGCGAGGACCGTATCGCGCACCTGGCTCGCGGCAGAGGCCGAGATCAGGTTCTTCATGTCCTTCGCCTTGGCGAGATCGGTTGTCGCGCCGGATTTCTCCACCGCGTCGAGAAGCCCTTTCTCGATCAGCGGTTTGTAGGTGAAGGTCGTCGCCTTCTTAAGGTCCGCCGGGTCGCGGTTGCCCTTCTTGTCGAGCTTTGCGGCGTCTAGGTAGACTGGCACCTGAATGAAGGTCTGCTGGAATGCGGTTGCACCGTTGGAGACGATCGTCACCAGCAGGATCACGAGGAAGGCGAGGCCGATCCCGACCGCACCGATGCCGAGCGCTTTGAAACGCTTCTCGGAGGCGTTGCGGCGCTTCGTGCGGGCATCGACATGATGCAGCGAACGTGTCGCGGGCTGGCTTGCGCCGTGTTGGGTCGCATCACTCATTCGTATTGCTCCCGGTATTTGCGCACGATGTAGAGCGCGAAGATATTGAGCCCCAGCGTCAGGACGAACAGCGTCATGCCGAGCGCGAAGGCGACCAGCGCCTCGGGGGAAGCGAAATCGGCATCGCCGGTGAGCTGCGAGACGATCTTGGCGGTGACGGTGGTCATCGCGTCGAACGGGTTCATGCTGAGGCGCGCGGCGGCGCCTGCACCCAGCACGACGATCATCGTCTCGCCAATGGCGCGCGAGGTCGCGAGGAGCACCGCGCCGACGATGCCGGGCAGGGCGGCGGGCAGGATAACCTGCTTGATCGTCTCGGATTTCGTCGCGCCGAGGCCGTAGGAGCCGTCGCGCAGCGATTGCGGCACCGCGTTGATGATGTCGTCGGACAGCGAGGAGACGAAGGGGATCAGCATGATGCCCATCACCAGACCCGCGGTCATCACCGCCGTGCCCGCATGCATCCAGCCGCCATCTGCCATCGCAGCGGTCGGACCCGAGGGGCCGAAGATCGACAGCAAGAAGGGTCCGACGGTCAGCAGGGCGAAAAGGCCGTACACGATGGTGGGGATCCCGGCGAGCACTTCGAGCAGCGGTTTCACGACGCTACGCACCGATTTCGTCGCGTATTCCGACAGGTAGACGGCCGCGAACAACCCGATCGGAACCGCCACGAGAAGCGCCACGAGCGAGATGTAGAGCGTACCCCAGAGAAGCGGCAGGATACCCAGCTCCGACCCGCCGCCGAAGCTCGGCGACCAGGTGGTGCCGAAGAAGAAATCGGTGATGGGATAGAGGCGGAAGAACTCGATCGTATTGAAGACAAGCGAGAGGACGATACCGATCGTGGTCAGGATCGCGATCGAGGCGGCGGCGATCAGAAGAACGCGTACCCCGTGTTCCACCGTGTTGCGGGCACGAAAATCCTTGTTCGTGCGTATATAGGTGACGGCGAAACCCGCGGCTGCGGCGAGAAGGACAAAGATCGTCATCGCCAGATCACCGGTCGAGGTCATATCGCGGTAGGTCTGTGCCGCCTTCAGCGTCGCCGGATCGACATTGGAGCCGAGCGCGACACCGACCGAGCCGAGAACGTCGCGCAGGTCCGTGGTCTGAAGATCGAGATTCGCGGCTTGTCGTGCGCTCAGCGCGCCTTCCGAAATCGCGATATCGAGCCCGTCGGCGACGCGCCGGACATCCGACATCACGAGGCTCATGTTCGAGCCTTCCAGCAACGTTTCCGGAATCTCGGCGGAGACGCGAGCATTCACGATCAGCGGCTGTGCCACCATCCAGACCACAAGGAGAAGAAGCGCCGGGACCGCGGTGAACATCGCGACGTTGAAGCCGTAATAATTCGGCAAACTGTGCAGGGAACGTCGGTCTTCGCCCGCCGAATGCAGCGCGCGCATTCGACCCATCACGAAGCCGACTCCCGCCAGCACGACCACGATCACAACGATCCACAAAACAGGCATTTCAGCCCCACCAGTTGGAAATTACCAAAAAGGAAAAAGGGGGCGGCGAAATATGCCGCCCCCTGAAGATAGCGGTCTCGATTACGAGCCCGAACCCATGGTCACTTCGTTCGCCACGGCTTCCTGGGTCTTCGCCAGTTCCGGGTCGGCGACGAGGCCGTATTGAGCGAGCGGGCCGTCGGGGCCAGCCATGTCGTCGGAGACGAAGAACTCAGCGTATTCCTTCAGGCCGGGGATCACGCCGATATGCGCTTTCTTGACGTAGAAGTAGAGCGGACGCGACACCGGGTAGTCGCCCGACGCGATGGTCTCGGTCGAAGGCTCGACGCCCGACATGGTCGCAACTTTCAGCTTGTCGGTGTTGTTCTCGTAGAACGCCAGACCGAAGACGCCGATGCCGTTCGGGTTCGAACCGATGCGGGCGAGGGTCTCGGTGTAGTCGCCGTCGATATCGACAGCCTTGCCGTCGGTGCGGACTTCCATGCAGGCTTTGCTGGCAGCCTTGTCGTCCATGCCCGAAGCCATGAAGGCTTCTTTGGCGCCGGTGGCTTCGCAGCCAGCTTCCAGAACCTTCTCTTCGAAGACTTCACGGGTGCCGTGCTTGGTGCCCGGGATGAAAGCGACGATGTCGGCATCCGGCAGGTCCGAGTTGAACTCGTTCCACTTGGCGTAGCTGTTGTCGACGATCTTGCCGTCCTTCAGGACCTTCGCGCCGAGCGCGTTGAAGATGTCCGAGGGCGTGAACGCGTTGAAGGCCGGGCCGTCTTTTTGCGACGCGAAGACGATGCCGTCATAGCCGATGCGAACTTCCATGATGTCGGTGACGCCGTTGTCGGCGCAGGTCGCGACTTCCTTGTCCTTGATCTTGCGCGAAGCGTTCGCGACGTCGATCGTGTTTTCGCCAACGCCTTCGCAGAAGCGCTTCAGGCCAGCCGAGGAGCCGCCCGATTCCACGACCGGGGTCGGGTAATCGAAGTTTTCGCCGAAAGCTTCGGCGACGATGGAGGCGTAGGGCAGCACGGTCGAGGAACCGGCGACCTGGATGTTGTCACGCGCGATGGCGGCGGTGCCCGAAACGGCGACGATCGCGATCGCGGAAGCGGCGAGGTTGAACGATTTCATAGATCACTCCCAGTGTTCTGAAATTTGGGCCGTCGTGTGGCCTCAGCGCGGTCCTAGGCGTCTTCGGTGACGCTTATGCAAACATTATGTAACAGCTATGTGACAATCTACGAGTCCGTGAAGGATCGTGATCAGCCTCGCGAAATCGCCTGTGCAATCAGGACGGGAACCTCACGATGCGCCCCGATTTCGGGCAAAAGGCTCCCCCGGTAGCTAGCCGCCTGCAACGCCTGCGGAATATCGCCTGTCACATGTCCTGCCCGCAGCGCGAAGAACGGCAAACACACGCCATCCGGGTGTGCGCGGGCCACGTCTTCAAGGTAGGGCGGCTCCTCGATCAGGGCCACATGAATCTCCGGCATGAGCGGATTCCGGACCAGAGTTTCCGCCATGTCGTAAACCGAATTGCGCGATTTCCGCGAGATTTTCGACCCGTGCGCCACGAGAATCACCGGCGAGTCGGTCGGGACATTTTCTGATTCACGCGCCTCGAAAATGACCTTGGTCAGCAGATCTGGCAGCGCCGGATCGACGCCGAACGGATCGAGCTGGCGCGCATCAGATCCCGCAGCCGCCAGCCGTCGCGGAAGTTCGGTCTTTGTGAACCAGCCCTGGGCCATGAAATAGGGATAAATCAAAGGGTTTTCGTGCCGCGCCAAGGCGGCTTCCAAAGCCCCCGGATTCGCGAGCGTCGCCGCGTCTATCGAGCGCCCGGAGCTTTCTGCTGCAACCTTTTCGGCCAAGGACAGCAGGGCCTTTTCCTGAGTTTCAGGCTCTGACGGGGATCCATGTGCGACGAGAATGACCGGTTGCATGGGCTTAGATTAGCGCGGTGGCGTCCCTTGGCAACTGCCCGATTCCCGCGTGAATTTTGCATTAACGCTATGAATTTTAAGAGTATTGTCCGCAGATGCCATTTGCACGAGCATTTCTTTGGATATACGGAGATCAGAGAGGCTAGGACGGCCAGACCCGAGATTTGGTTTCACGTGGTGCGCAGGGGTGCGCGCGGGGTGACGGAGGGTTCTGGCCGAGGTGCCGGAACCCTCCAGTTTTTCCGGCTCAGTTCGGATCGGTCTCGCCCATGTCGCAGACGATCTTCCATTCTTCTTCCGTGACGGGCTGAACCGACAACCGCATCGAGGTGACGAGCGACATCTCCGACAGGCGCGGCTCGCCTTTCACATCGGCCAGCGTGACAGGCTTGGTGAACGGCCGCACCGCCTTGAGATCCACGCAATCCCAGCGCGGATCGTCGGTCGTCGAATCCGGATGGCTCTCGGCGACGACTTCGCAGATGCCGACGACCTCCTTGCCGATATTCGAATGATAGAACAGGCCGCGATCGCCGATCTTCATCTCGCGCATGTTGTTGCGCGCGAGATAGTTGCGGATGCCGTCCCATTCCTCGCCCGCATCGCCCTTGGCGACCAGATCGTCCCAGGAAAACTTGTTGGGTTCCGATTTGAACAGCCAGTACCGCATCAGCCGATCACCTTTTTCCACGCCTTGACCTGCACATCCTCGAACAGGCCCGCCTTGGCATAGGGATCGTTCGCCGCCCAATCCTGCGCGGCTTTGAGGCTCTCGACTTCGAGGATCACGAGTGAACCCGCCATTTGTTCATTCTCGATGAACGGGCCCGCCATGAAGACCGCGCCGGTCTCTTCGATATAGGCGAGATGCGCCTCGCGATTGTCCAACCGGGTTTGCAGGGCGCCGGGTTTGTCGCGGCAGATCACGGCAAAATACATCTCATTCCTCCTTCAAGGGGCGGGCGAGCAGGGCCTGCATCGCCTCGTCCACGCTGATTGTTCGTTCGGTAAGCGCAAGAACCATCGCGGCGACGGGAATTTCCAGCCCGCGCCGATGCGCCAGCTTGTTCAGGGCCCCGGCGGTCGCGACGCCTTCGACGGTGATCGATGGATCGAAGCCTTCGCCGGACCCGATCGAGCAGCCCAACCGGAAATTGCGCGATTGCGTCGAGGTGCAGGTCAACACCAGATCGCCGAAGCCCGACAGACCCGACAGCGTCTCGGCCCGCGCACCCAGTTCCGTCGCGATCCGCAACATTTCGGCGAAGCCGCGGGTCATCAGCGCGGCGCGCGCGGAGTCCCCGAGCCCCGCGCCGATCACGGTGCCCGCGGCGATCGCGTAGACGTTTTTCAACGCACCGCCGAGTTCCGCCCCGGTCGTATCGGTCGTGCGATAAAGCCGCAGCGTCGGCGTCGACAGCTCGGCCTGCAATTCCTCGGAATGATCGGCGCAGGCAAGCGTCAGGGCGGTCGGCAGACCGCGCGCGATATCGGCTGCGAAACTCGGCCCCGTCAGCACGGCGGCGCGGGCGCCGGGCACCTTGGCGCGGATCAGGGCCGTCGGCCCTTGGCCAGTGGAGAGGTCGATTCCTTTGGAGCAGGAGACCAGGGTTTTGCCCGCGAGCGTCTCGGAATGGGCATCGAGAAACCCGGCCATCTTCTGCATTGGCATCGCGAGAAGCAGCGTCTTGGCGGCGAGTGCGTCCTCGATGTCTGCCGAAACAGTGATGTCTTCGGGCAGCTTCACACCCGGAAGGCGGCGCGAGTTCTCCCGGCTTGCCTGCATGGTCCGAACCTGCTCGGCATCGCGCGCCCAGAGGGTCACCGGTCCGTTTTGAGAGAGGCTCACCGCCATCGCGGTGCCAAAAGCGCCCGCGCCCAAGACCGAAATCGTCATGCCTTCGCCCCCTTCTTTCCCGATCCGAGAAGCGGCGCGGCGCTCCGGTCCAGCGGCCAGCGCGGGCGGGCGACCAGATCCATCCCGTCCTGCGCGCCGCTGCGGAACCGTTCGATCCCGGCCCACGCGATCATCGCCGCGTTATCGGTGCAAAGCTTTAAAGGAGGGGCCACGAATTCGGCGCCCATTTCTTGTGAAACAGTCTCTAATCCGGCCCGAATGGCCTGATTTGCCGCGACGCCACCTGCGACCGCGAAACCGGGATTGGCGGGCGAAAGCTTTAGATATTCCGCCAAGGCACGACGCGATTTCTCGACGAGAACATCCGCGATTGCCTGCTGAAAACCGGCGCAAAGATCGGCGCGGATCTGGCGCGGCAGCCCGTCATGCTCCGCGACCACCTGATCGCGGGCGCGCAGCAGTGCCGTCTTCAGCCCGGAGAAGGACATATCGCAGCCGGGCCGATCCAGAAGGGGCCGCGGGAAGGCGAAAGCCTTGGGATCGCCCTTGCGCGCCTCGGCCTCGACGGAGGGGCCGCCGGGTTGGGGCAGTGCCATCAGTTTAGCTGCCTTGTCGAAGGCCTCGCCTGGCGCGTCGTCGATCGTGCCGCCGAGCCGCGAAAAATCTTCCGGCCCCTTCGCGATCAGGAACTGGCAGTGCCCGCCGGAGACGAGCAGCATCAGATAGGGAAACTCCAACCCGTCGGTCAGGCGCGGGGTTAGCGCATGGCCCGCCAAATGGTTGACGCCAACCAACGGCAGACCTGCCCCAACTGCGAGCCCCTTGGCGCACATTACACCCGACATCACCCCGCCGATCAGCCCCGGACCCGCCGTCACGGCGATGCCATCCAATGCGCCAAGCCCAAGCCCGGCTTGCTCCAGCGCCTCTTCGACGCAGAGATCGAGCTTCTCCGCATGGGCGCGCGCGGCGATTTCGGGGACCACGCCACCGAAGGCCGCATGCAGATCGGTCTGCCCGGCGACGACGCTCGAGAGGATTTCCGGCTTGCCATCCGTGAGGCGCACGATCGCCGCCGCCGTATCGTCGCAGCTCGATTCAAGCCCGAGAAAGGTCAGCGTATCGGTCATCCGGGTGCCTGTTGCGTGGGTTATCCAACGCAGGTAACACCGGGGAAGCGTTCGCACAATCCCGGGGCGGTGCATGGACAGCCAGTCTGAGAGACCGATTCTCCTCGTTACGCGACCCGCTGTTGCGGCAGAGGGATTCGTTCGGGCCTTTCGCGACAGGTTTGGCGCCGATTGGCCGGCTGTAATCTCGCCACTGACCGAGATCGAGTTGCTGGACACGCCGATCCCCGAGTTCCAGACAGCGATCTTCACATCGCAACATGCGGTGGCCGCATTTCATAGGATGGCGCCGGGAAGGGGCCGTCAAGCCTATTGCGTGGGGCTGCGCACGGCACAAGCGGCGCGCGAGGCCGGGTTCGACGCGATCGCCGGGCCTGGCGATGCCGAGGCTCTGAGCGAATTGATCGCCCGGCAGCAACTCGGCGGAAAACTGCTCTTCCTGAGAGGGGAGCAGATCGCTTTCGACCTTGAGGAACGGCTGAATTCCGCCGGAATAGAGACTGAATCGACAATCCTCTACCGCCAGCTTCCGCGTCCGTTGAGCGCCGAGGCGAAGGCGGTTCTGCGCGCATCGCGCCCTGTTTTGGCACCGATTTTCTCGCCGAATGCGGCGGACCGCTTCCTTGATGCGCTGCCGCAGGCGCCGCACCCGCCGCTCTTTGTCGCAGCCATGAGCGAGGCAGTGGCGTCTCGCCTCAAAAGCGCTAGCTTGTGCCATCTGGAAGTCGCTCGGCATCCTGACGCGCAAGGGATGCTCGATGCGCTTGCCGTCTTGCTGCAAAGGCAAAAGGCGGGTTGAGCAGGCGCGGGCGGACTTCTAAGTTGATATGAACGCGCAATTTGGTGCGGCAGCGGAGGGCTTAGACGATGGCGAAACGGACAACCGGAAAATCTTCCGAGACGAGCAAGCCGGAAGACGCGAAATCGACCGCCGAGTCCGAGGCCAAAACCGACGCCGCCACTTCTCAAACCTCGTCGAAGGACACCAAGGCGGCGGCGTCGCCCGAGGCGAAAGATAAGCCGAGCACGGCTGCCGCCAGTAAAACGGACACCGCTGCGAAATCGAGCGCGTCGGCGAAGCCGTCCTCTACCTCTACGTCTTCGTCCAAAACGGATACCTCCAAGACCGCGAATGAGGCCGCCAAGTCGACCTCCACTCCGACCTCAGCGCCAGCGACCAAATTCGACACCCCCGCAAAATCGGATGCGGCGTCGAAGTCCAGCTCTACACCTGCGAAGGCTGAGACGACTTCGACTCCGGCTACGAGCAGCGCCAAGGCGGAGATCGAGCCGAAGAAAAGCGAGACAGCGAGCGGCTCGGAGAATAAGTCGCAGACCACGAAGCCGGCGACTGCGACGAGCTCGACGAGCAGCTCGAACGCCGACAAGACCTCGCCGAAAAGCGATACGGCAACGTCCGGCGCGTCGCCTCAGCCTGTGATCGAAAAGCGGGGCGGGTTCGGCTCTGCTTTCCTCGGAGGCGTGATTGCTGCCGTGATTGGGGCCGGCGTCGCGATCTGGGCGATCCCGAACCTGCCGCCGCAGCTTTCGGGATGGCTTCCGAACGCGCCGACCCCGGTCGATGGGGCCGCCATTCAAAGCCAGCTAGACGATCAATCGAAACAGATCAGCCAGCTCTCGGAAGAGCTCGCGACCCTGAAATCGTCGCAACCGCCGGCGCCGGATCTGTCCGGTGTGCAGAGCGCGCTCGATCAGGTCAACGCGGATATCCGGACGAATAAATCGGCGCTCGAGGACTTGAAATCGCAGATCGCGTCCCTGCAAAGCGACAATGGCGGCAGCGCGGCTCAGGCCGAAATCGAGGCGGCAGCGAAAGCCGCCGAGGCCCGGATCAAAGAGGCCGAAGCGCAGGCCCAGAGCCTGAAATCGCAAAGCGAGGCGGCGGCCAAGGCCGCGATGACGCAGGCCGCGGCGGCGCGCGTGAAAGCGGCGCTCGATGCGGGAACGTCGCTCGACGCGCCGCTGGCCGATCTGCGCGACGCGGGTGTCGACATTCCGGCGGCGCTCAACGGCGACATCCCGAGCCTTCAGTCGTTGCAATCGAGTTTCCCGGATGCCGCGCGAGCCGCGCTTCAGGCGGCGCGCCGGACCGAGACGGGCGGCTCGATCAGCGATCGAGTTGGCGCCTTCCTTCTGGCGCAGACCGGGGCCCGGTCGGTAGCGCCTAAAGAGGGCGACGGGGCGGATGCGGTGCTGTCGCGGGCACAGGCCGATGTCGATCGCGGCGCTCTCTCCGATGCGCTCGACGAGATCGCGAAGCTGCCCGACCCGGCGCAGGAGGCGATGTCCGACTGGGTGAACCGGGCGAAAACGCGGATGGCGGCGATCGACGCGGCCAACCAGCTTGGCGCGACGCAATAAGGAGACAGACATGATCTGGTCATTCATCAAAATCGCGCTGTTTCTGATTGTCGTCGCCGCCGCGACGCTGGGCCTCGCGCATCTCGCCGAGATGACGGGCGGTCTTCGGATCACCACGCTCGGCATGGAATTCACCCTCGGCCCGCTTCAGGCGGTGATCGCGGCGATTGTCCTGTTCATCGCGATCTGGATCGTGATCCGTATCGTCGGTCTGGTGGTGGCGTTCTTGCGCTTCCTGGCGGGCGACGAAACCGCGATTACACGCTACTTCGACCGCCATCGCGAACGCAAAGGCTATCAGGCGCTGTCCGAAGGGTTGCTCGCGGCGGCGTCCGGCGAGGGCAAGCTCGCGATGTCGAAAGCGGCGAAGGCCGAACGCTATCTGCAACGCCCGGAGCTGACCAACCTTCTCACCGCGCAGGCTGCCGAAGCCTCGGGCGACTCGAAGAAAGCGACCGAAGTCTACAAGCGGCTTCTGGCGGATGATCGCACGCGGTTCGTCGGGATTAGGGGGCTGCTGCGGCAGAAGCTCGAAGCGGGTGACACCGAAACCGCGCTGAAGCTCGCGCAGAAAGCCTATGCGATCAAACCGCGCCATCGCGAGGTTCAGGATACGCTTCTGAGCCTGCAGACCGAAACGGGCGACTGGAAAGGTGCGCGCGAGATCCTTCAGGCGAAGATGCGTCAGGGCGAATTGCCGCGTGATGTGCATAAACGCCGCGACGCGGTGCTCGCGCTGCAAGAGGCGAAGGGTGTTTGGGAAGAAGGAGCGAGCGTCGAGGCGCGTGAGGCCGCGATTTCGGCCGCCAAGGCGTCGCCCGATCTGGTGCCGGCCGTGGTGATGGCGGCGCGCGCCTATATCGACAAGGGCAAGAAGGGCGCGGCGGAGCGGATCCTGCGCAAGGCGTGGGAAGTTCAGCCGCATCCAGATCTTGCCACCGCCTTCGCCGAGATCGCCCCGGACGAGTCGCCCGATGCACGGTTGAAGCGATTCTCGAAGTTGCTTTCGAGTCGTCCCGACCATGAGGAAACGCGGCTTCTGAAAGCCGAACTGAACATCGCGGCCGAGGACTTCCCGGCGGCGCGCCGGGCGCTGGGCGATCTCGTCGAGACGCATCCGACGGCGCGGACGCTGACGATCATGGCCGCGGTCGAGCGTGGCGAAGGGGCGGAAGATGTCGTCGTGCGCGGCTGGTTGGCCCGCGCCCTGACCGCGCCGCGCGGTCCGCAATGGTGCTGCGACAAGTGTCAGAACATCCAATCCGAATGGACGCCGATCTGTGATAACTGCAACGGTTTCGACACGCTCAGCTGGCGCGAGCCGCAACAGGCGCAATCGCCGCTGCCGCATGGGGCGGAGATGCTGCCCTTGATCGTCGGCAAACCGGCTGCGGAGCCCGCGTCGAAGGAGGAGGATCAGTCGGAGGACGCAGCCATTCAGGACGCTGAAATCGTCGACCCGCCGAAGGATGAGGGCGACGCTGCGGGCGCGTCGAAGGAGGCACAAAGCCGAACTGCGACAGCTTGATCATTTTGGGGCTACACATCCCCGAAAGAGCATGGTAATCGCCCGCCAGAGTGCCGGTGTAGCTCAGCTGGTAGAGCACGTCATTCGTAATGATGGGGTCGTAGGTTCGAGTCCTATCACCGGCACCACTTCCTGAAAGTTCAGGCGCAAAGGCGGAACCGCAAGGTTCCGCCTCGCTTGTTTCCGCCTCGTTTTTCGAGTGCCTTTCGATCAATTTACCACAAACTCAGCGTGCAATGCCCCCGCGGCATTGATGCTTTTGAGGATGTCGATCATATCGCGCGGACTGACGCCGAGCGCGTTCAGTCCCGCCACCACTTCCGATAGCGAGCTGCCCTGCGCGACCTCAGCCATACGAATGCCGGGCTCTTGCGTCAGCGTTGCCTGCGATCTGGGCACCACGACCGTATCACCTTGTGAAAATGGATTGGGCTGCACCACGAGGGGACTTTCTTCCACTTTGAGGGTCAGGTTCCCCTGGCTGACGGCGACCCGCGATATCCGCACGTCGCGGCCCATGACGATCGTGCCCGAACGCTGGTCGACTACCACCCGAGCGCGCTGCTCCGGTTCGACGCTGAGATTCTCCACTCGCCCGATTGCATGTGCGACCGAGCGCGCGCGCGTCTCGCGGATGTGCAATGCGACCGTGCCGCCATCGAGCATTTCCGCGACGCGCCGGCCGTATTCGCGGTTGATCGCGTTTTCTATCCGGGCTGCGGTGGTGAAGTCTGGCGTGCGTAGCGCGAGGCGCACCGTCTCCAGATCATTTATCTCAAACGCTATTTCACGTTCGACGCGCGCGCCGGAAGGAATGTTTCCCGCGGTCGGCACCCCTTGAGTCACCGAAGCGCCGTTCCCTTGTGCTACCGCTCCGCCGGCAATGATGGCGCCCTGCGCCACCGCGTAAATCTCTCCATCCGCCGCCTTCAGGGGGGTCATGACGAGGGTGCCGCCGAGGAGACTCTTCGCATCGCCAATTGCTGAGACCGTGATGTCGATTTTACTTCCTGCGCGGGCAAAGGGCGGCAGGCTCGCGGTGATCATGACGGCAGCGACGTTTTTCGGCCGAAGCTGCTCCCCGGTAACGTTAACGCCCAGTCGTTCGAGCATGTTTGACATGATTTCTTCGGTAAAGGGAGCGTTGCGCAACCCATCGCCCGTTCCGTTCAGCCCAACGACGAGCCCATAGCCGACGAGGTCATTTCCGCGCACGCCATCGAACTCGACGAGATCCTTGATCCGGATCGGTGCGCTTAGGACGAGCTGCGGAATGATCAAAAGCGCAATAAGAAAGTAGCGCCACATCACATGTAGTCCGTCATCGAGAGGTTAGAGAGCCGGCTGGTCAGTAGGTAGAGCGTCTCGATCTGAGACCGTACCGCTTCGAGCGCGGTCGCGGACTCGTAGGGGTCGGCCCCGATGAGTGTCGTTCGTGCGATTTCGAGACTGGCGCGTTCGGCATCGTTTCGCGTAGCGGCCGAGGCGATCTTGCCTTCGACAGAGCCGACTTTGGCGGCCAATTCGACAGTTGCAAGAGATCCCGAATGAATTCTCTCGCCCGCCCCCTTTGCGAGTGCACTTCGCTGGATTAGATCTCCGTCAAACAACCCGCGGTCCAGAAGCGCGCCTATGGCGTAGCCTTTGATCGTATCTTTGATGCGTGGATCGTCCGCGGTGACGTCAATTGCCGCGGTCTCGCTTTCTGCGATGTGAAATTTACTTCGCGCTTCGCCGCCTTGATAGAAGGTTGCGCTAAATCCGGCGGGATCGTCGAACCAAACATCGAGCGTCATGAGCACGTCCGTCGCGCTGGTCGCTCCCGCGATCTCCGTGGAAAGGGAGGCGAGAATCGTTTCTGAATCGGGCAGCGGAGGCGTGTCGCCGCTTTCGCCCGCGAATATGTATCGCCCGACTGAATTCGTGTTGAGAGTTGCGATCAAGGCGTCAAACTTTTCGGCAGCAGACGCTACGGTTGTGTCGATCATTGTCTTGCTGGCGGTTGTCGCCGCGGACATGAGTGCCATGCTGACGCCATCGTCGAGGTTGGCAACACGCTCGAGGCTGCTTTGCATCGCTTCGGTGTATTGGCGCGCCTCGCTGGTAGCGAGAGCGAATGCATCGAACAGTCTGAGGCTTCGATTGATCGCAGTGAGCGCGCTGAAATCGCCCGCAACGGCGGTGCCGAGGTCGGATTTTACGCCTGACGTCACTTCTCGGGTAAGGCTTGCCAGTCTCGTATCGAGCGCGGCGCTGTGGCGTCGCATCTGGAAATTCAGCGCCATGTCTCCGACCGAGAGATAATTCATCTCAAATCTCCAGAAGCTGTTTGATCAGCGCGTCCGCGGTTTGGATGACCCGCGCGTTGGCGCTATAAAGTTCTTCAATTTGCAGAAGTTTCTGCATTTCGTGATCTGTATCGACGCCATCCGCGAGCGCCTGTTCTTTCAATGTATCGTAGCGGGTCTTTGCGTAGGTTTGTGTCGCTTCATTGCGCTGTCGGTCGCTCGTCACTTGGGAGAGAAAGCTCGCGAAAAGTTCCGCGCTCGAATGACGCGAGGAACCGAAATTGCCAGAGCTGGGCGCGGATGGGGTCGTGAAGGCGGAGGCGAGGGCAAAAAGATTTTCCGCGTTGCTCACAGGGCCGGGGGAGGCGGCACCGAACCCGTCGCGCAGCAGGGAGAGCGCGCCGCCTTGTTCAGGGTCCGCAAGCGGGTTGATAGCGATCCGGCCGGCGAGGCCGGTTTCATCGAGCGGATCGAGCGGATCGAGCGGGCCTCCATCATCGGTGAAAAGCCCTGCTGTGCCGCCGCTGAGTGTCGGGTCGATCGCCGGATTGTTGACCCTCTCAATGAGGTCGCGAGAGAGTGCATCTATCTGGATTTGCTGGTCTGGGGCGAGCGTATCACGGATCGTGAAGAGAGCACCCAGTGATCCGCCGCCGAGGAAGCGGCCCTCGTCGATTGAGACGGCGTTTCCGTTGAGGGTCAAGCCGGAGAGGGTGCCTCCGACGTAGGTCATATCCGGTGTGATAATGCCGGTTGATGTGAAACCGATTTCTACGGGGTTCCCTTCGAGAAGAACGGCGCCGCCCGTGGTAAAGAGGGCGATTTGGTCGTTTTCGCGGGCGGCTTGCCGGATGGGGACGATGCTGGAGATCTGGTCGACCAATGTTTGGCGTTGATCCTTGAGCGCATTCGTGTCGTGGCCCGCGGCCTTTCCAGCCAGTATCGTAGCGTTGAGTTCGTCGACCTGCGAGAGGGCGGTATTCAGGGTGTCGACCTGTGCCGCGATTTGCCGGTCTGCAGTCATTCGGCTGTCCTGCAGATGTGCCGAAAGCGCATTCAAGTGATCCGTGACGGCCCGGGCGGAGTCCAGCACAGTGGCTAGGCGGGCTTCGCTTTCTGGGCGGCTGCCAGCCTCAACGAGTGAAGCTTCAAACTGCGCAAATTTGGACGACAGGGAGCTCGCGTCCTCTGGTGTGCCGATACGGGCTTCGAAGGTCGACAGGAAATCGTAGCGGAGCGACGCGTTTCGTGTTGCGGCCTCGGAGAGGCGAAGATCGCTTCGAAGAGTCTCGTTGACGATACGATCCACGCTCAGAACGCGGACTCCGGCGCCTTGCCGGCCGACCATCTGGGCGCCAAGTGAAACCTCGCGCCTGGCGTAACCTTCGGTAAGCGCATTCGCGGTATTGGAGGCGACGACCTCTGCCATACGCGAAGCCGCGGTGAGCCCCGACAAGGCATTGGACAGCGTTTGCGAGATTCCCATTTTGACCTCCTTTAGCCGGTCCGATCAGGATCAGCGTTTGATATTGGTGGTTTCCTGCAGCATTTCGTCGACCGTTTGGATCACCTTAGCGTTGGAGGAATAGGCGCGCTGCGTCTGGATCAGATTGGTCAACTCCTCTGCGACGTCGACTGTCGATCCTTCGCGGGCATATCCCTCGATCGAGCCTGTGGGACCGTCGCCAGCATTCCAGAGAAAGAAGGAGCCCGACTTCGACGACACTTCGAACGTCTGGTTGTCGAGCGCGATCAAGCCGTTCTGATTGGGCACGTCGACGAGCGGAATCTGGTAGACGGTGCGGATGAAGCCGGTGTCATAGGTCGCCTTGATATAGCCGTCCTTGTCGATCTCGACCGCAGTGAGATTACCGACTGGCGAGCCATCCTTCGTGATCGATGTGGGCGAGAAGCTGTCGGATAGCTGGGTCAGCCCGTTGGTATCACCGATCTTGCCGATCGTGACGCTGAGCGGTCCGCCTGCCACGGTGAGATCGAGCGTGCCGGTCGCGGAATCGTAGGAGCCACCATCGATGACATTGACGGAGGCGAGGGTGCCGCCGCTGCTGCGGCTGTCGTCGAAGGTCAGCACGTAGCGCCCGATGACGCTTTCATCGATTCCGGCGGTGCCGGGATCATCGACCGTCGCGCTGTCCCGAATGACCATCGCCCATTCGTTGGAGGAGCCAGTTGCGGGGACCGTCGGATGGAAGGTAATATCGAGCGTTTCGGAGGTTCCGAGATTACCGAAATATTCGACCGAGAGCGGCAGCGTATCGCCGCTCGCGCCGGCTTCCGTGTCGGTGGCGGGAAGGTTGACGCCGAGATTGAGTGTCGTGGTCGGGTCGCCGGCGGTCTGGTTGGCATTGATCACGACGGGTTCCAGGCCCGACATCGTGTCGCGGGCGAAGGTCGGGATCGTCCCGTCCGCGCTGGCGGGCCAACCGAGGAGAACGAGCCCGGATTCCGTCATCAACGTCCCGTTCACATCGCTGCGGAAGGCGCCGGTCGTCGTCATCTTCAGCGGCTCGTCTCCCGTCGAATTGTCGAGCGCGACCGCAGTCATCACGGGAAGCATGCCGCGGCCGGACACCGCTATATCGAGCGCGTTCGATGTCGAGACGAGCGAGCCACGCTCCTCAATCAAGCGGCTCGTGGCTGCGCGGACGCCACCGGCGGAATAGGAGCCGGTCTTCGCGGCCTGATTGATGACGATACTCTCGAATTCGGTGACGGCGCGCTTGTAGCCGTAGGTGCCCGAATTGGCGATATTGTCCGAGATCGTTGCAAGGCGGGTGGCATTCGCGGCCAAGCCGGCCACGCCCGCATTGAGCGAGGAAGAAATGGACATGGATGCGCCTTTCTGCTGCTAAGTCCGAAATTCCCCTTACCTTTGCGCGCGGGTATTTAAGATCGCCCTAACGAGTCCGTCCTTTTACCTCTGTGGTTACTTATTCGCTAAGGGCGCCTTACCGGCCATTGCGCAGAACGATCACTTCGAGACGGTTGTTGCGAAGGTCCATCGCGCGCGCGACCTTCGGTTTGCGATCGGCGAAGCCGCTTACGCGCTGCATGCGCTCGGGAGGGAACCCGGCCCCGTTCAGCAATTCACGCATCGCTTGGGCACGCGCGGCCGAAAGCTCCCAGACCGGGTCCTTGGCCAACATTTTCGGATAGGATTTCGTGTAGCCGTTTATCGCCACGTTATTCGCGACGATCGAGAAGACCCGCGTCAGGATCTTCGCCAGATCGGTGAGCACCGGCTGCGGCTTGGCCGTGTCACCGACGAACAGCGGCGCGTCGGGTAGATCGGAGATCTCGATGATCAGACCTTCGTCGGTCACCCGGGTCACGATGTGGCGGGCGAGCTGCTCGCTGACCATCGACTCTCCGCCGACGCCCATCAGCGCCTGTTCGATGGCCCGGGCCACCTCCTTGAAAGCGGCCTTGTCGCTGTTCTGCTTGTCCTCGGCGGATTTCTCGCCGCGGGCCTGACGCTCTTCGGTCGGGCGCTGCGAGATGGCGCCAGTGCCGGTCTGCGCGATCTGATCCTCGGAGAAGACGGAATCGCCGCCGAAAGCCCCTTCGCCGCCACCGGAGATCCGGTTGATCGGGATCGTCGGATTGAAGTAATCCGCGATGCCCTTGCGTTGTTTCTCGGTCGTCGCGTTCAGCAACCACATCAGCATGAAAAACGCCATCATCGCAGTGACGAAATCAGCGTAGGCGACTTTCCACGCCCCGCCATGATGTCCGTCGCCGCCGGTGACCTTCTTGCGCTTGATGATAATTGGCGCGGCGTTTTCGCGGTTGCTCATTCCACCACCTCTTTTCACCCGCGTCCGCTATAGTGGTCGCGTGTTAACAGGTGATTGATGGATAAAAAGCGCGCTATCGGCGTCTTCCCTTGTCGTGGCGCTGGCAGTCGCTAGATTTGGCGGATGGATGGGGACCCGAACACAATGAACGTTGACCCGGCCGATCTGATTGCCTGTCCGCAATGCGACGCGCTGTACCGCGCCACGCATCTGCCCGACGGTAAGCGGGCGACCTGTGCGCGCTGCGGAACCGTTTTGATCTCGCCGCGCGAGAGGTCCTTTCTGCACGTCGTCGCATTCTCCTTCACCGGGATGATCCTGATGATCGGGGCGATCTTCTTCCCCTTCCTCGAAATCTCCACCCGCGGGTTGAGTCACGAGAGCTCGATCTTCGGCGTCGCGATGGCGTTTTCCGACGGCTGGATCGCGCCTCTGGCTTTCTTCGTGCTGTCGATGATCGTGGCGCTGCCGATCTTCCGCTTCGTCGCGCTGATCTACACGCTCTGGCCGCTCGCCAATGGCAAGCCCGCATGGAAACACGCCGCGACCATGTTTCGCCTCGCCGAAGAGAGCCAGCCCTGGGCGATGGCGGAGATCTTCATCATCGGGACAGCGGTGGCGCTGGTGAAACTTGGCGGTCTCGCAAAGGTATCGCTCGGGCCCGCCTTCTGGGCCTTCTGCGTGCTCATCATCGTGATCGCGCTCAAGAACTCCTTTGTCAGCAAATGGACGATATGGGACGCGATCGAGCGAAAATGAACGTGCTGACCGCCACCGATGCCGGATTGATCGGCTGCACCCGCTGCGGTCGGGTCTGGACGCCGGATCATGCGCATTGCGAGCGCTGCGGCGCGACGCTGCACAAGGTCGACAAGACCGGGCTGCAGCGGGTCTGGGCATGGTGGTTCGCGGGGCTGATCTTCTACATCCCGGCCAACCTCTACCCGATGCTCGTTACGGCGACGCTCGGTCACGAGCAGAAAAACACGATCGTCGGCGGCGCGATCGAGCTATGGCGCCATCACAATTACGGCGTGGCGCTGATCGTCTTCGGGGCCTCTGTGATGATCCCGATCGGGAAATTCATCGCCATCGCCTATCTCGCCATCGCGGTCGGAAACGAGCGCCGCAAGGGTGGTCATCCGCATCTGCACCTCTACGAGGTGGTGGAGTTCATCGGTCGATGGTCGATGATCGACGTCTTCGTTGTGGCGATCCTCTCCGCGCTGGTGCAGCTTGGCTTCGTGGCCTCGATCCATCCCGGCCCTGCCGCCGCGTCTTTCGCCCTCTCGGTTGCATTCACCATGCTATCCGCACAAAGCTTCGACCCGCGCCTGATCTGGCGCGGCCCTGACAGAGTGAGTTCATGAACGACACCCCCGAGACCGGCCCGGCAGAACTGGAAACCTCCAACGCCCCGCGCCCGATCTGGACGCGGCTTTCCGTGGTCTGGATCGTACCGCTGATCGCATTGCTGATCACGCTTGGTGTCGCCTGGAAGACGGTCTCGGATCGCGGGGAGCTGATCCATATCGATTTCAAGGACGCGACCGGAGTCGAGGTGGGCACGCCTCTGAAGTTCCGCGAGGTCGAGGTCGGCAAGGTCGAGAGCGTCTCGTTCACCCACGATCTGGAGCAGGTGCGGCTGGGCGTGCGCCTCGACAACGAGGTCGCACCTTACGTCGATCAGGATGCGAAATTTTGGCTGGTCCGCCCTGAAGTGTCGGCGCGTGGTATTCAGAACCTCGGAACGGTGTTGTCGGGCACCTATATCGAGGGCTTCTGGAACAACAAGCCCAACGGTTCGCAGACCCTGTTTCAGGGACTGGACAAGCCGCCGGTCTCTCCCGATCCGAGCAAGGGCACCATCATCGAGTTGCGTGCGAAGGACGCGGGCGGGATCGTAGATGGGGCGCCGGTTCTCTATCACGGGCTGACCGTGGGCCATCTGCAGAACCTGCGGCTCGACGACGACGGCTCCGGCGTGATCGTGGACGCATTCATCGAAGCGCCGCATAACAAGCTGCTCACCACCCAGACCCGGTTCTGGGACACGTCGGGCTTCTCCGTCAAATTCGATACCTCGGGTCTCAGCCTCGACGTGCGCTCGCTTGCGACGCTGGTACAGGGGGGGGTGGAGTTCGACACCTTCACCAGCGGCGGCGGGATCGTCGAAGATCAACAAGCGTTCCGGCTCTATGACAGCAAGGACACTGCGGAAAACTCTGTCTTCCAGTCCGATGTGGTCGATCCGCCAAAATACACGCTGCTCTTCGACGACCCTGTGCAAGGGCTCGAAGTCGGCTCGAAAGTGCAGTTCCGGGGCGTCGAGGCGGGCGAGGTCACCGCGCTCGCGATCAAGATCCGCAAGGACAGCACCGGTCAGCGCTACGCGCAGCAACAGCTGACGATCGCCCTGTCGCCGGACCGGCTCGGGCTGTCGCGCGACGCCGGCGAAGAGGCCGTGACCCAGTTCCTGCAGGGCGAAATCCAGAACGGCTTGCGGGCGCGTATCGCGAATACCGGCCTTCTGGGCGGCACCATGGTGATCGAATTGACCGATGTGCCGGATCTACCGAAAGCCGAGATGAATCTGGATGCCGATCCCTATCCGACGATCCCGACCGCGCCTGCGGCCGAGAACGATCTGGCGAAATCGGCGAAAGGGGTGTTCAAGCGCATCGAAGGCCTGCCGATCGAGGAAGTGATGAACTCCGCCATCCGCACACTCGACTCGATCTCCGCCGTGGCCGAGAGCGAAGACACCCGTAAGGTGCCGCGCGAATTGTCCGGCCTGCTGGAGCAGCTCAAGACCTTCGCGACCGATCTGAACAACAAGGATGCCGCAGACAAGACGGTATCCGCGCTCGACAGGGTGACAGAGGCTGCTTCCTCGGTGCTTGAAGAAATCTCGGGTCTCGACAAGACGCTCGCTTCCGCGGATCGCGCGGCTTCTGCGATCGCGGATATGCCGCTCAAGGACGTGGGCGACAAGCTCGACACGATCCTCGCCAGTATCGACGCGCTGCTGAACAAGCCCGGCACGCAGGACCTGCCGCAATCGCTCAACGATACGCTGACGCAGACGGCGGCGATCCTGAACCAGCTGAAGGAGGCCAATGCCTCCGACAAGCTGAACCAGACCCTCGATGCGGCGCAGAACGCGGCGAATTCGGTGTCGAAAGCTTCGGACCGCCTGCCGGAACTGACGCAGAAGCTGCAATCGCTAGTCGATCAGGCGCAGGCGCTCGTCGCGACCTATGGCCGTGGATCCAACTTCTCGAACGAAACCCTCAGCACACTACGTGAGCTGCGTCGGGCGATCTCGAACATCGGCTCGCTCGCGCGTATGATCGAACGAAATCCGCAGTCCTTCATTCTGGGCCGCTAACAGGAGATGACGATGAAAGCTCTGAGCCTGATCCCGCTATGCCTCCTGGGCCTCGCGGCCTGTTCCGATCCCGAGAAGATCGCACGCTATCCGATCGACCCGCCCACCGCTGAAAAGGCGCTGCCGAACCGGCTTGGCCGGGCCGAACTGCGCGAGGTGTCGCTGCCGGACTACGCGGGCGGACAGGAGATCGCCTTCCAGACCCCGGACGGGGCGCTGCGCTCGAACCCGGACAACCTCTGGGCGGATGATCCGGCGCGGTCAGTGACGCTGGCGCTGGCGCGGCAGATTTCGTCTCTCTCCGGCGCGACGGTGATCTCCGAGCCGTGGCCGCTCGCCGATCCGCCCACGCGCAAGATCGAGGTCCGGATCGAGCAGATGCTGCCGGGCGCCGATGGTCTGCTGCATGTCTCGGGCGTCTATTTCGTCTCGGCGAACGGCTATGAGCGCAGCGGCGAAACGGTGCGTCGGTTCGATTTCACGGTGCCGGTCGGCTCTCAGGAACCGCAGGCCATCGCAAAAGCGAACAGCGCGGCGGTGACGCAGCTTGCGCGGCAGATCGCTCAGCTACGCTGATCGGGAAGGAACCGCCCGAACTGGCCGCCCGCAAAGAGCAGCGGATCAGTCCCTGCGCCTTTAACGAAGCGGGTGACGCGGCCGATGATGATCGTGTGATCGCCGCCGTCGTGGCGCGCCTCGGTGACGCATTCGAACCGGGCGAGCGTGTCGTCGATCAGCGGTACACCGGCCGCGTTCAGCCTGTAGGATAGCCCCTCGAACCCCTCGCCGCGCTTCGTGAACCGCTTTGCCAGCGCTTCCTGATCGTGGCGCAACACATGCACCGCGAAGGCATCGGTTGCAGTGAAATGCGCATGCCTGAACGAGGAGCGCGCAGCCGACCAAAGGATCAGCGCCGGATCGAGCGAAACCGAGGCGAAGCTGTTCACCGTCATCCCGACTGGCTCCGGCGCATCGTCATGCGCGCAGGCGGTGACGACGGTCACACCGGTCGCGAACTGCGCGAGCGCATCGCGCAACAACCGCGTATTCGCCGGGTCGGGCTGGTGGCCGCGACCGTCGCTTTCGGCATGGTTCATGGCCGCTTCGATATCGTCGCTCTCGCGCATCCGCTCTCCTTTGCGCTCACACATAATCGTGCAGGCGGGGAGAGCAAGGCTCAGCGTTCCAATCCAAGGAGCTTGTCGAAAGAAAGCCGCCCGGGGCCCTTCATCAGAACCGTCAGAAGCGCGATTGCCCAAAGCCCATGCGTCACCCATGCGCTGGGATAGACGAAGAACTGGATCACCAGCGTCATTGCCAGAAGCGCGAGCGCTGCAAGTCGGCTGCCAAGGCCGAGGATCAGCAGAAGTGGGAAGAAATGCTCCGAGAATGTCGCGAGCACCGCCGCCCATTGATGCGGAATGAGGGGCAGGTCGTATTCGTATTGAAAGAGGGTGAAGGTGGAATCCTTGATCATGAACCCTTCCACCTTCGTCCGACCGGACATCCAGAACACCATCGCTGGAAAAAGCCGCGCTCCGATCAGAACAATCTCCTCCGGTAGGCGCTGGGCTAGATCGGAAAACCTATGATACAGCCTGAATAGACCCTGTTTTGACGTTTTGATCTCGATCGCATCGGTCATGAGGCGTCTCCTTTTTCGATGCCCGCGCCGACGATCAGCGCATTCTCCAGCAGCAGCAGAAGCGCTGCGTTGAGGTCAAAATCCGCTCCCGCCCGGTCTTGTGCGCGGGCGACGGTTTCGCCTGCACACAGGGTCGAGATGAAGCGACCGGTCGAGCTACGAACGACGGACGTGATTACATGAGCGATCCCGCGCCGCGCAATCAGCAGTGTCTCCGGCCTCCATTCGGTCGCCCTCGGTGGAGCGGGGCCACCTGGTTGTTGCGAGGCCCAGATCGAACCCGCAGGCGTCAGGAGCTGAAGAACCTGCACCGACGGATGCAGATCGAGACACAGATGAGTGCCCGCGCGTTTGGCTGTCTCTTGCAGGCGTTCCCGCGCAATAGGCTCTGAATCGGCTGCGTGATAGGCCCGGCTGCGCGCCCATTCGATGCGGGCGACGTCGGGCAGATAGCTTAGCGATTGCAGCGAAGGTTCATCTGCCAGATAGGCCGGAAACGCGCCGCCCCATTCGGTCAGAACGGGCGTGTGCGGCGGGTGCTCGGCGATATAGGCCCGGGCGAGCCCCCTGAAGCAATCCGCGCCAAGAAGCCGCTCGATCGCCGGGAAATGCCGCGCGAGGGCTTGTGTCAGCCCATGCGCCACGTTGTTGCGGTAAACGTCGAAGCGGCGCTCGATCTCGGCTGGATCTTGGGCGGTTGCGTTTTGCGGCGCGGGCCCTCCGGTCAGGCCCTCGCGGAAACCGCGGGCGAAGTCACGATGCGAGGGCATGGTGGTCTCCCGACAGGATCATCGACGCGCGCTTGGCCTCTGCCATCAAGGTGGCGAAATCCGGCACGTCGTTGTCCCATTCGATAAGGCTCGGTAGCGGCCCAGATTTAGAGACTGTTTCTGCGTAAAGCGCCCAAACCGGTTCAGCGACTTCGCGCCCGTGGCTATCGATGAGCAGGGGCCCGGAGGGCAGCTCTTCCTCTTCATGGCCTGCCAGATGGACCTCGCCGACAAGGTTCAGCGGGAACGCCTCGAGATAGGCGCGCGGATCCTGTCGGTGGTTCACGCAGGACACGAAGACATTGTTCACATCCAACAGCAATCCGCAGCCGGTCCGCTGGCTGATCTCGGTCAGAAACTCGGTCTCGGGGATCTCGGAATTGTCGAAGAGTACATAGGTCGCCGGATTTTCGAGCAGCATCCGGCGGCCGAGATGCTCCTGCACCTCATCGACGTGATCGCAGATCAGCGCCAGCGTTTCCGCAGTGTAGGGCAGGGGCAGCAGATCGTGCATCCAGACGCCACCATGGCTTGCCCAGGCGAGGTGTTCCGAGAAGCTCTCGGGGTCGTATCGGTCGCAGAGCGCCTTGAGCCGCGCGAGGTGGTCGCGATCCAGCGGATCGGGCCCGCCGATCGAGAGGCCCACGCCATGCACCGAAAGCGCGTAGTCCGCGCGCAGCCGCTCCAGCATTGCATGCGGCATCCCGCCCGCGCCCATATAGTTTTCCGCGTGGATTTCGAAGAACCCGAGGTCCGGTTTCGTCTCTGATATGGCGGGAAAGTGCTCTGGCTTGAAGCCGAGGCCCGCTTTGCGCGGCAGTGTCATGGCAGCCTCCATGGATGAGAAAACGGGGCGCACGCCGACCGCACGCCCCGCTTGGGGTCACATCTCTTTCGGTTCGAGCGAGCCCATGCCGTGCGGCGTCTCGATCGAGGTGCAGGTGCCTGCCGGGACGAGTTTCCAGGCGTTGCCCTGATAATCCATAGTCGCGGTGCCGGCGCAGGTGGTGCCGGGGCCGGCGGCGCAATCGTTCTGCCCGGCCATCGCGACGCCGTAGCATTTCTCCATCGCCTGATCTTCGGCATGGGCGGCGCTGGCCAGCCCCATCGCGCATGTCAGAGCAGCGGCAAAGCCAAGGGTAGTTTCGGTCTTCATGGTAGTCTCCCTGATTGGTTGGGGCCTCTTGCGGCCCTGATCACCGTTCGCGAGAGGTCACGGCGTCGTTACGGTGCTCACGCCAGCGTGAACGAAAAAAAGTTTTTCGCTCCGGCTGTAACGAAGGCATGATCGCGAACGAAGGGACGGCGATGATGCATGATCGGCGGGCAGATTGGTCGCAGCTCCTGCGGGCTGCGAATGCGGGCGACAAGCGCGCCTATGGCTTGTTCCTGCAAGCCGTTACCCCCGTGCTTCGCTCGGTGGTGCGGTCGCGTGGCGGAGGGTTGTCAGAGGCTGATTGCGAGGACGTTGTGCAGGAGGTTTTGCTCGCCATCCATCTGAAGCGTCACACTTGGCGCGAAGATGAGCCTGCTGCGCCGTGGTGTTACGCAATCGCCCGGCACAAGGTGGTCGACGCCTTTCGCAAACGCGGGCGACGTATCCATCTTCCGGTCGAGGACTTCGCCGAGGTGCTGCCCGCCGCGCCTGAGGCGGATCCTACAGAAAAGGCCGATATAGAGACGTTTTTGACACATCTGGAGCCCCGCGCAGCACAATTGGTGCGCGCCATCGGGCTCGAAGGGAAAAGCATCGCGGAAACTGGCGATGCGTTAGATATGAGTGAGGGAGCGGTGCGGGTCATGCTGCATCGTTCGTTGAAAAAACTGGCCGCGCTTCGCGAGAGGCTGATCGAGATATGAAGACCGAAGACCTGATATCCGTATTGCAACAGGACACGTTGCACGAACCCCGCCCGAAACAGGTGCTGGGCCGCTGGCTTGTGCCGGCGCTTTTCCTGTCAGCGCTGTTCGTGATTTCGGTCTATGGTTTGCGGTTTCCGCTGAAACAGACCCTTATGACGCCGGAAATCGCCCCGAAATTTTACCTGCCGCTGGTCTTGGCCGTGCTCGTGACGCCGATGGCGGTGCGCTTGGGACGGCCCACGACGAAGGTGTCGACCGGGTGGCTCTGGATCTTCCCGGCACTCGGCGCCGCGCTTCTGGTCTATGCCTACCTGACCACGCCCGACGGGCAGCGGATGGCGGATTTCAAGGGTGAGACGATCCTGCCCTGCCTTATCTCCGTGCCGATGCTATCCTTCCCGGCCTTGGCCGCGCTTCTCGTGAGCCTGCGTAAAGGGGCGGTGACGCGCCCGGCGCGGGCCGGGGCGCTCGCGGGCCTCGCCGCCGGAGGAATGGGTACCGCGATCTACGCCTTGCACTGCACCGAGGACAGCCCGTTGTTCTACGTCACGTGGTATGGCGCGGGGATCGTCGTCGTGATGCTTGTGGGTGCTTTGCTCGGGAAGCGCGTGCTGCGCTGGTAGACCCTAATCAGGCCAAAACGCCAGATTCTCGATGAATTTCTCATGGAGGACCGGGTTGGCGACGACAAGCCCGCTCGATTGCGGCGGGGAGCGGTTGAACCGCAGCGCGCGTCCATTGCGATCCGTTGCCAGAAGCCCGGCGCGTTGGGCGATCAGGCTCGCGGCGGCGATGTCCCACTCCCACGCCGGACGCAGCGAGATCGTCGCGTCGAACCTCCCTTCGGCCACCAGACACAGCCGCCACGCCAGTGACGAGCGGAAATGGCGCTGATAATCCGGCTGACCGTGCCGCCAGAAGCTTGGATTGTCGGAGAGTTTCGAGGTCAGAACCGTCGCGCCGGACAGCACTTCTTGTGCACCGGGCCGCAGCGGCTCCCCGTTCAGGCAAGCCGGACCGTCGATCGATGCCGAATAGGTGAGATCGTGCACCGGCAGATGCACCACGCCCGCCACGACCGCGCCATCGCGCACCACGGCCAGCGCATGTGCGAAGCCGCCATCATGGGCGAGAAAGGCGCGCGTGCCGTCGATCGGATCGACGATGAAGGTCGAGCGCGCCGCAAGACGGGCTGGATCGTCGGTGCTTTCCTCGGACAGCCAGCCGTAATCGGGCCGGGCGCCGCGCAGGCGCTCTTCCAGCAGCGCGTTCACCGCGAGATCGGCCTCGGACACCGGACCGGCCCCGTCGCCTTTGTCCCAGGCTTCGGGCGCTTTTTTCCAGTATGTGAGCGCGAGCGCACCGGCCTCTTTGGCGGTCTCGATGAGCAGGGGAAGATCAGTCTCCGGCAAGCGTCATCCCTTCGAGGAGAAGCGAGGGCACGATATGGCTCAGATGCATCCGCGCGTCATTCGCGGGCCGGATGCTGCGGAGCATGTCGCGCAGGTTGCCCGCGATAGTGCACTCGTTGACGGGATAGACCGGCTCGCCGTTTTCGACCCAGAAGCCCGATGCTCCGCGCGAGTAATCACCGGTATTGGGGTTGATCGTCGCCCCGATGAAGGAGGTTACCAGAAGTCCGGTGCCCATTTCGGCCATCAGTTCCTCGCGGGTCTTGTCGCCTTGGGTCAGGGTCACGTTACCGATGCCGGGCGAGGGCGGCGAAGAGGTGCCGCGGCTGGCATTTGCGGTCGATTGCAGCCCCAGCTTGCGCGCGCAGGCGAGGTCGAGCGTCCAGCTTTTCAGCACGCCGTTCTCGACAATGGCGCGGCGCGCGGTAGCGAGCCCTTCCGCGTCGAAGGGGCGCGAGCCGGAGACCCGTTTGCGATGCGGCTCCTCAATCAGCGACAGGCCGTCGGGCAGCACTTGGTCGTCCAGAGCGTCGCGCAGCCACGAGGCCCCGCGGCAGATTGCCTGCCCGTTCACCGCGGACAGCAGATGCCCGATCAGGCTGCCCGAGACGCGCTCGTCGATCAGCACCGGATAGGCGCCGGTTTTCGGGCGGCGCGGATTGGCGCGGGCGGCAGCGCGTTCACCGGCCAGTCGCCCGATCTCCTGCGCAGTTGGCAGGTCGGACTGGAAAACACGGCTCTCGGCGGCCCAATCGCGCTCCATCCCAAGCCCCTCGCCGGAAATCGCGACGGCGGAGACAACGCGCGAACTGCGGTCGTAGCCGCCCGCGAAACCGTTGGAGGCGGCGACATGGACACGCCGATAGGAATAGGCGGCGGAGGCGGATTGAACTTGCGTGACGCCTTCGACACCGAGCGCGGCTGCTTCGGCTTCGAGCGCGTCGCTTTGCAGTGCCTCGGCGGAGGGTTCGGCGCTCGGATCGGCCAGTTCCATTCCGTCGGCATCGCGACGGTCGGTCAACTGAGAGGGATCGGCGAGGCCAATGAACGGATCTTCCGGCGCTTCGCGGGCCATCGCAATCGCGCGCTGGGCCATTTCCTCGAAGGTGCGCGCTGAAATATCGGAGGCGGAAACGCAGGCTTGCTTGCCACCGAGGAGGACACGCAGCCCCATCTCGACGCCCTCGGACCGCTCGGCCTGTTCGAGACGGCCTTCGCGTACATCGATCGCAACCGAGCGCCCATCGACTGCAATGGCATCGGCGGCCGGGGCGCCTGCGCGCTTCGCGGCCTCGAGCAGCGACTGGGTCAGATCGGAGAGGGAGGGCTTGGTCATTTCCACCTCGTGAGAAAAACGCGAAGCCGCCCGGAGATCCGGACGGCTTCGCGCCGTGGGTTTCAGTGTTTACTGGACGCGTTGGCCGTTGACGAGGATTTCCCCGCCATCCTTGAACTCGACCTGCGACGCGTAGGCGTCGTCGCCCGTGGGCTTGGCGTAGAGGCCCAGCATCATCCGCCCGAACATGATCTGATCCTGCGGCACGAGGCCCATCGAGACCAGCTTGTCCATCAGCGCGTTCGCCCCGGTCAGCGTCAGATCGATCTTGCCCGTGGGCATCGGCATCGGCCCGCCATTCTTCAGCTCCAGCGCGCCCTTGCCGTTCAGATCGGCGCCGACCATCGACAGCTTGATGTTGTTGATGTCGACGGTCTGGACCTCCATCGGGGGCGAGTCCATCGCGGCGGCGGCGGGACTGAAAAGATCCTCGGTGAGCTTCATCTTGCCCGAGAGATCGACCTGCAGCGTCGCCGGGTCATGCGGCAGATCGCCGTTCGGATCGAACATCGCCCAGATGTTGTCGGAGACCGAGACGCCGTTGAAGCCGAGCTTCGCCTTGTAGTCCTGCGCCGTATCCGCTTTTGCGACCGGCACCGCGAAGGTCATGTCCGCCGACTGGATATCCGCGGTGATCGGGAAAGGCAGGTCGGGCGTGGCGATCTCGATGTGGCCGTTGTTGCTCTGACCGCCGAAGGACAGACCGTCCTTCGACATCGTGACGTCGAATTTCCCGCCCTCGTCGGTGGTCTTCTGATCGACCTTGCCGTTGGGTCCGTCCGCGGTGGTCGCCCAGTTCGAGCTGGCATAGGTCATCGACAGATCGAGGTTCGCACCGGCATTGAGCGCTTCGTCGAGCTTCTCGGAGGAGACGTCCTTGGGCATCGCGAAACTCCCCTCGTAGGAGAGATCGTTCATCTGGCCGTTCATGTTGAACGTGCCGCTGCCCTCGGGATCGGCCCCGGAGGCGGTGAGGTCGAGCGTGCCGATCGCCATCTTCGAGTCGACCGAATGCATATCGCCGTCGACGACGTGGTAATTGCCCTTGGTGTCCTTCAGCGCAAGATACATCTTGATCGGAACATCCTGCCCCTCGGCGGAGACGGTCTGGTCGAGATCCACGGTCAGTTTCGGCGCGTCGATATCGTAGGTCAGATCGCCCGGCGACCCGGAAACGATGATCTTGCTGTCGGTCTGGGTCATCGTCATCTTCATGGCGACGTCCGAGGTGTCGGTGCCAGGCTTTCCGGTCATGTCACCGGTCATCTTCTCGGGGAAAATGGTCTCCACCGTGCCGTCGCCGCGGTCGCGCAGCTTCAGTTCAGGAACGTCGAGCGTGAGGCTCATATTGTCGACATTGCGCACCATCTTCACGTCGGAGACGATGAGCGTGTCGCCCTCTCGGTTCTGACCGCCGACCATCACCTCGTAGCCGTAGGTCTGGTATTCGGATTGCCACGCCTGCCAGACCTGCTCCGCGGTTACATCCGCGAAAGAGGCCGTGGTGGACAGCAGCGAAACCACGACGGCGCCGGAACCGACGGTTTTGAGCCATGCCATAAGAGGGTACCTTTCCACTGAGAACCAAGTCGCGGCCATCCTCCTTTGGGTCAGGCCGATGGTCAAGCCTTCGCGGGGCTGCTAGAGGGGTTTCACGGGAGTTGTGAGGAGGCTGGGAATGATCCGCCACGAGATCGAGAACGGGCTGTGGCGCGTGACCATCGACCGTCCTGAAAAAGCCAACTCGCTGACCGGCGCGATGTTGGGCGAGATCGCTGATCTGGCCGAGCGCGCGGGGCGCGAGGAGGCGCGGGCTTTCGTGCTGACCGGGACCGGCAAGGTGTTCTCCGCCGGGGCCGATCTGGCAGAGGCGAAGACGGGAACGCTCGCGACCGACCCGGTTTGGGAACGGCTGTCCGGCGCGATCGCTTCGCTGCCCTGCCTGACGATCGCGGCGCTGAACGGCACTTTGGCCGGGGGCGCGATGGGCATGGCGCTCGCTTGCGATCTGCGCATCGCCGTCCCGGGCGCGAAATTCTTCTACCCGGTGATGAAGCTCGGCTTCCTGCCGCAGCCCTCGGACCCGGCGCGCATGGTCGCTTTGGTCGGGCCCGCGCGGGCCAAGATGATCCTGATGGCGGGGCAGAAGATCGAGGCCGAAGAGGCCTTGGGCTGGGGGTTGATCGACCGGATCGTGCCGCGCGAGACGCTGGACGAAACGGTCGCGACGCTCGCTGCCGATGCGCTGGGTGCGCGGGCTGCGCATGTCGCGGGGATCAAGGCGCTGATCCGCTAAAGCGAACGGCCCGGACAGGCCGGGCCGCGGGGCGTCACATTCTACGCGAGGCTGTCGCGATCAGGCGTACACGCTCTCTTTGCCGAAATGCTTGGTGAGCATGTAATAGATCACGGCGCGATACTTGTTGCGCTCGGACCGGCCGTAGGTCTCGATCACGCTGTCGATCGCATCCATCAGTTCGGGGCCGTCGGAGAGACCGAGTTTCTTGACGAGGAAGTTGTCCTTCACGGTTTCCAGCTCCCCCTTGTCCGTGGCCGCGACGGTCGATGCATCCGCATCGTAGATCGAGGGGCCGCAGCCGATCGTCACCTTGGTCAGAAGCTCCATGTCAGGGGCCATGCCGCATTTGGATTTCAGATCCTCGGCGTATTTCTCAATCAGCTCGTCTCTTTTACCCATCTGTCCCACCTATCAGGTTGCTTTGCCCAGAAATGAAGGCAGGCGCAGGTTAAGCCCAGATAGGGAAATTACAAAGTGTAAATCCCGGACCTGTCGCGCCTCAGCCTCCGCCGCGACAGGAAACGCATTGTGTGAAGGTCGGGTCGAGTTCGAGGCGCTTCTCGGGGATCGGCTCGCCGCAGCTGTCGCAATAGCCGAATTCGTCCTCTTCGATACGCTGGAGCGCGGCCTCTATCGCTGTGATCCGATGCTTGCGGCGACCGTCGACCGCATTGGCCATCGCCTGATTCTGCAACGCGTCCATGCGCGACAGCCGACCGACGCTTTGCTGGTCCAGCTCGACGGGTTTGCGGGTCTGCGCGGTGTCCTGCGAGGCGGTGCGCAGCTCTGCCAGCTCCGCTTCCAACTGCGGTTTGAAACGCGCGGCAAGGTCTTCGGGTGTCATCGCTCTCCTCCTGTCCCAAGGAAAACCGATCATCGCCCGCGTTGCACGTAAAAAGGCCGCGCCTTGCCGCGCGGCCTTCGAAATCGCGATGTGATCCGGTCAGTAGCGGTAATGCTCGGGCTTGAAGGGGCCTTCGACCGTGACGCCGATATATTCCGCCTGATCGGGCTTGAGCTGG
>NZ_NBNZ01000009.1:0-95914 GCF_002213195.1 Thioclava sp. F42-5
GCTCGCCACCGGGCGCAGCGCGCCGTCAAAAACGATCGCCCGCGACGACGTGGTGCCTTGGTCGATTGCCAGAATATAGCTCGCCATCAATCCTACCGTTCTCTTTCTGGCGATGCCCTCTCCATCCAGGGCATGGCGAGAAAGAGAACGAGGCGATGCCGCGGCACCGCCTCGCCTCGTTTCAGTTATTCATTCCAGCTTTTCACGAGCTCGTCGTAATCGACGGTGATCGGCTTTTCGCTCTCGTTGTCCAGCTTCAGCTTGGGCGATTGCGAGCCATGCTCGACCGAATAGTTATGCCACCATTCGAGATCGTGCTTCTCGGCCATTTTCGGACCCTTGTCGCCTTGGACACCCGCACGCTCGAGACGCTCGAGCACCTTTTCCTGGGCTTCGCAGAGCGAGTCCATGGCTTCCTGCACGGTTTTCGCACCCGAGGACGCATCCCCGATATTCTGCCACCACAGCTGCGCCAGTTTCGGATAATCCGGCACGTTGGTGCCCGTAGGCGTCCACTGAACGCGGGCGGGCGAGCGATAGAATTCGATCAGACCGCCCAGGTCGGGCGCGCGATCGGTGAAGCTCTTGTCCTGAATCGTACTTTCACGAATGAAGGTCAGACCCACTTGGCTCTTCTTCACGTCGACGAGTTTGGACGTCACAAACTGAGCATAGAGCCACGCGGCCTGTGCCCGCTCGAGCGGAGTCGATTTCATCAGCGTCCACGAACCCACGTCCTGGTAGCCGAGCTTCATGCCCTTCTCCCAGTAGGCGCCATGCGGGGACGGTGCCATGCGCCATTTCGGCGTACCATCCTCGTTCACGACGGGCAGACCCTTCTTCACCATGTCGGCGGTGAAGGCCGTATACCAGAAGGCCTGCTGAGCGACCTCGCCCTGTGCCGGAACCGGACCTGCCTCGGAGAAGGTCATGCCTTCGGCAGACGGCGGAGCATAGTTCTTCAGCCAGTCGATATATTTCTGCACGGCGTAAACCGCCGCCGGACCGTTGGTCGCGCCGCCACGATCGACGCAGGAGCCGATCGGCTGATCCTGCTCGTTAACGCGGATGCCCCATTCGTCGACCGGCTTGCCGTTCGGCAGGCCCTTGTCGCCTTCGCCGGCCATCGACAGCCACGCATCGGTGAAGCGCCAACCGAGCGAGGGATCCTTCTTGCCATAGTCCATGTTGCCATAGACCTTCTTCGGACCGCCGATATAGGACATGTCGCGCCCGGTGAAGAACTTGGCGATATCCTCGTAGGCCGACCAGTTCACGGGCACGCCGAGATCGTAGCCGTATTCGTCCTTGAAGTCCTTCTTGGTCTTCTCGTCGTTGAACCAGTCGTAGCGGAACCAGTAGAGGTTCGCGAATTGCTGGTCGGGCAGCTGGTAGAGCTTGCCGTCCGGCCCGGTGGTGAAGCTGAGGCCGATGAAATCCTCGAGGTCGAAATAGGGATCGGTGACCGCTTTGCCGTCGCCTTCCATCCAATCGGTCAGATCGCGGACCTGACCATAGCGCCAGTGCGTCCCGATGAAATCGGAGTCGTTGACATAGGCGTCGTAGATATTCTCGCCCGTCTGCATCTGGGTCTGGATCTTCTCGACGACGTCGCCTTCCTGAATCACGTCATGGATCACCTTGATCCCGGTGATCTTCTCGAACCACGGCGCGAGCGTCTTCGACTCGTAGGCGTGGGTCGTGAGCGATTCCGAGACCACGTGGATCTCCATGCCCTGATAGGGCTTCGCCGCGTCGACGAACCATTGCAGTTCCTTTTCGGCATCGGCTTGCGACAGTGTCGTCATGTCGCCGATTTCCTGCTCGAGGAACTGCTTGCCCGCCTCCATGTCGGCCAAGGCTGGTGACGCGACCATTAGCGCAAGCGCCATCGCGGTAGTTAAACGCAGTCTCATAGTTTCTCCTCCCTGAGTTTTTGCGTTGTTTGTCTTGGATCAGACCCAGCGGAACACGGCCGCCGCCCAGACGAAGCTAAGGATCAGCCCGCCCCAGACCGGCGCTCCCGCCATGCCCAGCCAGATCAGATTGATGAAAGCCGCCCCGAGCAGGCTGATGAACAGCCGGTCGCCCCGGGTCGTCTCGATACGAAGGATGCCGACGCGCGGCGTCTCGGGACGTTTGACCCCGATCACGGTGAAGATCACCAACAAGAGCGCAATCACCGCGAAGAATAATGCGGTCGGCCATGTCCATGCCATCCAGCTCATAGTGCTACCTCCTCAGACGCGGCCCAGGGCGAAGCCCTTGGCGATGTAGTTGCGCACGAAATAGATCACGAGCGCCCCGGGAATGATGGTGAGAACCCCAGCGGCTGCGAGCAGCCCCCAATCCACCCCCGAAGCGGAGACGGTACGGGTCATGGTCGCCCCAATCGGCTTGGCCGCGACCGATGTCAGCGTGCGCGACAGCAGCAGCTCGACCCAGGAGAACATGAAACAGAAGAAGGCCGCGACCCCGATGCCGGATGCGATAAGCGGCATGAAGATCTTGATGAAGAAACGCCCGAAGGAATAGCCGTCGATATAGGCGGTCTCGTCGATCTCCTTCGGAACCCCGCGCATGAAGCCTTCGAGAATCCAGACTGCGAGGGGCACGTTGAACAGCGTGTGCGCCAGCGCCACCGCGATATGCGTGTCGAACAGCCCGATCGAGGAATAAAGCTGGAAGAACGGCAGGGCGAAAACCGCGGGCGGCGCCATCCGGTTCGTCAGCAACCAGAAGAACAGGTGTTTGTCGCCCATGAAGTTGTAGCGCGAGAACGCGTAGGCGGCAGGCAGCGCGACGGTGATCGAAATCACCGTGTTCTGGACCACGTAGATGAGCGAATTGACATAGCCCATGTACCAGCTCGGATCGGTGAAGATCTTGACGTAGTTTGCGAAAGTCAGATCGTGCGGCCAGAGCGAAAAGCTCGACAGGATCTCCTCGTTGGTCTTCAGGCTCATGTTCAGAAGCCAGTAGATCGGGATCATCAGGAACAGCAGGTAAAGCGCCATGACGATCGGTTGTGATTTCAGTCGCATCACTTGCCCTCCGACTTCTCGATATTGGTCATCACCGTGTAGAAGGCCCAGCTCACCAACAGGATCACGAGGAAATACATCAGCGAGTAGGCCGCGGCGGGACCGAGGTCGAACTGCCCCAGCGCCATCTTCACGAGGTCGATCGACAGGAAGGTGGTGGAGTTGCCGGGGCCGCCGCCGGTGACGACGAAGGGTTCGGTGTAAATCTTGAAACTGTCCATGAAGCGCAGCAGGATCGCGATGGTCAGCACGCCCTGCATCTTCGGTAGCTCGATGTAGCGGAAGATCTTCCAGCGGCTCGCCTGATCGATCTTGGCCGCCTGGTAGTAGGCGTCCGGAATGGATTGCAGCCCGGCATAGGCCAGAAGCGCGACCAGCGACGTCCAGTGCCAGACATCCATCACAACGATGGTGATCCAGGCATCGCGGACATTTGCGGTGTAGTTGTAGTCGATCCCCATCGCGTCGAGCGAATATCCCAGGAGACCGATATCCACGCGCCCGAAAATCTGCCAGATCGTGCCGACCACGTTGAACGGGATCAGCAACGGCAGCGCCATCGTCACCAGGCAGAACGAGGCCCAGGCGCCACGCTTGGGCATGTTGAGCGCAACGAACACCCCGAGCGGCACCTCGATCGCGAGGATGATCGCCGAGAACATCGTCTGCCGCCCGAGCGCGTTCCACATGCGATCCGAATGCAGCATCTCATCGAACCATTCGAGCCCGGCCCAGAAGAAGACGTTGTTTCCGAACGTGTCCTGAACCGAATAATTAACCACCGTCATCAGTGGGATCACCGCCGAGAAGGCGACCAGCAACAGGACCGGCAGAACCAGCCACCAAGCGCGGTTATTCTGTGTCTTTTCCATCAGCTTGCCTCCCCGATCGGTGCGACGCGCCAATTGTCGGCGTAAATGTTGATCTGTTCGGGTGCGAGGATCAGCCGGTTCGCATCTGCGGGCACCGGCGCCCCCTCGGGCACGGAGATATTCAGCTCCGTCCCGGCAGCCCGGGCCCGGACGATCCGGTGGCGTCCGACATCCTCGACGCGCTCGATCTGCACCGGCAGACCATCTCCCTCATCCGAGAGCGCACAGAATTCCGGACGGATGCCAAGCTGGACGCGACCTTCCAATGGCCCATTCGAATAGGCCGCGCCCAGCGGGATCTCGTAGCCGTCGATGACGGCCCGCGATCCCGACACCTTGGCCTCTAGGAAATTCATTCCGGGAGAGCCAATGAAGTAACCCACGAATGTATGCGCGGGCCGCTCGAACAATTCCTTCGGCGTTCCCATCTGCACGACCCGGCCTTCGGACATCACGACCACCTTGTCGGCGAAGGTCAGCGCCTCTGTCTGGTCATGGGTGACGTAGATCATCGTGTGCCCGAACTCGCGATGAAGCGCTTTCAGCTGCGTACGGAGTTCGAACTTCATATGCGGGTCGATGACGGTCAGCGGCTCGTCGAAGAGGATCGCATTGACGTCCTCGCGCACCATGCCGCGCCCGAGGCTGATCTTCTGCTTGGCGTCCGCTGTCAGGCCGCGTGCCTTGCGCGAAAGCACCTCCTCCATCCCGATCATCGCGGCGATCTGGTCGACCCGCGCCTTGATGTAATCGGCTCTCATGCCGCGATTTTTCAGGGGAAAGGCTAGGTTGTCGCGCACCGTCATCGTGTCGTAGACGACGGGAAACTGGAACACCTGAGCGATATTTCGTTCCGCCGTCGCTGCGTGGGTGACGTCCTTTCCGTCGAAAAGGATCCGTCCCTGCGAAGGTTGCAGCAGTCCCGAGATGATGTTGAGAAGTGTAGATTTTCCGCAGCCCGAGGATCCCAGAAGCGCATAGGCGCCGCCGTCGTCCCAGATATGATCGAAGGGTTTGAGCGCCCAGTCATCCTCCGAACTCGGATCGGGCAGATAACTATGCGCAAGATTGTTCAAAGTGATTTGTGCCATTGTCTTCCCCCTCAAGCCGCCTGCGCATATGCGGCCGGAACCGCCAGAGATCCGTCCTCGGAGAACAGGTAAATCCGATCGGTATCTACCGCGATCACCACTTCGTCCCCCGTGCCGAGGTCATAGACGCCAGGGATCAAGGCGACCCAGGACTGGTCGCCGTGACGCAGATGCAGATAAGTCTCCGATCCCGTCACCTCGGTGCCGGTCAGCTGGCAGCGGAATTCGAGCGCGTTGCCATCCCCGCCCTCGCGCGCCAGGTGGACGTGATTGGGCCGGAAGCCGGCGATGTAGCGCCCTGCCTCGAGCTGCGCGAAACCGCCGTCGGCCGGCCAGCGCGCCTCTCCGCCGAAAACGAGACGGTGACCGTCGCGCGCGACGTCGACGAAATTCATCGGCGGATCCGAGAAGACCCGCGCCGTAATCTGGTCGCGCGGCTGGCGGTAGACCTCGGCGGTCGGGCCGAACTGCGTGATCCGCCCCTCCCAGAGCGTCGCGGTATTGCCACCGAGCAGCAGTGCCTCTTCCGGCTCGGTCGTGGCGTAGACGAAGATCGCGCCGGAAGCTTCGAAGATTTTCGGAATTTCGACACGCAACTCCTCGCGGAGCTTGTAGTCGAGATTGGCCAGCGGTTCGTCGAGCAGCACGAGCCCCGCGCCTTTTACGAGCGCCCGCGCCAGCGCGCAGCGTTGCTGCTGGCCGCCCGACAGCTCCAGCGGTTTGCGCTCGAGCATCGGCGTCAGCTTCATCATCTCGGCGGTCTCGCGTACGCGCCGGTCGATCTCGGAGGCCTCGCGCTTCTGCAGTCGCAGCGGCGAGGCGATGTTGTCGTAGACACTCATCGCCGGGTAGTTGATGAATTGCTGGTAGACCATCGCCACCTTACGGTCCTGCACCCGCGCGCCGGTGACGTCCTCGCCTTCCCAGAAGACTCGGCCGGCGCTCGGCTCATCGAGCCCCGCCATAAGCCGCATCAGCGACGTCTTGCCCGCCAGCGTCGGCCCGAGAAGCACGTTCATCGTGCCCTTCTGCAAGACGAGATCGGTCGGGTGGATATGGGTCCGCCCATCGACTACTCGCTCGACGCCTTTCAACTCCAGTGTCATGCCTGCCCCCTCATTCCGCTACCCGCGCCCTGCTGATCCGCAAGTCGTGCTTTCGTGTATTCGGCCAATGTTTCGATCTCGGATGCGCTCAGACGGAGCCCGAGCTTGGTCCGGCGCCAGATGATATCGTCGGCGGTCTGCGCCCATTCCTTCTTCATCAGCCAGTCGACCTCGGCAGCACGGAGCGTCGCGCCGAAATCCTGTCCGAGATTCTCTGCCGATTTCGCATCGCCAAGGATTTCGCGCGCATCGAGCCCGTAATGACGCAGCATCCGCTCCGCCCATGCCGTATCCAGGAACGGATACTCGCGCATGAGTTCGCCAAGAATTCGATCGGTGTCGGTCGGCGCGAACTCTCCGCCCGGCAAGGATGCGCGCGCAGTCCATTCCCCGGACATATCCGGGAAATAAGGCGCGAGCTTTGCCAGCGCGCCTTCGGCCAAGCGGCGATAGGTCGTGATCTTTCCACCGAACACGTTGAGCAGCGGAAGCCCCGCCTGATCGTCCAGCGAGAGCACGTAGTCGCGCGTCGCCGCCGTCGCCGAAGACGCCCCGTCATTATAGAGCGGCCGCACGCCCGAATAGGTCCAGACGATGTCGTCCCGGGTCACTGGCGTCTTGAAATAATTCGACACGAAGGCGCAGAGATAATCTTTCTCGGCGTCGGTGCAGACGGCTTCGCCCGGCGGCCCCTGATGATCCTGATCCGTGGTACCGATAAGCGTGAAATCCTGCTCGTAGGGGATCGCGAAACAAATCCGGCCATCCTCGCCCTGGAAGAAATAGCAGCGGTCATGGTCGTAGAGCTTGCGCGTGACGATATGGCTTCCACGGACCAAGCGGATCGACTCCCGCGTGTTGATCCGCACCGTGTTGGTGATCACGTTCTCGACCCAGGGCCCCCCGGCATTCACCAGCGCGCGGGCGTAGTGTTCGCGACGCCCTTCCCTGCCTTCGGTGGTGACATGCCAAACCCCGTCGCGCCGCTCGGCAGCGACGACCTTCGTGCGGGTCAGGATCGTGGCGCCGCGCGCCTCCGCATCCCGGGCGTTCAAGACGACCAGACGCGCATCCTGAACCCAGCAATCCGAATACTCGTAGGCAAGACGGAACCGCTCTTGCAGCGGTCGACCCGCCTCGTCCTCGGAAAGATCGAGAGTTTTCGTTCCGGGAAGCAGATTGCGCCCGCCAAGATGGTCGTAAAGAAAAAGGCCCAGCCGAATGAGCCAGGCCGGGCGGCGCCCTTTCATCCAGGGCATGATCCGCGAGAGCAGACGCGACGTGGGCGTGTCGCTCTCGAAACGCATGTCGGCGCTGTAGGGCAGCACGAAACGCATCGGCCAGCTGATATGGGGCATGGCGTTCAGGAGTACTTCGCGTTCGCGCAACGCCTCGCGCACCAGCCTGAATTCGAAAAACTCGAGATAGCGCAAGCCACCATGGAACAATTTGGTCGACGAAGACGAGGTCGCCTGCGCGAGATCGCCCATTTCCGCAAGCGTAACCGATAGTCCGCGCCCCGCAGCGTCCCGGGCGATACCGCACCCGTTGATGCCGCCGCCGATCACGAAAAGATCGGTCACCCGGTCGTTATTTTCGAAAGCTGGCACAGACGATCCTCCCTCGCTGCGCCTACAAACGTGAGCGATTCGTTACTTTCTGTCAAAAGTTTTTTCGTTTTTGATCGTTTTGCGGCGTTTTTCTGGATTTTCGCGGGTAATAGCGCGATCCCGCAAATCGCGCGAAGCGCCCGGGCGACACGGGCGTGACACGGGCGTGAAGCTGTGGCAGGGGACTTCCAAGGAGGCCGCATGGCGCTAAATTTTCGACAGAACGAAATTCTCGAAATCGCGCGCAGCGACGGGCGTGTCGTGGTCGAAACGCTGGCCGAGCATTTCAATGTTTCGCTGCAGACGATCCGTCGCGATTTGTCGGAGCTATCCGACGCAGGACATCTCGACCGCGTTCATGGTGGCGCCGTCATCCGGAAGGGCGTCGTCAATTTCGATTACGAAGAACGGCGCCGGATGGGTGCGGATGCGAAAGCGGCCATCGGTCGGGCCTGCGCCAAGGAGATCCCCGATAACAGCTCGATAATCCTTAACCTCGGCACCACGACCGAGGCTGTGGCGCGCGAACTCTGCCATCATTCGAACATTACCGTTGTCACGAATAACAGCAATGTCGCCAATACCTTACTGACGAACGAGAGTTGCGAGATCATGGTGGCGGGCGGCAACCTGCGTCGGTCGGATGGCGGGCTGGTCGGCGATCTGACGGCCGATTTCATGAGTCAGTTCAAAGTGGATTTCGCGGTGATCGGCGTCTCGGCACTCGATGACGAGGGCGATTTGCTCGACTACGATCTCGCCGAAGTCCGCGTCAGCCGGACAATCATACGCCAGGCACGCAAGGTCTTCTTGGTCACCGACAGTTCGAAACTGACGCGCTCCGCTCCGGTGCGGCTCGCCTCGCTCGAAGAGATCGACACGATCTTTACAGACGCGCCGCTCTCCGATGCGCTGACCAAGCGCTGCGCGGAATGGAACACCAAAATCGTCGTCGTCTAAGGGCCGCGCTGAACGCTCCTGAGCAGAAGCACCGCCTGCGGAAAGAACCCGCGTTCGTGTAGACGGACATTCCCTCGATTGAGCAGATCTTCGTCCCGGATCTTTTCGCAAACTGGCGCACGGATATAGCGGGATCGTGCCAGAGAACTTGAGCCGCGCAATCCGTCAATTGAAGCCCTAATGCGTCGAAATCGAATGGAGCGGCATGACGATCACCGTTGCGCAAAGTCATTGCGCTTTCGCCAAGCCCGCGCGGCTGATCGACGATCCCTGTTCCTGAAGATCATCGATACCGTCTTCGAAAAAGCAAAGCGGCAGGAGCTTCCCCCTGCCGCTCCACCTCCCGGCAAGTCGTGTGGCGAACGCCGACCGGTTCACACGGAACCTCACATCGCTCAGCCATCTTGCCGGGACCTCCGGTCCTGTGTTGCAGGAAAGATCATTCCTGAACGCCGCGCGGCAAGGCGCTGCGCGTATCGTCACTCTTCTCTTCGGACAGCCCCCGGAAGAAGTGATGCCAAGCGAGGGCGGCATGGCCCTTATTGTTCGCAAGCTCGGTGGTCTGGGGTTTCCTGCCCGCAGGCATTTTTTCGACAGCCATGTTCGGCCCTCCATTTTATCCCGGAGAAATACTCGGGGAACTCCTCTGGGTGACCGGAGTCTCCGGTCAAATTCGCGGCCTCTCCTCGCGAGAAGGCGGCGTTGCGGCGCGTCCGTCGATCCGTGGCAATCGGGCCGCGCGTATGCGTGCGGTCGGAGCCGCTTTTTCTCGGCATTGTCCTCACGGATGAGCCGCACTGCAGCGTCCGTCTTTTCCGGAGCGGTGGTCGGGCGGGCTGGCGCCCGTCGCGACCGGTATCGATTTCGTAAGTCCCGGCTTGCCCGTGATGGAGCTGCGAGAGGCCCGCGCTTCAGAGCCGAGATATGAACGAAAATACCCCGTCCGCCGGTCTTCGCTTCGATAAAGCCGAAGCCTATTGTCCGGTTGAACCGTCTCACGATGCCATTGGCCGTCGTGACGCCTCTTCACGCAGAGGCCGTCCGCAGAATGCGACAGCCAGACTCAGCCGCTTCGACGAGGCAGACTGTAGCCAAGAAGATAGACAGGTTGCAGAAGGGAATAACGTTGCTCGTCATACTTACGCGACGCTGGCTCTTTTTGCAAAGCAAATAGGGGGCATGCCCCGGCCCTCATCTCTCGACCTTTCAGGGCAGGGAATTATATCCTGCACAATCAAACCGTTGCGCAAAAACTCCGACGCGTTCGGGCAATTGCCTCGTAATTCGGGGGCAAATCGCTTATGTGTAAATTCGAAAATCTTAATTCTCGGACCCTGTTCCTCCCGGCTCAGCGACGATCTTGAGCTTTGTCGGGCCGCAGCTTGTCAAAGGCGGCATCAAGGAAAAGGAGCCTCACATCGGCCAATCGTGGCGTGACGCCGTTCGAGCAGACCAACCCCTCAGCCACCATATCGAGCTGACCTTGGTCGCCACCGCTATTTCCGCCCCTCGCGACCGCCGGGAGAGCTTCGCGTACCGAAGGGGCCGGATCGTGACCTTCGCGCATCGAAGCCGACACGTCATGATCCGCTCGGAATGCGAGACCAGCGCGCCAACGCGCGCCAACCCAATTCACCGCGTAGCGCCGGCTTCGCCCGCCTATGCCTCCGTGATCGCGCGACCGTTGAAATCGGTGCTGTCACGGACACTTAGAAAGATACGAACCTTGATCGAAATTTACTGGGGCAAACCCATCTCCCTCGTCGTGTCGCCGAAAGGCGACGTCAAGTCCTTCAGCACCATCGAACAGGTGCATTACTGGTTGCGCAAGAAATGGCCGGTCAGCGACCTCGCGCAGAGCCGCGCGATTGACCGCGTCGAAGCGGCAATGGAGTGTCTGGGCACCGTGGCCGACGCGCGCAGCGCCTTCCTTGGTGCCGCAACCACTGCCGGATTCTTGCCATTGGAAACCTTGGATCATTCGATTGCAGCCTGATCAAACACCACATACGGCGCCGCGGGCGCGACAGGATCGGGAGAGATCGGCGCCTCGGCTGGAAGGCCTGCGCTCGAAGCTCTTCGACGCGCTCTTCGGTACGTGGACTGCACTGCAAGCCCCGATGATCCCGGTCCTCGCGCTGGCTCGGCGACCGCGGCTCGTGCGCGCCGCGGTCCGGTTCTGGACCGGCGGGGTCTTCGCGCTCGCACGCGGGGTTCTCAGGTTGCGCGTGCAGGAGCAAGGGCTCGAGAACAAGCATCTCGACAGCCCTTGCATCTACGTCTGCAACCACCAATCCACCTGGGAGACGCTGGCCTTCAACCGGCTCGTGCCCGATGTCTGCGTCATCGCGAAACACGAGTTGCGGCGTATCCCGATCTTCGGATGGTACCTCGAACATTCGCCGATGATCCTGATCGACCGCAGCGCGGGCGGACGCGCCCTCGCCGGGATGATCACTCAGGCGCGCGAAGAGGCCGCCAAGGGCCGCTCGATCCTGATCTTTCCAGAAGGGACGCGGGTCGGCGTGGACGATCGCTGCGAGTTCCAGCCCGGCCTTATCGCGCTTTATCGCAAGCTCGGCCTGCCGATCGTCCCCGTCGCGCATAATGCCGGCCATGTCTGGCGCAAAGACGCGAAGACCGGCGGCACCATCACTGTGGCCTACTTCCCGGCGATCCCCCCCGGCCTCCCCGCGGCAGAGGTCAGCGCGCAGGTCGAAGCGCTTCTCAACGTCGAGAAGGACCGCCTACCCCCCGCGCGACCCTGAACGAATACGCTAAATGTGTCCTGCGTTTCTTGCGTGGGACCGGCCTCTCCCTTGGCGCCCGCGAAGAGCGGGCCTCACAATGAGAGGCCCGTATTCTTGAAATGAAGAATACAAAAACGCATCGCGGCGCCTATGGCCGATGGTCTGTCATCGGCTGCCCGCGAACAGAAGAGCCAGACGGCTCAGCGCCCATCCGCTGTCCCGAGTCAAAAACCATAGCATTTTAATCGGGAATTCTTGACCCAAGTGTTTTTGTCGGTTATTCGAGCACCGAACAGACAAGCAGGAACATCATGACTCGCATTTCACGCATTCTCCCCGCGCTTTTCGTGCTCGCCTGCGCGCCGGCGCTGGCCGTGGCGGACGAAACAACCCCGACGATTACCCTGACCGACGGGGTCGTCTCGCCGCAGCAGATCGACCTTCCCGCGAATACCGCCGTGACGCTGACCGTCTCGAATACCGGCAAGACCGCAGCCGAGTTCGAGAGCAAGCGCCTGCGGATCGAGAAGATCATCGCGCCGGGTCAGACCGCGACGATCGAACTGCGGGCGCTGCCGGCGGGCAGCTATCCCTTCGTCGAGGAATTCCACGAGGATCAAGACACCGCCAAGGGCACGATCGTCGTCAAGTAACGCACCAACCCACGAGAGAATGTCATGGACGGACAGATCATCTTCATCCTGTGGCGTGAGAGCGTCGAGGCGCTTCTCGTCATCGGCATTCTCGCGGGATGGCTCGCACATGAAGGCGCCGGGCGACGCGCGGCGCGCTTCCTCTGGGGTGGCGTTCTGACCGGGCTGGCGCTGGCGCTGGCCTTCGCGCTGACGCTGCTGGGCTTCTCGAAACTGCTGTCGACCGAGGTCCGTCAGGACCTGATGACGGTGATGGTCTTCGTAGCCGCCGGGCTGATCGTGCAGATGGTGGTCTGGATGCGCGGCCACGGCCGTACGCTGAAACGCGATCTCGAGGCCGGGCTGAAGGCCGCCGCGATACGTCAGGGCTGGTGGGCGGTTTTCCTACTCGCGATGGCGGCGGTAGCGCGCGAGGGCTCGGAAACGGTAGTCTTCCTCTACGGCTCGCTCGCCGCGGCGAAGCAGAGCGAGATGACCGGCGTTCTCGCCTCGATCGCGGTCGGTGTGGCCGCGGCCGGAGCGACTTATGCGCTGCTGCGGGCCGGCGCGAAGTTCCTGCCGTGGCGCGGCTTCTTCCGTGTGTCCGAGGTGATGCTGCTCCTGCTGGGCGCTGCGCTCTTCACCACCGGCGTGGATGATCTCGTCTCGGCGGGCATCCTGCCCTTCGGCGCGCCGCTCTGGGACATGAGCGCGCTGCTCGATGACGGGGGCCGTCTTGGCGGGCTGATCTCGGCGCTGACCGGCTATCGCGCCGCGCCGGACGCCGCGACGCTGGGCGGCTGGATCGTCTACTGGGCGTCGGTCGCAGGTATCCTGCGCTGGCAGAGCCGCAGCTTACAAGCCCGTCTGGCCTGAGGCCCATCCTTACAATTCGCATTTTTTTGCCCCGGCCGGGATTATTCCCGCGCCGGGGTCGTCTTCTTCCCTACAGGACCCAAACCCGAGAGGAGAGGAAGATGAAACGTTTTCTGCTGACCACTGCAGTTTTGCTGGCCGCGAGCATTGCGCAAGCCGATCCCGCCAGTGTCACCGACACCGCCAAGGGGCCGACGCTCGTCGATTCCGCGGGCATGACGCTCTATACCTTCGCCAAGGACAGTGAGGGGATGTCCGCCTGCACCGGGCCCTGCGCCACGAACTGGCCGCCGCTGATGGCCACCGCCGAAGATCAGGCGATGGGCGACTGGAGCGTGATCACCCGCGACGACGGCACGAAGCAATGGGCTTACAAGGGCCAACCACTGTATACTTGGAAGAATGACACGAAGCCGGGCGACGTAACCGGTGACGGCGTCGCCAACGGCGCGTGGAAAGTCGCTCAGCCCTGACGCAATCCCCGGGCGGTATCGCATTGACGCCGCCCGGTCGAACAAGGCCCACCCATGTGACCCGTCGCACCCGCCACCTGATCGAGGCGCAGATTCCCGCGCTGCGCCGCTTCGCCTTCGCGCTGACCCGTGAGCGCGACGCGGCGGACGATCTTGTGCAGGACTGTCTCGCGCGGGCGCTGACGCGCTGGCACCTGCTGCGTTCGGAAGACCAGTTGCGGGCCTGGCTGTTTCGCATCCTGCGGAACCTTTACCACGATGCGCATCGCCGTCGCATCCGCCGCCCCGAGGGCGGGGCGCTCGATCCCGACGGGCTCGCTGGGCGCGATGCGGATGCCGAAACGGTCGTCTTTCTCGGCGACGTGTTCAGTGCGCTCGCTCGCCTGCCGATCGAGCAGCAGGAGGTACTTCTCTTGGTCGGAGTCGAGGATTTCAGCTACGAGGCGGTCGCCCGGATTCTTGGCCTGCCCAAGGGTACGGTAATGTCGCGCCTCGCCCGGGGACGCGAGGCGCTGCGCGAGATGACTGGCCATGACCGCCCCGATCGCACGCGCCACCCCCATCTGCGGAGGCTCAAATGACCGATCCCCATGCAGATCCCATCATGCGAAACGAGGCGGAGGTGCACGCCTATCTCGATGGCCGGCTCGCTCCCAAAGATCGCGCCCGGATGCAGGCCAAGCTCGCGGCGGATCCGGCCCTGGCGCAGCGGCTGTCCGCGATGCGCGCCGATCGCGACGCGCTGCGCGCAGCCCTCGCGCCGGTCCACGCCGCGCCTATCCCTGCGCGGCTGCGCCTCGCTGCGCCCGTGGGGGCAGGCTGGGTTCCAAGGGTAGCGGCGGCTATCGCGCTCTTCGCAGCGGGGCTTGGCGCCGGTTGGGGACTGGCGCGGCAGGGCGGCGGATCCCCCCGCGCTCCGCTGACCGAACTCGCCCGCGAGGCGCAGGTCGCCCACGCGGTCTATTCGGTGGAGGTCGTCCACCCGGTCGAGGTCGCAGCGCAGGAGCGCGCGCACCTGATGGCGTGGTTGTCGAAACGGCTCGACCGCAAGCTGGTCGCCCCGGACCTGTCGGCGCAGGGCTACACACTGGTGGGCGGACGCCTGTTGCCTGCCGATCAGGGTCCCGCCGCGCAGCTGATGTATGAAACCCAAGCAGGCGCGCGCCTGACGCTCTATGTCACCGCGCTTTCCACTGGAGAGACCGCATTTCGCCTGACCGAAGGGGATGGTGTCGCGAGTCTCGTCTGGGTCGACGGCGGCTACGGCTTCGCCCTCTCCGCGCCGCTGAGCAGCGCTGCACTCTGGCCGATGGCCAAGGCCGCCTACCGACAGCTCGCCTTCACCGGATGAACGAACCGTGCGCAAGGGACCGTCCGAGCGCGCCGTTGATCTGCCTCAATGTCGCGAACTCGTCAGAGGTGTATCGAGGCGGAAACGAACCCGTGGAGGTGATTATGACGAAACTTTCTCTTTTCACTGCATTTCTCGCACCCCTTGCCCCGGCCGTGGCTTTCGCCGACGCCCCGAGCGGCTATGGAGAGGGATATTATGGTCATCCCATGATGTGGGGCGACGGTTACGGCTTCTTCGGTGTCGGCATGATGGTGGTATTCTGGGGGGTACTCATTCTCCTTGCCGTACTTGCCGTGCGCTGGTTCACGGAACGCGGACCGGGCCGGAGCCAGAACACCGCGCTCGACATTCTCAAGGAACGTCTCGCGAAGGGGGAAATCGACCCCGAGGAATATCAGGCCCGCCGTAAGGCGCTCGAAGAATGACCGGGCTGCGCGCGGGGATCGCGACGGATCGCATGGAACGCAGGACCGTTTCACGCTATTCCTGAGCCCATGCTCGCCATCCTCGCTGACAGAACTTATCGCCATCTCTTCGCCGCGCAGATCGTAGCGCTTCTGGGCACCGGGCTCGCCACGGTTGCGCTCGGGCTGCTGGCCTATGATCTGGCGGGGGACAAAGCGGGGATGGTGCTGGGCACGGTCTTCACGATCAAGATGGTCGCCTATGTCGGGATCGCGCCGGTGGCAGGCGCCTTCGCCGACAGGGTAAACCGACGGGCGCTTCTGGTCACGCTCGACCTCGTCCGGGCCTTCGCGGCGCTGGCGCTGCCGTTCGTGACCGAGGTCTGGCAAGTCTATGTGCTGATCTTCCTTCTCCAATCGGCCTCCGCCGCCTTCACCCCGACATTTCAGGCGACGCTGCCGGATGTGCTGCCGGAAGAAGAGCGCTACACCCGCGCGCTGTCGCTGTCGCGCCTGGCCTACGACCTCGAGAATATCGTCAGCCCAACGCTCGCCGGGCTGCTCCTGGCGGTGATGAGCTATAACAGCCTGTTTCTCGGCACGGTCGCGGGGTTTGCGGGCTCGGCCATGCTGGTGGTGTCGGTGATCCTGCCGAGCCCGCAGGCAGCAACCCGGCGCGGCATCTATGACCGGACCACACGCGGCATCCGGATCTATCTTGCGACGCCACGGCTGCGGGGACTTCTGGCGGTAAATCTCGCCGCCGCTGCGGCGGGTGCTATGGTGCTGGTGAACTCGGTTGTGCTGGTACGCGGCGGGCTCCACCTGTCGGACAGCGATCTGGCCTGGACGATGTTCGCCTTTGGGGCGGGGTCGATGCTGGCGGCCCTCGGCCTGCCCCATATCCTTGAAAGCATAGCGGACCGCCCGGTGATGCTGTCGGGCGCAGGCGTGATGATCGGCGCGCTTCTCGGCCTTGCCTTGGCAATCTCGACGGTCGGGCTGAGCTGGCCCCTGCTTCTCGCAGCATGGCTGGCGACGGGCTTGGGCTATTCGGCCGTGCTCACTCCGTCGGGCCGATTGCTGCGACGCTCCGCGCATCCCGAGGACCGCCCGGCCCTCTTTGCGGCGCAATTCGCGCTGAGCCATGCCTGCTGGCTGGTGACCTATCCGCTCTCCGGCTGGCTGATGACGGAGTTCGGCGCGGTCCCGGCATTGCTCGGTCTCTCGGGCGTGGCGATGCTCGGGCTGGCCGTCGCGCTGCGCGTCTGGCCCTCCGGCGATCCGGTCTCGCTGGAGCATCGCCACGACAATCTCGCGCCGGATCACCCGCATCTGCAGGGCCAACGCACTCATCGCCATCCGCTGGTGATCGACGACCTCCACCCGCATTGGGGCAACCGGTTCTGAGGCTCAATCGGCCAGCTTGATCGGCCCGCGCTCGGGATAGAGATCGCCGGGTCCGGGGTTTTCCTCGGGGCTGCGTCCGCCGAGATGCGTCATGATCCCCCACACCGCATTGAGCGATGTCTGCACCGCGCCCTCGACCCAGGCGGGAGTCCAGCTGACACCGTCCCCGGCGAGGAAGACGCCCCTCTGGCTCGCCGTCATGCCTTGTTGCATGAAGTGGCCGTAAATGCGGTGGTTGTAGCGGTAGTGACCCGGCAGCGCGCCCTTGAAAGCCCCGAGGAAGTTTTCGTCCGCCTCCCAGCTCACGCAGATCGGCTGGCCGCGGATATGCGAGGCAATGTCGACGCCGGGGTAGATTTTGCCAAGCGCCTGCAGAGACAGCTCGACCCGGCGTTCCGCACTGAGCGGCAGCACCTTGAGCGCGTCGCTCATCCAGGCGTAGCTGAGGCAGATCACGCCGGGGCGGTCGGGCCCGTTATCAAAGAAATAGGTGCCGCGCGTCAGCCTGTCGGTCAGCGTCATCGACATCAGCGGTTCGCCGGTTTCCGGGTCGATGTCGTTCCAGAACGGCCGGTCGACCATGACGAAGGTCTTCGCGGCCTGCATGTAGCGGGTCCGGTCAAGCGCCATCCACATCTTCTGATCGAACAGGTCCTCTTCGGTCTCGATCGCCGTCGTCAGCAAGTGCGTCTGGCACGTCGCGAGCACCGCGGCATAGTCGTCCTCGTTGCCCCACTGGTCGCGCAGCCGGATCATCTCTCCGGCGCGGCTCAGCGCGGTCGCCCGGCTGCGCGTCGCGCCGCCATGCAGGCTCGCGAGCGTCGTACCCTCGGGCCAATGCGCGCAGGCCGGCGCCGCGTTCCACAGGCGATGCAGGACAGACTCCACCCCTCCCACGATATAGCGCTGGTCATCGTCGAGCCCGAGCAGATTTACCCGCAGGATCTCCAGCATCGAGTTCGGGAAGTCCGAATCCCAGCCGCCGGTGCCGAACCCGACCTGACCGAAAATCTCACGATGCGAGAAATCGAGCTTTTGGAACGCCTCCGAATGGGCAACGAAATCGTAGAAGGTGCGCTCGTCCCAATCTTTGACAAGCGGATCCCAGATCGCCTTGATCGCGGCCACATCCTTGGCGCGCACCGCGGCTTGCAGGTCGGGGAAGGCCGCCTGACTGCGCAGCGCTTCGTCATAGGCTTGCGCGATCTGGTGGAACCCCTCGGGCAGGTCGTCGAGGCTGCGTGCGAAATGCCGTTCGCCTTCAAGCTCGATGACGGTCGATCCGGCGGCGGGCGTCAGCGGGTTCGGAAAGGGGCGGCTCTCGCATCCGACAAGATCGACGTAATGGTAGAACCCCCGCGAGGACACGGGAAAGCGCATCCCGCCAAGCTCCGCGACGACCCCGTCCGTCCCTTCGAAGCTCTGCGAACGCAACCGCCCGCCGAATTGCGAGGACTCGTAGACCACTGGCCGCAGACCGAGCTTCATCAATTCGTAGGCCGCGATGACCCCGGCCGCCCCGGCGCCGATGATGGCGACCGGCGCGCCCAGCACATCCTTGGGCAGCGTACCGAGACCCGCGGGGTGACTGATCCAGTCCTCGTAGGAAAAGGGAAAATCCGGGCCGAAGGCTGTCAGTTCCTGCATCGCTGTCTCCTGTTGCGCCAATCCTCACCGTCGCCGACCGCAGCGGTAGAGAACACCTCCACGAGAATATCGGCCTATGCAAGCGAGTAGCAGTTTTTCCGCCGCCCTTGCGAGGGCTTCTCGGGGCAGACCTTCAACATCCCGAGATCGGTCGTGCGCGCTCAACCCGGATCGCAGTGTTGCGCCCCGGCACAAGATGAAGGGCAGCGCGAGAGGCGTCGCGCTGCCCTATTTCGCATGAGTGGATCGGGGCTGCCCGGAGTGTCAGCCGGGCGGTGCCATTGGGCCTGCGGCCTTGACGGCGGCGACATAGCCGGGCTGCGCCTGCAGGGCGCTCCAGTAGGCGCCGACCTTGGGATGCTCTCCCAGCAGATCGAGCCGCGCCAGCAAGGCGATGACATAGGACATCTGGATATCGGCCAGCATTGCCCTCTCGCCGAAGAGCATTGGCCCGGTACCGATCGTCCGCCCGATGAAATTGAGATGAGAATTGAGCGCCGCCTGCGCCTCTGCGGGCACCGGCTTGCCCCGGAAGGCGGGCAGGACCGCCCGCAGCGCAACCTCGGCAAACGAGCTTTCGACATAATCCAGCAGTTCTTCGTGCTGCCAGAATTCCGGCGTACCACGCGGCGGCGTATGGGTCTCGTCACCGTATTTCGCGACGAGGTAACGCAGGATCGTCGCGGATTCCGCGAGTATCCGGTTGCCGTCCTCGATAACCGGCGACTTGCCCAGCGGGTGAACCCGCGACAGGGCCTCCGGCGCGCGAAAATTCTCGGTGCGCTGATAATCGACCCGGTGGCAGGGCTCGCCCAGATCGGCGAGCAGCCACAGCACCCGGGTCGCGCGGGAATAGTGCAGGGCGTGAAGGGTGATCATGGCAGGAACACCGCTTTTGCGTTGACGAATTCCTTCATGCCGAAGCCGCCATGCTCGCGGCCGTAGCCCGAATCCTTGACGCCTCCGAAGGGCATGTTCGGATCGGCAGTCCCGAAAGAGTTGATCCTCACCATCCCGGTGTCGAAGTGATCGCGAGCGAGCTTGAGCGCACGCTCTTCGTCCTTGCTGAAGATCCCGCCGCCAAGGCCATATCGGCTGTCATTGGCGATGCGCATCGCGTCCTCGTCATCCTTGGCGCGGATCACCGCTGCGACGGGGCCGAATATCTCGTCGTCATAGGCGGGCATCCCGGGAGCCACATCGACCAGCACCGTCGCGGGGTAGTAGGCGCCGGTGATATCCGGGGCCTCGCCGCCGCAAAGCGCCTTCGCCCCTTTGGCGAGGCTCTGTTCCACCTGCTCCTTGACCATCGCGAACTGGTCGTCGCTCGAAAGCGGACCAAGCTGGACGTCGTCCTTAGTGGGATCGCCCATCTTGATCGACTTCATCTGCTCCACGAAGGCCTCGACGAACGCGTCATAGACCTTGTCCGCGACGATGAACCGTTTCGCCGAGACGCAGGTTTCGCCGTTATTGTACAGCCGCCCCATCACGGAGAATTTCACCGCCGTTTCGATATCGGCATCTTCCAGCACGAGGTAGGCATCGTTCGAGCCCAGCTCCAGCACGGTCTTCTTCAGTGACTTCGAGGCGACGCTTCCGACGTGGCGGCCCGCGTCGTCGCTACCGGTCAGGGTCACACCGCGCACCTTGGGATGCGCGATCAATTTGTCGCTGGTGTCGTGGTCGATCAAAATGACCTGGAAGAGGTCCTCGGGCAGCCCTGCCTCGATACACAAGTCGCGCAGGCGCAGGCCCGAGCCGGTGCAGATACTGGCATGTTTGAGTACGCAGGCATTGCCCGCCATCAGGTTCGCCGCGAGCACCCGGATCGGCTGGTAAAGCGGGAAGTTCCACGGCTGGATCGAGTAGATCACGCCGATCGGCTGGTAGGTCACGACACCGCGCGATCCCTCTGTGCCGTGGGTACGCTCCTCGTCGGCCAGCGCGTCGGGGCCAGTCTTCGCGGTATAGTCGAGGATCGCGGCACAGATCTCGACCTCGGCCTTGCCGTCCTTCAGCAGCTTGCCGGTCTCGCGCGTCATCAGCGCTGCCAGCTCATCCGCGTTCTCGCGGAGCTTTTCTGCGATCTTGGTCAAGTAGGGCGCGCGCTCGGCGGGCGTCCGCGTGCGCCAATCCATAAAGGCGGAATGCGCGGCCTCGACCTTCTCGAAGGCCTCGGCCTCGCTCATCAGAGGATAGGTCTTGATCGTCTCGCCCGTTGCGGGGTTGGTGGTGGTGATCGTTGACATGGGGACTCCTTCGATTTCAAAGGGGCCAACTTTCGCCGCGGGCAGGAGTTCCAGCGCCCCTCGCGGAAGCGCAGGCTTTCGCGGGCCTCACCGGTCAAATCCCCCCGCACAGATGTGCGGGCCACCGATATGCGCCAGTCGCTCGCGGCGATGCCGGACACGCGAACCGACAAGACGTCGCGTCGCACGCGGTCGCCGCGCGGGCGCCCCGCTCTATCTGGCAAGGCAAGCGCGGACGGTGCGGGCGCAATCTCCCGGAGCTCCGTTCGCGACCCGACCCGAGTTTTCACCCCAAGTCAGGCATCTGGAGATCGACATGGCGACCACTGGCAAACAACTGTTCACGACGCTGGAGGCGGACGGCACACTCACCGTCGCGATCGAGGACGTGGATTTCCCCGACCCAACCGGCAATCAGGTTCTCGTCAAAATGGAGGCGGCTCCGATCAACCCCTCAGACCTCGCCATCCTCGTGGGCGCGGCGGATATGGAGAACGCCGCGTATTCCCCCGGCAAATTCGTGGCCAAGATGCCCGAGCCGTTCAACGCGGGCTCGAAAGCGCGGCACGGTCTGAAGCTGCCCGCGGGCAACGAGGGCGCAGGCACGGTCGTCGCAACCGGCGACAGCGACGCGGCGAAAGCGCTTATGGGGCAGCGCGTCTCCTGCGTGCCGGGTAACGCCTACAGCCAGTATTGCATCGCCGATGCGGAGATGTGCCTGCCGCTGGGCGATCATTCCTCCGAAGATGGCGCGAGCGCCTTCGTCAATCCGATGACCGCGCTCGGCTTCGTCGAGAACGCCAAGATGGACGGGCAGGATGCGATCCTGCACACAGTTGGCGCGTCGAACCTCGGGCAGATGTTGACGCGCATCTGTCAGGAGGACGGTCTCGGTCTGGTGAATATCGTTCGCAAGGACGATCAGGTCGATCTGCTCAAGAAGATCGGCTCCACCCATGTCGTGAACTCCTCGGATGACGATTTCATGGAACGGCTTCGCGATGCGATCGACGACACCGGAGCCTTCTACGGCTTCGATCCGATCGGCGGCGGCCATGCGGTCGACAACGCCTTCAAGGCGATGGAGCAGGTCGCGGTGAGCCGGATGACGGAATATTCGCGCTACGGCTCGAACCAGCCGAAGCGGATGTTCATTTACGGACGTCTCGACACCGGCCCGACGACCCTCTCGCCGAGCTACGGCTTCGGTTGGACGCTCTCGGGCTGGCTGCTGTTTCCGTTCCTGCAATCGGCCGGGCAAGAGACCGTCGCGCGGATGCGCAAGCGGGTGCGCGACAATCTCACGACCACCTTCGCGAGCCATTACAAGACCCGCGTCAATCTCGACGAGATGCTGACGAAAGAGGCCGTGACCGATTACCGGAAAATGAAGACCGGCGAGAAATACCTCGTGACCCCCTGGTCCTGAGCCTCTGATCCTGACGATGCGTCGCCGGAGTAGCCCTGATCCGATCGGGGTCGCTTCGGCGTCGAACAAATGAGGGTTAGATCGTAATCTGCCTTGCCGCGCTCCGCATCAGCTCGAATTGTCGAGAATGTCGCGAGGCAATCCGAGCACGAGCGCGATCGCCGCCAGTTTCAGCGCGCAGGGCACGAGCGCATAGCTGACATTGAGCGCCGAGAGCGCCGCGCCGGTGTTGCCTGCGCCGGGCTGGTATCCGAAATATTGAAGCAACGGCAACACGGTCCCGGCGGCGATCGCCAAAGTCGCCTTGGCGCTGAAATTCCAGATCCCGAACGCCTGCCCCGCTTGCAGCCCCGCACGCGACAGCGCTGACGCGAAAAGCGCCGATAGGATCACCATATCCGCTCCGAGCGCGACACCGGACCCGATACAGATCGCCGCGAACGGTAAAGCGGCCCCGGTCGGCAGGCTGAAGGCGCCTACGAAGCTCACGATTGCAAGAACCATCGCGACCAGCAGCACCCGGCGGGCGCCGAACCGTCTGGCGAGACGTCCCCATAGAGGGGCACTCGCCCCGGCGGCTATGAAGAACAGGATAAGAAATGGTCCTGCCAAGTCCGGCAAGCCAAGCCGGTCCCCCACGAAGAACAGAAACAGCGTCGATGTCACGGCCACCGGCAGGCTGTTGACGAAGGCCAGCAGCAAGAGCCAACCCGCGTCTGACCCGATGAGTCCCCGCCAGTTCAACCGCGTCGAGGCGAGTTGCGTCTTGCGCCAAAGCGGCCGCGCCAACGCGACCGCGATCAACGACAACAGCGCGATCAGCCAGCCGAAAGGCCGGTAGCCATCCGATTGATCGTGGAGCGTCGAAAGCAGCGCCGGCGCGATCGCGCCGAGCGTCACCCCGATCAGAACGCCGGTTTCGCGCCAGCCGGCGAGGCTCAGCTGCGACTGGGTCCGCCCCGATCCGGCGAAAGCGGCGCTCTGGCCGTAGATCAGGATCGTCCCGAGGCTATACCCCGTGAACGCGACGACAAGCCCCCCGGTCAGCCAAAGCGCGGGACTTCCCTGCACGGGCAGAGAAAAGACCGCGACACAGCCCGCCGCCAGCAGCGCCATCGCGAGGGCCGCGAACCCCGAGCGGTACTGCGCCCAGCGGTCTGTCATCCACCCCAAGAGCGGATCCTGCAGGAAATCCACGATACGGATCAGCAGCAGGATCGCCCCGACCTGACCGAGCGACAGGCCAAGTCGCGTGGCCGCAAAACTCGGCAGGTGGATGTAGATCGGGATGCTCGCCGTCGCGAGCGCCATCGCGAGAAACCCCACGCGCCAAAAGTCCCTTGGCTGATCCACCGGCATCACGCTCATCGGGCGCGCGGCCCCGTCAGCCTGACGAAGAGCCAGACGATACCGGGGCGCAGCTTCAGAAAGATACGGTAGGCCAGTTCGAGGAGAGTCCTGACAATCGGCCATCGCGCGATGCGCGCCAGACCACGCCAGCGCGGAAGTTGCGCCCAGAGCTCTGCAAACGCGGTGGCCCCCGAGACGAGACGCCCATCCCGCGTCCGCACGTGAAACCGCGCCAGCGCGTCGTCCCGGTTCAGAGCGTCGGGCAGAGTCGCGCCCGGGTCGGAGAGATCGACGAACTCCAAAGCGTCCGCCCCCGGCGCTTCGCGATAGAGCCCGATTTCGGCACGACAAAGCGGGCACGCCCCGTCATAGAAGACGGTCGCCTTGCTTGTCGTATTCGTCGCGGATCGGCACACGTTTCCCTCATCTTCAGCTTCGATGAGTGTTACGCGCCCGGACAGTTCGAGGATCTTTCGCAGCAGGCTCGTTGGTTCCGCGAACGCGCAGGTCCATCCGAAAGCGCCTCGGGGCAATTCATCGCCCCGCAGCAGAGCCGCCAACGCTCGAAATACGCTCGAAATGCATCCGCCTGCTCAGGTTGCGACGGTCGCGCCCTGAGAACTAAGCTCGAAGGTTATCAGGTGAAGGCCGCGGACCGCGCGTAAAATTGGATCGCGAAGCGACGGCCTGAACGACCTGGAGGACCGCGAACCAACGGTTCTCATCTTGCGCCACACCCGTCGGAAGCCCCGCTTATTCGGCGGGCCTCTCCTCCAGATCCAACCGCATCGTCGCCATGCCCTGACGACGGGACAGTTCCTCGTAGCCGGCCGAGAGATAGGCGTTGAAGGCCGGCGCGTTTTCGAGCTCCACCTTCAGGGTCAGCGACAGCGCGCCGAGGTCTCGCGCCGCCTGTTCCACGTGCCCCGTCAGCTCTGCAGCCGCCCCGCCACGCGCCTCTTCGACGAGATAGACGTAGGTCAGGTGCCGCACCTCCGGCCCGATACCCTCTCGCAGCGCGAAGAAACCGACATCCCGCCCCGTCTCATCCTGAAGGTAGAACGAGACGTCCTGATGTTCTCCAAGCCACTTGCGATGCCATTCCATCTCGTCGAACGGAACTTTCGCATTGGGATTGAGCAGGGGAATTTCGGCGTCCGACAGCATCGCTGCCAAGGGGGCCAGATCGCGGTCGCGGTTGCGGCGCAGGGTGAGTGCCATATGTCCTTCCTTAGGCTGGGCCCGGCGCGCGCGCCGAGGTGGATCATGAAAGGTCGCGTGCCTGACACAGAAGCCCCTTGCGGGTCAACCGCAGCGCTCGCTGGACTAATCGCCGCGGTCACGACCCACGCCACGCAACAGCCGGCACGCGGTCGCCAGTATTCACCGCCATCCAGGTCTCGTCCATCGGCCAGGCTCTCGAGAGCCACGGCACGCCTATATGGCCGTAGAGAAACGAGAGCTGCCAACCCGCCTCGGAAGGCGAACGCTTCTTCTGATGATAAAGGTAAAGCGCGGCAGCGAGCCCGGTGCGATCCGCCCCCGCCTTGCAGTGAACCAGAACGGGCTTGGGCGCCCGCGCCATCGCCCCTTCGAGCGCCGCGAGGCGGATCGGGCTGAGGGTTTGATGGTCGGACATCTTGAAGTCGATCAATTCCAATCCAAGCCGTTCTGCCGCAGCCTTCTCCTGATCGTACCACGCCTGTCCCGGATGCGCTCCGCGCAGGTTCAGGACCGATCGTATGCCGTCCTTTTTCTTGTAGGTCTTCAGCCTCGCGGCGGTCGGTTGGTTCGAACGATAGAACTCTCCAGCCACCACGGTGTGGAAATTTCCGGTCACCTGCAAATACCCGAAATAGAGCACCAGCGCCGCGAGCGTCCCGACCAATACGGTGCCCACGATCCGCGCGATTTCGCGAAGTTTCATCGCCTCTGTCTCCGTTGCGGCCCCGGATGCGGGGCCGCTCTGCGATGGTTGGCGATCAATCCGCCTGCTCGGCGCCGCCGGCGTCTTTCTTGACACCCTGCGTCACCGCGGCAGTGCCCGGAAGCTGCAGGCTCACATCGACCTGTTTCGCGGATTGCGCTGTGGTGTAGATCGAGTTCGGGTTCGCCCGCAGATGCCCCGGCTTGCCGCTGTCATCGACATGGATGCGGGCCGAGCCATTGGCGGGAACGGTCACGTCGGGGTGCAGGATATAGGCCTCCTTCGCGCCGCTATCGGCGTCGGTGATGGTGTAGAAGAGGGTGAAGCCCCTCAGCGGTTTGGCACTGTCATTGACCAGTTGGATCTCGAGGTGATCCGGGGCGTCCGTATGGGTTGCGGGATCGACGTTGTTCTCGACCAGCAGCTCTCCGATATGGAACGGCGCGGCAGTGCCCCCGGGCTGGATCGGGCTTTGCGCGACCACCGGGTCCTTGTCGGCCAAATCGTTCTGCCCGTCGCCATCGGTATCGGGGTTCTGCGGATCGGTGTGCAGCAGCGGCTCGGCCATGTCGGGCACGCCATCCTTGTCGGTATCGGTCTGCGCGGCCTGGGCGCCACCAGCGGCGAGCATCAGCAGCACGGTGAGGGTGGAAAGGGTCTTGTTCATCGTCAGGTCTCCTTGGTCAGACGGTCGGCACGGATCGGACGCAGCAGGACGAGCCCGCCGAGACCGAGGGTGAAGAGAATGAGGAACCAGGCATCGCCCTTCTTGTCGGCCCAGATCGGCCCGAGCGCTTTGCCGGTGTAGATGTCCTTGATTCCGAGCACCGCGAAGGTGAAGCGCTCGTAATGCTTGGTCACGGACGAGACCTCGATCCCGTTGCGGATGGTTTCGTAGGTGGCGAAGCCCTGCTTGATCTTTGTCTGCTCGGCCTTCGGGATCGAAAGCTGCGCGAAGACGCCGCCTGCGACCTGGTTATCGGGGTCCATCGTGTCGCCGATCTGCGGCGCGACGAGGACCACCAGCAGCCACAGCGCGAAGGCGTAGAGCAGCCCGCTCGCCGGGCTTTTCAGCCAGAGGCTCAGCCCGAAGCCCACCGCAAAGATCGCGCTAAGATAGAGCGTCGAAGCCCCCCAGGTTATCGCAAGGCGCAAGAGGTCATTCGCCCCGATCCCGATGCCCGAACCGAGCGCGAGCACCACTGCGCAGAGCGCGAAGACGAAGGCCAGTGCCGTCCCCATCAGCCCGGCCCCGCCCAGCAGCTTCGCGGCAAGGAACTGCCAGTTCGAGAGCGGCCGCGTCAGGATCAGCGCCAACGTCTGGCGTCCGCGCTCCTCGACGGCGGCGCGGTAGCCCGCGATCAGCGCGATCACCGCGCCCATGATCTCGATCTGCTCGATCGTGCCGCGCATCAGCTTCAGCGGATAGAACTCTGGCGCCGCGATCGAACCGAGACTTTTGCCGAGCGCCAGCAGCTGCTGTTTCGCGGCCATGTAGGTGGCGACATCAGTGCGCATCGCAACCGTCCCAGTGATCAGCGAGATCAGCGCGGCGGCGACGAGCGCCAGCGTCGCGGCGAGCAGGAAACGGTCGCGCAGCGCAATCCGCGCGTCCTTGAGCGCAATGGTGGAGATTGCGGAGAGATCAGGCATCGGGGCCTCCCTTCGTCATGTCGAGCTTGAGGCAGCCGCGCAGCGCATAGAGGCCGGAGCCCGCAGCGAAGAGCATCATCACGACCAGCGGCGGCACGGGACCGCGCGGCGGCAGACCGTCGGGCAGGTAACCCATCAGCTCCGCTCCGAGATACTTGTAGGCTTCGGCCAGCGAGAACGGCCCGAGCAGGTTTGCGGAGAGGTCGAAGATCGCGGATTGCGGGGCGGGTGCGAGGGCCGAGATCGGGTTGATCGCAGCGGTGGGCAGGATGTTTCCGGTCAGCGCAGGCCAGACGAAGGTCAGCACCAGCCACACCACCGTCGGCACCATCAGACCCACGGTTTCGCTGCGCGCCCGCGCCGAAGCACCGATCGCGATCAGCCCGAAGGTCATCATGTAGAGCCAGCCCAGAGAGAAGAACGCAGCCAGCCGCGCCCAATCCCCTGAGGCGAGATGCACCGAAGGCAGGATGACGAGGGTCGCGGCGCCCACTACGCCCGCAAGCGCGGCCAGTCCGCCGACGGCCAGAGCGAGTGCCGAGACCTTGCCTCGCGCGTAATCGAGCCGCTCCAGCGGGCGCGCGCCGATCAGCGGCAGCACGCCGGCCCGGCGGTCGGTCTCGACCATCCGGTAGCCGATCACGATGGCCGAAAAGGCGCCGATCAGGCTGATATAGATCGTGAGGTTGCGCAGCAGCGCCAGCGGTGAGCCTTGCGTAACCGGGTTTGGCGGCACCGGCTTGCCATTGGCTTCGAACCAATGCGTGGCGCTGGCGTAGATCGCGTCGACCGTCGAGGTCGCGGACCAGCCGAGATAGGCCGAGACCAGCACCAGCGCGGCGAACAGCGCGGCCACCAGCGCGATCGTCCGCTCGCGTGCAAGCGCGGCAAGCGCGTGGCGGCGCAGGATCGTGGAAGGTGTCATGCCGCGACCTCGCGATCCGGCACCACCGAGAGGTAAAGCTCCTCGAGGGCCTCTTCCGAGCCGTAGCGCGCCTTCACCGTTTCGATCGTGTCGTGGAAGACCAGCTGCCCATGCGAAAGAACGCCGATGGAGGAACACGACCGCGCCACCTCGCTCAGCAGGTGGGTGTTCATGAAGATCGTCATGCCCTGCGCGTTCAGCCGCTCCAGCACCTCGCGCAGCTGGCGCACCCCCATCGGGTCGAGCCCCGAGGTCGGCTCGTCGAGAAACAGGACCTGCGGACGGTGGACGATGGCCTGGGCCAAGCCGACCCGCTGGCGCATCCCCTTGGAGAAGGTCGCGATCCGGCGGTCGGCGAGATCGGTGATGCCGAGGAACTCCATCACCTCCTCGACGCGGTCGCGGGCATCCTCGATCCGCGAGAGCGCCGCGAAGAAGCGCAGGTTCTCGCGCGTGGTGAGCGTGTCGTAGAGGCGGACGTTCTCGGGCAGGTAGCCGATGGCGCGGCGCAGCGCGATGCGGTTATGCGCGAGGTCGCAGCCGGCGACGCTCGCCGTGCCGCCGCTGGGCTCCATGAGCGTCGTCAGTAGCCGGATCGTCGTGGTCTTGCCCGCGCCGTTATGGCCGAGAAATCCGAAGATCTCGCCACGTCCGATATCGAGATCGAGCGGCTGGAGCGCGGTGAAATCGCCGTAGCGCAGGGTAAGTCCCCGCGTGCTCACGGCCAGTGTGTCTGTTTGCATCTCTGGGCACCTCCTTTTGATGTTGAGAGGAAATTGCCCGTCGCGATCCGGATCGACTTCGACAGTTTCTTACAAATCGGTGAGAAGCTGGATTACCGGCTTGGCCGGAACGAAAAACCCTCCGCCCCGGACGGACGGGACGGAGGGCCACGCGGCGTACGATCTGGAAAGGGAATCAGATGCGCCTGCGTTTCAAGGTCATCGCGGCGACGGTGATCGCGATGACGGCGAGGAAGCCGAGGCTGGTGGGAATGGTGCCGAAGCCCAGCCCGCCATAATCGGTCGGTTGCGAGAGAAGATCGCCGAAGGACGCACCCAGCGGGCGGGTGAAGATATAGCAGAGCCAGAACGCCCAGAGCCCGCCCAGATTGAAGGTGACATACCCCAAGGTGAGCGACGCGATGATCAGCCCGAAGAGGATGCCGGTCGCGAGATAGCCGATCCCGAACTGCTCGGAGATCAGATCGCCGACCGCCGTGCCGAGCGCGAAGGTGAACAGGATCGCGAGCCAGTAGAACCCTTCGCGCCGGGCGGTGTAGACCTCATGAATCGAGAGCGTGCGCTCGGAGGCGAACCACGCCGCGAAGGTCGCGCCCAGCAGAATGGTGAACCCGATCGTCGAGTCGATCAGCGGAATCCCGAGATTGTCGGTCATGTTGTCGGTGATCAGCGTCCCCACGATCGAGATCAGCACCACCGCCGACCAGTAGACTGCAGGCACGTAGCGGCGCTGCGCGAATTGCCAGCGGATCACCAAGGCGAGGATCGCAGTCATCAGGATCGTCGTCGCGGTCAGACCGAGACCGAGATTGACGGCCAGAAAGTCGGCCGCCGTCTCGCCCATCGTCACCGCCATCAGTTTGATGAGCCAAAAGCCCGGCGTGACCTCGGGAACTCGGCTGACCGGGTTGGTCAACTCTTCGTCGGGGTAGATGAAAGTCTGTTGATAGCTCATGTTGCGCCTCAGTCGTTCAGCATTGCCAGCGCCTGCGCCGAGAAGGCATCGGCGCGGGTATCGTCGTCGGCGTTGCAGCGCTCGAGCGCTTTCGCCTGAAGGTCGGAAACCGCTTGCGGCGCGGTTTTGCCGCCGAGCGTGTCGCGCAACTGCCCGATCATCGCCTCGCAGGGCAGCGCATGGCCGGTCTTGTCGGTCACCGCGATGCCCGCGACTTTCTGCACAGCCCCGACTTCCGAGGGCACCGGATCGGCAAGCGCGGTCTGCAAGCCGTTAAGGCTCTCCATCACGGTTTTCGAATCCGGCGACTTCGTGCGCAGCGCGGCGAAAGCCTTGTCCGCCGCACCGTCGATCACGCCCCAAGCGGAAGGATCGGCCTTGCGCAGCTTGGCCGCGTTCTTGTCCCAAAGGGTCTCCAGATCGGTGATACGTTTCTCCGCAGCGGTGAACTCGCCTTTCTTGGCAAGCATCTGTGTATCGCTCACGATCGTCTCGTAAGGGCTCATATCGCCGAGGCTTGCAGCTTGCGCCGCGGAAGCGCCCGGCCCTCCCGTATTCATGGCCATTTCGACCATTGAAAATGACGCGACCGGCACCGCGATGAGCGCGGCGGAAAGAAGCAGGTTTCGCATAAGGTCCTCATTGCTTGCGATGCATCCGCACCGATGCCGCCAGCAATCGCCTGCAGAAGGACGAAGCGTTTTGCTCCCATCTTACGAATTTGTAAGAAATCGCACAGGCGTAGCGGGGCCGACCGTGACAATGCCGGTCCGTTATCGAAAGATGGTGCGATGAAGATCCTGATTGCCGAAGACGATGCCGAGACCGGCGACTACCTGCGCAAGGGGCTGACCGGTGAAGGTCACGCCGTCGACCTGCTCCGCGACGGGCGCGAAGCGCTGACCCAAGCCACCGCGCAGAGCTACGACCTGTTCATCTTCGACCGGATGATGCCGGGGCTCGATGGGCTGGCCCTGCTCAAGGCGTTGCGCGCCGCGCAGATCGCCACGCCCGCGATTCTGCTCACCGCGATGGGCAGCGTCGAAGATCGCGTCGCCGGGCTGCGCGCAGGGGCCGATGACTACATGGTCAAGCCTTTCGCTTTCGTCGAACTGCTCGCGCGGATCGACACGATCGCGCGCCGCCCTGCCCTCAAGGCAGAGGTGACCGAACTGGTGCAGGGCGATCTGCGCCTCGACCTGCTCGCCCGGGAGGCGTGGCGCGAAGGCCAGTGCATCGAATTGCAGCCGCGGGAATTCATGCTTCTGAAGCACTTCATGGAACGTCCCGGCCGGGTGCAGACCAAGACGATCCTGCTGGAGGCGATCTGGGACATTCATTTCGACCCGAAAAGCAGCGTCGTCGAGACTCATATCAGCCGTCTGCGCGGCAAGATCGACAAGCCTTTCGCGACCCCCTACCTAACGACGCTGCATGGGATCGGTTACGTGTTCGAGGCCTCGTGATGCGTGCATTCACTTGGTCGATGCGCTTCGCCATCGCGATCTCGACGGTCTTCGCTTTTGCCGCACTGGTCGCGGGCGGGGTCTCCTACACGCTACAATCCAAGGAAATGAGCCGCCGCCTCGAAGGCGAGGTGCGCGCCGATACCGAGGCGCTCGCCATCTCGGCCCGCGGCGCCGACTTGCAGGACCTGAGCGAGCAGATCTCGGCGCGGATGACGACGAGTCGCGACGGCGCGAATATCGTGACCTTCGTGCCGGCCGATGGCTCCAAACCGCTTGGCAATGTTCGCGTCGCAAGCCAGTTCGAAGGGGCGCGCCATCTCGAACCAGGACCCGACGTAACGCTCCTCGATCCGCCCGGCGCGAATGTCCCCGAGGGCTATGTCACCTTCGGGATGCGGCTCCCCTCGGGCTGGCTGATGACGGGGCGCGACGATGCGTGGCTCCGCGAGCAGGGCGAAATCCTCGCCACCAGTTTCGGCTGGGGCCTCGGGCTCGCGCTTCTGCTGTCGATCAGCTTCGCGGTCTTCATCGCGCGCCGCAACGAGGTGCGCATCGACCGGATGGAGCAGGTCCTGCACGCGGTGGGCGAAGGTCGCCACGGGCTACGTATCCGCGACGAAGGCGATGACGACGTGGCGCGTCTTGCGCAAAGCGTGGATCAGGCGCTCGATCAACTGGAGGCGGGGATCGCGTCGATCCGGCAGGTCTCGACCGATGTCGCCCATGACCTGCGCGCGCCGCTCGCCCGACTGCGGCTGCGGCTGGAGCCGGTGGCGCTGGATTCGTCGCTGCCGCTGGCGCAGCGAGGCGAAATCGGAAAAGCGCTGAGCGATCTCGATCAGGTCTCGGAAACCTTCGACGCGATCCTGCGCCTGTCCCGGATGCAAGCCGGAATGGTCGAGATCACGCGCGCCTCGATCGACCTCACGCAGCTCTGTCAGGACGTGGCGGAGATGCTCGGCGCTGGCGCGGAGGATGCAGGGCAGGAACTGGCGCTCGATCTGCCCGAAGACGTCCGGATCGAAGGCGACCGCGAGCTTCTGTTCCAGGCGCTCGTGAACCTCGTGGACAACGCGCTTCGCTACAGCCCGTCCCCGGCACGGGTCTCGATCGGCGTGCATGAGACCCGCCATCACATCACATTGAGCGTCACCGATAACGGCCCCGGTATCCCGGATCGAGATCTGGCACGGGTGCGCGAACGTTTCGTGCGCCTCGACCGGAGCCGAAACACGCAGGGCAGCGGATTGGGCCTGAGCCTCGTCGACGCCATCGCCCAGATTCACGGCGGTGAGCTGCGCCTGCAGAACCTCGAGCGCGGTCTGCGAGTGGACATACGCTTTCCGAAACCTTGATGCCTCTCGCTGCGAGCAAATTCCGCCCCCCCGGGCAGGCAAAAGGGGCGATCAATCACCCGCTCTCTCGGGCCTCTGAGCGATGAGCGCGCGTGGTTCTGGAAATGGGGTCACGCTCCTATCGCAACTTTATGCCTGACCGGCAGGATACATATTCAATTTTTGGAACATGAACCGCCCCCCGCGCATTCCTTCCGCAATCCCGAACGGACGGAAATTCGGAGGCAGATGACATGACCATGCGTTTTGAACAGATTCTCGCGGAAGGGATCGCCCAGTGCTCCTACCTGTTGGGCGACACTGGCAGCGGCACCGCCGCCGTCGTCGATCCCCGCCCCGATTGCGATATCTATATCGAGCGCGCCAAGGCGCTCGGACTGACGATCACCCATGTATTCGAGACCCATATCCACGCCGACTTCCTGTCAGGCGCGCGCGAATTGGTGGACCGGCTGGATGGCACGCCCAAGCTTTGCGTCAGCGTCGAGGGCGGCGCCGAATATGATTTCGAGCATGAGGGCATCCGCGACGGCGACAAGTTCAGCTTCGGGCAACTCACGCTCGAGACGCGGCACACCCCGGGGCACACGCCCGAACACGTCTCCTTCCTGCTCTACGAGAAGGACAATGACGACCCCTGGGGCGTGCTCAGCGGGGATTCCTTCTTCGTGGATTCGGTCGGCCGCCCCGACCTCCTGGGCGACGACAAGACCGAGGAACTGACCGAGGCGCTGTTCCGCACCACGCAGGATTTCTACATGCAGCTGCCCGAGGGCGTTCTGGTCTATCCCTGCCACGGCGCGGGCTCGGCCTGCGGGCCGAATATCGGCGACCGGATGTCGACCAGCATCGCCTATGAGAAAGCCCATAACCAATATGCCCGGATCACCGATCTCGAGGCCTTCAAGGACGCGATGACGAAGGACGCTCCGCCGGTGCCCACGCATTACCCGCGCCTAAAGAAGGTCAATGCGGCGGGCCCCGAGGTAATGCACGGGTTGCCGCGCTGCATCGGCAAGAGCCCGAAGGAGTTCGAGGCGCTTATCGCCGACAAGGACGTGCAACTGGTCGATATCCGCGACATGCTCGCCTTCGGCGGCGGCTTCATCGAAGGCTCGCTCAATATCGGGCTGCAGCCGATCCTGTCGGTCTGGGCCGGATGGATGCTCGATCCCGACAAACCGATTGCGCTTGTTAGCGAAACGAGTGCCGAGATCGACGAGGCCGTGCTGCGGCTCTGGCGCGTCGGCTTCACGAAATTCGCGGGCTACCTGAACGGGGGCATCGCCGCGTGGCGCACCTCCGGGCGACCGCTTGCGCATATCCCGCAGGTCACCGTGCAGGAACTGAAGGGCAGCGATCTGACCCCGCTCGACGTGCGCAAGGACGAGGAATGGGACGGCGGCCGTATCCCCGGCGCGCTCCACCATTTCCTCGGTACGATCGAAGACGAGATGGACGAACTCGACCGTTCCACCGACTATGCGGTGTATTGTCAGGGCGGCTACCGCGCCAGCGTCGCTGCGAGCCTGCTGCACCGCGCCGGGTTCAAGAACGTCTCCGCTGTGCCGGGCAGCTTCGGCGCATGGTCCGCGCAGGACTACCCGGTCGAATCCTGAACCGCTCAACCTCAGAGGATCCAAGACAATGAGCTACACCATCGACAAACGCCTCACCAATACCACACTGGAAGAGGCCGACACCCGGACGCGCGAGGCCCTCAAGGAGCAGGGCTTCGGCGTGCTCACCGAAATCGACGTGCAGGCCACGATGAAGAAGAAGCTGGATGAGGACATGGCCGGCTACATGATCCTCGGCGCCTGCAACCCGAAGATGGCGCATCAGGCGATCCAGCTGGAGCCGAACGTCGGCGCGATGCTGCCCTGCAACGTCATTTTGCGGCAGGACGGCGCGGATATCCTCGTCTGCGCGATCGACCCGGCGGCCTCGATGATGGCGATCGACAACCCCCGGCTGAAATCGGTCGCAGGCGACGTGCGCGACATGCTGGCAAAGGCGATCGAGGCGATCTGAGCTGAACCGACCCGGCGGCGGTCCACTGTCCGCTGCCGGAGCTTCGCGTCGCGCCCCCCCGGGCGCCCCTTGCATTTCAGGCCCGTTTCGCGGGATACGACGGCCCGACGACCTCGCTGAGAGGTCAAGCCAAGCGAAGGCCAGTATGCCCCGGACCGACCGCCTCAAGACCGACTGTTCCCAATGCGCGGCGCTTTGTTGCGTGGTGCTGTCCTTCGACAAGGGCAAGGATTTCGCCTTCAGCAAGAACCCCGGAGAGCCCTGCCGGAACCTTTGCGGGCACGATTGCTCGATTCACGACAAACTGACCCAGAAAGGCATGGCAGGCTGCGTCGCCTATGATTGCCTCGGCTCCGGCAATCGGGTCGTGCAGGAGGTCTTCGGCGGCCAGTCGTGGCAGGAGGAACCGCGTCTGGCAGCGGTGATGATGGAAGCCTTCTCCGCTATGTGCGAGGTCCACAAGCGGATCGACCTGCTGCGCGCTGCCGAGACCCTGTCGCTGGGACCGGACGACGAACGCAAACGCCGCGACTTCCTCGACCATCTCGAAGAGCATCAATGGACTGGCCCCGAACTCAACGAATTCGAATTCGGTCTGGCGTTGGAGATTGATCTCTTCGTCCACGGCCTCAGCGCGTGACGCCCGACGAACGGAAACGTCGCCTTCGACCGGTGAGGCGCGAACACCACGCGGACGCCCTCAACTCTCCCTCAGCCTCGACAAATTTTGACTGCCTGAAGAAGCTGTGATCTGATCCGGGACGGGTGACGCGCCCAATCTGTTTGAAGAGGCCGAGCGTGCAGCCTGCCTTTCGCACCGAAGCATTGTCGAAAACCTATGGCGAGGGACCAGCCGCGGTCCACGCCCTCAAAGACGTGACCCTGGAAATTCCGCGCAGCGAGGTCGTCGTGCTGCTTGGACCTTCGGGCAGCGGCAAATCCACCTTTCTCAACATCATCGGCGGGCTCGACAGACCAAGCTCGGGCCAGGCGTGGTTCGGCGATCAGAACCTGACCGAAATGTCCGACCGGGCGCTGACGCAATACCGGCGCAGCCATGTCGGTTTCGTCTTCCAGTTCTACAACCTGATGCCCAGCCTCACCGCGCGCGAGAATGTCGATCTGGTGACCGAGATTTCGCACGATCCGATGGACGCGGGCGAAGCGCTGCGGCTGGTCGGGCTGGAGGGACGACTCGACCATTTCCCGGCGCAGATGTCAGGCGGCGAGCAGCAGCGCGTCGCCATCGCGCGGGCCATCGCGAAGCGTCCGGCGGTGCTGTTTTGCGACGAGCCGACCGGGGCGCTCGACAGTATGACGGGGCGGCGCGTGCTGCAGGTGCTCAACGATGTGAACCGCGAGCTGGGCACGACCGTTCTGATCGTCACCCATGCGGCGGCAACGGCGGCGATGGCGCATCGCGTGCTGCATTTCACCGATGGCCAGCTGCGCGAGACGATCGTCAACGAGACCCGCGCCGACCCCGCCGAGATCGAATGGTAAGCCGATGGCCCTGACCGTTCTCCATCGCAAGCTCTTCCGCGACCTCTGGCGAATCCGGGCGCAGGCGCTGGCGATCTCGGCGGTCGTCGCTCTGGGCGTGATGGTACAGGTGATGATGGCGGGGCTGACCGATACGCTCACCGTCACCCGCGACGCCTATTTCGAGCGCCACCGGCTAGCGCAGGTCTTCGAGCCGCTCACCCGCGCGCCCAGCTCGATGATGGAACAAGTCAACGCGATTCCCGGCGTGCTGGCCGCCGAAGGGCGGGTCAGCGGTTTCGGCCGGATCGACGCGGACGGGGGCGAGCCGATACAGGCGCGTGTCCTGTCGCTGCCCGGCCCCGCAGGCCTCAACGGTATCCTGATGACGGCGGGGCGGAAGCCGATCGCGGGGCGCAGCGACGAGGTCGTGCTGCTCGACACATTCGCAGCCGCGCGCGGGATCGCGCTTGGCGATACGCTCGGCGTTACCGTCGAGGGCCGTCACCAGCGCTTGCAGGTCGTCGGTTTCGCCCGCGCGCCGGAGTTCCTGTTCATGCCCGCGCCGGGCGAATTCTTTCCCAACGACGGTCGCTTCGCCGTGATCTGGATGGAGCGCAAGGCAGCGGCCGCCGTGCTCGATCTCGACGGGGCGTTCAACGAGGTGCTGGCGCTCACCACGCGCGAGCGGCCGCGCAAGGCGGTGCTCGCCGATCTCGACAGGCTGATGGCGCCCTATGGCGGCGGCGCGGGCTTCGTTCAGGATCAGCAGACCTCTGCGCGCTTCATCGAGGAAGAACTAAAGGGCCTGCGCCAGTCGCGGCTGTTCCTGCCACCGATCTTTCTCGCAGTTGCGGCCTTCCTGCTCAACGTGACGATCACACGTATCGTGCAGGCGGAGCGGCGCGAGATCGGGCTGATGAAGGCCTTCGGTCACAGCGGGGCGGAGATCGCAGGGCATTACCTCGAAATGGCATTGATGATCGCCTTCGCCGGCGCGCTGCTCGGATCGGCTCTGGGCGTGATGCTTGGGCGGTCTCTGACCGGTCTCTACATGGAATTCTACAAATTCCCCTACCTCGTCTTCTCGATGCATCCCGGCCCCTTCGCCGGGGGCCTCGCCTTCTCGCTGATCGCCGCCGCGCTCGGGGCGGCGATCGCGTTGCGCACGGTGTTCCGCCTGACACCCGCCGAGGCGATGCGCCCCCCGGCCCCGGCCGATTTCACCCATGGCCGGGTCGGCTTCCTCGCGATCGTCACGAAATTCCTCGACCAGCCTGGGCGGATGATCCTGCGTCAGATCACGCGGCAACCTGTACGCAGCCTCGGCACCATCGCGGGCGTGGCCGCGGGCCTCGCGCTGAACATGGCGATGCTGATGATCTATTCGGGCTTCGATCACACGATGGACGTCACCTTCGGCTTTGCCGACCGCTCCGACGCGACGGTGAGCTTCATCCACCCCGTCTCGCGCGATGTGACACATGAGATTGCGCACCTTCCCGGCGTGCTGGAGGCCGAGCCGACGCGCTACGTGCCGGTCCTCTTCCGCAACGGCGTCATCACCCATCGCGGCGAACTGACCGGCCTGTCGGAGGATGCGCAGCTCAATCGCGCGCTACGGCCCGATCTGGAGCCGATCGCCCTGCCCGCGCAGGGCGTCGTGATCTCGCGGGGGCTCGCGGATGTGCTGAAACTTCAGCCGGGCGAAAACCTCACCGCCGAAGTCACCGAGGGCCGCAAGCGGACCCTCTCGCTGCCCGTCGCTGCGATCTCCGACACATTGCTGGGCGCTCCGGCCTATATGCGCCTCGACTCGCTGACCCGGGCCGTGGGCGAGGCGGACCGGATCACCTCGGTCTCGATCCGTACCCAAGGTGCACCGTCGCCGGAGCTTCTGCACGAGCTGCGCGCGCGCCCCAAGGTCGCGGGCGTCTCGATAAAATCCGACAGTCTCGCCGCGTTCCGGGAGATTGCCGACGAGGGCGCGGGCCAGATGCGTTTCGTCTTCGGCGCGATCGCCTTCGTGCTGAGCTTCGGCATCGTTTACAACGCCGCGCGCAACGCCTTCTCCGAACGTGCGCATGAGTTGGCGAGCCTGCGAGTGCTGGGCTTCACCCGCGGGGAAGTGACGCTGATCCTCGCCGGGGAGATCACTGTACTCGTGGCCTGTGCGCTCCCGGTCGGGATCTGGTTCGGCTGGACACTTGCCCAGTTGATCGCGCGGGTTTTCTCCAATGAACTCTACCGGGTCAGCGTCAGCTTCGATCTACCCAGCATCGCGACCGCGGTGCTGGTCGTAGTCTCGGCGACGCTGGCCTCGATCCTGATGTTGCGCCGCGCGCTGGATCGGTTGAACATGATCTCGGCGCTCAAGGCGAGGGACTGACCCGTGACACCAAAACCCCGAACCAGATGGCTCATTCTCATCCTGATCGGCCTGATCGCGGCGGGCGCTATCGCCGCGCTGCTCTGGCCGCAGCCGCAGACCGTCGACATGGGCGAGGTTACGCGCGGTCCGATGAAGCTCGTCATTGAAGATGATGGCCGGACCCGCGTCAGCGAAAGCTACACGGTCTCGACCCCGGTCAGCGGCAGGCTACAGCGGCTCGATATCCATGTCGGCGATCATGTCGTCGCGAACGAGACAGTCGTCGCCCGGATGCGCCCCGCCCTGCCCGCCGTTCTGGATGCCCGCAGCCGGGCACAGGCAGAGGCCGCGCTCGCCGAAGCGCAGGCCGCGCTCAGCGCGGCCCAAGGCGATTACCGCGCCGCCGTCGCGATGCGCGAACAGGCCGATAGCGATCTCGCGCGGTCACAGAGGCTCGCGCTTTCCGGCACGATCAGCCAGTCCAAGCTGGACCGCGATCAGATCAACGCCGATTACGCCGCCGCACAGGAAGCCGCCGCGAAAGCCGCCATCGCGATGCGCGAGGCAGCGCTGGCCTCCGCAAAATCCGTGCTGCAGAACGATGCCGCCGCGAGCAACAGCGACGGGGCCGAGCCGATCCCCCTTTATGCCCCCGCGACCGGAACCGTGCTGCAAATCCTGCAGGAGAACGAGACCGTGCTCTCGGCCGGCTCCCCGATCATGGAAATCGGCGACATCTCGGAGGGGCTCGAGGTGGTGGCCGATCTTCTGTCGCGCGACGCGGTGCGCGTACGCCTCGGCGATCCGGTGGAGATTACCGATTGGGGCGGGCCGGACGTGCTCGAAGGCAAGGTGGTCCGCATCGACCCGTCAGGCACCACGAAGGTGTCGGCCTTGGGCGTCGAGGAACAGCGGGTGGGCGTGGTCATCGCCTTCACCGGCGATGCCGCGCAACGGGCGGGGCTGGGCCATGGTTTTCAGGTGACCGCGCGGATCGTCGTCTGGCAGAACCCCGATGCGCTGCGGGTGCCGTCGAGCGCGCTATTCCGGCGCGGCACCGGCTGGGCTGTCTTCAAGGTCGAAGACGGGCGCGCGCGGGAAGTGAACGTGGACGTCGGGACAGACAATGGCACCTATGCAGAGCTTCAGGACGGTCTGAGCGAGGGCGACCGTGTCGTGCTCTATCCGGTCGAAACGCTGGAAGATGGCGCGCCGGTGGAGGCAAGGTCCGGCGGCTGAAGTCTCCGCAGCGGACCATTGATTCCCTCGCGCGACCGACCGGATGGCCGGCCAGCCATTCAACTGCCCTGTCTCATCCCGGCGCCGCGATTCCTGCGAGCTTTCGCATGTGCCACGCAAGCGCCTGGTTCGAACTGAGCACCGGCATCCCGAGCTCCGCTCTCAACCCCGGCAAGATCCCCTGCGTGCGCAGGTTGGTGCAGGACAGGAAAATCCCGTCCAGACGCGCCTGCCCCGCAAGGCTCCGCGCAGCCTCCGCGATAGAGGCTGGGTCGATCCGCGCCACCCGCGCTTCCGCTTCCTCGCCGAAAGACAGCGTCGCGGGGACGGTGATCCCTTCAGCGACGAAGGCCGCCCGCAAAGGCTCCGCGACCGAAGCGACATAGGGCGAGACGATCCCCACCCGCTCCAGCCCCAGATCCGCAATCGCGGCCAACGCGGCGCTCAGCGGATCGGTCACATGCCGCGTCGTGACGCCCGCCATGACATTCGCCCGCACCTCGTCTGGGCCGATCAGCGCGGCGCCAGAGGTGCAGCCATAACCCACCACGTCGAACTTCGCCGCAGGTGGCAGCAGCGCCGCAGCACCGCTCAGAGCGCGCTCCATCTCGGCAATGCTCGACGGGGTCAGGTCGTCGCCGGAATGAACGCGCGTGACATGCATCCGCGCGTCGTCCGGCGGGATGTAGCGGCGGAACTCGTCCTCGATGGTCTCGTCCACGCGCAGCACGATCAGCCCCATCGTGGGCGTGGCGTCTTCGCGAAGACGATAGGGGAAATCGGCCATCAGCTCAGCTCCGGCAGGGTTTCAGGGGCGCGTGGCGAAAGCAGCTCCGCCCCGGTCGCGCGCAGGACGATGTTTTCTTCATGAACCAGCAGGCGGCGCGGGCCCTGCGCAGGCTCGACCCATGCGCCGGGTTCGAGCGTCAGCACCATGCCCTCGCGCAGTTCGGTGTCGTCGCGCGGGGTGAAGGAGGGCCATTCGGTCAGCGTGATCCCCAGCCCGTGGCCCAGGCGTCCGCTGCCCGCCTCAATACCGCGCGCCGCCAGCCCCTCGACCAGCAGACGATGCGCATCATGCGCCCGCATGCCGGGCCGCAGCAGCGCCATCGCCGCCTCGGTCACCTCCCAGAGCGCGGCATGGGTGCGCCGCACCGGATCCGACGCCGGACCGACCGAGAAATTGCGATCGAAATCGCAGAAATACCCGTCGCGCACCGCGCCGGTATCCAGCATCAGCACATCGCCCGCTTGCAGAGGCGCGGGCCCGGCGGGCGAGATCACATCCTCATAGCCCGACGGTCCCGACGCCCCGGCGACATAGCTGACCCAGTCGGCTCCTTCCTCCAGCAGCGCGGACTGGAAGGCGCGGAAGATACCCTCGAGCGGGCGCCCCTGCCCCGCGAATTCCGGCACCCGCGCGAAGGCGCGGCCCGCGATGGCGCAGGCCCTGCGGATCTTCTCGATCTCCGCCGCGCTCTTGATTTCACGCACCCGCAGGATCGCGGCGGTGCCGTCGATGAAGCGGCGCGGCGCGATACGCTCCCCAAGCCGCGTGAAATCCGCGAGCGGCATCCGCAGCTGGGTCTCCAACCCCATCGGCACGCCGATCCGCGCGCTCTCAGGCAGCAGATCGCAGAACGTCTCGGCAAGCAGGCTCACGCCGTCATCCACAGGGTCGGGTGCATCCCATGTCCGGATCTGCGTCATCCATGTGCGGCCCATCAGTTCCGCCCCGATGGAGGGGATCACCGCGACCGGCGCACCGCTGGCCGGGACGATCACGAACCACGGGCGCGCGGGGCTCTCCCAGAACCGGGTCAGAAAGCCCGTGACGTAGAAGATATCCGCAGCCGAGGTCAGGAACAGCGCATCCAGCCCCCGTTCGCTCATCTCGGCCTGAAGGCGGCCGACGCGGGTGCGAAACTCCTCGGCCGGAAAGATGAGCGAGCGCTCAGCCATCTTCTGGGCCTTCGCTGAGGATCGCGAGAACGCGCGTCTCCGGTCCCAGCGACAGCCCGGCAAGCAGAGCCGCCAGCCCGGCGCCGCCCGAAGGCGTCGTGGCCAGCCCGTGCGCGGCGAGGATATCGACGCCGGACTGCGCCTCGGCTTCGGTGATCGTGGCGAAGCGATCCGCATCGCGCGACAAACCCGCCAGCGCCACCCTCGAAGGTGTCTTGCAATCGAGCCGCCCCATCGCTGAGACCGGCCCTTGCGTGGTCACCAGATGGCCTGCGCGAATGCTCTCGATCAGCGCGGGGGCCGCGTCGGGTTCGACCACGATGACCTGAGGCGCATCGCCCCATTCCATCCGCGCATGAGCGGCGACGGCTGCCGCGAGACCACCAACGCCCGCCTGCAGCAGAATATGGGTGGGCGGCGCTTGGATCTGCGCGACGGCCTCCGCCGCAAGCTGGGTGTAACCCTCCATCACCCGCAGCGGCAGATCGACATAGCCCTCCCACGAGCTGTCCGACAAAAGGGTCCAGCCATTCTCGGCAGCCGCCTGCTCGGCGGCTTGCATGCTGGCCTCGTATTCCGCACCCGCCCGGACGACCTCCGCCCCGCGTGCCTCCAACCGCGCGGCGAAGGCCTCAGGCACGGTCTCGGCCAGATAGATGATCGCGCGGGCGCCGAATATCCGCGCTCCTGCCGCGACTGACAGGCCATGATTGCCTGCGCTGGCCGCGACATAGGTCTCGCCAGCGAGAGCTGTCTGAAGATCGTCGCCCTCCGCTCGCGCCGCAGCCTCCCGGGCGATCGCATGGACCGCGCCCAGCGCTTTGAAGCTGCCGAGCCCCATGCGCTCACGCTCGTCCTTGATCCAGACCTCACCGACCCCGGCAAGCCGCGCGATCTCGGGCGCCGCGCGCAGCGGGGTCTCGTGATGTGCCGGACAGCGCGCAAGCAGGCTGGCCACGCCCGCCGCATCGGCAATTGGCATGACGCCGTCCGGGTCGAGCCCGTCGCCGCGCCAAGGGTTGTCTATCGTGATCGGCATGTCGGAGCCTCGCTGCGATGGAACCAAGCCCATAAGGCAACGAGACGTCGACGCACGCAATGGCCTTTTCGGAAAGGCCATTGCGCGACATCGTGAGGCGCGTCAGTCGGCCTCTTTCACCGCCGAGAGGAATTGCTGCGTGCGCTCTTTCTGCGGATTGCCGAACAAATCGTCGGGGGCGCCCTGCTCTTCGATCTTGCCGTCGTAGAAGAAGCAGACCCGATCCGAGATGTCCTTCGCGAAGCCCATCTGGTGCGTCACCATCAGCATCGTCAGATTGTGCTTCTCCACCAGCGAGCGGATCACGTTCGTCACCTCGCCGATCACCTCCGGGTCGAGCGCGGAGGTCACCTCGTCGAACAGCATCACCTTGGGCCGCATCGCCAGCGCGCGTGCGATCGCGACGCGCTGCTGTTGACCGCCCGAGAGCCGCGAGGGGTGCTGGTCGCGCTTGTCGGACATGCCGACGAGTTCCAGCAGTTCCTCGGCCCGTTCGCGCGCCTCGGCCTTCTTCATGCCCAGCACCTGCACCGGGCCCTCCATGCAGTTCTCCAGCGCGGTCATGTGCGGGAAAAGGTTGAAATGCTGGAAACACATGCCGATCTGGCTGCGCGCCTTGCGCAGATACTTGCGGTCCGCGGGCACCAGCTTCCCGTTCTTCTCCATATGGGTCAGCGGCTTGCCGTCCACGTAGATCACGCCCTCGTTGATCGTCTCGAGCGTCATCAGCATCCGCAGCACGGTCGTCTTGCCCGAGCCGGAGGGGCCGATGATCGTGACCATTTCCCCCTCGGCCACATCGAGATCGAGCTGGTCGAGCACCACCAGATCGCCATAGCGTTTGGTGACTTTCAGGAACCGCACCATCGGCACGTCGTCGCCCGTCAGTTCGAGCGGATAGTTCGAAAGATCTTCCATCATTTCAATCCGAGTTTACGCCGCACGCGATCCTCGAAGACGCGGATCAGGGCAGCGGTGGGAAGCGAGATGGCGAGGAAGATAACCCCCACCAGCGTATAGGGTTCGAGATAGCGATAGCTCGACGAGCCGATCGCGTTCGCTGTGTGCATCAGTTCGGCCACCCCGATCACCGAGAGCATCGGCGTGTCCTTGAAGATCCCCACGAGGTAGTTGCCCATCCCCGCCAGCGCGGGCGGGATGGCCTGTGGGATCACGATCCGCCAATAGGTATCGCGGGTCGACATGTTCAGCGCGGTGCAAGCCTCCCATTGGCCCTTCGGCACCGCGTCGAGACCGCCGCGATAGACCTCCGACAGGTAAGCCGAATAGTGCAGACCGATCGCGATCATGCCCGCCGTCCACGGCCCCAGCTTCAGGCCGAATTGCGGACCGACGTAATAGACGAAGAAGATCTGCAGGATCAGCGGGGTCGAGCGGATGAACTCGATGAATTCGCGCACGACTTTGGTCAGGGCCCAGTAGGGCGTCCGCTGCGCCAGCGCGAAGACCATGCCCAGCACAACCGCGATCGCATAGCCCAGCCCCGCCGCCATCAGCGTGTTGAGCGTCGCATGCATCAGCTTGGGCAGGATTTCCCAAGTGAATTCCCAGTTCCAGTTGAACCCCATGGATCAGGCCCTCCCCAGCTTGCGCCGCATGACCAGCTCGAGCCAGCGCATGAACGGCGTCACGATGAAGCGCGCGAAGATGTAGTACACGATCAGTGCCGTCCCGAAGGTCTGCGCCGAGAGGAAGGTCGAGCCATTGATCTGCTTCGCCTCGAACATCAGGTCCGACACGGAGATCAGCGCGACCAGCGCGGTGTTCTTCAGCAGTTCGATCAGCAGGTTGCCCCACGGCGGCAGCATGTTGACGAACGCCTGCGGCAGGATGATCCGCCACATCCGCTTCATCGGGCTCATCGACAGCGCATAGGCCGCCTCCCATTGCCCTTTCGGCACGGATTGGATGCCGCCGCGCACCAGCTCGGCGCCGTATGCCCCGAGGTTCATCCCCACCGCGACGAAGCCCGCGGTGAATTTCGGCAGGGTCAGTCCGAACAGCGGCAGCACGAAGAAGATCCAGTAGAGCTGGACCAGCAGCGAGGTGCCGCGGAAAATTTCGATATAAACGACGGCGATGCCCCGGATCAGCCCGTTGCGCGAGAGCTTCATCAGCCCTGCGACGAGCGCGATGACGATCGCCAGAGCGGAGGCCAGGAAGAACTGCCCCGCCGTTACGAGCGTGCCGTCCCAGAAGCGCGGCCCGTACTCTTTCAAGAATTCTATGTAGCTCATTCCCGTCCCGCCCCGGCGGTGAATGTCAAAATGGACGGGCCATGCACAGGCCCGTCCATGTCTTCAGCATTTGCGCTTAGCGCATCTTGCAGACTTCAGCCGAGGTCTTGTCGCCCGGCAGGTTGCCTTTCGAGTAGCCGTACTCGCCGACCGCTTTCATCATCGCGTCCGAACCGAGATACTTCTTCTGGGCTTCGTTGAACTTGTCGACGAAGTCCTGATCCGCTTTGCGGAAGCCGATGCCGACCCAGTTCTGGGTCCATTCAGGCAGCTGGCTCACGTCCGACACCTCGACCGCGCCGTCCGATTGATCGGCAAGGTTCTGCGCGGTGAAGTAGGTCACGCCACCTGCATCCGCGCGGCCCGCTTTCACGGCGGCGAGGATTTCGGTCGGGCCCGGCACGGTCATCACGTTGCTATCCGGGATACCGCCCTTCTTGGCGGACTCCACCTGGTTATAGCCCGCGCCCGTCACGAAGGTCGCGCCAGCCTTGGCGATCTGTTCGTAGTTGTTCAGGTTCTTCGGGTTGCCCTTGGGCACGATGAACGCATCGCCGACTTTCGCCATCGGCTCAGAGAAGGCAACGTTCTGGCAGCGCGAGTTGAGGATGTAGAGACCGCCGGTGACCATGTCGAAGCGGTTCGCGTTGAGGCCCGGGATCAACCCGCCCCAATCGGTCACGACGGGGGTGATGTTGTCATAGCCCATCTCGTGGAGCACACCCAGAACATAGGCGTTCACGAAGCCCAGCGGCTTGTTGTTTTCGCCCGGATAGGCCCACGGAACTTCGTTCGCGAAGCCGATGCGGATCGGCTCGCCCGAATTGATACGGTCCATCAGGGGGCCAGCGAGTGCGGCGCTTGCGCTCAGCGCGATGCCGATGCCGGCGGCGGCGACAGATTTCAAGATCGATTTCATGCGTCTCTCCTGTTGGTTCTTGTTGACGGGAAGCCCAAGCCTCCCGCGATTGATGTACACAACACCTATGAGTTTCTCCGGAGTGTCAAGCAGATCGCATTGATTATACTGGGGCAAAAAGCAGATGTCGTAGGCCGATAAAGAGCTAAACGCATATGTTGTGCACCAATGCCGGAGCTTTGAGCATTGAACGCGCATGTGTGTGCGCCGGTTCCGCCGAAGGCCGTCGTTTCGTGCCGATTGCGCCGCCCGGCTCTCCGCAATATCTGCGGCTGAAACGCCCCATGGGGGAGGACGCGGCCAAGCGGATTGACCTGCGCGCCTCCGCCGCCGATCATGGCTTTGCGCGAACAGACGACAGAACTCTATGGACGACATCTCCATGATCCCCCGGCAAACCGATCCGGAGCGGCTCCGCGCCCGCGACCGCTACGATCTCATTCACGACGAAATTCGCAGCCGCATCTGTCTGCTCGATTACCCGCCGGGAATGCGCTTGTCGGAGACCGCGCTCGCGTCAGAATTCGGCATCTCGCGGACTCCGCTGCGTCGGGTGCTGGCGCGGCTCGAGGACGAGGGGATGCTGCGCTCCATGCATGGGGTCGGCACTTTCGTCACCGACGTCGATTACACCGAGCTTGGGCAGGTCTTCCGGCTGCGGCGCGAACTCGCTGTGCTGCAGACGAGCCTGGATCCGGTGCCGCCCAGCGCCGCGCTGATCGCGCGTTTCGTCACCTTTCAGGAGCGCGGCCGCGAACTGGTCGATGCACCCACCGCCCGGGCCTTTTCGGAGCTCGACCGCGATACCTTCCTCGCCTTGTTGGAGCTGACCGCGAATGCACCGCTCCGGACGATGTCGGCAGCGCTGTATTTCCGCACGGCGCGGATCTGGCTACAGCAGGTCACGGCTTCGCAGATCGACCTGATGCAGGAGATCGAGATCTACAACAACGAGCTGCGCGACATGCTGCGCGCGCTGCGGCTCGGCGATCTCGACGCGCTCGGCCATATGAGGCGCGGCCATATCTCGATGAGCTTCGCGCGGATGCCGGCATTGGTCAAAGCGTCCTGACGGATCGCGCCCTTTCACTGCGACGTGACGCGGGCGAAGGAAACCGGGCAGACGGTCCGGGGTTCGGGTTCTGAAGGCCAGCCCGACAGGACCGCCAATGCTGAAACGATTGCTCGAACGCCATCGCGCGCCCCATCGCCTGCCGGAACTTCCGAGCCTTCGGCAAGTTCTGGCGACGACGGCGGGTAGCTTCCTCGGCATCGCCATCCTTGCCGGGCTCACCCGTCACGCCGGGGTCGACCTGCTGATGGCGCCCTTCGGCGCGACCTGTGTGCTGCTCTTCGCGACGCCCGACACGGCGCTCGCCCAACCGCGCAACGTCATCGGCGGGCATGTTCTCGCAAGCGCCATCGGGCTTGCGGCGCAGCACCTTGCCGATCCGCACGGGGCGATCGGTCTGGCAGCCGTGGTGACGATCGCCATCGTCGCGATGCAACTGACCCGCATAGTCCACGCGCCCGCAGGGGCCGATCCGCTGGTGATCCTTCTCAAGGGCCACACGCTCGGCTGGAGCTTTCTTCTGACGCCGGTGCTAACGGGCGCAGTGATCCTCGTGCTTCTGGCCTACCTCGTGAACAATGCGCGCAACACCGAGAAATGGCCCCGCTACTGGATCTGAGCGGCGCGAGAGCACACGAACGCACACGGTTTTTTCAAGGAACTGGGGGGCGGCGCGTCCGTTCGATCCCTGAGAGGGGCGCGATATATCTCCGGGGCGACGCCCGGAAAACCGTCAAAGGACAGGCATTGCATGACCGAACGCACCGATCCCGATTCCGGCACATCCTCGAAGACCCAGCCCGATCCGAACAGCCCGCCGCTACGCTTTCTGGAGGGCCGACGCGGCTATCTCCCGATTGCCGATTACGCGGTGATCGGGGATACGCGCACGGCGGCGCTGGTGGCCCGGGACGGCGCGATCGACTGGTTCTGCGGGCCGGATTTCGACGGCGACCCGCTCTTCGGGCGGCTGCTCGACCAGTTTCGCGGCGGGACCTTCTATGTCGGTCCGGTGCCGGATCCAGATCGTCAGACGACCGCCCGACGCGTCTATGAAGATTATGGCCCGATCCTGACCACCACCCATGCGTCCGAGGCGGGCGGCCTCAAGGTCACCGACTTCATGAACCTGCCGGACTCGCTCGAAGAAGCGGCGAGCTTCGGGCGCTCGGTCGTGCGTCTTTTCGAGGCCACCGAAGGCGCGGCAGACGTCGAAATCTGCATCGCCCCGCGCTGCAACTACGCGCTGAGCACACCCGAGTTCATCCGGCGCGGCCCGGGCAGCTGGCAGTTTACCCAAGACGGCGACATCATCCTGATCGACAGCTCGATAGAACTGGAGATCGAAGGCTCCGGCCGGTTGAACGGGCGCGGTACCCTCGCCACCGGGGAACGCGGCTATGTTACCCTCACTGTCACGCAAGGCGGGCACGGCCATGTCGGCGGAATGCAGGCGGCGCAAGAGGCGCTCGCCTCAACTCGTGAGGCTTGGCGCAAGCGGCAGTCCAAGACGGATTTCGGCGACGGGCCTTTTTCCGGAGCGCTCAAACGCTCGCTACTGGCGCTGCAGCTTCTGATCCACGCCCCCACCGGCGCGGTGATCGCCTCGCCGACGATGGGGCTGCCGGAGGTGATCGGCGGCATCCGCAATTACGACTACCGCTATTGCTGGCTTCGCGACGCCTATTTCGTGCTGCACGCTTTTCTCGATCAGGGCCTCACCGACGAGGCCGACGCCTTCTTCCGCTGGCTGATGGCAGCAACACGCGAAACGGCGCCGGAACTTGGGACGCTCTACACGGTGCGGGGCGACAGCAACGTCTCGATCTCGAGCTTGCAGACGCTCGAGGGCTATCGCCGCTCGGCCCCGGTGCAGCTGGGTAACGGCGCGGCGACACAGCTGCAACTCGACGCCTATGGCTCGATGATCATGGCCGCGCGCGCCTATGTCGAGGCCGGCGGCGAGCTGCATCCGGGCGAAGGCATCCGGCTCGCGAATTTCGCCGATGTCGTGGTCTCGCAATGGACACGGCCCGATAACGGAATCTGGGAAATGCCCAATCCGCGCCGACACCACACTTATTCCAAGGCGATGTGCTGGGGCGCGCTGGATGGGGTGATCTCGCTGGCCGAGAACGGCGTGATCAATGCCGACACGCGGCTGTGGAAGGCGGAGCGCGCCGCGATCGAAGCCCTGATCCGGGAAGAGGCCTGGAACGAGGAGATCGGCGCTTTCACCGGTGCGATCGGCGAGGAATGGCTCGATTCAAGCGTTCTGCTGATGCCACGTATCGGGGTGATCCCCGCAGACGACCCGAAGATGGCGGCGACCTACACTGCCATCCGTGAGCGGCTTGGCACGGGCGTTCATCTGCGGCGCTACGACGCGCAGGAAGACGGGATGCCCGGCGTCGAGGGCCATTTCAACGTCTGCGGGTTCTGGGCCGCCGACTACCTCGTGAGGGCCGGGCGGCTTGATGACGCGCGGAGCCAGATCGAGGGGATGCTGAAGGCCACGACCGATCTCGGACTGATGTCGGAAGAGCACGACCCGGAGAGCGGCGCCCAGCTTGGTAACTTCCCGCAAGGGCTGTCCCATGCCGGGATGATCGCGGCGATTACCGCATATCGGGGCGCGGTGAAGGACTGATCTCGCTGCCACCTACACAAGAACAAAAACGCGCGCCACCCGGGCGCGCGTTTCTCGTTTCCTTGTCGCGATCGTCAGGCTCGCTGACGGGAGACCGCGAAGATCGCTCCCAGCATCAGCCCGGCGACGAGCGCCGCGCCGCCGCCCGCGACAAGCCGCGAGCCGCCATGCTCGGACAGCGCCATCGCGGGGGAACTGTCGCTCGCCTCGTCGGAGAAGCGCCCCCGCGCCGCCCAGTCACCGTCGACGCTGTCATAGAGATTGTCGGCCCGATCAGGATCGGCAGCCTCGCCCGTCTGCTGCCCGGACACCGCCGTGCGCGCGAGGTAGAGATCGCCCAGTTCCGGCGCGAGCTTCTCCGACAGGATCGCCTTCACCGCCGAGAAGCCCAGCCAGTATTCCCGCTTCGGATGGTAGGCCGCGTGATGAATGCCGTCTGCGATCAGCTCCGGCTCGAAGACCGGCGCGACCGGGCGCGGGCGGTTCGGCAGCTTGCTGCGGGCCCAGTCGAATTGCGGCGTATTGACCGCCGGCAGATGGCAGACGGTGATCTTCACGTCGGAATTCTCGTGGATCAGCTCGGTGCGCAGGCTGTCGGTGAAGCCCACGATCGCCGCCTTCGCCGCGCAATAGGCCGACTGCAGCGGCACCGCACGATAGGCGAGCGCCGAGCCAGTCTGCACAATCGTGCCCCAGCCCTGCTGGCGGAACCGCTTCAGCGCAGAGAGCGTGCCGTTGACCGTGCCGAGATAAGTCACTTCGGTCACGCGGCGATACTCTTCCGGGGTCATCTGCGACACCGGCGAGAGTACCGTCACCATCGCGACGTTGATCCAGACGTCGATCGGACCGAAGGCACTTTCAGCGGCGACCGCCGCGGCCTCGACCGCATCGGCATCTGCGACGTCGAGCGGCTGCACGAGCGCCTCGCCACCCTTCTCGCGAATTTCCTGCGCCGCCGTCTCGAGCCGCGCCTTGTTGCGGGCTATCAGGGTGATGCGGTTGCCCTTGGCAGCGAAGCGGCGAGCGACGGCGCGCCCCACGCCCGCGGATGCGCCGGTAATCACGATATTCGTCATGTGCGGCTCCTTCGTTGTGAACGGTTTCGTCAGTCTGTCTCAGAGGAAGAACCGGCACGGGCGAGATCGGGTTGCAGGAGCGCGACTTCACATTCTAGTGCGTTGCGGCGGGCATCGCCTGCGCAAAGGCACATGCGGCAAAGGAAAAGGCGACCCCGTCTGCCGGGGCCGCCTTTCTCGAGAAATAGCTTTGAACGGGCCGTTACGCCGCGAGCGTCTCCGTCGAGGAGAAGAACATCGCCTGGCTGACCGCCGACTGCACCTGGCTCTCGGTGTAGGGCTTGGTGATCAGGAAGGCCGGTTCGGGCCGCTCGCCGGTCAGCAGGCGCTCCGGGAAGGCGGTGATGAAGACCACGGGCAATTCGTTGCCGAACTGCGCGAGAATGTCGTTCACCGCATCGATCCCCGAGGAATTGTCCGCCAGCTGGATGTCGGCGAGGATCAGGTCCGGTTTGTCGGTCGCGGCAAGCTCCACAGCCTCGGTGCGGGTGCGGGCGATGCCGGTGATCTGGTGGCCCATATCCTCGACGATGGCGCGAATATCCATTGCGATGATCGCTTCGTCTTCGATGATCATCACTTTACCCGCAACGGACGTTTCCATCTCGCGGATCGCGATGTCGATCAGTTCTTTCGCCTCTTCGGCATCGACCTGCATGATCGTGCCGATTTCCTCGATGCGGAACCCTTCGATCGAATGCAGCAGAAGCGCCTCACGGGTGTTTGGCGTCAGCGTCGACATGTGGTCCTGCGCGCGGGCCGAAAGCCGGTTGTCCGGCTCCCCCAGCGGCGCCCCCGCGGAGGCCCAGACCAAGTGGAAGGCGTGGAACAATGCGAGCTTCGGATCGTTGTTCTCGAAAGGCGACGTATCTTCGAGTATGGCCTCGAGCGTAGCCGCGGCGTAACGGTCGCCGCTGTCCTGGCTGCCGGTAAGCGCTCGGGCATAACGCCGTAAATACGGCAGGTTGGCTCCGATGGTGCCGGCGATGTCTTCGGACATGAAAACCCCCTTTTGCGTTTTTTCGGGAACCAAACTCTCTGGCCCCGCGTTCGGTTCCGTGCAAAATGAGTGGGATCGAAACCGGATGTATAGTGATATGGCAGACGAAAAGCCTAAGTCCAGTATCAGGGACCAGATCAATCAAAACCTGAAGAAGGTTTACGAGGAGGCGCTTCAGGAAGAAGTGCCGGATCGGTTCAAGGATTTGCTGGCGCAACTCAAGGCGAAGGAGGGCGGAAAATGACTTCGCCCTCCAACACCAATTCGTCCAAAGCCAATGCCTCCAGCGAAGCCCGCGATCCGCGTGAGGAGCTGCCCGATCACCTCGGGGCCCTGCGTGCCTTCGCGCTGTCGCTGACCCGGAACTCGGCCTCGGCCGACGACCTCGTGCAGGACACGATCGTCAAGGCGTGGTCGAATATCGAAAAGTTCGAACGCGGCACCAATCTGCGCGCATGGCTCTTCACGATCCTGCGCAACACCTTCTATTCGGACCGTCGCAAGCGCAAGCGCGAGGTCGCTGACCCTGAAGGGATTCACGCCGCATCGCTCTATGAGAAACCTGCGCATGACGGACGTCTCGCGATGAATGATTTCGTCGAGGCCTTCGATCAGCTCAGCCCGGAACATCGCGAGGTGCTGACCCTCGTCGGCGCATCTGGCTTCTCTTACGAAGAAGCTGCCGGCATGATGGGCGTCGCCGTGGGCACGGTGAAAAGCCGCGCCAACCGCGCACGCGCCCGGCTTGCGGAAATGCTCGGGCTCGAGGAAGGTGAAGATATCCTGTCCGGCACGGATCGAAATTCCCTCGCCGTGATGGGCAAATCCGGAGTTGCCGCCGCATGAATTCGGAAGCCGCGAAAGCGGCAGACGACGAGCACTACAGTGATCACGCCCCGTTCCGAGCCAGGAAACGGGGCGTCATTCCGTTTTTCGACGGGCTTGGCGTGCGCCTCGCCTTCATGTTGGCGGTTGCTCTCTTCCCTCTGCTGATCATCGCCGTGCTGCAATCGACCTCGGTCGTGCGCGAAGCGCAGGCGCGGTCCGAAGCCGCCCTCATGGGCGAGACGATGCGCGCCGTCGCCGGTGAGACGCGGGTGATCCAGCACGCGCAGGACGCCGCGCGCGTCCTCGCCAGCACGGTCCAGCCGCTCGTGGGCAATGCCGAGGCCTGCTCGAACTGGATGCGGCAGATCTCAGGGGCCTTTCCGGAGTTCTCGCTCGTCTCCTTCATCCCAGACAGCGGCAAGATGACCTGCTCGAATTCGGGCAAGAGTTACGACTTCAAGAACCAGGATGTCTTCGAGAAGATGCTGACTGCGGACCGCACCAGCTTCTACGTCAACCGCGATGCGCCGGTGTCGGGCACCTCCGTGCTCGGCGTGGCCCATCCGGTCTACAACGCGGCGGGCGATCATATCGGGATCATCGCGATCTCGATGAGCCACTCCTCGCTCTCGCTGGCCAAGGATGGACCGAAGCTCGCCGATGACCGGCCGCTGGTGATCATGACCTTCGACCGCGAAGGCACGATCCTGACCTCCTCGGACGGGCTATCGAACACCCAGTCGCACCTGCCGGTGGACCGCTCTCTGAAACTGCTGGCGGGCAATGGCGCGGTGACTTTCTCGGGAGACTCCAACCTCGGAATAGAGCGGGTCTATTCCGTCGTCGAACTGGTGCCCAACCAGCTCTACGCGCTTGGGAGCTGGCCCGCACAGGCGGCCTCGGCGCTTAGTCCCTTCGCTGATATTTCGCCTGTGCTGTTCCCGGCCCTGATGTGGATGGCGAGCCTGCTGGTCGCCTACTTCGCAATGCAGAAGCTGGTGATCGGCCATGTCCGCAAACTGTCGAGCGCGATCTCCAGCTTCGCCACCGGCAGCCGGATCGTGGGCAATCTCAACCTGTCGACCGCACCGTCGGAAATCCGCGACCTCGCCGAGGCCTATGACCGGATGACAGAAACCATCCTGCATGACGAGGCCGAGCTCGAGGACATGGTGCACCACAAGGAAGTGCTGCTCCGCGAGGTCCACCATCGGGTGAAGAACAACCTCCAGCTCATCGCCTCGATCATCAACATGCAGATGCGGCAGGCGCGCACGCCCGAAGCCAAGGGGCTTATGAAATCGCTCCAGGAGCGGGTCATCTCGCTCGCCACGATCCACCGCGGGCTCTACCAGACCTCAGGCCTCACCGACATTCAGGCGCAGGAACTGCTGCCCGACATCGTGCGCCAGATCACCCGGCTCGCGACCGGGCCGGGCCGCCATATCGCCGTCGATTGCAATATCGACGACATCCACCTGACCCCCGATCAGGCTGTGCCCCTCTCGCTTCTGCTGACCGAAGCGATGACAAACGCGATGAAATACGCCTCTGCCCGCGACGGCAAACCGCAGCTCGACATCTCGCTGCGCAGACTCGAAGGGATGCAGGCGCGGCTCTGCGTGCGCAATACCGTCGATAGGGATGCCCCGCCGCTGGAGGCCGTCGAAGGCACCGGGCTCGGTTCGCAACTGCTTAACGCCTTCGTGCAGCAGCTGGGCGGCTCGATCGAGATCCAGACCGACGAAGACGAGTATATGCTCAGCGCCGCGTTCGCACTGCGCCCCCTCGTCGAGAGCGAATTGCGTCACGAAGAACGCTTGAAATCCGAGACGCCCGAAACAGTTTCTGATGAGAGCCATTGAATGAGATACCAGCCGCGGCGACCACAGGTCACCCTCGCGGCCGTTCAACCCAACGAGCCGCATGGAACGTCTTAAACAAGCCGGAGTTCACGCCGAGAGCCGCGTAAAGCTGCTTTTGACCGCAGCAGAGGCCTATCCCGTGCTCGAGGATGCCTTTCTCGACGCGCGTCATTCCATTCATTGCTCCTTCCGCGTCTTCGACCTCAACACCACACTGAAATCCGACCGCGGGCGCGCGATCGGCAAGACGTGGTTCGACCTGATCATTCACATGCTGAAGCGCGGCGTGAGGATACAGATCGACCTGACCGATTTCGATCCCTGCGCAAAGCCGGATCTTCACCGGATGACATGGTCGTCGATCCGCATGTTCTGCGCCGCGCGCGAACTGGCGGGCGGTCCCAAGGCGAAGCTGAAATTGCGCGCGCTGATGCACCCGGCACAATCGGGCATCGTGCCGCGTACGATCTTCTGGCCCTATGTCTATCACAAGCTCGGGCAGCACACGTCGTGGCTCAACGACATGGACGAGGCCAAGCGGCTGACCGCGATGCGCGACATGCCGGGTCTGCGGGAATATCTCGAGGCCGGATCGGATTGCAAAATCCGCCGCAAGTTCGTCGCGACGCCGCCGAAGCTGTTCCCGGCGACACACCACCAGAAGCTCGCCGTGTTCGACGACAAGAAGCTCTATATCGGCGGGCTGGATCTCGACAACCGGCGCTTCGACACCCCCGTGCACGAGCGCGACGGCGAGATGACATGGCACGATGTGCAGCTCATGATGACCGGCCCCGTCGTCGCCGAGGCGAAGGCCCATCTCGAGAGCTTCCACGAAAGCTGCTCCGGCGAAAACCGCGCCAAACCGCCGCGCCGCCTGCTGCGCACCCTGTCGCAGCGGCGCAAATTCGCGACCTTCCGCATCGGGCCGAAGTTCTATCGGACCGAGATCGAGAACGCGCATGAGATGCTGATCGCGCGGGCGCAGAAGCTGATCTATCTCGAGAGTCAGTTCTTCCGCTCGCGCACTCTGGCGCACCACTTGGCCCGGGCGGCGCGGGAGAACCCCAATCTCAACCTGATCCTGATCCTGCCCGCCGCGCCCGAAACGCTGATGCTGGCCGATCGCCCGACCAGCGACGTGCGCTATGGCGAATATCTTCAGGTGCGCGCGCTGGATACGCTCCGCGAAGCCTTCGGCAATCGCCTGTTCATCGGCTGCCCGGCAGAGCCCTGCCTTGCCGACCCCGGTGATGAGGGGGCGCTGCGCACCGGCGGCGCGCCGCTGATCTACGTCCATGCGAAGGTCTCGATTTTCGACGAGGACGCCGCGCTGATCACCTCGGCCAATCTCAACGCGCGGTCGCTGCATTGGGACAGCGAGGCGGGTGTCTATCTGCGCCGCAACGACGGCATCCCGGCCATGCGCCGCCGCCTGATGCGCCATTGGCTGCCGCCCGCGCCCGAAGAGGCCTTCTTCGACCCGACGCGCGCAGTCTCTGCCTGGGCGGAGCTGGCCCGCGCGAATGCCACGAAAGCCCCCGAGGATCGCGAGGGCTTCGTGCTCCCCTATGACGTGGAGGCCGCGCGCAAGATCGCGCGCAAACTGCCGTTCATTCCGGAAGAAATGGTCTGATCCGTCGCCGCGACCCGCCGGTTCAGTCGGCTTCGAGCTTCTGCTCCGGCTCGGATTTCGGGTCGGGCAAGCTGTTCGTCAGCACCAGCGCCCAAAGCAGCAGCGGGATCGCCACGATCCCGCCCAGCGGCCCCCAGAGCCAGATCCCGAAGGTCAGCGACAGGAACACCAGAAGCGGATTGAGGCGCATCTGCCGCCCGATCGCGGCAGGGGTCACGAACTGGGCTTCGGTCGCGTTCAGCACGATATAGATCAGCGGCGGCAGGATCACGCGCACCCCGTCGAACGTGGCCACGCCTGCGAATCCTAGCGCGATGATGAGCGCCGCGGGGCCGAGATAAAGGATGTAGTTGATGAGGAAGGCCACAAGCCCCCAAAGCGGCGCGTTCGGGAGCCCGATCAGCTGCATCGCGACGCCCACCGCCAGCCCGAGACCGCCATTGACCACCGTGATCGTGAGGAAGTAGCGCGACACCCGTGTCTCCGCCTTGCGCAACCGCGCAGCCGTAGCGCCGCGGCTCGAAGGCTCAGCGAGGTGCTTCGCGATCCAGTTGTAGATCTCGCCGCGCGAAAGCTGGAAGAAGAACAGCGCCCCGACATAGATCAGCGCCTGTGCGATGATGGACGGCGCCAGCATCACGAGATCCTTGGCATCCGGCACGGCGCTCTTGTCGCCATTGCCGCCGCCATCCTTGGCGCCATCCGTCGCCGGCGTGATCGCGTCGCTGACCTCTTTCGAGGCGTCCTGGATGCCTTGGAACATGTGGCGCATATGAATGATGGTGGAGCGCATGTCGTCCATCACCTTCGGCGCCTGTCGCATCAGTTCGGAGACGACCGGCTGGATCACGAGGACCAACAGCACGGCGATCATCAGCGAGATCACGAGCGAGGTAAGCGCCCCCCAGACAGGCGACAGACCTCTTTTCTCCCATGCATCGGAAATCGGTGAAAGCACGATCCCCACGACGAGCGCGAGCACGACGGGCGCGAGTAGGCTTTCCACCTGGCTCAGCGCAGCCACGACAGCGATTACAGCGATCACGATCATGGCGATGCGCGACAGGGTCTCCAGGCGATGCATTTCGAGAATTACTTCCCTCTTGGTTTCGCGATCTAACGCCGTCGGACGATAGCGGGTTCCCTGTTTTTGTGCTGCCGTGCAGAGGAACATCGCCCCCGGCGAAACGTTGATTAAAGACGCCTGAACCCGCGTCTTCATCTTGAAAGGAGCGACGCCATGAATTGGGATCAAATAAAAGGCAACTGGAACGAAATGAAGGGCAAGGCCCGCGAGAACTGGGGCGAATTGACCGACGACGAACTTCAGGAGGCCGCAGGTCATCGCGAGCAGATGGTCGGCCTGATCCAAAAGAAATACGGTAAGACCAAGGAAGACGCCGAGCGCGAAGTCGACACCTGGTCCAGCTCGATCTGATCTTCAGAAACAGACCCTGTTTCAGCGTAAAACATGCAAACCGGCGCCGGAGAGATCGCGGCGCCGGTTTTCTTTTGGGCCTCGGTCTCGCATCCCCACCGATAACCGCGCAAAGAAAAAGGCCGGGCGCGATGCCCGGCCTTTCTGCATACTGCCCCACCGTTCAGTGGGTGGCCTTCGAACTCGACGACGACGCGCTGCCCCCGCCGGTCGAGCCGGCGCCGGACGAGCCGGAACCAGTCGACGAGGTGCTCGACGAAGAGGACGAAGAATGGTTCGCCTTCACCTTCTCGGCCGCTTCGTGGGTCTTCGCCTCGGCCTTGGACGCCACATCCTCGGCTTTTGCCCGCGCGGCATCCTTGGCTTCTTGCGCCCCGGCGCGGACCTCGTCTTCGCCTTTCTGCAGCGACTGACCGACATCGCGCAGCGCGCGATTGGCTTCCTCCGCCAACTGGCGCGAGAGGCGGTCGATCAGCTGCTCTCCGGCAGCCATCGCCTGATCGCCGAAATCGCGTGCGGCGCTGCGCGCCTCGTCACCGGCCGAGCTCATCACCGAGCGGGCGGTCCGCTTCAGTTCATCGGTGAACTGGTCGGCCACCTTGCCCGCACGACGCTTCTCGTCGCGGTACAGACGCTCTGCCTCGTTGAACAGGCGGTTGGCGCGCGGCCCGAAGCTGCGGCGGCTGACATTGACGTCCGGCTTGGGCACCGCGTTGAAGATCGCGGCCCCGACGGCGAAGCCGATGGCGGCAGCGATCAGCGGGTGATCCTTGACCATCTGCTTGCTGGTCGACCCGGCATGGGTCGCCCCGTCCTGCAGGCGAATCCGGGCGGAATAGGCTCTTTCGCGGGCCCGCACCACGCGATCGCGCGCATCCTCGTTGAGGTCGCTCAGACCCGAGGACAGTGTGTTGCGCAGGTCGCTCGCGAATTTCTGCATCACCTCGGAGCGCTCCTTGACGAAGTCGCGCGCCTTGTCGGTCGAGCTGCGCTGCTCGGCTTCGAGATCTTCGAGACGGACCGAGGCGTCATGGCGCAGCGTATCGATCTCGTCGATCCAGCCGTCGGCACCCGCGTCGCTCGGCATCACGAGCGGATCGGCATCGGCCACCAGATCTTCTTCCTCGATGCTCTCCGAGTTGCGCTGGCGCAGCAGGAACCATGCGATTCCGGCGCCGGCGAGGGCGAAGGCCACCGGATTCTTGCGCACGGCCTGTTCGGCGCTGCGGGCGGCAGGCGCGGCGTAATCGCGCACGGCCTGCGACACCTGCTCGGAGAGGTAATCCGGCGCGATACGCGCGGTCAGATCGCCGAGCGTCGATGCGAGATCGGCGCGGTCTTGGCGCAGTCGGTTCTCGATGTCCTGAATGGTTCTCTTCTCGGTCATTTGAAGCTCTCCTTTAGCGCCTGCGCGTCAGCAGACAGGTTTTCCTTGAGACGGGTGGGCGGGCTCGACACTTTGCGCAGCTTCGACGCGGCGATCAGCGCCGCGAGGATGGCGAGGATCAGTAGCACCGCGCCGACGATCAGCGTCGCGGGGCCCCGATCGAGGCCGGCCCATTCCAGCCCGTAGATGGCGGATTGCGTCAGGGGGAAGATCGCGCCGAGGGCGAAAACCAGGGCGACCGCACCGAGAATCGCGGCATTGCGTGCCAGACCAGCCCGGTGGGCCGCTTCAGCGCGCACCAATTCCGCTTCGGTCCGTGCGATCTCGCGCGTTTGCTCGATCACGCGGTTCAGCAAATCGCTCACCGTCCCGCGGCCTTCGTGGCCGTCAGAATTCTCGGTATCATGGTAATTCATCGACCTCTCCCAAACATGTCGCGACTTCTCGCCGCGATTTCTGTGGTTCCAACGCGGGTTGCGGAATGCGGTTCCGTGACGGCCGCTGCCTCCACCACCCCCGATTTCGTCATTTCGAAGCGCGCGGCCCGGCCACCAGCCAGATCAGGAAACCGATCAGAGGCAGGAAGAAGACAAGAAGCGCCCAGAGCACTTTCTTCCCGGTGCTGGAATTCGACCCGATGATCGAAACGAGCGCCCAGATATCGAGTGCCAGTAGGACGATACCCCAAAAGCCACCGAGGCCAGTCATATTCATTTCCATGTCGCCATCTCCCTTTTTCGTGAGCCCATGAATCGCGCCCCAAACGCCGGAAAGCGTTGGATGTTCCTCGGAATCACTGACCCAGGGTAATGGAACTTTCGTGAAATGCGCACGTTTGGATGCCATGAAGGCGCAGCACTCAGCGCTAATGTACGCAACATCCGAAGGAGAATACCCATGCTTGGTTGGGCTCTGACTTTTCTCGTTATTGCGCTGATTGCCGCAGCGCTCGGTTTTGGCGGCATCGCAGGCGCATCTGCCGGGATCGCACAGATCCTCTTCGTGGTTTTCCTGATCCTGTTCGTGGTGGCCATGGTCGCCCGTGCGGTAAAAGGCAAACCGCCGGTGTAAGTGCGAAGACGCTAGGAATATTTCAGGCCGCTCCCACCGGGGGCGGCCTTTTTCATGCGCCGGGCGCCGCGCTCGCGCGCGCCTGCGCCAGCATCGCGTCGAGGTCGGCGATGACGCGGGATATCTGCGCGGTTTCCGATTCGCCGATCTCCGTCCAGCCCGTCTTTCGGCGCACGATTTCCGCGCCGAGCCGGAAATAGAGGACCTGACCGCTCATCGCAAAAACCCTGAGCGCCGCGTCAGCGAGGCCCCGAAAAAGCAAGCCGCACGGGCGACCCATGCGGCTTGGCTTCACGTGACTCGTAGGAAGCTTTGTCCCGATCAGAAGGGATCCGATCAGAACGGGAACGTCACCCGACGGGTCAGCATCAGCGAGACCGAGCTCTGTTCGCGCGAGCCCTGCTGCACGATCGGGCTGTTCGCCGCATCGCCCTGCAGGCGGTCGTAGTTCAGCTTGCCTTCCACCGCCCAGTTATTGCCGAGCTGATAGGTCGCCGACAGCTCCAGACCGGTCGAGACGAGGCCGCCATCGGGCGAATAGGCTGCCAGACCGCTCGCCGTCGATTCCGACGGGCTGATGCCGAAATAGGTGCGGTTGTAGAGCCCGGAGCCATAAAAGATGCGCGGGCCGATGCTCAGCTTGAAATTGTCGGTCTTGATCGGCTTCCAATCGGCGCCGATTTCCGCGACGACGGCGTTATGCCCGACCACGCCGTAGCGCATATCTGCGAAAGCGCCCCATTGCGGCGCCTGGTAGCCAAGTCCGAGACCCAGTTCGAGCGAGGTGTCGACATCGTCGAGACCCGCGATTTCGGAATAATCGCTGGAATTGCGCCCGCCTACGAGCCGGAAGGAGCCATGCACGTTCGGGCCCAGCTTTTCGTAATTCGGATCGTCCGAGCCGAACCGCATCCCCTGCAGCGTGAAGCTGTTGAGCTTAACCTTCGCGGTGGGCTTGGTGTCGTAGTGATCCGCGCCGAAATAGGACGGCGCATAGCGCGCGCCCGCACCGATGGTGAAGGTCACGCCACTTTCTGCCTGCGCGCTCGCCGCGGTGCAGACAGCAGCGACTGCAATGGCGGCGCTTGCGGAAAGTTGGCGGATGACTTTTGCCATGGTGGCGCTCCCGAAAAAATGTCCCGATTTGTGCGAACACTGCCAATTGACGGCGAAAAACGCAATCGGCCGGCGCAGATTGCTGCCGATTAGCGGCGCTTATACCACGGCAGGGCGATTTCCTCGATGCCTGTCGGCTGATCCTGCTCCACTTCGCGCCAGACCGTGCCGTCGACCGGGGCGATGGTCGCATCGCGGCCTTGGGTGAAACTCTGGTCGCGCACGATCATCCGGTAGGCTGCGTTCAGCGCATCGGCACGCTCCGGCGAAGGCAGGATCAGCGGGCCGATATCCTCGGCCAAGGCCGCCTCTTTCTCGGGCGGCAACTTGCCCGCTTTCAGCCACGCCTCGATCACTTCGGCATTGGCGCGGAACTCGTCCCCTGCCCCGTTGGTGCGCAGGTAATGGGCGTAATCGCCGCTGCCGTCGGCGCGCGCCCGGTCGGGGGTACCCGCGAGTCCCTTCTGCGTCCAGTGATACCAGCCGCCGCGATAGGCCTCCTTGCCCAGCTTGCGGGCGAAGGCAAAGGTGGAGTCGTCGTTCACGCCCAGCGTGCCGTGACAGCCGACGCAGAACACGGTCTCCTCGAAGCTCTGCGGGCGCAGATCGCCCGTCGCATCCTCGATGAAGCCCTGCAGCCGCCAGCCGAACGTGTTGGGCACGCCGGTCTCGGAACTGCCGAAGAACTGCTTGGTGCGATCCGGAAAGGCGTTGTCTTCCTTCAGCTCGGCCAACGCGGTCTCTTCCAGATCGGCATAGGTTTCCCAATCCGTCTTGACCATGTAGCGGAGCTCTTTCAGCCGCGCGGCCATCTGGATGCCCTCGGGGGTCGGGTCGATATAGCGCACGGAATGCACGAATTCGGTGCCCTCCGGGTAAAGCCCGGCGGCAAGCTCGGCGCCGTCCACGCCCGCGCGCCCCGCCCAATGCATCGTGATCCCGTCGAGCGGCGCGAAGGCGAATTTCACCACCTCCGCCTGCCCCATCACCCCGTCGCGGTCCAGATCGACGCCCATCGCGACCTCGTCGGTGGGCTCGATCGCGACATCCGCGCGGGTGATCAGCGCCTGCACGATGGCAAGGTTAGTCTTGTAGGTGGCAATGTCCTCGAGCCCGTCGGCACTCTGACGGAACGCCTCCGGCAGACGGATCATCACGTCATCGGTCGAGCCATTGGTCGGCCAGAACGTGCCGGGCAGCGGCTGATAGGCGAAGGCGCGCCAGCCGGTCAGGCTGCCATCGGGGGTGCGGTCGAACCCTTCCTCGTCGAAGGCGAATTGCACGTCGGGGATATAGCCGTCCCACGCCCCGTTGCCATTCACGTCCCAATCCGCGGGCGGATCGGCGAGCTTGGCGGCCAGGGCGATCCCGCCCGCCGCATCGTGGTAATTGTCCTGCCGCACATAGGCGCGGATTTCCGCGCTGTTCGTCGCGGCCAACTCGGCGCGGCGATCCACGAAGAGGTTGCGCCACGGGTTCTCTAGCGCCGGGCCCGGAAACGCATATTCGGTCTGCAGATCGGCATCGCGCACGTAATTCGGATGGCGGGGATAGGTGTGACAGGTCTGGCACGGGTTATGCACCGCGCCCGCCTTGTCTTCCGTCTTGGTATAGCATTGCGGAGGAATATAGGCTGTCGGATTGCCCAGCACCGTGGTCTTCAGATCGACCGCCCCCGCCATCGTGGTCATGCTCAACAGCGCCAGTATCGAAATCCGCAGCATCCGTCAGTCCTCAGTCTTGAAAGAAAGGCGAGGCCCGGGTTGCCGCCGGGCCTCGCCAGAAGTGTCTCGCGAGCGCCCGTTACTGGGTCTTCACGGTGTCATCCATTTGCGGGAACGGGCCGACATAGCCGACATAGGCACGAGCCTGCGCCGGGTCGGTCAGCTTGTCTTCGTCGCTCTCGCCGTAGGGGTGCTGGATCACCGCCATCAGGTAGCCGTGGCCGTTGACGTTCGGGTACCAGTAGGTGGAGGTGGTTTCCGAACCGTAGGGCGTCGACAGGATGCGGGTAAGCTCCTTGGTGTCGGTGTTCATTGCCCAGATCACGTCGTTCTGGTGGCCCGAGCCGGTGTCCTCACCGATGATCAGCGTGTTGTAGCCCGGCATGTAGGTGATGTTGTCCGGGTTCGCGATGCCGTCGATATCGCAGCTGTTGTTCTCGGTCTTCTTCGGCATGCCCGAGATGAAGCCCGAGATTTTCGTCGCGTCGTAGTTGTCGTCGAGCGACAGCGCGTAGACCGTGCCGCACTTGTTCTGCGGCAGGCGGATCGCGTTCATCCCGCCCATGTCCTGCTTGGCGCCATCTTCCATGCCTTTCTCGACCGAGGACATCGAGAGGTACATCTGGTGCTTGTCGGAGTCGTAGGTGATGCCTTCCATCTTCCGGAACTCGGTCGTGGCGCCCTTCATCGAGGCGTAGCGACGGGTTTCCAGACGCGAGGCGATCGCATCCATGCCGTCCTTAATCTTCAGGCACTCGGCATTGCCTTCGGCGTTCGCGGCCGAGAAGCCCGCCGGGCAGGAGCCGTCATCACCGATTTCGGCGGTCTCGAAGAGGTCCGAGAACCGGGTGCCGGCTTCGATCGCCTTCTGGATCGTCGCATCGTCGGCATGGCCCAGATCGACCCATTCCAGATCGGCAGCGCCGCCATCCTGATCCGAGGTCTGGTTCCACTTGGCCGCGTAGAGCGTACCGGCGCTCAGGTCGCCTGCCTTGTCGGCTTCAAAGCGGAACAGGCCGACATTGGTGCCGTCATCCGAGATGTAGGCGGTTTTCTGGTCGGGCATGACATAGGCCAGCTCTACAGCCACGCGGCCCATCGCGAAATGCTTGTCGGCCTTGGCCGACCCGTCTTCCGAAACGGTGATCTCGGTCGGATAGCCGTAGCGATAGGGCTTGTAGGCGTCGCGGAACTGCTCGAGCGACATGCCCTCGGGGTTCACGCCCGCATAGCGCACCATCGGGAAGTCGTAGTCGTCGATTTCGTCGAGCGAGGTCGCCGCTTCGATCGCGCGTGCATCGGCCGGGTATTCTTCCGAACCCAGATGCGTCTCCCACGGCGTCACCGAACCCGCGCAGGGCACCCAGAGACCGTGATATTCAGAGAAGTCGATCGGCTTGGTGGAGACCAGCTTCAGGTTGCCATCGGCATCCTGGCTGACTTCGCTGAGATACATCGCACCGGGGCGCGACTCGAAATGCGTCACCGAGTAGAGCTTGTCGCCCTGACGGATGAGCGAGGTGAAATCGGCGGATTCGGAGATGTGCTCGGAGCCGTCGGCCGACTTGACCGGCTTGCCGTCCTTGTCGGTCAGCAGCGCGAAGGTGTTGTCACCGATCTTGTCGCCCGAGCGCGCCATCACGTGATAGCCGATCTTGTAGTCCTTGCCGTTGACGGTGACCGTGTCGGAGGCGATCGCCTCACGCTTGGCCGCGTCGTCCTTGGCGAAAGGAACGGACGAGAAGGAGATATCGCCGGCATGCGCCGCGAGCGGCAGCACGGCAATTGCGGTGGCTTGGAGGAGGGTGGTGCGAAGCGACATGGCTGATCCCTTGGCTAGTTGCGTTCACGACGCTCCTAACGGCGAAGTGATTCCCTTTTGTGACAATGTCGCGTTTGCGTGAACGGGCGCGCCGCCATTCGCCGGGGGCGCGCGGGGCGCCAGCAGCACCGCCGGCCCCTGCTCCAAAACAGACCCTATTTCACCCTGTTTTCCGCATTTCGCCTCCCCCCCGCCCTAGGCATGCCCCGCCCGCCCGACGCCAAGCGCCTGTGGCGCAACAGCTTTCAGCAAAGCGCGGGCCGCGCGTTGCGATCACGCGGGGCTTGCGCGATGGTGGGTGAAACGAGGAGTGGCGCGTGAGAGAAACGGCGAAATTCGCGGTCAGCCTGTTCGGGCGGCTTTTCGAGTCGAATATCACCCTCGTCTCGGCGGGGGTCGCCTTCTATTCCATGCTCGCGATCTTCCCCGGCATCTCCGCAACGATCGCATTGTGGAGCGCCTTTGCCGATCCGACGGTAATCCGCACCTATCTAAACGTGGCCGACGATTTCATACCGCCCGAAGCCTATGGGCTGCTCAACGAGCAGATCCAGAGTTGGCTGATCGGGCCGCGTGCATCAATCGGATTGGGCGTCGTGCTCTCGGCCGCCGTGACCCTGTTCTCCGCCCGCGCGGGCGTCGCGGCTTTGGTGCTTTCGCTCAACGTGATCCACGGCACGCGGCCCCGCGCGACGATCTGGAGCTTCATCATGGGCTACCTGATGACGATCGCGCTTGTCGGCGTGATGCTGGCCGCGATGGCAACGGTCGTAGTCGTGCCCATCGTCATCAATTTCCTGCCGTTCCACGAATATTCAAAGATCCTGCTCTCGGGCTTGCCCTGGGCGGCGATGCTTTTGCTGATGCTCACAGCGCTTGGCATCCTCTATCGCTACGGTCCCAATACGGTGGGCAAGCGCGATCCGATCCTGACGCTCGGCGCGGTGTTGGCAACGGCGCTCTGGGGGCTGAGTTCGATCGGGCTGACCTTCTACCTGTCGAATTTCGGCAATTACAACAAGATCTACGGCTCGATCGGGGCGGTGATCGCCTTGCTCATCTGGCTCTATCTGAGCGCTTTTTCGGTGCTGATGGGGGCTGCGCTGAACGCCGAACTCACCGCCTTCCGCAAGCGCCGCACGCAGGAAAAATTGCGCGACGCGATCGAAGGCGACGCCGAGCCCGGGGGCGAGTAGTCATGGGTTTCACTTATTTCCCGGGGCGGAAATGAAGCGAAACTTATCGCTCAGTAGTTCTTCTCGAAATAGAGGCCGATCCCGCTCTTGCCGTCGGAGCCGACGGTGCCGCGCGCGGTGAGGCTTTTGGTGACATCGAGATTCAGGTTGATCTGCGAGGTGCCGTCGCCGCCCACCGTGACATCGGTATAGATATTGTCCGACAGGTATTTCCCGACCTTGAGCTGGGTATTGCCCTGCGCATCGGTCGAGACGTCGAAATCGTCCAGCCCGAAATTCTTCCGCAGCTTGCCGATGATCCCCTCGCCACCCTTGCCGGCGAGCGTCGCGACCGCCGAGGCCAGTTGCGCCGCCTGCAGAGGCGAGAGATTGTCGATCGAGCGTCCGAAGATAAGCCGTGCCAGAACCTCGTCCTGCGGCAGCTCCGGAGAGGAGGTGAAGGTCACCTTCGGCTCGTTCGCCTGTCCCTGAATGTTGATCGAGATCGTGTAGTCGTTCTGCGTCGTGGTCGCGGTGAAGTCGATATAGGGCACCAGCGCGCCCTGCAGCGCGATCCGGCCCTGATCGAGCGTGAAGCGTTGCCCGAGAATGTCGAGCCGTCCGCGCACGAGCGAGAACTGCCCGATCGGGATCACGTTCGACGTGGTGCCCGAGACCCGCAGCGAGCCGCCAAGTTCCGCATCCAGACCGCGGCCGCGCACGAAGATGCCGCGCTCCGAGGCGATGGTGACGTCGAGCGGATACGACGGGCCCGAAGCCTTGGCGCCGCCGCTCGCATCGCTCTGGCCGTTGTTCAGCAGGTTGGCGCGCTTGAGCGTCTGGCGCACCGCGCCGCTTTCGCCGACATGCTCGATCCCGGCGGGGACCGAGGCGCCGCCGCCGACGCCCGAAGACGGCACCCGCAGTTCGGTATCGCTCAGCGTGATGCGCCCGGCGATCTTCGCACCGCCCGCAAGCGGCCCGTCCATCGTGATCGTGCCCGAAGCGCGCGTGTCGTAAAGCTCCGGATCCTTCAACCGCGCGCGGTCGAAACGGATCGTCAGGTTGCCGTTGTAGGGCGCCGACAGGTTGATCGGCCCGTTGACCGTGATCTGCCCGCCCGTGCCGAGCCGCCCGGTCAAACCGAGCTGCGCGGCGCCGTTCGACAGCTGCACCTGGGTATTCACATCCTCCAGCACCATCCCGAGGTTCGGAGCAACGACCTTCGTGCCATTCGCCGAGACCGTGCCCGACAGCGCCGACAGCCCCGGCTTGCCGTTCAGCCGCAGATCGAAGCTGAGCGGGCCCTGCACCGAGCGCGGCTCGATGAAGCTGTTGGCGAGCGCGGTCTGTGCCTGTCCGGTTATCGAAAGATCGGCATCGCCGAAATTCGACGCCACGCGGCCGGAGACTTTCGCATCGGTGCCACCCGGGCCGGTGCCCGAAAGGTTCAGCTGATAGCCGCTGCCGTCATCGACCACCGTGCCCGACACCGTCACCGGCCCCGGAAAGCCCGGCGCGAACAGGGCCGCATTCGCCAGACGTGCGTTCAGGTCGATCTTGCGCGACCTCTCGCCCGCCGTCCCTTTCGCCGAGACGTCGAGCTGCGGGTTGCTCAGTTTGAGGCTTTGCACCTCGACCGCGCCGTTGGCGTAGCTCGCCTGAAGGTCGAGATTGGTTGTGCCGGCCAGAAGCTTGTCGGCCTCGGGCTGCCCGATCGCGAGGGATTTGCCGGTGCCCTTCAGCGTCACCCCGTAGCGCTCGCCGTTCAGCGTCACCGTCGCATCGGCCGCCAGCGCGCCGCGATAGCCGCCGCCCAGCACCGAAAGATCGTTGGTGTCGAGCGTGGCAGTCAGCTTGCCATCCTGACTGGCCAGCGTGCCCTGCGCCTGAAGCGTGCCCGCCCGCGTCTGCACGTTAAGCGAATCCAGCGTCACCCCGGTCTCGTCGCGCTTGGCCGAGATCGCGATCTCCGACCGGCCCGCCAAGGCCCGATCCGCCTGCGGCTGGTCGATCGAGACGTCCTGACCGACGAGGTTGAGATTGGCGTCGAAGGCGCCGCTGAGGACGGTGTATTTCCCCGCGACCGTCATCCGCGCCGAACCGCCGAGCTTGCGCCCCGCCAGATCGGACAGCTTCGCGAGGTTGGAATGGTCGATCTGCGCCGCGCCCTCGACGGTGATACCTTCGCTGATATTGTCGATCGTCAGGTTCGAATTCAGGCTGTAACCGGTGCCTTTCAGCGCCAGTTGCGACAAGCGCAGAGGCTTGTCCTGCTGCCACGAGAACACGGTGCGCAGGGTTACGGCGCTGCCGGCCGCCGCGCTCAGCTTCGGGTCGGAAAGCTCCAGCCCGTTGATTCCCAGCAGAACCGTGCCACCGACCGAGGGTGGCGAGGCCTGCCGGATACGGCCCGAGCCCGAGAGATTCGCGGTCAGCATCTTTGTGCCATCTTCGCGGCGCAGCTGGTTCAGGCGGCCCGAGAGTTTCCAGCCGTCGCCCTCTGCCTTGTCATAGCCGAGGTCCAGCTTGCCCGATTGCACGTAGGTTTTCGGCCCCGAGATCGGAAGCAGCACTTCCTGCCCGTTGCCCAGTCCGAGGTCAGCCTTCAGGTCGAATTTCACCGGCATGTTGGTCGCGCCGATCTGCGCCGAGCCGTTCAGCTGCAGCGCGCGCGATTTAAGATCGAGCGTGTTGAGCGTGGTCTGCCCCGAAGCCGTGCGGGTGCCATCCGCGACCAGCGCAACCTCGTTGCCGAAGAACTCGTGGTAATCGGGTGGCAGAAGCGGGCGGATATCGCCGCCCAGCGCGACGGAGAATGTCGTGACCGGCGGACTGCCCGCCGGGGCGCCGTCGGGCGTTTTGCTGCCTATGGAGACCTGCCCCGCCAGACGCTGCTGGCCATCGGTGCTCAGCACGATGTCGGAGGTGAAATCGTCGAGCGGCCCGCTTCCGGACACTGCAAGCGTCATCGCCGGATTGCCCGGCAGGCCGATCTTCTGGACGATGATGCCGTTCTTGCCCTCATCCACCAGCAGATCGAGGCCTAGATCGCGGGTGCCGTTGTCGTAAGACGCGGTGAGGGAGAACTTGCCCTTCTTGGTGTCGATCCGGGTGATATCGAGCTTCGCCTTGCCTTCGCCGCCTGCGAGCGACATCGACCCGGTGACTTTCACCGTCGCCTCCTGCCCGAGGATCGGCTCGCCGAGGATCACCTTCTGCGCGTCGATCTTGCCGATCTTCACCGAGACCGGGAGGTCGGGAAGCTGGAAGGGCTTGGCCTCCGGGCTGGGGGCGGTCGAACTGCTCTGGGATGTCGGCAGGCGTGGCAGGTCGATCTCGGCGGCGGAGAGCTCATCGATCTCGATCTTGCCGGTCAGCAGCGCCGAGCGGTTCCATTGGATCGCGCCATCCTTGATCGTGATCCATGCGCCATCCTTGTCGGAGATCGTCAACTGATCGAAGGTCGCGCGCGAACTCAGCGCGCCCGAAAACCCGTCGAGCCGCACGGTGCGCCCCGCGCCCGAGAGGTTATCCTCGATCAGCCCCGTCAGGTAAGAGCGGTCGCGCTGCGTCTGCTGTTCTGTCGCGGCCCCTGCCCCGTCCGCAGCTTGCGGCGAGTTGTCCTGCGCCGCAGCCATCAGAGGCGTCAGGCAGAAAGCGAGAAGGATGGCGAAACGTTTCATCAGAAGGCCTGCCCGATACCGATATAGAGTTGCGCCCCCGATCCGGTGCCGCCCGAGACCGGGAAGCCGACGTCGAGACGGATCGGGCCGATGCCCGTCTTGTAGCGCAGGCCAAGACCTGCGCCTGCCTGCGAGCCCGATTGCCCGCCGCCTGCGACATAGCCGTAGTCATAGAAGGCGACCGCGCCAATCTTGTCGGTGATGCCGATGCGCGCTTCACCCTGGAAACCCACGAATTCGGTGCCGCCGGTTTTCAGCGTACCGCCTTCGAGCACTTCAACGCCGAGCGACTGGTAGGGCTGGCCGCGCACGGTGCCGCCGCCGCCCGAGTAGAAAAGGTAGTCGCGCGGGGTGTTCTCGAGGTTCGAGCCGTAGACGCCGCCCAGTTGCACGCGGCCCGCCAACACGAAGCGATCGTTCTGCCCGAAGCCCTTATAGGCGCGCAGATCGCCCGTGACCTGTGCCCCGGTGCCGGTATCGCCGCCGATCCCCACGAAAGGCGTCACCCCGGCCTGAATGTAATAGCCTTTGGTCGGGTCGAGCGCGTTGTCGCGATCGTCCCAGGTGAGTTTTGTCGGCAGATAGACCTGCCGGAAATAGGTCTCGCCGGAATCGTCGGTCACCTTGGACCAGCCGTAATTGATCGAGACGTCGCCAGTCAGCTTGTCGTTGAATATCCGTGTCAGACCGAAGCCGATATCGAAGGCGTTCTCGGTGTAATCCTCTTCGTTCTTCTGGCTGATCTCGGTGGTGATGTAGGCGCTGGTTTCCGGGTTGAAGGTGGCCGGGCGGTCGATCCGCGCGCCGATCGAGTAATCCGTGCCGCCCGTCGCGCCGCCGATGCCCGAAATGCCCGCATCCACGCGAAAGCGCTCGCCGCCGCCGAAGAGGTTTCGATGCAGCCAGTAGCCGTTGAGGCCGAGCCCGTCGCTGGAGCTGAGTTCCGCGCCGAGGCCGATCTTGCGCTTCTTCTGCTCGACCACGGCGAGATTCACGTCGAGACTGTCATCGGGGTTGAGCGTCTTCGCCTCGGTAATCGCGACAGAGGAGAAAATCCCGGTGCGCTGCAGCCGCGATTGGACCTGATCGAGCTTCTTCGGATCATAGACCTCGCCCTTGGGGAAGCCCGCTATCTCGCGCAGGCGTTTCGTGCGCAGGCGCTTGTTGCCGGAGGTCTCGAGCCGGCCGAAGGTTACCAGCGGCCCCGGAGCCAGGCGCACATCGGAGGCCAACTGATTGGCGCGATGATCCGCGACGATGTTCTGATAGGAGACTTCGGCCTTCGCGTGACCCGCATCGCGCCAGCCGGTCGTGGCGGCGCTCGCGGCATCAACGATCACGCCCGATTTCGCGACCTTGCCGACCTTGTAGCCCTCGGGCAGATCGGTTTTCGGCGCGACCGGCGCGATATCGGCGCGCGAGAAGGTGAATTCGGGGCCGGGCGTCACGGTTACGACGACGTTGTTCACCGTCGAAGGCGCATCGAGCGGCGGGATCGAGGCCGCCTCGCGCCCGTCAAGCTTGATCGACACGGTGCCGGAATAGCGCCCCTCGCCGAACAGCGCCGAAACGATACGGTTGTAGTCGGCCCGCGCCTCGGCAAGCACGTCCTGCGCGTCCTTGCTCTTGTCGTCTGCGGATTGCGCCAGAAGCGACGCGCCCTTGATCGTGTTGCGCAGATCGTCGGATGCGCCGGGAGTATTGAACTTCAATGAATATGCGAGTGCCGGGGTCGCGAGGATCGCAAGCGCCGCCACGCTCAGATGAAATACTCGGATGGTCTTCGGTCCCATTACTCATGCCCCCGCCCAATCGGAAGCAGAGTTACAGGTAAGCGAAGTGAAAGCTAGGGCAAGCGCGGAATTCCGCGTAGCATCTGAAGGTGATCGGCAGAAATCCCCGCCGCTCAGCAGATCAGTGTGGGCAGAATGCGGGAGACATGTTCTTGCATGTAGAACCGCAGCCAGCGCGAGAACCGCTCGGGATAGCGTTTCACCTCCGCACCGAGATCGTAAAGGCTTAGCCAGCGAGTCTCCGAGACAAGCTCTGGATCGGGGGTCACGGTAAGGCCACGCTGCGCATAGGCGATGTAGATGTCGGTCACCTCGTGCTCGATCAGGCCGTCGCCGATATCCATGCGGTATTCGATACGATCTGCATGAGCGGGATAGAGCCCATCGATGCCCAATTCCTCGCGCAGCCGCCGCCGCGCGCAGGTTTCGGGGCGCTCCCCCCAATCGGGATGGCTGCAGCAGGTATTCGACCAGAGACCGGGGGCTTGCAGGCAATGCGTCGAGCGCTTCTGCAGAAGAAGCTTTTCGCCATCCATGACAAAAATGGAGACCGCCCGATGGCGGAGCCCCTCGCGATGTGCGTCCATCGCGTCGACGGGGGCGAGCGCGCCCCCGATCCATGCCTGAATCTGGCCCATGAGTCCTCTTTTGCATCCGGTGATCCCGCCCGGCTTGCAGGCGGGTCACGCAGTGCAAAATGGAGCCGTGACCGGACAGAGTCACGGCGTCAGCTTGTCCCTGAGGCACGATGACGCGCCCCAGGCCTGCTTGACGGATCAGGCCGTCGTCGGCGCCTCGGTCTGCTGACGGCGCGCCAGTTCGTTGCGATAAAGCGCGACGAAATCGACGATCTCGAGGTTGAAGGGCGGGAAGCCACCATCGCGCGTCACGTCCGAGACGATCCGGCGCACGAAGGGGAACAGCTGGCGCGGGCATTCGATCAGCAGGAAGGGATGCAACTGATCTTCCGGCACGCCCTCGACGTGGAAAATGCCGCCGTAATCAAGCTCGAGCAGGTAAAGCGTCGCCCCGTCGGATTTGTTGTTCGCCGTGATCTTGAACTTGGTGATCACCTCGTACTGGTTCTCGACGCTGCGCTTCTTGGCGTCGAGCGAAACCTGCACCTGCATCTCGGGCTGGATGTCGCTGGTTTGCACGCCCTTGGTGGCGACATTGTTCTCGAATGACAGGTCGCGCGTAAATTGCGCGAGGATGTTCATGCGGAGCCCTTGTTGCTCTTGCTGCGGATCCGCGGCGCCGTTGGTCTCGCCATTTGCTTCGTCAGTCATCGACCTCTCCCAAAATTAATTGTGCGAGGTTTAGCACCGGCTGGGAGAAGCCTCAATTCTCAATGACGCGTCCAGCCGGACGGCCCGTCGGAGGGCTTGCCGTTCGGGTGGTCGCGATGGGTCATTTCCTCGACCTCGTCAGCGTCGAGGATCTCCGGATCGCGCGAACGGCGCGGCGCATCGCGGCGGGGATCGTACTGGTTTGACCGGTAGGCGCCGCCCATCTCGAAGCGCTGCACCTTCACCCGGCTGCCCACGGCCTTCATCAGCGCGTCGCGAATGCCAGGGATCAGCAGCAGGATACCGACCGTATCGGTGAAGAAGCCCGGCGTCAGCAGCAGCACCCCGGCAACGAGAATCATCGCACCATGCGCCAGCGGCCGCGAAGGATCGCGCAATTCATTGAGCGAGATGCGCAGATCGTCGAGCGCCCGCGCGCCTTCCCGACGCACCAGCGACGTACCGACGATCGCGGTCAGCAACACGATCCCCAGCGTCGGCCAAAGGCCGATCAGCCCGCCCACTTGAATGAACAGACCGATCTCGATCAGCGGTACGGCCACAAAGGCCAGAAAGATCCACATGGCATCCTCTTTTATCGCGTCTTCCGGCAAGCTGCGCCGGTGGACTTGAACTGGTTGACGCCTTACATAAGTAGCGATTGACCTAGAAACAAACACGAAGCCAAACACAGGGGTCTCGATGTCCGGTGCCGTCATTCAGCTTATCGTCCTCGCGGCGATTGCGATCTTCCTGATTTTCAAGCTGAAAAGCGTGCTCGGGACCCGTGAAGGCTATGAAAAGCCGGTCGCGCCGGAAACGCCCGCGACGCCCGCACCGAAGCGTGACTTCGACGTGATCGAGGGCGGGCCGGATCACGACATCATCGATCATGTTCCCGAAGGCTCGACCTCCGCCGTGGCGCTGGCCGCGATGAAGCGGGTCGAGCCCAGCTTCTCAGTGTCGCAGTTCCTGCAAGGCGCACGTGGCGCCTATGAGATGATCCTGATGGCCTTCGAGACCGGCGATCTGGAAAAGGTGCGCCCCTTCCTGTCGCCCGAAGTCTACGAGGCGTTCGAAGGTGCCGTGGAAGCGCGCAAGGAGAAGGGCCTCGACGTTCAGGCGGAATTCCTCGGCCTGCGCGAACTGGTGCTGAGCAATGCCGATTTCGACCATTCCACGAACGAGGCAGAGGTGACCGTGCGCTTCGGTGCGGAGATCATTTCGGTGGCGCGCGATGCCTCGGGTGAGGTCGTCGAGGGCGATCCCAAGACGCCGCGCAAGCAGCGTGACATCTGGACATTCGCACGCGAGATGGGTGCGAAAGACCCGAACTGGCAGCTCGTCGCCACGGGCGGCTGAGGCCAGTGCTGTCCTTCGAAGATATTCCCGGCTGGGCCCGGGACGATCACGCCGCCGCTTGGGCGGCGTTTTGCGTTACGGCCGATCTATACGGGATGGACACCGCCGGGCTGGACGACACCCGAGCCGCTTTCGAGACCTATTTCGCCCCCTATGAAATCGCGCCAAAGGGCGCTGCCCATTTCACTGGGTATTACGAACCCGAACTGCCCGGCGCGCGCGAGAAATCCGACCGCTTCGCCTGGCCGCTTTATGCGAAACCGGCTGAAATAGGGTCTAATTCGCCGTGGTACACCCGCGCCGAGATCGCAGCGGGCGATCTGCTGGCGGGGCGCGAGCTGGTCTGGCTCGAGAGCCCTATCGAGGCCTATCTCGCGCAGGTGCAAGGCTCGCTGCGGGTGCGGTTTGCGGATGGCGACAGCCTGCGGCTCGGCTTCGACGGCAAGAACGGGCATCCCTACCGCTCTATCGGCAAGGAGCTGATCGCGCGCGGCGCGGCCCCGGCCCAGGAGATGACGCCCGAGTTCATCCGACGCTGGGCCGCCGAGAACCCCGATCAGTTGCAGGAGCTGCTGAACCACAATCCGTCTTTCGTGTTCTTCCGGGTGCTGGATGTCCCGGGCGATACCGGCCCCCTGGGCGCGATGGGGCGTCCGGTGAGCGCAGGACGCAGCCTCGCGGTAGACCCCGAGATCGTACCGCTGGGCAGCCCGGTCTGGATCGACTGCCCCGGCTTCGGGCAGCGGTTGATGGTGGCGCAGGATGTGGGCTCTGCGATCAAGGGCGCGGGACGCGGTGATCTCTTCATCGGCACCGGCGCGGACGCCGGGCGCATCGCAGGCGCGATCAACACCAAGGGCCGGATGATCGGCTTGCGGAGGCGCGCATGAGCCGCAAACGCAAACTCAGCCCCGAGGAGCGCGCGCTTTGGGATCGCGTGGCGGCGACCACCGAGAATTACCGCCCCAAAAAGGCCGATCGAGCCGAATTAGAGTCTTTTCTTGCGCCCAAACCCAAGCCGAAACCGAAGGCCGAAGGTCTACGCAGCTTCGAGCTGGGTCAGCACGCAAAGCCTTCGTCCAGCCGTCACGATCTGGCCCCGGAGCCGGGCGAGCATCTTGCGCGCCAACCGGTCACGATGGACCGCAAGGCGCATAAGGCGATGACCCGCGGCAAGCTGAAACCCGAAGGGGTGCTCGACCTGCACGGGCTGACTCTGGCCGAAGCGCATCCCGAACTGATCCGCTTCATCCTGAATTCGCAAAGCCACGGCAAGCGGCTGGTGCTTGTGATCACGGGCAAGGGCAAGCGGGGCGACGATGACGGCCCGATCCCGCGGCGCGTCGGCGTTTTGCGCCATCAGGTGCCGCACTGGCTGCGGATGATGCCGCTCGCGCCCGCTGTCATGCAGATCAGCGAGGCGCATCTGAAACATGGCGGCGCGGGCGCCTATTACGTCTATCTGCGCCGGATCCGCTAACCGCCCGAGATCGGCGCGAGGATGATCTGCGTCGTGTTCTCGACCGTCAGCACCACCGCATCGCCCAGCCCCGTGCGTCCCAGCTGTTCCACCTCGAGCACCTGCGCCACCTGCTGCGCGCTGTCGAGCAGCCGGATCAGCGCGGGCGACGTGACGACGTTGAAATGGCCGTCCCCGGTATTGAAGGCCGAGACGTTGATCACCGTCACCCTGTAGCGTGCGATGCGGGAGACATCTTCTAGATTGCCGAGCCGGTCACGCTTGCCCGTCAGCCGCGCCGACAGCTGCAGCGCTCTGTCCTTCGAGGAGGTGAAGATTATGAACGGCGTCGGCAACGTGCCGATCGCGTCGGCCTGCGTCTTGAACACATCCACCGCAATGTCGGGCGAGATCAGGACCACCCCGGAAATCGTCGAAAATCGACCCTGTTTATGCGCAATCGCCTCCTGACGCAGCACCTCCATCACCAATTCCGAGCCCAGAGAATGCGCCACGATCAGGATGCGTTTCGCCCCCGCCGCGTTCAGATCGTCGATCAATTCCTCCAGCCCGTCGCGCGCGAAGAGCACCGAGTCCCGGTCGTAGGCATAGCCCAGCACATTCGCCCGCGACGGCCAGGAGTAATGCACCATCACGCCGGGCAGATCGAAATCCGCGCCCATCTGCGCCATCCGGTACAGGCCTTCGGCGAAGGAGTTGTTGAAACCGTGGACGAACAGCACCGCCTGTCCGTCATGTTTGCGCAGCGCCGTGCGCAGCTCCGACTGGAAGGCTGATCGAGGCATGTCGATCTCGGATTGCGAGACGAGGAACTGCTTATGGGGATCGACCGGCGCAGTGTCGGTCATCGGATAGGCGATCTCGGCCACCTTGCGATCCGGCGGCGTGGCCACGTCGAAGCGCGCGAGCCGCAGCTGCTGACTGCGCGCGGTGCCGAAGGGCTGGCCGGTCTGTGGATCGGGCGCCCGTGTCGAGCCCACGAAAATCGCGCGTGCATCGGCGACCGGGTGATCGAGATAGGCAAGCCGCCCGCGCGGTGCGCAGGCGGCCAAGCTCAGCATCAAGATTACGATCAGAAACCGCGCCATCGCCCGTGCCTTGCATCATCCCGCAGGAGGATACCAGAGCGCGCGCGGGGTGCCAGTGCCCTAGAGGACGTAGCGGCTCAGATCGGTGTCGCGGGTCAGATCGCCGAGCTCTTTCTCGACGAAACCCGCGTCGACGGTGACGCTTTGTCCGCCACGGTCGGGCGCGGTGAAGGACAGCTCCTCGAACACGCGTTCCATGACGGTATAGAGCCTTCTGGCGCCGATATTCTCGACCGAGCGATTGACCTCTGCCGCGATCCGGGCGAGCGCCGCGATACCATCCTCCGTGAAGGCGACCTCGACCTCTTCGGTCTTCATCAGCGCCTGATACTGCCGGGTCAGCGCGTTGTCTGTCTCCGACAGGATGCGGGTGAAGTCCTGCTCGGTCAGCGCCTGCAACTCCACGCGGATCGGCAGACGACCCTGCAATTCAGGCAGCAGGTCGGACGGCTTTGCGATATGGAACGCGCCCGAGGCGATGAACAGGATATGGTCGGTCTTCACCGGGCCGAGCTTGGTCGAAACGGTCGTCCCTTCGATCAGCGGCAGCAGGTCGCGCTGCACGCCTTCGCGCGAGACGTCGGCCCCGCGCGCATCCGAGCGCGCCGTGACCTTGTCGATCTCGTCGATGAAGACCATGCCGGAATGCTGAACGGCTTCGAGTGCCGCGGTCTTCACCGTCTCGTCGTCCAGAAGCTTGTCGGCCTCTTCCGAGATCAGCACCTCGTAGCTTTCCGAGACGGTCATCTTGCGCCGCGTGGTGCGGTTGCCGCCGAAGGCTTTGAACAGGTCCTGAAGCCCCTGCATCTGCTGCTCCATGCCCGGCTGACCGCCCATCATCCCGAGCGGCATCCCGCCGGACTGATCGGCCACGTCCAGCTCGATGATCTTGTCGTCGAGCTCGCCGTCGCGCAGCTTCTTGCGGAACATCTCGCGGGTGCTTTCGCGCGCATCGGTGCCGGCAAGCGCGGCGATCACGCGATCCTCGGCGGCTTGATGCGCCTTCGCCTTCACCTCTTCGCGCATATATTCGCGGGTCTGCACCATCGCGACATCGGCCAGGTCGCGGATGATCTGCTCCACGTCACGGCCGACATAGCCCACTTCGGTGAACTTCGTCGCTTCGACCTTCAGGAACGGCGCGCGGGCCAGTTTCGCCAGACGGCGCGAGATCTCGGTCTTGCCGACGCCGGTCGGGCCGATCATCAGGATGTTCTTCGGATAGACCTCTTCGCGCAGATCGTCGGGCAGTTGCTGACGGCGCCAACGGTTGCGCAGCGCAACGGCGACGGCGCGCTTGGCGTCTTTCTGGCCGATGATGAAACGGTCGAGTTCCGAGACGATTTCGCGGGGGGTCAGATCGGTCATGGATTACTCCGTGGCATAGGGCGGCAGGCGATGCTTGCCGGGGAAATTGGGAAGCGCGCGCATCAGGCGCGTGCGCAGCTCGGTCCAGAACGAGCCGAGCGCGGTGAGAAAGAGGCCGATCAGGATCAGCGTGATCCACCAGCTGCGCGGATCGGTGGCATTGCCGAAGGCATAGAAGCTGAGAAAGATCATGTAGCCGATCCCGGCCGTGAAGAAGGAGCGCCGGTCGATGATCAGCGCCAACGCGGCGAACACAGCCAGCGTGGCGAGCAGCAGCACATAGCCCGTCCCCGGCCCCATCTTGTAGAAGGTCAGAGCGAGCGTGTTGACCAGCGCGGGGGCTGCCAGAACGTGCAGCCAGAAGCCCGAGGCCGATTGCCGACCCAGCCGATGCGGGTCGCGCATGTCGAACCAGATGCCACCTGCGAGCGCCAAGAGCCCGAAGACCAGCATCGCCAGCGACAGCGCCGAGCCGTTGGACAGATCGAACAGGTCGACCGTTTTTGAGATCGGCGCCTCGGGGTCGAAGCCCTTCGCGAAGGACAGAAGCAGGCCCAGCCCGCAGAGCCCTACGAGGAACATCGAGAACGGCACCCGGTAGCGCAGGAACCACGCGATCAGCGCCACGGCGGTCGCGACCAGTGCGAGATCGAAGTTCGGGTCTTGGGTGACAAAGCGCATCCCGAGGATCGGAATCCCGAGGAAGCTCGCCAGAACTGCCCCGCCCAGCGTGAGCGTCAGCAGGATCGAGGGCAGCACCATCCGGCGCTTGCGGGTGAAATATTCCCCCAGCAACGCAATCAACGGGATCAGCATCGCGTAACCCAGCTTGCCGCCCGCGAAGAGGAGGAAGCCGAACGACCCGAAGATCAGGATGCCGAGGCCGACGGTCACGAAGATTTCGGCAAAGCCTTTGAACAGCTCGAAGGGTTCGTCCTCGGCGGGAAGGGCCGCGCGACCGGCGAGGCGGTTGCTCGCCAGCGCCATCACCGAGGCGGCCTGCGCCTCGCTGATATGGCCAGCCGCGACCGCCGCACGCAGATCGTCGCGCGTCAGCTCAGCCACCGATGCTCTCCACCGTCAGGTTGCCATTGGTGTAGACGCAAATGTCCGACGCGATCTCCATCGCCTTGCGGGCCACCGCCTCGGCGTCGAGATCGGTTTCCATCAGCCCGCGGGCCGCGGCGAGGGCGAAGTTGCCGCCCGAGCCGATCGCGGCGATGCCGTGTTCCGGTTCCAGCACGTCACCCGCGCCGGTCAGGACGTAAAGATCCTTGCCATCGGTCACGATCAGCATCGCTTCGAGATTGCGCAGATATTTGTCCGTGCGCCAATCCTTCGCGAGTTCAACGCAGCCGCGCATCAGCTGACCGGGCGAAGCCTCGAGCTTCTTCTCGAGCCGCTCCAGCAGGGTGAACGCATCCGCGGTCGAGCCTGCGAAGCCCGCGACGATGTCGTGACCGCCGGGGCTCAGTCGGCGCACCTTGCGCGCCGAGCCCTTGATGACGGTCTGGCCAAGGCTGACCTGCCCGTCGCCCGCGACCACCACTTTACCACCCTTGCGGATGCCGATGATCGTCGTGCCGTGCCAGCCCGGGAATTTCTCTTCGGCCATAATAGTCCTCCGTTTGCGCCAAAGATATGTAACCCGCAGGCCGGGGCTGCAACCCCGCTTGCCGGTGCGGGAGCCTGCGGCTAGCGTCACCGCATGAGCGCGCAGCACCTTTCGATCTATCTCGATGACTGGATTCTGGAGCAGGTCCGGGCTGGCGAACACAATTTCTTCAAGCGGCTGATCGGGGCGGTGGAGGCGGCGGATTGGACCGTTAGCCTGCATCGGACCGGCCCCGAGGCGCGCGCGGCGGCCCCTGCCCGCGAAGGCTATGCGCTTTACCGGATGGAGCCGCCGACCCATGTGCGGGCGCTGACCTGCCGACGGACCTATGTGGGGGCGTTCTGGCATGTCGAGGCGGAGGCGGAGCGGTGGGATTGGCCGGTCGCTCAGGCGGCGTTCGATGCCGATGAGGTGGATGGAGACGCCGCCGCGCAATTCTTCTTTTCCACGCGAAACAGGCTCTATCCCGGCGTAAAACCGTCCGATGAGGAGGATCTGGCCTTCATTCCGCTGCAAGGGCGACTGCTGGACCACCGCTCGTTCCAGTCGGTGAGCCCGGTGCAGATGATCGAGGAGGTGCTGGCCCGTCATTCCGGCCCGGTCGTGGCCACGCTGCACCCGAACGAGGATTACACAGCGCGCGAAATCGAGGCGCTGGAGGCGATCGCGGCCCGTCACCCACGCTTTCGCTTCCAGTCCGGCGGTTCCCCCGAACTGCTCCGCCGCTGCCGCTTCGTCGCCACCCAGAATAGCGCGCTCGCGCTGGAAGGGTTTTTCCTGCGCAAACCGGCGATCCTGTTCGGCCTGTCGGATTTCCACCACATCGCCGGATCGGTGCCCCGCGACGGGATCGAGGCCGCTTTCGAGAAACTGCGCGAGACGCCGCCGGTGGCGCGATACCTCTACTGGTTCCTGCAACTCCAATCGCTCAACGCAGGCCGCCCCGAATTCGAGGACCGCCTGCGCGCAAGGCTGCGCCATTTCGGCTGGCCGATATGAAAAAAGGCGCCCGAGGGCGCCCTTTTCCGTCAAACCTGATCCGCAGATCAGATCGATTCGTTGATCCAGCTTTGCAGCGCCGCTTTCGGGGCTGCGCCGATCTTGTTCGAGACGACCTCGCCATCCTTAAACAGGAACAGGGCGGGGATGCCGCGAACACCCAGCGTCGCCGGGCTGTCGGGGTTCTCGTCGACGTTCACTTTCACGACCTTGATCTTGCCGGACATTTCCTCGGCAATCTCTTCGAGCGACGGGCCGATCATGCGGCAGGGGCCGCACCATTCAGCCCAGAAATCCACCACGACGGGAACGTCGGACTTACGCACTTCCTGATCGAAAGTGGCGTCGGTAACAGCAACGGTAGCCATGTCAGCCTCCTGAATATTGGGTCGGCAAGGAAGGTAAGTTCCGCCCCCGGCGGCGTCAAGATACAGTGGGCGTGCGCAAGCTCCCGTCTAGCTGTGCATCTGCGAGCGGCATGATCGTTCCGTCCTGAGTCCACAGGATCGCGCAGGTAATCGTGCGTCCGGGGTGAATCTGGTGTAGCGCCGCGCGATAGGCGGCCATCTGTCGCACGATCCCGTCGGGCACCTGATCGGGCGACGGGGGGACGATGCGGTTGGATTTGTAATCGAGAATGTGAACCCCTTCGGCATCAATCCGCAGACGGTCGATGAAGCCATGAATCCGCTGGCCGCCGAATTCCTCCAGCGCGGCGGTGATCTCGACCTCCGCCAGACAGTCCGGCCCCAGCCAGGCCGCCATGCCCGGCGCTTCGAGAACGCGGGTCGCTTCGGCCAAAACAGGCTCTATTTCACCCGGAAGCAGCGCATCCTCGCCCTCGGACAGCAACAGTTCGGCAAGGTCTTCCCACTGGTCGCGCGGCCGTTCCGGCAGATGTTCGAGAAGCCGGTGCAGGTTGCGCCCGTGACGCAGCGCCTCGTCTTCGTCCATCGTCTCGCCATCACCGAACAGAGCCTTGGCTCCGCCCAGATCGGAGGGCGAAAGCGGGCGCGGCGGGGGCTCGATGGCAGCTGCCGGCGTTAGGCTCCATGCGGGTAGATCCAGTCGCGTGACCTCCTCCGCGGCTGCTGGCGCCGCAGCGTTTTCGGGCCATGTGCCGGTCGCGTGGCGAGGAAACTCGCCCAGTTCTTGCAGCGGTTTGGAAAGGCCCGTGACGTCCTCGGTCCCGGCAGCTTCGAGGCCCGATTTCATCCGGCTATACCAGGTCTCGTCGCCCTCGCCGACCTCGCCCGCTGCGGCCACGATCAGCCATTTCTCCGCCCGCGTCATCGCGACGTAGAGAAGTCGCTGCGCCTCTTCCGCGCGGGCGGTCGTCTCTTTTCCTGCGGCGGAAAGCTGGGCCTCCGGCGCGTCCGGCGCGGGCTGCCGCAGCCCCGCGACGCCATTGTCCAGACGCAGGATTTTAGGCGGATTAGGCTCTTTTTTCTTCGCCGTATCGGGCAATATCACGATAGGCGCCTCGAGCCCTTTCGAGCCGTGGACCGTCATCACCCGGATCGCGCGCCCTGCCCCGTCCAGCTGCCGCTTCACCTGGACGTCGTCCGCATCGAGCCAGCCGAGGAAGCCGGTCAGGCTCGGCACTTCATTGCGCTCGAACGCCAGAGCCTGCGAGATCAGCTCGTCGATCCCGTCCTCCGCTTCGGGGCCAAGCCGCGCCAGAAGCCGCTCGCGCCCGCCATGCCGGGTCAGCAGGCGTTCTATCAGCTCGAATGGCCGCAGGAAATCCGAGTGATCGCGCAGATCTTTCAGCATCTCCTGCGTATCGGGCCGCATCTCGCCACGGCGGAGCGCCTCCCAGAGATAGCCCTTCCGGGGCTGCGCGAGTTGGTAAAGCTCCTGCTCGGACCAGTTCAGCAGCGGCGAGCGCAACGCCTCCGCCAGCGACAGATCGTCCTCCGGCGTCGCGAGGAAGCTCAGTAGCGAGCGGATGTCACGCACCGCAAGCTCCGCACCGAGCTTCAGGCGATCCGCCCCCGCGACCGCGAGCCCGATCGACTTGCAGGCGCGAATGATCTCGGAAAACAGTTCCGAGCGACGCCGCACGAGGATCAGAAAATCGCCCTCATGCACCGGGCGGGCGCCGCCGGGCGCCTCGTGATCGGGGATTTGCACACCTTGCGCGATCATCGCGGAAATCTCGGCGGCGATCATGCGCGACAGCTGCGAAATCGCAGATTCCGCGCTGGTCAGATCGACCGGACTCTCCCAATCGTCCTCGTCATCCGTCTTCACCGACTCGATCGCGGGCCACAGATCGACGCGGCCCGGAAGCGCCTCATGGAAGGCGATATGCGAGGGCGCCCCGCCCAGGCCCTGCTCGGCCCCGCGCGCGAATGCTAGGTCCACGGAACGCAGCACAGCGGCGGATGATCGGAAGGAATGTTCCAGCTCCAGCGGCGCGAGCGCGCGTCCGATATCCGCGAATTTTCGGGCGAAATGGGCGCGCATTTCCTCGAATTGCTGAAGGTCGGCGCCTTGGAAGGAATAGATCGATTGCTTACGGTCGCCCACCACAAACAGCGTGCGCTCGCCCTTATGTGCGCCTTCGCCGGAGGTGAATTCCTCGGCGATCCGCTCGATCACCCGCCACTGTCGGGGGCTGGTATCCTGCGCCTCGTCGACGAGGATATGGTCAATCCCGCCATCGAGGCGGAACAGCACCCATTGCGCCACCGACGGCTCATCCAGGAGCGCCGCCGCGCGGTCGATCAGATCGTCGAAATCGAGCCAGCCGCGCGCGGCCTTATAGGCGTCGAGCCGCGGCAGGAAGACCTGCGCGAACCGGTGCAACGCATGGGCGCGTTTCGCCGCGACGAAGGCGAGACGGCGGGGGCGGTTCTCGGAGACGCGCTCGGAAAGATCGGACAGCGCCGCCATCGTGCCGTCGCCCAGCGATTTCGCAAGCGCCTTGGTGGCGACCTTGTCGAGCTTGGGCTGATAGGGCGGGCCCTCCTTCGGTTTCTTGACGCAAAGAACGTCTTCCAGCGCCTGCACAGCGTCCAGATCGCGGGTACGCGCCGCCGCCAACCCCGCGCCGACGCGCTGATCGTTCTTTGAACTCGCGAGGAACGCGGGCGCGACGTCGCGGATCATCTTCAGATCGCCGTCGTCGAAGACCTCAGAGAGCAGCGCCTCTTCGGTCATATCCCGCGGCAGGTCGTAGGCTTCCAGCAGATCGGGCAAGCCCAGATCGCCTGCAAAACCGACCCTATTCCGGCTTATTTCGGCTGCGAGGGTGGTCAGGTCCTCACCGGAATAGACGCCCAGCAACGCATCGAGCCGGTCGCAATCCGGACCGGTCGCGATCTCCTCGAGGATATCCTCGCGCATCAATTCCCCGGCGCGGTCGTCCATCTCCGAGAATCCGGGCGAGACTTTCGCCTCGAGCGGGAAGCGACGCAGAAGCCCGGCGCAGAAGGCGTGGATGGTCTGGATCTTCAGGCCGCCCGGCGTCTCGATCGCCTTGGCGAACAGCCGTCGCGCTTTCGCCAGATCCTCGGCAGAGAGCGCCTCGTCGGCACCCAGCGCCCGCAGCTTCTCCCGCAGCTTCGCCTCGTCCATCATCGCCCAGCCGCCCAGCAAACCGAGCAGACGGTTCTGCATCTCCGCCGCGGCGGCCTTGGTGTAGGTCAGGCACAGGATGCGCTGAGGCTCTGTTCCGGCCAAAAGCATGCGCGCGACGCGGTCGGTGAGCACCTTGGTCTTGCCCGAGCCCGCATTCGCGGCAAGCCAGACCGAGCTGTCCGGTTGCGACGCCTGATGCTGTCTTAGGCTGGCCGGATGGGTCATGACACGTCCTCCCCCTCGGCCTCATCGGTGACATCCCATTCCCCGAAGCGCGAAACCTGATCGTAATCGGAGCGCGCCCGGGCCTTCTGCGGGGCGCGCCGCGCGGTGAAGCCCTGCGTCGGCTCGAAATAGCGCGTGATCAGCTTGCGGAATTTCTCCCAGCTCTCCTCGGGCGTCTCGCTGCGATCCCCGGATTTTCCCTTGATCTGCGTGGTGGCTCCGTCGCCGCCCAGCCGCACATAGGACATGCCCGCGACCTCGCGCGGTCCGATCGCCTCGAAGGCCCCGCGCCCGACCATCGCCGCCTCCAGAAGCATCTGTTTGTTGAAAGCCATCACCTCTCGCTCGGAAGGTGGCGTGCCGGTTTTGTAGTCGTAGATCCACGCGCGCCCGTCCTCGAGAATGTCGATCCGGTCGGGCTTCGCGGTCAGAGTGAAAATCGGCTTTTGCAGTGAAACAGAGCCTTTTTTCTCTATCACCATGGGCGCGCCTTGCGCGCGCCGCTCGGCCTCGGCCCGGCAGAAAGTCTCGGCGATCCCCCGGACCCTTGCGAGCCAGATGCGCTGCGCACTGGGCCACGGAATGTCCCGGGTCATCACCTCCTCGGCGATCTCCATCAGACGCGCCTGCGCCGCCTCGATCGTGGCCGCCTCGTCATAGGTCTTCACGAAGGTTTCGACGATCTGGTGCAGCACCTGTCCCCGCAGCAATGCATCGGGCTCGGGGCGCAGCGGATCGAGCACTCGCAGTTTCAGGATGCGCTTCGCGTAAATGTCGTAGGGGTCGCGGATCAGGGTCTCGATCGCGGTGACAGGCAACTCGCGCGGGCGCACGTCGACCGGCGGACGTGGCGACGGGCGTTTGGCAGGCTGCAGCGTGATCCGCGGCGTCTCGAGCGCGTCCGCCAGGTTGAGCCAGCGCTTGCCGCGCCCGCGCATCTCGGCCAGCGCCTCGGTGCCGCCTTGATCGGGCAGGCCGTCGACTAGGTTCAAAAGTCGGTTGAGCCAGCGTGACGGGATCGTCTGCGCCTCCGCATCCCGCGCGCATCTCGACAGGATTACTTGCGGCCCGGCAACCGCCTGCTGGAAGTCATGCGCCGAGAGGCCGACCTGCCTTTCGGGCAGCAATAGACCCGATTCCAGCCGCATTTGCCGGCTGAACCATGGATCGGGGGCTGGCGCCTCCGGCCAGCTTCCCTCGTTCAGCCCGCCACAGATCACCAGTTCGGCCCCCTGCGCGCGCGCTTCCAGCGTCCCCCAGATCGCGATGAGCGGATGCGCCGCGAGGGTCTGGCGCACGAGCCCGCTCTGAAGGTGCCGGTTGACAAGATCGGCGTAATCGAGCGCACCGAGATGCCCGCCGAAGCCGGACTGACTGCGCAGGTCTTCCATCAACCGGCGCGCCTCGCGCCCTGCGGCCTCGCGCCACAGCTCGCTGGTCTCGGTCGCGGCACTCGGGCCGGCCGCGATCCGTTCGGCGAGACGGAAATGCTGCTCCACATGATCGGACAGCGCGGCCGCAGAAGGTGCGGCGAAATCCTCGAGAATATCGCAGAGCCAATGCGCCCAGGTTTCCCGTGAGTTGGGGTCTTTTTCTGCCCATTTCGTGAGACTGTCCCGATCCGGAAAAGCGGGCCCGTAGCGACGCAGGCGAAGCTCCAGTTCGCGCGTGTTGCGCAAGTGCGGCCCGCGTTCCGCGTCACCGGTCGCGGTCAACGGATGTTTCAGCAGCGCGATCAGATCGGCGATCCCGACGGGACGCGCCCGCATCGCCGCGACCTGACGCAGGAAGCGCCCCGCCGCTGTCTGCTGCAGTGGCTGACCCGCACTGTCGTCGGGCACCAGTCCCCACCGGTCGAGCGCCGCCGCCACGCGGCGCGCCAGAAGACGGTCCGGCGTAATCAGGGCCGAACTGACACCACGCTCGACCGCATCGCGCAGCGCGAGCGCAATCGACAGCGCCTCATGGCGCGGATCGCGTGCTTCGATCAGCGACAGCCCCTGACAGGCTGGAACGAGCGGCCCCAGTCCGGCGCCCTCGCGCCGCCATTGGTCGGTAACCGGCGCCGGCCGCAGCGCCAGCGAAAGGAGGCGATTGCGGTCCGGGTCCGGCGCGGAGATCTCGTCCCAATCGACGACGTCCTCCGCCGAGAGCCCGAGCTTATCGAGCAAGCTGCGATAGCGGAACTGCGGGTGGTCCTCGAGCGGAAATGGGCCGGAGTAGAGACTATCCCACGCCGCCTGCGTCATGTCGCGGTCGAAGCCGGGGAGCACGATCGACCCGTTTTCCAACCGCGCGACCGCCTGCATGAAGAGCGAGGTCGCCCCGTGCGAACCAGTCGATCCCGCGACGATCACCGGATCCGCAGGCGGGCTTTCGCGCCAACGCTCGATTACTGCCTCGACGACCATCCGCTGACGGCTCTCGCGGTCCAGTTCGACTTCGTTGTCGAAATAGCGCGCAATGATCCGGATGAAGCGCAGGCTCTCCTGCCAGTGCCGGGCATGGGTCTCGGTCAGTTCGAGCTGATCGAGATCGTCGATATGGACGCCCTCGCTCTTCATCTCTGCGAGGAGAGAATAGAGGCTCTCGGCCAGCGCGAACTGGCTCGCGCCGGCTTCGAATTCAGGCATGGCGCGGGTGAGTTGCTCGACGAACTGGGCCAGTTCCAACTTGCGGCGCAGCGGGGGCACGGGCAGCGGCAGACCCGCGAGCGGATCTGCCCCGAGATCGCTCACCAATAGCAGCCGCGGCAGGTAGAGCGCGCCGCTTTCGAGGAAGACCTCCCGCACACGGCGGCGCATCCGTCCGGAGTTCAGATAGAGCGTGACACGCGCCAGTGCCTCGGGCGGCTTGTCGGCGAAGCGCGCTCGTAGGCCCGCTACCAGCGCACGGGGGAAATCGACGCCGGGCGGGAGGGCGTAGACGGAGGCAGCGCCGTCACTCATCGAGCATCGCCTCGGCCAGCGCAATAGACTCGGGTCGTCCGACATCGCACCACCCCCCGTCATGCACGAGCCCGAAGACACGCCCCGCCGCGATCATCTCATCCCAAAGGAGGTTCAGCGAGAATTTCTGCTCGGAGATAGACCCTATTCCAGAAGGATTCAGCATCTGCGCGCCGGTATAGACATAGCCCGCCCCGCGTCTCAGCCGGCCGGTTTCATCCATTGCGAAATCGCCCGCACCCGCATGGCCGCGGGCATTCTCTGGCCGCACCAGCATCAGAAGCGCCGACATGTCCTCTGGTTGCCAGGCTTCGCGCAGCCGGGCCACGGGGTTCTCGCCGGTCCAGACCGCATCTGTATTTAACGTCATCACCGGCCCTTCGCCCAGCAGCGGCAGCGCCTTGCGCAGCCCGCCGCCGGTTTCCAGAATCTCGTCGCGCTCATCCGAGATCGCGACGTCCTGACCGGCCAGATGCGCGATCACCTGATCAGCAAGGTAATGAACATTGGCCACGAGCCGCCGCGCCCCGCCTGCCCGCGCAAGGTCGAGCGCGTGATCGATCAAGGGCCGCCCCGCGACTTCGATCATCGGTTTCGGCCGGTTTTGCGTCAGCGCACCCATGCGCGTGCCGAAACCGGCGGCAAAGAGCATCAAGGCGTCTGGCTGGTCGGGCATTTTCGTCTCAAATCAGCAATCAAATTCGGGTCGGGCGCAGGATAGGCGGCGTGGAAGAGCTCTGCCAGATCCGCAAGAGCCGGACTGGAGAGGTTACGCGAGATATAGTCGTAGACGCGCGGCATAAACTCAATATATTGCGGCTTTCCATCCCGGACACAAAGCCGCGCGAAGATTCCAAGAATGCGCATGGCACGTTGCAGACCAAGCAGCCGGTAGGCGAGGTGGAACGCGCCAGTGTCGGCCTCGGTCAGCGCGCAGTAGTGGGCAATTTCGGATTCCTCGACCTGCGGACTCACATCGCGGCGCGCATCCTGCAACGCGGAGACCAGATCATAGGCGGGATGGGCGCGCAGCGCGTCCTGATAGTCGAGAAGACCGAGGCGACGCAGGCCCGGACGATCCAGCAGAATGATATTCTCCGCATGGAAATCTCGCAGGCACAAAACCGGCTTCCACGCTGGAATAGTGTCGAATTTCCGAGTGATCGCCTGTTGCAACCGATCCGCGGCGGCGCGGTCGGTGCAGGGATAGAACTCCGGCACCAGATCCAGCAGTTCGGCTAGTGCCGACCCGCCCAGCAGCGGCAGGTCTGCGGGCGGCGCGTGGTGGCGCAATTCGGCGAGGAATTCTGTGATCAGGGCATAGAGCGCGGCCTCATCCTCGGGTGTCGCATCAAGGTGACGAGCCGCGAGCGCGTCGCCGAAATCTTCGAGCAACAGCAGGCCCGCCGCATCGTCGCGCGCGAGCACCCGCGGAGTCGAAAACCCCGCCTCCGAAAGCCAATCACCGATCCGGGTGAAGCGCGCGATCTCGGAGCCGTTCGGGGCCTTCATCAGCACGGCGCGATCTGCGCCGCGGGTCAGGCGTTCGTAGCTGCGGGCGGAGGCATCTCCGGCGAGCGGGCTGCGCGCGGCCTCCCGCCATCCGGCGGCGGCGAGGAAGCTATGAACCTTGGCTTCGTCAGCCATTCCACGCCTCCAGAACTTCCTGCGCGAGAGGCGTAACAGTCTCGAAACAGACCCTTCGCGCCGCGCCGTCTTCGGTTTGCTCGAAGCGCAGCCGAAGCGCTCCTTTCGGAGCGGCGGAGCCCAGCCGGTCGGGCCATTCGATCAGGCAGATCGCGCTGTCGAACGCCGCCTCCAGCCCGAGTTCGAGAACTTCGTCGGGGTCGGTGAGCCGATAGAGGTCAGCATGCCAGATTTCGCAATCGGCCTCGTAGGTCTGCACCAGCGTGAAGGTCGGCGAGGGCACGTCTTCGGCCACGCCGAGCCGCGTCTGGATCAGGGCCCGCGCGAAATGGGTTTTGCCGGCGCCGATCTGGCCATCGAGGAGCAGCACATCGCCCGGCACGGCGAATTCGGCAAACAGCGCGCCAAGCCGCTCTGTCGCCTCGGGATCAGGGAGATCGAGACAGGGCATTTCGGTTGAAACGGGGGCGTGCGTCGGCGCGGGCATGGGTTGCTTCTAGCGCGCGCATCGCCCTTTTGCCAAGCGACTAGCCTTACTGAGCGATGATGGCCTCGGCCTTACGTGGCGGCGGCGTGTCGGAAGTCTCGGCAACAGCGAAACGCAGCAGGAACGCCCCGCCCGAGAGCGTCTCGAGTCGGCAGGTTACCCGCCGACCGTCGAGCAACGTAATCTCTTCGGTCAGGTTCTCGCGTGCGCCGATTTCGCGCGCGAGGTTTTGCAGCCACGACCAGAAAGCGCTGGGTTCGGCGCAGGCCTGCCATTGCTTTACAGCATCGAGTAACGTCACCCGGCCCAACGTCGCCTCGGGATCGACGCCCCAGAGCGCGCCATAGGCAGCATTCGATATCGCCAATTCGCCGGAAGGACGGAACACCGCGATCGCGTCCCCGATCCTGTCCAAGATCTCCTGAGACATTTCGATTTCACCGCGAAACTGCCGGGTTAGGGACGCTTCCGAGGAGATGTCTTCGAACAGGAACGCCACCGCCCCGTCCGGATGCGGGCGTCCGGTGACGCGATAGGTCTGCCCGCCCGGCAGGTTCCATGTTTCGGCGTGGAACCCCGAGGCGGCCGCCCGCTCCAGCTCGGTCATTTCCTGCCGCCAGCTTCGGTAGTCTTTCGGCTCGGGCACCATTTTGGTCTCGCGCAGCCTGTCGAGAAATGCGTAGAGCGTAGGGCGCGTGGCGAGGAATTCCGGGCCAAGCTGAAGCAAGTCGCTCAGTGCGGGATTGAACAGCCTCAGCTGGCGGTCCCGGTCGAAAATGGCGAGCCCGGTCGGGAGATCGGCAAAGGTCTTGGTCAGGGTCTGGACGAAATCGCGCAGCGCCTGCTCGGCCCGGACGGCAGCCTCGGCGGGGAGCGCGAAATGTAGCGTACCACCTTCGAGCACGACGGAATGACAGTCGAACCAGGTCGCGACATCCGAAGCGCCTGGCGCGGGCGAGGTCAGCTCGAGCCGGTGGGGCCCGCCGCCGCTGAACGCGTCCGGCGGCAGCGTGAACAGCTTCGGCAGCGGCCAGCCGAACCCCTCTTCATCCGCGTCGAAGGCGCCTGCGCGCAGGAGGTAGGCTCTGTTCGCCCAGGTCAGCTCGCCATTTTTCTCGATCCGCCAGATCAGAACGGGGGAACGGTCGAGCGTGGCGCGCATCATCTCCAACTCGTCCTCCATCGCCCGGAGCGAGAGGTTGTCGACGCGCTGGCCCTGCCCTTCGCCCTCCGGATCGATGAGGGTGATCCGCGCCAGGCCGCGCAGGTTTTCGGCAGTCAGGCGCAGTCGCCGTTTGTCGCCACGGGTCGCGGTTTCTGTCATCTCGAGCCGCGCGAACTCGGAGAGCCGCGCGATCCGGGACTGAAACTCCGGAAACCGCGGCGCGGCGAAGGCGGTGAAACGGGCCCAATCGGTCACCCCGACGGGCATCGTTTCCAGCAAGCGCCGCGCCGGCGGCGTCGCATCCACAAGCGCCTCATCATCGAACAGCAAGGCCACCTCCTCGACGTCCTCCCGCGCGGCGGGGGTGAGCTTGCGCCTCGGCCCGCGCCCCACGGCAATCCATGTCAGCAGCAATCCGACCAAAGCCGCGCCCACCGAGGTAAGCGCGATCATCGCCGCCTCGAGCCATGCAGTCCTCATATCCTTCGGCCTTTCAAACCTGTCGCGAGGTCGAAGGTGCGGGAGAATCGTTAAGCCGACGTTAACTCGCGTCGAGCATGCAGGCGTCGATGGCGATCAGACCGCGATCGGTTGGTTCAGGCCAAGCCCTGCCTCGTCCCGTGCCAGAAGGCGGGTAGCGGGCCAGACGACCTCCACAACCGCGCCGGAGCGCACAGGCGCTGCGGCGCGGGACGCAAAGGGTACGTCCCCGTTGGAAAAGGTGAGCCGCCCGCCGGTCCTCTCGATCAGGGTCTTCGCGATGAACACGCCAAGCCCCATCCCCTCGTAACCTTTGCGTTCCGCCGCGTTTGCCCGCGGTTGCAGGAAGGGATCGCCGATCCGGTTGAGCACGCTCGCTGGATAGCCTTTGCCGTCGTCACTGATCCGCACGGTGATCTCTTCGTCATCCCATTCCGCCTCGACCCAGACGGTGGATTGGGCAAAATCGACGGCGTTCTGGATGAAATTGCGCAGCGCGTGGATCAGTTCGGGATAGCGGTAGATCGTCGGCTGACGCTCCAGCCCCTCGACAATCGGATGGGCGTCGAAATGAATTTCGATCCCGCGCTCCATATGCGGGTCCGCCGCTTCGCGCAGAACGGCGACGATCGGCGCACTGCGCATATGCAGATCGTCCTTGCCGATCCGACCCATGGAATGGAGGATGTCGCGGCACCGATTGGCCTGCTCGCGGATCAGGAGCGCGTCGTCGCGCAAATCGGGGCTGTCTTCGAGCTCGTCGGCCAGCTCCGAACTGACCAGCTTGATCGTCGCAAGCGGCGTGCCCAACTCATGCGCGGCGGCCGCGACGACGCCGCCGAGATCGGTCAGCTTCTGCTCGCGCGCCAAGGCGAGCTGCGTCGCGCGGAGCGCATCGCCCATGGAGCGCACTTCGCTCGCCACCTTATGGGCATAGGCCCCGAGGAAGGCGACGCCGATGATGATCGAAAGCCAGTAGCCGAATTCGAACACGTCCGGCACCGCGATCACCTCGCCGGTCTTGCTGACCAAAGGTAGGTAGACCACGGCGACGATCGAGATCATCACCATTGTCGCAAGGCCGAGAAGGATCGTGGCCGATCTCTCCAGTGCGGTCGCCGCTATGGTGACGGGCACCAGAATGAGCAACGCGAAGGGGTTGTTCATCCCGCCAGTAATCGACAGCAGCAGCGCGAGCTGCGCCATGTCGAACATCAGCGTCGCCGCCGCTTCGGGCTGGGTGAGGCGCTTGGTGTCGGGAAACAGGAAAATCGCCACGAGATTGGCCGCGATCGCTGCCGCCACCGTGGCGAGGCACAGCGCCAGATCCAACGCGATATCATAAACGAAATAGGCCACGAAAATCGCGCCAAGCTGTCCCACGATCGCGGTCCAGCGCAGGAAGATCAGCGTCCGGAGGCGTACCCAGTCGTGGTGAATTTCGGCCGGGCCGGGTTGGGCCTCGAGGCGTTGAGCCATGTCGTCTCCCGCGTCCAAAGCGCACATCGCCGGAATTGGCGGCATGAAAGCATTGATAATCGCCGCCCGCCGCGCGATCAATGCAGCCGTGAGAGGAGTGACAATATGAACCGTATTGCGAAAATTTCCGCCATCGGCGCTTCGGCGATCGTGGTCATCGGCCTTGGCGTTACCTGGTTCGCAGCGACCCGCAGCCAGGACGACGATATTTTCGCGCAATGCCGCCAGAGTGTCGTCGCAGGCGGCGCGGGCGAGATTGGCGGTCCTTTCACGCTGACCGACGAGAACGGTAAGGAGGTGACCGATGCGGATGTCATCACCGAGCCGAGCATTCTCTATTTTGGCTATACCTACTGCCCCGATGTCTGCCCGCTCGACAGCGCGCGCAACGCCGAGGCCGTGAGCCTCCTCGAAAAGCGCGGATATTCGGTGACGCCGGTCTTCATCTCGGTCGATTCCGCGCGCGACACGCCGGAGCTTATCAAGGAATTCACCGATTTCATGCATCCGAAAATGATCGGACTGACCGGCACGCCGGAGCAGATCAAGAAGGTCTCGCAGGAATATCGTACCTATTTCAAAGTGCAGGATCCTAACGACCCCTACACGCTGATCGACCACTCGACACAGAGCTACCTGGTCTTCCCCGATTCCGGTTTCGCGGAATACTACAACCGCGACACGACGCCGGAGCAGATGGCCGACAGCGTCGCCTGTTTCGTCGACGCATGGAAAAACGCCAATCCCGACGGCGCAGCCGGAAATTGACCGAGTAGGCGCGCGCGTCTAAAACCAATCAAACGTTAAACTCGACGACAGGGAGTTACGATAATGGCTGAAGACATCAGCGCGGATATCGGTCCGGACAAATCGCTTCTGATCGTCGATGATGATGTACCGTTTCTCACGCGGCTGGCGCGCGCGATGGAGAAGCGCGGCTTCGAGACCCAGACGGCCGAAACCGTGGCTGCAGGCCGCGCCATCGTGCAATCGAACCCGCCCGCCTATGCAGTGATCGACCTGCGGCTCGAGGACGGAAATGGGCTCGATGTGGTCGAGGCGCTTCGTGAAAAGCGTGCCGATGCCCGAATCGTGGTTCTGACCGGATACGGGGCGATTGCGACCGCGGTGGCCGCCGTAAAAATGGGGGCGACCGATTATATCGCGAAGCCTGCCGATGCCACTGACGTCACGAACGCGCTATTGGCGAAAGGCGAAGTCGCCCCGCCGCCGCCGGAAAACCCGATGAGCGCGGATCGCGTGCGTTGGGAACATATTCAACGTGTGTACGAACTTTGCGACCGGAATGTCTCGGAAACCGCGCGCCGTTTGAATATGCACCGCCGGACCCTTCAGCGGATTTTGGCCAAACGGAGCCCCCGCTGACGTTTTGGTCAGGTTGTTAATTAATTTACGTTTCTATTTAATGCTTCGGAATATGCAATTCGGAGCATTAAAATGAATCTAGATGATATGTCCCTCGACGAGCTCAAGGCTCTTCGCAAGCAAGTCGACAAGGCGATCTCCAGCTACGAGGATCGCAAGAAGAAAGAAGCGATCGATCAGCTTGAGCGCGCGGCACGCGATATGGGCTATTCGTTGGCGGAATTGACCGGTTCGGGCTCGGCCAAGCCGCGCCGCACCGTGCCGCCGAAATACGCCAATCCCGACAATCCCAGCGAAACCTGGACCGGCCGTGGCCGCAAGCCGCGTTGGGTGCAAGCCGCTCTCGATAATGGAAAATCGCTCGACGATCTGAAGATCTGAGTCTCGAATTGGATACCTTTATGCAAGGCCTGCCGAAATGGCAGGCTTTTCGCATTACAGCTCTGCCAGAAGCGCTTCGTGGCGTGCGGTATAATCAGCGCGCACTTCCGACGGTGGCCGCAGGTGTATTTTAAAGGTCTCGGCATATTCGGGCGCGAGTTTGCCGAAAACCTTGTCGGATTCCGCCTTGGAAAATCCGGCGATCTGTTCGGCCTCCAACCGCGCCGAAACGATATCCGCCTTTTTGATCGCGCGTTTGATTCGCACGGGAAGCGCCGCGGGTAGACCAAACCGTATATGCACCGCCGCAATCAGACGATTATCGAGCGCGCCGTAGCCTTCGCCGATCGCCGCTTTCACCGGGCTGATCATATCGCCCAGTACATATTCCGGCGCGTCGTGCAAAAGCGCCGCCAATTTCCATTTCGCCGCGATCCTAGGATTCTGGTGGCAGAAAATCTGCTCCACCAGCAGCGAATGCTCGGCCACCGAATAGGGCCAGTCACCGAAGGTCTGCCCGTTCCAGCGGGCCACGAAAGCCAGACCATGCGCGATATCCTCGATCTCGATATCGACGGGCGTCGGGTCCAGCAGGTCGAGCCGGCGTCCCGAGAGCATCCTTTGCCAAGCGCGTTTCATGTGATCACCGTATAGTCGTCGAGAGAGCGCGCGAGATAGTGCGCCATCTTGTTTCTGTTGATGAGACGCCGAAAGAGCATTTTCTTCATCAGCTTACTGCCCGGCCAAAGCGTGGCTGCAGTGTCTCCGGTCGCGCTTTACACGGTTTCGTCGGGCCGGTGTCATCCGCAAAAATCTGCGGGAGCATCTGCCGCACATACATGCCCGAACCGCGTCCGCGATCCGTCGAAAAGCCCGCGAATATCGGCTCCGCATCGAAACTGCACAGCCGCAGACCCAACGCCTCGGGCGAATCCGGAAGCGTGACCGGCTCGGCGCTCACGATGCAGATGTCGAAATCCCGATCCGGATGGAGCGCGGCAATCTGGGCGGCCGCATGCGCCGCATAAGGCGGGTAAGCGCCGTCGCAGCAAAACGCGATCGCATTGCGGTGCTGCGCCGGTTTCGAGCAGGCCAGATCGATCTCCATTCGCTCCTCTCATGCAGCGCGTATCTGTGACTAGCCAAAGCCAATCCGGCTGTAAACGTCACAGAAAGAGGAACATTTCCGCGCATGGCGAGTTCTCGGGTTGACACGGAGAGAAAAAGGGGACGCGAAAATGCAAACCTCGAAAACCACGTTTCTTACCGCCGGGATCGCCATCATTTCGATCCCCGCGACCATCGCCATCGCCGCCGTGCGCAGCGACGAGGCTGTGACGCCTGCCCAGCATCCCCAAGCGGCGCGGCAGGTCATGCTCGACGGCTACGAGGGCAACGGGCGCCCGATGGAGGATATTCCCTCCGAAATTCCCTATGGCGATCTGTCCGCCTTCGACGACGTCACCGCGATCGGCGAGGCACAAAGCCCCAACCAACCATATTGCGACAAGCGCGCGAAGCTGGTGGATTCCCTCAATCACGATTTCGCGGAGAAGCCCGCGATGACGAAACAGCTCGGCGATCACCGCAAGGTCGAGCTTTACGCGTCGAGCCTCATGGGCACCTGGACTGCGGTCTATACCCGCGCCGACAACGTCTCCTGCATCGTATCCTCGGGCACCGACTGGAAGCGTGGCAAGAACCCGGTAGCGCTTCTGCATCGCGAAGGGATTCTTCCCGCCACCTGATCGTGATCGGCCTTCATTGCCGCTTTACGGTCCCGGTGCTACATAGCTCCCAAATTCAGATTGGGAGCCGCGCATGGCCGATTACGTAATCAAGGATATCGCTCTGGCCGAATATGGCCGCAAAGAGCTCGACATCGCCGAAACCGAAATGCCGGGCCTGATGGCCTGCCGCGCAGAATTCGGCGAGAGCAAACCGCTGAAAGGCGCGCGCATCGCGGGGTCGCTGCACATGACAGTGCAGACCGC